>JBGAKQ010000001.1:0-451440 GCA_044224295.1 Lacunisphaera sp. | reverse complement strand
ACGGCGATGCCCCACCCCATCACCCAACAAAAAGGGCGGCCCGATCGGGCCGCCCTCGAAGTGGCTGGTGGCGGGACTTAGAACTGCCCGCTCACGCCGAACTTGATAAACACAGGACTGATCAGAAGTTGGCGGGGACGGTTCGGAATGTAGGTGTAAAGCTCCGGACCGTTTTGGGTGAAGTTGTTCGCATTGGCGAAGAGCGTCATGTTCGTCCGCAGGCGATAGTTGACCCCGAAGTTATGCGTCACCAACGAACGGCGCCAGATGTTGCCGTTGCCGGGCGACGTCAGGCTGACGGCCTGCGGATACGCGGAGCTGTAGTTCAGATCGTACGAGGCGCCGAAACGCTTGTAAGTGTACTGCAGCGCGAAATTGCCCAACTCCGGGATGAAGTTGGCCACCTGGTCGGTTTTCAGCACGGTGGTGCCCGTGTACTTGCCCTTCGCTTCGAGCCACGTGTAGTTGGCGCGAACCGTCAGGCCCTTGAGCGCGCCGGGGAGGAACGTCAAGCGCTGGCGGTAATCGAATTCAAAACCGCGCACGGTCGCGTCGCCAATGTTCGCGGGCCGCAGGATCGCGTAACCGCCATACAGTCCGTCGAACCCGTTGTCCGGGGTGTTGGGGACGGTCAACCCGGAGTTCACATTTCCACCAATGAGGTCGCTGATCTTCTTTTCGTAAACGGCCACGGAAACGGCCCCGCTATCCTTGAAGTAGTATTCGAGCTTCAGGTCGATGTTCTTCGCCATTTGCGGTCTGATGGCCGGGTCACCCACCGTCACCGTCTGGGCGGTGTCGCTGACCGTCACACCGGGAATGAGCTGCTGGTAGGTTGGCCGGCCATAGCTCGTCGACCAGCTGGCGCGTGCCTTCAGATTCGGTGTAATGTCGTAGGAAAAGTGGATGCTCGGGAAGTACTTGCTGTAGCTGCCGTCGGCCGGCGCACCCTCGAAGTCCATTGCCGCGCGCTTGAAGTGATCCGGCTCGGTCGCGATCGGCGTGGTGCGCGCGCGGAAGAAGGTGAATGTTTCGACATTCACCCACTCGCCACGCACGCCGCCAACGACGCGCAGACGGCCAAACTTGGCGTCGGCCTGGACGAAGGCCGCATCAACTCCCTCCTCGAAGAGGCGGCGGGTGGTGTATTGCTGCACGGCGGTGAAATTCACATCCTCGTACCAGACGGCGGAGTTCGAGAGCTGCTTGGTGATGTCCACCGGATCGAAGGCCGGCACCCGCTGCCCCGCCGGCGCGTTCTGGCGGTCGAATTCGGTCAACGGCATGTACGCGCCGGAAAGCACGGTGCCGGGAACCGCATAAAAACGCTGCGGATTCTTGTTTCGGAAGTTCACGCGCTTGTTCTGCGTGTCGAAGCCAGTCTTCAGGACAATCGGCCAACGCGTATCGAGTGCGTAGCTCGCATTGACGTAAGCACTGACTTCATTCGTGCGGTTCTCGGAGTCACGCTTGACGAGGTTCGTAGAAGTCGTCGCAACCGGCTGGGTTGCGCTCGGGTTGGCGACCAGGGTCGAAACGTAGCTCGCCGCGTCGTAGACACTCGGGCCGGCCGTTTGCGTGAAAACGCGTCCGTTGAGATCCGAGTTGTCGAGGATGAAGCCAATCGGCTGCTGCGTGCGCATCGATAGCTGACCGCCTTCATTGCGCCGGCCGGCCGAGGAATTCCAAACGGTATTGGACCAGCGGAAGGCCTCCTCAATCTTGAGCCGCCCGAAATTATGCTCGCCGGTCAGGGTGCCGGTCGGATTACGGCTCGTGAACGCGAAGCGCCTCGGCGTGAGCAGCAACTGCGCATTGCCCGCGGGGCGGATCTCCGTCCGGTTCGCGGTGTAGCCCGGCAGGATACCGCCGTTCGGATTGGTGACCGGGTCGTACGGGATCGCGCTGGTGGAATAAAACGGGTTGACGAACGTGTATTGGAAGTACGGTTCGTCGCCCGCGTTGTACAGGAACCGCGCGGAAAAGATGCTGTGCTCGCGCCACCGGTAATCAACCCGCGCGCTGAGCGCCTCGATAAAACGACGGTTCAAACCGCTGCGCTTGTCGTAATCGCGGAATGCCGCCACCGCGTTGGTCGTGTTTTCATACTGCAGCAAATCGTAGTCAAACGGCCGAATGACCTCCTGGTAGGAGGCCGTCACGATGACGCCGAGGTTGCGTTTGCCGCCCTGCACGTCGAACACCTCGGTGTAGGTCGCGCTCACATCGGGCCCGAGCGGCTTCTCCTTGAGCGGCACATTGCGATCGCCCCATGAGGCCGCCCACGCACCCGAGGCCGTGTAGCTGAAACGGCGCCGTTCATTCATCGCCAGCGGGGAACGGGTCTTGAGATTGACCGTGCCGCCCAGCGAATCCGCCCGGCGGTCCGGTGTCTGCCCCGAAATCAGCTCGATCTGCTCGATCGTCGACGCGGAAAACGAGTGAAACGACGGGGCTCGACCAAAGGCACTCACGCCGGTCGACGACATGCCGTCAATATTCAGCGTGGTGAAGGTGTTCGGCTGCCCGCGAATCGAAATGTAATTCATGAGGTTGTCCTCATCGACGCTGAACGAAATGCCCGGCAGGCGCGTGAGCATTTCCGCAGTGTTCTGGGTCGGCAGAATGCCCCACTCATCAATGGCGGCAACCGTCTTGATGTTCGACGCATTTCGCTGCTCAGTGACGGCGAGCGCCTGACCTTCCTTGATGGATGAGACCGTGTATTTTTCCAGCGCCAGCACGTTGGTCGAATTCAAGACCAGCTCAGCGGACGCTGCGCCACCGGCGGACACGATGACCTTGGCTGCCGACTCATCAAAGCCGGAATAGGACGCCATCACTTCGACCTCCCCGGCCGGCACATCGCTGAAGTCAAAGTAACCAGCGCTGTCGGTCAGGGTGGTACGCCCGGCCGACGGCAAGGAAACCCGGGCGCCCTGGAGGGCGTTGCCCGTGGCGCGGCTGGTCACGGTGCCGGAAATCCGGCCGGTCGCAACGGTCTGGGCCGACAGTGTCGGCACCAACGTGGCCATGAGGAAGGACAGGGCAAACAGGCTCGCTGCGGGACGCAGCAGCCGACGGAACATGCTTACGGTTTGACGACTCATCGGTGTGTTAGGTTCGCGCGGCCCAATGGGGATTGGGCGTGGTGACCGCGCAGGGTGTAGGAATACGCGGAGGCATAAAACCCGGGCCAGCGCCGTCCAAGAAAATTTGTCTGGGCCGTTAGGCTAGGTCGCCACTTTCCGAGGGGACGCGCGCACGTCCTGACAGAAACGTTAAAAAGTTCGTCATTCCTGCCAATGGTCCGGACCCCTACTTCCGGGCCCGCGGACGCTTCCCGGGCGCCGCCCGGCCGCTGTGCCGGTAGGCCAGCGGCGACACGCCGTAGGCCAGCCGGAACGCGCGGCTGAAGCTGTAGATCGAACTGAAACCGCATTGCTCCGCGACCTCCGACACGCGCTGCGGACCGAGCCGCAACAAACCGCACGCCTGCTCGAGCCGGAGGTGCCGCAGGTGCCGGCCGATGCTCACGCCGCACGAGGCGCGGAAACGCGCGCGCAGGTGGCTCGGGCTGATGCCGAGCGTGCGTGCGATTTCCTTCAGCCCGGGGTGGCCCCCGTGCCGTTGCGCAATCTGGTTCACGCGCAACACCAGCCCTGGCACCGCCGCCGCCCCCGGGCCGGTCTGGCCGACGGGCTTCAGTCGCCGGAGGCGCGCGAGGAACAGGGCAAGCAACAGCACGGGCATGTCGGCCGCGCGTTCGGTTTCATAGGACTCCACCAGTTCGGCCGCCAGCGCCTCGAGCTGCGGCGTGAGCGGGAACGGCCGGAACCGCAGCGCCGCCAGGTCCTCGGCCTCGGTCAGCTCAAACGTCACGAATAGCCACGACAGCTTCTCGCGCTGCGGCTCGGTGTAATGGTGAAACTGGAAGGGAAACACGAGCAGCCCGTGCCCCGCCTCGAGGCGGACGTTTTGGTCGTCCACGCACACCGTCACCGCCGTGCGCAGCGCGCAGATCAGCACGAACCGGTGGTGCAGCGCGCGCCCGCGCCGCGGGCTGTTGAGGTCCGCCGCGGTCTGCCGTTGGAAACACACGATGTTGTCCGGCAAGACCACATTCGCCGCCGGCCGGCCCAGCAATTGGTGGAGCGGCTGCGGCAGCCGCGAGACCAGCTTGGTGAGATCGGGCGTCTGGGCGTTTGGCATTTTCGTCAAAAACATCGTCATTTCTGCTATTTATCAGAGGGGACGCGAGCTTTATCCTCTCGCCCCGCTTCATTCCCAATCGTTCTCGTAATCGTAATCCTTTTCGTTCTCTCCTTCACCAATCGAGAGAACGATTAAGATTAAGAGAACGAGAACGATTTGAATCCCGATTCCATGCCCATCACCCTACTCGAGCGCTGCCATCAGGAACAGGTCGCCCTGGCCGTCTACGGACGCAGCCAGGACGCCGCGCGCGCCGTCGCCGCGGAGATCGCCGCGCTGATCCGCCAGCGCCAGGCGGAGAAACGCCCGGTCGTCCTGGGCCTCGCAACGGGCTCCACGCCGATCAGCCTCTATGCCGAGCTGGTGCGGCTGCACCGCGAGGAGGGCTTGAGCTTCGCGAACGTCACGACGTTCAACCTCGACGAGTACTACCCGCTGCCGCCGGAACACCCGCAGAGCTACCGGCGCTTCATGCGCACGCACCTGTTTGACCACGTCGACATCGACCCCGCGCGCACCCACCTGCCGTCGGGCACCGTGCCGAAGGCGGAAGTCGACGCCCACTGCGCCGCCTACGAGGCGAAGATCGCCGCCGCGGGCGGCATCGATTTCCAGATCCTCGGCATCGGCCGCACCGGCCACATCGGCTTCAACGAGCCCGGCAGCGCCCGCCACTCGCTCACGCGCCTCGTCACGCTCGACCCGCTGACCCGCCGCGACGCAGCCGGCGACTTCGGCGGCGACGTCGCCACGCCGCGCCACGCGCTCACCATGGGCGTGCGCTCGATTCTGAACGCGCGGCGCGTCGTGCTGATGGCGTGGGGCCAGCACAAGGCGGACATCGTCCGCCAGGCCGTCGAAGGTGAGGTGAACACCCACGTCACCGCCTCCTTCCTGCAGGAACACCCCGCCGCCACCTTCGTCCTCGATGCCGCCGCCGCCGGCTCGCTGACCCGCTACCGCACGCCCTGGCTCGTCGGCCCGCTGTCCGACCAGGGCCTGAGCTGGGACGAGCGCATGACCCGGCGCGCGATTCTGTGGCTGTCCGGCCTGAAGCAAAAGCCGATCCTCAAGCTCACCGACGACGACTACAACGAGGCCGGCCTGCAGGACCTCCTGCGCGCGCACGGCTCGGCGTACGAGGCCAACCTCATCGGATTCTACCAGATGCAGCACACGATCACCGGCTGGCCCGGTGGCCGCGACCCGAAGAAGACGAAGCCCGGCGACGCCCCCGTGCGGCCGCTCCGCGCGCCATCCGCCACGGTGTTTCCAAAGCGCATCCTCGTGCTCTCGCCGCATCCGGATGACGACGTGATTTCCATGGGCGGCACGCTCTGCCGCCTGGTCGACCAAGGCCATGAGGTCCACATCGCCTACGAGGTTTCCGGCGCCGGCGCCGTGTCCGACGATTCGCTCTGGCACCTGCTCGCCTTCGTGCGCGACTCCGGCCTGGTTGAACCGGCCAAGCGCGGCCCGCTCGACGCGCTGTATGGCAGCCTGGGCGGCGGCAACTCACTGCCCCCCACCCCGGATCTCCTGAAATGGAAGGGCCTGATCCGTCGCCACGAGGCGATCGCCGCCGCGCGCGTGTGCGGCGTGCCCGAAGCCCGCCTGCACTTCCTCGAACTCCCCCTCTACAACGCCGCGCCGCGCGCCCGCAGCTACGGCGCGGACGACATTGCGCGCATGAGCGCGCTGCTCAACCAGGTGCAGCCGCACCTGATCTACGCCGCCGGCGACCTCGACGACCCGCATGGCACCCATCGCCTGTGCTTGCAGGTCCTCCGCGACACCATCGCGCAGGCCGCGCAGCAGAAATCCCGCTGGCTCGCGGAATCCGAACTCTGGCTGTATCGCGGCGCCTGGGCGGAATGGCCGCTGGATGAGATCGACCTTGCCGTGCCGCTCAGCCCGCAAGAAGTGCTCCGCCGCCGCCGCGCCATTTTCCGTCACGAAACCCAGAAGGACCAGGCGCTCTTCCTCGGCGAGGACCGCCGCGAATTCTGGCAACGCACGGAAGACCGCAGCCGCCGCCTCGCCCAAGCCTACAACGCCCTCGGCCTCGCCGAGTACGAAGCCATCGAGGCCTTCAAGGGCTACTCGCCGGAAGAGTTCCTGAAGTCCGCGGCGTTTTGAGCGCAGCGGTGGGGCAATTCGTTCTCGTTCTCTCGTCCCAACAGCCGAGAGAACGATTAGGATCACGATAATGAGAACGATGGGGCGGCTGCCATCAGATCTTCAAAAACCACTTCTTCCGCCACAGCAGCCAGGCGAAGACGAAAAACATCAGCACGAACGCGAGTGCGAACAGCAGCGACGCGTTCACGGGGCTCGCGAGCGGCACGAAGGCGCCCTGGTAGATCCAGGTCTTTAGGGTGATGGCTTTGCCGTCCGCGCCGGTCCACTTGATCAGGTACAGCAGTTTCCCGATCAGCCCCGCGAGCACGAACATCGCGAGGGCGTTCGAGCCGTAGATCACCAGCGGACGCGCCCAGGCCTGCCAGCCGCGCACGTCGATCAACCAGTGAAAGATGCCAAGAAGCATCGTGGCCCACCCGGCCATGAAGACCGCGTAGGAACTCGTCCACAGGTTCTTGTTGATCGGAAACACCAGTCCCCACGCCGCGCCGAGCGCGAGCAGCACCGCGCCGTCGCGCAGCAATCGCAGCGACAGGCGCGCGCCGGCAAAATTTCTCACCCAATGGCCCGCGATCGCCCCGAGCAGCGTGGTCGCGATCGCCGGGATCGTGGACAGCAGGCCTTCCGGATCGAACCCCGGCACCGGCGCGCCGCTCCACGTGTGCCCCGCGAGCACATGCGAATCGACGAACCCCGGCAGGTTGCCCTCAGGCGTGAGCACGCCGGCTCCGTGACCCGGCACGGGCACGAGCATCAGCAACGCCCAATAACCAAGCAGCAATCCTGCGACCCAACCGAGTTGTCCGCGCCAGGTCGTCCGCAGGAAGATCGCCGACGCCACGAGGTAGCACAGGCCGATCCGCTGCAGCACGCCGGGCAGGCGCAGCTTCGCGAGGGAGAAATGATGCGACGGCAGCAGGCCGAATGGAAACGCCGCGAGCAGCAGCCCCAGTCCGACAATCACCGCCGAACGCACCAGCACATGGCGGAACAGTTCCCCGCGATCCGCCCCCTGCTCCATGCGGCGCGCAAATGAAAACGTCATCGCCACGCCGACGATCCACAGGAAAAACGGAAAGATCATGTCGGTCGGCGTCCACCCGTGCCACGGCGCATGCTCGAGCGGCGGATAAAGGTCGCTCCAGGAACCGGGATTGTTGACCAAGAGCATCCCCGCAATCGTCGCGCCACGAAACGCGTCGAGGGAAAGGAGTCGGCGGGATTCAGGTGCGGCCATGTCAGGGGATCGTGGTGAGAGGGGTTTTATACCCCGACGGCCTTAAGGCCGCCTTCGCTGCCGGGGTATAAAACCCCTCCGAACCAAAAGCCCAAGCCCTCATTTGTCCCGCAGCTTGACGCCCAAATGATTCCCCACCGGCCGCCACGTCGCGCCCGGAGCCTGGTTGGTCACGAGGGTGCCGTCGGGCCGGCGATAAATGAAGGTCGACGATCCGCCGCCATCGAGATTCAGCGCATCGTGCGCGCCGAGCCCGATCATGAGGTCCGCGAGCTCCGGGAGCGTGACGCCGATGCTGTGCGTGGGCTGACGTCCATCGACCACCAACAAGATCAGCGTGCGGCCGTCCGCCGAGACGCCCGCCGCCGTGCGGGGGTGCCGCACGGCCGGCTGCACCTGCGCGGTCTCGCCGGTGTTGCGCCCCGCGGTGACCAGCAACGTCCCGGGCGCCTTGCCGCTGTCCGGCGGGCCAATGCCCGCGACCGCCGCGACGACGCCGTCCAAATCTTTCTCAGTAACATGAGCCACGCGCGCCCGGTGATCGCGGGTGATCACGAGGGCCGGGTCGCCGGTGTTCTTCACCACCCGCGGCGGCGACACCACCGTGCCCGCGCTGACGCTCAACCCGCGCAAGTCCACCGCCCGGCCGGCAAACCAGCCCGGGTCCCTTTCACCGGCCGCGGGTTTCTCGATCCCCCCAAAGAAATTTGCGTTCACCGCCAGCGTCGTGTGCTCCGCTTCCGCCCAATTCGCCACGGTCACCAGCCGCGCCTCGGTGCCCGGCGGATTGGCCGGGTCCGCCGCGAGCGCTTTGGTCACGACGATGTCCACGCGCGGCTGGTCGAGATGCACCTTGGCCCAGCGCCCGCGCACCGGACCTTCCGGCAGCGTGCGCTCGATGACGCCCGTCTCGATCGGCGCCACCTGCGAAACACAGCCCGTCAGGAACAGCACAAGCAAGACGACCAGGTGGAACCCGGCCTCCGGACGGGTTTTCAGGATTTGCGAATGAGACGAGGGCCGCCTCCGCTCCGCCCCACCAACCCGTCCGGAGGCCGGGTTCCACCGGTTCGGAATCGGCGGACACACCCCGTCGCGCCCGCTGTCGCCAAACCACTTGCGGACAAGTCGCGCCACCCCGAGGAATTCCCGCGACCAGCTGATCCCCTCTAGAGAGGGGTGCCCAACGGGCGGGGTGTGTTCAGGCGTCTTCACGCCTTCACTTCCCCGCAAACCCGGAAATCAAAACCGCCATTTCGTCCACCGGGTCGCCGGCTTTCCCATCCGCCGGTACGGGGTAACGATTCAACATCACGCTGAACGCCAGCTTCTCGCCGGACGCGGCGGTCACGTAACCCGACAGCGAGGTCGCGTAGCGCAGCGTACCGGTCTTGGCGCGCACGTTGTTCTCGGCGGGCGTGCCCTTCATGCGCCGGCGCAGTGAGCCGTCGACGCCGGCAATCGGCAATGCGGCCACGAAGGCGTCGCGTTCCGCATGGGTCGACATGAACTGGAGCAACCGAATGGTGTTCGCTGCGGTCGTGAGATTGTTGCGGGAGAGTCCCGAGCCTTCCTCGAAAATGGTGCCGCCCGCCGGGATGCCCGCGCGCTGGAAAAAAGCCCCGAGCGCCGTCACCGCGAGTTCGTCGGACCGACGCCACGCCGGGGTATCGGCCTTGCGGTCGAGTTCGCCGAGGTGCCCGAACACGAGGTCGGTCTTCAAGTTCTGCGAGGGCTTCATGATCGCCGCGACCATCTCGCGGAGCGACGCGGAGCGCACTTCGCCGATTTTCACCGTCGCGGCCGAAGGCGCCTCCGGCCAGCGCAGGCCGACGGCCCGGCCCTCAACCTTGATGCCCGCCCGCGACAGGGCCTCGCGCAGCGCGGTTGCGAACCAGAGCGCCGGACGTGGCACGGTGGCCTCGCTTTCAAACGCCTTGTCACCCACCGGCAGCGTGCCCTGCACGATCACGCGGTTTTCACCGGGGAAACGGGTGGTGCTGATGCGCCGCGGGCCGCCGGCGGCGACGGTTTGCGTGCGATTGTCGATGACGAGCCCGCTCAACGGCTGCACGAAATCCACCACGCACGGCTGACCGACTGTGGACGCCGGTTTGATCAGCAGGTCTACATAATTCTCCTCGAGCGTGACCGCCGAAATCTCCGCGCCGTAGTACTCCGCAAGATCCTCGGCGGTCCAGCCCGCCCCTGCCGGCGGTTGCCGCAACCAGGTGGCGTCCGCGACGAGGTCGCCCGTGACTCGCCGCACGCCGGCCTGCTTGAGCACGGCGATGAACGGGTCGAAGGCCGTCCAGAAATCCTTCTTTTCATAGCGCGGATTCCAGCCGGGATCCCCGCGACCGCTAATCACCAGGTCACCCTTGATCGTGCCGGCGCCATCGACCGCGGCGGTCGCCAGGAGGGGCGTCACGATGCGATAATCCCCGCCGAAACGGTCAAGCGCGAGGGCGCACGCATAGAGTTTGCTGTTCGACGCGGGACTCAGCCGAAGGTCCGGCTGGTGCTCGAACAAAGTGCGGCCCGAGTCGAGCGACACCACTTTCACTCCCCACATGGCGCCCGCGAACCGCGGCTGCGCGATCAGGGTCGCGAGTTTGGACTGCCATTCCGCCGTCCCTGCCGCGGCCACTGGCTGGCTCGTCGGGATGGCGCGCCCGACGCGGTCGCCACCGTTCAACCAGCGCACGGCCGCGCCGGGCTTGGCCCCGGTGTGCGCGCCGTCCTTGATGACGGCGACGCCATTCACGAATACGTAAGGCACCCCGACCGCGTAGTGGTGCGGATCGCGGTAGGTCGACGGATCGGCAATCTTGTCCGCGTTAAACACCACGATGTCCGCCCAGTTGCCCTCGCGGAGCTCGCCGCGGCCCGCAAAGCGGAAAGTCGTCGCAGGCAGGCTGGTCATCTTGCGAACGGCTTCCTCGAGCCGCAGGACTTTTTCCTCGCGGACGTACTTCGCGAGCACGCGTGCATTGTTGCCGTAGCCCCGCGGATGCGGCACGTCCCTGCCGAATTCGCGCAGGCCGCTGTCGCTCGCGAACATCGTGTTCGGGTGCTTCATGAAGGTCTTGAGGTCGCCCTCGTTCATCCCGTGGAACACGCCCTGCGCGCCGCCATTGAGTTCGAAGTCCAGGATCACCTCGATCTGCGCGTCGAGGGAGCTGCTGCCGTATTTCTTCTCGGCCGCCTCGAGGATGTTCAGGCCGTTCAATGACGTGTCATGGCGAAACGACGCGACCACCGCATACGCATAATCCTGCCGGCCGCGGGTCAGGATGTTTTTCTTCATCCGCGCCACGAGGTCCGCCTTCTTGACCGGGTCGGCGAGCACCGCCTTGAACTTGTCCCGGCCGCCATCAAAGGCGTCATCGGGAATCAGCTGCCGCATGGTCGTGCTCGAGGCGGTGTAGGCGTACTGGTCCTGCGTGATGTCCAGCCCGCTCGCGCGGGCGGCATCGATGTACTCGAGAATCTCGCTCGCGCGGCCCCACGCGCGCTCGCCGGACAACTTGATGTGCGAAACCTCGGCGCGCACGTGCGCCTCGCGCGCGATCCGGAATACCTCGTCGAGCGCGTCCTTGATTTGCGGGCCCTCGTAGCGCATGTGGCTCGCGTAGATGCCGCCGTACGGTGAAACCACCCTGGCCAACTCGACGATTTCCTCGGTTTTGGCGAACACGCCGGGCAGATAGATGAGCCCCGTCGACAAGCCCACGGCGCCATCCCGCATGGCCTGGTCCACGAAGCCCTTCATCTTCGCCAGCTCCTCGGGCGTGGGCGCCCGGTCGAAACTCCCGCCCATCGCGGCGGTGCGCACGGTGTTGTGGCCGATGAGGGTCGTGACGTTGAGCGAGACGCCGTTCGTTTCCGCATCCCGGTAGAACTTGCCCACATCCAGTGCCGACCCGCCGCAATTGCCGACAACGATGCTGGTCACGCCCATGCGCAGGAAATTCTCGGCCAGCGGCTGCTCGGGCAACTCGTCGGCATGCGTGTGCACGTCGACAAACCCGGGCGCGACGATCAGCCCGGTCGCGTCGATTTCCGTGGCCCCCTTCCCCGTCACGTCGCCGATGCGCACGATGCGCTTATCCTTCACCGCCACGTCGGCGAAAAACGCCGGGTTGCCGGTCCCGTCCACGACGCGGCCATGGCGGATGACGAGGTCGTACTCCTGGGCGAACGCGACGGTCGCCAAGCCAAGGCAGGCGACGACGGCGGAAACCTGAGACCTGGAACCTGAAACCTGAAATCCGATCCTCGTTGCGCACCAAGACCACACCTGCCGACAGGGGAAAAATCGCATGAGAGGAGTTTTCACCGCGAGGCCGCGGTGACAAGGTGGAACCCGGCCTCCGGACGGGTTTTCCGGGCGCGGGCTGTCGACATGAGCGAGTCATGCTAAAGGCATCGCGGATGAGACTTTTTTTCTGGGTGTTGATCCTGGCCAACCCGTCCGGAGGCCGGGTTCCACCCTGGCTTCTTCGCTCCTTCGGGTGGATTTATCTTCAGGTTTCAGGTTTCACGGCTCAGCTTTCCTCCCCGATGAACGGTTACCTCAACACCGGCGACTGGCTGGTGATTATCGCTTATCTTGCCGGAATCATCGGCCTTGGCGTTTGGTTTGGGCACGACCAGCGCAACACGCGCGACTACTTCCTCGGGAGCCGCAACATCCCCTGGTGGGGCATCGGGCTGTCGATCGTCGCCGCCGAGACGAGTGCGCTGACGGTGATCGGGGTTCCCGCCATCGCCTATGGCTCCAACCTGATGTTCATCCAGATGATCATCGGCTACGTGATCGCCCGCGTGATCCTCGCGGTCGTGATGGTGCCGCACTACCTGAAGGGCGAAATCTACTCGCCTTACCAGCTGCTCGAACAGCACCTCGGCCAGGGTCCGCGCCGCCTGGCGGGCGCGTTTTTCCTCTTTCTCGAAACCCTCGCGGCCGGCGTCCGCGTGTACGTCGCGTGCATCCCCATTCGCCTGATGCTCGGGGAACGCGTGTGCAGCCTCGGCGGCATCATGGATCCGATCCTCGGGGCCATCCTGATCTTTGTGACGCTCTCACTACTCTACACGTACATCGGCGGCGTGAAGGCGGTGATCTGGACCGACGCCGTCCAGTTCGGCCTCTTTCTCGCCGGAGGGTTGTTCGCGTTGTTCTACATCCCGACGCTCGTCAACGGCGGCTGGAGCGCGGCGTTGGCCGCGGCCGGTGATGCCGGCAAACTCGCCTGGCTCAACACGAGCTTTTCGTTTTCCGCTCCCTTCAATCTTTGGATGGGCGTCATCGGCGGCACCGTCCTCGTGTTGTCAACCCACGGCGCGGAGCAGCTCATCGTCCAGCGCGTGCTCGCCTGCGGCACCGTGGCGGACGGCCGCAAGGCGCTCGTGCTGAGTGGCGTCCTGATCTTCCCGCTCTTCCTGATTTTCCTGATGGTCGGAGTCATGCTCTGGGTCTTCTACCAGGGCCACCCCTTCCAAATCCCGCTTCCCGAGGCGCGGCCGGGGATCAAGTCGAACGACTTCATTTTCCCGATCTTCATGCTGACGGAGGTGCCGCACCTCCTGAAGGGATTCCTGATCGTCGCGATTCTCTCCGCGGCGATGTCGTCGATCAGTTCGGCGATCACGGCCCTCGCGTCGGTTTCGACGATGGATTTCCTGAAGCCGCTGATGAAGCCGCGGGACGAGGACTACTACCTCCGCTTCAGCAAATACTCGACGGTCGCCTGGGCCGGCGCGCTTGTCTTCACCGCGTGGCTGACGCGCGAAGTCACATTTGTGCTCAACGCCGCGTTCTCGCTTCGCGGCCTTACCGCCGGCGCGCTCCTCGGCTCATTGATCATCGCGCTCTTCTGGCGCCGCCTCGGCGCGCGCGCCGTGATGGCCGGCATGATCGCCTCGCTGGTCGTGATGAACCTGATCTACTGGCCCGCCAACATCCCCGCCCTCCAACCCTGGTGGCAGCGCACCTTCGGCGGCGAAGTCTTCTGGCCGTGGTTCACGCTGATCGGCACGCTGATCACCCTCGGCGTCGCTTGGGCGGTGAAGGTGTTCACAGGAAGCAGCGAAGCAGCCAAGAAAACCTAACGCCGACGGCCACACTCCAGAATCAGTTAACCGCAAAGAACACAAAGGGCACAAAGATCAGAGCTACATTGATCCCGATCTTTGTGGTTCCAGCGTCCTCTGGTGGCAAAAACCACCCCGGTATTCTTCGCTCCTTAGCTGCTTTGTGTTAACCCGCTTCGATCACCCTGGGCATTGCGTGGGTGGTGAAAGTGTTCACAGGAAGCAGCGAAGCAGCCAAGAGAACCTGCGCCGACCCGGACTCCAGAATCAGTTAACCGCAAAGAGCACAAAGATCAGGGCTACGTTGATCCCAAGCTGTGCGATCCTTGGATTCTTTCGTGGCAAAGAACCATCCCCGGTATTCTTTGCTCCTTCGCTGCTTTGTGTTAACCCCGCTTCGGCGTCACGCCGTGGCCGGCTTTGATTGCGGCGACGGAGATCTGGCCGCCGTCGAGGTCGAAGCCGCCGTCGAAGGGATTCGTCGCCATGAAGAGCGGCGTATCGAGGTCGGCGAAGGTGAAGCCGCCCTGCCCGGCCGCGAAGCAGGCGGACACGGACATCGCGAGGATCGATTCCACGTTGCCACCGATCATCAGCCCGACGCCGGTGCGCTTGGCCACCGCGGCGATGTCCAGCGCGGTCGCGAGCCCGGCTTTCATCAGCTTGATGTTCAGGTACTGCGCCGACTGGGTGTCGGCGATCTTCTGCGCGTCCGCCCCGGAGCACACGGCCTCGTCGGCCGCCACCGGCCAGCCGCTCTCCTGCGCCAGCGCCTTCATGCCCGCGAGGTCGTCCTTGGCGAGCCATTGCTCGAGCAGCGCGGGTTTGATCCCGAGGTCGCGCAGGCCGTGCACGAGGGCCGACGCGTCCGCCCTGGACACGCCGGCGTTGCCGTCGAGGATCAGCGGCGAATCCGGCGCGACCTCATGGATGGCCCGCAACCGCGCGAGGTCATAGGCCGCGCCCTTCGGTCCGCCGACCTTCACCTTGATCATGCGGATGCGGCGCGCGCGAATCGCACGGGCATCGGCGGCCGCCTGCTCTGGCGAGCCGGTCGTGACGGTCATGTCGGTTTCGAGCGTCGTGCCCTTCCCACCAAAAAATTTCCACATCGGCACCCCGTCACGGCGGTTGAGCGCATCAACCAACGCCATTTCAAACGCACACTGGGCTGATCCACACGCCGCGCCACCCCGCTGACGAAACTCCTCGGCCAGCCCACGCCAGTCGTCCGCCGCCCGACCGACGAGCCAGCCCCGCGCGGCCTGCAGGGCCGCCACGGCCTGCGCCTGCGTTTCGCCGTTGTACGGCGGCAGCGGCGCGGCCTCGCCATGGCCGACGAAACCGCCGTCGAGTTCCAGCGTGACCAGCACGTTGTTCGCCATCGCCTGCGCCCCGCCGGAAATTCCGAACGGCGTGTGCAGTGGGATGTCCAGCGGCGTGACTTCAAACCGACGAATGGTGGTGGCAGCCATGCGCCACTAGATTCCCCCACCGTCCGCGGGGCAAGCTCGCCCTGCCTTCCACCCCATGGCCATCCGGCTAAGGAAAAGTCAGAGACTTGAGTCGAGAGACCGACCAACCTTCCCTCTAGCCTCACACCTCCCGCCTCCAGCCGCTAGCTTCTCCCTTCCCCCTCTCACGCCTCATCCCTCAACCCTCAACTCACCACGCCCCCCGATTTCAGCTGCAAATTCATCCGGGACCCGCAAGCTCCCGGCCGTGTCGATTTCGGTATGAGTATTCGCAAGCCCACCGTCCTCATCATTGATGATGACCCCACGACGCGCCGCGTCCTGACGGGCGGCATGGCCATGGCCGGGCTGCCGGTTCACGTCGCCGCTTCCGCGGAGGAGGCGTCGAATGTCCTGGCCGAGAAGTCCGTCGACGTGATCGTCACGGACCTGATCATGCCGCGCTTCAACGGCGTCGAGCTCATCCAAGCCATCCGCGAGGCGCCGCACACCAAGAACCTGCCGGTCATTGTTCTGACGTCTGGCGGCAACCTCGAGCTGATCGCCCAGGCCAACACCGCCGGCGCGAACGAAATTCACCAGAAGCACAACACGCCGCCCGCGAAACTGATCGAGCGCATCCTCGCGCTGCACAACGCGGCCGGGAAATAGTTTTGTGGCCGGAAAGAGCGTCCGGTCGCAGACCGGCCCTACTGGTTCAACCGGTCGGCGGCCTCGAGGAGTTCCTGACGCGCCGCCCGGTAACTGGCGACGTCCTTCCGGTACTCGTCGAAACCAGTCACGACCTTGGCGATGATCGCGGCCGCGCGCACCGGGTCGTGCCGCTTCACCTGCGCGAGCAATTCGAGGTCCTCCATGCCGATGCGGTGCGCCTCGAAGCGGTGACTCGAGAGCGGGCCGTCCGGGCCGGGATACAGGATGTGCGAATCGCCGGCGGGCAGATACTGGCCGGTCATGTGGAAGCGCACGAGTTCCTCGAACGGCTTGGGCGTGTGGAAATTTCCACCCCAGTGCAGGTAACCCTGGATCCCGAACTTCGCGCACGCCCACGCCATGTACACCTGGCGCAGGCGCTCCTGGTCGAGCAACCGGTTCAGCCACGGCCCGCCAGGCGCCAGGCAGGTGTACACCCAGACTTGGTCGCCCGCGGCCTGACGCTCCTTGTAGAAATCCTGGTGCGCCTGGAACTCGTGCACCTGAGGACACCAGATGTCGACGAACCCGGAGACGTTGCGCGTCATCGTGGCCTCGAGGATGCGCAGGTCCGGTTTGATGCCGCGCATGATCTCAATCAGCGCGCGGTACCGATCGACAAAGGGGTCCTCCGGCTCGTCGAACACGCCCTGCACCCACGCCTGCTCCCAACGGTTTTCCCGCATCATCGTGACCATGCGCTGCGTCATCTGCGCGAGCATCCGCTTGCTCTTGTCCGACGTGGCGTCGATCTCCTTCCCGTCGGCGCTGGGCACGTAGAGCAGCATGTCCGTGTGTTCCCAGTCCCGGCGCCCATACATCGGTGCGCCATGGATGATGGTGAAGCCCGCGTCGAGAAATGTGCGAATGTACCGCTCGAGGCGGGCGCGGTGGAACTCCGTGACGTTGCCCGCCGCATCGATCGCGAAGTAGTCCGCCCAACTGAACCAAAACGCATTCTGCCGCCCACGGGCCATGACCCGCGCGTACTGGCCCAGCATCGCCCAGAAGGGCTCGCTCCATTTTTCCACCCGGTGCGCGCTGCAAATGTTGTCGATGTTCAGCCAGTTGATGTACGCCATCGCGGGTTGGCTGGCCGGCGGCACGACCGCGCGATGCACCACCACCGAAAACTCGAGCGTCTCGCGAAACGTCCCGGACTCCACCGTCAGCCGGTGGACCTGCTCGTCCGGCGCGGCCGACGCCGCGATCGGAAACTCCACGCGCAACGCGAGCGACGATGTGTCGACCGCGACCGGTGCACTCACGGGTTGGAGCGGATCATAAACACGAAACGGCGCGCGCCGCACGACGTAGGGGTTCACGTTGCCGCTGTACTTCTCGGTGTTGCGGTCGAGCCCGGTGTTTTCGATGACCGGCACGTCGATCATGCGCAACCAGCGCACGCCGTCGGTCGCCCGCCCTTCCGGGCCGGCCTCAGCGAACTTCACGGTCGCGCCGCCGGGCAATCCCGTGATCAGCACGTGCACGCCGGCGATCGTGTTGCGCGCGGCGTGGACCGAAAGTTTTTTGACGGGCGGTGCGAGCGGCGTGTCGGGAAACAATTCCTGCACCTCATCCACCAATCCGGCGACCGGCGCGGCGACCGCAACCGCGAGACCGGACAAACAGAATCCCAATGCGACGAACAGCGGGGCGACTTTCATCGCCGCGAAATCAGACGAATCCGGGTCACATGGCCAACAAAACCTCGGGCTTCCCGAAGAGTTTCCGATGAATTTTCATCCCCTCACCGGGACTCGCCGGACGCCACCGCGTCCTCAACCGCCGCAAACAGCCGCGCGGGCACGAAGGGCTTCGCAAGCAACTCGCGGATGCCCAACGCGGCGCAATCCCGGCGAAATTCCTCCAAATCGAGACCCGTGCACGCAATGATCGGCAGGTTGGGTTTCAATTGCCGCAGCGAGCGGGCGAGATCGAGGCCGCCCATCACGGGCATCATCAGGTCGGTCACCACCGCGCAGATGGCCTCGCGGTGTTCGAGGAAAACCCGAATCGCCTCCTCGCCGTTCTGTGCGGTCACGACCCGGTACTGGCGCGCCTCCAACAATCGGCGCAGGGTGATCAGGATCGGCTCCTCGTCGTCGACCAAAAGGAGGAGCTGCCCCCGACCCCGCGCGGGAGTCGACGCCGGCTCCTCCCGATCGGCTTGGGTGGATTCGATGGCGGGAAGCAGCACGGTAATCGTCGTGCCCTGCCCCACGACCGACTCAACCTCCACCGTGCCGCCGTGGCTCTTGACGAGACCCAGCACGGTGGAAAGCCCGAGGCCCGTGCCCTTGCCCGCCGCCTTCGTCGTGAAGAACGGATCGAAGATGCGCTCCAGGATGCCCGCCGGGATGCCGTGGCCCGTGTCCTTGACGCGAACCGCCACATAGGGACCGCCAGGGCGCCCAGGCACGGCCGGCAACCGGCAGTTTTCTGCCGTGATCGTAAGCTCGCCGCCACCGGGCATCGCGTCGCGCGAGTTCACGCACAGGTTCATGAAAACTTGGTGCAGCTGGCTGGCCTCCGCCACCACGACCCAGAGGTCCTTCGGGGCGTCGAACTCCGCGGTGATGTTCTTCGGGAAGGTCTCCTGCATCAGGTGCGTCAGCTCCTTCAACAGGTGCCGCAGCTGCAAACGACCGCGATGACCCTCGGCGCCCCGCGAGAACGCCAGCATCTGGGCGACGATGCCCGCCCCACGTTGCGCAGCGCTTTCAATCAGCGCCAGCATGTTCCGATCCTCAACGGCCATAACCCGAGACTTCAGCAGGCCCGCCGCCATCAGCACGGGAGCGAGGATATTGTTCAAGTCATGCGCCACGCCGCTGGCGAGCGTACCGATCGCCTCCATCCGCTGCGCGCGGAAGAACTGCTCCTGGAGCTGCTTTCGCTCCGTGATGTCCGTGGCCAGTCCCGCAATCCGCACCACCGCGCCGTGCTCATCCCGCACGGGGAAGGCGCGATCGACAATCCAGCGCACGGCGCCGTCGGGGCGCACGATGCGATATTCCTCGTCGTAGGTGCCGGCGGTCTGCTTGAGCAGCATCGCCCGCTGGACGCGTTCGCGGTCCTCCGGGTGAATCGCGTCGAGCCACGCCCGCGGATTGGCAATGAGCGCGGCGATTGGGCGGCCCCAGATGGGTTCGTAGGCGGGGCTGACGTACAACATCGCGTTCTTTTCGGGATCAGTGAGCCAGAAGACCTGCGGGATGCTCTCGGCCAGCTGCTGGAACCGGCTGTCGCTCTCCCGCCGCGCCTCGGCCGCCGCGTTTCTTTCGGTGACGTCATTGGCCAGCACCAGACGCCCCGGCCGGCCTTGAAACTCCATGCCGCGGTAGGTGATCTCGACGAGCAGCAGACGACCGTCCTTGCGGCGATGCCGCCAAACACCCGCGTGAACTATCCCCGATTCCTGCTGCTGGTTGGCGACCACCAGCCGCGGAACGTCCTCCGGCGGCCGGATTTCCTTGATCGTCATCGTGAGCAACTCCTCCCGGGTGAAACCGTACAGGTCGATCATGGCATCGTTTACCGCGAGGAATCGCAAAGTCTCCCGGTCATAGAGCCACATCGGCATGGGGTTTGCCTCGAACAACAGCCGGAACTCCGCGGCGCTCTGGCGGATCTGGTGCTCGCTCTCCCGCAACGCCTGCTCGGCCTGGCGGCGCTCGAGGCCGTGTCGGTGCTGCTGCAACGCCAGCTCGATTGCGGGCCCGAGGCGCGTCAGCCGGTCCTTGAGCAGGTAATCGGTGGCGCCGTGCTTCATCGCCTCCACCGCGAGGTCCTCGCCAATCGTGCCCGAGACGAGGATGAACGGCAGGTCCACGTCGCGCGCCCGCAGGAGCGCGAGGGCCCGCAGGCCGCTGAACTGCGGCATCTGGTAATCGGAGATCACCAGTTGCACGTCCGAATCGAGCGCCGCCAGGAACGTGGCCTCGGAATCCGCCAGCCGGACCTCCGGCGCAAAGCCGCTCCGCCGCAGCTGGCGGGTCAGCAGCTCGACGTCGGCGGGATTGTCTTCCGCGATCAGGACTTTCAGCGGGGTGGCCATGTCAGACGCCCGGCGGTCGCTCGTTCAGCAACAGCCAGTAGAGGCCGAGTTGCTGCACGGCCGCCGCGAAGCGCTCGAAGTTCACGGGTTTCACGATGTAGCTGTTCACGCCGAGGCGGTAACATTCCCGCAGGTCGGTTTGCTCCTTGGACGAGGTCAGGACGACCACCGGGATCCGCTGGGTGCGCGGATCGGTCTTGAGCCGCCGGAGCACGTCGAGCCCGTCGACCTTGGGCAACTTGAGGTCGAGCAGGATCAGGCGGGGAACGTTCGCGATCTCGCGCGCGGCGTAGGCGCCCTCGCAAAAGATGAACTCCATCGCCTCCGCACCGTCGCGGGCCACATGAATGTCATTCGCCAGGTTGGCCTTCCGCAACGCGCGCAGCGTGAGGTCGAGGTCGGCCTTGGTGTCTTCGACCAGCAAAAGCTCGATGGGATGGTCAGGCATGGGGCAGGTCCGGGCTTAGGGTGAAATAAAACGTGGCGCCGCAATCCGGGGCGCCTTCCGCCCACACGTGGCCGCCGTGGCGGTGCACGATGCGCTGCACGATGGCGAGGCCCACACCCGTGCCCTCGTAGTCCTCGGCCCGATGCAGCCGCTGGAAGACCCCGAAGAGCTTGTGCGCATATTTCATGTCAAAACCCGTGCCATTGTCGCGGACGTAGAATGCCGGCACGCCCTTATGCAGGACCGAGCCGACCTCGATGACCGGCGCGGGCCGGTTGGCCGAGTATTTCACCGCATTCGAAAGCAGGTTGATCCACACCTGGCGCAGGAGCACGGGATCCGCCTCGGACGACGGCAGGTCGTCGACGCGGAGCACGTACCGGTCGCCCTGACCTGCCGTGAGCTCGTCCCACACCGCGCGGACCAGGGGCGCCGTGGCGATCGCGCGCTTCTCCACCGGTTGGCGGCTGAGACGCGAAAAACTGAGCAAGTCGTCAATCAGGGCGCCCATCCGTTGCGACGAGGTGCGGATGGTTTCCAAGTAATGGCGCGCCTCGGCCGGCAGAGTCGGCCCGTAATCCTCGATCAGGGCCTGCGAGAATCCGTCCATCGCGCGCAGGGGCGACCGCAGGTCGTGGGAAACCGAATAGGAAAAGGACTCGAGTTCGCGGTTCGCCGACTCGAGCGCCTGCGTCCGCTCGCTGACGCGCTGCTCGAGCTGGGCGTTGAGCTCGCGGATCGCCTCCTCGGCAGCCTTGCGCTCGGTGATGTCCGCCCGGATCGCCACGTACTGCCGGGGGCGTCCGTCATCGTTGAGAAACGGCACGATGGTGGTGTCGACCCAATAGAAGCCACCGTCCTTCGCCCGATTCTTGATTTCGCCATGCCAGACTTTTCCGCTCGCGATCGTGGTCCACAACTCGCGGATGAATTCCTTCGAATGGTGGCCGGAGTTGATGATCCGGTGGTCCTGGCCGATGAGTTCGACGCGGGCATACTTCGAAATCGCGCAGAACCGGTCATTCACGTAGGAGATTTTTCCGCGCGGGTCCGTGATCGCCACGATGGCGTGCTCGTCCAGGGCGGCTTTCAGGTCGAGCACCTCCTTGGTGGACGCGCGCAGGCGTTCCTCGGCGGCCTTGCGTTCCGTGATGTCGGCCCGGATCGCCACGTATTGCCGGGGCCGACCCTCCGCGTCCAGGAACGGCACCAGGGTCGTGTCGACCCAGTAGAAGCTGCCATCCTTGGCGCGGTTCTTGATTTCCCCGTGCCAGACCTTGCCTCTCGCAATGGTGGTCCACAGGTCGCGGATAAACTCCTTCGAGTGATACCCTGAATTGATGATCCGATGGTCCTGCCCGATCAGTTCGGCGCGCGAGTACTGGGAAATCGCGCAGAACCGATCATTCACGTAGGTGATTTTTCCGCGCGGGTCGGTGATCGCGACGATCGCATGCTCGTCCAGCGCGACCTTGAGGTCGGCCGCCTCCTTGAGGGCGCCCTGCAGTGCACGCTCCTTTGCCGTCAGTTGCTAGCGACGCCCCCGCGCCTCGCGCCCGGCGGCGCGCATGCGTTCGCACACGACACTCATGAGCGTGCCGCTCAGCCCGAGTACCGACACCTGCCAGAGGGAGGCCGGGTCGGCGACCGCGAAGCGCCCGATCGGCGGCAAGAGGTAATACGCGGCACCCAGCGCGGAAATGGCGGTGGCCATCAAGCCCGGCCCCAGGCCTCCCCAGTAGGCGCTCAGGATGATCGGTACGGTCAGGATCATCAGCGGGGGACGGTCGCCCACCCAGTCGTGCCCGGCGATCCGAGCCGCCAAAGCGAACGCCGCCAACAACACCGCGACGGCGTAGGCAAACGGCGGGCTAAACCCCTCGTCGTGGGTCCAGACGCTCATGACAAAACCCTCCTTGCCTCATAGCTACGCCACCGACGCGCCACCTTGCGGCAGAGCGACGCCGTTTCGAGTGAAAGAGCGGCGGTTGATGGACCTCCGACTCCTCCGTTGGCGGGCGTGGACGCCACAGGGAGAGGGTGCGCGACTCTTTCTGGCCCCTAGCGAGTCGCTTGCCGACCTTCATGGCGGAAGATCGTGTTAATGCAAATTCATTTCACTCAGAGCCGCCCGTCCGCCGCGGTATCCAGGATGGGCTGGACGAAGGATCGCCCCCCGGGGCCTGATCACGCTTCCGCTTCTACCAGAAGCTGTCCTGGCCCGCGGAACTGAACCCGCTCCTGCCACTTCATGCCGTCGGGCACGAGGCGGACGCTCGGTGCGTGCTTGAGCAACGTTTCCAAGACCACCCGCGCCTCCATCGTGGCCAGCGGGGCGCCGAGGCAGAAATGGATGCCAAACCCGAACGAGAGGTGGTCGATTCTTTCGCGGCGGAGGTTGAACGTCTCGGGCTCCGGCACGTTTGCCGGGTCGCGATTCGCGGCGCCGATGACTTGGAAAACCATTTCGTTCTCGGCGAACTCGACGCCGCCGAAGACGTGCGCCTTTTTCACCCGGCGGAAATTCCGCTGCTTCGGCGCCTCGTAACGCAGCGTCTCCTCGACCGCCCGTCCAATGAGCGCCGGGTTGTCCCGCACCGCCGCCCACTGCTCGGGTTGCAACAGCAGCTGGTAAACAAGGCTGCCAATGAGGTTGGTCGTGGTCTCGTGGCCCGCCGTCAGGATCGTGTTGCAGGTCGCGAGCAACTCGTCGCGGCTGAAGCCCTGCCCGCCCTCCTCCGCCAGCGCGAGCGCGGCAATGAGATCGTCGCGGGGCGTCTTGCGCCGGTCGTCGATCAGGCGGTTCATGTACTCGAACATTTCGACGAGGCTTTTCTGGGAAACCATCGCGGGCCCGAAGGTCGTCTGGCCGGTGCCTTGGAAACCGAGGATGTCCGCGGACCACTGCTTGAAGAGATGCCGGTCCTGCACGGGCGCGCCGAGCATCTCGGCGATCAACACCACGGGCAGCGGGTGCGCGACCTCGCCCACAAAATCGAACCGGCCGCGCTTCACCGCGTCGCCAATCATCGTTTCCGCCAGCTCCCGGATGCGGGGCTCGAGGCCCGCCACGGTTTTGGGCGTGAAGGCTTTTTGCACGAGGGCGCGCATGCGCGTGTGGTCGGGCGGGTCGGAGCCAATGACGTCCTTCTGGGCGAAGTAGTGCCGCAGGGGACACAAACTCTGCCGCTCGTCATCCGTGAGCCCCGCGAAGAGCAGCCCCTGACGGTTTTCGTTGGAGAGATTGTCCTTGTCCCGCAGCGACGCCGCCACGTCGGGAAAACGGCTCACGACCCACGCGTTCCAGGTCTCGCTCCAAAAGATCGGCTGCTCCTCGCGCAGGCGGCGATAGATCGGGTACGGGTCCACCATCATCTGCGGCGACACCAACAAGGCGTCGAGCTGCGGGTCCGGACACGTGCGCTTGGGGCGGCGAAAAAGCATTCCCCGAGGTTTGAACACGAAGCCGCCAGGAAGCAAAGACGCAGATGCCGGAAGCAGAACCCGTCCTATGAATTTTCATCCCACGTGGTGGAGGGTCGGCCTCCCGGCCGACCGGCGCCGGTCGCAAACCGGCCCCTCCAACGAACACCCGAAAAAATGCCCACCGAGATGTTCATCTCTTCCGCCATGCGCACATGTCGCGCGCGGTGGAGGGTCGGCCTCCCGGCCGACCGGGGCTGTTCGCAGACCGGCCCTCCAACGACACCCGAATAAGATGCCCGCCGACATATTCATCTCTTCCGCCATGCGCACATCCTGCGGTCGGCCGGAAGGCCGACCCTCCAAAATACCGCATCAAACAAACCGGGCGTTGGACGTTCAACGTTGGACGTTGAACGTTGCGCATTCCGCATTCCCCTTCGCCGCCTCCCCCACTTTGCTTCTTTGCTGCTTCGTGTGATTTCGGTACTTTGTCGGCATGAGTCGTCCACGCTTCCGATTCACCCCGGCCGGGCTGGCCACGTTTGCCGCCGCCTCCCTCCTCGCTCCGTCCGCCCAGGCCCATGAAAAATGGTTCGTCGAGGGCAACCCGCCGGCCCTCGCGGCGCGCGGCTTCTTCTCCGCCTACGCGCTTTCGGCCGCCGCGGTGGCGATCGTCGTCACGGTCATCGCGGCCCTCTGGTGGCGGCAGCGGAAAATGCGCGACCTCATTCCCGGCCCGCAGCGCCTCGGCGCGACCGACGAAGGTCTCATGCGCTTCTTCGGCTGGGTGCCGGTGGTCATCGGCATCCACTTCGCCGTCCCGCTGCTCGTGCTCGGCGTGCAAGGGAAACTGTTCTCGCCCAACAACGCGCTGGCCGCGCCGTGGAATTTCTTCCTCGGCACGTGGGAAATCGCGATCGCGCTGAGTTTCCTCTACGGCGGCCTGACGCGATTCTTCTCAATCGCGCTCGCGATCCTGTGGGTCGTCGCCGGCCTCGCGATCGGCTGGGAGACCGCCTTCGAAAACCTGCACTACCTCGGCGCCGCCGTTTTCTTTTTCTGCACGGGCCGCGGCCCCTACTCGATCGACCGCATGCTTTTCCCCGGAATCGAGCCCTCCCCGGCCGTGGCGCGCTGGGGTATGCACGCGCTCCGCGTGTCGATCGGCCTGGGTTTCGCGTTTGTCGCCTTCACCGAGAAACTCGCCAACCCGGAGCTCGCGCACACCTTCCTCGCGCAATTCCCGCTCAACTTCACGCGCAGCCTCGGCGTCGCGCTCACGAACGAACAATTCATCTGGTGCGCCGGCACTGCGGAGCTGGTCATCGGCCTCTTCCTGGCGTTCGGCCTTTTCCCGCGCACGATCATCATCGGTGCCTGGGGCATCATCAACCTGACGCTCACCATCTTCAGCTGGGTCGAGTTAGTCGGCCACCTCCCCATCTACGGCATCATGGCCGTCCTCCTCGTCTGGAACCCGTCGGAGAAAACCAGCCACCTCTGGCAAAAAGCCCTCGGCAAACCGGGAGTCACACCAAGCAGCTAAGAAGCAAACCCGTTCCTGGCATTGCTTAGCTCCTTAGCTTCTTCGTGTAATTCCCCTCCCGTCAGCGGTGCTCTTCGTACGAGATTTCGATCTTCGCCGCGAAGGCCTGCTTCTTCGCTTCGCCTTGGAAGCGGAGGCTGTGCGTAAGTTCGTCGTACACCCAGCCGTTCTGCGGGTCGGCTTTGACTTCCTGGCCGTCGACCAGCACGCGAATGCTCTTGCGGTAAAGCGTGGCCCCCGCGCCGACCGGTTCCAGCGCCACCGCCACGGTGTCGGCGATGCGGTCACCGAGCGCGGCGAGCGGACCTGAGAAATCGCTCTCGATATTGAGCACCGTGCCGCCGGTGAGTTCCGCGGCGCGGCGGTGGGAGACGTTGTTCGGCGACACCACCGCGTGCATCTCGATTTTGCCGCGCTTGTTACCCTTCACGATGATGAACGGCCGCAACACCCAATACTGGATGTAGCTGTCGAGCGTCTGCCGCTGCGCGGGGTTGCGCTTGTTGAATTCATTGAGGAGCTCCGGCAACTTGCCGTTCTCGATCCATTCGGCCGTGCGATTGCCTTTCGCGTCGGTTTTCCACGTCGCCATGCGCGTCTCCTCCTCGTCCATGAAGTACACGACGATCGTCGTGGCATCGGGCCGCAGCATCGCATGCAGCTTGTTCGAGTAGTTGGAAACGAAGTTGTACACCGACGTGAACGCCGTGCGGTTGCTGTCACCATTGGTGCCGACCTTCACGAGCTCCGCGAAAACCCCGTCGGGCGTCTTGGGCGTCACCCACGGCTCGGGCATCACCGGCAGCGTCACGAGCGAGCCGTTGCTGGCCACCTGCTTCGTGATGGTTTTGGGCTTCTGACGTCGATCGAGCACCGGGTTCCCGGCGGCATCGATTTCGGTGGAACGAACCTTCTTAAAATACGTGCGGTTCGGGGCGTCCGCGTCGGTGTTCACGAAATCCGTCGTCAGCACGCCGATGCGGTAATCGAGTTGCTTGGCGTCGAATAGCTGCCGGAACCGCCGCAGGTTCTCGGCGATGCGCGCCTGGTGCGGGGCCATCGACGGCGAATTGTTGATGACGAACACCAGGTCGACCTGCCGGCTCTTGGTGCGGTCGGCGACCAGGTGCTTGGCTTCGCGGATGGGCTCCACGGAGACGACGATCACGTTCTCCATGCCGAGCGCGGGATTGTTCTCATCAGACGTGTAGTAACTGAAGCGGTCCTCGCCGATGAAGCCCGGCGCCGGCGAGTAGGTGAGGCGTCCGGTCGCGCGGTCGAGCTTCGCCGTGCCGTGTTGCGGGCCGGCCTTGTCATCGAGGGCGTAGATCACCTTCGGGTCGGTGATGCCCACCCGGTCGGCGGGGGGCATGAAATCCTGGTGGTTCGGCACCTCGCGCGTGACCGCCGTGTTGGGTCGCGTCGCGATCGCGACGGGCTGGACGTTCATGGGCCGGTCGCGGTCCTTCTTCACGGTGAACTTGTCGAGTTCCAGCGGCGCGACCGGCGTGACGGTGATCACGACCTTGTTCTTGAAGACGACGCCGGAGTTCTCGTTCCGAACGGTGTAGTCGAAGGAGTCCTCACCGACGAAATCCGCCCGCGGCTGGTACGCGAAATAGCCGACGCGCGAGGTCTTGTTCTTGTAGAAATCATCCTCATCCGCGCCCCCCGCGAGGCCCACGCGCCCGTGGGCTGGTTCGCTGGTGATCGTGTACACCAAGTCGCCCCGCGTCTCGCCGCGGGTGAGCTCCGTCGCCACCACCAGCTGGCCGGACACCCCGGCCCCGGGCGTCTCGAGCTTCATGGGGCTGTCGGACACGACTTCGGCGTCGGGTGTGGCCGGGGCCTGACCGAACGCGAGCGAGACGAGGATTGAGGCCAGGCCGACAAGGCGGGTCCAAGGGAAACGAATCAAGGAGGCTTGCATGGAAGGTATGTGCTGACGCCGTTAGTGTCTGAAAACACAGACCAGTTCCGTCCGGTGATGGCCACACAAACCGCCGCATGGGTGAATTTTTCACCACGGATTATCGGGATGGAGCCCGGCCAGAGGAGGAACCACGGAATACACGGAACACACGGAAATTTTCACAGGAGGGCCGCAGAGGGCGCGGAGGGTTCGTAATCACGCGAACACATTAATCCGGATTAACCGCAAAGAACACAAAGAGCGCAGAGGGTTCCGCCTGCAGCACTAGCACCCGAATGCGTAACGGTCAGGCTATCCTTGGGTGGGAGGGGTTTCACACCCCGACGGCGAAGTCGGCATGAAGCCCGTCGGGGTATAAAACCCCTCCCACCAAAGAGCCCCTCAATCGGTTCAGCCCCGAATCTTTTGTGCCTTCTTGTGCTTTTCGTGACCAACCTCTCCGCGATCTCTGCGCCCTCCTGTTAAAACAAACCATTCTTACAGAAGGCCGCAAAGAGCGCAGAGGGTTCGATGTTCAGACACATTACCCACATCCGTCATCCTGAGCCGCGCGAAGGACCCAAGCGAAGGTGCGTGCAACCTTGGGTGCTTCGCACGGCTCAGGATGACGAACTTGGGTTACCGTCGCCCGCCTCTTTTTTGTGCCTCCTTGTGCTTCTCGTGGCTCGCCTCTCCGCGATCTCTGCGCCCTCCTGTAGAACTCCCCATCTCCGCTTGTCTCAACTCATCCGCGCCCATTTCCTGCCACGATGACTTCGCCCTCCTCGCCCGCCGCTCCCAGACGGGAGATCATTTGCGCGGATGCGCTTCCGTGGATGCGGTCGCGGGGTGTGCTCGAGGGTGCGTGCGCCATCACTTCGCTGCCCGATGTGTCGGAAATCGGCAAAAGCCTGCCGGTGTGGCGCGACTGGTTTCAGGAGGCGGCCCGGCTGGTGGTGGCTTCGGTGCCGGACGATTGCGCGGCGGTGTTTTTCCAATCGGATATCAAACACGAGGGCACCTGGGTCGACAAAGGCGCCCTGATGATCCGCGTGGCGGAGGAAGCCGGCGCGCGGGTTCTTTTCCACAAGATCATTTGTCGGCGTCCGCCCGGAATGCTCACGCAGGGCCGGCCGGGGTTCACGCACCTCATCGCGGTTTCCCGCCGGATGCGCTGTCCCGACACGCTGCCGATTCCGGACGTCATTGCCGACGCCGGACGCAGCCTCTGGATCCGCGCGGCGGGCGTCCGCGCCACCGCGCACGCCGTCCGCTTCGCCCGCGACCAGGTCGGCGCCAAGCTCATCTTCGATCCCTTCTGCGGCGTCGGCACGATTCCCGCCGTCGCCAACGCCCTCGGCCTCGACGCGCTCGGCATCGAGCTCGCGAAGAAACGCTGCGAGCACGCCCGCGCCCAAACCGTTTTGTCCGCGGACCTGTAGGCGACTCCGCGCTCGCCCGGTCAGCACGAATTCGTAGCCTCCCCATTGTGAACCAGCCGGTGCCAAAGGTTTCAGATTCCGACGTCGAGCGGATCGTCCGTCGCGATTTCGCGGCGGCGGATGTTTCGACGATCCTCGCACTCTTGCAGGAATACGGTACCAAGACCTGGCACAACGAGCCCGCGCGCGTGCGGTTGGGCATCCTGCGCATCGCGGATGGAAACCTGGACCAGCTGCGCAAGGCGCTGGCCGTCGCCAACCAGGACTACCGCGACATCCTCGCCTCGGCCGAGTACCCACGCCACCTCCGGCTCTACAACGTGCCCGACCGGGAAAATCCGAAGCGCAACGAGGCGATCGAAGCCGACTGGCAGCAATTCCGGGAGTGGTTCGAGCGAAAGTAGCGAGCGGGAAACGGGAAGGTGCCAATCCGGATTAACCGCAAAGAACGCAGAGAGCACACAGGGTTCATTCTGCGGCGCAATCACCTACACACGACAGGGCCGGGCAATCAGTGGGTGGGAGGGGTTTCACACCCCGACAGCGAAGTCGGCATGAGGCTCGTCGGGGTATAAAACCCCTCCCACCAAAAGGCCCCCTCTGCCTTCTCGTGTTTCTCGTCGTCAACCCCTCCGCGATCTCCTGCTAGACCAAACCAATCCGTTCTAACAGAAGGCCGCAAAGGACGCTGAGAGTTTTGCCTCCAAGACACCAATCCGGATTAACCGCAAAGAACGCAAAGAGCGCAGAAAGATCCGCGCGCGTCATCCCAATCCCACCAACACCTGCTCGGTGGAGGGTCGGCCTCCCGGCCGACCGTTCCGTCCGGCCTGTCCGCCGTAGGCTCGGCAAAGGAGGAAGACCGTCCAATTCTTTGGTGGCCCCTCCCCTGCCTTCGTTCCCTTAGTTACCTTCTGTAACAATTCCCCTGTCGCCCGGGTACCTAGCCACCTGCGCGGCCTGGTTGCGCCACAGGAGCATGAGCAAAAATCCAATCAACGCCCCGCCCACGTGGGCGAAGTGGGCGACGCCGGCTCCGAAGAGCGAGAAACCCGTCACGCCGGACAGCAAGTCGAGCGCGATGAGGATCGGGATCACGTACTTCGCCGCGACCGGCACCGGCACGAACATGATCGCCAGCTTGGCGTTGGGGTGCAGGAAACCGAACGCCACCAACAAACCGTAGATTGCCCCCGACGCGCCGATCGTCGGGCCACTGTAGATCTTGAACAGGTCGATGGCGGTTTCCCGAATGGCCGTGCCCGCGGGCAGGTAGGCGTGGCCGGACTTCAACATCGCCGCGATCGCGGCGGGCTTCATGCCGGCGGCGACGAGTTTTTCGTGCAGGCCGGCGAATTCGTACCACGTCACGCCGAGCTGCACGAGACCCGCGCCGATGCCGCAGAGGAAATAGAAAACCACGAAACGCCCCGGACCCCACTCGCGCTCCAGGATCGTGCCAAACGACACGAGCGCGAACATGTTGAAGAAGATATGCGAGATGCTGCCGTGCAGAAAGAGGTAGGTCACGACCTGCCACAACCCGAAGTGCGGGTTGTCCGGGTACCAGAGCGCGCCGTTCCCCACCAGGAACTCGTCGCCCTTGGGCACCAACATCTGCGCGGCAAACATCACGATGTTTGCCACCAACAAGACCAACACTGCCCGGGAAATCGTCCGCATCCGCCCAACGTTGCAAACTGCCGCCGCTTCGCAATGCGCAATCGCGGCAGGAGCGGACTAACCGCAAAGAACGTTGAGGAATTCCCCGCGGATCACGCGGACTAACGCGGATAAAACAATCCAATCATTTCTTACAGAAGGCCGCAAAGGTCGCGAAGGGTTCGATCCCAATCACAATCACCCGAAAGAACTCAAACGCTGGAGGGTCGGCCTCCCGGCCGACCGGTCGGCGCATTCCCTTGGGTGCTTCGCACGGCTTCCGCCGTCGCCGAGGCTAAGGCGGACTACGCAGGATGACGGATGTGGGTGAAGTGTTTGTGGATCGAACCCTCCGCGCCCTCCTGTAAGAAACCCCAACCTCTCAGGTTTCAGGTTTCCGGTTTCAGGTTTTTCCGCCCGGTTTCCGGTTTCAGGTTTTCCGCCCGGTTTCCGCCTTGAGTCTCTCGAGCGCCGTCCTCACGGCGCTCAAATAATTCGGGTGCCACAGTTCGTGCTCGGCGCCGGCGACGTCGGTGAACGTGCGCTGCTTGTAGAAATCGCGGACGGCTTTCGCGCGGCGGTGCATTTGCTCGTCCTCCTTGCCACCGACCATGATGTCGGCCGGGGTGTGGGCATTGCCGGCCTGGTAGGAGATCATCCAGCGCTCGGGCTCGTCGTCATCCTCGAGAAAGAACGGCGAGATCGAGCCCAGGATCAAGTGCCGCGCCCGCAACGCGCCGAGGTGCGCGTAGAGCGCGCCGAGCGAGAAGCCCATCACGACCTTGCCGGCCGTCTGGGCATCGACCTGCGGGAAAATCTCGTTCGAGCCGAACGGCGGCACGCGCCCGGGAAACTTCAGTTGCACGAACTCGGTTTCCCACCCCGCCCCTTTCACGAAATCCACAAACGGTTTGAAGCGACGCTCCGCCCCCGGCATCGGCGGCACAATGGTTAGCAACGGCATGCGCACCCAGATAGCCGCCCCCCGCAAAACGTCAAACCGCGGAAAATTCGTCCCGATGGGTTAACCGCAAAGAACGCAAAGCAGCGCAAAAACCACCCGACCCTACATCCTCCCAAGCCCACCCGCAATCTTCCCGCGCCACGTCTCAGTTTTCAGCTTTCCGATTTCCGGTCTGTTCCGACCAACTCAGGTTTCAGGTTTCCGGTTTCAGGTTTCTCATCATCGCGTTCTCCCTTGTCTCCGCCCCCATCCACGCCTGAATCGCGCGCTGTTCCCCATCCCCGATGAAAATCAGTCGCCGATCGTTTCTCAAAGCGGCCGCCGCCATCGGCGCGACGCTGGCCTGGAGTGAAGTTGCCCGCGGTTCGAGCGTGCGCTGGCAGGAGCGGCGCGAGTTTTATCCGGAAGGCGTGGCGTCGGGCGATCCCGACGAGCACAGCGTCATCCTGTGGACGCGACGTCCGTTCTCCGAGGGCGCGCGTCACGTGCTGACCGTCGAGGTCGCCGAGGACGAGGCCTTCCAGCGTGTCATCGCGCACGCGGACGCCGCGGTCTCGAGCGCGACGGACTGGACCGCGCGCGTCTTGATCGGCGGACTCCAACCCGCGCGCGTTTATTGGTACCGGTTCACCGACGCCGACGGGAACGGCAGCCGCGTCGGCCGCACGATCACGGCGCCGAAGGCCGACGACCCGCGGCCGGTGAATTTCGCGTTCGTCAGTTGTCAGGACATCAACGAGGGCAAGCTCAACGCGTTTCGCCGGATGATCCACGAGGATGAGCGCACGCCGCCCGCCGAGCAGCTCGGGTTCGTGCTGCACCTCGGTGACTTCATCTACGAGGTCGTGCAGTATCCCGACGAAGTGAAGACCCGTTACGACCGGACCATCTTCGAGATCGCGCGCATCCAGGACGGGCACAAAGTCGGCAACTTCCACATTCCGCTGACGCTCGACGGCTATCGCGCCATCTACAAAGGCTACCTTGCCGATCCCGACTTGCAGGACGCGCGTGCCCGCTGGCCGTTTGTCGCCACGTGGGACAACCACGAGTTCTCGTGGCAGGGTTGGCAGAGCATCGTGAAGGCCGGCAAGTTCGAGCGGCCCGGCCAGAGCGTGAAGGTCGCGGCGAACCAGGCCTGGTTCGAGTTCCTCCCCGCCCGCGTCGCCCCGCCGAGCGGCACCCTCGAGCGGTTCGATCCGCCCGCGGTGAAGGACGTCCCGGTCACGGAATTCGACCACGACGGCCTCGGCACGGAGCCGAACAACCTCGCGGCGATCAACAGCCTCAAGGTTTACCGCACGCTCCGTTATGGACGTCACCTCGACCTCCTCATCACCGACGAGCGCAGTTACCAGAGCGAGACGCCCTTCAGCGATCCCTCGCTCGGCAAGCTCGGCGGCGACGAGTTCATCGGCATGTTTCCCGAGAGCGGCTTTCGGATCCTCGACGGCGGCCGCGCCTACAACGGCGGCCAGCCCCCGGAGGAAATCCGTTTCGGCGAGGCGCACGTGCCCAATCCCCGGCGGAACAAGCCGCCGCAGACGCTCCTCGGCGCGGAGCAGAAGGCGTGGTTCAAGGACCGGCTCAAACGGTCGACCGCGACGTGGAAAATCTGGGGCAGCTCGCTCGGCGCGATCGACAAGCGCGTCGACCCGCAGAACCTGCCCCCCGGGCTCACCAAGGAAACCTGGCCCGCGGACGCCGGGTACGCGTCCATGGGCGGCAGCGACTACGGCACCGCGTACACTGAGCGCGCGGAAATCTACGATCTCGTGCGCGACGCCAAGATCACCGGCTTCGCGATCGTCGCCGGCGACCGGCACAACTTCTGGGCCGGGTACGCGACGAAGGACCTTCCCCCCGGCAAGTTCGAGCCCGTCGGCCTGAGTTTCGTGGGCGCGTCGCTGGTGAGTCCCAACACCATGGAGGCCACCGAGCACGGTCTGCCGAAGGACATTCCCCTGCGTCCCCTCTTCCTCGCCGACAAGCCCGCCGGCGGAAAACCCGACTGGACCTTCAACCTGTTGCTCAAGCATGGCGTCCGGGCGTGTCTCGAATACGCCAAGACCTTCGACCTCGCGCGCGCGAAGGCGTTGTCCAACCCCGACCTCTCCCCGCACCTCGAATTCCTCGACCTCGGCGGCCACGGCTACGCCAAGGTCCGGCTCACGTCTGACGAGATGCGCACCGAATTCGTCTGCATCCCCCGCCCCATCACCCGCGCCGCAACCCCCGACGGCGGCCCCCTCCGCTACCGCGTCGCCCTCACCGCCCCCCTGTGGCAAAGCGGCCAGCGCCCGCAGCTGAAGACCACGGTCCTCGAAGGCGACGCGGGTTTGTCGATTTAGCGGGGCAAGCCCTGAGGTCCTGGATTTAACCCGAAGCTTTGGATTTCCCGGCGCGGAGGATTACGCCGCTCAAATCGAATCGCGTAATCTGACGGCAAGGAGAAACCTGACTCCGTCATCCTCTACCCGGGGGAGATTGGGCTCACACAAGGGAGGACAGCTTGCCGCAAGCAGCGCGGATTACGTCTACACGTCTCGCAAAGCCTTCAATCTCCGACCCAAATATTCGTGACATGCCTCCTTCTGGGTTCCGCGCGGCCAGTCAACAGTCAAGGGCGTGTTGCCCAAAGGGTGATAAACAGACGATCGGAGCGCGGAAAAACGTTCTGATGTAAATTCCAGCGCCACCAGTGCAGATGGCCCACAAAATGGCTCCTAAAGAGCCTGCCGGACGGTTTTGTGGGCCAGGTTCGCCCCGATTTTTCCCCGCCGATGGCCCGGTGGGTAGCATGCGCAGGATGAGTTTGATGTTTTGGCAGGCGGCGATGAGCCAGTCCTGGATTTGCTGGCGCCAGAGCCGGCGCCAGCGGGCGCGTTTGAAGCCGTGGCAGTTGGCCGCCTGCGCAAAGCCTGCCCTCCATCAAATGCCGGCGCCGACGATAATCGCGCCGCGCCTCGTTGCTTTTGGCCTGGGCGCGGGCCTGCATGACCAGTTCATGATCGCGGTAACGCTGCACGATGCGGCCATGCTTTGAGTCGGTGCAACGGCCGCGCAGCGGACAACTCGCGCATACGCCCTTGCGGGTTTTGTATTCGGTGTGCTGCCGGCGCGGATCGTAACCGCGTGGATACAGCCATTGACCGGCAGGACAATGATAGCGGTCCGTGGCAGGCTCATACGAAAAATCCTTGGTGCCGAACCGCCCCGGGTTGGCTGGCCGGCCGGGCGCCGTTTTGAAGGCCCCAACACGGGTCAGGTCGCTTTAATCCCGAAGTAGTGGTCGCCCCGAGCGGGTCAGGTTTCTCCTTTCCCAAAAAAAGCTTTGGGGGCTTGGGAAACCTAACCCGGTGATGGCTGCTTCCCGTCTTGATCAGCGGTGCGGGCAACCGGGCCAGCAGCAGGGGCGCCGCATGCCGTGGTGCATCTTGTCGAGGCCGACCGTGATCCGCCGGGCGCGGGTCGCCGCTTGCTTCGCAGACGTCACCCAGCAGATCCACTCGTTCCGCGCCAGTGGCGTGAAGCTCAGCCAGAGGTCCTTCGCCACCTTGTCCGCCGTGAGCGCCTTCCGAAAATCCGCCGGCAGCGGATGAATCGTGCCATCGGGAAGTTTCGCGGGCATGGCTGGGACGAAAACCAGTTTGGGGACGGAGTTAAGTCTGATTTTTCAGCATGCTGGTTGGGAGGGCGGCAGCTCTTGAGCTGACCAGAATGAGCGGTTCGAGGGCGGAGACCGAGGCGAACACACCCCGCCCTTTGGGCAGCAACCTCCGCCAAGGCTATGGCTGCCGGGCCCCTCTCGAGAGGGGATCTCGGGCCCGGTCCGCCGGCGGGCGGCGACCCTACACCAACCAAGCGGCGATTAGCCGCTCCCCGGAACCAAAACTGGAGCCGATCAGGCGGAGGGGACCTCGTAGCGGAGCCGGGAGGCGGAGCATCCGTGGTCAAATTTTCCCCAATTCCGTGTGTTCTGTGTGTTCCGTGGTTTAATCCACCCGAACTGAACACACCCCGCCCTTTGGGCACCCCTCTCAAGAGGGGATCTCGGGCCCGGTCCGCCGGCGAGCGGCGAACCTACACACCCCGCCCCTTGGGCAGCAGCCTTCGCCAAGGCTACGGCTCCCAGGCCCCTCTCCAAGAGGGGAGCATATTGCAGAGGCTTAAATCAGCTTCAGCTGCTTGCGGGCGGTGAGGTAGAGCTCGTTGAACTTCGCGGCGTTCTCGGGCTGGCGGTAGTCGGTGCCATAGGTGGGCACGATCTCCTTCAGCTTCGGGCTGGTCATCAGGTGGGGGAAACTCTTGTTGATGACCTCGAGGACGATGTTCACGCACACGGAGGCGCCGGGGCTGGCGCCGAGGAGCGCGGCCATGGATTTGTCGGCGCTCGTCAGGACCTCCGTGCCGAAATGCACGATGCCGGCCTCGCCGTCGGTCTTCTTGATGGCCTGCACGCGGATGCCGCCGTCGACGAGCTTCCAGTCCTTGGCCTGCGCGTTGGGATAGAAGATCCGCATCACGCGCATCCGGTCGTCCATGCTCTGCGTGCCCTGCTGCATCAGGTAACGCACGAGGGGGAAATTCGTCGCCGCGATCTTCAGCAGCGTCATCACATTGTGCGGCTTCACCGTCGCGGGGAGATCCGTCCAACTGCCGGTGCGATGCAGGAACCGCGTGGTCCACGCGGCAAAGGGCCCGAAGAGCAGCGTCTTCTTGCCATCGAGGATGCGCGTGTCGAGGTGCGGCACCGCCATCGTCGGCGCCTCGGGCAGATTCTGGCCGTAAACCTTGGCCTCGTGCTTCGCGACGATCGCGGGGTCGTCACACACGAGCCAGATGCCGCCGATCGGGAATCCGCCGAGGCCCTTCGCCTCGGGCAGGCCGGCCTTTTGCAACAAACGCAGGCTGCCACCGCCGGCGCCAACGAAAACGAATTTCGCGGTGACCGTGTACTCGGCGCCGGTCTTGAGATTGCGCGTGATGACGTGCCAGCCGGCCGGGCCGTTGGGGGCAACGGCCCCTACCCGTTTGAGATCCACGACCTTGGTGCTGGCCATGACGCTGCAGCCTTCCTGCTTGTCCAGCCACGCGAGGAGCTTGCGGGAAACGTTGCCGAAGTTGATGTCCGTCCCGCTGTCCATCTTGGTCGCGGCAATCGGGTGCTTGGGATCGCGGCCCTCGACGAGCAGCGGGGCCCAGGAGCCGACGGTCTTGTGGTCGGTGCTCCATTCCATGGACGCAAAGAAGTGGTGCGCCTTCATGCCCTCGTAGCGCGAACGCAGGAATTTCACCTGATCATCGCCGTCGACGAACGCGATGTGCTTCACCGGGTTGATGAACTCCTTCGGGTTGTCGATCATCCCGGACGCGACCGCGTGCGCCCAGAACTGCAGCGACTGCTCGAACTCCTGGAAGATATCGATGACCTTCTGCACCTTCACCGGGCTGCCATCGAGCGGAATCGGCGTGTAGCTGATCTCGCAGATGCCCGCGTGGCCGGTGCCGGCGTTGTTCCAGCCGTTGGAGCTCTCGAACGCGAGTTCGTCGGCCGCCTCGTACACCTGGATGCGCAGCTTGGGGTCGAGCCGCTTGAGCAGCGCGCCGAGATTGGCGGACATGATGCCGCTGCCGATCAGGACAACATCAGGATTTTCAACGTGAGTGCTCATGGGTGGATTTACAGGAGGAAGCAGAGGAAACGGAGAATCCAAGACTCGGAATTGTTACACCAAGGTCGCAAAGGAAGCCAAGGGTGTTAGGTACTTTGATTCCTTCGCGTTCTTGGTGTGAAAAATCTCGGTAATCTCTGTTGCCTCCTGTGAAAATTGTGGTGGTCACCTAGGATAGCTGGCCGCACCAGCCATGACTGCGCATTATGTGGCATTTAGTGGGATGAATTCGAACGGGGGAGGAACCACGGAACACACAGAACACACGGAATCAAAGACATCAGGGTTCGCACAGGAATGCAGCGGTCGATTTCTGTGTGTTCCGTGTATTCCGTGGTTAATTCCTCAGCCGGATCGCTTCGCTGCTTGGCTCCTTCGTGTTATTTCCGCTTGGATTGGACCTGGCGTTCGTAGCGGGCCACGTCGGCGAGCCACTTGGCGCCCGGGGGGACGCCGTCGCGTTCGCACAGCTCATCCCAAACCGCGCCCCACGGGAGCGCGCGGGCGTTTTCCATCAACGCGAGACGCTCGTGGCCCTTGCCGGCGTTCTCTGCATCCTTCAGCTTCGCCGTCGGGTCGAGCAGGCCGCAGAGGATGGCCTGGCGCGTGGCGCGGGCGCCGATGACGTACGCCGCGACGCGGTTGATCGACGCGTCGAAGAAATCGAGCGCCACATACATCCGGTCCCACGCGTCGCCGCGGGCGATTTCGAGGAAGAGGTTGCGGACGGAATCGTCGAGGATGACGACGTGATCGCTGTCCCAGCGGATCGGACGGCTGGTGTGGAGCAGCAGCTTCTTGTGGAAAGCGAGGTGCGCGGAAACCTTGTCGGCCACGGACTCGGTCGGGTGATAGTGTCCGAGGTCGAGGCAGAGCACGAGGTCACGGCTGAGCGCGTAGTTGGAATAGAATTCCTGCGAGCCCACGACGTATTCCTCGGAGCCGATGCCGAACAGCTTCCCCTCGACGGCGTCGACGCAGAGTTTCCGGTTGATCGACTTGTCGGCGAAGATGCGGTCGTAGGAGTCCGCCAGCCGCTCGCGCGGCGCCCAGCGGTCGGCGGGCGCGTCCTTGGCGCCGTCCGGCACCCAGTGGTTGATCACACACGGCGTGCCGAGGGTTTTCGCAAAGTGCTGCGCAATGCGGCGGCAGGCCTTGGCGTGGTTGATCCAGAACTTGCGGACGTCGGGATTGGCGTCGGAGAGCGTGAAGCCCGAGTTGGCCATCTCGTGGTTGAAGTACGTCGGGTTGAAATCGAGCCCGACGCGGCGCGACTTGGCCCAGCTCGTCCAGCGGGCGAAATGTTCCGGCCCGATCTCGTCGCGATCGACGACCTTGCTGCCCGTCTCCGCGTAGAACGCGTGAAGGTTCAGGCGCTGTTTGCCCGGGAGCAGTTTCAGCGCGAGGTCGAGGTCGGCGCGCATCTCGTCGCCGTTGCGGGCGCGGCCGGGATAACCGCCGGTCGCCATGGTGCCGCTGCCGGTGAGACCCTCCTTGGGCGTCTCGAGGCCGCGGACGTCGTCCGCCTGCCAGCAGTGGAGCGAAATCGGAATGCGCAGCGCCGCGCGAATGGCGGCTTCAGTATCAACGCCCTGCGCGGCGTAGGCTTGTTTGGCGAGGCGGTAGGCGGGAGAGCTCATGAGATTTTACAGAAGGTAACGAAGGAAACGAAGTTTTGGATTTCGACAGGAAGTCGCGAAGAAACTTGAGACGGCCACAAAAGGCACAGAAGGCACAAAATCGGGAATTGGGTTCAGAATCTTTTTTCGCCTCTTGTGTTTTTTGTGGCCAACCATGCCTTGGATTAAACCTCGGCGGTCTTTGCGACCTTGGTGTAAGAATCAGGGATTGTAGATCGTCGCTTTGATTTGTTTTGCGAAGTGGCTGCGGAATTCGGCCAGGTTCTTCACGGCTTTCAGGGCGATGAGCTGGCTCGCGAGGTTGCCCACCGCCGTGCCCTCGAGGGTGAAGGCGTGGACCGGGAGGCCGCTGGCGGTGGCGGTGGCCTGGCAGAGGAGACGGTTCTTCGAGCCGCCACCGACGATGAGGATGCGCGCGAACTTCCGGCCCGCGAGCCGCTCGAAGTTGCGGACGGCATCGGCATGCCCCTGCCCCAGCGAGTCGCAGATCAGGCGCACGTAGCCCGCGAGGTTCTTCGGCAGAGGGAGCCCGCGCTTCTTCAGCTGGGCATCGATCGCGCCTTTCATCGAGGCGGGATTGGTGAAGGCGGGGTCGGTGCAATCTAGCAAGTAGGTGGGAGGGGTTTTATACCCCGACTTCCCCTTCGCGGCCGCTGAGTCGGGGTGTAAAACCCCTCCCACCCCAAGGCCGGAAGGCAGCTTGCCCGCGGCAGCGATCAGCTTCGCCCATTCCTGGTCGGTCTTCGGGCGGGCGGCGAATTCCTTGAGGGTGCCTTCGAGGAGCCAGAGTCCGATGACGTTTGTCAGCGGACGGTAACGGCCGTCGCCGATGCGCTCGTTGGAGATACGTGCGGCGAGGGCTTCCTTGCCGAGGACGGGCGTGTCGCTTTCGAAGCCCACGAGGGACCACGTGCCGGAGCTGATGTACAAATCGCCGCCGGCGGGATTCGCGGGCATGGCGTCGTAGGCGGCGGCGGTATCGTGACCCGGGACTGCCACGACCTTGGCGCCCTTCAACTCAGGAATGCCCGTGACCGGGCCGAGCACGGTGTTCGCCAGGATGGGCGTCGTGAACCAGTTCGCCGGGATGTGGAAGTAATCGAGCGCGGCGCGCGACCAGTCCTTGCCGTGCACATCCAGCAGCTGCGTGGTGCTGGCGAACGAGATTTCGTTCTCCATGCGACCTGAGAGCAGGTAGTTGAAGTAATCCGGCAGGAAGAGGCAGCGCGTGGCGAGGTCCGCCACGGCCGGGCAGCTCGCGACCGTCTCGGCCAGCTGGAGGCTGGAGTTGTAGAAGACGTTCGGGATGCCCGTGGCCGCGTAGAGCCGCTCGAGCGCCGCGCGGGTGTTGGCGAGTTTCTGCAAACCCGCCTGCGTGCGGTGGTCGCGGTAGGCATGCGTCGGGAAGACGATGCGCCCAGCGTCGTTCAGCAACACGTGGTCCACACCCCAGGTGTCGACGCCGATCGAGGCGAGCGCCGGGAAGCGCTTCTTCGCCTCGCGGAGCCCCGTGACGATCTCGCCCCAGAGGCCCGGGATGTCCCAGTAATCATGTCCGCCCGCCGACTTGAACGCATTCGGGAAGCGGTGCACTTCCGTCAGCGTGAGGCGGTTTTTGGACCAGGTGCCAACGATGACGCGCCCGGAAGTGGCGCCAAGGTCCACTGCGGCACAATGTAGGGTTGAGGATCTTTTCACAGGGTAGCCGCGGTTAAAATTCCAAACGCCAAACCCCAAAGCCCAAAGAAATCTCAGAACTGAAAGCTCGAACTACGGAAATCCGTACTCCGCGATTCTGGTTTTGAATCTTGGTCGGCATTTGAATGGTTGGCGTTTCTTTGGCGTTTGGCGTTTTGGAATTTGGGATTTGGCGTTGCTGCGCGTTAGCGGAGGAACGCCTCGTGGAGTCCCCCATCGACCGTGATGATCTGGCCGGTGGTTTTGCTGAGGCGCTGGCTGACGAGGAGGAAGTAGGCCTCGGCCTGGTCGGCCGGGGTGATCGGGGCCTTGGTCAGGGTGCGGTCGGCGTAGAATTGCGCGAGCTTCTTGACCAGGGATTCCGTTTCCTCGGTGTCGGTGTACGGGATGTTGTACTTCGCGAGCGAGCCGATGACGCGGTCGCGGGGGAACATCGCGCTCCCCTGCACCACCGTCGCCGGGGCCACGCCGTTGACGCGGACCAGCGGGCTGAGCTCGATGGCGAGCTCGCGCACGAGGTGGTTGGCGGCGGCCTTCGAGGTGTCGTAGGCGACCGAGCCCTTCTTCGCAACCGCGGCGTTGGCGGACGTCGTGAGGACCAGGTTGCCCTTGAGGCCCTGCTCCTTCCACGTCTTGAACGCCTCGTCGCCGACGATGTAGCTGCCGGTGACGTTCACGCCGAACGTGAAGGCCCACTTGTCGTCCGGGATGTGGCCGGTCGTGTCGCTCGGCCAGAAGACGCCGGCGGTGACGCAGATCGAGTCGAAGCCGCCGTACGCGAGGGCGACCTGGTCGAGCATGGCGCGCACGCTGGCGCGGTCGGTGATGTTGCACGCGAGGCCGACGGCCGGACCGCAGCTGGAAATGCCGGTGCCGGCGACGCCAATGCCCTGGCCGAGCTTCTTGGTGATTTCGTCAGCGGTCGCCTGCGCGGTCTCGAGCTTCATGTCGACCGACACGATGTGCGCGCCGTCCTTCACGAGGCGGTGCGCGGTTTCCTTGCCGATGCCGGAGCCGGCGCCGACGACGATGATGACCTGGCGGGCCAGTTCCTTCTCGGCCGGCATGCGCTTGAGTTTCGCTTCCTCGAGCAGCCAGTACTCGATGTCAAAGGCCTCCTGCTGCGGCAGGGCGATGTACTTGTCGATCGCCTCGGCGCCGCGCATGACCTCGACCGCGCAGTTGTAGAATTCCGCGGTGACGCGGCTCTCGGACTTGTCCTTGCCCCACGCGACCATGCCGACGCCCGGGATGAGCACGACGGTCGGATTCGGGTCGCGCATCGCCGGGGAGTTGGCGTGTTTGCACTTGTTGTAGTAGGCGGCGTAGTCCTTGCGATAGGCCTCGAGGCCGGCAGCGAGCTTCTTCTTGAGCGCGGCGGTGTCTTCAGCCTGCGGGTTCCAATCGACGTAGAGCGGCTTGATCTTGGTGCGAAGGAAATGGTCCGGGCAGCTCGTGCCGAGTTCGGCGAGGCGCGCGGCGTCCTTCGAGTTCACGAAGCGCAGGATCTTCTCGTCGTCCTGCACCGTGCCAATGAAACGCTTCTGCTGCGAAACCTGGCCGCGCAGCCACGGGAGAATCGCGGCGAAGACTTCGTTGCGCTTCGCGGCGTCGAGCGTCGCGTACTTCGCGCCGCCGAAGGCCGCGGCGTCGCCGCCCTTGGCCTGGTACTTCGCCTCGATGTAGGCCGCAGCCTTCTCGATGAAGTTCAGCGTGAGCGTGTAGCAGGCCTTGTCGTCGTTGTCCCACGAGATGAAGCCGTGCTGGCCCATCATGATCGCCTGCACCTTCGGGTTGTCCTTGGCGATCTTCTGCATCGCGAGGCCGAGCTCGAAGCCCGGGCGCATCCACGGCACGTAGGCCATTTCGCCGCCGAAGATTTCCTTGGTGAGCTTCTCGCAGTTCTGCGACGCCGCGATCGCGATGATCGCGTTCGGGTGCATGTGGTCGACGTGCTTGCCCGGGAGGAACGAATGCAGCGGCGTGTCGATCGACGAGGCCCGCGGGTTCAGGTTGAACGTCGCGTGCGTGTACATGGCCACCATGTCGTCCTCGGCCGGCGCCTTGAGGCCCTTGTCGCTGCGGGCGGCGTAGAGTTTCTGCAGGTCGAGCAGCTTCTGCTGGTAGAGCGACGAGAAATTCTCGCGCGTGCTCGTGCGGAGGTCGCCGCCGGAGCCCTTGACCCACAGCACCTCGGTCGGCTGGCCCGTCAGCGGGTCCTTCTCGGAGATCTTGGAGGACGTGTTGCCGCCGCCCGTGTTGGTGATGCGCTGGTCGCTGCCGAGCAGGTTCGAGCGATAGATGAGGCGGCCGACGGGATCGAGCGACGCGGCTTTCGCGTCATCCCAGCCGAAGTTGACGTATTTGTAGGAGCTCATGGGAGTGGATGGTTGAAAGTTGAAGGTTGAAAGTTGAAAGAGATGGAGGGGAGACCTGACGGGTTTAACAAAAGGTAACGAAGTGGGTGCTTGGGCTTAGTGGCCTTTGTTTCCTTCTGTAAGATTGATTGGGAGTTGGAAGTTGAGCGTTGGACGTTGGAGGTTTGGTTTTTGGTTTTCTGCGTTTCTGCCGTCCGCTTGTTACTTGATCCTTGCTACTTGCTCCTTCAAAGGCCCAGGGCCTTCTGCCGATAGTGCTCATCCGGGCGGCCGGCGATGCGCGCGACCTGCGCGGGGGTGAGAAAATTCGGACGTCCGGCGATGGCGGCGGCGCCGGCGAAGATCTCGGCGGCCTTCACTCCAATCAGCGTGGCGGCGAAGACGGCTTCCGGCGTGGCGCCGACGGCGATGAAGCCGTGGTTCTCGAGGAGGATCACCCGCGGCGGACGCGAGAGCCGCTTGATGTAGCTCACGACCGCGGCCCGCATGGCCTGCGCGAGCTTGAGGCCGGGGTCGGTGTAAGGAACAAACACGCTCTCGACGCCGCAGCACACAATCTCGTCGGGGAAGGTGCGACGCTTCGCAAAGGTGCGCGCGTGCTTCGAGCAGAGGAGCTGGTTCACCGCGACCGGATGCGTGTGGCCCACGAAGTTCACGCCCGGGAGCGTGAGCAGGTAGGCGTGGAAGATGGCCTCGACGGACGGCTTCTTGGCGTTCGCGTCAACGCGTGCGGCGAAGAGCGCCTCGTCGATGGCGGCGTCGGTCATCGCCTTGCGGTCGAGCAGCGGGAGTAGTGCATCGAAGCGGCAAACCGCGGTGCCCGCTTCCGAGAGCGAGCCGAGGTTCGAGCCGCTCGCTTTGACGACAAACGTGTCATCCGAGAGCCGCGCCGAGGTGTTGCCCTCGCCCAGGATGGCGAGCTTCCGCTCCTCGCGTCCCAACTGGTGGGACAGCTCGAGCATTTTCTTCAGGGTTTCGGAGGGAGGGAGGGACATGGAAATCAGGATGTAGGAGCCTGCTTGCAGGCGATGGGTGCGCCGCTGACTTCGGGCGAACACACCCCGCCCTGTGGGCACCCCTCTCTAGAGGGGACCGGCGGAGTCTGAGATCCCCTCTCGAGAGGGGTGGCGCGCAGCGACGGGGTGTGTTCCGGGCTCATCTTCATGCGCGAATCAGTTTCGCCGCCGGCAGGTTGATGCTGTTTTCCGCTAGCACCTTGGCAGGGGCGTCGGTGATCAGCACGGACACGTCGGACCACGCGGCGGCGCGGTGCGGGGTAGCGCGGCCGACCTTGGTGGCGTCGAGGCAGAAGAAGGTGCGGACGGCGTGCGGGATGAGCGCCTTCTGGAAGTTGGCGATGTGGTCGTGCGAGTTCGTGATGCCGGCCGCGTCCATCCCCTCGCCCGCCATAAACGCCACGTCGAACTTCCAATCCCCGAGCGCCTCGACCGCGCGGGCGCCCATCAGCGCGGCCTGCCGGCTGAGGAACATGCCGCCGAGCACGTGCAATTCGAGACCCTCCACCCCACCGAGCACCGTCGCGGCGGCGAGGCTGTTCGTCACCACGACGAGGCCCGCGAAATCGCGGCGGTGCGCCAGTTCGCGAGCGACGGCCTGGATCGTCGTGCCGGCGTCGAGGAAGATCGTACCGGTACGCGGAATCTGCGCCACGGCCTTGCGAGCGATGCGGGATTTGGCGGAGCGGGCGCGATTCGACCGGACATCCACCGAGTCAAAGGAGCTGTTGTAGTCCGCCAGCGCGCCACCGTAAGTGCGGGTGATATGGCCGTCCGCCTCGACCGCCGCGAGGTCCCGGCGCGCCGTGGCTTCCGACACCCCGAGCCGCTTGCAGATCTCCGCCACCGGCAGGAAACCATCGCGCCGGATCAGGGAGCGAAGTTCCTCGCGACGGAGGTCGACGATGTGCTGGGGCACGCGCATGGAAGGACAGTCAGGAAATTTATATGATTGGGGTCAATCATATAAATGCACCCCTCCCTTTCGCGGACTTTGCCGGCGGAGCACTGGAAAATGCCGCCCCTCCGACCCTGCCGGCAAAGCAGCGGACTTGAACGGGTTGCAGCCGCTGCGCGTCAGTTCTTCAACTGCACATCCCAGATCTTCGAGCGCTTGGCGGTGCCGTCGGGGCCGGTGACCTCGAGCGTGACCACGTAGCGGTCAGGCTTGGCGTAGACGTGCTGCGGGTGCTGTTCCGTGGAACTTTGGCCATCGCCGAAATCCCATTTCCAGGCGGTGACCTTGCCGATCGACAGGTCCTTGAACGCGACCAGGCGCCGGTCCATGTCGACCACGGTCCACGACCACTGCGCCGCGAGCTTCGGCAACAGGGCCAGCTCCATCGGCATCAGGCGAAACGCGCACAGCTCCGACGCATGACCGAACGCCTGGCGCTTGGGCGAGAGCATCCAAAAGCCGCGCGGCGTCTTGCCGTCATAATCGAGCACGATCCACGAAAGGCCGATGACCTTGTTCTCGGTCAGCACCGACTCGACGGCGCGCGATGGACCCTCCGGGCCCGCGTAGTCGAACGGCGTGATCCAGAACTCGAGCGTGTATTTGCCGGACTCGCCGTGCTTGAAGTTGAACGACTGCGCTGAGTTCGCCCACGGGAACTCCTTGATCCACGTGCCGGAAGCCCAGGCCATCGTCCAGTCCTTATCCACGGCGGGGGTCATGATGTGGTAATTCTGCGCATGCACGCCGTGCGTCGCCCACTTGAACTCATTGTCGGGAATGCGCGGATCCGCCGCGGCCGCGGCGCCCACGTGCTCAGGGGTCCAGAACCGCTGCTGGTCGCGGCCGATGAACGGCCCGCCCGAGGCGTCGCCGTCGACCATGAGTTCAAACGTGTCGTTGCGCAGGCCGGGCTCGGCGAAATCCCAGAAATCGTCCTCGGCCTCGTAGAGGAAATACAGGCGGTTCAGGCCCTTCACCCACCCCACCTTCACGCGCACGGCGAGGGACTTGTCACCCGCGGCGGGCGGCGTCTTCACGTCATTCGTGAGCTGGTCCTTCCCGATCACGTAGCTCTCGGGCACCATCGCCCAGTCGGACGCATCCCCGTCGATGCGCGGAATCTTGTCGGTCGGGAATTGGAAGACTTGGTAAGTGACGTCCGGCTTCTCGAGCGCCGCCGCGGTGGAGACCAGCATCGTCGCCATCAGGGCGAGCCGGCCAAAAGTGTGGCCAGTCTTCGACTGGCCCGACCGGCCAGAGACCGGCCCAACGGTGGAGCGAAACGGCAAGGCGAACATAAACTCAGTGTTTCGGCGCGGACTTCTCGTCGCCGTCGGTGATCACGGTAAGCGGCCCGAGCGAAACGGTGCCGCGGCGCACGCGCCGGCCGATGGCGACCGTGTCGAGCGTTTCGCGGCCCAGGTACTCGCCGGCGCTGATGACCAGCGGGGGCACGGCGTCGCGCATGGAGACGCCGTTGGCGTTCACGGTCATCGTCGTGCGCCACGCCAGCCGCCGGTGTCCGGCCGCGAGTTCGGCGTGGTCGTAAGCGGAGACGACGACGAAATACAGGTCCTGCGAGGCCTGGTCCCACAGGAACATCTTCTTCGGCGTGCGATCCGCGATCGTCAAACCGAAGGAGTATTGCCGGGCGAGGTCCTGGCGATAGCGGCTGCCGCCGACCAACATGGCGCGCTCCAACATTTGCTGGATATTCCGCTCCGGAAACATCTTTGCCTCGTCCAAATCCATCCGGCTGTGCGAGCCCCAGTAGTAGATGAGCACGAGGCTGGCCGGCTGCCCGGCGGGAGCGGGCTGGTAACCGTTCACGGCGAGCGCGGTGATCAGGCTTTCGCGCAGGGCCTCGGGAGTTGGGAAAATGCTTTCGCCGACGACCTCTCCCATCGACATCCGGCCGCGATCGAAGGCTTCGAAATACACCGGCGCATCCGGCGTCGCCGGGCGCAACGTCCGCCCAAAAGGCGTCATCTCGGTGAACATCGTCATCGACAGCTGCGGATTCCGGGCAAACGCATTGGGAATCAGGCTGAATCCAAACGTCTCCGTCACGGGCTTCGGGTCGGCCGCGTGCACCGCGCTCGCAATCACCAGACCCAGCCATGCCACTCGCGCGAGTTGGCCTCGGTCGGCCCGAACAGGAGAAAGGGCGGCATTCATGGCAATGGCTTAGAACCTCGACGGCGAGGGTGCAAACTGAACGGAGCTGTCGTTGATGTTCGCCGCGGCGCCCTTGCCCTGGCGGAGCGTGAGCACCTCGGCGCCGGCGAGCAGCACGGGACCGTAGCCGTGCGCGGCGTAGGGGCTGACCGGACGGAAATAATAAAACATCGGGTCGAAGCCCATGCCCGTGCCGACGCAGGTGTTCTCGACCTGCCCCTTTTCGTTCACCTGTTTCGCAACGGCATTCCAGCCGAGGGACACCATCGGCCCATACGCGAGCGGATCGAGCCAGCCGCGGTTGATGCCGCGTGCGATCGAGTACACGAACATCGCGGACGCTGACGTTTCCAGATACGAATCGTTCCGGTCGAGCAACTGGTGCCACAACCCGGTGCGGCCCTGCTGGGCGGCGAGACCCGCGGCGTGGGCGCGGTATTGCGCGAGCACCGCCGCGCGGCCCGGGTGGTTCTCGGGCAACACCGAGAGCAGCTCGGTCATCGCAACAATTGCCCAGCCGTTCGCGCGGCCCCAATGGAACGCCGGGTGCGGGTCCATCGCCTCGACCCAGCCGTGACGGTAGAGATTGTTTTCCTTCACGAACATGCGGCTTGAGAACTGCAGGATCTGTTTCACCGCGTCGTCGAAGTACTTCGACTCGCCCGTGAGCGCGCCCATCTGCGCCAACGCGGGCACGCTCATGTAGAGGTCATCGAGCCACAGCGAATTGGGCAGCGGCCGGTTGCGTGCGAGTGTGCCGTCGGCGAGGCGGTGCTGGCCGGTGGAAATCCACTTCATGTAATTGTCGATCCACGGACGCAGCGCCGCGGGCTCAACTCCCGCGCGGGCGGCCTTGATGAAGGCGACGCACATCGAACCGGAGTCGTCGAGGCTGTGCGGGTCGATCACCGCGCGCAGCGCCATCGCCCGCTGGATGCCCGTGGCATCCGCGGGCGGCGGCGGCAGGCCCTTCAGATGCGTGGCGACCGTGGCGATCGCGTGGAGGCGCGTCGCCGCGTAATCCTTGTAGCGCACGTCGCCGGTCGCCTCCGCCGCGAGGAGCATGCCGGCGTAGGTGACGCCCCACTCGTAGCTCGTGATGAGGAAATCGGTGCGGTCGAACGCCACCGGTCCGGAAAGCTTGGTGAGATCCGTCACCGGCTCGCGGGTGTTGCGATCGATAATCTTCACCACCTTCACCGGACTGGCGGTCTCGAGGTAATCAAGCACGCGGCCGAGGGTGGCCTTGATTTCCTCAGCGGTCGCGGGCGCGTAGGGCGTTGGGTAATTCGGCGCCACCCGGCCCGCAAAAATCTGCTGGGCTTGCGCCGGCGACACGGCGGTCGGGGCGACCGTGGGCGGCGGCGGGGCCGCGGGCGTCGCCGTCGCGGGGTCCGAAGAAGTTTGGGCAAAAAGCGGCGCTGCGCACAGCAAGCCGACGACAAGATGACGGGAGGTAAACATGGGGGATAGAATTGCTCAGAGGGCGCCGGCGATTTTCAGGGCGACTGCGTGCTCACCCGCGGCGGCTGGCAGTTTTATGCGGAGACCGGCGGCATCCTGCGACCATTCGAGGGCGCCGGTGTGGCCGAGGAGCGTCACCCCGGTGACCTTGCCGCGCGCGTGCGGCGCGCCGGCGGCGAGGGACTTGATCAGGATCGGTTGGCCGGCCGCGGGGAGTTCCATCACGACGGCATAAAGCGCGCCGGCTTTCGTGGTGAAACGGATGTCCTCGGCGGTGTAAGGCTTCGTGCGCACATCCCGCGCGCCGCCGAACTGGCCGGCCTCGTGTTTTTCCACGGTCGACGGCCCCTCGCCGTAGATGGCCCACGGACGCGTGCCGTAGATGGCCTCGCTGTTCACGTCCATCCACCGCGCCATGCCCCGCAGGAAGGCGATCTCGTCCTCGTCGAGCGAGCCGTCGCCGCGCACGGGCACGTTGAGCAGCAGGTTGCCGTTCTTGCTGACGATATCGACCAGCATCCGGACGACCTGCGGGACGGTCTTGTACTTGTGCTGCTCGAAAATCTTCCGGTCGTAATGCCACGCGCCGATGCACGTGTCGGTCTGCCACGGCAGCGGCAGGATGCCGGTCGCGACGCCGCGCTCGATGTCCTCAACCCCGGCGGCCTTCTGGGCGGGTTCGAGGTGCTTCGTGTTCATGACCGCCTGCACGCGGCCGCCGTTGCGCGCGGCGCTGGCGTTGTAGTAATGCGCGACGAACTCGAGGCCGGTCTTCTCAAACGGGATGCCGGTGTCGTCGAAGTAGAAGAGGTCGGGCTGGTACTTGTCGACGAGGTCCTGGGCGCGGAAAAACCAATTGTTCGAGTAGCCGTTGTCCAGGGGCGGGATTTTCTCCCACCAATTGCCATCCACCTTGCGGTGCCAGTCGGTCGCTTCCTTCACGGTTTTGACGCTCGTCGGGACCGGCAGCCGCAGACCGCCGCCATACAAATCCTGCGGGTCGAGGCCGTCCCACCACTTCCCCGCCCCATCGGCTTTGGTCAGCGTGGCGGCATCATACGGCACGCCGGCGAGCGGGCCTTCCCGGTCGTGGTCGTAGGCCGGCTGGAACCAGTGCCAGGCGTGCGAGGCGTGGTTGGTCACGCCGAACTTGAGGCCACGGGCCCGCGCGAGTTTGGCCCAGGTGCCGACGATGTCGCGCTTCGGGCCGACGTTGACGGAGTTCCACGCGTGGTACTTCGAGTCGTAGGCGTCGAAATTGTCGTGGTGATTGGCGAGCGCGACGAAGTACTTGGCGCCGGCCTTCACGTAGAGATCCATCATCTTCTCCGGCTCCCACTTCTCGGCCTTCCAGAGGTTGTCGATTTCCATGAACCCGAACTTCGACGGGTGGCCGTAGCGCTCGACGTGGTATTTGTAGTGCGCCGAGCCCTCGAGGTACATGTTGCGGGCATACCAGTCGCCCTGCTCGGGCACGCATTGCGCGGACCAGTGGGCCCAGATGCCGAACTTCGCGTCGCGGAACCAGTCCGGCGCCTGGTAATTCTGGACCAGCGAATCCCAGCTCGGGTGGAAGGGCCCGGGCGCGATCGTGCGGGTTTCGGGCAGCGGCGCCGGCGGCGGGATGGCCGCGCCGGCCGCGATGGTGGCGGCGAGAATGCACAAGCACAGACGAAGCTTCATGGGGTTTCGGGCAGGCGGTGGGATGACGATGTTCGCGACCGGGGGTAACAGGAATTCTCCGTCACGCCACGCGGACAGAATCAGCGCAGCCAGTATTTGCGCCACGCCATCCGCCCGGAGCGGAGAACAGGAGAAATCAACAAGGGGTAATGATCCGGCCACAGGCTAGCGATGCCCGGCGCGCAGGGAAGCCCCGGAAATTCGTCCAGAAAGATACCGTCCGACAAGTCGAGCCGCTTGTAATCCATTATATTACAAGCCGGCTCGGGCGGAGGGTGCGTCCGATGCGCGATCAGGGCTTCGCCGGGGTCAACAAACCGCGGTGTCGCAGCCATTCCGCGGCACGCGAGGTCCAGTCGGACGCCGTGCCGAAGTCGGGGTTGAAGCCCATGCCGTGGGAGCCGTGCTCGAAGAGATACATCTCGGCCCCGACGTGGGCACGGGTCAGCGCCTGATAGAAGAGGATCGCGTTCTCGACCGGCACGGTCTTGTCCTCCTGTGTGTGGATGATGAGCGTGGGCGGCGTCGAGGCCGTGACCTGCTTTTCCATCGAGGCGAGTTGCAGCAGCTCCGGTGTCGGTTTCGGCCCGAGCAGCGCGCGCCGAGAGCCGGCATGGGCGTACGGATCATCCATCGTGATCACCGGGTACATGAGGATCAGGAAATCCGGTCGCGCCGACACCGCATCCAGCGCGGCGCCCGTGCGGCCGGCGGGATGATCGAACAGCGTGCCGGCGCTGGCGGCGAGGTGCCCGCCGGCGGAACTGCCCATGACGCCGATGCGGTTTGGGTTGATCTTGAAGTCGGCCGCGCGGGAGCGCACGAGGCGGACGGCGCGCAGGACGTCCTGCAGCGGCGCTGGGTGGCCGAACTCCTGCATGCGGTACTTCAGGACGAAGCTCGTGACGCCCAGCGTGCTCAGCCAATTCGCGTACTGCACGCCCTCGCGTTCCGTCGAGAGACGAGCGTAGGCGCCGCCCGGCGCGATGATGACCGCGGTGCCGTTGGGGCGATCCACCGCCGGGCCATAAACCGTGAGGGTCGGCTCCGAGACATTGGAAATGCGTCCGCCCTCCTCCAGTTTCTCGGCACCAATGTCCTTCGCGCCCGGCACGCCTTCGGGCCAGAGCGGGATGACGAGGGGTGGCGTGGCAGACGTCAGGTTGGCGATGGCGGTCATGAGGAGGGGCAGGAGGTATTTTTTCATCGCAGGGGTAAGAGCGTGACCGCGTCTAGACCAGTTCGCTTAGGTGTTTGGCGTCCGGCCGAAGCGGCACCAGGTCGGTGAGGTTGACGGGCACATTACGCTTAATCGATTCGACGCCGGCAATGCCAACGAGAATCGACGCCGCGCCTTGTTCATGACCCGCGAAGCGGCCCCACGGGTCCGTGGCCGGCGCATCGGGACCATAAAAAGAGCGGTTGAGGATCTCATCCGCGCCGCCGTGCGCGCCCGTCGCGGGCGGCATGGGCACGACGTAACCCGTCTGGAAATGCGGGTACACCTTGATCCATTCGCCCTCGGCCTCGGAGCCAGGGCGTTCCTCGATCTTGAAATCCTTCGGGCGCACCGCCCGGTTCATGTGCGAACCGATGAACTCGTGGTATTCGATGCGGCCGCGGTCGCCGTTGAACGTCACGCGCATGCCCTCGCGGGGCGAGTAACACACGAGCGAGTACGTGAGCAGCTCGCCGGTGCGGTAGCGCACGTTGAGCGACATCTGGTCATGGATGTCGATGCCGTCGCGAAACACATTCCGGTCGCGGATGTAGCCCGAGTCCGCCTCGGCGGCGCGGTACAGGCCGCGGAAGGACTCGCTTTCGTCAAGGTCCAGGCGGAACGGGTCGTCCTTGGCCGCGGGCTCGCCGGTGTAGCGCGGGTATTTCGTGAGTTTGCCGTCGCCGCGCGCCTCGGCGTTCTGGCGGCCGTAGAAGACGAGGTCACCGTACGCGAAAACCTGCGCCGGGATGGCGTCGATCCACCAGTTCACCAGGTCGAAGTGATGCGTGCTCTTGTGCACGAGCAGCGTGCCCGACTCGGCGGAGGAGGCGTGCCAGCGGCGGAAGTAATCGGCGCCGTGGTTGATATCCAGCAGGTATTCAAGGTTGACCGAACGCACCCGGCCGATCGTGCCCTGCGCGATGAGTTCCCTCACCTTGGTGCGGAATGGCGCCCAGCGGTAGTTGAAGGCCACCCGCAAACGCCGGCCGGTCTCGCGCTGCGCGTCGAGGATCGCTCGGCACTTGGCCGCGTCGGTCGTCATCGGTTTTTCGGTGATGACATCGCACCCCGCGCGCATCGCCCGCACAATGTAGTCATGGTGCGTGCTGTCCTTGGTGCAGACGAAAACCGTGTCCGGTTTTTCCTTCCGCAGCATCTCGTCAAATTGCTCGGCGCGATACGCCGGCACCGCGTGGTACCCCAGGTCGCCGGCGAGCAGCCGGTTGTAGTAGGCCATACGCGCGGGGCTGAGGTCGCACAGGGCGACGAGTTCATTGGTCTCGCGGTACGAGGTGGCGATTGGCTCGATGAAGCTCAGGGCCCGGCCACCCGTGCCGACAAAGGCGATGCGTTTCTTCATGTGGGGCAGCTTTGCAAGCTGCGGCAAAGCACCCCCCGGGGCAAGGCCGGGCGCGGAAATGATTTCTGACCGTCATATTTTGCAGAACAAAGCTGTATTTTCCACGCGGCTCCGCTAGTTCCCCTGCCCTACCTCCGATGATCCGCAAAGCCTTCCTCATGCAGGTCAACGCCGGTGCCGAGCAGGAGTACGCCCGCCGCCACCAGCCGATCTGGGACGACCTCGCCGCCGTGCTCAAGGCGCACGGGGTCCACAATTACTCCATCTTCCTCGACCCGACCACGCGCCAGCTTTTTGGCTACGTGGAAATCGAGGACGAAGCGCGGTGGGCGGCGATCGCCCGGACTGAGGCGTGCCAGCGTTGGTGGAAGTACATGGGAGACATCATGCCCAGCAATCCCGACCACAGCCCGGTGTCCCGCGGCCTGAACGAAGTTTTCCATCTGGCTTGAGCGTCGCCGCCTCCACGCCGCTGCTGTCGCTGCGCGGCATCGCCAAGAACTACGGCGGTGTCCGCGCGCTGCGCGGCGTCGACTTCGACCTCGCGGCCGGCGAGGTGCACGCGCTGCTCGGCGAAAACGGCGCGGGCAAAAGCACGTTGATCAAGGTGGCCACCGGCGCGCACCGGCCGGACGGCGGCGAGATCACCGTCGGCGGCCGGACGTTCACCGGGCTCACCCCCACCCTCGCGCAGGACCTGGGCATCGCGTGCATTTACCAGCAACCCGCGCTTTTCCCGGATCTGACCGTCGCGGAGAACATCGGCCTGCGCCTCGAACGCGGCGGCGCCCTGCGGCGCATCGGCTGGGCGGAACGGCGCACGCGGGCCGCGGCCCTTCTCGCCCGCGTCGGCGCGAGCATCGACCCGGACACCGAGGTCGGCGAACTCTCAATGCCGGAGCAGCAGCTCGTGGAAATCGCCTGCGCCATCGGGGCCGGCGCGCGCATCGTCATCATGGACGAACCCACGGCGTCGCTCACGCAACGCGAGCAGGAACGATTGTTCGCCGTGGTGCGCGAGCTCCGCACCGCCGGCGTCGGCGTGGTCTACATTTCCCACCGGCTCGAGGAGATCTTCGCCCTCGCGGACCGCGTCACCGTGCTGCGCGACGGCGCCAGCGTCGGCAGCCACGCCGTCACCGCCATGGACGAAGCCGGCCTGATCAAGCTCATGGTCGGCCGCGAGGTCGCGCAGCTTTATCCGCCCGCCGAGGCGCCGCCGGGTGACGTCGTTCTGTCGGTCAAGGCGCTGGCCTGTGCGGCGTCGGGCGTGCACGGCGTGAGTTTCGAGGTGCGCGCCGGCGAGGTGTTCGGTTTGGCGGGCCTGGTGGGCGCGGGTCGCACCGAGTTGGCCCGCATCCTGTTTGGCCTGACGCCGGCGGACGCGGGCGAGATCCGTTTCAAGGGAGAGTCCGTGGCCATTCGTTCGCCCCGGCAGGCGATCGCGCTCGGCCTGGCCTACGTGCCCGAGGATCGTCGCCGTCATGGCGTGATTTTGGAAATGCCCATCGCGCACAACATGACGATGGCGATCCATGACCGCTTGTTTCCCGGACGCTGGCTCCGCCTGGGCCGCGAGGAAACCCTGGCGACCGATTACATCCGGGACCTCGCCGTGAAGTGCAGCGGGCCGGACGCGGTGGGCGGCAGTCTCTCCGGCGGCAACCAGCAAAAGGTGTCGCTGGCTCGCTGGCTGGCGACCAAGCCGCGCGTGCTGATCCTCGACGAGCCCACGCAGGGCGTGGACGTCGGTGCCAAGAGCGAGATTCATCGCATCATCCGCCGCCTCGCGAAGGAAGGCCTCGCCGTGATCATGATTTCCAGCGACCTGCCGGAGGTCATCGGCATGAGCGACCGGATCGGCGTCATGCGCGGCGGCACCCTTTCGACGATCCTGCCCGGCGGCAGCGACGCACACGCCGTGATGAGCGCGGCATTGGGAACCGCCAACTAGAATGGGAATTCCCAGACGCCAAATTCCAAACGCCAAACAGATCCCGGCCCTTCCGCCGTTGGATGTGCGGGCATCTCTTTGGATTTTGGTGTTTGGCCTTTGGAATTTTCCGAGCCCGGAGGTTGAGCGATGAAGCGCTACTTCCGCGAAATTTCGGTGACGGCCGCGCTGGTGCTGGTGCTCGCCGCCTTGGCCATTTTTGCACCGGCGTTCTATCAGCCACAACCTCTCCTCTCGCTCGTTACCCGAGAGGCGCCCACGCTCGTCGTGGCCTGCGGCATGGCGCTGGTGATCATCTGCCGGCAGATCGACATTTCCGTCGGCTCGCAATTCTCCGTCTGCAGCGTGTGCGCCGGCCTACTCGCCGCACGCGGGTGGCCGCTGGCGCTGGTCCTGCCGGCTTCGGTGGGTCTCGGCGCCCTCATGGGAGCGATCAATGGCGGGCTCGTCGCAGGCCTGCGGTTGCCGTCGATTGTCGTCACGCTCGCGACGATGGTGACGCTGCGACAGGGCCTGAACCTCGTGCGCCAGGGCGAATTCGTGAACCTGCCGGACTCCGTACAATGGTTCGGCCTCAGCCAGGCGTCCGGGCAAACCGTCCTCGTGCTCGCCGCGCTGGTGATCCTCGTGATCCTCGGCCTCGCCATGCGGCACCTCGCCGTGGGTCGCCAGGTGTACGCGGTCGGCACCAACGCCGAGGCGGCGCGTCTGGCGGGCGTGCCGCCACAGCGCGTGACGTTCCTCGTCTTTGTTTTCCTCGGCGCGCTGACCGGCCTCGCGGCCATCATGAACATCGTGCAGTCGCCGCAGGTTCAGCCGTTGTCCGGGGCGGGGCTCGAGTTGAAGGTCATCGCCGCGGTGGTCGTTGGTGGCGTGGCCATCGCCGGCGGGCGCGGCAACCTCTGGGGTGCGTTCGCCGGGCTGCTGCTCCTCGCCTGCGTGTCGCCCGCCCTCACCCATCTCCACGTGGAAGCCTATTGGGAGAAAGCCATCCAGGGCGCCATCATCCTGCTGGCGGTCGTCGCGGACGGCGTGCGGCAAAGGAGGCAGTCATGAAGGCGAACTGGAAATCGATCGTCTTCCGGTACGAAACGCTGCTGCTCGCAGTGCTCGTCGTCGAATGGCTGCTCTTCTATCACTTTGGCACCAGCACCAACCGGCGCGGCGTGGTGGTCGGGTTTGGCACGGTTGACCGGCAGTTCGACATCCTGCGTCACTCCTGCGAAATCGGGCTGCTGGCGCTGGCCCTGACGCCCGTGATCCTGACCGCGGGCATCGACCTGTCGGTCGGCTCGCTGCTCGGCCTTTGCGCGATCGCGTTTGGCAAACTCTGGTTCGATGGCGGCCTCGCGGTGCCCGTGGCCGCGGCCCTGACGCTGGGCATCGGCGCCCTCGCTGGCGGGCTGAACGCCTCGTTGATCACCGGCCTGCGCTTGCCGCCGCTGATCGTGACGCTTGGCACTTATTCCCTCTTCCGCGGCCTGGCGGAGGCGATCACGCATGGTGCAGTTACCTACACGGATTTTCCCGCGGGCTTCCTCTTCGTCGGCCAGGAGCGCTGGCTCGGTTTGCCGGTGCAAGCGTGGTTGTTCGGCGCCGTGGCCATCGGCGTGTGGTTGCTTGTGCATCGCACCTCGATCGGACGTTCCTTCCGGGCGATCGGGTTTTCGCCCGAGGGCGCGCGCTACGCGGGCCTGCCGGTTGAGCGTCGCGTGGCGCTGGCCTACGTCCTGGCCGGGCTGATTGCCGCGCTGGCTGCAATAATCTACACCGCGCGCCTCGGCCAGGCCAAGGCGGACGCCGGTACCGGCTATGAATTATTTGCCATCACGGCCGTCGTGCTGGGCGGCACGAGCATCTTTGGCGGCTCGGGCAGCGTGACCGGCACCCTACTCGGCGTGGCGGCCATCGCCGTGCTCAAGAGCGGTCTCGCCACACTGCCGTTCGTGATTCGCCTCAATGCGGCCGAGGAAATCTCCGGGCTGCTCACCGGCGCATTGCTCCTGATCGCCTTGACCGGGAGCGTGCTGCCAAAATTCTTGTCTAGTCTCCGGGCCCGCCGCCAAGCTGGCTGAGCGATCCATTCAACACAAAGCAGCCAAGCAGCGAAGAAATTCCAAGTATTGTTAGCTCCTTAGCTGCTTCGTGTAATCCACCCGTCGATCTTATACCCCCATGAAAACCCTCCGATTCGGCGTACTCGCCGCCCTGTTCTCGACCGTTGCCGCGCTTGCGACCGCGGCCGACGCCAAGCTCATGATCGCCCTGATGCCGAAGGCCAAGGGCAACGCGTACTTCCTTTCCGTGAAGGCCGGCGCCGAGAAGGCCGCCAAGGAACTCGGCGTGGAGCTCCTGTTCGACGGCCCGACGGACACCAACGCCGCGAAGCAAAATGAAATTGTCGAGAACTGGATCACGCTCGGCGTCGACGTGATCGCCGTGGCGGCCGAAAACAAGGAGGGCATCTCCACCGCGCTGCGCAAGGCGCAGGCTGCCGGGACGAAGGTCATCACTTACGACGCGGACGCTCTGCCCAACGCGCGGTCGTTCTTCGTGAACCAGGCCACACCCGAAGGCATCGGTTATGGCCTGATGGATGAAGCGGCGCGCCTGATGAACAACGAGGGCGAGTTCGCGATCATCACCGCCACGCTCACCGCCGCGAACCAGCGCGAATGGATGAAGCACATCGAGGCCCGCCTGAAGGCCAACTACCCGAAGATGAAGCTGGTGGCCGTGCGCCCGAGCGATGACTTGAAGGACAAGGCCCAGTCCGAGGCGACCGCGCTCATGAGCGCCAATCCGAATCTGAAACTCATCATGGCCATCTGCACCCCGGGCGTCCCGGGCGCCGCCGAGGCCGTGAAGCAGGCCGGCAAGACCGGCAAGGTGAAGGTCATCGGCCTGGGTCTGCCCAACGAGAACAAGCGGTACGTCAAGGAAGGCGTCACCGAGAGCGTGATCCTTTGGAACACGATGGATCTCGGCTACCTCACGATCTACGCCGGCGCCGCGCTGGCGAAGGACCAGCTCAAGCCGGGCGCGACGAGCATCAAGGCGGGCACGCTCGGCACGTTCGAGATCAAGGGCGACAACATCCTCCTCGGAAAGCCCTTCATCTTCAACCAGGGCAACATCGACCAGTTCGATTTCTGATTCCAAGACCCTTGGAGGGTCGGCCTCCCGGCCGACCGCGGCCGGTCGGGAGACCGGCCCTCCAGCACAAAAAAAGCCGGCCCGCGGGCCGGCTTTCGTTTTTAAGATTTGCGCGGATCAGTCGCGGCTGCGACCACCCATGATCAGCATCAGGATGTGGAGCAAGCTGCCGAGGGACGCGATGAACGCGGCCACGTAGGTGAGCGCGGCGGCGTCGAGCGTTTCATTGACGCCCGGCATTTCGTCGCGATCGACCAGGCCGAGATTCACAAGCTGCGCCTTGGCGCGGGCCGTGGCATCGAACTCGACCGGCAGCGTGATCAGCTGGAAGAGGCAGATCATCGCCAGCGCCACAGCGCCGAGCATGAGGAAGATGCCGCCAAGCGCCTTCGCGCCGAGCACGATGCCGACGATGATCAGCAACTGGGAGGCACCCGAAGCGATCTGCGTAGCCGGCACGAGGGTCTGGCGAACGGTCATCATGCTGTAGCCAACCTTGTGCTGGATGGCGTGGCCGGCTTCGTGCGCCGCGACGCCGAGCGCCGCGAGGCTGGTGCCGTCGTAATTGTGTTCCGACAACGCGAGCCGCTTGTTGCTCGGGTCGTAGTGGTCGGTCAGCGTGCCTTCCACGCGCACGATCTCGACGTCGTGGATGCCCGCGCTGCGCATGACCGCGGCGGCGGCTTCGCGGCCCGTGACGCGACCCCGGGACGGGATCTGCACATTCTTGTTATAGGCGCTGCTCACGCGCATTTGCGCGTACAGGCCGAACAGGAGGGGAACGCCGATGAGGAGGATCCAGAGGAGCATGGTGGTACTGGGTTGAACGGCTGGAAAGTCGCCGGCTGCCGCCATTTTTCCAGCGGAAAATGCGCGACTGGAAACGGTTTCGGTCGTTGTAAAGGCCGAGGGGCATTTCCCGTAGGAGCCTGCTTGCAGGCGACTTGGGCGCCGTCTGCAGTCGGGCGTCGAGGTCGCCTGCAAGCAGGCTCCTACCGGTGAAACTAGGCCAGGCCGGCGCGCAGCAAGAGGGCGGACAGGTCCGGCGGGCGACCCATGAAGTCTGTGAAGAGCTGCATGGGATCGGCGGAGTTGCCGCGGCTGAGGACCTTGGCGACGAACTCGCCCCCCACCCGCTCGCTGAAAATGCCCTCTTTCTTGAAGCGCGTGAAGGCGTCGGCATCGAGCACCTCCGCCCACTTGTAGGAGTAGTAGCCCGCGGCGTAGCCAGTCGGGTCGGCAAAGATGTGGGTGAAGCGGTTCTCAATCGTCGGCGCCGGCGGCTGCGTGGCCGGCAGGTAGTCGCGGAGCAACCCCTGCAGCTTTGCGGAAACGTCGCCCGCCATGTAGTCCGCCGCATGCAGGTGCAGGTCGAGGTCCAGTCGCGCAAATGCCAGCTGGCGCATCGTGGCGCTCGCGCTGCGGAAATTCTTCGCGGCGACCATGCGTTGGAACAGCGTGTCCGGAATCGGCTCGTTCGTCTCGTGGTGCCGCGCGAAGAGATCCAGGCTCGCGCGCTCCCAGCACCAGTTTTCCATGATCTGGGAAGGCAACTCCACGAAGTCCCAGGCGACGTTGACGCCGTTGAGCGACTTGATCTGCACCTCGCCCAGCAGGTGGTGCAGCAGGTGACCGAACTCGTGGAAGACGGTTTCCACCTCGCGGTGCGTCAGCAGCGCGGGCTTGCCGCCGAGCGCGGGCGTCATGTTGCCGCACATCAATCCGAGGTGCGGGTTGCGCGGGCCACCCGGGACCGGGCCGCCGGTGAGCAGGTAGTTCATCCACGCGCCGCCGCGCTTGGACTCGCGCGGGTGCCAGTCGGTGTAGAACGAGCCGAGGTGCCGGCCTTGCCGGTCGTGCACGTCGTAGAATTTCACTTCCGGATGCCAGACCTCGACAGCGCCCGCGGGCCGCTCCGTGACGCGAATCCCAAACACGCGGCCGGTGATTTCAAACAGACCCTGCAAAACGCCCGGCAGCGGGAAATACGGCCGCAGCTGTTCCTCGTCGAAATCGTAACGCGAACGGCGCAGGCGCTCGGCCCAGAACGCGGTTTCCCACGGTGCGAAGGGCGCCGGTTTCGCGCGAGTTTGCTCGGCCTTGAAGGCCTCGAGTTCCTTGCCCTCCCGGGCAAACGCGGCGGCAACGCGGCGGTGCAAATCCTCGACAAACGCGAGCGCCTGCGCGCCGCTTTTCGCCATGCGGCGTTGCAACACCAGGTCGGCGAAATGCGCCTGGCCGAGGAGCGCGGCCTTTTCCTGACGCAGCGCCAGGATGCGCTTCACCAGCTCGCGATTGTCGTGCACCCCTTCGCGGCCAACCGCCGCGCTCGCCGTCCATACCTCGCGGCGCAACGACTCTTCCTCCGCGTAGAGCATGACCGGCTCCAGCGACGGACCGTGCAGTGTGAAGCGCCACACCGGGGCTTCGGCGGTGCCCTGCCCTTTGCGCAGCGCATTTTGCCGCGCCGATTCGCGCGCGTGCTCCGGCAGTCCGCGCAGGCGCGCCGGGTCGGTCACGAGCAACTCCCACGCGTTGGTCGCATCGAGGACGTTTTCGGAGTACTTCTGCGTGAGCTGCGCCAGTTCGCTTTGCACCGCTTCGAGGCGCGCCTTCGGCCCGGCCGGCAGGTCCGCGCCTTGTTGGCGGAAGTCGGCCAGCGTTTCATCCAGGAAGCGGCGATGTTCGCCCGTGAGGCCCGCGGCCTCGGGACGCGCGGCGGCCGACTTCAGGCGGGCCCACAGGTCGGCGTTAAGCGGGATCTTGGCGAAAAACGCCGAGACTTTCGGCAGCATCGCGTTGTGCGCTTCGCGCAGCGGCGCCGAGTCGGCCACGCTCTGGAGGTGCGTGACCTTGGCCCACGACTCGTTCAGGAGTTCGGTCGATTGCTCGAGCGCGAGGAACGCGTTCTCGTAGTTGGCCTGATCGACCGGCAGCGCCGTGATCCGCGCGAGCGCGGCCTCGGCGTCCGCGAGGGCCGCCTCGATCGCCGGCTGCACGCGGTCGGCGGTGAGTTGCGACCAGGGAATGTGAAACGACCGGCGGAGAAACGGATTGTCCATCGACGCGTAATGACCGCGCAGACGCCGACGCTGTCAAATTGAATTGGCCGCTACCAGCGGTAGGTCACGCCGAAGGAATACTGCCGGCGTGCCGCCGGCACCGCGGGGACTTCCTGAAAGTCGTCGTCCCACAGGTTGTCGACCAAGGCGGACAGCTCGAGCCCGCGCAGTCGCGGCGGCAGGTAGTAGAGACCGACCGAAGAAAGCACCGCCTCGTTTCCCCCGATCGTTCTGAGCAGATTCTTTTCCTGAATGCGAAATTCGTTGTCCGCGCGAACTTCGAAACCCGCTCCCAGCCGCGCCGTCAGCGCGGCGGTCAGGCGGTGACGGGCAAAGTTCAACGCGTAGAAACTGGCATCAACCGCGGCGCCGCGATAGTCGGAAGTCTTGTCGAGGTAAGTGTAGCCGAGCACGAGGTCCCAACGGGGCGTGCGGCGCGATGCGACGATTTCCACACCGGCCGTGCCAAGGTCGACGGCGTTCGCCGTGCGGGCGGTGACACCACGGGCAAACGTCCAGTCAGTCAGGCGATCATCCCAACGGTAGAAAACGGCGGCTTCCGTCTTAAAACCCGCGAAGCTGCCGGCGTAACCGGCCTCCAGGTTGCGACTGGTCGCGCGCCCGAGGTTGGGGTTGCCGCGGAAAAGGCCGGCGGCGGGATTCGAGTTCAGCGCGGTGTAGGTCGGCACCTGGGTCGCCTCGGAGTACTCGACGTAGAACCGTTGTCCGTCCGCGCGCGTCAGCGCGACTTCCAGCACGGGCGAGATCGCTGACTTGCCGCGATTTGAGTCATCGTAACTCGCGCCCGCGCGCACGCGCACACGGCCGGCGGCGTTCACAAAGGTGCGCTCCGGCACGAAGACCACCTTGTAAAGATCGCGGGTGCGGTACCGGCCGAACGTGAGCGACGTCGATTGCAGACTGTCCCGCATCGCGTGGAAACCGTAGTCGACCTGGTAGTCGCCCTCGGTCAACCGACCCTCAAGCGAGACCGCGCGCACGTGCGTCGCGTGCTGAAAGGGATTCGAGGCACCTGGCACGGCGCGGTTGAATTCATAGTCGTCGTAGTTGCGCCGGTAGTAGGCGCCGATTTGCCAGTAGTCGTCGGTGGAAGTCCACGCACGGTGATTCAGCACGTAAAGCGAGGTGCGCAGGTCCTCCGTTTCGTTGAAACCGAACGGCGTGTAGAGATTGGGCCAGCCAAAGAATTTCTGCTGCCCGCCGGCGAAGAGGTCGGTCTGGCTGTGCGGGCCGCGCCACTGGAGGCGTCCGGCCGCGCGCTTGAAATCATGATCGCCGAAGGGCACGGAACCATCCGACTCCGAACGCGCGAGTTCGATGTCGGCCGCCACCGTTTGCGAAGCGGACACGACGCCCTGGTAAAGGCTTTGCCGGTTGGTCGCGTAGTCGCCGAAGGCGATCGAGGCTTCACCCCGCGCCTGCACCGGACGCCAACCGTAGGCGACGGTGCCGACGCCCGCGTTGAAGCCGCCGGCGGCGTTGCCGGCGCCGGTCAGGATGCCCGGGGTTACCAGCATGGCCGGCGCGATCGGGATCTCGGCAAAATAGTGGCCCGTTTGCGGATCGAAGAGCGAAAGCGCCCCGACCTTGAAGCCCGTGTTCTCGAAAACGCCGCCGCGGATGGCGACGTCGGCCTGGCCTTCGGCGAGGTTGCGGGCCTGGACGTCGACCCGCGGCTCGAAGCGCAGTCCCGACACCGGCATCGCAAAGGTGCCGACGGGAGTCTGGTTCGCGACCTGCTCGGAGTAGATCGCGACCTTGGGCAGTTCGTAAGCGGGCTCCTCGGCGCGCTGGGCAAGCGCGCTGAGGGTGGAAGTCGCGACGGCGAGGCCGGCGCAGGCGGAGCGAAAACGAGTCATGTGTTAATAAGAGGCGACCTACCTACTTAACAATGGAGGCCGAAGAAAGCCGCTCGGAGGAGCGGCTTTGAGGGGGGGCGATTACTGGTCGCCGTCGTTGCCGATGGCCTCGACCGGGCAGCCCTCGAGGGCTTCCATGCACAACTGGGCTTCATCCTCGGTGGTCGGCTGGGTGTGCACGAAGGAGTAACCACCCTCTTCGTGACGCTTGAAAAACGCCGGGGCGGTTTCGCGGCAAAGGTCACAATCGATGCACTGCTGATCGACGTAGAACTTGCCGGCCGCGTTGTCCTTCCACTTTTCTGCTTTGTTCGCCATTTGGAACCTGACTGAAGGGGAATTCCCCCAGCTGTCAAGACGTCCAGCGGCCATATGCCGCTCGCAAAAACGGGCCTTCCGACCCCGGGGCTTGTCTTTGCGAACACGCGACGTAAGGTCGCCCTTCGATGTTATCCGATCGCCCTTACATGCATGGGGAGTACCCCCGCGGGAACACGCCGGTGGTGATCTGGCTCGTGTCCGCGCTGCTTGCGGCGTTCGTGCTCGAGCTCGTGCTGCTCTCGCCCTGGCTGGGCGCTTCCGGCGCCACGGTGATGCGTTATCTGCCGCTGACGATCGAGGGATTGAAGAGCGGGTACGTGTGGACGCTATTCACGCACAGCTTCCTTCACAGCACAGACAACCCCTTCCACATCCTCTTCACAATCGCGGGCCTGATTTTTCTCGGTCGCGAAATCGAGTCCGTGCTGGGACCCCGGCGCCTGCTCAGCGTGTACGCGGCGGCCATCGTGACCGGCGGCCTGCTCTGGGCGGCGGTCAACTGGGTCCATGGCGGGATCCACATCGGCGCCGGCTCGGCGATCCTCGCGTTCCTCGTGGTGCTTGCGGGCCTGCAACCGAACGCGGAAATGAGCCTGTTTCTGTTCCCCGTGAGTTTCCGGATCCGCCATTTCATCTACGCGATCCTCGCGGTGGATGTGCTGGGGCTGCTGTTCTACGAAATTTCCGGCGCGCGCCCCCCGCTTGGCCTGACCCCGTCGGCCCACTTGGGCGGCATGCTGGCCGGGTGGATCTACATGCGGTTCTTTCATGCCGGCAATGGCTGGGACCAGGCTCCCGGCTTCGCCCTCCCGGCTTGGTTGCGCTGGCCCCGTCGGGCCAAGGGTCCCGCGGCGACCGCCAGAGCGTCCAGCGATCGCCCGCGCCGCACCTCGCCAGACCTTAAGGCCGAGGTGGACCGCATCCTCGACAAGATCAACAGCCATGGGTTTGGCGCACTGACCGAGGACGAGAAACGGGTGCTGGACGAGGCCAAGGACCTCCTCAGCCGGCGCTAGCCCGGGCCGGCGTACCGGTCATTTTCCCGGTCGTCAGGAGATTTGCCCTTTTCGCGAAACAAATCTCGTTAATCGGCGACTAACTGCTACCCATTTCAGCCACTTCCCCGACGTGAATTCCTCCCCGACCCGCGCGTTTCGCTCCCTCGTTCTTTCCCTGATCCTCGTCACGGTCGTCCACGCGGCGACGGACCGCGAGTTCAAGACCACGCCGGTGATGAAGCTCGAGACCCGCACGCTGGTGCAGCTGCTGGAGGTCTACCACTACAACAAGGACGCGGTCACTCCGGCGGATTTCCCGCAGCTCATTTCGGACTACATGAAGGAGGGCCTCGATCCCTACCGGCTGTTTTTCACGGCCGAGGACGAGAAGAACTTCCGCGCGCAATATGGCCCGCGGGTCGAGACCGACCTCGCCTACCTCGGCAACATTGACACGGCGTTTGTGATCTTCCGGGCCTACGAGGAACGCGTGAAGGCGCGCACCGCCTGGATCCTCGAGGAGCTCAAGAAGGACTACGACTTCACCACAAAGGAGTCCTACACGCCCGACCGCAGCAAAGCGGAGTTCCCCGCCAACGCCGCGGAGGCCGACGAACTCTGGCGCCGGCGCATCAAGTTCGAGATTCTGCAGGACCTCCTCGCCAAGAAGACCCAGGAGGACGCCAAGGCGACGATCCGCAAGCGTTATGAACGCATGCTCAAGAACGTTGGGGACATCGAGCCGCTCGACGTCCAGGAGCTGTTCCTCTCCGCCTTCACGCGGATGTACGACCCGCATTCGGCCTATTTCTCCTCCGACACCCTGCAGGACTTCAGCATCCAGATGAAGCTCTCGCTGATCGGCATCGGCGCCGTGCTCGGGATCGAGGACGATGGCAACTGCGTGGTCCGCGAGGTCAAACCCGGCAGCCCCGCCGACCTCAGCGGCCACATCCGGATGAACGACAAGATCATCGCCGTGCAGCAGGAAGGCGGCGAACCCATCGAGATCATCGGCATGAAGCTCCGGCGCATCGTGGACATGATTCGCGGCGCCAAGGGCACGAAGGTCACGCTCACGATCCTGCCGCACGATGCGGTCGACCCGACGCAGACCCGCCAGGTGCACATCGTCCGCGACGTCATCAAGCTCGATGAGGCCCGCGCCTCCGCCGCGATCTATGACCTGCCCGGCAACAACAACGAGAAGGTGCCGGTCGGCGTGATCACGCTGAATTCGTTCTACGGTCCCTCCGAGGACTCCACCGCGGGTGAGAATCGCAACACGGCGACGCAGGACGTCGCCGAATTGATCGGCAAGTTGAAGAAGGAAGGCATCAAGGCACTCGTCATCGACCTGCGTCGCAACGGCGGCGGCCTGTTGTCCGAAGCGGTGGACCTCACCGGATTGTTCATCACACGCGGGCCGGTCGTGCAGGTGCGCGATTCCATGGGCCGGCTCCAGGTCGACAGCGACACGAACAGCGAGGTTGACTACGATGGCCCGCTGGCCGTCCTCACCTCCCGCTTCAGTGCGTCCGCCTCCGAAATCTTCGCCGGCGCGCTCCAGAACTACGGCCGGGCGGTGATCATCGGCGACAGCACCACGCATGGCAAAGGCACGGTTCAGGCCGTACTGGAAATGAAGAATTTCCTGCCCCGAATCAGCCAGAACATCGCCAACACCGGCGCGGCCAAGCTCACTTACCAGAAGTTCTACCTGCCGAACGGCGCCTCCACCCAAAAGCACGGCGTGACGCCCGACATCCCGCTGCCCTCGATCAACAATTTCCTGCCGATCGGGGAAGCCGACCTGCCCCATGCGCTCATGTGGGACGAGATCAAGTCAGCCCCATTTGAGGGCAAGGCGCTGACCAAGACCTTTGTCCAACCCCTGCAGAACGCCAGCCAGGAGCGCCAGCAGTCGCTTGAGGAATTTGCCTACCTGAAGAAGAGCATCGACTGGTTCAAGCAACGGCAGGACCAGAAGACCATTTCGCTCAACCTGGCGGAACGCCAGGCGCTGAAAAAAGCGGATGATGACTTCAAGAAGGCGATGGACGCCGAGCGCGACCGGCTCGCAAAGACCAATTACGCCAGCCGTGAGATCAAACTCGATTCCGTCCTGAAGACCGCGGCGGTGACGCCCCCGAAGGAGGCGCCCAAGCCCACGGAGGAAGACGGCGACACCGACGCGCCTGATGCCGAGACCGAGGCCAAGCTCGATGTGCACCTGCGCGAGACGCTGCGGGTTGTTTCCGACGCCCTGCGCCTGACGCAAGACCACCAGTTCTGGGCGGACGGCCGTGCGCCAATCACCGCCTCACACAAAGGCGAGTAAGTAGCGGTCGCGTCCGGTAAGGTCCCGGAGCGACTCCACCCGCGCATAGCCCTGGGCCGTCGCGAGCGCCACCAGCGCCGCGTGTTGGGCGATGCCGGTTTCGCACGCCAGCAGCCCGCCCGGTGCCAGCCGCGCGCGGGCTTCGCGAACGATGAGTTGCAAATCCGCCAGGCCGTCGGCGCCGGCGGACAAGGCCGCGCGCGGCTCGAACTCCCGAACCTCCGGCGCGGTCGCCGCCGTTTCCGCGTCGGAGAGATAGGGCGGGTTGGCGATAATCAGGTCGAAGCGATCAGCCGCCGGAATGGCATTGAACCAATCGGATGCGCGGAAAACCACCCGCTCGGCCAGGCCGCAGGCGAGCGCGTTCTCTTTCGCCAGAGCCAGCGCCGCCTCACTCCGGTCAATGGCGGTCACGGCGGCCTCCGGCCACGCCTTGGCGAGCGCGAGCGCAATCGCGCCGCTGCCTGTGCCAAGGTCGAGTACGCTCTTCGGGGGCGCAGCGAGCGCCTGCACCACCAGTTCGACCAGACGCTCCGTCTCCGGCCGCGGGATCAAGGCGCGCCGGTCGACCTTCAATTTCAGGCCCGAAAACTCGGTCTCCCCCATGATGTACTGCAGCGGCTCGCGCGCGCCACGGCGCTTCACCAACGGGCGAATCTGCTCCAATTCCGCCTCGGTCAGCGGGCGCTCGAACTGCAGGTAAAGCTGCATGCGCTTCAAACCGAGCGCGTGGCCGATCAGGAGTTCGGCGTTCAGGCGCGACGACTCGACGCCGCGCTGTTCGAAAAAGCCGGTCGTTCGCTTGATGATTTCGAGGACCGTGAGCATGGTCAGTCGTCGTCGGACGCACGCGTCCTTACCGGCACGGGCGCCCCCGTGAGAGCCGCCAGCTTTTCCTCGAAGTCCGCGCGTTGCAGCGCCTCGATAATGGGCTCGAAGCCACCCTCCATGATGGCCGGCAGGCTGTATAGCGTGAGCCCGATGCGGTGGTCCGTCATGCGATTCTGCGGGAAATTGTAGGTGCGGATGCGCTCGCTGCGGCCGCCGGTGCCGATTTGTCCGCGGCGTTGGGCGGCGTACTTGGCCTGTTCCTCCTCCTCCTTGATCTTGAGCAGACGCGAGCGCAGCACGGCCATGGCGCGGGCCTTGTTCTTGATCTGCGAACGGTCGTCGGCGCAGTACACCATCAAACCGCTGGGCTTGTGCACGAGCCGCACGGCGGAGTCCGTTGTGTTCACGCCCTGCCCGCCCGGTCCGCTGGCGCGCATCACGGTGATCTCAAGATCCTGCGGGTCGATTTGCACGTCGACTTCCTCGGCCTCGGGCAACACGGCGACCGTGACCGTCGACGTGTGGATTCGGCCGTTCGCCTCGGTCACGGGAATGCGCTGAACGCGATGCACCCCGCTTTCGTATTTCAGCTGCTTGTAGACGTCGGAGCCCGTGACGAGAAAGATGACTTCCTTCAAGCCGCCGCGGTCGGACGCGCTGGAACTCATCGGCTGGATTTTCCAACCCCGTCCCTCGGCGTAACGCACATAGGCGCGATAAAGCTCGGCGGCAAACAAGCTCGCCTCGTCGCCGCCCGTGCCCGCGCGGATTTCGAACACGGTGTTGCGCGAGTCGGACGGCTCGGGCGGGATCATCGCGAGCAACACGGCCTGCTTGAGGGTCTCCAGCCGCGCCTGCAATTCGGGCAATTCCTGCTGCGCGAGTTCGCGGAGTTCGGCATCGGCCGCCGGGTCCTTGAGCAACGCCGCGTGTTCGGCGATTTCACGCCCCACCCGTTCGTAATCCGCATGGGTCTCGACCAGGCGACGCAGGGATTGCTGCTCGCGGGAAACCTCGGTCGCCTTTCGCGGGTTCGCGTAGAACGAAGGCGCCGCCATCTGCGCATCGAGTTCATCGAGGCGACGACGGAAAAGGGTGATGTCGGGCAAATGGTCCATGCGGAGGAGCGGGCGGGAAATTGCGAATTGCTTCAGCCGCTCGGCGCGGCTTTATCACGGGTCAAACCAACGGCAGCACCTGCCGGCTAGTAGAATTTTTCCGCGATGGCTTCCACACTCTTCACTCAGAACATCATCGCCTGCGTCTGGGACTTTGACAAGACATTGATTCCCGAGTACATGCAGGCGCCGCTGTTCCGTCGTTTCGGCATCGACGAGTCGACGTTTTGGGCGGAGACCAACGCGCTGGCGGAGAACTACCGGCGTCGCGGCTACCACATCGCGCCGGAAATCAGTTACCTGAATCACCTGCTCACCTACGTGCTTGCCGGGAAGATGGCCGGCCTGAACAACCGGGTGCTGCGGGAGTGCGGCGCGGAAATCAAGTTTTACCCGGGCCTGCCGGGCTTCTTCAGCCTTTCGCGCGGATGGGTGAAGGCGAAGCCCGAGTACGTGAAGCACGAGATCCAACTCGAGCACTACGTTGTCAGCACGGGCCTCGCGGAGATGATCCGGGGCAGCGCGCTCGCGCCGCACATCGACGGGACCTGGGCCTGTGAGTTCATCGAAAACCCGTTGCAGCCCGGGTTCCTGAAGCAAAAGGAATTCCCCCTCGAGGCGGCGTCGGAGATCGCGCAGATCGGCGTGATGATCGACAACACCACAAAGACCCGCGCGATCTTCGAGATCAACAAGGGCACGAACAAGAATTCGGCGATCGACGTGAACGCCAAGGTGGCGCCGGAGGACCGGCGCATTCCCCTGCAAAACATGATCTACATCGCCGACGGCCCGAGCGACGTCCCCAGTTTCTCGGTCGTGAAGAAAGGCGGCGGCAAGACCTACGCGGTGTACAACCCGGCCGTGCGGGCGGAATTCGAGCAGAATGACCGTCTCCGACACACCGGGCGCATCGACCACTACGGCCCGGCGGATTACGCGGAAAACAGCGCCACCTCGCACTGGCTGCACCTGCAGATCGAGCGCATGTGCGACCGGATCGTGGCGGACCGCGAGGCGGCGGTGGCGTCCCGCGTGACGCGTCCGCCGCGCCACCTCAACGCCTCCCCGGAAGAGGAAGCTGCGCGCCGGGCCGCCAAGTTGCCCAAGCAGTCGTCGTTCCTGGAGTAAGCCGTCGGGCTTGACCCAAGGAGGGCCTACTCGCCCGCCAGGACGAACCGCGGCGTGTCACGCAGGATCCGGAAGCGGACTTGCGCGTCGCTGCGAATCTCCATGTCCGGCGAATCGGCGGCAATCGGCGCGGAAGACGTCTCCTGGCCACTGTCAGCCCGGTTGCGATCCTTGAGGGTTTCCACGAGATTGGTCACGCGCTGGGCGTAGTGGTAGCTGACCGTCGGCACCCGGCCGGAAATGACCGCCTCGGCGCCGCAATTCCAGGCCATGGCGATGTTGAACACGTTTGGCTCAATGCCGGCCTGTTCGAAGGTCTTCTTGATCCATTCGTAGTGCTTCACGGCGACCTCGTCGGCGACCTCGCGCTGGATGGCTTGGCGAAACGGCTTCTGGGTATGCATACGCCAGGTAGCCGGCCGGAATTGGTAGGGCCCGAGTTCGCCGTAGCGACCGACTTGGGTGTTATTGGTCGGATTTTCCACCCAGTTGATCGCCCGAAGGGTTTCCCAACGGTCGGAAGCCCGCGCGGCAATTGTAAAACCGAGGGCGGTGACCAAGAGGAGGAGCTTGAGGAGGTGTTGTTTCATGACCAGGACGGCCGGAAGAAGGCCATAGACCTGACACCGACAAGCACGTTTTTGTGACGAAAATCAGAGGTGTGTCGAGGTGTCCCTGGTTTTACCACCGATCTTCACAAGTCATTGTAGCCGCAGTTTTTTACGTGCCGTTTTGGCAAAACTTTTTTCGAACGGAGACCTCTTTTTTCGCCGTTCGATCGCCCAATCACCCACTCCACCGGCAGGTGGCCAACGGCGACCAGGATTGCCGAGGGCCAACCCCGGGGGACCTACACTAGAGGAGTCGCTCCAACGCCGTCCGGCCGGCCTTGCCCGCAACGAGATAGACAAAGCTCTGATCGGCCCAGCGGACCACATTCAGGCCATCCTTTTCGGTAAACACCGGGCTCGACGCCATGTTCGGGAAGTCAGTCCTCCGTCCAATGTAGGCATGAAACCAGACGCCATTCCGGTTGAAGCAGACCTCCAGGACCTCGCGACCCTCAAAAGTGACCGTGCGGCAGCCGGCGGTCCGCAAGGACTCGAAGCTGATGGGCAAGCCGGCGCTCAGCCGCCGTCCCGGATCGGACAGCATGGCGACCAACTCACCTGCTCCGTGGCCCCCCATGTGCTTTTGCTCCTGGGCCGTGTCGGTCAGGACGTAATTTGCCAAGTCAGTGCCGGCGACCGCATCGCGCGGCCAAAACGCGACGACGCCGGCCAGAATCACTGCCACACTGGCGGCGACCCCATACACAACCGGGGATCGCCACCACGGCGTCGCCCGGACGGCGCTAACACGTCCGCCCGCCAAAATCGCCTCCCGCAGCCCAGGAGGCGGCGGCACGGCATTCAGCTTCGCGCTCACCGCCGCATCAAAAGCCTGCTGGCGCGCAAACCACTCCCGCAACGCGGGGTCCAGTTGGACCTGCTGCAGCGCAGTGCCGATCGCCTCGTCGTTGGCGTCGGCGCCATTCGGGCGATAGCCCTGCAGGATGAACTTTGCCTCTTCGTTGTTCATGGCAGTTTCCTCGTTGCGGCGTCGAAAGACACCACCTTGCTGCGGCCTTCCTTCCGCGCCAGTGCCGCCCGGAGCTGGGCTTTTCCGCGCGACAGGCGCGACATGACGGTGCCAATCGGCACCTCCAGCATTTCGGCGATCTCCTTGTATGAAAATTCCTGCAGGTAGAACAGCGTGAGCGGCGTCCGGTAAACCTCGTCGACTTCCTGGAGAGCCTCCACGACCAGACCCGCGTCCATGCCGGACACCACATCGACTTCGGGCGCGGCGGGGTCGGCCTCCACCGGTCCAAGGTCCTCCAGCGCCGTGACCCGCTCGGCCCGGCGACGTCCGCGCAGGAATTCCCGATAAAGCGTCGTGAACAACCACGACTTGGCTTTCCCGGCTTCGCGCAACGCGTGCCCCTGTTTGGCCCAAATGAAGAACGTCTGCTGGGTAAGATCGCCCGCATCCGACGAATTCCTCGTAAGGCTGAGGGCAAAGCGGAAGAGCGGCGTGTAATGCGCGTCCACCAGCTGGTTGAAAATCTCACTGGCCATGCGCCACTGAGAGTCGCGGACCAGGCCGCTTATTCCAACAAAAGAAACGCCACGGCGGTCAGCCCTTCGGCGCCCACTTGGGCGGCCGCTTTTCCCGGAAAGCCGCAATCCCTTCCTGGATCTCCGCCGATCCGCGGACCGCGCGATGGACGACCATCGCTTTCTCGAAATCGGCCGGCAAGGGCGTGGGCCACAGTTCGGCCAGCAATCGCTTCGTGTGGACGACCGCTTCCGGGCCGCCTTGAAGAACTTCCTGGGCGAGCGCGGCGGCCCGAAGCGGCACCTGGTCTCCGCTGGCAATCTCGTTCACCAAACCCATCTCCAACGCCCGGCGCGCCGTAAACAGGGAACCGGTGAGCAAAATCTGCCGCGCATCGCGTTCCCGCAGTTGCCTCCGGAGAAACGCCATCACCAGCGCCGCCACGAGGCCACGGCGGGTTTCGGGGTAACCAATCTGAGTGGCCTCCTCCGCCACGACGAAGTCACAGGCCGACATGACCCCTGCTCCGCCGGCGATGGCCGCCCCGTGCACCGCGGCGATCGTCACCAAACGCGTGGTCGCCAGCCGATGGAGGAGTTCGCCAATCAACTCGGACGAACGGTGCGCCTTGGTCGCATCGGCCGCCTCCGCCAGGTCCAGCCCCGCGCAGAACGCCGGCCCGGCCGCGGTCAGAATCAAAACGCGATTCGCCGGGTTCGCCTCAGCCGCCGTGAGCGCCGCGAGCACCGCTTCCACCAACTCGATCGACAAGGCATTGCGCTTGTCCGGCCGGTTCAAGGTGAAGCGCACGATGCCGGCACCAGCGGGTTCCACCAACAAGAGGGAGGTCGTCATGGGTTCAATCAATCGGGTGAACGGGATCCGCGGCAAAATCCACCGGCATCGCGAGCAAAGCCTGTCCAAGCGTCTTGCCCTGCGCGTCGATCCGCAGCGAGGTGCTGCCGCCGCCCGCCAGCACCCCGGGCAGCACAAAGTTCAATGCTTCCAAGTTGGCAACGTCGTACCGGATCACGGGGCCCAGGCCCAACGGCTTGAACCACGTCTCGACGTGCCGCGCAGTCAGGTGCTCCTTCAGCCACGCATAGTCAGCGGCGGTCCGCCCAAACACGGCAACGTTGGCGGACGAACCTTTGTCGCCGCTGCGCGCGTAGGCGATGGCTTGCAGCGTCTTCATGTGAGTTCCCATTTGGCCGACACGACGTCGCGCGCGATCAGGCATGGCCAGTAACCGAACACCGGCATCACTTTCGGCCGGCCTGATGCGTATCCCGTAACGCCCTGCGGCCCGCACGTGACCAGCGGGGCAATCTCCCGGGTGAAACGCTTCACCGGCTCCGCCGTGTCTGCGGCGACACTGATGCGGAGCACCGTCTCGATAAACTGTTCTTCCGGCACGCGCCGCACAACGCCACCGACGCTCGCCCCCGTGCCGAGACACTCGACCAACGTCTCGCGGTAAACGCACCCCGCCTCGCGCAATCGCTGCAAGATCCCTTCCCCGGCCCGCCGGGCTTTGAGGACCGCCTGGTCACCGAAGACCGTGAGCATGCCGTGAGCCTTGTAGCCGTGACGGTAGGTTGCGCTCACCTTATACGTTGCCGGCGGAGGACGTCCCCTGGCGCCGGAGATTCGCACGCGGTCTGGGCCCGCGGATTCCACACGCAACGTGAGAAACGAAACGGTGACGTCCGGGGAGAGATAGTTCCCCGGATCACCAATTTCGTAGAGCAGCTGCTCCTTGACGTTTTGCACGGTGACGGCGCCGCCGGTACCGGTCGGCTTGGTGAGCACACAGCTGCCGTCGGCGGAGACCTCGGCAATGGGAAATCCGATGTCGTGGTGGCCCGGCACCTCGAGCCAGTCGGTCGAGAAACCACCACAGGCCTGCGTGCCGCATTCGAGCAGGTGGCCCGCAACGGTCGCACCTGCAAGCCGGTCATAGTCGTCGGGCCGCCACCCAAAGTGCGCGCAGCACGGACCAACGGTCAGCGACGGATCCGCCACGCGGCCGGTGATGACGATGTGTGCACCGGCCTGCAAAGCGGCCACAATCGCGTCGGCGCCGAGGTAGGCGTTTGCCGTCACCAACCGGTCCGCAATCTCGGAAACCGGAGCGCGGGTTTCAAGATGACTGAATTCGGGGCCACCGCCGCGCACGCGCGCCAGGACGTCGTCACCTGAAACGACCGCGACTTTCAAATGCGCCAGCCCGGCCTTGGCGAGTTCACCGCGCACGGCGGCGGCACACGCCTGCGGATCGAGCCCGCCGGCATTAGTCACGACCTTGGTGCGTCCGCCTTCCTGCCAGAACTTGACCAGCGACTGGACCACCTCGACAAAATCACGCGCATAACTTGCCGCGGGATCCTTCGCCCGCGTGATCGCCATAATCGAGAGCGACACCTCAGCCAGGTAATCGAGCGTGAGGTAGTCCAGGTCGGGCTGCTGCGTCACCAAGCGGCAAGCAGCCTCGGGTTGGTCGCCCCAAAAGCCGGAGGCATTGGCGATCTTGAGCGGCGCGGCCATGACTCAAACTTGGAGGACGCCCGTGTGGAACGACGCTTTCGCCGCCGGACGCGTCGCGAGGGCAAACGCCCGCAACAGCGTGGCGCGGGTTTCATGCGGCTGGATCACCGCGTCCACCCACCCGCGCGCGGCGGCATAACGGATGTCCGCCTGCGCCACATAGTTTTCCTTCACCTGTTGCCGCAGGCGATCGAGCTCTTCCTTCGGCCGGTCCTTGGCGGCCTTCGCGAGGATGTTGTACACCACGTCGCTGGCCTGCGCCGCGCCCATTACCGCGTATTTCGCGTTGGGCCAGGCGAGGATCAAGCGGGGATCAAACGCCTTGCCGCACATTGCGTAGTTGCCCGCGCCGTACGAGCCACCGGTGATGACCGTGATCTTCGGCACGGTCGAATTGCTCAGGGCGTTCACCATCTTCGCGCCGGACCGGATGATGCCGCTTTGTTCCGCATCCTTTCCAACCATGAAGCCGGAAACATCCTGGATAAACAGCAACGGCACACGCGTCTGGTTGCCGTCCATGATGAACCGCGCGGCCTTGTCCGCCGAATCAGCGTAGATCACGCCCGGCATCTGCAACCCGCTGGTCTTGGACTGCACGCGCATGCGCTGGTTGGCTACAATTCCGATGGGCCGGCCGCCCAGTCGCGCAAACGTGGTGACGAGCGACTTGCCGTAGTCGGCCTTGTACTCATCCATCGACCCAGCATCGACGAGGCAGCGCAGTAGGTCGCGCATGTCGAATTCGCGGCGGCCATCCAGCGAAACGATATCCAGCAACTTCGTCGCGGGCCACTCGGGCTCGGTCGACGCCGGGAGTCCGGGCGCCGCGTCGGCGGGCAACAAGCCCACCAGGCTGCGCAGGCGCTTCAGGCACGATTCGTCGTTCTTCTCCTTGAAATCAACGGTGCCGGAAATCTCGGCATGCATCGCGGCGCCGCCGAGGGATTCCTGGTCGATTTCCTGGCCGATCGCGGCCTTCACCAACTGGGGCCCGGCCAGGTAAAGGCCGCTGCCCTCAGTCATGAGGATTTTGTCGCAGAGAACCGGCAGGTACGCGCCGCCGGCCACGCAATTGCCCATGATGGCGGCGTACTGCGGGATGCCCGCGGCGGAGATCACCGCATTGTTCCTAAAGATGCGCCCGAAGTCGTCCTCGTCCGGAAAGATCTCGTCCTGCATCGGCAGGAACACGCCCGCGGAATCGACGAGATACACGAGCGGCAAATTGCACTCGAAGGCGATGCGCTGTGCACGCAGCACCTTCTTGCACGTCATCGGTACGAACGCCCCGGCTTTCACGGTGGCGTCGTTCGCCACAATCATGCACGGCCGGCCCGAAACGTTGGCGATCCCGGTCACGACCCCCGCGCCGGGAAAACTGCCCCACTCTGAATACATGCCATGCGCCGCCCACAGCCCGAGTTCGAGGAAGCCGGCGCCCTGGTCATCGGCCAGCGCCGCAATGCGCTCGCGCACAAAGAGCCGGCCCAGCTTGTGTTGGCGGGCCTGGCCATCCGCCCCGCCGCCTTCGCGCAGGCCGGCCTCTTGCCGGGCAAACTCTGTGTAGTAATCGAGCAGCGATTTCGGGGACGACACGTGCGGGGATGGGGTTGGCTGAGCGACTGGCAGCCTCATCAGAAAATGGATTCGTCGCAAACCGCAATCGGGTCCCGCAGGCTACGCCATAAGGGTGATTGTGCCGCGCAGACCGTTGAAACCCTCGTGCATCCGCGCAGAACGTGGCTCGATGCAGTCCAACCGAAACCGTCCGCGCGTGGGCGCGGTCGAACCCCTCATCCCCATGCCCCTCGCTCCCCTCTCCGCCCCGTGGCTCACGCAATTGTCCGCCGCGGAAATCGCCTTCCTCAAAAAGGTCGCGCACTTCGCCGAAACCGAAATTGCCCCGCACGCCGACGCGTGGGAGGCGCAGGAGGAACTGCCGCGCGCCGCCTTCATGAAGGCCGGCAAGCTCGGCCTGCTCGGCATGACCGCCCCGCGGGCCGTCGGCGGGCTTGGCCTGAGCTACGCCGCCTACGCCGCCGCCATCCGCGAGCTCGCGCGTTACCAAGCGGCCTTCGCCATCGACCTCGCCGCCCACAACGCGCTCGGCTCGGGCCACCTGCTGGCCGCCGGCAGCGCCGCGCAGCACAAGCGCGTGCTTTCCAAGCTCACCAAGGGCACGTGGCTCGCCGCTTGGGCGCTCACTGAACCCGAGGCGGGCAGCGACAGCGGCGGCGTGCAAACGACCGCCACCGAGGGCCGCGCTGGCGAGTGGCGGCTCAATGGCTTCAAGCGCTACATCACGCTCGGGCGCACGGCCGACGTGTTGATTGTGATGGCCGTCAGCGGCCAGACGCCCGAAGGCCGCAAGGAAATCAGCGCGTTCCTCGTTGAGCGCTCGCAGATCACGCCGGTGCGCAAGGTCCCGACCTGTGGCCTGCGCGCGAGCGACACCGCGGAATTCAAGCTCGAGAATGCGAAGGGTGAACTCATCGGGGCGCGCGGCTCCGGCCAGGCCACCGCCCTCGCCTGCCTCGACAAAGGACGGATCGGCGTGGCGGCGGTCTCGCTTGGTCTCGCCCGCGCGGCACTCGACGCCGCGCTGCACCACGCGCTCAATCGCCGGCAATTTGGGAAACGCCTCGCCGACTTCCAGGCGCTGCAGTTCATGCTCGCCGATTGCGAGGTCGAATTGCGCGCCGCCGAGGGCCTCGTGCTGCAAGCCACCGCCCTCGCGGCGAAGGGCGAGCGCCACACCATGGAATCTTCCGTGGCCAAGCTCTTCGCGTCCGAAGCGGCCTCGCGCATCTGCAACCGCTCCCTCCAGGTGCACGGCGGCTACGGCTACACGCGGGACATCCCGATCGAGCGGTATTGGCGGGACGCCCGGCTGAGCGAGATCGGCGAAGGCTCGTCCGAGGTCCAGCGCATCGTCATCAGCCGAACGCTCCTCAAGAACACCGAAGCCAGCCTAGCCGGCATCCGCTAGGCGGGCTGGGTGTCTCGCGTAGGATGGCGCGATCGGGACTATCCCGATCTTTCGAACTCACCATTTCCCAAACAAAAAGCCGCTGACGATTTGATCATCAGCGGCTTAAAGCGGTGGCAAGTCTCGGAATCGAACCGAGGACACAAGGATTTTCAGCTAAAAAAATCCGCGTCTTATACTGTCTTCAACTTCATCCATCTGTCTTCTTCAGATGAGCAACGGCCAGAATTGTGGTTATGGTGGAAGGATTCCCGGAAATCCAGCTCAGGGCTCAAGTCAGTGGAGCCGCCGCCGGCCGGTTATTTATTGCCGCACCGCGCACCCTCGAAGCAGCCATCGCCACGGGGGAGCGCAGCGAGGCGCAATCATTTCCGCTCAACCTGGAGCTCACGCTCACCGGCAAAGGGATCTCGCACCCGATCGAATCCGCCAACGTCCTCGGATGGCTGCCTGGTTTCGATCCCAACTTCGCCAATGATCCAATCGTACTTTCTGCACACCTGGATCATTTGGGCCTCGGACCGCCTGTGCGCGGAGACGCCATTTATAACGGTGCGATGGACAATGCCATCGGCATTGGTGTGATGTTGGCGATCGCGGAAGAACTCGCAACTGGACCGCGGCTTCGACGGCCGGTACTTTTTGCGGCGGTCACCGCCGAGGAAAAAGGGGAACTGGGATCCAACTATTTGGCCCGCCATGCCCCGACACGCGTGCGACGGTTTGCGGCCAACATCAATGTGGACATGGCGCTCTTTTTAGGACCGGTGCGGGATATTGTCGCTTATGGCGGAACGCACAGCACGCTCGGTGCTGCTGCGGCCGCAGCAGCGGGGCGCTGCGGCTTTACCGTAAGTCCGGATCCAATGCCCGACCGAGTTATCTTCATCGGCAGCGACCAATATGCCTTTGTCCGCGCCGGGGTTCCGGCCATTTTCCTAAAGACCGGCCAGCGTTCGATTGACCCTTCGGTGAATCTCGCCGAACGTGAGCTGACATTTCGAAACACCCGCTATCACCAGCCGTCTGACGATCTGACCCAAACGATCGATTGGCCTTCGGTGGATGCTTTTGCCGCATTGATCACCGACCTCACACGCAATGTGGCCAACGATCAAACTGCCCCTGTCTGGTTGCCCAATGACTTTTTCGGGAAACTGTTTGATCCGGAAGGTAAGTATCAAGGTAAGGAATCCCGGTGAGATTCCGATTCGAACTCCCAGCTGCGTTGAGTTTCGCACCCTCACTGCACCATGCCGCGCCCAATCCATGGGGTAGCACCATTACTTTTGAATCAGACGACGGCCTGCGCAGCGGAACACTCTTCCCTTCATGTTTCGATTCTGGTCGGGCAGATGCGAATAAATCCTGTGTCCTTCAATTGGTCGCCTGGCGTTGAACAAACCGGAAAGCCTGGATGGTGCTGGCCAAGGAGGAAATTCGTCTCGTCGAATTCATCGACGCACTCGGGGAGCCGAAAAGTTGTGCTGACGCCGGTCAGTTGGGTCAGCGCATCAAGTTCACGTCCGGCAAAAAAACATGAGGACTACTGGAAACATAGACTCTGTCACCGCTCTAGGCACCGTTCGCCGCGATCGGCGAATCCTTGATGATTACGCCCATATGGTCGCCGTGAAAATGAGAGAGCAGCGCGTCCGCGGCGCATCCGGCTTGCTCGGTTGGGTGAGGCGCGCCTCGTCGAGGGTCTGGCCACTGGCGTCCTCCAACAACGTGGTTTCATCTGGCAGGATGAAGGAAATCGCCTCGCCGCGTCCGGTAGATGTGGCGAAGGTCGAGCGTTCCCTCCGTCCACGCCGGCAGCGGCTTTCCGATCTCCGCCGCGGGCGAAGGCGACGCGCTGGGATAGGCATACCGCGGCACGGACTCAGCGAGACGGATATGCCATCGGCCGATGGAGATCGGCCGGCGTCGCGGGGATAAATGGCGCCTTGGCGTTGCCAGTCCAGCGATGCAGCGTCACTTCACCGGTCTGCCGGCCCTTGGTGCCGGAGTTGACCGCCAGATAGAACAGGCCGTGGCCGATGGGCTGCAAACCCACATCGGCCTTTTGGTTCCAGCCGCGAATACCGGTGGCGGGATCCTCGAGTCCGTCGCGAGCCAAGACGAGCAACCGACCCTGCTCCCAACCCCGACCATCGGCGCCCGGCACGCCGATGAGATCGCCTTGCTTCGCAGCGGTTTGGGCATCGACGGCGAAAAGCGAATAGTTGGGAAATGATGGCTTGGCACCCTTATAGACCCCGAGAAGCCACCGGTGCTCCGCCTCATCATAGGCGAGGTTTTGCACGCCGTAAGTCGTGTTGCCGGTGCGGACGAAGTACTTTCCGTGCGGTTTCGCGGGCCCACTGTGATGCGGAGCCAGCTCGCTCAGCGGACGGGCGTACCGATCCCAATCGCTCACATCGTATTGCAAGAGCACTTGGTGGTCATTGTCGGCGCGCGCGGTATTAGCGTAAATGCCATAGGCAACCGTGAGGAAGTGCGGTCCGTCGGCGCGACCGAATTCCGGCCCGAAACTCACGCCGTCGATCCCGGAGCAGCCATAGCGATGGTCGGGGGTCGCGGCGACGTCGCCGTCAAATTTTCCGTCTTGATTGAGGTCGGCTGCATAATCCCTGGCCACCTCCGGCAGGTAGATGGTGCGGAAGAGCTCCGACCGGGCGGCATCGACGCCCACGCGGTCGAGCCGGCTGACATCGATTACCGCGATGTAGAAGGCCTGATCCTTCTTGTATTCGAGGGAGCCATAGACGCGCCCATCGCGCGGATTGAAGTCGAGGTCGCCGAGATGACCGGCCCAGCCGACGAGCGTGCCCACCAGTTTCCCGCTGAAGTCGTATTTCGCCAGCAACGTGGTGAACGAATAATAGATGTAGCCCCCCTGCAGATCGACCGCGATGCCCTGAACATGGCTGGTGGGCCAGGGGCCGCTTATTTGTGTCAGGGGCGGAGTCACGCCCGCGCGCAGGCCCGCGCCAGGGAGAAGCCAAACAACCAGAATGCAGACATAAAGGCAGCGGCGCAAACGCGCGAAGGCAGGCAGCATGATGGTAACGGGATCGTTGGATGGGAAATCGTGAAACCGGCGCCACTTGGGATCGCCGGTGCGGCAAAAATTTTTCGACCTGACGCGGTATTCGCTCGACTGAATATATATTTGGAATTTAAATTCCAAAGTCAACACGGCCCTTGCACCGGGGTCACCCCCGACATCGTTACGGTCCCCTTGCTTCCCCGCGTCTCCGGCATGGATATCACGAAACGCCCCTTCCGTTCCCCGTCCCGGGATTTGGCCGGGCCGGGGTTGCAAACGCGCTTGCGGGCGCATCCCCCGCCCGCCAACGAGCTGAAACCCCGGCTCGAAGCCGTCGGCGCGCCCGGGGAGCCCGCGGCGATCGGCCTGCCGCGAGTCCGCCTGCGGCAGGCATTCCCGCGCGCTGGTTTCATCCGCCGGCGTTTTACCATCCGCGACCTGGCCGTTCGGGTGCGAAGGGCGGACGATTGCCTTGCAAACCTCCTTGGACCAGGCCGTGCCCGGGCACCGATCGATTCAACGCCATGACTTCCGGTTCCCTCCCCCCGGCCCCACCCGCCACCAGTTCGGCCGCCTTTCGAAACTGGCAGCGCCGCACGCTGATTGCATCCATGGTCGGGTACGCCGCCTACTATTTCGTGCGGAAAAATCTCAGCATCGCCATGCCCGCGATGCAGCACGACCTCGGCATCACCAAGGCTGACCTCGGGCTGTTCCTGACGCTGCATGGCCTGCTGTACGGCGTGTCGAAATTTGCCAACGGCTTCCTCGGCGACCGGGCCAACGCCAGGTATTTTCTAATCACCGGCTTGCTGCTCTCGGCCGTGGTCAACGTGATCTTCGGGCTCAGCTCGGCGGTGCTGGTGCTCGGCATCGTGTGGATGGGGAACGGCTGGGTGCAAGGCATGGGCTTTCCACCCTGCGCGCGGCTCATGACACATTGGTTTCGCCCCGAGGAACTCGCGACGAAAATGTCCATTTGGAACACCTCCCACTCGATCGGCGCCGCGCTGGTGGTGGTGTTCTGCGGCTACATCGTCGGATTCGGCTGGCGCTGGGTTTTCTTCGCGCCGGCCCTGCTCGTCAGCGTAATTGCCGTCTATCTCTGGTTCGCGTTGCGCGACACGCCGCGCTCCGTGGGGCTGCCTGAAATCCAGGTCGGCGCGCCGGGCGCCGGGGCCGCCGGCGACGCGCCCCCGGCGGATTTCAAGCGCTTTGTGCGCCGCCAGGTCTTCGCCAATCCGTACATCTGGATCATCGCGGTGGCCAATTTCTTCGTCTACACGTTCCGCTATGCCGTGCTCGACTGGGGTCCGACGCTCCTCACGGAATCCAAGGGCATCTCGCTGCAGCACGCGGGCTGGATGGTGGCGGCATTCGAAATCGCCGGCATCACCGGCATGCTCGCCGCCGGCTGGCTCACGGATCGCGTCTTCGGCGGCCGCGGCGCCCGGATGTGCGTCATCTGCATGGCCTGCGCCGGGCTGTTCCTTTTCCTGTTCTGGAAACTCCCCGCCGTGTCGCCAGCCATCGCCACCGTCCTGCTGGGCGGGGCCGGCTTCTTCATCTACGGTCCGCAGGCGCTGGTGGGGATTACGGTGGCAAACCTCGCGACCAAGCATGCGGCGGGCACAGCCATCGGCTTCACGGGGCTGTTCGGCTACCTGAGCACGCTCCTTTCCGGATGGGGCCTGGGCCTGCTGGCCGGACGTTACGGCTGGGATGCCGCGCTGGGCGCGCTGGTCGCCACCGCCGCCATCGGCACCATCCTGTTCCTGCTCGCCTGGCCCGCGCGAGCCCATGGCTATGGCGAGCAACCGTAATTGATTTCCGCCGCGCGCGCGCGTGGGAAGCCGCTTGCCGCCGATTCAGTGGCGCGCGCCGACGGAATAGGTGCGGATCGCCTGCAAGCAGGCTCCTACAAGTGCCGGATCTTCCGCTGAACGTTACCGCCGGCGCGGACGGTCCTCCGGTTCGTCGTCATCGTCGTCACCGGCGAGTTCGATGAGCGGACGGAAGCGGTGCACCGGGGCGGGCATAATCGAGTCCGCACCCTTCACGTTCTTCCAGATGATTTCATTGAGCGCGAGCATCGGGGCCCGGTCGGGTTCGGAGAAATCCATCCGTCCGCTCGCCTTCGCACCCCACGCGGTCTTCTTGTTCACGGCCTTGATGTCCACCTTCGGCGAAATGGCGGTGAAAGTCGCGGCCTTGGCCTCCGTGCCGAACGCGGCGTACATCGGCATGGCGGCGGCATCGTACTGACTCATCGGGGGAAGACCCAACAGCAGCTCCATCGAACGGAGCATGGAGCAGGTCGAGTAGAGCGTGCTGTCCACGATCCCGCGCTTCACGTACGGGCTGAGCACCAGGCCAACCGTGCGCCGGGCGTCGACGTGATCGGAGCCGTCCTGCGCGTCGTCCTCGATGATGAAGATCGCCGTCTCCGGCCAATAGCGGCTGTGGGTGACGGCTTCGACGATCTGGCCGATGGCGTAATCGTTGTCCGCAACCATGGCGACGGCCGTGCGCTTGCCGACCCGCGCGCCTTCGGTGTGGTCGCCCATCATCCAGACGGTTTGGAAATTGGGCAGGCGCTTCTCGGGGTCCGGGCTGTCGAAATTCTTTTCATACTCGCGAAACTCCGCGAGCCACACCTTGACCTTCTCGGTGTCCGGCATGTCGAGCCCGTTGGGAAACCCCGGGGCAATGTGGCCGGTGAGCGCCTCCATGCCCATGCGCGGCAGGAGCACCGTCTTGCCGTCGACCTTGGCATTGTAGGTGCCCTCCGCGTAGGTGCGGTAAGTGAGACCCTTCCGCTTGACGAGGTCCCAGATGAAGCCGCCGGCCGGCACGACCGCCGGGACCTCATAACTGGCCGCGCTGTGCGCGCCGTAGAGCGCGGGCCACTGCTTTTCATAAAAATCGGTGGCGTAGGCGGACGAAAGCCAGCGGTGGCCGTCATTGCTGACCTCGCCGTCGCAATAGAGATTGTCGAAAATGACATACTCCTTCGCGAGGGCGTGCTGATTGGGCGTCACCTGCTCGCCGAAAATTGTCAGGCGCGGGTCGCCATTCGCGCCTGGCAGGTCGCCGAAGACCTGGTCATAGGTGCGATTCTCCTTGATGATATAAATGATGTGGCGGATCGGGCTGCTCACGCCGACCGCGCGTGGGATGATGCTCGGTTCCACCGCCGGCGGCGCTTCCGTCAGCAGCGAATCCTTGTACGGCGTGTTCTCCACCACCTGACGCGTCCATGCCGGCAACTGCGTTTTCAAATCCGCGACTGCGACCTGCTCGAGGGTGCTGGTCTGGAGGGTCTTCACGCTGCCCTCGCCCATGCCGAACAGGCCGGTGTTGGCGGAGGTGACGGAGCCGGCCGCCTGCTCGAGCACTTCCGGGGTTTTCAGGAGCGGGCTATGCGGCCCGAGCGGATCGGGATGGGCGCGGTTGCCCTTGGAATTGCCGACATAAAGCGTGTCGCCCTTCGCGTTCAGCACGAGCGCCGACGGATACCAGCCGGTCGGGATGAAGCCGCCCATGTTGGTGTGCACGCGGTTTTCAATATGCGCGACCGCGACCGAGTTGTTGTCGGCGTTGGCGATGTAAAGCAGGTTGCGCGTCTCGTCGATCGCGAGCGCGTTGGGCGTCGAACCCTCGGGTGCCCGCGGGGTGAGCGTGGTCGAAAGCTTCTCGATCACGGCCAGCGTCCGGGTGTCGATCACCTGCACGGTGTTGTCGTTCGCGCAGGCGACGAACAGGCGGCCGTCGGCGGCGAGTTTCATGTCGTTCGGATTGTCGCCGACCTCGACGGTGCCGATCACGGCATGGCTCGCCGTGTCGATGACGCTGACGGAATCGCTCGACCAATTGGAGACGAACAAGCGCTTGCCGTCGGCGGACAGGACCGCCTGGTACGGCGAGACCTGCACCGGGATGCGCGCCACGATTTCCCCGCTCTTGGTATCGAACACCACGACCGCGCCCGGGTCGCGGCCGGTGCCGCGATTCAGGGCATACAACCGCCGCTTGCCCGGGTGCACGGCCACGCCGGTCCACCACACCTGCTTGGGATCGCGCGTTTCGACAAAGCGCGCGACGGGCTTTTCACTCAGCCGGCCCTTGGCATAGCTTAAGGCATAAATCGCCGCGACGGGGTCGTCCTTCGACTTGGCGCCCGAGGCGTTGCCGCCCGCCACGTAAAGCGTGCGCCCGCCGTCACCCCAGGCGAGGCCGAGAAATGCGGCGGTCAGCTCGATCCGCTGAAGGTGTTCCCCGGTCGCCGTGTCGAACACATCGAGGCCATGCGGCAGGAAACCGGAGTTGACGGAGATCAGGATCTTGCCGTCGGGCGAAAGCGCGAGGTTGGAAACGAGATCCCCGACGCTGCCGATGGTCTTGCCCGCGGGGGTGATGCGCCAGCCGTTCGGCAAATCGGCGCCATCGGCGTACGCCGTCGGCCGGCGGTGGCGATCGGCCCCGAGCGGGCGGGCGGTGACGGAGCCATCGGCCTGCTGGGCGAGCCCCGCGGAGGCGGCGGCCAGCGACCACAAAACGGATGCGACGACGAAGCGGGTTTTCATGAGCGGTATCTCCTATTTTAATTAGCGGCGAGGGGTGCCACCGGGCAGCTCCGGGACGCGCGGCGCCGGCCGCGGTTACGGTGAATCACTTCATCAGCTCGGCCAATGGTTTTTCGATGGCCTCCGCCCACAGCTGGTAGCCGGCGGCGTTCAGGTGCAGCTGGTCGGGCATGATGATGTTCGGAATCGACCCGTCTTTCCCCAGGAAACTTTGATTGATGTCGAGGAAACGAATGTTCGCGCCATCGTCGAGCCGGGCGAGTTCCCGATTGACGGCCGCGATGGTCGCCATGCGTTTTTCCCAGGGATCGGGCTGACCGGCGGTGACGCGCGGTCCCCGCGGGAAGATCGCCAGCAGCAGCACCTTGGTTTGCGGCAGCTTGCTGCGGATCAGCCCGACGATTTTCCGCACCGCACCGGTGATCTCGGCCGCCGTATGCGTCGCGGTGTTGTTGGTGCCGATCATCAGCACGACCGCCTTGGGGTGAATGCCATCGAGCTCACCTTGCTCGATGCGCCAGATCACGTGCTGCGTCCGGTCGCCGCCGATGCCGAAGTTCGCCGGCTGATACCGGCCGAAGTAGTGCTCCCAAATGTGCGGCGCGTTCTTCCAGCGCTCGGTGATCGAATCCCCGAGGAACAGGACGCCGATCGGCCCCTCCTTCCCGCGTTTGAGAAACGATTCGTGCAGGCTGAAAAACTTCTGGTTGCCGGTCTTCGGAATCGCCGCCGAGGCGTCGACAGGGATTTCTCCGGCGGCGGCGAGCACCGGAGCCGCGGCCGGCTGGGCGAGAACCAGCGAGGCCGGCCCGGCGATGGCGAGAAACAGGAGTCGAAGCGGCGATTTCATGGGGTTGAGGGGTTTGGCTGGCATTCTCCCGCGGGGCGATCGCGGCACCACCCGACAGGAACTGAAGACGTTAAGTGAGGCGTGCGCCAACGGAACACGTCTCATCGCGCCCCTCACGCATGGCTGCCTTCGGCGGCGAGTCTCGCGAGTTCATGCAAATCCTCCCGCGTGATGCCCGGGCCCGCCTCGCCGGCGCCCAGCGCGAAATACAGTTTTCGATACAGACGAAACCACGGCGCGTAGCGCGCGACGGCCGCGGGCTGCGGCAGCACTGTGCGATGGCGCGGACAAAGCTTCCGCTGGGCCTCGCGGACGCTTCCAAAGGTGCCTGCCGCCATGAACGCGAAGATCGCGGAGCCGAGGCTGGTGATTTCGGTTTCGGGCACGAGCACCGGCTTGTTGAACACGTTCGCGTAAACCTGGTTGAGCACCGCATTTTTCTGCGGGACCCCGCCGCCATTGATCACCCGGTTGATTGGCACGCCATGCGCCTCGAGGCGCTCGAGAATGATCCGAGTGTGGAACGCCGTGCCCTCGATCGCGGCAAAGAGCTCGTCCTGGGCGGTGCTCTGCAAACGCCAGCCCAGGGTCACGCCGGCGAGCGAGGCGTCCGACAGCACGTTCCGATCGCCGTTGTCCCACACCAAACGCAGCAGGCCGGTCTGGCCCGGCTGGAATTTTTCCAATCCCCGCGAAAGTTCGGCCACCGGTCGCCCCGCCCGGCGCGCAATCGCCTCGAAGATGTCGCCCGCGGCCGACAGCCCAGCCTCGATCCCGAGCAGATCAGGGTCGATTGATCCGGGCACGATGCCGAAGACGCCTTGGATCGGCGCGGTCGCCTTCACCATCGCCATCACGCAGGTCGAGGTGCCGACGACGTTCACGACGTCGCCCTCGGCAATGCCCGCCCCCACCGCATCCCAATGCGCGTCGAGGGCCGGCACCGGTATCGGCAGCCCCGGCCGCAGGCCCAGCTTTTCCGCCCAGTCGGCGCACAGTCGCCCCGCGATCTGCTTGGAAGTGGCGAAGCGGTCGCCTGCCTCGCGGGCAAATCCGCCGAGCAGCGGATCGACGGCCCGCAGGAAATCATCCGGCGGCCAGCCACCTTCGGCGGCCGCCCAAAGCCATTTGTGTCCCGCGGCGCAGGCGCTTCGGGTGACCTGAGCGATGCTCGTCGCGCCCGTCAGCGTGGCCACCATCCAGTCGCAATGCTCCATCGCGGTGGCAAACCGCGCGCGCTTTTCCGGATTGTGCCGCAGCCAGTGCAACAGTTTCGCCAGCGCCATCTCCGAGGAATAAACGCCCCCGTACCATCGCAACGCGGGCAGCCCGCGCTCGCGCGCCACGCGGGTGATTTCCGCGGCCTCCGCCTCGGACCGGTGGTCGCACCACAAATAATAGTCGTCGATCGGCCGCAGGTCGCGGTCGACCGGCACGATCGTCGAGCCCGTGGTATCCACTGCCAGCGCGGCGACCTCGTCACCCGCGATGCCCGCCGCCTTCAGCGCGTCCCGCATCGCGGTCACCAAGGCCGTGAGGTGGTCCTCCGCCCGCTGCGCCGCGTAAGTCGGATCGGCCGGACGCCGCAGCAAGGGATAAGGCGCGGACGCCGTACCCAGCCGGCCCCGCTCATGGTCGATGAGCGACACGCGCACGCTGAGCGTGCCAAAATCGATGCCGGCGACGATGGCCAAGGGAAAAAATCAGTCAGCGGCCGCGGCGTGCTTCGCCTGATAGGCGGCCACTTCGGCCCGCATTTCCTCCAGCGCCTTGGGCATTTCCGGCGATGCCAGCATGCGCGCGGCGATGCGTTCACCGAGGAGACGTCCGCTTTGGACATCCGTGGGGAAATGCACCCCGCCCAGCACCCGGGCCCAGCGCGTCTCCTGCGCCTGCGCCGCGAAGTCTGCCGCGTGTTCGGGAAATGCGGCCGAGAAGATGGCGGCCCACACGCTGGCGGCCGTGGAGTGTCCGCTGGGGTAAGAAGCATTGGTCGGCACGGGGACGCAGGGATGCACGCGCGGGTCGCGGGCCGACGGACGTGGCCGGTCCCAAGTCGACTTGAACGCCGCGGCCACCTCGCTCGTTTGCTTCCGCACGGCCTGCATGATCGCCGCCGTGCGCGGCAGGTTTTCCGCGGTGAACCATGCGCCCATCACGGCCGAGCCCATCAGGAAGGGCGTATGCGACGCCACCCGGCGCGCCCGCGCCTCCTGGGCGGGCGTGCGGTCCGCCTGCACCTGCAAAATGGTCTCCAGGTCGGCACGGCCGGCGATGGAATCATCCGCCGGCGGCGGCGGCAGATCGCCCGCGATCGCGTGCGGATCCCCAGAAATAAATACCTGGGCCGTCAGCCCCGTAACCGCGAATAGCGCGGCCACGCAGGCGGCTCCCACCCCCAACCAGCGATTGAGCTTAATCATGAGATATTACGGGTTCGTTCGTGCAACCGATCAGGCGAGGCTCACCTCGAACCTCTGCGCCGGGCCGTCGAGCCAGAGATTGTAGAACGGCGAATAGGTCCGGAACTGCACGGTGTGCTGGTCCGGCAGGAAACGCATCAGCAGCAGGAACCCACCGCTGCCGTAGCCGCGGGCCGGTCGCACCTGCATTTGGTAATTGGCCATCACTTGGTGACAAATGTTGCCGGCCTCGTTGCGGCTCGCCAGGTAGGCTGCGCCGTTGCCGATCGTGTGGCCGCAGACGACGAGGCGAATGGTGTCCTCCTTCGCGACGAGTTCGCGCCAGATGATTTCCCCGTCGGTGATGCCGGGAATGGGATAGCCGCGCGGTGTGGCCGATTGCCGGTCGCCCTTCGCATCGTAATCGTAACGCGTGCCGTCCTCGCAGAGATAGGCATGCGTCAACAGGATCGTGCGCGCCGGCTTCCGGGTGGCGATGATCTCACGAGCCCACGCCAGCACCTCGCGCGGCGGCCCGAGTTCGAGCGAGAGCACGAGCATGCGGCCCCAGGAGGAGTCGAATTCATGCCAGCTGTTTTCCACCCGTCCCGGCTGGTACAGCCCGAACGCCGGACTGTCGGCGTAATCCGCTTCCTTGAAGAAATCGTTGAGCTTCGTCACGCGGCTGACGGACTTGCCGTTCACCACCTCGACGTCGTGATTGCCGGTGGTGATCGAATAAGGCACGCGCGCCGCCTTCAACGCATCCATCGATTTCCGGATGCGGCCCCACTGGCGCAGGCCGTTGTCGTCCGTGACGTCGCCCTCGTGCAACGCCATCCGAATGCGGTGCGAATCTTTGTGCGCCGCGATCCATTCCATCTGCCGCTGGAACACCTCGGGATAAAACGCCGCGTCATGCTGGCTGTCCGGGATCGCCACGAGGCTCCAGCTGCCGGCCGGCGCGTCGAACGGCGTGCGCGGCACGTGGTCCACGCCGCGCGGCAGCGTGCCGGTTTCCCCGGCCGCGGAATTGGCGGCCGGGATCTCCGCGGCCGGCAGGGCGCGGGTGAAGGCGAGCGGGAGCAATGCGGCGGTGCGCTGAACGAACTGGCGACGGGTGGGTCCGGGCATGGGTGGCGGTAACGAGGGGTGAGCGATGGATCAGGGCAGCCGCAGGTTCACGAGAACCGGGAGGTGGTCCGAGGGAAAGCGGCCGTTGAATTTTTCGTGCAGGGCGACGTACGAACGGACCTCGACCTGGCGGTTGACGAGGAAGTGATCGATGCGCTTCGGGTGTTTGACCAGGGTGGCCAACGGTCCCTGGGCCGGTTCCTGGCTGATGTCGCGCGCGTCGCGGAGGCCGGCCGCCAGGATCGCCTTCATGCCAGGTTCGTCGTCGGAATTGAAATCACCCGCCACGATAACGGGAAGGTCCGGCGCGAAGGTGGCCAGCAGGCGCGTGACGTCAGCGGCCGCCCGCTCCCGCAACGCCGGCTGGAATGGCGGGAGATGCAGGTTCACGTAGTAGAACAATTTCCCGGTCGGCTTGTGGCTGAACTTTACCCACGCCGCATAATAAGGCCGCACGGTATTCCCGAGGTCGGGCCAGCCAATCTGCGGCCGGCCCGCCGCGTCCTTGCCGGTCAGCCACGCGATGCCGGTGTCAAGCACCTCAAAGCGATCCAATCGAAAGAAGATCGGGACCATCAACCAGGGGAATTCGGCGCCCGGATCCTGACCGGGCACATTGCCGATGAATCCGTAGTCCGGGAGCATCTGCTGCAATTCGCCGAGCTGGCCTCGCCGCACTTCCTGGAAACCGATCAGTTCGGGAGCGTGCTTTTTGAGCAGCTCAGCCATCGCCGGACGGCGCAGCGCCCAATCCTGCTCCGGCCCCCACTTCGGCGAATCGTAGAGGATATTGTAGGTCATGGCCTTGATTTCAGCCGCCGCCGCGGGCGCTTCCGCGCCCGGCGCGGCGCCGAGGTCCAAGGCCATCCACATCGCGAGACAACCCAGCGCCAGGCGACCCCCCGCAAACCTCGCGGGGGCGCCGGCGGTCCGACCCTCGATGCGGCTCATGGTTGCGGATCGCGGAGGTAGGCGCCCTTCGCGCGGAGTTCAGCCTGCAATTCCTGCACGTTGACCTCGGTCGGCGCGATGCCCTTGCGCACGGCCTGCTTGGCCGCACGCCCGGCCGCCTCGCCCATCGCCATGCAGGTGGCCATGACGCGGATCGCGCCCATCGCCTCGTGCGTCGTCGAGATGCAACGGCCCGCGACGATCAGGTTCTTCACCTTCTTTGGCAGCAGCGAGCGGAACGGGATGTCGTAGCAGTCGCCACACCAGATGAGCGTGCAGCCCTCGTCGCCCGGACGGTGAATGTCGATCGGGTAGCTCGCGACCGCGATGGAATCCTCGAAGTGACGGCAGCCGAGCACATCCTCCTGCGTCATGGTGTAGTAACCCTCGATGCGGCGCGTCTCGCGGATGCCGAGGAACGGCGCGGTCTTTGTGAAGTAGCTCTTCTCGAAACCGGGCACGTAGTTCTTCAGATAGGTGACAATGTCCTCGATCTGGCCGCGCGCGGCGATTTCCCCGTCGGACAGGCTCTTCACGTCCGTCGCGTCGACGCCGGCCACGCGGGTCATGTTGATCCACACTTCGCTTTCGCGAAGTCCGGTGATGATGATCGTGCGCTCGTTCGGGATGTTGAGCTTCCGCTCGGCACGGGCCTTGGCGATGAGTTCGCGCAAACCGACCACGATGAACTGGTGGTTCTGGCCGAAGTATTCCGCGGGGATGAAATCCGTGAGGTACGTGCGCGTGTGCTGCGCGATGCTCATGCGGAGCTTGTCCGTATCGACGCCCGCGATGCAGAACATCAGCGTCGGCGGCTGCATGCCGCCCGTTTCCTTCGAACCCTTCTCGCAGGGCACGCCCGAGCGGTAGGCGACGTCGGCATCGCCCGTGCAATCCACGACGATCTTGCCGAGCACGGCCTCGCGGCCGCTTTTGCTCTCGGTGATGATGCCGCGGATGGTGTCGCCATCCATGACGACGCCGGCGCAGAACGAGTAGAAGGTCACGTCGACCTTTGCCTCGAGCAGCATCTGGAGCGCGACATTCTTGACGGCCTCGGGTTCGACGAGCGTGATGCCCATGTGCAGCGGGCACCAGCGGTGCTCGCTGGCGCCGTTCACGGCGCGGAGGCGATCGATGAATTTCTGGGGCAGACCCTTGATGATCTGGTTTTTCTTCTGCCCGAGGAAGCCAAGCACCGGGAGGCCGATGGTCATGTTGCCGCCGACAAAGCTGCGGCTTTCGACCAGGCCGACCTTGAGGCCGTCCTCAGCCGCCGCGAGCGCGGTGGTGAGGCCCGACGGGCCGCCGCCGACGACAAGGACGTCGTATTCGGCGCGCACCGGGACGGAGCGGGCGGGTTCCTGGATGGAGTGAGCGGAGGTGACTTTCATGAGGATGGGAAGAAAGGGATGAAAGAAGTCAGGGAAGGCCTATTTGCCAACCGCGCTGTTCGCGACGGCCGCCGACCGCGGTTTCTCAGGACGGACCATCGTCCAGAGGATGACCACGGCGATCGGGTGCATCAGGGCCATCGCCGCGAACACGCGGGCCGGGCCAAAGCTGGACATCATCTCGCCCACGAAGCCATTGAAGATGGCGGCGCCGGCGGCGCCGAAGCCGCCGGCGATGCCGAGGACGCTGGCGACGTTGCGGGCCGGAAATGATTCCGCGATCACCACGCTCAGGCTGAACAGCCAGCTGAGGCAGGCGATGGCCACGAGGCTGAAGATCGCGAGGGTCGCCGCCGGATGCGGGAAGTGTGGCGTCAGGACGCAGAGCGGCGCCAGACAGGCCACCGCGGTGAGCATGCGCTTGCGCGCGAGCAGCGGCGACGTGCCCTTGCGCACCATCCGGTCGGACCACGCCGCGCTGGCGATGCCGCCGAGATCCGCCGCCAGGAAGGGAATCCACCCGACCATGCCGACCTGCGCCAGGCTCAGGCCGGAATTTTCCTGCAGGTAGCCCGGGAGCCAGAACAGGCAGAAATACCACACGGGATCGCTCACGAAACGAATCAGCAAAATGGCCCAGAGCGACCGGGTGCCCCAGAGTTGCCCCCAACTGAAGGCCGGTACGTCGCGGCCGTGCTGATCGAGCGCACCGGACTCGGCGAGAATTTCCGGCGGCGGCTCGCGATAGAACACTTTCCAGAGCACCGCGACCACGATGCCCAGCAGGCCGGGCACGATGAATGCGCTGTGCCAGTTGAAGTTGAGCGCCAGCCAGGCCACCAGCGGCGGCGCGATGATGGCGCCGAAGGTCCCGCCAGCCACGCAGATGCTGTTGGCGGTGGCGCGCAGCGAGCCCGGGAACCAGGTGGTCACCACGCGCAACTGCGCGGGGATGGCGGTGGGCTCCGCCAGACCGAGCACGCCCCGGGACCAGGCGAATGCGCCGAAGGAGCGCGTCAGGCCCGCGCTGAAACAGGCGGCGGACCACGTGAAGATGCCCGCCAACATGACGACCCGCGGGCCGAAGCGGTCCACCAGCCAGCCGGCCACCGGATACATCACGGCATAGCCGCTCGTGAACATGTTCACGAGCAGCGCGTACCCGCGATCGTCGAAGCCAAACTCATGCTTCAGGGTCGGCTTCAGGATCGAGAGAATCTGGCGATCGATGTAGTTCAGCACGATCGCGCCGAAAATGATCACCAGGATGAACCAACGCCGGCGGAGGGGGCTCATGGCATCATCGGGATTCTGCGGCCGGTCGAACACCGGCGGAACGCGATGCGGATGTCAGCAGCGGTCATCAACGGGACGGAGCTGTCAGGACGTCGAGCGCCGGCGCCTGGGTTGCGGGAAAATCGATGCCCATCACTTTAGCCAGCGTCGGCGCGATACTGCGCATGTCGATGACCCCGAGTTCGGCCGGGCGAATCCCCTCGCCCGCGAGGACGAACGTGGAGTTCATCTCCGCGTGATCGGGCGTGTAACCATGCGCGCCGCGCATCGAGACCGCGGCCGCGGCGACCGGCAACGCCACTGGCACATCCAGCGCGGGATGGATCTGCCAGCCGGGCCGCATATCGACCCAGAATTGGGCGGTCGTCGTGCCGCCCATGGCCCGAATCTGCTCCGTCTCCAGGATGCGCGCGATGCCGTTGGCGGGGTTCGCGGCCAACTCAGTGAGAAACGCCTTCACCTTGGCGTAAGCCTCCTGGTCACGGGGATTCTTCAACACGACCCCGGCCGATCCGCCCGTCGACCAGGTCTGGGCCACCCACTTGGCGATCCCGGCCTCCGCGACGCTTTTGCCGGCGGACTTGAGCGTGATGAGGCCCGCTTTCACAAAGGCGGCATCCAGGTAGCAGCAGTGATCCACCGGGGAAAATCCGTGGTCGGACACGATGCAGATCGCGGCCGAAGGATTGACCCGGCGCATTGCCGTCACGAGTTCCCCGATCATCCGGTCGATCTCCTCCAGGGCGGAGTTGACGACTGGCTGGAACGGCCCGGCGCGATGCTGAAAATGATCCGTGGCGGCAAAATGCACGGTGAGGAAATCCGGCTGCTTGAGACGGATCATCTCGAGCGCATAGCGGGCCCGCACCCAATCGCGCTCGACCGCCTTTTTATTGTCCGTGACGTATTCCCCCGCCTGGGCGGCGAGTTCCCGCATCAACCCCGGGGTCGACGCGCCGCGCGTCAGCTTGAGATCCTCATCCGTGCGGGTCAGGGCGAACTCCGGAACGTTGTAGCGAATGCCCGGGGCCCCGACACTCACCGGCCAGCTGACATTGCCCGTCGACCGACCCGCCGCGGTGGCGGCATCCCACAGCGTGGGCACCTTGAGATCCTCCGAGTAATAGTACCAGACATCCAACCCCTCGACCTCCACCCCGAAGGGATGGTTCGAGATGATGCCATGGGTGGCGGGATCCGTCCCCGTGATGATGCTGGTGTGACTGGGATAGGTCGCGGTGGGCAACACCCCGCGTACGCCCTCGGCGTGCACGCCCTGCGCATAGAGCTCGCGCAACACCGGCAGTTTCAAACCATGTTCGGCGGCCCGGGAAATATAGTCCGGGCGCAGTCCATCGATGGAGATCAGCAGGAGCGAACGCGGCGCGGCGCGGCCGGGGGCGACCAGACCCAGCAGCCCCAGGAAGATCAGCGGCCAAACCCGGGGGGAACGATGCTTCGGGGTACGGGGAATGGGGAATGGCATGGGAATGAGGAATCGGCGGCGGGTGAGGTTTGGCGCGAAGAAAGTCAGGCGGCCCGACCCGCCCATCGGGCCGCCGCGGTCCGGCCGGTCACCCCGGGGGCTGGCGCCGGCGTTATGTCGACAGAATATTTATTCTGCATGCAAATTACATCCAAGCGAGCCGCCCTTGCCGCTGTCAAGACCCTTCCCCGCCGCCGCCTCCTCCTCCCAAATACGCGGAAGACCGACCGCCCGGCTGCTGCCTTGACATCCCGGCCCGCCCGCCGTGTAACTGCCTGATTCTTATGCCGAATTTATATTCTGAGGACCGGCTCCGCTTGGCCGCCCGCCTCTACTACGTCGACGGCCTGGCGCAGAACGAAGTAGCTAAATTCGTCAAGGTCTCGCAAGCGAAAGTTTCGCGGCTGTTGGCCCTGGCCCGCGAGCGCGGGATCGTCCGGATCAGCGTCGCCGACTACGAACCCCGGCATACGGAACTCGAGGCCCAGATTCGCTCCCGTTTCGGCCTGTCGACCGTGGTGGTGATCAAGACCTTCGAGGGCCTGGCCGACACGGACCTGCGCAAGGCGGTCGGACACTTCGCCTCAGACACGCTGAACGCGCTGATCAAGCCCAGCGACATCGTGGCCATCGCCGGCGGCCGCACGATTCACGAGCTCGTGCAACACCTGCCCGAACCGCGCAACAAGGCCCTGACGGTCGTGCAGGCGATGGGCAGCGTCGATTCCAACATCAGCTCGTTCGACGCCCAGGAAATCGGTCGCGTCGTCGCGCAGCGCCTGGGCGGCAACTTCCTCGCGTTGAACGCACCCGCCTACATTCCCGAAAAGCGCACGCGCGACGCCCTGCTTCGCCTGCCCCAAGTGCGGTCGGTCCATGACCACCTCGACCGCGCGCACGTGGCCATCGTCGGCTTGGGCACGCTCGAAAACTCGGTGTTCGTCGAGCGCGGCGTCCTCGGCGACGACGCGATCGCCGAACTGCGGGAGGCCGGGGCCGTGGGGGATATCTGCGGCCGGTTCTTCGACCGGAATGGCGTGGAATGCGCCACGCTGTGGCGCGACCAGGTGATGAGCGTCGAAGCGGAGCAGCTGCGGAAAATCCCGCAGGTGATCGGCGTGGTTTCCGGCAACGACCGGTCGGACGCGATCGCGGCCGCCATCCGCGGCAAATTGCTGAAGGGCCTGATCATCGATGAAACGGGCGCCGCCGCCCTGCTCGCGGCGACCGCCCCGGCGGCCTCGCCGAAGACAAAAGCGCGGAAGAAATAGGCGCGATCCGCCGCAGACGGACCACCCTCCCGCCGTCATCCTGCCCGGCTCAGAATGACGGGGGCGTTGCAAGCGCTTGTGGATGGAACGGGTCCAGCACTCTCCCGTGCCTGGCAGTGGGTTCAGGGAGCCGGACGAGCCGCGCGCCACCCGGCCTTCAGCTGGTCGAAAAGTTTCCGCTGCACCGCGGCGAATTCCGGCATGCCGGCGAGATTGCGGTCCTCCGCGGGATCCGCCTGGTGGTCGTAAAGCTCGAAGGAATCGGGCGCGCCGGCTTTGACCCAGCGAATGAAGCGATAACGCTCCGTGCGGATGGCGTATCCCGTCCATTCCTCGTTGTCGCGTTTGCACTGCGTGAAGACGGCGCGCTTCCAAGGCCGCCCCGGTTCATCAAAAAGGGCCGCGAAACTCTCCCCTTCCACGCCCGCAGGCACCGGCAAACCCGCGATCTCCGCGAGCGTGGGATAAAGGTCCACCGCCTCCACCAGCCCGGTGACATGCGTGCCCGCGCGGCGACCGGGCATGCGAATGATGAGGGGCACGCGGGTATCGAGTTCGAAATCGGTCAACTTCCCCCAGCCGCCATGCTCACCGAGTTTGAAACCGTGGTCACCCCACAGGACCACGATCGTGTTGTCGCGCAGGCCCAAGCGGTCGAGTTCGTCCAGCAGGCGCCCGACTTGCGCGTCGACGAAGCTCACGCAGGCATAGTAGCCCTGCCGGGCAAACCGCGCAAAATCATCCGGCACCGGCCGCGCCGCGGGCACGTCCGTGTAGGTATAAAATTCCACCCCATCCCCCATGGCTTGCGGCGCACGCGCGGGGGGCTGCGTATTCCGCGGCGCGGGGATCGCGTCCCGGTCATACAGATCCCAGTATTTCTTCGGGGCGACGAAGGGCAGGTGCGGCTTGAGGAAACCGACGGCGAGGAAGAACGGCCTGCCGGCCGCCTTGCGGGCGCGCAGCGCCGCAATGCCTGCGTCCGCGATGCGGCTATCGGGCAGCGTCTCTTCGGGAACGGTGGAAACTTCACTGACCGGTCCGCGCTGCGAACGCTCGAGCGCCATGCCGGTCAATCCCGCCGCCTTGGCGACGTCAAACTTCCGCCAACCCGCTTCATTCAACGCCTCGTCGGAATACGGCGATCGCTTGGCCGGATCGCCGGGCCCGAACTTTTCCGGCGGGCGCGCGGGGGTCCATGATGCGACGTCGTCGATATGGAAAATCTTGCCGAAACGATCCGCGTAATAACCCCGGTTTTTGAAATACTGGGGCAGCGTCTCGACGTCCGGCAGCGCGACGCGGAAATCCGAGTAAAGATCGTGGACGCCGGTGGCGTCCGGGCGCCGTCCGGTGAGCATGCTGGCGCGCGTGGGTGCACACAGCGGGAACTGGCAATAGGCCCGCTCGAAGAGCGTGCCGCTGCGGGCGAGCCGGTCGATGTTCGGACTCTTCACCGGCGCGGCGCCGTAGCAGCCCAGCTCCGGCCGCAAATCATCGATCGCGATGAACAGCACGTTCAACGGAGCCGGCGCGGCGGACGCAGCCGCCGGCGCCGGGGAACCGTCGGCCTGGGCCGGCGAAGTCGCGGGGACCCCACACCCTGCCGTGGGATTAAAACGCATACGTCACGCTGAGGCGGTAGTTGCGGTCGCGGGTGATATCCAGCGCGGTTTCGTTGGTGCTGGGATAAACACTGCGCTGGTTCAACACGTTCTCGACGCGCAGGCGGGCGGTCCAGTTCTTGTTGAGCTGGTAGCCGAGGAGCAGCGTGTGGAGGTCACCGCCGGGAATGATCCAGTACGAACGGCTGCTGAGTGCGCTCCGACCCCACTGGTTGTACTGCCACATCGCGGACAGGCCCTTGAGGGGGCCGGTCGTAAACTCGTACCGCAGCGCCGCCGTGAACGTGTTGAAGGCGATTTTCTGCGCGTAGTTCTCGGTCTCGAGACGGGGATCGACCTTCGAATACGCGAGGATGACCTCCCAATCCTTCGCCGGCGTGAAGTTCACGTCCGTCTCCCAGCCCTTCGTCGTGCGCGTGCCGATCGGCGTCTGGTAGAACGTCGACGGCGTGCCCGTGATGACGCCGGTCTCGTCATTCTCGGTCAGGAGCACGTTGGTTTCCGTGGTTTTGAAGATCGACAGCGTCGTCACCAGGCGGCTGCCCAGCATGTCGAGCTTGAGGCCGAACTCGTCGTTCTTCGCGATGCGGTTCGGGTACTTCTGGCCGAAGGTCGCCAGACGCCGATCGATCGTGGTGACCGGGATGAACGTCTGGTTCGAATTGATGAACAGCGAAGCCTCGCCCTTGTCGCCCTTGTAGACCTTGGCGAGCGCGGCGAGCGAGTGCGTGTTGACGTCATCCTTGTTCGGGGTCGTCGAAAACACCGTGCCGTTGGTGTTATAGGCGATGGTCTTGCTGTCCTGCTTGTCGTGACGGTAGCCGCCGACGAGGAAGATCCGGTCGTTCCAGAACGAAAGGCGCTCGATGGCGCCATAGCTGGAGTCATCGATCTTGTTCAGCGTGTCACGGCCGATGGTGCGCGTGTCCGACATCTGGATCATCTGCTGCACTGTCGGCACAAACACTGGCTTCGGCCAGAAGAGCACGACCACGCGGCCGTCGATCGTCGGGAAGCCCATCGAGCTGAGCGTGGCGGTGTTGCGGATGTCGTAGTTCGACACGTTCGTCAGGCTCTCACGGTGGCCGAGGGTCCCGTAAACGAGGAGCTGGTTGCGGACGGGCCCGAGGTTGAAGCTGAGGTTGAAGTCGGCCGACCCCAGCTGGCCCCGCGTGTCGAACGGATTGTAGTCATAACGCACCGCCGCGCGGCCCATCTGGGCGACCTTGCCGGTGGCCGAGGCGAAGGGAATCGCACGGAAATCCTGTCCGATGAACTTGCCGCTGCCGTCGAACATCATGTCGAACGCATCGACGCCGCGGATGCGGCTGGCCTGCTCGCCGCTGTTGTGGAAATCCCGGCCGAGCAGACGCATGTCGATGCGCACCGGGCCGAGGTCGAAGTTCTTGCTGACGCCGGCCTCGTAGATGTCCGAGTCGGTGAACTGCAGGTTCGTGAGGATGTGATTGTAGGCCACCTCGTACAGCGGCGCGCCGTTCTTCGACGGGTTGGCCGGATAGCTGAAGCCGGCGTCCGTCGGGAGCGCGGGCGTACCGTACGTGGCCTTCTTCATATGGTCGCGCATGATCGCCGACCAGAGCCAGACGTACCACCCGTTCTTCGAGCGGAACGAGAGGCTGGGATTGAGCGCAAGGAGTCCGTCGCCTTTCTGCGGACGATCCGTCACGACACTGTCCGTGTCCGCGCGCACACCGACGAGGCGGTAGCCAAAGCGGTGGTCGGCATCGAAGAAGTTCGAGGTGTCGAGTTCGGCCCGGTAGGAGCCATAGGAACCCGCCATCGCCGTGATCTTGGTGTGGGGCTGGTAGAGCGGGCGCTTGGAGACGATGTTGAGGATGCCGCCCGGATTATGCGCGCCGTAAAGCACGCCCGAGGGGCCCTTGACGATCTCCAGACGTTCCACGAGCGCGTAATCAAAGCCGCCGCTCGGTTCGGAACCGGTGGACATTAGGTAGTCCGTCACGCCGTCGCGCTGGGCGCCGACCATGGTGTAGCCGCGCATGGAGATCTCGTTGCTGCCCTGCGGCGGCGCGCTCTGCTGGATGCCGCTGACGAGGCTGAGCGTGTCGCGAAGTTCGGTCGCCACGGTATCGGCGATGAGCTTCTCGTTCACGACAACGACGGAGGCGGGCAGTTCGGTGATCGGCACGGCGATGCGGGAAGCCGACATCGAGGAGGTGGTCACATAGCCACGATTGGCTTTGGCGGAGACTTCGAACTTGGAAAGCTCGACGAAGTCCTTGGCGGGCGCCGCCTCCTGGGCGGCAAGGGTGGCCGCCAGCAGGGCCCGGGCCGGCCAGAATGAGCTGATGTAGTTTGGATGTTTTCATGTTAGGTTAGAGCGATGCGCGGGTGACGGTTTGAGGAACAGCGGCCGAGGCCGGCCACGAAGTCTCAAATCATTTTGCTCGCGGTGCCGGGCCCGCTGGCCGAGCGCAAAGAGGAGTCGGCATGCCTGGCCGCGCGTGAGCGGCCTCTTCAGCCCGGGCCCGATTTCCGCCTCAAGCTCGCGCGGGGCAACGGATGCGCCCGCGGCCTGCAGGGCGTCGAGGAACTCTTCGGTGGTGACGGCCGCGCCGGTCGTCTTCTCGGCCACCAGCATGCGTCGGCTCCGTTCCGCCAGGTCGGCGGGCTTGCCCGCCAGCCATTCCGCGCCGGCCCGCGCCCACGCCGCGCTCATCGCGGCTGTGACCACGCCACGCGGGTTGGCATTGTAGGAGCCGAAAAATCCCTGGGTGCCGAAATATTCAACCGCCGGCACCCACTCCTCGGCGGCATCGAGGGCGATGTCGTTGAAAAAGGAAATCAGGATCCGGTGCCTGGCGAGCGTGCGCACGAGCTGGTCGGCGTCGATCCCGGCCGGCGCGATGCCTTGTTCGACCGCCAGCACGGCTGCATGCGCTGCGGATTCCCCGAGCGCCATCCAAGTGGGCTCGAGGCGAATCGCGCCCCAGCCGACGTGCGTGGCGGAGAGGCAGACCGGCACCAGCAGGTTGTCGAAACCCTGCGGCAGGATCGTCCGGTATGGCACCTGTCCCGGGTGGCTCACGTAGTTCAAATAGATTTCCCCCTCGTAGATGCTGTCCTTGACGCGCTCCGTGCCGCTCGCGTGCGAATCGGCGAACCACTCGGTGACGCCGATGCTGTCCGGATGCAGCGGGCTGCGCTTCAAACCGTCTTGCAGGCGCACGTCGTTTTCCGTGAAGAGCGCCCGGCCCATGACGCGACGGGTTTCCCGGGCGTAAACCTCGGACGGGAGATGGCCCGATTCCACGAATTCGTCGCGGGCAAAACCGAGATTGCGCCACTGCTCGCGCACCTCGGACGGAACGGAAGCGTCGTTCTGAAGGAAATACAGCATGCCCGCCGTCGCGCGACGGTGGAGCTCCACCACGTTTTCCCGGACCGACCAATCGCCGTCGGGATAGTCGTTCTGCGGCCCGATGACCTCGGGCATGTTCCAAAGGTATTTGTTATTGGGCAGAGGTCCGAGCAACTGCGAATACGGCGGTTTGTTTTTCCAAATCTCGCGGGACACCGCGGGATCATAGCCGGGCGGAGGTTGCTCCGGAATGTAGCGGTTCGCCGGGTTCGTCGTGAGCACCGCGCAGATGTTATAGGTCTGCACCTGGCGGTCCCCCGCTCCCGTGCTTTCCGGCCGGACGATTTCAAACCAGCGATCGTAGTGAAAGAGATTCAGCCGCTTGTACTCGGTGATGATCGCCGGATCGACGCCGAGGGGCGGGAAGACCGGCGACTTACAGTCCGCAAAAATCGCCGCCGCCGTTTTCAAAGTGCGGCTGCCGTGTTTCTCCTGGAACATAACCTCGTGAATCAGCGCGCCCTCGCGGGCGACTTCCGCCGGGTAAAAGCCCAGGACGACAGTGATGCCCGGTTCGGCCGCGACCAAGCCGTTGATGAGATCCTCCGCTACGCCGGCTTCGAAATAGGTTTTCGGATGACCGGGACGGCTGGCCACGAACTGGGGCGAATCCGGACCGTAGGTGATCCGGTAGTAATCATGGATGCCGCGGCGGAACTCGTCGTAAATCGGCGCGCGCGCCCCCGCATAAAGCGTATCCATCACGCTCAATCCGCTGCTGAACATGCCGCCGAGATGCCGCGAGTGCTCGACGAGCAAAACCGTCAGGCCCTCGCGCGCCGCGCGCACCGCGCAGGCGATGCCGCCCGGCGTGGCGCCTTAAACCAACAGGTCGTAATGCGCCGCCAGTTCCGCTTGGGACGCCACCGTCACGGCCCGCTTCGCAACGCGCTGGTGCACTGCGTCCGCGGCGGGTGCTCCGGGCTCGGCGTGACCCGGCAGCGACGGGGCTTCGGCCGGCATCGCCACGGGAAGCGCCGCCAGCGCCCAGGCGAACAGGGTTGGAAGGAATTTGCACATCGCGGCGGGAGAGGGAAAACGCGGAATCACGGGCCGGCCCGGAGGCGGTGCGGAACGTCCGCACCGCCCGGAATCTTCAGGGTTGGTCGATGGCCAGGTCGTTCGCATCAAACTCGGCGTTCACATTGCCCGCCTTGATGGTGGTGCCCGTCCACTTCAACAGCGCGTAGCTGTTGTCTTTCAGGGCATCGATGATCCGGTAGTCCGCATAAACCGGTCCCGTGGTGCTCTGCTTGCCGTTCAGGAAGTACATCTTCACCAAGGCCGTGCTGTTCAGGGTCTCCTTTAGCGTGCTCGTGGCCAGGGACAATTGGGCTGAGCTGGGATTGTTCGGGTCGGGGACCAGGCTCGAGTGGTTCACGCAGTACCTGTACACGAGCTCGTTGTAGCTCTCGGTGACGATCGCGTACTTGGGATTGAGCGTGTCGGCGATCGTGTCGTCCTTGAGGCTGTAATAGAAACCGTGATGGGCGACTTGGTAGACGCTGACCGCCGTCCCGATGGCGGCCTGAATCTTCGCGCCGATTTCGGCCGAGTACTGGTTGGCACTGTTTTCACCCACATCGGCGCCCAGGTAGGTGCGGAAAATTTTTCCGGCGCTGGTGGTGCACTTCAACAACAGGGTCGCGGAATTCACGTTTTCATCCCAACTGGGCGACACCGGCTGGGCACACCAGTTGTTCCCGTTGAACCAGGTCAGCGTGAACCGGCCAAAGGTGATCGTATCAAAAACGCCCGTGGATACGTAACTGCCCTGGGCGTTCTTGGTGAACTTCTCGATCTTGGCTTTGAACTTGGCGTCGGACTGGGCCTGGATGTCGTCATTGTCGTGGACGGAATTGCTGGCCAGGGTTTCATAAGGCTTCACTTTGCCGATCGGCATGCTCTTCGCCTTCGCCGCGGCAATGATGGCGTCCGCTTTCTGCCCGGCGTCCGCCTCGGCGGCGTCGCTCGACTCCGGGTCGGCCACGTCCTTGAGGTAGAGCGTGGTGCTCGAGTTCACGAAGCTGCTGTTGATCGCGGTCACCGCGCCACCCATGTGGTCTGAATGCATGTGGGACAGCGCGATGAACGAGAGCTTCGTCGAGCCGAGGACCGAGGTCAGGTACGGGGCCACATAGTTCGTGTAGTCGGCGCTCGATCCGGTATCCACCAACCCATAGCTCGCGGTGGAGCCGCTGACTGATTTCACCAAGGTGGCGTTTCCCTTCCCGCCGAGCTTGATGAAGTAAACGCCTGCCTCAACCGGGCCGAACGCGAACGAGGTGATGGCAGCCATCAGGAAGCCCAACCAAGCCAGGGCCCTCATCGCGGATTTCGTATTCAAATTTCCTTTCATGGTAACAGTAACTGCTTGCTTACGTGGATGGGTGACGTCGTGTGCAGACGGGATTAAATGGCGGGTGAGCCCGCCGAAAACGGCTCCCGGCGACCCAAAGGTCGCAACGAGCCGTCGAATCTCCCGGCGAAGAACCGGCCACCCTCCCCGCCCTTGACCAGGCGTGGCGGTGCAGACAGCTCCTGCGGAATGACGTGTGCTTGGGGCCGCGACCGTGCGCAAAAAACGCGCTGGCCGCAGTAAGTTTGGTTCGCGCCCGGCTCGGGCGGTGGACGGCGGGAACGGCCGTTGAGCGGCCCGCGGAAAATTCCCGCCCGTCGGCGACTTCCCGAAACCGATCATACGCCGTGGCCGGATTCGTGTTCGGAGTGGTGGGAAAAGTCGCTTCGCCGCGCGCCGCTTACAGCTTGTAAGTGAATTCCAGCAGGTAGGTGCGGTCGCGACCCATCTCGTAGCGGTTCATGGCATACGGATCCTTGTACCCCTGCTGCACGGGCTCGTTCGTCAGGTTCTGCGCCTGGAACTTCAGGATGAAGTTTTTCGTGAGCGAATAGCGGAAGCCGGCGTCGAGGCGCTCCTGCTCGCGCAACCAGTAGGTTGTCCACGGAAACGCCCCGAGCGAGATCGGGCTCTCGCCTTTCCAGTTGTAGGAAACGCGGATTTCACCCTTCTTGCGCGGGAACGTGTAGAACACCGTCGCGTTCGCCATCCAGTCGGGCTGGTACTGCAGCGCATCGAGGTGCACCTTGGTGCCGCCGGAAATATAATCCATCTCGCCCCACAGCTTGGTGTAGTTGAGCGACACGCCGATCCGCTTCTCGAGGAAGCCCGGCAGGCCGGCGATCGCATCGTCGACGATCTGGAATTCCACGCCGCGCATCTTCGAGGCGGACGCGTTGCGGGGCTGGGTGGCGGTCCAGACGACGCCGTCGATGGTTTCGTCGGCCGACGTCGTGTAGATGTCGTCCTTGATGTTCTTATAGAAGCCGCCGACCGAGGCCAGACCGCTCTTGCTGAAGAAATATTCGAGGGTCAGGTCGTAGTTGTCGGAGCGACGCGGCTTCAGGTTGGGATTGCCGCGCGCGATGGTCAGGTTGTTCTGGTTGCGCGTTTCGGCCCGCGCGATATCGCCGAACTGCGGGCGGCCCAGCGACTGGCTGGCGGCCGCCTTCAGGCGGAAGCGGGGCGTGAAGTAATGCGCCAGGCTGAGGGACGGCAGGAGGTTGTCATAGCCGTTCGAATTCTTGGTGAACGTGCCGTTGAAGGTGCCGCCGACGCTCAGCGGGGAAAAGGCGTCGAAGTCGACCTTGTCGAAGCGCACGCCCGCGAGGTATTGGGTGCGCTGCGTGCCGTACTTCAGCGAGAGGTAGGCCGCGAGAATGCGCTCCTGGTAGGTGTAATCGGCCGACCATGAGCTGTTGTTGGACGTGGTCGCGTTAATGCCGAGCGTCGGCTTCACCGTCGCCTCGTACTTGGCGTAGTCGATCCAGACCGGCGGATAACCGTAATTGTAGGGGATGAAGCCCGGCGGGATGAGGCCGATGTCGGTCAGGCGGCTGGTGTTGGCGGTGTAGGTGATGTTGGTGGAGTCGCGCCGGTCCTTCGTCTCGCGGAGGTTGACGCCCGCCGCAAAGCCGAAGCCGCTGCTCCCCGAGCTGTAGTTTTTCTTGAAATCGACGCGGGCCTCGGTGGATCCCACGCGCGCCTTGACCTCGTTGTCGGCGGCCGAGCTGAATTGATAATTGGAAAGGACCGTCAGCGGGTCGTAATTCTCGATGGTGATCTTATCCACCACGTCGGTCATGTTGAACGTGATGAACGAGGCCGGCGGGCTGTAGGCGTAGATCGTGGTCAGGTCGAGGTCGTAGAACTCATTGGTGAAGCGACCCAGGCGAAACTCGAGGGAGGAGTCGTTCTTCAGCTTGCCGACGACCTTCGCGAGCACGCCGCGGGTCTCCTGTTGAAAGCGGTCATAACTGTAGGAAGGCCGCGTGCGGCCGATCTTAAAGCGACCCTCCTCGGCACTCGGGCGGGTGAGGCCGGTGAAGTTCTCCACATAGAACATGTTGAGGTTCTGGTCCTCGACCTGCTTGTAGCCGAACCCGAGGATCGACACCTGCCAGTCCTTCGAAATGCGATACTCGAACTGGGCCGAGCCGCCGTAAGTCACGGTGTAGTGAGTGTAATCCATCGGCCGGATCAACGTGGGAAACGGATGGAGCCCGTCCCAGTTCGACAGGTCCGTCGCGGCCGTCGCGCCGGTGGAGGTATAGAAGACGCGGCCGTTGGGATTGCGCTTGGTGTAGTCGTAGTTGCGCTCGCGATACATGCCGCTCAACACGACGCCGAAGCGGCCGTCCGTTCCAAACCGCTTCACGAAGAGTCCCTTCAAGCCGCCGCCAAACGGCTGGTCCTTGTAATGGCCGCGGCTGTTGACACCGGGGATGTATTTGCCCGAGCCCGTTTGCTGCGTGATCTGCGCGGTGATGTTCGCCGTCTCGCGTCCGTTCAATGCGCTATAGGGCTCGATGTTGGTGACGCCGCCAATCGCGCCCGCGTCGAGATCCGCGGTGAAGCTCTTGTAAACCCAGGTCGTCCGTGAGATCTGCGTGGGGATCAAATTAAGGTCCACGCGGCGCAGGCCGTCGCCGTCACTCGCCGTCGAGAACATCGCGATGCCGTCGAACGAGACGAAATTAAGGTCGGGCGAGATGCCCCGGGTGGAGACATAGGAGGCCTCCTGCTCGCCGTACAGCGTCTGCATCGTGCTGACGCCGGGAATGCGGATCATCGCGTCCGCCAGGTTCTCATCGGCGAGGGTGCCGAGGTCGTCCTGGGTCAGCGTGTCCGCGACCGTCAGGGCCACCCGCCGGTTGTTCACGGACTCCTGGCTGCGCAGGGCGCTGCCGGTGACCTGCATGGTCTCGAGCTTCACGACGTCATCCGACGGCGCGGGGGCGGTTTGCGCGAAACCGGGGGCGAGACTGGACAGAAGCACGGCGGTGCCAGTGAGCCAGCGGGACAACGCGGAACGATTCGGGGTCTTCATGGGCGGATAACCGCAGATACGGTGGGGAGGGGTTAGGGTATGCGTACTGAATATTTAATCAGCATCACGATACATCAAAGCCAACCCACCCACGTGGCGCTGTCAAGAGTCTTTCAGGAAGGAGCCGCTGCCCGGACCGGCGGCCGCGGCGCGGGCGGGCCGATTCCCCGAGGGAACGAGAGCCCCCGTCGCCGCCCCCGGCGCGGGCCGGCGGCCGGGCCCACGCTCGTTGCTTGACATTAAAACCCTTCAAATCGTAACACTCTTTAATTGATATTCCGTATATTTATTCACTAGGCTGCATGGTGCGTCCACAAACCGGCCAGCGTGCTCCCGCCTCCCGCGACCCTTCCTTCACCCCCCTGTGCTCATGACTCGTCCCGTCACTGCTCCGCATGCCTCCCTTGCCAATGCCCCGGGGATTCCCCCGGCGCGCCTGAGCCTGGCTGAAGCCCTCGCTTCCGCGGCGGAAACCAAGGAGCTCTGCGTGGGCGCCGGGGTGGTTCGCCGGACCGCGGACGTTTTCCGGACGCAGTTCCCGGGGCAGACCGCCTGGGTGGTCGCGGATGCCACCACGTTCCGGCTCGCGGGTGAGGCGGTCCAGCGCCAGCTGGCGGAGGCGGGTTTAGCGCTTCTGGCGCCCTTCGTGTTCGAGGATCCCACGCTGTTCGCGGAACATCGTTTCGTCGAAAAACTCGAGGCGGCCATCGCGCAACACCAGGCGGTGCCCGTGGCGGTCGGCTCCGGCACCATCAACGATCTCGTGAAGCTCGCCGCCCACCGCGCGGGACGGCCCTATCTTTGCGTGGCCACGGCCGCGTCGATGGACGGCTACACCGCCTTCGGCGCCTCGATCACCTATCGCGGCGCGAAACAAACCTTCAACTGCCCCGCCCCCCGGGCCGTCATCGCCGACACCGACCTGATCCGCCACGCGCCCGCCGAGATGACCGCTTCGGGCTACGCCGACTTGCAGGCAAAAATCACCGCCGGCGCCGACTGGCTCCTTGCGGACGCACTCGGCATCGAACCGATCGATGCGCGCGCCTGGAGCATCGTGCAGGGCGGCCTGCGCGACGCCCTCGCCCATCCGGCCGAGGCCCGCGCAGGTGAAGCCGTGGCCATTACCGCACTGACCGAAGGCCTCATGCTGGGCGGGTTCGCCATGCAGTGGTCCAAGACCAGCCGGCCCGCGTCCGGCGCGGAACACCAGTTCAGCCATCTCTGGGACATGGAACATCACGTGCACCACGGCGTAAGCCCGTCCCATGGCTTCAAGGTGGGCATCGCGACGCTCGCCATCGCCTCCCTGTACGAAGTCCTGCTCGAGCAGCGCCTGGAGAATCTCGACGTCGAACGTTGCTGCGCGCGCTGGCCGGACCGGAAAACAGTGGAAGACGACGTTCGCACCCGTTTCGCCGGGGAGGATTTCATCGAAACCGCCGTCCAGGAGACGATCGCCAAGCATCCGTCCCCCGCCGAGCTGCGCGTCCAATTGAATCGCTTGAAAGCGGTCTGGCCCGAACTCCGCCCGCGCCTGCGCGCCCAACTGGTCACCCAGGCGGAGCTGAAGCGCCGACTGGAGCTAGTGGGCGCTCCGACCGAGCCCGAGGCCATCGGGCTGACCCGCGCCGCGTTGCGGCGCGCTTTCCATCGCGCCTATTTCATCCGCCGTCGGTTCACCGTGCTCGATTTGGCGATGCGCGCCCACGTGCTCGACGACTGCCTGAACACCTTGTTCGGCCCGGGCGGGACCTGGGGCGCGCCCAATTGATGTCGCCATGTCGTCCGTCTCCTCCCCCGTTCCCGCCACCCCCGCCGCGCGACTCCGGCAGATCCGTCATGTCGCGCTCGACATGGATGGGACCATCTACAAGGGCGGCACGCTGTTCGGCTGCACGGCCCCCTTCCTCGCCCAGCTGCGGGCGGCGGGCATCGGTTACTCCTTTCTGACGAACAATCCCTCGAAGAGCGTCCCCGATTATCTGGCGCACCTGCGCAAGATGGGCCTGACGGCCACGGCGGACGAACTCTACACCTCGGCGCAGGCGACGATCGACTACCTGCGGCGGCAACGTCCCGCGGTGAAGCGGATTTTCGCGCTCGGCACCCCGAGCATGCTCGCCGAGTTCAAGGGCGCCGGCTTTGCCCTGACCGGCGACGACGCGCGCGACGAGCCCGACGCCGTCGTCGTGGGTTTCGACCTGACGCTGACTTACGCGCGACTCTGCCGCGCCGCCTGGTGGATCCAGCAACGGAAGTTGTATGTGGCCACCAATCCCGACGCCGTATGCCCGACCGACCAGCCCACCGTGCTCGTCGATTGCGGTTCCATCTGCGCGGCTTTGACCAAAGCGGCCGGCCGCGCGCCCGACATCGTCCTGGGCAAGCCCGACCCGTCGATGCTCGACGGCATCCTCGCGCGGCACGCGCTCCAGCCCGCACAAATCGCGATGGTCGGCGACCGGATCTACACGGACATGCTCATGGCCGAACGCGCCGGCGCCTTCGGGGTCTTGGTTCTCAGCGGCGAGGCGACGGCGGCCGATGCCGCCCGCGCCCCCCGCGCGCCGGATCTGGTCGTGACCGATCTCGCCGAATTTGGGGCCAGGATCGCCGCCGCCCACACCGCCTCCTCTTCATGACTTCCGCATCTGTGAACCCGCGTCTGCAAATCCGGCAAAAACTCTCCGAGGGTGTCCTTGACGTCCTGATCATCGGCGGCGGCATCACCGGGAGCGGCGTCGCCCGCGACGCCGCCATGCGCGGCCTCCGGGCCGGACTGGTCGACCGCCACGATTTCGCCTTCGGCACCAGCAGCCGCTCGAGCCGCTTGCTCCACGGCGGCCTCCGCTATCTCGAACAAGGCCGCATCGGCCTCGTCCGCGAAGCCAGCCTCGAGAAGAAAACCGTCCGCGCCATCGCCCCGCATCTGGCCGCACCGCTGGGTTTCGTTTTTCCGACCTATCGCCGGGGCGGACGCCCGTTGTGGCAGCTGCGCGTGGGCGTCAAACTCTACGACCTGCTCTGCAACGGGCGGAACTTCCAGCCTTCGCGGGGCTTCACCCCGGCCGAGACGCTGCGCCAATTGCCGGCGCTGGATCGCGAAGGGCTCCTGGGTTCCGTGCGATACTTCGATGCGCTGACCAATGACGCGCGCCTGGTGCTCGACACCTTGCGGTCCGCCGCCGCGCATGGCGGCCATGTCGCCAACTACGTCCGCTTCCAGGATGCCAAACGCACCGGTGAGGTCTGGCGCTGCGGACTGACCGACACCCTGACCGGCGAAACCTTCACCGCAAACGCGCGCACGATCGTCAACGCGACCGGCCCGTGGGCCCAGCAGGTCCCGCATAGCAACGTGAAGCTTCGCCTGAGCAAAGGCATTCACCTGGTCGTCGACCGGCAGCGGCTGCCGCTCACCGACGCGGTCGTGCTGACCGAGGGCAAGCGCATCCTTTTCCTGATTCCATGGGGCGAGCGGGTGATCATCGGCACCACCGACACGGACTACTGGGCCGCCCCGGAAGACGTCCGCGTGGATGCGACCGATGTCAGCTACGTCCTCCGCACCGTGCACGAATCATTTCCCGGGCTCGACCTCACCGAATCCGACGTGATCAGTTCCTGGGCGGGCCTGCGTCCGCTCGTCGCCAATCCCGACGGCTCCCCTTCCGACATCTCGCGCGCCCACCAGATCATCTCGCCGGAAGCGGGCTGGTGGGACGTCACCGGCGGCAAGCTGACCACTTATCGGCTCATGGCGGAACAGACCGTCGATCGGCTGATGAAGGACCTCGGCCGCCCGCCGGGCCGATGCCAAACCGCCGAGGAGCCGCTGCTCCCCGCCAGCGGGGTGAAATTCAGCGGGATTCTGCCGCCCGATTTCGGGCGCCCGGCGGTCCGTCACTTCCTGGCAAACGAATGGGCGATCACGCTCACCGATGTCATGATCCGTCGCAGCGGCTGGCATTACTATCATCGTGATGCCGCGGACAAGGCCGAGCAGGTGGCGGACTGGATGGCGGAACTCGCCGGCTGGTCCCCCGCCCGACGAGCCGCCGAACTCAGTGCGTACCGGGCAGCCGTCGAGCAATCCGTCCAACCCGCCGCACCCGGCGGTCGGAACTAAAAGCCTCTTTCGCCACCCCACCCTACCCCATGCAGACAACTATCCGTTCGTCGTGCCAGGCGCTCCTGGCGGCCGGTCTCGTAACGCTCGCGGTCCTCGCGGGCGGTTGCTCCAAACAGTCCCGCGCCGATGCCGCCGCGCCGGCTCCCGCCCCGCGGCCTCTCCGGATCGGCATCTCTTTCCAGGAACTCGACAATCCCTATTTCGCCGCGATGAAAGCGGCGTTCGACGAGGCCGGAAAGTCCCTGGGGGCCCAACTCTACGTCACGGATGCACGTCACGACGTGACGAAGCAAACCGCCGACATCGAGGATCTGGTTCAGAAAGGTGTGGATATCATCCTGCTGAATCCGACCGATTCGACGGGGATCGAAGGCGCCGTGCGCACGGCCAAGAAGGCGGGCGTGGTGGTGGTCGCCGTCGATGCCCAGGCCAATGGCCCGGTCGATTCGTTTGTCGGCTCCAAGAATTACGACGCGGGCGTGCTCGCCGGCGAGGCATTGGCCCGCTCGCTCAACGACCGCGGGGCCGTCGCGATCCTCGACGGCATCCCGGTCGTGCCGATCCTCGAACGCGTCCGCGGTTTCAAGGACGAGATCGCCCGCCACCCCGGCATCAAGGTCGTCGACACCCAAAACGGCCGGCAGGAACGGAGTGTCGCGATGAGCGTCACCGAAAACCTGCTCCAAGCGCATCCGGACTTGAACGGCCTCTTCAGCGTCAATGACGGCGGCGCCCTCGGGGCGCTGGCCGCGATCAAATCCTCCGGCCGGGACGTGGCCCTCGTGAGCGTCGATGGCCTCGCCGAGGTCGTCGACGCCATCAACGCCGGCGGGCCCTTCAAGGCCACCGTCGCGCAATTCCCGCGCGACCAGATCCGGATCGCGCTCGGCCTGGCCCTCGCCGCCAAGTGGGGCGCCGCCGTCCCGAAACAGATCCCGATCGACGTCAAGCTGCTCACTCCCGCGAACGCCAAGGGCTTCTCCTGGTGAAGGCCTGGCGCCACCGCTTCGCGTGGCCCTGGCCGCCGGAAGCGCTGGCGGCACTCGGGCTGCTGCTGCTCGTGGTTGCGCTCTCGATTCTGTCGGATCGCTTCCTGGATTGGGAAAACTTCCGCAACATCGGCCGGCAGGTCTCGATCAACGCGATCATCGCCACCGGGATGACCTTTGTGATCATCACCGGCGGCATCGATCTGTCGGTTGGCTCGGTCATGGCCCTCGCGATGACGGTGTCGGCCGGCACGGTGCTCGCGGGCGCGCCCATCCCGCTCGCCATCCTCGCCGCGCTGGCGGCGGGACTTCTGCTGGGCACGTGCAACGGCCTGTTGATCGCCTACGGCGGTCTCCCGGCGATCATCGTCACACTCGCCACGATGGAGATTCCCCGGGGGTTCGCGCTGCTCGCCACCGGGGGTTACCCGCAAACCGGCCTGCCCGAAGCCTACGGCCTGCTCGGTCGCGGCGCGCTGGCCGGCTGGCAGGCGCCGACGCTGGTGATGTTCGGCGTGATTGCCGCCGGAACCCTGTTGCTGCGCCAGCATGTGGTCGGACGCTATTTCTACGCCATCGGCGGCAATCCCACGGCCGCCCATTTCTCCGGCGTCCCGGTGGCCCGCTGTCAGGTGCTCGCCTACGCGCTGAGCGGCCTCACCGCCGCGCTGGCGGGGCTTGTGCTCAGCTCGCGCCTGATGTCCGGCCAGCCCAATGCCGGCATCGGTTATGAACTCGATGCGATCGCCGCGGTCGTGCTGGGCGGCGCGGCCATCACCGGTGGCCGCGGCTCGGTCATCGGGACCCTGATCGGTGCGCTCACGCTGGGGATTCTGAACAATGGCCTGAACCTCATGGAGGTCTCGCCGTACCTGCAAAAAGTACTCAAAGGCGTGATCCTGCTCGCCGCCGTGCTCGTTGGCCTGGGCCGCCGGCCGGGGTCGCGCCCCGCCGCGACTTAGAGCCGGCTTCCTTGAGGCAGGGTCCGCCAACACCCGCGCGCTTCGCTGCCGTCAGCCCGGGGCGCGCGAAGGATCCGACCGTACTCGCGAACTTCCGGGGATCCTTCGCCCGGCTCGGAAGATTGGGTCCGGTAATGCGTCCCTACACCAGTTCGATCTGCACCTTGACGCTCGTGGGCGGCATGTTGGCCGCGAACTCGAAGGCCTTCACGGAATCCTTGAACGCAAATTTGTCGGTGATCAGCGGCTTCAAGTCGATCTTGCCCGCGCCCATCAGCGCAATGGCCCGCGGATAAACGTGGACATAGCGGAAGACATTTTCGATGCGCGCTTCCTTGGCCTGCGCGGCGCAGATATCGAAGGGAATCGGCGCCGCCGGGATGCCGATGAACACGATGCACCCGCCGGGGCAAAGCGGCTCGAAGATTCCCCGCATGGCCTGCTCGCTGCCGCTCGCCTCGAAGACGATGTCGGCGCCCCAACCTTCGGTCGCGGCCATCACGACCTCCGCGAGCTTTTGCTCCTTCACGTTGACGGGCGTGATGCCGGGGTAGCGCCCGGCCTTGGCCAGTTTCGGCGCAACGACGTCCGTGATGAACACCCGGCTGCAACCGCCGGCCAGCGCGGCCAGCGCGGTCACCACGCCGATCGGGCCGGCGCCGATGACCACCGCCACATCACCCGGACGAATGCGGGCCTTCGCCGCGGCATGCATGCCGACCGCGAGGGGCTCGACCATGGCGCCCTCGGCAAAGGACACGTTGTCGGGAAGCTTGAAAGTGAACGCGGCCGGATGGACCAGGCTCGGCCGCAGGCAGCCGTGCACCGGCGGCGTGGCCCAGAACCGCACGGCCGGGTCCAGGTTGTAGAGACCGAGGCGCGTCGCGCGGCTGTTCGGATCGGGAATGCCCGGCTCGACGCACACCCGGTCGCCGACCTTGAGGTTCTTCACGGCCGAGCCGACCTCCGTGATCGTGCCCGCGCCCTCATGTCCGAGAATCATCGGCTCGCGCACCACGTAGGGCCCGATGGCGCCCCACAGATAATAATGCAGGTCGCTGCCGCAGATGCCGACCGTGTGCATCGCGATGCGGACATCATGCGCGCCGAGCCGGTCGTCGGTCGGGAAGTCACGCAGCGAAAGCTTTAATTTCTCTTCGAGAACGAGGGCTTGCATGGGGAACGGAGGTGGGGGGAAAGGGTGAGGCCTGGATCAAGCCAGGCAACGCACTTCGAAAATCCGGGCGCAGGGATCGCCATGCGTCGCCAGCACCTGGATCCGCAAGGCCTGCAGTTCGCCGGCGGGAAGATCGTGACGCCGCAGTCGCTGGTGGTTGCCGGTGACCTTCAGCAGCGATTGCCAGGTCGTTTCACCCGGACGGCAGCCAAGGATCTCGTAATCCCGCACCGTTTCCGGCTGCGGGCCGCGGATGATCCCTTCGTTGATGGTGTCGGAGGACGTCAGCGTCAGCTCGCGATGGAAGCCCGTGTCGAAGACCAGTTCGACCCGGCGGACGCGCTGCGTTTCCTTCCAGCGGAGCTCGAGCCAGGCTCCCGCCGCGGTGAGGCGTCCGGCCCAGTGGTTGGTCGCCGCCGGGATCACGCCGCCGCTCCCGCAGAGTTCCAGGGGAACGTCGAGTTCCGGCAAATTCTTCGCCGTCGGCCCCGGGAAATCCCGCAGCCAGCCATTGGCCACGTTGACGGCCACGGCCCGGCCTTCCTCGGAGGACGCCGTGATCTGCGCGCGACGCGCCACGTCGTTCGGAGCCTCGCTGCGGATTCCCTTGATGGTCTGGTCGTCCGCGACGAGTTGCTGCTGCAATTCCCGCAGGCGCGGTTTCTGTTGGTAAAGCTCCCGCGGACTGATGCCATGCCGCACGCAAAGCGCAGCCGCCGTGCCAGCCGCCTGGCCCATCACGCTGCAGGTACCCATCACGCGCGTCGAAGTGAAGGCGACGTGGCTCGCGCTGATGTTGCGCCCCGCCATGAAAAGATTCCGGATGTTCCGGCTGTAGAGCGCGCGCAGCGGGATGTTGAACACCTCCTCGGTCGCCACCTGGCGGCCCGGGGAATCCGACACGCTGTCAAAACCGCCCGGGGGGTGATCGTCCATCGGCCAGCCGCCGATCGCGACCGCGTCTTCGAAATCGCCGCCCTTGAGCAGATCATCCTGCGTAAGGATGTGGTCGCCCACGATGCGACGGCTCTCGCGTTTGCCGGGCACCATGCCGACCCACTCGAGCGCCCAATTCGCGCTGTCCGGAAACCGGCCGCTGTTCTTGATGTGATCCCAGATGCCCATGACGATCGACAGGAGCTCGAAGCGGATCCGCTCGTTGTCGCCAATCGTGTCGAGGTGGCCGCCCCACTCGATCCACCAATAGCCGTATTCCCACGACTTGATCGTCCGGCGTTGCAGCGTCGCGGCATCCACCTTGCGCGCCCATGCCGGCGGTGTGAACGGCATCGGCTGCGCGTGCCGGCGCGACGTGAACAGGATGCTGCTGCCGAGCGTCTCGCCGTCCGCCGTCTCCGGCGCCAGCGACTCCCCAAACTCCGCGCGCGCCTCCCGACCCCAGCGCGTCTCGGCGCCGGCCTCGAGCGCCAGGCGGGAATCGCCGGTGCAATCGCAGAACACCTGGGCGGTGATCCGGTAAATGTGCTCGGTCGGATCGCACCGCACCGTCGCCTCCTTGATCTTCCCGTCAACCACGACCGCCGACACCAGCGTGCTGTCGAGCAGCAGCGTGATGTTCGGTTCCGCCACCACCTTGTCGTAAAGCAACAGGTCCCACATCTCGCGGCAGCGCTGCCGGTTGTTCACGGCGTCATCGAGACGGATTTCCTCGAGAATCCCGCCCTCGCGCCAGCCCGGGCGGTTCTTGTGCCAGTTGGCGCCCACGACGTGCATGCGCACCTCGCTGGAGGCGTTGCCGCCGAGCCGGGAGCGGTTCTGCACCAGGATCACCTTGGCGCCATTGCGCGCCGCGGCGATCGCGGCGCACACACCCGACATGCCGCCGCCGGCGACGAGCACATCGGTCGACAGCTCGACCGTGACGAGCCCGGGCGTGGCCGATTTTTCGCCAGCCGCCCGCGGTGAATGCAGCGGGGCGAACTTTGGGCGCAACGATTGGGTCGAGGAGGTGGGGAAAGCAGACATGGTGAATCGTCACCGCCAAACGCGACGAAGGCGGGCCGTGGAGCCACTTCAGCAAGTTCCGCCCAAGCCACCAACCGGGTTGTCACTGAACGCGTTAAGAATTCACCGCGTTTCCGCGCGATCGCCGGCAACGCGTCAACGTCCGCGCGGCGTTTCGCACTTAACGCGTTCAACGGGGGACGCATTGGCGGAATTTCCACGGCCGCCAGTCTCAAGGCGATGGCCGTCACGGCCTCCACCCCTGTCCCATGAACATGAAAAAACTCCTCCCCCTTCTCTTGCTGGCTGGCAGTCTGGTCGCCGCCGAAACCTCTTCCGCCCCCGTCGGCCGCGTGGGCGCGCCGCTGCCCGATTGGTCCGAGGGCTGCCTCGACATCCATTTCATCAACACCGGCCGCGGGGAGTCGGCGTTCCTGATCCTCCCCGACAGCACCACCCTGCTGGTCGATGCGGGCGCGGCCCCCGTCGAACCGAACTGGAGCGTGCCGGCCAAGCCCGACGATTCGCGTCGCCCGGGCGAGTGGCTCGCCCGCTACATCGAGCGCGTGATCAAGCCGCTGCCCGCGCACCAGATCGATGCCGCGGTGATCTCGCACTTCCACGTCGACCACATGGGCATGATCGAAAAGAACGCGCCGGTATCCGCGCTCGGCGGCTACCAGTTGGGCGGCCTGACCGAGGTGGCCGAACACGTCCCGCTGCTCCGGTTGTTCGACCGCAACTGGCCGGATTACAACTGGCCGGTGCCGCTCGACGACCTGAAGATGAAGAACTATCGCGAGTTTATCGCCCGGCAGACGGCGCGCAATGGCCTGAAGATCGAGCGCTTCGTCCCGGGGCGCAACGACCAGATCGAACTCGTGCACAACAAGGCCCGCTACCCGAATTTCGAAATCCGCAACCTGGCCGCCAACGGGTGGGTGTGGACCGGCCAAGGCAACGAGGCGAAGAACCATTTTCCCGCGGACGTCACGCCCGTCGAAAACAAGTGCAGCATTGCCTTCCGGATTTCCTACGGGAAGTTCGACTATTATACCGGGGGAGACCTCGACGTCAGCGAAGTCGAATACGGCATCCCCGGCGAGGAATGGAAGAACATCGAGGAGCCCGTCGCCAAGGCGACCGGCCCGGTGGAGGTCATGAAGGCCGACCACCATGCGAACTTCGACGCCAATGGTGTCTTTCTCCTGCGCACCCTGCAGCCGCAGGTCGTCATCGCCTCCACCTGGGGCCAGAGCCAGCCGTCGATGAACGTCTACCGCCGGCTGCTGTCGAAGAAGACCTATCCCGATCCCCGTGAATTATTTTTCACCAATATGATGGCGTCGACCATGGCCGCGGCTCACATTGCCCAGATCAAGAACCCGACCGGCCACATCGTCGTGCGCGTGCAGCCGGGCGGGGACCAATTCCACGTTTACGTGCTCGATGACACGAACGAAAATCACACCGTCAAAGCCGTCGTCGGACCATTCCAGTCGAAGTGAGTCTGCCGAGCCACCGCATCATGTCGAAACTGCATGATGTGAGCCTGGCCGACGTCGCCCGCGCCGCCGGCCTGAGTACGGGCGGCGCATCCTACGCGTTGCGCGGCCACCCGAGCATCCCGTCGGCCACGGTGGAGCGCGTGCGCCGCATCGCTGCCGAAATGGGCTATCGTCCCGATCCCCGCATCGGGTCGCTGATGGCCACGATCCGCCGCAGCCGCTCGCTGGCCAGCCGCGAAACGCTCGCCTTCATCTGGATCAACACCCCGAGCCGCACCGACAGCCTGCCCGTGCACCTGCAACACTACGTGAAGGTGATCCTCAAGTCCGCCCGCCAGCGCGCCGAGCAACTGGGTTCCGGCCTGGAGGAATTCTGGCTGGGGGAACGCAATTTGACCGCCCAGCGACTCAACGGGATCCTGCGCGCCCGCGGCATTTCGGGGATCATCATCTCACCCGCCGCCAGCACCCATGAAATCACGCTCAACTGGGACTGGCATGCGCTCGCGGCAGTGATCATCGGCAACACGGAGATTTCCCCGGTGATCAACCGGGCCGCGCATTATCACTATCGCAGCGTCTGGCAGACCCTGCAGCGCCTGCGCGGCGAGGGCGTGACCCGGCCGGCCGCCATTCTCAGCGAAGCGGTGCAGGGCCGGATCCACCACATGCAGCACGCGGCCTTCATCACCAATCACCCGACCCCGGGCATCGCGAACAATTCAGTGCGATTCTGCGAGCCGGACGATCTCGAGAGCCTGCGCCCATGGTTGAAGAAGATGAAACCGGACGCCCTCATCCTCGGCTGGCAGGTTGGGAAACGCGTCCGTGATCAGCTGCAAGCCCTCGCGCCGGAAGCGCGCCGCATCGTGACGCTCGATTGGCACCCGCACGGCGTGCTGCCCGGCATCGACCCGTGCAACGAAGCCATCGCCGCCAACGCCGTGGATTTGGTCATGGCCCAGCTGCACCGCAACGAACGCGGCATTTCCGAACATGCCACCACGGTGCTGCTGGACGGGGTTTGGCGGGAATCGTGGTGAGTGGAGGGGACAATTCGCCAATTCGGCGCATTCTGATGCCGGCAGAGGCGGCGCTTGATGACGCCCGTGGTCGCGGACTAAAGCGATTCCATAAAAATCATAGCTGCCGTGGATGTAGCGGCGGGCGTCCCTGCCTGCCGGGTTTTGCCTTGCGGAAGCCGGCAGGCACGGAGGCCTGCCGCTACTCAATACGGCTACGACTTTATTTAAAATGCTCTAATTCTCATTCGCGGGCGTCGTCAAGCGCCGCCCCTACGCCGCCTTCAGGAAAACTTTTTCGCACTGCCCCCCCCTGCCGACTGCCGGTGCGAGAGCCTTTCTCCGACTTACCTGCTCAGCGTTTCACCGAGGCCAGCGCCAGAATCTCTGCGCGCACTTCCTTCAGCGCCGTCTGCACGTTCGGTGACCGCAGCAACGCCTGCGCCACCGCTTCACCGAGGACCTTTCCGGCCATCACGTCATTCGGATAATGCGCGCCGCCATAAAGCCGGCTCCAACGGACCTGCCGGGCCTCCTTCGTCCACTGCGCGGCATGCTCGGGAAAAGCGGCATTCATCAGCACGGTGCAGACTGAAGCGGCGAACGCGTGACCGCTCGGGTACGACGTGGTGGCCGGCTTGTCGACCGTCGGCCGCAGTTCTAAGTTGTAATCATAGGGGCGCCGGCGATTCCAATTCTCCTTGGCCGCCAAAATAACCGGGCGGGTCTCCGCATACACTTTGTCGAAGAACGCCGCGGTGCGCGGCAGCGCCTCGCGGGTGCATTGCGCGCCGAGAACGTCCGCCACCACCGTGAAGGGCGACCACTTCGCAAAATGCGCCGCGAGCGCCACCTGCTCCGGGGTCCGGTTCGCATCGAACAGGATCGCGAGTTCGCGATCCGCCTGCCCCGCGATCGAGTCCTCACCCGGCGGTGGCGCGACCACCGTCCGGAAGTCCACGTAACCCTCCGCATAGTAATCATGCGTGACGGGCGTCGTCTCGGCGGCGTACGCCGCGATTGCGAACAGAAGAAACCAGCTGGGGATTTTCATAAGGCAGAAGGCGGGTTGTTGCGGAAACGGCGGCGCTGGGCTTGCGGCACTGAGGCGGCCCTTCGAGGCGCGATCGGTTCGGATGTTCAATACGAAACGAGTTTGAGGCTCACGCGTTTGACCGCGCAGCCGCCTCGGGCTTTCACCTCGAAGGCGGGCGCGGCTTCGTAGACCACCAGCTGGTGACGCACCGTGGCGCCGGCGGGTTGGTCGACGGTGAATTCCTGACCTCCCAGCCGCACGGTGGCGCTGCCATGGATTTCCATCTCAAGGTAAATGCCGCCGAAGGCGACCTTCGGCAGGTCGGTCCTGGGCTTCAACGTCTCGCCCGCCACGAGCCGCCAGCCGTTCGCATCCCGGCTTGCGGTGGTTTCAAACGCATCAAAATCCGTGCAGGCCACCAAGGGTTGCGCACCGGGCGCGAGATCGGCCGCGAGTTCGTCGGTGGAGACGAAATCGATCGCATGGGCATTGATGAGGCTGAACTGCGCAAAGGTATCGCCATGCGACTCGGTCGGAATCCCGGCGGCGACAGCCCGCTGCACGTTCGCGGAAAATTCCTCCGGTTGGAACCGCGTGGCGCTGACCGCCATGATCGCATTCCCCAACCCGGCGATGTCCTCGAAGGTGGTCTGATACAGGATGCTCATCACGCGCACGTCCTTGATGCCGAGTCCACGGATCACGCGGTTGGCGCGGTTGTTGGAAGTGATGATGTAGCGACCGCGGCCGAGCACCTCGTCTGCCACGGCAATGATGTCGCGATAGTGCGCCCCACTTTCGTCGTAAAGCTTCGGCTCGATGAACGGCATCAGACCCTGCCGCCGGCATTCCTCGAGATATTCGCGCAAGGTCGGCACGCGCGAGCGCATGGCCGGCTGATCCGCCTTCAAAATATAGTCGTCCCGCAACCGCGCCAGCGTCACGCCCGCCACGGGCACGGCTGTCTTGAGCTTCGTGCCGTCGGCCGCGAGGCAGGTCCGGTTAAGGGTCCCGTCATGCATGATGACCAGCTGCCCGTCGGACGTCAGCCGCACGTCGGTCTCGATCGTGGTGAATCCCGCGCGCCGGGTCAGGGCAATGGCCTCGAGCGAATTTTCGCCGGCCACGGTGGAGCGCAGGTTGACTCCACGGTGCGCGATGAATTGCCGCGCCGGCTTCGCCGCCGACTCCGCGGCAGTCGCCGCACCAATGCCGGTCAGCAGCCCCGCGGCGATCAACAACCACCGCAGGCGGCCGAGCCCGGCAAATCCCTCACGGGCGCCGCGCAGAGCGGCCTCGCGGTTCTCGAACGAAGCGCGGCAGTTCCGCGTGGATTCCGAATCGCTCATTTGAATTTAATCTCGAACTCGTTCCGCGCGTCCTTCATCCAGGCGAACTGGCGGGTGGTGGGCGACGCCGCAAACAGCGGCGAGAATGTCCGGACCTTTGCCGTCCGGCCATCGGGATAAAATTCCATGATCCGGAGCCAGCCGTCCCCGCCGTTGCCCTCGAAATAGCCGCCACCCACGCTTTGCGCGTCGAAAAGAATCTGGTGCACGGTTTTTCCCGCGGCGTTGGCGTCCTGCCGGTAGCCTTCGCCGGAGATGTGGCCGCAAAGGACCAGTTCGATGTTCGTGGCGGGCTGCACGAGCTTGTCCCAAATCTGGCGGCCGGTGTTGGACCTCGGCAATTCCATGCGCGCGGATTTCTCGATGGCGTTGTTGACGTTGAACGGCTCCCAGCGGATCCACGTGGACGGCGCCGGGCCGGTCAGCTGGTCCTTGGCGTCGAGGTAGGAGTGCGTGATGAGCACGATCCGGTGATTCTTGTACTGTTCCAATGCCGCGATCTTCTTCGCCCACTCGACGATCGAATCGCGCGGCGCGTATTCGACGGTGAGGAACAGGTAGTCCCGGCCGTTCAGGCCCTTGATCTCGCAGGCCGAATTTTCGAGCGTCGGCTGGTCCTGCTCGTTCCGGTTGTTCTGCACGAGGATCTTTTGATTCAGTGGGTTCCGTTCCGTCGTAATGAACTCGCTGTACCGCGAGCGGCGATTGCCCTGGAGGTCGATGCTGTAGTCGTGGTTCCCGCTCGCCGCGATGTAGGGCACCTTCCCATCCAGTTTTGCGAGCGCCCGCGAGGCGGCCTGCCACTGCTGAGTGGTGGTTTGGTTGCCGTCGTGATCGTTGATGATCTTCTCGTTGTTGTTCACGAGGTCGCCGACGATCACGACCATCTTGATGTTCAACGGATCGATGTTCTCGTCGATCCACGTCATCATCAGGTCGAGGATCGGCTGGTTCCGGCCCCACTTCACATAGTTCTGGATGTCGGGCACCATGACCAGGGACCAGGAACCCTGCTGTTCCAGCGCCGGGGGTTGATAAGCGTTTTCCTGGGCCAAGGCCGTGACCGCGAGGGTCAGCGCCGCCAGCGTCGCAACGAAGCAGGCATGGATCTGGTTTTTCATGGGGTAAAAGCGGACGTTTTTCGGCTGCCGAAAGCCGTGCGCCCGCGCCGGCGAACCGGGCGGGCGGTCTCGGGTGATCCCGGCCATGCAGCCGGTTTAGAACTTATAAGTAAAGTCCACGGCAAAGGTGCGATCCTGATTCATCTCGTAGCGATTCTGGGCGAAGGGGGCGAGGTAGCCCTGCTTGACGCCCTCGCCGGTGAGATTGTTCGCCTGGAACTTGACGATGAAGTTTTTCGTCAGCGAATAACGAATGCCCAGGTCCATGCGCTCGGAAGCCCGCAGCCAATAGGTGGTCCAGGGGTAGAGGCCGAGGGAGATCGGGCTCTGGCCCTTCCAGTTGTACGAGAGGCGGATTTCCCCCTTCTTGCGCGGGAAGGTGTAGAACACCGTCGCGTTGGCCATGTAATCGGGCTGGTACTGGAGGGAGTCGAGATGCACCTTGGTGGCGCCGGAGAAGTAGTCCATCTCGCCCCACAGCTTGGTGTAGTTGAGGGCCACGCCGACGCGCTTGTCCAGAAAGCCCGGGAGTCCCGGGATGGCGTTGTGGGTCAGGGCCACTTCCACGCCGCGCATTTTCGATTGCGAGGAGTTGAACGGCTCGGTGGCGGCGTAGGTAACGCCGTCGATGACCTCGTCGACCGTTTGCGTGTAAATGTCGTCCTTGATGTCCTTGGCAAACCCGCTGAGCGAGACCATGCCGTTTCGGCTGAAGAAGTATTCCAGGGCCAGGTCGTAGTTGTCGGAACGGCGGGGCTTCAGGTTGGGATTGCCGCGGCTGATGGTTAGGTTCTGGTCGTTGCGGACGACCGCCTGGGCGATCTCGCCGAACTGCGGCCGGCCGAGCGACTCGCTGATGGCGGCTTTCACGCGGAAGCGCGGCGTGAAATAGTGGGTGAGGATGGCGGAGGGCAGCGTGTGCTCCCAGGTGCCGCCGGACGGGGTGAAGGTGCCGTTGTAGGTGCCGGCGATCGCGAGGGGCGAACGCGCGTGGTAGTCGACATGGTCATAGCGCACGCCCGCGACCACGTTGGTCTTCTGCCAGCCGTACTTGGCCGAGAAATAGGCGGCGAACAGCTGCTCGTCGTAGAAGTAGTCGCTCGAGGCGGAATCGTTGTTGGAGGAGGTCTGGTTGACGGCGAGATTCGGGAGCACGGTTTGCTGGAAGGGGTTGTAGTCGACCCAGACCACCGGGTAGGCGTAGTTGACGGAGCGGAACTCGGGGACAAAGCCGATGCCCGTCAACGGAGCGCTGTTGTTGGTGTAGTTGACGGTCGTGCCGTCGCGGTGGGCGTCGGTCTCGCGCCAGTCGGCCCCGGTGGTAAAGCCGAAGCCCATGCTGTCGGCGAAGTAGTTCTTCTTGAAGTCGACCTTCGCCTGCTTGGAGTTGACGTTGGACTCGACGGTATTGACCGGCGCCGAGCTCAGGCGGAAGTTCGAGACGGTGGTGATCGGGTCCACGCCCTCGACGGCCACCTGCGGGAACAGGCTGCGGCTGTAATCGAAGGTGATGAAGGAGGCGGTCGGGCTGTAGAGGAAGGTCACCGACTCGTCGCGGTCATAGAACTCGTTCTGGTAGCGGCCGGCGCGGAACTCGAGGGAGGAGTCGGCGCCGAGCTTGCCCTCGAGCTTGAACAGCAGGCCGCGGGTTTCTTGCTGGAAGCGGTCGTAGCTGTAGATGGAACGGACGCGGCCGATCTTGAAGCGGCCGACGTTGTCGCTCGGACGGGTGAGTCCGGTGAAGGTCTCCAAATAGTACTGGTTGAGGTTCTGGTCCTCGAGCTTCTGGTAGTCGAAGGCGAGCAGCGAGACCGCCCAGTTGTCGGAAAGACGGTACTCCAGCTTGGCCGAGCCGCCCTTGCTCTCGGAGTACTTCGTGTAGTCCATCGGGCGGTAGATGCTCGAGAACGGCTGCTGGCCGTCCCAGTTGGACAAGTCGGCCGCGGCGGTGGCGCCCGTGGGCGTGAAGAACACGCGGCCGTTGGGATTGGTCTTGGTGTAGCTGTAGTCGCGCTGGCGGTACATGCCGCTGAGCACGATGCCGAAGCGACCGTCCTTGCCGAAGCGGTTCACATAAAGGGCCGAGAGCGCGCCGGACACCGGGCGGTTGCGGTAGTGGCCGCCGCGGCTGTTGAAGGGCGCGATGTACTTGCCCTCGCCGGTCTCGCCGGTGAGTTGCAGGCGGAGGTTCGCCGTGCGGCGGTCCTTGAGGGCGCTGTATGGCTCGATGTTGGTCACGCCGCCGATCGCACCGGCATCCAGGTCGGCGGTGAAGCTCTTGTAGACGCGGGTCGTGCGCGAGATCTGGGTCGGAATGAGGTTCAGGTCCACGCGGCGCAGGCCATCGCCGTCGTTGGCCGTGGAGAACATTGTCATGCCGTCGAAGGAAGTGTAGCTGAGGTCGGCCGGAATACCGCGGACCGAGACGTAGGAGGCTTCCTGTTCGCCGTAGAGCGTCTGCATCGTGCTAATGCCCGGCAGGCGGATCATTGCGTCGGCCAGGTTTTCGTCGGCGAGGTTGCCCAGTTCGTCCATCGTTAGCGTGTCGGCCACGTTCACGGACACGCGCCGGTTCTCCACCTCCTCCTGGTTGCGCAGCGCCGTGCCCGTCACCTGCATCGTCACCAACTTCACCACCTCGTCGCGGTCGGCGCCACCGGCGGCGTTGCCGGCCGTCTGCGCCAGGAGCGGCAGACAGGAGAGGGTGAGGATCGTGCCGGCGAGGAGGCCGCTGGCGCGCTGCGGACGGAATAAAGCTCGAAGGTTCATGGGGGCGGGAGGGTTGGTGAACGGAGGTGACGCGGCGACTGAAGTCAACCGCTGCGTCGCCTGCGAAGAGGCCACGCTAGGTGTCGGATTTAGAACTCCCGCCCGGGGGAACAACCCGCCCCTCACTGAATACGTTAAGTCTGAGGTTACATTCGCGTGACGCGGCGCGGCCCGCGCGCGAACTGCCTGCGCGAACCGGTCAGCCGGTCCGCGCGGCTTCAGGTCCCCGCCGGGTGCGCATCGCGACGAGGATGACCACGTACGCGAGGCCATGCAGCACGCTCATCGTCGTCAATACCGGCGTGTAGCCATAGCCCGCGACGGCCTTGCCGGTCAGGACGGTGGCCAGGATGCCGCCGAGGCCGCCGCCGATGCCGGTGAGCGCGATGACCGTGGCCACGCTCCTCCGCGGAAACGTCTCCGAAAGGATCGAGAGCTGGTTCACCATCCAACACATCTGGGCGGCGTACATGATGGAGAGCAGGGCAAACGAAAACCACACGTTCTCGGCGCGCACGGCGATGATCCCGAGCGGCATGATCGCGGCGGAGAGCAGCATGACGCGCAGGCGCGCGCGCAGGGGATCCCAGCCGCGGCGCACGAACCAGTCCGACAACGCGCCGCCCGCGGGTCCGCCGATGTCGGCGAGGAAATATGGGATCCATCCCACCATCCCGAGGAGCGCCAGCGAGAAGCCCCGGGTCGTCTGGAAATAATCGGGGAGCCAGAAGTTGAAGAAGTAGGTGAAGCAATCGGTGAGAAACCGGCTCACGATGAAGGCAAAGCACACGGGGTGGATCGCCAGTTTCCACAACGACGGCGCCGGGCCTTCGTCCGATTCCTTGGGCCGGTTCGCCAGGATGTAGTCGCGCTCGCCGGCGCTGAGGCGTCGGCTGCGCTCGGGGGAATCGTAGTATTTCCACCAGAAGAAAATAAGGGCCGCTCCCAGCACGGCCGTGACCAAAAAACTTTCCTGCCAGCCGAAGTGCAGCGCGATCAGCGACACCACGGGGGGCGCGAGGATCGAGCCGACGACGAAGCCGTTGTTGTAAATGGCAATGCTGAGCCCGCGTTCGCGCGACGGCACCCACTCGGCGATCGCCTTGATCGCGGCGGGTGTGTTGAAGGATTCGCCGATGCCCAACAAGAAACGCATGACGGCCAGCCCGAGCCAGCCCGTGGCCAGCACATGCAGCCCGCTGGCCAGCGACCAGAATCCCATCGCCAGCGCCAAGCCAAGCTTCACGCCCAGGCGATCGAGCACCGTGCCGGCAAACAGATAACCGAGCGTGTACGCGGCGAGGAAGGAGGAAACCACGTACGAATATTCCACCGCGCTGATCCCGAGCTGCTCGCGCAATGTCGGCGCGAGCACGGAGAGCGTCTGGCGGTCGAGATTGTTGATGATCGCCGTGACGAACAACAGGCCGACCACCAGCCAGCGGTACTGCCGCCAGCGCTGGCGCCAGGGTGCTCGAGCTGTGTCGGTGGGGTTCATGTTTTAGGGGAGTGAAAATATTGCGGCGGAGGCAGACAGAAACACTCGTTCGCGCAAAGGCGAGCCGCCGCGCCGCGAACACGGGAAGATTTGCGCACGGGCGTCATGCAAGCCCCGCCAGCTGTGCCCGCAGCGCGGCCGAATACTCGGGGACGGTCTCCGGCGACGATGCGACAAAGGCACCGAGTCGGTTCGCGTTAACCGCCGCCTGCTTGAGGGGCAATCCCCTCACCCACCCCGCCAGAAACGCGGCGGAAAACGCGTCGCCCGCCCCGACGGCGCTGGCGACTTGGACCGGCTCGGAACGGCTCGTGAACACCTCGTCTGCCGTCACCACTTCGCAACCTTCCTCGCCGCACGTACAAAGCAGGAGCCTGATCCCGTGAAGCCGCCGCAGTTCCTGAAAGAAATCAGTGGACGACATCGTCCGGCCCAACAACTCGCGCGCGAGATCCCCCGCTTCGTCCGCATTCACCTTGAGCAAGGTCACTCCCGGCAGAATCTCCCGCACCCGCTCGACCGGGGTGTCGGGTCCGCGCAGATTGACATCGTAGAACACGGGTACGCCGGGCAGCGCCGCGCGGACCGCCGCCAAAGCCTCGCGGCTCACGGGCGAACGGGAGGCCAGCGTTCCGCACACCACCGCGGAAAAACGTTCGGCCCGCAAAATGCGCATCGCGCCGGGGTCCGGCATTTCAATGCGATCCCAGGCGGCATCGGGGCCAATGCGAAAGGTCGGCTGGCCCGTCGCGTCCAGGGCCACATCCACCCAGCCCGTCGGCCGCGCCGCATCCTGCTGCAGCCAGCGATCCGACACCTGAAACCGCTCCAGCCGATGCCGGGCCCGGGCTCCCCGGACGTCACTGCCCACGCGCGAGTAGAGCGAGGTGCGAATTCCCAAACTCGCCAGATGAGCGGCCACATTGAAGGGCGCCCCGCCAATCACTTCCCTTCCATCGAATACGTCCCACAGCACTTCGCCGAAGCAAAGAATGGCCGGCGATGGAACTGCGGCGGGAAACGAAGACATGGCGGTACTCCGGAATATACAGGGAGCGGCGGCCCCGGCCTCGCGGCAACGGAGCCCGCACTGAAGACGTTAAGTAACCCGGTTCCCGGCGCCGGGGAATCAGCCCCACGGTTCAGGGGAGCGCATCAAGCCAGGCGAGAAAGCGCGCCGGCCATTGCCCGGTCTCGGCGTTGACGCCGAGCGAAAAACCATGGCCGCCGGTCTCGTAGAGATGCAGTTCGACCGGCACGCCCGTTTTCTGCAGGGCCTCGGCAAAGAGCCGGCTGTTGTCCACGGGGACGACGGTGTCGTCCCGGGCGTGTGCGATGAAAAAGGGCGGCAGGCCGGGGCGCACCTGACGTTCGAGCGAAAACGCCGCGACGCGCTCCGCGGCGGGGGCGGCGCCCCAAGAGCAACGCACGCTCTACAAGGACGTCGCAAGCCGGCACACTAAGCACTTCGCGAACCAAGAGGTGTTGACGCCCCTCGAGCTGTTCGGGCGGCGGTTTGCCGAACATGAGATTGCGTTCGATGGAACGGCGGATGCGGTACCGGCGGCGGCGGCGGAGCTCAAAAAACTCGTCGTGTCCGACCGCAACACCAAGCGGCTCGGCGTCCAGCGTGAGGCAAAAACCCAATTGGTCGCGTTCCGACCCGCGCTCGGCATCGCTCCGAAACTCACCGCGCTTAAAAACGCCGTCGCCGAGCTCAAAGCGAGCCAGGCGGCCGACCGGGAAAAGCTCTTGCGAATTCCCCTGCTCCAGTCGGCCAAGGAGGTGCTGGAAAAGCTTCCCCCGACCGGCCAGTGCCCGCTCTGCCGCCTGAAATTCACGGGTGACCTCAAGGAACACGTGGGAACGGAGCTGGCAGCCCTGGAACGCGTGGAAACGCTACTGACCCGCGTTCGCACGACGAAGGAGGCGGTGCGGCAGGCGCTCGTTGACCACACGCTGGAAGATCCAGTCACGCTTCCCGAAAAATACCTAAAATCCGAAGAGGAGACCACCGCGCTGGATCTGCTCCGCAAGGCCGTGAAGCGTTGGAAAGATGCGCGCGCGGTCGCGCGCGATTTGCTCGTCTTCGATACGACGGCGTTGGACGACAAGCTGGTGCCGTCATTGGAAAGCTGCGCCCTTGAGGTGGAGCAAGCCCAGTCGGCAATGACCGAGGCCAGGCAGACCGCCGTCGGTCTGTATGACGGGTTGGTGCTCGCCCTCGAGCAGGACCCGAAACGGAAGAAGCTCGTCGAAGACAATGAATTTGTCACGAACGGCATCACGCTCATCGCCGACTTTGCCGCGGCGAAGGAAAAGGGCCTCGCCATCAATAAAGTCAGGGAGCGGTTCACCGAGCTCACGAACCGGTTTGTCCATCGCGCCCTTGCCGACGTCCACAACCGGTTCGGTCAGATCTCGGACAAGGTCACCGAGATCTTCGAAATCCTCGAAAAAGCTACCCCCGGCATCGGCAAGCCCAAACTGGTGCTCGATATGGCGTCTGACCGGTCCGTCATCCTCGAGGTGGAATTCCAGGGACAAAACATCAGTCCCGCCTACAAGTACCTGAGCGAATCCCAGCTCAACAGCTTCGGCTTGGCGGTGTCGCTCGCGTCCGCCACGCATTTCAACAAGGAGTTCCCTTTCCTCATCCTCGACGATGTGGTGAACAGCTGCGACGCATACAAGCGCCCGCAGCTCATCGAGGTCCTGACCACCAAGCTCGCCGACGTGCAGGTCCTGCTTATGACGCATGATAATTTATGGCGGGACGTGCTCCATCGCCGGCTCAAGACGTGGCGGCGCGTCAACTTCGTCAACTACGCCGCCGGTACCGGTCCGACCATGGAATCGGCGAAGGATATTTACCAGCGCATCGACGAGGATCTCCAGCGCGACGAGGTCAATGCAGCCAGCGCCAAGCTCGCCCTCATGCTGGAAGATGCCGCCCAGGATATTGGCGAGGCGCTGGAAATCGATGTGAAGTTCAACCGGCGCGGCGAGTACACGCTCGATCCACTGCTCACGGCGATTCGGGTCCGGCTCGAGAAAAAGCTCGGCGCCGCGCACCCGTTGGTCGCCGCCATGGATCGGATCACGCAAGACAACGCATACCGTACGCGAATTGCAGGTGCATCGAGTTCATGCACCCGGTGCGCACAATATCGTGCGGCGCACGATCCTACGTCCGGGCCTGAACATCATGTGGGCACGCCCGGGCGACCGCAGCCGGCCAGCCCAACTCCATACCCCGGGGGTCACCGGTGTCTTCCACGGCAGTCTAGCCCACTTTGATAAGTTCGCCGATCACGGCTACAACAGTCTCGGAATCCACTTCGGAGATATTGAACAGGCAAAGCACTTCGCCCAGAAGAGTGGCCAAATCATCCGGGCACACCTGCGGTTCAAGAACCTGCTTCACCTCCCAAAATCAGATCTCGGGTGGACCTCCGATACCATGGTGGCAATGGGTTTGAAACACGCCATGCAAAGCTCTGTCGGCATAATTCCTGAAGAGTTCGACAAGATCTTGAAAGACCCGCCCGCTTCAACGTGGAAAATTAAAATTACCGCCTCTATGTCTCCCGACGCCGCGGCCCGCTTAGTTTCCCTGCTGGACGCCCATGGCATCGACGGCATTAAGTATGTGAATCGTAACGAGCCGCCGGGCCGGACCGGTGGCGACGCCTATTTTGTCCTGCGCTCCTCTCAGATCGAGGTGGTCGATCGAGACTTTCCGGTGTCCGGCAAATTTGAAGCTACGGCGGAAGAAAATGGTGAAGTACAGTAGTTACCTCCCCGCGTCTGCCTCAGCACCGTGTTTCTCAGCGCAAAACAAGAGGCTATACGGAAGCGGGTCAGCCACTGAGCCGTCACGAGCGCTCAGTCTCTTGGGCAGAGTCGAAGGGTAACTTTGAGGAGCTGGCACTCCTCAATCCCACTAATGGTCTACGTCCCGCCATAGAATCACAAAGCTATCCCACGCGTCGTTTGACGGGCGCGTGAGTGACGCGCTTGTTGGTAAAACTAGGTCAGGATTAGGTCAGTGAATTCTTGTCTGAGGCTCACAAACCAAAAAGGCCCCGTATCTCGCTGAGAAACGGGGCCTTAAAGTGGTGGCAAGTCTCGGAATCGAACCGAGGACACAAGGATTTTCAGTCCTCTGCTCTACCAACTGAGCTAACTTGCCATGCCGGAAAGGGGCCGAGTTAAAAGGCCGGCGAAAGAGCGCGTCAACGGGGAATTTTCAGATTCGGTGGGGCCACCGGGGTCAGGTTTCCACGCCATAACTCGCGATAAATCGGGTTGTCGGGTCGTTCGAGGCGGTCGAGGTCGAAATCGCGCGATTCCACATAGTCGAGCCCGTAGTGGAACGATGCCAGCAGCAGGGGTTCGGAAAACTTTCCCTGCTGGTGCAAATAGCTCCGGCACCAGGCGAGGTACTCAATGCCGGCCGCGAGATTGTCCCGCCAAACCCAGACCCCCGGCTCGTAGGGCGCGCGGTTCACGGTTTTCCACGCGCCCGGCTTCAGCTGCAGGAGTCCGCGCGCCTCGCCGTTCCGGGCCTGGGGATTGAAATTCGATTCCGCCGCCACGAGCGCGTAGATAAACGCCGGATCGAGCCGGTAGCGCTGCGCGTGCGGCTGGATCGCTTCCCAGATGGTCTCCCGGGTGGCGGGATCGGGCGCGGGTGGCGCCTGACGGGAGCAGGCAACCGCCAGAAGAATGCCGCCCAAGACAAAAGGAAGGGCGCGAACTCCGTTCCGCGCCGCGAACACTTGCCGTAATCGCGGCGGCGAAGGGACTCGCCGCCCCACCTTCATCTTAATGCTTCTTGAAAACCAGCGCGGCGTTGTGACCGCCGAAGCCGAGGTTGTCCGTGAGCACGGTGTTGATCTTCGCCTCGCGCTTCACGTTGGGCGTGTAGTCGAGGTCGCAGTCCGGATCGGGCGTCTCGTAATTGATCGTGGGCGGCACGATGCCGGTTTCGATCGCCTTGACGCTGATCACGGCCTCGATGCTGCCGGCGGCGCCGAGGAGGTGGCCGGTCATCGACTTGGTGGAACTGATGTTCACCTTGCGGGCGTGGTCGCCGAAGATCTTCTTGATCGCGATGGTCTCGAACTTGTCGTTGTACGGAGTCGAGGTGCCGTGCGCGTTGATGTAGTCGACTTGGTGCGGCTCCACGTTGGCGTCCTGCAGCGCCTTGATCATCGACTGCGACAGGCCCTTGCCGTCCGGATCGGGTGACGTGATGTGGTACGCGTCACAGGTCGCCGCATAGCCGGCGAGTTCGCAATAGATGTGGGCCCCGCGGGCGAGCGCGTGCTCGAGGCTTTCGATCACGAGGATGGCGGAGCCTTCGCCCATGATGAAGCCGTCGCGGTTCAGGTCGAACGGGCGGCTCGATTTCTGGGGGTTCTCGTTGTTCGTGCTCATCGCCTTCATCGAGCAGAAACCCGCGTAGGCCAGCGGCGTGATGGCGGCTTCCGCGCCGCCGCACACCATGACATCCGCCTCGCCGCGGCGGATCATGCGGAGCGATTCGCCGATCGCGTGCGTGGCCGTGGAGCAGGCGCTGACGACGCCGAAGTTCGGGCCGCGCGCGCCCAGTTCGATGGCCACCAGGCCGCCGCACATGTTGCTGATCAGCGCCGGGATCATGAACGGCGAGACCTTGCGGGGGCCGCGTTCCAAAAGGACCTTGTGCTGGTTTTCGATGGTCCACATGCCGCCGATGCCGGAGCCGATGATGACGCCGACGCGATCGGCATCCTCCTTGGTCATGTCGAGCTTTGCATCCGCGATCGCCTGCTTGGCCGCGCAGAAACCAAAATGCGTGTAGCGGTCGTTGCGCCGGACCTCCTTCGGGTCCATGTGCTGCGCCGGATCCCAGCCGCGCACCTCGGCGCCGATTTGGCAGCTGTAATCCTTCGCATCAAACAGGGTCACCTTGTCGATGCCGCACTTCCCGGCCACAATGTTGGCCCAGAAGTCATTCACGTTGTGGCCGAGGGAGGCCACGACGCCCATGCCGGTCACGACGACGCGTTTGTGAGGAACAGGTGTTTCCATCATAATTCGAATTCGGAAAATAAAAAAGCGCCCTACCAGACCAGCGCTAGGCCAGACGGTAGAACGCTTCGGTCAAATGGCCAAAATTTATTTCTTCCCGGCCTTGTTTTGAATGTAGGCCGTGACGTCGCCAACCGTCTGGAGCTTCTCGGCATCGGATTCAGGAATCTCACCCTTGATCTCGTCCTTGAACTCTTCTTCGAAAGCCATGATCAGCTCGACAGTGTCGAGGGAGTCGGCGCCGAGGTCGTCAAGAAACGACGCCTGCGGGGTGATTTGCTCTTCGTTAACATTCAGCTGGTTAACGATGATTTCTTTGACGCGCTGTTCGATGGTTTTCTGGTCAGCCATGAGATTGGAAATTGATTCTAAAACGTTTGTGAAGAGGCATCACATCACCATGCCGCCGTCAACGGTAAAAACTTGGCCGGTGATGTAGCCCGCTTCCTCCGAGCAGAGGAAGGCGGTCATGTGGGCGATATCGGCCGCTTCGCCCAGGCGCTTAAGCGGGATTACCGAGGTAATCTTCTCGGCGGCCTCGGCCGGCAGGGCGGCGGTCATGTCGGTCTTGATGAAGCCCGGGGCGACCGCGTTCGAGGTGACCCCGCGGGCGGCGAACTCCTTGGCAATGGCCTTGGTAAAGCCGATCATGCCGGCCTTGGCGGCGCAATAGTTGGCCTGGCCGGCGTTGCCCATCAGGCCGACGACCGACGTGATGTTCACGATGCGGCCCCAGCGCTTCTGGGTCATCGAGCGCCCGATGTGCTTGGTCCAGTGATAGCAGCTGTCGAGATTGGTCTTCAGGACCGAATTCCAGTCGTCCTCGGACATCCGGAAAAGGAGCCCGTCCTTCGTGATGCCCGCGTTGTTCACCAGGATGTCGATCTGGCCGAATTCCGCGAGGAGGTCGGCGCTGGCCTTAGCGACCGCCGCGCCGTCCGCCACGTCCACCGCCAGGGCCTTGGCCTTGCCGCCCGCGGCGGTGATGGCGGCCGCGGTGGCGCCGCAGCTTTCGGCCGACTTGCTGACGCAAATGACGGTCACGCCTCCCTTGGCGAGGAGTTCCGCAATGGCTTTGCCGATTCCGCGGCCGGCGCCGGTGACGAGAGCGACACGATTGTTATAGGTCAGGCTCATAAATGAAGGGGGCCATAGCTCGCCGCAGCCCGGACGTTTGTCAATACACACGTCCGGTGCCCCCCAAGGTGCGATAACGCAAATCTGTGGGAGCGAGCTTGCTCGCTCCCACCGGGATTGGCTACGGTGACCTCAGTACACGTCGCGCAGGTAGCGATGGTCCTTCTTCATCTGCTTCACGTAGGCGGCCGCCGCGGCCGCGTCCAGGTTGCCGTGCTGGATGATTACGTCGTGCAAGGCGATATCGACGTCCTTCGCCATGCGCTTGGCGTCACCGCACACGTAGAAGTGGGCGCCGCCGTGAATCCAGGACCAGAGTTCGGCCGAGTTCTCGCGCATGCGGTCCTGCACATAGACCTTCGTGAGTTGGTCGCGGGAGAACGCGAGATCGAGTCGGTTGAGGGCGCCGGCTTTCTGCCAGGCGAGCCACTCTTCCTCGTAAAGGAAGTCCGTGGCCCGGTGTTGGTCGCCGAAAAAGACCCAATTTCGTCCGGTCGCCTTGGTCGCCACCCGCTCCTGCATGAAGGCGCGGAACGGTGCGATGCCCGTACCGGGTCCGACCATGATGATGTCCTTCGAGTGATCCGCCGGGACGCCGAAGTGGGAATCGGAAACAAACACCGGCACCGGCGTCGTTTTCAGCGCGGCGCGATCGGCGAGGAACGTGCTCGTCACGCCCACGCGGGAACGGTGATTGGTCTCGTAGCGCACCACCGCCACGGTCAGGTGCACCTCCGTCGGGTGCGGTTTCGGTGAGGACGCAATCGAATAGAGCCGCGGCATCAGCTTGCGCATGTAGTCCACGAGTTCCTGCGGGGACAGCCGCGCGCTCGGGAACTCCGCCAACAGGTCGACGAACTCGCGGTCTTCAAGCCAGCCGGCGAGTTGATCCTTGGCTTCCGGCGCAAGCAACGCCGCCAAGCGGGTGCGATCCCCTTCCCCCGTGACTTTCGCCGCGAGCGCCTCGACAAACTTGCGCGTCGGCTTGGCCAGCGCCAGCCGACTGCCGAGCGCCTCGCGCAATGGAATCGGGTCCGCGAGCTTCAACAGGGCCGGGGAAACCAGCTCGTTGCCGCTGGCACCCAGCCGCTGAAGAATCTCGTCCACCTCGCTTGGCCGATTGGTCGGAAACACGCCGAGGGAATCGCCCACCTTGTAGGTCAGGCCACTGCCCGCGATGTCCACGACCAAGTGGCGCGTTTCCTTGTGGGAACCCGGCTTGTTCAGCAGCCGATTCTCGGTGAGGTGCGCGGGAAACGGATGATCCTTGTTGAAAGCGCTGGTTGGGGCGGGCTCGCTCATGGCTTCTTAAGGCCGCCGGCGCCGCGGCTTGGCAAGCCCGCAGTGCGCCATAGCGAGGGAAGTTCACCTGAAATTTAGTTCAGGCTTTTTTCCGGGTGCACCTGGCTGAGCCAGCGCGCTGACCCTGAATCTCGTTGCACGCGCCCACCGCAGCGGCCATTCATCGCGTTCACATGGAACCCGTCCGCATCCAAAAGCTCATCGCCGAATCCGGCCTCTGCTCGCGCCGCGCGGCGGAGGCGCTGATCGCGGCCGGGGAGGTTTATGTGAACGGGGAGAAAGCCACGCTCGGCCAGAAGGTCGTGGCCGGCGTCGACAAGGTCACCGTGCGCGGCAAGCCACTGCGCGCGCACGCCCAGCCGAAGCTCGCGCTCGTCATGCACAAGCCGCGCGGCGTGGTTTGCAGCAACAGCGACCCGCATGCCGAGCAGACGATCTTTGATCTCCTCCCGCGCGAATGGGCAAAGCTGCGGCTCTTTTGTGCCGGCCGGCTCGACAAGGACAGCGAGGGCCTGGTGATTCTCACGTCCGACGGCGACCTCGCGCACAAGCTGATGCACCCGTCGAACCTCGTGGTGAAGCGCTACTACGTGTCGCTGGAGGACCCCTTCCCCGCCGGCCGCCTCAAGCAATTGCTGCGGGGCGTCGTCATCGACGGCGAACACCTGAAGGTGGAAAAGGCGAGCCTGGTCAACCCGCGCGCGGATCGCAGCTCGCCGGAGTTGGACGTGCACATGCACCACGGCAAGAAGCGCGAGATCCGCCAGCTGTTCACCGCGCTGGGCTATGACGTGCGGCGGCTGCGGCGCTACCAGATCGGGGCGCTGCGGCTGAAAGGAATTCCTTTGCGCGGCGTGAAACAACTTTCTACCAAGGAAATCGAATCCCTGTTCGTGGTTCCGCCGATCCACTACCGCGAGATGACCCCTTCCACCGACGATGAAAACTAAGCTGCTTTTCCTCACCTGCGCTTTTGCCGCCGCGCTTTCCGCCGAGACGCTCAAGACGGACACCGCCGTTTTTGTCCAGACCGACCCGAAATCGCCGGTGCTCGCCCGGCTCAAGGCCGGCTCGACCATCACTGTGGTGGGCGAAGCCCCCGCCGGCTGGCGCCGCGTCGAGCTCAGCGGGCCCTTCGAGGCCTACGCCCAGAGCCGCGACATCACCAAGGGCCTGGAAGTGCGCGACGGTGGCAACATCTACGCCGCGCCCCGCAAGGACGCCCAGCTGCTGGCCGTCGCCGCGCCGGGCGACAAGTCGGACGTGATCGGCCTGGCCGGTGGCGACTGGGTGCAGGTGCGCCTCGAGAAGAAATTACAGGGCTTCATCGCCATTGGCGAAGCCGCCAATATTTCCGCGGAAACCAAGCCTATCGCCCCGATCTCAGCGGCGCCGGTGGCACCCGCGGCGCCGACCGGTGGCGCCACGGCCGTGGGCCGGCCGGTCGCCATGTCGGGCAATACCGCCGACACCCCGCGCTTGTTCGCGGGCACGCTGGTCGCCGCGCGCCGGCCGATCCTGAATCCGAATCCGCCGTACGATTACCAGCTGACCGACACGACGGGCCGCCGGTTCGCGTATGTCGACACGAAGCGCCTGCTGCTCACGGACAAGATTGAGAATTTCCTCGATCGCGAGATTTCCGTCACCGGCACCGTGCGCAATACCGTCGACGGCAAGGATCTCGTCATCGCGGCGGAATCGATGGCGCTGAAGAAATAGCGCGCCGCTTCCCGCCAGCCTTGTCCGGCGCGTCGCCACGCGCCTCCCCACCCTTTTCGCTCCATGGAACTGATTGACGGCAACAAAATCGCGGCGGACATCATCGCCGAACTCAAAACGCAGGTGGCGGGCATGACCGGCCGCCCGCCGTGCCTCGCATTGGTTCGCGTGGGCGACGATCCGGCCTCGGTCTCGTACGTGAAGAAAAAGGAAACCGCGTCCGCCACCATCGGCATCCAGAGCCGCCTCATTTATCCGCCCGTCACGATCACTCAGGCCGAACTCTTCGTGTTGATTGACCAGCTCAATGCCGATCCCGCGGTCGATGGCATCCTCGTCCAGTCGCCGCTGCCGAAGCACATCAACGAGGTCGAAGTGTTTCGCCGCATCGCGGCGCACAAGGACGTCGACGGCTTCCATACCATGAACCTCGGCAAGCTCGCCCAGGAGGACGAGACAGGCTTCGTGGCCTGCACTCCGGCGGGCATCATGGAATTGCTCCAGCGCGCGAACGTTTCCCTTTCCGGCAAACACGTGGTGGTGCTCGGCCGCAGCCTGATCGTCGGCAAACCCGCCGCGTTGCTCGCGATGCAGCGCAAGTCGTGGGCAAACGCCACGGTGACCGTCTGCCACTCGCAAACCGCCAACCTTCCCGCGCTCACGCGCCAGGCCGACGTGCTTATCGCCGCGATCGGCAAGGCGGAGTTTGTCACCGCCGACATGGTCAAGCCCGGTGCCGTGGTGATCGACGTGGGCGTGAATCGGGTCGCGGACGCCACCAAGAAATCCGGCTTCCGTCTCACCGGGGATGTGCATTTTCCGACGGTTTCGCCGCTGTGCAGCAAAATCACCCCAGTCCCGGGCGGTGTGGGCCCTATGACAGTGGCGATGCTGATGAAGAACACGGTCAAGGCGCGCCGGCAGAACGGTTAAAAATCCCCCGGTTCACCTAGGGGGTTTCTCCTTAACGGAACCTTGCCACTCGCTCGCAAACCCTTTTGCCTCTGCCGTTAAACCAGCATGGCCACACCCAAGATCCTAGTCGTCGATGACCAGCCGATCAACGTTCAGCTCCTGAAGCGGAAGCTGGAACGTGAAGGCATGATCGTGGCCACGTCGTATTCCGGGCGCGAGGCGCTCGACCTGGTCAAGGCGGACAAGCCCGACCTGATTCTCCTGGACGTCATGATGCCGGAAATGGATGGCATCGAGGTCTGCCAGCGCCTGCAGGCGGACTCCGAGACCAAGATCATCCCGGTCATCTTCATCACCGCGCGCACCTCGAAGGAAGGCAAGATCGAGGGCTTGGGCGTGGGCGCCGTCGACTACATCACCAAGCCCATCGACCTCGACGAAACGCTGGCGCGCGTGCAAACGCAGCTCCGTTTCGTGCAGATCAACCGCGAGCTCGTGGATCTCCAGCGCCGCCTCGGGGAATCGCGCCGCTCGGCGACGATCGGTGCGGTCACGCAGGGCATCGCGCACAACCTGAACAATCTGCTCGGCGTCGTCATAGGGTACGTGGACCTCATCAAGGCTTACCACGAGAAACCCGAGCTGGTGAAAAAGAACGCGCAGCACCTCGAGGACGCGGTCAACCGCATCGTCGGGATCATCAAGCAGCTCACCGGCCTCGTGGTGAAGAACCGCCCGCCACTGATCCGCGCCAGCCTCGCCCGCATGATCGAGAGCGGCATCCGTCGTTACCAAATTGAATACAAGATCGACCAGCCGATCACCACGGAGCACACGAATCCCGAGGTACTGATCGACACCAACGTCGAAGTGTTCGAGGACACGCTGGCAAAGCTCCTGATCAACGCGTGGGAAAGCTACCACGACGAGCCCGACGACAAGCGTCCGATCAACATCCGCACCGAGATCGTCGAGCGTCCCGAGGAGGGCCGGTTCGCGCTCGTGCACATCGAGGACCGCGGCCGCGGCGTCGACCCCGAGATCAAGGACCACGCATTCGAACCGTTCACGAGCACCAAGCACACCGTCGGCGTCGGCATGGGCCTCACCGTGGCGCGCCACGCGATGCGCAATCTCGGCGGCGAAGTCACCCTCGCCGAGCGGCCCGGCGGCGGCGCGATCTGCACGATCCGCCACCCGCTCGAGCGGAAGAACAAGGACAAGTCCTGACCGTCGGCCCCGGGGGCGACGTCGTGGCCTGATTTCTCGTTGCCCGCCCGTCGGGAACGCGGCTATTCAAGCCGCGTGATTCCGCTGCCCAAAACTGCCTTCCTCGGCGCCGGCAACCTCGCCTCCGCCATTGTCCGCGGGCTGCTCGCCCACCACGCCTGCGCGCCGGCCGACATCGCCTGCACGAGCAAGGGCGGCGAATCCGCGCGGCGCCTCGCCGCCGAAACCGGCATCACGTTCGAGCCCGATCTGGCAAAACTGCTGACGCCGGCCGACACGGTCATCGTCGCCTTCAAGCCGCAGTCCCTCGCCGGCGCGGACCCGCGGCTCGCCGAACTCACGGCCGGCAAGCTCGTCGTGTCCCTCCTCGCGGGCAAAACCATCGGCACCCTGGCCCGAACCTTTCCCCGCGCCCGCAACATCGTGCGCACCATGCCCAACACCCCGGCGGCCATCGGCGCGGGCATGACCACCTACGCGACGCTCGCGCCCCTGACCGAGACGGATGCGCAGACGCTCACGACCATGCTGAGCGCCCTCGGCCAGCACCTGCCCGTCGCGGAAGGCCACCTGGACGCGCTCACGGCGCTGGGCGGCAGCGGCCCCGCGTTCCTGTTCGAATTTGTCGCCGGCCTGCGGGACGCGGGCATCGCCGCCGGCCTGCCGCCGGAGATTGCCACCAAAGTTGCGATGGAAACCACGCTGGGGGCCGCCCGCCTGCTCGTGCGGACCGGCGAAACCCCTGACGCCCTGCGCAACAAGGTCACCTCCCCGAACGGCACGACCTACGCGGGCCTGCAGGTGATGGCCGCCCGCCAGTTCCGTGAAACGCTGAAGGAGGCGGTGCTCGCCGGCACGCGTCGCGCCGGGGAGTTGTCGCGCGAGTAGGGCGGCCGCGCCGATGCGCGCACTTGGTCCTTGTCACTTCGAACCCGGCGCTTTCCCCTCCGTCATGGGCATGGAATTCGGCTGGTGGGATCGGGACGAGGAAGGCGTGAAATGGCAGATCAACGCGCGTTTTCACGGCGGCAGCGTCGTATTCAGCCGCAAGTCCGGCCATCACCAGTCGTGGGAGGACTTTGAACCCACCGACGAGCAATGGGATCGCCTCATCAGCGAGGCCGAACGGCGCCTTCCGCGCCGCCTGATGAGCCAGAAGGAATTCGAGCGCCTGAAGTCCCAGCGCCCGCAGTAGGCGCCGTCGCTACGACCGCTCCTTGACGAACCAACGCCGCGCGATGGGCCAGAGGTAGAGAAAGGCCGGCGCCAGTTCGCTGGGACGCTGGGCCATCCATCGGTCGATCTGCGCGACGGTGAACCAATCCCCGCGCTCGATCTCATCGGCCTGCAACGTGAATGGGCCCTCCGATTCGACGCGGTACACCCAGACAAACTCCTGGCCCGTTTCTTCGCGGGCCTCGATCTTGAAAAGGCGCTCGGGCGGCCGCGGCGGCCGGCAACCGATTTCTTCCGCCAGTTCGCGAATGGCCGTGCCATCGTAGTCCTCCCCCGCCCCCACGTGGCCGGCGGCGGAAGAATCCCACACGCCCGGGAACAGGTCCTTTTGCATCGAGCGCTGATGCAGGAAAACGGCGCCCGCGCGGTTCGTCACGAGGAGGTGGACGGCGCGATGCCGGAGCTTCTGCCGGTGCACCTCGCGGCGCGCGAGCTGCCCGATGACCCGGTCCTGCTCGTCCACCACGTCGAAAAGTTCATCAAGGTTCTGGCCCACGTCCCCACGCAAGGGCAGCCGGACAGGGAAGTCCAGACCAGCCCGGCGCGGCTGTTAGGAACTTTGGTTTGTCATCCGGAATGAACCATGCCCAAGTGTCCGCTTCCTATTTCCCATGGCCAAAATCGAAATCAACCAGGTCGCCGAAATCCTCAAGAAGCACAAACTCGATCCGTCGGTTCTCCGCGAGATCGTCGAGGAGATGAACGAAATCACCGCGCCGGCGGCGGACGAGGACATCAAGCCGCCCGCACCCAAGAAACAGTTCGTGATCCTGTTGTCCGACATGGAAAACAAGCTCCCGAAGAAGGACCTGACCGGCTGGGTCGTGCAGATCGCGGAAAACGCCAGCCCGTATTCAACCACCGACCGCATTTTCAAGGGCGCCTACGACTTCAATGCCTCCAAGAAAGGCCGGATGCTGCCCGTGAAGTCCGTCGGCGAAGCGCTCGAAAGCGCGAGCGCGAAGTACTTCAAGGAATCCGAGCTGTGGGTGAAAACGAAGCTCCCGGTCGCTGTGGTCGTGACCGACAACGTGCTGCCGAAGGACGAGTTCAAAACCGAGAAGGTGGACCGTCGGCGGAAGGACGCCTGACCGCGGCCGGCTACTGCGGCAGCAGGATGGCGTCGGCGTGGAACACGGCGCGGTCGTCGCGGATGCTCGCCTTGGAATCGGTATAGGCCTTGAAGACCTTGTCCGTCGCGTTGAGCTTCGCCCGCGCGGCCCACTTGATCTCATCCCGCCGGGTCAGCGCGGCGAGATCCGCATATTCCATGACGAGCATGGAGTCCCACGGCGTGTTGAATGAGGTGTTGTTGTAGAACATGGCGTAGCCGGTCAGCGGGCCGGCGGCCATCCACTCCTTCATCTGCGGCACGGTGTAGCCGAGGACATACTTGGCATATTCGGCGGCGGAAACATGGGTGGCATACATCACGACGAGGTAGGCGGCCTTGGCGGGATCGCGCTTCGGTGCCAGCGCGCGGGCGAGCGGCTCGCCGTAGTTGCCCGACTCCACGCTCGCGAGGCGGAGCGCCTCAGGCGTGAGGCCGCCGGGAAACCGGCGCTCAACCTCGCGCCAGCGGACGGTGTCGGTGAAATGCGCGAAATCCAACACCACCACCAAGTCGGGATTGGCCAGCGACGGGAATGTTGAGAACAGCAACTGGGCGTCGGCGATGACGCCCTCCTTTTTCCACGCGGCGAATCGGGCCGCCCCCGTGGTTTCAACCCAGGCGCGAAAATCGGCCCGCGCCTCGGGCCGCGCCTTGTAGGTCAGGACGATGCTGACGGGGCCGTTGACGGGAGCATCCGCGGACCGCAAGACGGCCGGGAGCAGCAGGGCATACAGGAGGACGGAAAGCAGGCGTGATTTCATGGGATAAAAGCGGGGAACGGAGAGGTCGAACCGCCGCCAGCACAACTCTCCGCGCCACCAAGGCGAACCCGGCGAATGGGCTTTTTGGCCTAGCGGCGGCCGTTGCCCGCCATGCGCTGGCGCCCCATAGGAGACACCATGGAACTGAAGCGCTTGCTCCCGCTCGCGAGCATCTTTGCGGCTGGCGCAATCGCCCAGGCTGAAGACGGCAAACCGGCGCCCACGTTCACGCTGTTCTCCGGCACGGTCGCACAGACGCTAAGCCGGGTGGCGACCGGGCCGCGCACGCTGCTGACCACCTATTACCAGGTCGAGGGCGCATGGCCGTTCGCGCCACCGTTCGCACTGGAATTCGAAGTCGAGGGCGGCCAGGTCATCGGCAACAACCACGCGGAGTCGCTCAGCCTCGGCCTCGGCTCGGCCTACCGGCTCAACGACCTGCAGGAGGACCCCGAGCTGTTCGTGCCGAACCTGTTCCTGAGCGGCCGCGCGGCGGGAGGGGCCGTCCGCTGGAAAGCCGGCCGCCTTGGCCTGCAATCGTCGTTCGACGACAACCGCGTCGCGCGCGCCAAGCGCACGAAATTCCTGTCGCTGCCCTTCACGCGCAACGCCGCGGTCGCGTTTCCCGGCAAGGGTCTCGGCGCGGCCCTCGACTGGACGCCCACGCCGCGCGCCACGCTCACGGTCGGGGCTGGTGACGCCAACGCCGTCAGCACGCAAAGCGGCTTCGCCACGCCGCGCGGGGAGTATTTCGCCGCGGCGGAGCTGGCCCTGCGCCCGCGGCCCGATCCCAAGTCCGCCGCGTTCCGGCTGCTGGCGTGGCGCAGCGAACGCCACGGCGTGCGCGATGCCGGTTGGGCGGTGAGCGCGGACGCGGAGCTCGCCCCGGCGACGATCGCGTTCCTGCGGCTCGGCTCGGGCTCGGAGCACTTCGCGCGAGTGCGCGGGTTCGTGGCGGGCGGACTCGCGTGGGAGAAGCCGTTTGGTCGGAAAATGGATTTCGCCGGCCTGGCACTTTCCCGCGGCACGGCCGTCAACGGCCGCCGCACCGAGACCGTCGCGGAGATCGTCTACCGCTGGCAGGCCACGCCTTGGCTCGCGCTCTCGCCGGACGTGCAGTGGATCCGCCACCCCGCGTTTTCGCGGGTGGACGACGCCTGGTCCGTGGGTCTGCGCGTCGCCCTGGCCCGCTCGCGCTGAGAAATATTTCCCGTCTGCTTCTCCCACACTCCCACCCAACCAAAAAACTCCCATGAAAATACCCCGCCTCCTCCCTGTCCTGCTGGCCTTCGCCACCCTGCTCCTCGCACCAAACCTCGCCCGCGCCCAGACCGCCGGCGAGCGCGCCCGCGGCCGCGGCGGCGAAGGCGAGGTCCACCTGGTGCTCACCTACACCTGCCCGCCCGCGAACCGCCCGGCGTTTCGGGCGCATATGGAGACGAAAGGCGTCGCGCAATTCGAACAGTGGCGCAAGGCCGGCGTCATGGCGAACTACCTGATCCTCTTCAGCCATTTCGCCAACGCGCAGCTCGAGGACATGTGGGTCATCCTCGATTTCGCGAAATTTTCCGACGTGGCCCAGTGGCTCGCCGTCGAGCGCCAGTCGCCCGGGGGTCTTTCCCCCGAGGCGCTCGCGCTCGCGACGCCGAAGACGTGCGTTTACACCGACAAGGGCTGGGCCGGCGGCACGCCGAACCCCGAGCCGGGCAAGTCCGTCTACATGATGATTCCTTACCAGACGCTCGTGCCCGCCGACGAGTATGCCGACTTCGTGAACCGCTACGTCGAGCCGCAGCTGAAGTTCTGGGTCAAGTCCGGCATCATGCACACCTACGCCGTCCACATCGAACAGAACCCGACCAACGCGCCCTGGGATTCGCTGCTCGTGTTTGAATACGACGGCCTGCGCGGCATCGCGCTGCGCGACGTCGTGAAGCAGCAGGTGCGGGACTCCAATCTCAAGGACGACCCCGGCTACAAGCACTTCAGCCCGATCAAGCGCACCATCCGGAAGGAACTTCAGCCCACGACCTTCGACCCGATCCTGCCGAGGAAATGAAATCACTGCCCATGCGCACCGCCGTCGGGTCCGCGCTGCTCGGGATCGCGGCGTTCAGCGCGAATGCGCTGTCCGCCGCCCAGCCCGAGCCGGGGAGGAATTTCACGCTCGCCGCGCCCGCGCTCGACCTGGTCTGGATTGCGCCGGGCGAATTCCTGCTCGGCAGTCCCGCCGACGAGAACAGCCGCGGCCTCGACGAAGGCCCGCAGACGCGGGTGACCATCACCCGCGGTTTCTGGCTCAGCCGCACCGAGGTCACGCAGGCGCAGTGGCGCTCCGTGATGAGCACCAGCCCGAGTCGCTTTCATGGCGACCCGCTGCCGGTCGAGCAGGTGTCGTGGTATGAAGCCGCGGAATTTTGCCGGCGGATCACGGAGCGCGAGCGCGCCGCGGGCCGGCTGCCCGCCGGTTATGTTTACGCGCTGCCGACCGAGGCGCAGTGGGAATATGCCGCGAAGGCCGGCGCGGGCGGCGCGTTCACCGGAAAAGTCGACGGCCTCGCGTGGCACGATCAGAACAGCGGCCCGACCACGCATCCCGTCGCGACGAAGGAGCCCAACGCCCTCGGGCTGCATGACATGCTCGGCAACGTCTGGGAGTGGTGCGCCGACTGGTATGCACCCTATCCCGGCGGCGCGGTCGCCGACTATGCGGGGCCACCCCACGGCACGGCGAAGGCGAGCCGCGGCGGCAGTTGGTGGGCCGGCCCGCGCGGCGCGCGCCCCGCGAACCGCTACCGCGACATGCCGCAAAACGGCAACGACGACCTCGGCTTCCGCCTCGCCTTGGTCCCAAGCCGGTGAATGGGCTTTTTGGCCTAGCGGCGGCCCTTGCCGTCATCCGCCGCCAACCGTTACGAATCCGGGATGAAGTTGATGCCCCTCCTCTTCGCCGGATGCCTTTCCGGTTGCTGGCTCGCTGCCGCCCAAACGATCCCGCCCGGCGAAGCGACCCTCATCCTCCACCATGGTCGCGTCTGGACGGTGGATGACGCCCACCCCGAGGCCCAGGCGGTGGCCGTGCGCGGGGACACCATCGTCAAGGTGGGCAGCGACGCCGAGGTGCTCGCGCTCCGTGGCGCCGCCACCCGGGTGATCGACCTGCAGGGCCGGCTGGTGGTCCCGGGGTTCAACGACGCCCACACGCACTTCGAAAATGCCGTCAGTTGGTTTTTCCAGGTCATGGTCATGGCTGTGAACACCCAGGAGGACCTGCTGGCGCAATTGCGCGGCGCGACCGCGCGGGTACCGGCCGGCATGTGGATCACCGGCGGCGACTGGGGCACCTTCGCCTGGCAGGCGGCCCGGAAAGCCGCGCCCGCCGGGTGGTCAGCCCTCGTGCCGGACCTCGCGGCCATCGATGCCGTGACGCCCGCGCACCCGGTGCTGCTGCGGCGCTTCGATCACCGTTATTTCGTCAATTCCGCGGGCATGCGGCTCGCGGGCATCAGCGAGGAGGCGTCCACCGCCGCCGACTATGAACGCGATCCCCGCACGGGGCGGCTCACCGGCATGCTCAGCCCCGCGGCGGGCGAGCAGGTCGAGAAACTCCTGCCCCCGCCCACCCGCGCCCTCAAGCTCATCGGCGCCCGCGGTGTGATGCGCGAACTCAACGCCGTCGGCCTGACTTCCATCCATGACATCGCCCGGTTCGATGAAATCTCCCAGCGGCTGGTTTATCCCACGTTTGTCGAGCGGAGCTACACCGACATCGGCATCTACCGCGACCTGAAGGCCCGCGGCGAAATGACCGTGCGGGTGCACGCCTTGACCCCGCTCGAGTCCTGGGCCGAGCTCGCCAGCATCGGCGTGTCGCCGGATTCCGGCGACGAATGGCTCAGCTTCGGCACGCTCAAGGAATTCATTGATGGAACCCTGATGTTCGCCCCCTTGGCGGGCAAGACCGGCAATTTCACGTTCCGCTTCAAGGGCGAGGAGGCGATGCAGCGCAACATCACCGCCGCCGACCGCGCCGGCTTCGACCTCGGCGTCCACGTGATCGGCGACCGCGGGCTTCACCTGTTGCTCGACTGGTATGAACAGGCCATCGCCGCGAACGGCCCGCGCCAGCGCCGCTTCCGGATGATCCATGCCTGGTATGCCACCCCGGCGGACCTGGCCCGCGCCGGGCGGCTCGGGTTGACCGCCGACGTGACGCCGCACCAGTTGCTCGACCAGGACCTGCCCGCCCTCGAACGCAACCTCGGCCCTGAGCGCGCCAAAACCGCCTTTGCCTGGCGCACCATGATCGAGAACGGTGTGCGGGTGAGCATCGTCTCGGACCTCCCGGGCCTGTTCAACAAAACCTCGATCTCGCCGTTCAACCCGCTCGAGAACATGTATGCCGCCATCACCCGGCGCGACCCCGACCGACCGGGCGATGCCCCGTGGCATCCCGAACAGGGCCTCACCATCCAGGAGGCCATCAAAGCCTACACCGCCAACCCGGCTTACGCCTCGCGCGAGGAAAACCGCAAGGGAACCATTACACCCGGCAAACTGGCTGATCTGGTCGTCCTGTCGCAGGATATTCTCCGGCTTCCGCCGGAAGCACTGCTCAAGACGCGGGTGGACTACACCATTCTCGGCGGACGGATCGTCCACCCGCTGTAGGAGGGGCTTTACGCCCCGACCGCGAACGCGGCTTGGTTCCCATCGGGGCATAAAGCCCCTCCTACAGGACCCAAGCCAAACTCGCTACCAACCGATGGCGTAGACCGAATTCGCCGGACCCCACCAGCCCGGCTCGTGGCCCCAGCGGCGCGGATCGGCGCCGCCGAAAAGAAGTCCGGTGGCGGGATCGCGCTGGATTCCGTTCACACTGCCTTCGTCATCGGGAATCAGCGACACCGTGTAGCCGCGGGCGCGCAATTCGTCGGTCACCGCCGTCGGCAGACGGTCTTCCGCGCTCACCAACGGGGGCGGGTCCATCGTGAAGCGACTCGGACCGCCGTGCAGGATGCGGGGAGCGCTGACCGCCTGCTGCATGTCCATGCGGAAATCGATTAGGTTCAGCAGCACCTGCACCAGGCGCTGCCAGATGCCCTCCGTGCCGGGCGTGCCGACCGCAAACACGGGTTCCCCGTCCTTGAGCACGATGACCGGCGACTGGTTCGATCGCGGCCTGCGACCGGGCCCGAGTTGCGAAGGGCTGTCGGCGAGCGTGTGCAGGTGCCGCATCTGGTTGCTAAAGACGACCCCCGTGTCGGCGGCGACGACACCCGAGCCAAACCAGGCGCCGAGGGTCTGCGTCAGCGACACCATGTTGCCCTCGCCATCGACGACGGTGAGATGCGTGGTGTTGCTGCGCTCCGGTTTTGCGGCGGGATTGGCGGGGGGCATGGCCGCCATGGCGTGGCCAAGTTTGATGAGCTGCCGGCGGCTCGCGGCGTATTCCTCGCTCAGCAGCCGGCTCACCGGGATCGCGATGGCCTCCGGATCAGCCACATAACGATTGCGGTCGGAAATCCCAAGCCGCTGCACCTCGGCGATCAGGTTGAGGTAGTCGGGCGTATTATGCCCGAGCGCCTTGAGGTCATAGCCCTTGAGGATGTTCAGCTGCAGCAGCAGCGCCACGCCACTGCTGTTCGGCGGCGTGGTGTAGATGTCGTAGCCGCGGTAGTTGATGGAGAGCGGCTCGACCCACTGCGGCTTGTAGCCGGCGAGGTCCTCATAGCGGAGCAGCCCGCCGTTTCTTTCGAAAAACGCCCCGATGCGCCGGGCGATGTCGCCTTGGTAGAAGACACTCGCACCCTCCTCCCCCACCCGCTGCAACGTGCGAGCCAGGTCAGGTTGCCGGAACAGTTCGCCCACGCGGGGCGCCCGGCCGCCGGGGAAGAACACCGCCTGCGTGCTGGGAAAGTCCATCTCCGGCTTCATGAGCGCAACCACCCCGGCGAAATCCTCCGTCACCGCAAAGCCCTGTTCAGCCAGCTCGAGCGCCGGCTGCACCACCTCGCGCCAGCGCAACCGACCGTAGGCCTGGTGCAGCGCCGCGTAGCCGGCGAGGCACGAGGGCACGACCGGCGAGAGATAACCGTGCGAATAGTCGCGGCCCTTCACGGCTTCGACGGTCGCAAGCCCGGGGGAAGGACCGAAGAAGTTCAGCGCCCGGACGCGTTTCTCCGCCGCGACGTAGACCGTCGCGAAACCCTGCCCGCCGATCGTCGAATTTTTTGGATCCACGACCGCCACCGCCATCGCGGTGGCGACGGCCGCGTCGAAAGCATTGCCGCCTTGCAGGAGGATTTTCATGCCGGCCATGGAGGCCAGCGGGTGCAGCGAGGTCACGATGCCATGCCGGCCGGTGACGAGCGGCCGGGCCAGGGCCGCCTCAGTCGAAGGCGGCTCGACGGGCGGGGTCTGCGCACCCAGCGCAGCGCCCCAGAGCGCGCCAGCTAGCAAACCGGCGCGACGCCATGCATGCACCCGACGCAAAGAAGGAAGGACGACAGCGGTCATGAAACCTGACGGGTCAGCGGGACTTGGGACCGAACAGCGCCTCCTCGACCTCGCGCGCGGCGAACATGCGCATCGCATCGTGGGCAATGCGCGGGGTCTCCACGATGCGCCAATTGAACGCCCAGCCATGGTCGGCGGCGATTTTCCGCGAAGTCTCGAAGAAGTTCTGCCCGCGGGCGAGCCGCACCGGGCCTTGCTTCATCGCGTCCGGACTGAGGTCGAAGTAATCCTCCGCGCGCTGCCAGACATCGCCCGTGCCGAGGTAGAGCGTCAGCGGCGCGGCATAAAAACGTTTCATCGCCTCCTCGTTGACCAGCTCCGGCGGCAGCGCGCCGACGCCGTAGGGGAAATTCACGTCTGGCCACGGAAACGGGTAGGATCCGGCATTGCACGCGACAAAGCCCCGCGCCTCGTGCGGCATGAAAAGCGCCATCTTCACGGCAAACTGGGCGCCACCAGAATGGCCGATCACATAATACGGCAGTTGCGGCTTTCCTTCGCGTGCCCGCACGGCGGCCACAAGCCGGACGATGGCGTTGGTCGTCCATTTGTCGCGCGGCTGCGGCTTGCCATTCAGCAGCACACCCAGCGTGCGCTTGTAGCGCTCGTCGCTGTAGCGCTCCTTGTCGAATTCCGGGGCCACGACCAGGACCCCGAAGCGCTCCGCGAGGTTGACGGTCCAGTCGCGGTGCTCGGAGGCATTGCGGTCGGAACCGTGGACCACCACCAGCAGCGGGCCGTCGGCGTAGGTGGGCGACTTGTAGGCGAAGACCTTGAGCGGTTCGCCTTCGTTCGGGAGCGTGAACTCCGACATCCCGGCGGGCAGCGGCGTTTCCGCCGCGCGCAACGCGCCGGCCGCAAACAGCGGCAGGCAGAGGGCCAGGCCAAGCCAGCGGCGCGCGTTCATGTTGCCTCAGGGCTTCAGGTATTTGCCGAACCACTCGAAGATGCGGCGACGGGCGTCGAAGGCGTCGGCATTGTCCCCAAAAAGGAAAACATGGCTGCCGGGGGCGTTGTCGTAGAGGTGCGAGTCGAAGACCTTGTTGTAGGCCTTGAGCTCCTCGATGAAGCGCTTGTTGTGCAGCTGGTAGGGCACCGTCGTGTCGCCGGTGGTCGAGAGGACGAGGATGGGCGTCTCGATCTTCTCCACGAAAAAGGCCGGCGAGACGTCGATGTAGGCCGCGAGGTTCTGGTTGGGCAGTTTGCCGCCGTAATGCGGGTCGTCCGCGATCAGCTTGCGGCGCGCATCGGTCTTGTAGCTCATGAACGCGACCATGTCCTTCAGGCCGGCGACGTCGACGGCGGCCTTGAAGCGCTTGGGATCCTCCTCGAGTGTGCGGACCGTGAGCATGCCGCCGCGACTGTGGCCGAGGATCCCGAGCCGGGTGGCATCGACGAATTCCTGCCCGGCGAAAAAGGCGCCGGCCGCCCGCACATCGGCCAGGTCCCACACCCCGTAGTTGTCGTTGTAGATGGTCTCGCCGTGGCCGGAGCTGCCGCGGTACTCCGGGTAAAGCACCACATAGCCGCGCCGCACCGCCTCCTCGATCAGGACGAACCAGTCGTCCGACATCTGCGTGTGGTTGCCGCCATGCACCATGACCAGTGCGGGATATTTTTTGCCGGGCACCTGGTCCTTCGGCGTGAACACGTAGCCCGGGATCGACTCCCGCTCCGGCTCGAGGGTCGGGTAAAGCACGCGGCGCACCTTGATGCGGTCGCCGTATTGCTCACGGAAGGACTGCAGCACCAGCTTGGTCTTCAGCAGCTGGACTTCCTGCAGCATGAAATCGAGCTTGCCACCCAGGTCCTTGGATTCGCGGTCCAGGTGGTTGGTGGGCGAGACTTCAACGGGAGCCTCCTGGGCGAAAGCAACGGCCGCGCCGGCAAAGGCCAGGAGACCGCGGAGGAATGCCGGGAGGCGGGCAATGGACAGTTTCATGGGGCGAGGAATACCGGGAAAGAGGGTGACGCTGGGTTAAAACCTGACGGTCAACGAGCCCTTGAACAGGCGAGGGGTCAGCGGGCTCAAGAGGCTGCCGCCGATGCCGGACCACGCGTTTTTGTTCGAGATGTTTTCGCCGTTGAGGCGGGCCGTGAAGGTCTTGCCCCAGGCCTTGAAGGCATAGTTCAAGCCGGCGGAGTACGTGGTGAAGCCGCCGACGAAGCCCTGGTTGGAATTATCCAGCGGACGCCGGCCGGTGTAATAGGCGCCGGCGGAGAGGCCCAGCCCCTTGACCTGGGGCACCCGCCATTCCGCGAAGAACGACGCCGTGTATTTGGCCGTGTTCTCGGGGGCCTTGCCAAAGGTGGCCGCATTGTCGACGTTGGTCTGCTTGGCATCGAGGATCGTGGCGGAGGCGATCAGCGAGACGTGCTTGCCGGCCTCACCCGTGACAAACAGCTCGGTGCCTTTGTAGGTCGCCGTACCATTGGCCGTCAGGAAATTGGCCGCGTTGGTGAAGGCACTTGGGCGCTCGATGTCGAAGTAGGAGACTTGGAAAAGGATCCCGCGGAAGTCCGCTTTGGCGCCGACCTCATACTGGGTGGATTCCAGCGGCGGCAGCACGAAGCCGGGATTGGCGGCGGTGGACGGCGCGGTGGCGCCCGGTTCCAACGCCCGGGTGTAGGTGAAATACAACGAGGTCTTCGGCGTGGGCTTCCAGGCCCCCGAGGCCATCGGCGCGATCTTGTTCTTCACGTTGTAGAGCGTGGGCACGACCGTGGAGATGCCCGTCGCGTTGGTGGTCGTGGTGACGATGTTGCTGCTGTCGTAATCGGCATAACGCAGCCCGCCGATGAACTGCAGCCGGTCTTCGAACATCATGACACGATCGAAGATGTATTTACCGTCGTCCTTGATCCGGTTGTCCGTGAGCGTGGTGGTGGCCGTGGGCAGGGTGGGCTCGGCGAGGACCACGGGGGTGAACAGGTTCTGGGCCTGGGTGGTGGTGCCGATGCTGACCACCGGCGCTTTCCGCGTATTGGTGGTAAACCCGAGGGACAGGTTATGCTGCATCTTCGCCAGCAGGAAGCGGCCGAAGAGCTCCACCCGGTAATTGTCATTGGTATAATACATGGACGGGTTGAAGGTGGTGACAAGCTGGCCAACACCCGTGGTCAGGTTGTAGTTCCGGAAATCCGACGAGCGGCGGGAACGGTTGGTGACCGCGTTGCCCGCCTCGGCCACGATGGTCCACGACCGGGAAAGCAGCAGGTCAGCGCGGAAGACATAGGAGCGCATGAAGCCCTTGTTCATCTGCCATTCCGCGCCGTAATTGAAGGATTGGGGTGGAATGGGCGGCAGCGGGATGACGCCGCTGACCGCGTTCAGATACCTGATGTTGGCCTGCTCGGGGATGTCCTTGCGGAGGGTCTCGGCGTCGAAGCGGAACCGCAGGCGCTCGCTCACATCCCAATCCAGGGCGACGGAGGCGAAGTGGCGTTTGCCGGATTGCCGGTCGATGCCGAGATCCTCATCGCTGCCCGATGCATTGACGCGGATGCCAAACTGGTCGTGGGGGGCGAAACGCCGCGAAACGTCAATCTGCCCTCGCAGGGCGCCGAAATTGTTGGCGCCGATGGAAACCTCCGTCAAAGGCTTGGTCAGGGCACGCTTTGTCACCAGGTTGACGACACCGCTGGGCGGCACAAAGCCGTAGTAAAGCGACGAGCCGCCCTTCAGCACCTCGACCCGCTCCTTGTTCTCGAGCGTAAGGTCGACGAGGTTCACGACCGGCAGCGAACCGTTCAGCCGGAAATTGCCGCGGTTCTCCACCGTGATGCCGCGGATCGCGAAATTGTCGGCGGTGTTGCCGTTGCTGTTGGCGCGGCTCACGCCCGCCGTGTTTCGCACCGCATCGTAGATCGAGCGGGCGCCCTGGGCGTCCAGCACCTCCCGCGTGACGACATTGAATGTCGCCGGCACATCCACGGGATTCATGTCGCGGAACGAGCCCACCTGCACCCGCTCAGCCTTGAAGCCGCCCTTCTGTTTATCCGTGACCGTGTAGGTTTCCAGCTGGACCGCGGTCGCGTCGGATTTCGTTTCCGCCGGCGCAGCTGGCGTGTCCTGCTTTTGCTGGGCTGGGAGCGGACGGGGCGCAGCGATGGTCATCGCGAGGAGGCACAGCGCGCCAAGGCGGCGCCGCGTGACGGACGGAATCGGAATCATGGGGTGTGGGGTTAGGGTGACCGGAACGCCGGCCATGCTGGTTGCACGATCGGTTGCAACAGCAGTGACCGGCGGCCGGCCCCGCAGCAATGATCGCGACTAGACCTATAGGCCTACCGTGAATCGGCTGGCGCCACCGCCGGCCTTTCCTACCCTCGCGCCATGCTTCCCCGCCGGCCCGCCGCCTTCCTCGCCTGCGTGCTGCTCTGGGCCGCAACAGCCCGGCCCGCCCCGGTCGAGGTCAACGGCTACGCCGTGCTCGAGATCCCGGAATCCTCCCGCGCCTACATCAGCGGCCAGGTCACGGCCCTGGCGCGCAACCAGGATGGCCTGCTCTTTGTCGGCTCGAGCCGGCTGGCGGTATTCGATGGCCTCAACTGGCAGCGCATCACCGTGCCGAACACCGTCAGCATTTCCGCGCTGGACCCCGTGGGCCGGGACCGCGTCTGGGTCGGCGGCGAGGGCATCATCGGCTGGATTGCGCGCACCGATACGGGCGAGTGGATCTTCCATTCCCTGGAGCCCGAATTGCGGGCCGCGGGCTTCGACGACCCGGTGAACTTCATTTTCTACACCGCCCACGCCGCGGGCGGCGGCGCGACCTTCGTGGCGCGCACGAAGGTCATGCATTGGGACGGACGGCACTTCACCATCTGGGACCTGCCGGCGTCGCACTCCCGCATCTACGGATTCACCGCCGGTGAGGAATTGTTGATCTACCAACCGGGCGCGGGCCTCGTCCGGATGGAGTCGGATGGACCGCGCCTCTGGCTCCCCCTGGCCAGCCTGCCCTCGGACCAGGCCGTGGCCGGCTACGTGCCGCAGCCCGATGGCAGCGCGCTCGTCCTGTTCAATGAGGAGTTGTATCGCCGCCAGGGCGACCGCTGGACCCGCCTCGACCCGGTTTCGAACGAATTGCGCGGGCGGCGCGCCCTCCAGGTTGTGTCCGCCGATCCCAACACCCTGGCGATCGCCACCGGTTACGGCGGCGTGGTGCTCGCCAGCACGAGCGGCGAACTGCGCGGTTTGGTGACCACCCAGTCGGGCCTGCCCGATGATCACGTGAACACCCTCGCCACCGATCCCGACCAACAGATCTGGATCGGGACCATCAGCGGCGGCGTGGTCCGGCTCGCGGGCCCGGGTGCCGTGACGATCCTGGACCGGCGCATGCGCCTGACCCCGCGACCGCTGCGGCTGGTCACTGAGTGGGCCGGCCGGCTGCGGGTCGTGTCGCAGCGGCGGGTCTTCACGCTGCCGAAATCCACGCTGCAGCAGCCCGGTCAGTTCGACGTCCTCGAAACCTTCTGGGCGAATCTCGAATGTGCCGCGGTGTTCGACGGACGGCTCTGGTTTGGCGGCACCGGCGGCCTCTGGTCCATGGACGCGGACGGAAACACGGAGAAGTCCCTGGACGTGCGCGAGGCCACGGTGCTGTTGCCGGTGCGCGGACCGGCACCCGCTTTGCTCGTCGGTTCGACCGACGGGATTCACCTGCTCCACGAAGGCTCCCGCGAACGGACCGCCCTGCCGCTGACCCTCGAACCGGACGACGCCGCCGTCTCCGCCCTGGAAGATGCGGCCGGCCGGCTCTGGCTCGTCACACGGCACGGCGCGGTGTTGCGGCTGGAGCGCGACCCAGGCACCCCCGGCGGCTGGCGGTCCCCCGGACCGGCGAGCCGGCTGCCGCCCGAAGGCTTCACGCTCACGCAGGTCAATGACCTGATCTGTGCCTGGAGCAGCGAGCGAACGCTGCGCTGGGACGAGGCCGCGCAAGGCTTTGTCCCCCTTCCGGGTTTTGCGGCGTGGCGGGTGCAGGCCGCCGTGCCCATCGGTGCCGATGGCGCCTACTGGAGTGTGCGCCCCCGCGACGCGGAACCCGATTCCCCCAGCGCCATGCTGCGGGTGCGGCGATCGTCCGGCGGACCACCCGGATTGGACTGGACCCCGTTGATCGTGCCCGGCTTGGACCAAGCCGGTGATATCAACCACCTCGAGCTCACTCCCGGGGAGGCCGGCCCGGTACTTTGGGTCGGGGGCGACAGCGCATTGCTGCGCATCGAAACTCACGCCATCCAACCCGCCCCGGAGGCTCCGTCGGTTACCCTGCAAGGCCTCGTCGTTGATTCCGTCCGCCACACCCTGTCCAACGGCGAAGCCGCCCGCTTCCCCGCCGATATCGGCCGGTTGCAGTTTACCTTTTCGATCGCCCACGCCCTTGGGGCTGACCCGACGGTGCGATTCCAGACCCAGCTGCGCGGGGCCGAGGCGGGCTGGTCGCGCCCGCAGGCGTCACCCTTGCGCGAGTTCTCCGGCCTGCCCGCCGGCTCGCACTCGCTGCTGGCCCGCGGAGTGGATCGGTTCGGCCGGGCCGGACCGCCCCTGGCGGTGAACTTCGTCATCGCCACCCCGTGGTATTGGCAGGACTGGGCGGTGGCACTCTGGTTTGTCGCCGGGGGAGCGCTCGCGTGGTCGGTCCACAAATGGCGGCTGCGTTCGCTCCGCCAGGAATCGGCGCGGCTCGAGCAACTCGTCAACGACCGGACCCGCGAACTGTCCCTTTCCAGCACCGCCAAATCCGAGTTCCTCGACAACCTCGGCCACGAGATCCGCCGGCCGGCCAATGGCCTCGCGTCCGTGGTGCGCAAGCTCGAGGCGGGCGGGCTGTCCCCCGCGCAGCTTGCCCAGACCCGCCTGATCCATCTGGCCACGGGCAGCCTGCTCAAGCTCTGCGACGAAGTGCTGAATTTTTCCGAGGTGGATGCCGGCGGCGCGCCGGTCGAGGAGCGATTGTTCCTCCTGCGGGAATTATTGCCCCGGGTCCTGGCCGAGTGTGGCGCCTCGGATGCGGTCGCGGTGCGCTGGCCGCCCGATTTCACCGATGGTTTTGTGGGCGATGACACCAAGCTGGGCATCATGGTGGCCAACCTGGTGGCCAACGCGCTGCGCCACGCCCCGCGGGCATCCATTGAAATCAACGTCAGCACCACCCCGCTCGGCGACGGCCGGGTGACCCTGCTGATCGAGGTGGCCGACGGCGGGCCCGGGGTGCCGGCAGATGAACAGGAGATGGTTTTCAAACGGTTCGTCCGCGGCAGCCGGGCGCAGGCGGAGCGCGTGCCCGGCACCGGCATCGGGCTGGCGATGTGCCGGGCCATGGCGCGGTTGCTCGGGGGCAGCGTCGGGGTGGAAAGTCCCTCTGAAATTGCGCGCGAGCGCGGCTGGCCCGGGCCAGGCGCCACTTTTTTCGTGCGCCTCCCGCTGGCCCAGGCCGGTGCCACCCCCCCGGCTCAACCGCCCAGGCGGGTGAAACCCTTCTCGATCGCGTAACGGATCAGCTGCGGCGTGCTGTGCAGGTCGAGCTTGGCCATGATGTTCAGCCGGTGATTTTTTGCCGTGCTGGCGCTGATGCGCAGGCGGGCCGCGACCTCCTCGTTGGCCAGCCCTTGGCCCACGAGTCCCAGCACCTCCTGCTCCCGCGCGGAAAGGATCTTGTCGAACGCAGCGGGATCGGCACGCACCGAAGCCTTCAGCCGCTGCACAAAGGAGGAGACGTATTGCCGCCCCTCAAGCACGGTGGTGATGGCTTCGCGGAGGATGCGGACGGGCTGCTCGTTCTTGTCGAGGATGCCATGCACCCGCGAGCTGAGGGCCCGGTGCAGCGTGAATTCGTCAATATGAGAGGAAAGCGCGATGACCTTGGCCTTCGGGGCCAGGCCGAAGATTTCCGGCAGCAGGTCGAGCCCGTCGCCGTCCGGCAGGACCAGGTCGAGGATCACGAGGTCAGGCGGGGCCGACCGACACAAGGCCAGCGCGGCGGCCCGCGTGCCCGCGGCGTTTACCTTGGCCTTCGGCAAAACTTCACCGCAGGCCAGGGCGAGGAGCTCGCGCACCATCGTCTGGTCTTCGATGACGAGCACGTTCATGGCCGCGGGTGGGGAAAATTCAGCGTAGTCCCGCCGCCTCGGGCTTCAGGTCACGGGCCTTCAGCGCCGCCGCCACGGCTTTGAGGTCGAGCTTGGCGCCGGCCTTCACATCGTGGCGCTTGTACCAGCCCTGGTTCATCTCGAGGCAGAACTGGATATCGCGTCCGCGTGAAGTGACCGGGCGCTCGTCGAGCGGGTACATCGGGTAGATTTCCTTCAGCTCACCCGACGCATCGAAGTACCCGATGTCGAGCGGCAGCGTCGTGTTGCGCATCCAGAAGCCCTGCTGTTGCGGGCTGGTGAACACGAAAAGCATGCCCTCGTCCTCGCCCATGGTCTTGCGAAACATCAGGCCCTTCTGCAGCTCGGCCGGGAGCGCGGCGATTTGCATCTGGACGGTCTGGCCGCCGAGCTTGATGGCGAAGCGGTCCTCCACGGATTTGGGACCGGCGCTCTTCGCGCCATCGGACCGGCCACACGCGGCCAAAAGCACCGACAGGATAAGCACCGACCCGACACGACGAATGATCATGCCGGGCATCCCAATCATAAATCTTAAAGCGTAAATCATAAATTGCTCCTGCTCCCGTCCCTGCTTTCATTCGCCCCATGTCACGCTCCTCCCCGCCCCCGTTGCTCTACGCCGACACCCAATCGAGTCCCGACATGTTGTATTTCGGCCGCGTGGAGGTACACGATCCCTTTATCGCCTTCGGCACCGGCCGCCGCAAGGTGACCATCCAGTCGTCCCTGGAATTCGGCCGCGTCAAACGCACCAGTGACTTCGACGAAGTCCTGTCCTACGAAGAATGGCTGGCCCGCGCGCGGGAGCAGCATGGCGCCAGGGCCGGGATCCCGGAGATCATTGCGACCGTCGCGCGGGCCCGCGGCCTCCGGACATTCCGGGTGCCGGCCAATTTTCCCGCGGCGATCCATCTCCGGCTGACGAAGCTCGGCCTGAAGCTCGTTTTCCCGGATGGATTGTTGTTCCCGGAGCGCGAAGTGAAGAGCGCCTGGGAGGCCGGGTGCGTCCGCGAGGGCAATCGTCTCTGCTCCGTCGGGTTCACGGCCGCCGAAAAGATTCTCCGCTCGGCGCGTATCAAGGGGCGCACCCTGGTTTATCGCGGCCAGGTCCTGACGTCGGAACGGCTGCGCTTCGAACTCGAGACCGCCATTCGCGAACAAGGCGGCGATCCGCGGGACACCATCGTGGCCGGCGGCGACCAGGCCTGCGACCCGCACGAGCGCGGCTCGGGCCCGCTGCGGCCGCACGAGTTGATCATCATCGACGTGTTTCCTCGGGTGACGAAGACCGGTTACCACGGCGACATGACCCGCACGTACCTGAAGGGCCGCCCGCGCGAGGTGCAGCGCCGTCTCGTGGAAACCGTGCGCGAGGCGCAGAAGCGGGCGACCCGCGCGATGCGCGCCGGCGTGGATGGCCGGGTCGTCCATGCCGCCTGCACGAACTGCTTCGCCGAGGCCGGTTACGAAACCAAGCGCACAAAAAGCGGCGCTGTCGGCTACATTCACGGCACCGGACACGGACTCGGGCTGGCCGTCCATGATCCGGGCCGGATGTCACCCAGCATCGCCGCCCCGCTGGTCGAAGGCTCCGTCATGACCGTCGAGCCCGGCCTCTACTACCCGGGCCTCGGTGGCTGCCGCTGGGAAGACGTCGTGTGGGTCACCGCGAAGGGCACCAAGCCGCTGTCCAAGCATCCCTACCATTGGGAAATCCGCTGAGCGGGCGCGGACGTCCGGGATTCTTCATGCCTGAACTCGCCGAGGTAGAATTTTTCCGCAAACGCTGGGCCGCCGGACATGGCGCGAAAGTGACGGCGGTGCGGCTGCATGAGGGCAAGAAGATCTTCCGCGGCACCGACACCCGCGCGCTGGCCCGCAAACTCGTGGGCGCGACCCTGCTCGACTCGGTCACGGCGGCGAAACAGATGCTCTTCCGGTTTTCGGACGGCGCCTGGGTCGGCGTCCACCTGGGCATGAGCGGGGAACTGCGCGTGGAGGCGCCCGACTACCCGCCGGCCAAACACGATCACTTCATCCTCGTCCAAAAGACGCGGCAGCTGGTTTTCAATGATCCACGCATGTTCGGCCGCGTGCTGTTTCACGCCGGCGCCGAACCGCCCGCGTGGTGGACGCGCATCGCCCCGGCCATCCTGTCAGCGGATTTCACCGTCAGCGCCGTCACGGCGTTCCTCCGGCGCCGGGGACGCACCCCGATCAAGGCCGTGCTGCTGATGCAGGAACGCTTTCCCGGCATCGGCAATTGGATGGCCGACGAAGTCCTGTGGCGGGCCGCCATTCATCCCAAACGTCTCGCGGGTTCCCTGAGCCCCGCCGAAATCGTCCGGGTCCGCCAGGAGTGCCGGCGGGTTTGCCGCATGGCGCTGACGACCATCGCCGGACGTGGGAAAAAGCTCCCGCCGCATCTCAACGCCCACATTCCGAAAACCTGGCTCTTCTGGCACCGATGGGAAGACGGCGGCCGGTGCCCGCGGACCGGGGTGGCGCTGGTCCGTGAGGAAGTGGGCGGACGCACGACGTGCTGGTCGCCGGCGCGACAAAAACTTCGCTGACGCATGGCCGCGAAGACCAGACTCGATGAATTGCTCGTGGCCCGCGGCCTGGCGCCCAGCCGCGCGCAGGCCAAGGCGCTGATCATGAGCGGCCGGGTCCGTCACGGTACCGACCGCTTGGACAAACCGGGCAAGGAATACCCCGCGGAGTTCGAGATCACCGTCGACCAGCCGCCACGATTCGTCAGCCGCGGCGGGGAGAAGCTCGCCGCTTTCCTCGAGAAGTTTCCCGTTGATCTGCAAGGGGCGCACATCCTCGACGTCGGCGCCTCGACCGGTGGATTCACCGACTGCGCCCTGCAGGCTGGCGCGGCCTCCGCCACATGCGTCGACGTGGGACATGGCCAACTGCACGACAAGATTCGCCGCGATTCCCGTGTCACGAACCTCGAGAAAACCAATGCCCGGCACCTCACGCCGGGAGCCTTGCCCCGGGCGAGCTATGATGTGCTGGTGATGGACCTCTCGTTCATTTCGCTGCGCAGCGTGCTGCCCGCGGTTTGGAACTTCCTGCGACCGGGCGGCGTGTTGATTGCGCTGGTCAAACCACAATTCGAAGCCGGCAAGGCCGAAGTCGACAAGGGCCAGGGCATTATTCGCGACGACGCCGTCCGCGCCCGCGTGCTGGCGGAAGTCCGCGACTTCGCAGTGACGGAACTGCCCGGCGCGAAGGTGTTCGGCGAAATGGAGAGCCCGGTCCATGGCGCGGACGGCAACCGGGAATTTCTGCTCGGACTCACCAAGGCGTAGCGTCGGACGACAGTAAATTGGTATTCCCAAATCCGCGTTTATCGGCGTAATCACCAGGGAATCCCATGCCCCCCTTCCGCAAACTGGCTTTCGTCATCAACTCGGACAAGCCCGGCGCCGCCGAGCTGGCGCAGGAATTGATCGGGATCGCCAAGGCCGCCGGCGTCAAAAAAATCAAGCAGTCCAACGACCGCGACCTGCCGCGTGGTTGTTTCAAGGGCTGCGACGCGTGCTGCGTTATTGGCGGCGACGGCACCCTGCTCGGGGCGGTTCGCGGGGCGGCCAGCGAGGACATCCCGATCATCGGGGTGAACCAGGGCAGCCTGGGCTTCCTGACGACTTTCTCCGCCGACGAAGCGCGCGCGCAATTCGCCGCCCTGCTCGGGGGTGACTACCGAATCGCCCGGCGCGCGTTGCTCGACTGCCGGACCGGCCCGCGCCAGCACGACGTCGCCCTCAATGACGTCCTGATCAAGAACGAGGTGAACTCCCGCCTGGTGCGCCTGGAGGTTTTTGCGAATGGCACGCTGGTGACCGACTACTACTGCGATGGCGTGATCTTCTCCACGCCGACGGGCTCAACGGCCTACAACCTCGCGGCCGGCGGACCGATCGTCCACCCGCAGGCGGAGGTCATCGCGATGACGCCGATCTGCCCGCATACGCTCAGCAACCGGACAATCATCTTCCGTGATGACGTGCGCCTGCAGGTGTTCAATCGCGGGACCGAATCGCGGCTGCTGGTGGCGATGGATGGCCAGCGCAACACCGTCGTCACCGAAGGGTCGCCGATCGAGATCACGGTTTCCAAGCGCACCCTCGCGCTCGCCCAGCGCAAGGACTACTCCCACTTCGAAGTCATGCGCGCGAAGCTAAAGTGGAGCGGCGGGTTCCTGGACAAAAGGTGAACGGGCCGCGCGTTGTCGCAACGCGCCTGGGAGTGAGGTGACGTCCCGTCTCCAAAAAATAAAACCCCGGGGCGACAGTCGGGGTCCTTTGCAATGAGGCAGTGGTGTCAGGCTTAGTGCTTGTCCGCTTTGGCCTCCTTTTTGGCTTCCCGTTCGGCTTTCCGCGCCGCCTTCGCGGCATCCTCGTCCGCCTTCCGGACCGCCTTCTCGGCTTCGTCGAGCTTGCCGTCCTTGTTGGCGTCGTACTTGGCGAGGTTCGCCTCCCGGGTTTCCTTGGCCTTCGCCGCGGCGCCCGCCTTGGCAGCGGCCTTCTCGGCATCGTCGAGCGTGCCGTCATGGTTGGCGTCGTACTTGGCCAGGGTTTCCTTCGAGGGCTTCCTTTCCTTGGGCGCACCCTCCTGCGCCGACACAAACGTCACCCCAAACAAAAGCGCCAGCAGAGCCAGCGCGGATCGTGATGCATGATATGATTTCATGGCGCCACCGAAACTAGCGGGCGGCGGCCAACGCGGCAAAGTGCCCGCAGCGCCTGAAATCAGGCGGCAGGTTCGCATCGTCCCAATAGGCCCCAAATGCCGACTTCCACGGGCAAATGCGGCGTAAAAACCCAAGCCGTCCCGCGGAGGCCGCCGGGACCGACTAAGGTTTCACCACGAGTTGAACCCGGCTTGGCCGCTGGAAGTAACGCCGGGCGAAGGTTTGGAGATCGGCGAGCGTGATCGCATCGATGCGCGCGTCGTAGTCGCGCCAGTCGTTCACCGGCAGGCGATAAATGGCGTTCAATGCCGCCTGCATCGCGCGCGCGGAGTTGGTTTGCAGCCCCATCCGCTTGCCCGCCTTGAGCCGAGTCTGGCAGCGGGTCAGCTCATCGGACGCGACCTGGCCCGCCTGGACCCGCGCCACCTCGGCCTCGAGTTCCGTCAGGACCTCGCCGTAGCGCTGCGGGCTGGTGCCGGCGAAGAAATAGAACATGGCGGACTCGAGCCCCACGATGCGGCTGGAGCGGACGAAGTACGCGAGGCTTTTTTGTTCGCGGACGCGCTCGAACAACTGGGAGGACATGCCGCTGAAAAGTTCGTCCATCAACTCGCTACCGAGGTAGTCGGGCGCATGCAGTCCCGGACCCGGAAACGCCTGGAACACGATGGCCTGCTGCCGCGGCTGGTTCTCGACAAAATCCCCGGCCTGCACATTCAGCGTCGGCGACACCCGCGGCGCCTCGCCCTTCGGCAGCTTGGCGAGGAAGGCTTTGAGCTTTGGGGCGAGTTTCTTCGCGTCGAAATCGCCGGCGACCGCGAGCACCGCGTTGCCGCTGACCACCAGGCGCCGATGCAGGGCGCCCAAGTCCGCGACCTGGATCGCCTTCAATCCCGGCTCGTCACCCGCGCTCTCGATGGCGAAGGGATGCGCACCGAAGAATTTCTCCCGCATCTTTTTCCGGCCGACGGTCACCACGTCATCGAGGCTTTCCTTGAGTGCCGCGAGCGCGGACTCCCGCTCCACCTCGAGGCGGGCGGGCTTGAACGCGGGCCGGAGCGCGGCTTCGCTGATCAGGTCGAGCGCAAGGTCGGCATCACCCGGCAGCACCTCCGCCATGAGGCCAAAGCTGTTGTTGCCGGAAAAATCCTCGAACATGCCGCCCGCCTCCTCGATCGCTTGCGCCACCTGTTCGGCGCTGCGCTTGGCGGTGTCCTTCGAAAGCAGCGTGGCCATGAGGTTCGTCAGGCCGCGTCTATCCGCAGGTTCGAACACCGGGCCGCCGGCGAGCGCGAGGCGGAAATGGAGGTTCGGCAACTGCCGGTTGGGCTGCAGCAGGAGCCGCGCGCCGTTCGGGAGCGCGATCTCTTCAAAATCCAGCGAACTCGCGCTGCGGGCCGGCGCGGCGTCGGCGGACGCGCCGGACAGGGGCGGATTCGATGACACGACGGTCAGGCGCTCGGGCACCAGGTAGGTGCGCATCACCTTTTGCAGGCTTGCGGGCGTCAACGCGAAGAGGCGCTCGAAATAGGTGCGCGCGTAGTGGATGTCACCCACCACGACCTCACCCGCGCCCAGGCGCGAGGCCTGGCCGGACATGGTCTTGCGCATGTTGATCTCCGAAGTGACCGCCTGGCGCACGGCCTTGGCCAGTGCGCGCGGGCTGACGCCCTTTTTCGCGATGCGATCCAATTCGCCCAGGATCGCGTTTTCGGCGGCGACGCGCTTGTCCGGGTCGGCCAGGTAGGAAACGTAGAAAAGACCGCTCGTGCCCGGGCTCCAGGACATCGCATCGATCGAGTGGACGAGCCGGGCTTTTTCGCGGATCGCCTGCCAAAGAAGCGAACTGTCGCCGTGACCCAGCACCATCGCCAGCATGTCGAGCGCGGGTGTGTCCGGGTGCGTGAGCCCGGGGATCTGCCAGCCCAGCCCGGCGCGCGAAACCTGCACGTCCTCGTGCAGGTGCTGGTCGCGGCGCGCGAGTTGCGTCGATTCATCCGGCACCAACACCGGCGCCAGCCGGACCCGCGGGACCCTGCCGAAGTGTTCCGCGACCGCCGCGCGGGTGGCGGCCGGGTCGAAGTCGCCCACGATGACAACGACGAGATTGTTCGGGACGTAACGCGCCCGGTAGTAGGCCAGCAGGTCATCGCGGGTACTCGCAGCGAAGACATCGCGATGACCGATGATCGGCTGACGGTACGGGTGCGTGCGGAACGCGGTCTCGAACAAGGCCTGCGACAGCCGTTGGTCGGGATCATCGAGACACATGTCGATTTCGCGCAGGATCACTTCCTTTTCCTTGGCGACTTCCTCGGCCGGCAGGGTCGAGTGCAGTGTGGCGTCCGCGAGCAAATCAATCGCGACGTGCGTGTGCGGTCCCGGGACGTCGATGTAGTAGACCGTCCGGTCAAAGGTCGTGTACGCGTTGATGTACCCGCCGTGCGCCTGCACCGTCGCGGAGATTTCCCGACCCGCACGACGCTCGGTGCCCTTGAACAACATGTGCTCGAGGTAGTGGGAAAGGCCGGCCCCAAGGTGCGCGCCCTCGTGGATGCTGCCGGTTTTCACCCAGACCTGGACCGACGCGACGGGAGCAGCGTGGTCGGGCTTCAGGAGAACCGTGACGCCATTGGGCAGCGTATAACGGTCGATGGGCTCGCGCCACAAACGATCCAGCAGGGCTTGGTCGCGCGAACGAACGGAAAGGGCTTTCGGCATGAAGTGAGTGGAACGAAAAAACTCAGGTGGTGCCCGCATGCCCACGGCCGCGACGCGGCGCCGCCGGTTCGAAAGGCTTCACGAACGCTTCCTCAAAATCGTACAGGTTCGCGAAGTCCTCGCGGCGATCACTGTCGGTTTTGCTGAACACATTGTATTCGATCAGATTGAAAACGATGTCTCCGAAGTCGCCGCACCGGCGAATCCCCCAGGCGTTCAGGACGGTCTTGGTGAGCGGACCGTACTGCTCCAAGGCGTAAGCCCGGATCCCCTCGAGCAACTCCGCGCCGGTGACGTGCTGAGACTTGCCCGTGCGCTCGGGGTTTTTCCGCTTCACCTCCTTGACTGTGTGGTCAAGTGCCTGCCGCACAAAGTTATAGGCTTTGCGATCGAAGCGGGTATCCTCTTTACAAATCAACCCGACGATTTCGGAGAATTCCAAGTCTTGCATGAATTTCTGAGCCAATAGCTAGCACAGCAGGACACGCGCCGCAACCCCGCAGCCTAGGGCGACCTGCAACGATTCCATCGCCAAAACGGCCCCAAAATCGCAACTTATCACAGATTTTTGGCACTTCGCCAAAGTTGGCCTCGCGTTAGTCCCGGTTTTTCTCGTAGAAACACCCTACACCCCATGATCTCTGCTACCCAATCGAACCACCCTTTGGCGGGGGTGACCCAGGCGACCGAAGGGACTTCTGCAGTTGAACTGGCCAGGGCGCGCATCCGCGGCGCCGGCATGCGCATCACCCAACCTCGTCTCGCAATCATTGAGGTGCTCCAGAAACACGACGGCCCGGTCAGCATCGAAAAGATCCATCAAGCCACGGGTTCGGAGGTTTGCGATTTGGTAACCGTCTATCGATGCCTCGCCGCTTTTGAGCAAATTGGCATGGTTCGCCGCAGCTACCTTCACAACGGCACGTGCCTGTACGAACTCACGCTGGTTTCGCCGCGGCACTACCACATCATTTGCAAGGAATGCGGCACCTCGGACCGCGTGGAGTATTTTCCGGTCGAGGGCATCGAGCGCCTGCTGCAGGACCGCGGCTACACGCAGGTCACCCACGTGGTCGAGTTTTTCGGCATCTGCCCGAAGTGCCAGCCGACCGCGCGCCAGGTGATCCCGGCGATTCCCAACGAGCGGATCTGACGATCCCGTTCCCGCAGCGCGGCGCCGGCCGCGCTTTTTTGTGCCCGGACGCGGCGCTACGCGAGCGGATGCGTGGCCCTCACCCACTCTGCCACCGGCACACCGCCCTCGAGGTGCTCGCGCCGAATGCGATCAAATCGCTCGGGCGTCACCTGGGCATACCAAATGCCTTCCGGGTAAACGACGAGCCATGGACCGTCATGACACATCCGCAAGCATGCGGCCTTCGTGCGCAGCACCGGCAGGTCGCAACGCTTCACCTCGGCCTTGAGGTGCTCCCAGGAAGTCATTCCCTGTTCCGCCGAGCAACAATCCGGGCCCACGCACAAAAACAAGTGACGGCGCGCCGCGGGCCCGCCGATTTGCTCGAAGGTCTTCGCGCCCACGACGAACTCAGCCCTTCTGCGCCGCGCCGTAGTTGGCTTCCGCCTGGGTCCAGTTGAGGACGTTCCAGAAGGCGCTGACGTAATCGGCGCGCCGGTTCTGGTAGTGCAGGTAGTACGCGTGCTCCCACACATCGAGGCCGATGATCGGCGTCGCGCCGTCGCTGAGCGGTGAGTCCTGGTTCGCGGTGGAATGCACCACGAGTTTGCCGTCCTTCAGGCTCAACCAGGCCCAGCCGCTGCCAAAGCGTTTCATCGCCGCGTCGGCAAACTGCCTCTTGAACTCGTCCATCGACCCGAAGGCGCCCGCAATCGCGACCGGCAGCTGCTGGATCGAAGCCCCGGCGGCGGGCGAAAGCAGTTTCCAAAAGAAGGCGTGGTTCACGTGGCCGCCCACGTTGTTCCGCACACCGGTGCGAATTGCCTCAGGCACACTCGCGAGATCGCGCACGATCGCCTCCGGTCCGCGCGCAATCAGTTCCGGACGCTCCTTGAGGAGGTTCTTGGCATTCGTGATATAGGCCTGGTGATGCTTGGAGTGGTGAATCTCCATCGTCCGGGCGTCGATGTGCGGCTCGAGCGCGTCGTAGGCGTAATCGAGCTTTGGCAATTCCCAATTGAGCCGTCCGTCAGCGGGCCCGGACGCGGCTTCCGCCGCAACGGACTTGGCGAGCCCGAGGCCGGCGACCGCCATGCCCGTACCGAGGATCTTCAGGGCGTCGCGACGCGACAGCCCGGGGGTTTCAGGCGCATTCATGGGCGACACGATGCGCGCAAAACGCGAACTTGCAAGGTGGCACATGCCCGCAATCGACCGGGCGCCCCCGGGCGCCGACCTGGATCAACTTTGCGCGATCTTCGCCCGGGCGATCTCGTCGACCAGCTTTGGGTTCGCCTTGCCCTTCGACGCTTTCATGACGGCGCCCTTCACGGCGTTGATGGCCTGCTCCTTACCCGCCTTGAATTCCGCGACCGCCTTAGGGTTGGCCGCAATGGCCTCCGCCACCCATTTCTCCAACTCGCCCGTGTCGGTCGATTGCTTCAGGCCCTTGCGCTCGACAATCGCGTCCGGCAGCTCGCCGGTCGCAAACATCTCCACGAAGACCTCCTTCGCAATGTTGCTCGAGATCACGCCGGACTCGACCAGCGCCACGAGGACGGCGACGTGCCGGGCCTGGACCTTGCTCGCGGCGAGTTCAATTCCCGCCGCGGAGAGTTCGCGCTGCAGGTCATTCGCAATCCAATTGGCCGCCGCCTGCGGCTTGCCGCTGAGTTGCGCGGCTTCCTCGAAGAAGGCGCAAAGCTCGGCCTGCGGCACCAGCACGGATGTCAGGGTGTAGGGCAGCTGAAACTTCTCCAGGTAACGGCGCTGCCGGTCGAACAATCGCTCGGGCAACGTGGCGCGAATCGAGCCCAGCCAGGCCTCGTCGACCTTCACTGGCATCAAGTCCGGATCCGGGAAATAGCGGTAGTCGTGCGCCATTTCCTTCGATCGCAGCGATTGCGAGGTCCCGGTCTGGCCATCGAAGTCGCGTGTTTCCTGAACGATGATGCCGCCGCTGGTCACCACTGCAATCTGTCGGCGAATCTCGTGCGCGATGCCGTCGCGCACAAAGGAGATCGAATTCAGGTTCTTGAGCTCAACCTTGGTGCCAAGCTTGGCCTCCCCGACCGGACGGATGGAGATGTTGGCGTCGCAGCGCATCTGTCCCTTCTCCATGTCGCAGTCGGAAATGCCCCCCTGCACCAACAACACGCGCAGGGCCGTCAGGAACGCGAAGGCCTCGTCGGCACTTTGCAGCGCGGGCTCCGTGACGATTTCCATCAGGGGCGTGCCGGCGCGGTTGTAGTCGACGAGCGAGTCGGTGGCCCCGTGGTTAAGTTTGCCGACGTCCTCCTCGAGGTGAATGCGCGTGAGCGGGATCCGCTTGTGCTCGCCCATCACGTTGCGGGACGGCCCGGGGAGTTCGATTTCCACCGAACCGCCCATGCAGATCGGCTGGTCGTACTGCGAGATCTGGTAGTTCTTCGGGGAGTCCGGATAAAAATAGTTCTTCCGGTCCCACTTGCACACCGGCGCGATGGCGCAATCGAGGATCAGGCCGGCCTTGATGATCTTGTCGAGGGCCTCCTTATTGAGCACTGGCAGCGCGCCCGGCAGGGCCAGCACGACCGGGTCGGTGAGGGTATTTTCCGGTTCCCCATAACCCGCCGCCACGCGCGTGAACATCTTCGACTGCGTGCGCAGCTGGACGTGGACCTCGAGTCCGATGACGGCTTCGTAACGATTTGAGGTGGAAGTCACAGAGGAGATCGGAGGAACCACAGAGGTCACAGAGCCAGACGACGAAGGCCCTTCGTTAAAAGCGCGGAACGAAAATTCATTAGGAGACCAATCTTGCAGCCGGTGAACTTTAGATACGTGAGCACTTGAGCATCGTGGACATCCAAGAGTGCATCGACGGCCTTTAATTCGACCACGACCAAACCGCTGACGAGAAAATCCAATCGGTAGGCATCATCGATTACGAGGTCTTTGTATTTCACTGGGCACAGCTTTTGTTCCTCGAAGCGGATACTCCGCAGACCGAGTTCGTATGCCAACGCGCGCTGATAGGCGGACTCGAGCAACCCCGGACCTAGCTCCCGGTGCACCTCGACCGCGGCGCCAATCACAGATTCGGTGATTTGGTTTATTGCGGGGTCCATACTCTGAGATCTCCGTGCATCCTCTGTGTGCTCCGTGCCTCACAGCTCCGGATGCCTTGAATTCCAATCGTGCGCCTGTTCGTAGGCCTGGGCGATGGCCAGCAGCCCGGCTTCGTCGAAGGGGCGGCCGATCAATTGCAGGCCGATGGGCAGGTGGTTGCTGGTAAACCCGCACGGGATCGAAATCCCCGGCAGGCCGGCGAGGTTCACGCTGATCGTGTAGATGTCCGTGAGGTACATCGCCAGCGGGTCGGCGGATTTCTCGCCGAGCTTGAAGGCCGGCAGCGGCGACGTCGGCGAGAGCAGCGCATCGCAATCCTTCAGCACGGCCGCAAATTCGTTCCGGATGAGCGTTCGCACCTTCTGCGCGCGCAGGTAGTAAGCATCGTAGTAACCGCTGCTGAGCACGTGCGTGCCGAGGATGATGCGCCGCTTGACCTCGGGTCCGAAACCCTCGGCGCGCGATTTCGCGTAGATGTCGATTGCATCCTTGGCGGCCGCCGAGCGATGCCCGTAGCGAATGCCATCGTAGCGCGCGAGGTTCGAGGAAGCCTCCGCGGTGGCGATGAGGTAATACACGGCGATCGCGTACTCCGCTGCGAGCGGCAGCGAAACCTCGCGGATCTCGCACCCGCGCTGCCGATAGAAGTCGATCGCCTGCCGCACCGCCGCCCCGATCTCGGGATCCAGGCCGGCGCCAAAAAATTCCTTGGGCACGCCAAGCCGCCAAGGCCCTTTCCGCCGCCCCAACTCGGCGGCATAGTCCGGCACCGCCGCCTGAAACGAAGTGGAGTCGCGCGAATCATGGCCGGCGATCAACCCGAGCAAGTCCGCCGCGTCCGCGACGGAGTGCGCCATCGTGCCGATCTGGTCGAGCGACGAGGCGAACGCGGCCAGCCCGAAGCGGGAAACGAGGCCGTAGGTCGGCTTCAGGCCCACAATGCCGCACAACGCGGCGGGTTGGCGGATGGAGCCGCCTGTGTCCGAACCAAGCGTCCACGGCACCTCGCCTGCCGCCACTGCGGCGGCCGAGCCACCGGAGCTGCCGCCGGGCACGCGCGTGAGATCCCACGGGTTGGCGGCCGGGCCCATCGCCGAATTCTCGGTCGACGAGCCCATCGCGAACTCATCCATGTTTAGCCGCCCGAAAGGAATCACGCCGGCGGCCTTAAGCTTGGTCGTGACGGTCGCATCGTACGGCGAAACGAAGTTCGCCAGCATCCGGCTCGAACAGGTCAGCGGCTGGCCTTCGACGGCAATGACGTCCTTCAACCCAACGGGCACCCCATCAAAGCGTCCCAGGGCCTTGCCTGCCGCCCGCCGGGCGTCGGCGGCCCGCGCCAGTTCCCGCGCGCCGGTTTCGTCCAGGGAGTTGAAAGCCCGGACGCGACTGTCGACCGCCCGCGTCCGCGCCAGGCAGGCTTCCACCAGTTCCACCGAGGAAACCTGGCCCGCGGCCAGCAGGTCCGCCAGTTCGCGGGCCGTCTTGAAATTCAACGCGTCCGCCATGGCTTACTCCACGACCTTGGGGACGACGACCATGTTCTGCCGCTGCGCCGGCGCGTTGCGCAGGGCCGCCTCCACCGGCAGTCCCGGACGGGCAACGTCGGCTTCCCACACATTAAAAACGGGGGACGCGTGGGCCATGGGCTCGACGCCGGTGACGTCGACCTCCTTGAGTTTCTCGACGTACTTGAGGATGTCGCCCAGCTGCGCCGCGAACTTCGCCTTTTCCTCCGCGGTCAGCGCCAGCCGCGCGAGGTTCGCGAGGTAGTCGAGATTGAGATGGTCGGGGGAACTCATGGCGCGGGCAGTCCGGTGCAAAACAGGCGTGGAAAGCGCCGATGGCAACCGGCAAAAGCGCCGGTGACACACCCCGGAGCAGGCTTGAACCGGGCAGCCAAGTCTCCTATCCGTCGCCCGTGCTTCTTTTCAAAAAGATCCTCAATTTCAAGGGACCGGGCGGCATGGGCGACAAGCGCGGGGCGACACGTTATCCCGTGGGAGCCCGTTATCCCCTCAAGGCGAAGGTGACGCTTGTGGGCCGCGACGGTGAGGGCAACGTCCTCAAGACGGACGACAACCGCGCCATGGATTGGGGTGGCCAGCTGGTGAATATGTCGAGCGGTGGCGTCAGCATGCGCCTCCACCCCGCCGCCATGGGCGACCGCGGCGAGAACTGCCGCCTCAAGCTCGAGTTCGACCACCGGTTGTTCGAAATCGACGGCACCATCGCGCATTTCTGGTCCGGCCCGCAACACGCCACGATCGGCATCGCGCTGCAATTTGCCGATACCCACATGCAAAAAGCTTTCCGCCAGCTGGTCGAACCCGTCGCGGTGGGCTCTTCGTTGCAGGCGGTCGAAAAGGTGAAGCAAGACGTCGAGGGCCTCCTCAAGGAGCAGTACATGGGTGACGAGGAAAACGTCCTCAGCATCTGGCGCAGCGTCGACGCCAAGAACATCGAACATTTTGAACTGCGTACCAACGGTTTCTATATCCGCGGGAGCGCGCAAAATCCGACACTTCAACTGGGTTCGCTGACCGAGCGGCCAAACCTCACCCCGACCCAGGCGGCCGAGGTGCGCGAACTCTTCAAATTGATCGTGCCAAACGTGCCAAAGGGCGTGCCCGCGGACGTCCGCGCGTTCATCGAGCGCTTCGCCGCCTGAGCGCGCGGCAACCCGGCCGAAACCGCCGGGCGCCGGTGACGCAGAATCAACTCCGGACGGTCATCGAACCGTCGGCGGTGACGGCTTGCTGGATCTTCGCGAACACCGCGTTTACCTCGTCGTCCGTGAGCGTGCGCTCCGCGGACCGGAACGAGAGTGAAAACGCGAGGCTCTTGCGACCTTCCGGCAGTCCCTTTCCCTGGTACACGTCGAAGACCTGCACCGACTCCACGGTAAACGGCGCGCCCTGGGTGGCGGCCTTGGCGGCCTTCACGAGCTGCGTGCGAACTTCCTCGGCATGGCGGCCGGCCTCGACGACGAGCGCGAGGTCGCGCAGTGCGGCCGGGAAAAGGCTGAACGGCTGGTAACGGCGACGCGTGGCGACGCCTGCCAACTTGGCCGGGAGGAACGCGAGCGAGCCACCCCAGACTTTGCCCTCGATGCCCGCGGCGCGGACCATCGCGAGATTCAGCAGGCCGAAGCGGGCGGTCCAGCCGTTGGCAATGTCGCCGGCGGCAGCCGACTGGCCTTCCTGCCAGCCCCAGAAGCCCCCGCGAACCGGCGTCAGGCCCTCCCGGCCGAGGTCGATCCCGGCGAACTGCGCCAGCACCTCAATCTCCCGCTTCACGGCATAGAAATCGGGTTCCGGGCGAGCGAGCCACGCCCGGTCCTTTGGATTGTGAGCGAGGATGAAACCGACCGACACGCACTCCTGCACCGTGCCGTTCACCTCCATGAATACGCGACCCGTCTCGAACAATCGGGCGGCGGCGACGCCGCGGGATTGGTTCAACTTGAGCGAGTCAAGGATGCCGAGGATCAACGTCGGCCGCAGGTGCGACTGGTCGTCGACGAAAGGATTCGCGAGCCCCAATTCCGCCGCCGCGGCCTCGGACACCCACGTTGCGAGCTCCTTGCGGGAGCGGAGGGTGTAGTTGACGACCTCGTGGAAATTCTGGCCGACAAGGTGCTCGTTAACCCGGCGGTTGAATTCGGCGATCGGGTCATCCTCCTCAACCAGCGCCGGTCCCGTGCAAGCCTGCGGCGGGATGCGGTCGGTGCCGTAAATGCGCAGGACCTCCTCCACCAGGTCGATCGGGCGATCAAGGTCGCTGCGATAGCTGGGCACCGCGACGGTCCACTCGGGATTGCCGACGGCGTCGTGCTCGCTGGTGATGGGCAGTTGCAGGCCGTGAAAGGCGTCGCGCATTTCGTCGTCGGAAATGTCGAAGCCCACCTTCGCGCGCACATAATCGGGCGTGAGCCTGATCTCGCGGGACCACGGCCGGTCGCCGCCCACCTTGAAGGTGGGGCCGACGACGGTGCCGCCGGCCGTTTCCAACAAGAGGTCCACGGCGCGCCGTGCCGCCTGCAGCGTCCCGTGCGGGTCCACCCCGCGTTCGAAGCGATAGGAGGAATCAGAAGCGAGACCGAGCCGGCGCGAGGTCCAGCGGATCGCCTGCGGACGGAAATACGCCGCCTCGAGGACGATGTCCGTGGTCGTGGCGTCCACGCCCGCGTCGTGGCCGCCCATGATGCCCGCCACGACGAGCGGCTTGGATTCATCGGCGATGACGAGCATGCGGCTGTTGAGCACGCGCTCCTTTTCGTCGAGCGTCACCAGTTTCTCGCCATCGGTCGCGCGACGGATCACCAATTGGCGACCGGCGATTTTCTTCGCATCGAAAACGTGCAGCGGCTGGCCGAGTTCGAGCATGACGTAGTTGCCGACGTCGACCAGGTTGTTGATCGGGCGCAGGCCGACGGCGGTGAGCCGCTCCTGCATCCAGGCGGGGCTCGGGCCGACCTTTACGCCGCTGATGGCGATGCCGACGTAGAGCGGGCAATCCTCGGGCGAATCGACGCGGACGCCCTTGAGGATGTCCGGGCGGGCCGGGCCGCGCTCCTTGCCGTCAAACTTGATGACCGGGAACTGCAGTTCCGTGCGGAGCCACGCCGCGAGTTCGCGCGCCATGCCGATGTGGCAAAGGGCGTCGGGCCGGTTCGGCGTGACCTCGATGTCGAAAACCGTGTCGCCATCCGGCATCACCTTGTTGATCCCCTCACCGATGGGCGCGTCGGGCGCAAGGATGAGCAGCCCCGAGTGATCGCCGCCGAGGCCGAGCTCGTCGGCGGCGCACATCATGCCGTCGGATTGCTGGCCGCGGATTTTCGACTGCTTGATCTTGAAGTCGCCCGGCAACACCGCGCCCGGCAGGGCGACGGGCACCCGCTTGCCGGGGTCGCAGTTGTGCGCGCCGCAAACGATCGTGCGGATGCCGCCGTGCGCCGGACCGACGTCCACGGTGCACACGGAAAGCTTGTCCGCGTTCGGATGCTTGTCGCGGGTCTTGATCTCGCCCACGACGACGTTCTGCAGCGGCGGCAGGCCGGTGGTGTGCACGCCCTCGACCTCGAAGCCGAGAAAGGTGATGGCGCGCTGCAGCTCTTCGGTGGTGGAATAGAGCCGGACGTATTGCCGGAGCCAGTTGCGGGAAATCTTCACAGGACGGAAATCTTGGTTAAACGCAAAGGCGCAAAGTCGCTAAGAGGATTTGATTGGTACTCTGCGTCTCCGCGTCTTGGCGTTAAAAATCAGGCGAATTGTTTCAGGAAGCGGAGGTCGTTTTGGTAGAAGTACCGGATGTCATCGATACCGTACATGAGCATGGCGAGGCGCTCGAGGCCCATGCCGAAGGCGTAGCCGCTCCAGACGTTGGGGTCGTAGCCGACCCCCTCGAACACGATCGGGTCGACCATGCCGCAGCCGCCGATTTCGATCCAGGGCTTGTTGACCTTGGGCAGATGTTTGGCCGAGAGGTCGACCTCGAAGCTCGGCTCGGTGTAGCCAAAGTAATGCGGGCGGAAACGGGTGACGGTGTCCTTGCCGAGGAGCGAGGCGAAGATGTAGTCGAGCAGCGCCTTCAGGTCGCGCACGGTGACGTTTTTGTCGACGTAGAGGCACTCCAGCTGGTGAAAGTTCGCGCTGTGGGTCGCGTCGGAGGTGTCGCGCCGGTACACGCGGCCCGGCGAGACCACGCGGATCGGCGGTTCGCCCTTGAGCATGGTGCGGATTTGCACCGATGACGTGTGGGTGCGGAGGAGGTACTTCTCGTTCGGCGTCTTCTTGGCAACGTTGCCGAAGCGCGCGGATTCCGGGAAATAGAAGGTGTCCTGCGCGTCGCGGGCCGGGTGGTCGGCCGGGGTGTTGAGCGCGTCGAAGCAATAATACTCGGTCTCGACTTCCGGTCCCTCGACGACACTGAAGCCCGCCTTGCGGAGGATGCGGCACATTTCCTCGCGCACGAGCGTGAGCGGATGCGCGGTGCCGGGGCCGGCGTCGGGCACCGGCAGCGTCGGGTCGACCGCGGGCCCGAGTTGCGCGGAGATCTCCGCGTCGGCGATGCGCTGGAGGGTCGCGTCGAGCTGCGCCTGGAGCTGGGCCTTGGCCTCGTTGATCAGCTTGCCCATGGCGGGGCGCTGTTCCTTTGGCACGGTGCCCATCTGTTTCATGAGGGCGGTGAATTCGCCGTTCGGGCCGACGTAGCGGGCCTTGGCGGCCTCGAAGTCGGCGCGGGTCTTGAGGGCGGCCAGTTCGGGCTGCGCCTTGGCGAGGATCGCGGAGAGGGTTTCTTGCATCGGGAGAGTCGGATTAAACCACCAATGAACACGAATTCACACGAATAAACTCCGAGTTATCCATTCGCGGTTAAAGAAATAAAAAGGACGGGCTTCTTGCGAAGCCCGTCCGTCAGAAAAGCGGTTTAAAAACCGGAAGGCGAGCCCGCAGGGCGTCAGGCCTTGGCGGCCTTCTGCTTGTTCTTGAGCGCGGCCTGGGCCTGCTCGACGAGGGCCTTGAACGCGGTGGCGTCGGCAATGGCGATCTCGGAGAGCTGGCGGCGGTCGAGCAGGATGTTGGCGGCCTTGAGGCCCTCGATGAAGCGGCTGTAGGTGATGCCCGCTTCACGGCAGGCGGCATTGAGGCGCACGATCCAAAGGCCGCGCATGTTGGCCTTCTTCTTCTTGCGGTCGATGTAGGCGTATTGCCAGGCATGCTGGACCGCTTCCTTGGCGTAGCGGAACAGCTTGGATTTATTCCCGAAGTAGCCCTTGGCGTACTTCAGTACTTTCTTGCGGCGCTTGCGCGACGCGGGGGAGTTGGTGACACGAGCCATGTTTGTTTAGGTGGTTTAGTGCCGGCAGGTCGTCTCGTTAGGATTCACCTGCCTGGCAAGTTAGGGTTGGGCGCTTGGCTTGCTTACCGGAGGCCGGTGGGCAGGCAGCGGAGCAGCGGCTTCGCATGGCCTTCATCGACCAGCTTGTCCCGGGAGGCACGGCGTTTGGACTTCGTGCTCTTCGAGGCCAGCAGGTGACGGAAGCCGGGCGTGCGGCGGATCAGCTTTCCCTTGGCGGAAATCTTGAAGCGCTTGGCAACGGACTTTTTGGTCTTTTGCATGGATGGAGTTGGCCAAGACAGAGTGCGGCCCGGGCCTTGGCAAGGGGAAATTTTCAGGGTCCCGCACCCCGGCTGGCGGGACAAAATCGCGCGGGGCACACCCCTGATTTTCAGAGGGGAAATGCAACTCGCAGCAAAATGCGGAAATGTCGTTGACAAGCCCCCGCCGTTAATGACGTTTTGGCCCTTCTTTGTTTGGCTTCCTAGCTCAATGGTAGAGCAGTTGACTCTTAATCAATTGGTTCGGGGTTCGAGTCCCCGGGGAGCCACCACTTTCCGTTTTTTGCCAGTCACTTTGGTTCGGTTGCGCAGCAACGCCTTGCCGGCGTAGCTCAATGGTAGAGCACCTGTTTTGTAAACAGGCGGTTGCGGGTTCGAATCCCATCGCCGGCTCCAGGCCGCGTTCATTTTGAGCGCCGGCAGACCAGCCCCTTTCGTTTTCGGCGATGAGCGGATCCTCAGGTTTTGCGACGCATCCACGGTTTTCCACTGCCCGATGGTGTAATGGTAGCACGAACGACTCTGACTCGTTCTGTCTAGGTTCGAGTCCTAGTCGGGCAGCCATTTTTTGGTGAAGACGCTTAATTTTTTGTCCGGCACCACAAAGCGCATTGACAGTCCAAAGTGATTCTCGGCACATTTGCTTTCTTGACAGTTTTTTTGGTCACTTTGTCCCCGCTTCCCCACTCACCCCGCTCCGCCGAGCAGCGCGTGCCCTATCAAATGAGCAGGCTGCTGGCGTGCGTGGTGCTTGGCCATTCGTCCCTTTCCAATTAAGGAACAATACCCACGGTTAACTCCATCCACTACCACACGCACTTATGATCACCGCATCCCTGCCCTTGGCGATTCTGCTCACCAACCCGGACGGCAGCCCCATGACCTCCATGGAGCTCTTCAAGCATGGTGGCCCCATCATGTGGCCCATCCTGGTCGTCTCCTTCCTCCTGATCACGGTCGCCATCGAGCGCGTGCTGTTCATCGTCCGTGAAAACCGCCGCCGCGAACCCGAGCTCGTCGACAAGATGCTCGAGAAGGTCGAGGCGAACGACGTCGACGGCGCCGTCGAGCTCGGCAAGAAGAGCCAGGACTACGTGGCCCGCATCCTCGTTTACGCCCTCACCCACAAGGAACACTCGCTCGGCAACGCCTTCACCCGCGCCGCCAGCCAGGAAATGCAGCGCTTCAGCCAGGGTCTCCCGACGCTCGACACCTGCATCACCGCCGCCCCGCTCCTCGGTCTTCTCGGTACCGTCACCGGCATGATGGGCACGTTCGCCGCGCTTAACCAGGGCGGCGGCGACATCGGTTCGGCCGCCACCAAGATCACGGGCGGCGTGGCCGAGGCGCTCATCGCCACCATGTGCGGTCTGGCCATCGCCATCATGGGCCTCCTCCCCTTCAACTATCTCAACGCCCGTTCCGAAGAGGCCCGTCACGACATCGAGGACGCCTCGAACTCGCTCGAGATCATCATCAACAAGGCCGAGAGCGCCAAGAGCCGCTAAGCGGCTCCGGCCCGGCGACTGCAACCCTCTAAACCCTTACTGTCATGCACGGTGGCGGCGGCGGCACAGGCCCAGGTGGCGTGAAGCGGGCGCGCATTGAGATCATCCCTCTCATTGACGTCATCTTCTTCCTCCTGGCCACATTCGTTCTGTTCACGCTCTCGCTGAACAAGTCCAACGGTATCAGCGTCAAGCTGCCGACCGCAGGCACCAGCGAGCCCCGCGATCCCAACGGCACGGTGACGATCAGCGTCACCGACGAGGGCTCGGTCGCGTGGAACAAGGATATCATCACCCTCGACGAATTCACCCAGCGGTTGCTCCAATACAAGCGCGAGCAGCCGGAAGGTCGCATCCTCATCAACGGTGACGAGCGCGCCTTCTTCGCCCAGGCCATCTACGTCTTCGACGAGGCCCGCAAGGCCGGCTTCACGAAGGTCTTCATCGAGACCCACGTCAAGTGACGCGGCTCAAATAAAGCAGCCGATCGCGCGTCTCAGCCACGCCCACACCCACAATGGAAGGCACCAAAATCAAAATCCCGGTTCGCAAGAAGGCGCGCATTGAGATCATCCCGCTCATTGACGTTATCTTCTTCCTGCTCGCGACCTTCGTTCTGTTCACGCTCTCCCTGAACCGCATCCAGTCCGTCCCGGTCGACCTCCCGGTCGCCACCCCGCCGACGGGCAAGCCGCCTGAGAAGGACGACAGCGTCACGATCCAGGTCTCCGCGGATGAATCGCTGTTCTGGAACAAGGAACCGATCGAAATGAGCGAGCTCCCGAGCCGCATCACCGCCTACAAGACCCAGTCCGAGGATCCCCGCATCCTGATCGCGGGCGACGAAAAGGCGCGCTTCGGCGCCACCGTCCGCGTGCTCGATGAGGTCCGCAAGGCCGGCATCCTGAAGTTCTCGGTCGAAACCCGCACCCGCCCGACGGGCAAATAAGCGAAATGAACAAAGACCTTATCATCGGCTTGATCTTCTCGGTGGGCGTTCACCTGCTGGCCCTGAATCCCTTCGCCGGGAAGGCCCCGCCGCCCAAGCGCGAGATCCTCAAAGAAGAGAAAGTCGTCCAGATGGAAATGCCTCCCCTCCCCGAGGAGGAAGAGGAGAAGGTTGAGGAACTGAACGAGGAGCCGGTCGAGAACGTGCTCGCCCCGCCCAGCCTCGTTGACCTTCCGACCGTCGTGCCGGTCAACGCCTTCACCCAGCCCCTCCAGCCGCCGCCCCCCCCGGGCATGCAGGCCGCCAAGGGCGCCATCAACATCCCGGTCAATCCCCCGGGCGCCAACTTCGGCCGCGGCATCAAGGATCTGTTCGACATCAACAACCTGGACCAAAAGCCCGTCGGCCGCGTCCAGAATCCCCCGCAGTATCCCTACGAGATGAGCCGCGCCGGCATCAGCGGTGAAGTGGTGGTTGAGTTCATCATCAACGCCAACGGCGACGTCGTGGATACCCGCGTCATCCGCTCCTCCCACCGCGAATTCGAGGTCCCGGCCATGCAGGCCGTGCAGAAGTGGAAATTCAAGCCCGGCCGCAAGTCCGGCAAGAACGTGTCCACCCGCGTGTCCCAGCTGATCGAGTTCAACCTCGAGGATGCCAAATAACCGGTCCGCCATGTCGCACCTTCCCTCCCCTCTCCGTTCCCTCCTCGCCCTGGCCGCCGCCACCACGCTTGCCGTGGCCGTCGCCGCCCAGGACAAGCCTCGCGACTATTCGTTCAGCGATGCCACGAGCGAGGTCCTCCCGAAATACAAGGCGGCCATCGAGGCCAAGACCTACGACGCGGCCATCGCGATCCTCGACGGCCAGATCGCCAAGGTTCCCGCCGACAGCTACGACGCCGCGATGCTGCTGCAGCTGAAGACCCAGACGCTGCTGCAGAAGGGTGACTTCTCCCGCGCGCTGGAATCGACCGAAAAGGCCCTGAACCTTTCAAATTCGAAGAGCCCGACCTTCTTCGACGAGCGCATCACGAAGGACCTGACCTACTTCCTGATCCAGCTGTACGTGCAGGAAGCCGTGCAGACCAAGGTCCCGGGTCTCGCCCCGAAGTTGTTCGAAAAGGCCGACAACGCCTTCAAGCAGTGGCTGCGGCTGGTGCCGGCCTCCAATCCCGACGCGCAGATGCTCTACGCCCAACTGCTCTACAGCTGGGCCGTGCAGAACTCCGAAAACCCGGACAAGAAGCTCATCGCCCGCGCCCTCGAGGAAACCGAGAAGGGCATGCACCTGGCCATCCGCCCGAAGGACACGTTCTACGTCCTGAAGCTGGCCGCCCTGCAGCAGCTCGGCCGCACCAATGAAACGGCCGACATGTTCGAGCTCCTCATCAAGCAGAAGCCGGAATCCTCGACCTACTACCCGCAGCTCGCCGCCACCTACCTTGGCCTGGCGCAGAGCGCCACGTCCCCGGCCGACGCCGAGATCTACAACATCCGCGCCGCGCTGACCATCGAGCGTGCCCAGGCCCACGGGCACATGAACACCCCGCAGCACAACTTCAACCTGATCGGCATCTACTTCAACATGGGCCAGTACGAGAAGGCCGCCGACCTCCTCGAGGCGGGCCTCAAGGCCGGCACCATCGAGCGCGAGCTGAAGAATTACGAGCTGTGGGCCCTCGCCCTCCAGCAGATGCAGCAACCGGTCAAGGGCATTGATGCCCTCAAGGCCGCGAGCCTGGCCTTCCCGCAGTCCGGTGAGGTCGAGTTCCGCATCGCGCAAGCCTATCAGGGCCTCGAGAAGTCCGAGGAAGCGCTGAAGCACCTCCAGTCCGCCGTGGCCAAGGGCAACCTCGCGAAGCCCCACGCCGTTTACCTGTTCCTCGCCTACGTAGCGTACGAATTGAAGAAATTCGATATCGCCCTGGACGCCGCTAAAAAGGCCGCCGCCACGCCGGAAGGCGCCAAGGACGGTGGCAACATGGTCAAGGCGATCGAGGACATCGTCAAAGACCGCGAGGCCAAGAAATCCAAGATGTAACCCCCTTTATACGCACACCGCATCGCCATGAACAAAGCCTATATCATTTTCCCGCTGGTCTGCACGCTGGTCTTCGGCGTCTTTTACTACAACTTTGACCGGCAGTACGACCAGAAGCAGAAGGACATCGCTGCGAAGGCCGCCGCCGAGCTGAAGGAGAAGGAAAAGCGCGACATCGCCGCCCGCGAAAAGGCCATCGCCGACGCCGTCGAGGCCGCCAAGAAGCGCGAAATCGAGCGCAAGGAACGCGATCGCATCAACGAGGAGAAGGCCACCGCCCGCCAGGAAGCGGAAGACCGCCGCCAGAAGACCTACGACGAGCGCAACCGCGCCCGCGACCAGGTCACGCGCCTGAAGAAGGACCTCGACGAAGTGAAGGGCACCTTTGCCAAGATCGACGAGGAAAAGAAGAAGTACGTCGAGGAACAGGCCTTCCTGAAGAGCTACGTCAAGCAGGCCGAAGCCAACGTGAAGTACTACTACGACCTTCTCGAGAAGATCGACGCCGCTGAAAAGGCCAAGGCCGCCGCCGCTGCTGCTGCCGCTGCCGCCAAGAAGTCCTAACCCTCTCGCCCCCACTCCCACATGAACAAGTCTTACATCATTGTTCCCGTCGTCCTGCTGGCCGTCTTCGGCTTTTTCTACAGCGGCGCGGTGAAGGAAATGCATCAGAAAGAGTTGGACCGCGAAGCCAAGATCGCCGCCGCCGCGAAGGCCGAGGCCGACCGCAAGGCCGAGGTTGAAAAGAAGGCCCAGGCCGAACAGGTCGAGCGCCAGAAGAAGCGCGAGGCCGAGGAAGCGGCCAAGGCCGCGAAGAAGGAGAAGGATTACAATGACGCGATGGTCGCCCTGAAGCGCGAAGCCGACGACTATGCCAAGCAGACGGCCCAGCTCACCAAGGAAGCCGCCGACCTTGAGGCCGACATTCTCAAGACCCGCGCCGACAAGGAACGCCTCACCCGCGAAGCGCTCGAGCTCTCCAAGCAGGTCGAATTGGCCAAGATCAGCCGCCGCACCTCCGAACTGGAGATCCAGCGCATGATCGAGATGGTCTCGAAAAAGCTCGCCGACAGCTCGATCACCGCGATGCCGCCCCCGCCGGCGGCCAAGTAATCCGGCCAATCCCCTTTCCAAGCCGCACCCTTACCGGTGCGGCTTTTTTTGCGCCTACGGCGACCGGGGGCCTGCGGTGGGAGAGGTTTTATACCCCGACTCATCGCGCGCCGCCCGCGAGTCGGGGTGTGAAACCCCTCCCACCGAAATCCGGCGACCATCCGCCGGTGTGTCATACAACGCGCACTCTTTTTTTAAACCACGCGGGTTGGCCCGCTGCTTGCTTTTGGGGAAGCGCAGTTCGTTAAGACCAACCTACTACCAACCTACCTATGAAGAAGATTGTACTCACCCTCGCGGCGCTCGTTGCGGGCGCTTCCCTGTCCGCCCAGGCCCCGGCCCCGGCTCCCGCCGCCCCGTCCTACTCGGTGACAGCCGACTTCACCTACGCCACCAAATACGTCTTCCGCGGCGTCCAGCTCGCCAAGGGCGCCTTCCAGCCCTCCGTCAAGCTGACCGCGGGCGACTTCTACGCCAGCGTTTGGAGCAGCATGCCCGTGGACAAGGGCTACGAACTCGAATTCGACTACACGGCCGGCTACGGCTTCAAGCTCGCCGAAGGCTGGGCCTTGGACACCGGCCTCACGGTGTACACCTACCCGGGCCTCGGCGGCGGCGCCGACAAGGCGACCTATGAAGGCTACGTCGGCGTCAACGGCACGCTCGGCGTCCTGACCAGCGGCACCTACGCCTACTACGACTTCACCCTGAAGGCCTTCACGGCCCAGGAAGCGCTCGGCTACAGCATCACGATCGATCCGAAGACCTCGCTCAACGTCCTCGCGACGGTCGGCCATGTTTCGCCAGACGTCGGTGACAGCTATGTGTACTACGGCCTCGGCGTGACCGTCCCGTACAAGATTTCTGACAAGGCCACCGTCACGATCGGCGCCCAGTATGCCGACCACGACATCTCGGGCCTCGATGGCAGCCACTTCTGGGGCACCCTCGGCTTCACCTACGCCTTCTAAGTCAGTCCATTAGCCATGAACCCAGCCCGTCCCGCGCCCGCGGGACGGGCTTTTCTTGGCCCGAAAACAAAGCGCCGTCGGGCAAACCCGACGGCGCTGGTGGCTAAAGATGTCTCCGGGACGCCGCTCAGCCTTTGGCCGGGGCCTTGAGCGTGTTCAGGAATTTGTCGATGCGGTCGCAGGCCGCCGTGAGCTTTTCCTCATTGGCGGTGAAGCAGGCGCGCACATGCCCCTGGCCGGCATCGCCAAAGGCCGTGCCGGGCACGACTGCGACCTTCTGGTCGGCCAGCAAGCGGCGGGCGAAGTCGCCTTCGCTCAGGCCGGTGTTGGCCACGGACGGGAACGCATAGAACGACCCGCGCGGCGAGTGACACGTCAGTCCGGCCGCCGTGATGCGCCGGACAAACAGGTCCCGGCGCTCGCGATAGCGGTCCCGCATGTACTTCGTCGAGTCATCGCCCAGCCGCAACGCCGCCAGTGCGCCTTCCTGGCTGATGCTGGGGGCGCACAACATCGAGTATTGGTGCACCTTCATCATCGCCTCGATCAGCGGCGCCGGGCCGCAGGCGTAGCCAAGCCGGAATCCAGTCATCGCAAACGCCTTCGAGAAACCGTGCAGCAGAAGCGTCCGCTCGCGCATGCCCGGCAGGCTCGCGATGCTCGTGTGCACGCCCTCGAAGATCAGCTCGCAGTAGATTTCGTCGCTGATGACGATGAGGTCCTTCTCGATCGCGAACTTCGCGATGCGCTCGAGTTGCTCCCGCGAGCAAACGCCGCCCGTCGGGTTGCAGGGCAGGTTCAGGAGCAGGAGCTTGCAGCCCGGCTGCCAGGCCGCGCGGAGGGCGGGCTCGTCGAGCGAGAACCGCTCGGCCGCGCTGGTCGCCACGGGCACGCCGACGCCGTGCACGAGCTCGACGGTCGGGGCGTACGAAACATAGCACGGCTGGTGATAGAGCACCTTGTCACCGGGGTTGAGCAGGGCCCGCATCGCAAGGTCGAGGGCTTCGGAGACGCCGACCGTGACGAGGATCTCGTCGACCCAGCTGTAACCGACATGGAAGTAGCCTTCCACATAGCGACTGATTTCCTTGCGGAGGTCCGGCTGGCCGAGGTTGGAGGTGTAATGGGTCTTGCCCGTGTCCATGGCCGTCTTCACGGCATCGCGGATGGGCTGCGGGGTGTCGAAATCGGGTTCGCCGATGCCGAGCGAGATGACGCCGTCGGTTTTCGCGACCAACTCAAAGAAGTCGCGAATGCCGGAGCGGCGCAGGCCCGCCACGTGGCGCGCGATGAAGCGCGTCGTATCAAGTGGCGGTTTGGAAGAAGAATTCATTTCAGAAATTAAGATTGGAGGTTGGTTGACGGGGCGGACTCACTTGAGGCGCTCGCGGATCGCGGCGCCCATTTGGGCGGTCGTCAGCGGCTGCTTGGCGCCGAGGTCGGCGGTGTGGCAGCCTGCTTCGAGGGCGGCGCTGACGGCCGCCTCGATAGCTCGGGCCTCGGCCTCCAAACCGAGGGAGTGCCGCAGCAACAGTGCCGCGGAAAGAATGGTGCCTGTGGGATTCGCAATCCCCTTGCCCGCGATGTCGGGCGCCGAGCCGTGGATCGGCTCGTACAAGCCGAGTTTGCCCTCGCCCAGCGAGGCGCTGGGCAGGACGCCCAGGGAGCCCGCCAGCACGGCGGCTTCGTCGGTCAGGATGTCACCGAACATGTTTTCCGTGACAATCACGTCGAACTGCGGCGCGTGCGTGATCAGGCGCATCGCGCAGGAATCGACGAGCTGGTGCTCGAGCTTCACGTCGGGATACTGCTTGCCGACCTCGATCGCGATCTTGCGCCACAGGCGGGAGGACTCGAGGACGTTGGCCTTGTCGACCGACGTGACGAGCTTGCGCCGCTTCTGGGCCATCTGGAACGCCAGCGTCACGATGCGGCGGATTTCCTTCTCGGTATAAAGAAGGGTGTCGACGGCGGTCTCGCCCTCGGGCGTCTGCGTGCGGCCCTTCGGCGTGCCGAAGTACAAACCGCCGGTCAGTTCGCGCAGGACCACGAAGTCGACGCCGGCCACGCGCTCGGGCTTGAGCGGCGAAAGCTTGGCCAGCACCGGGTGCGGGCACACCGGGCGAACATTCGCGTAGAGTCCCAGCGCCTTGCGGATCGCCAGGAGGCCCTGCTCCGGGCGGACCTTGGCCTGCGGGTCGTCCCACTTGGGGCCGCCCACCGCACCCAATAGCACCGCATCCGCGGCCTTGGCGGCGGCAAGCGTCTCATCCGGCATGGCCGTGCCCTTGGCGTCGATGGCGCAGCCACCGAGCAGGTGCTCGGAAAACTTGAATTGGTGACCGTGGCGTTGGGCCACTGCCTCCAGCACGAGCCGGGCTTCATTGACCACTTCAGGGCCGATGCCGTCACCGGGAGTGAGTGCGATGCTTGCTTTCATGGGAAGGGAACTTTGTAGGGGCGCCGCTCGCCGGCGCCCGCGGGCGTCGACGAGCGACGCCCCTACGAAATTTATGCGTGGGCCTCCTTGGGATGGGTCGCCGCTGAGAGCGCGAACTCATAGCCATCCGCCAACGCCAGCCAGGTCGCGTCGAGGATGTTGGTGCCGGCGCCGACCGTGCTCCAGCGGCGCACGCCGTCGTGCCAGTCGATCAGCACGCGGGTCACCGCGCCCGTGCCGGAGTTGGAGTTGAGGATGCGGACCTTGTAGTCAGCCAGGGAGATGTCCTTCACCGCCGGGAAAAGCGGCTGCAGCGCCTTGCGGAGCGCCTTGTCGAAGGCGTTCACCGGGCCGTTGCCCTCGGCCGCCGTGTGGACCTCGTGGCCGCCGATATCGAGCTTGATGGTCGCCTCGGCGATCTGCCGGTCGCCATGGCGGTTCACCATGCCGCGGTAGTCCTGCAGCGAAAACAGCGGCTGGTAACCAGGCGTCGCCCGGCGCACCAACAGCGCCACGCTGGCCTCGGCCGCCTCGAAGGAATAGCCGGCGTGCTCCTTCTCCTTGATGAGTTCGACGACCTTCGTGCCGATGGCCGGATCAAGGTTTTGCAGGCCGAGTTCGTCGGCCTTGGAAACGAGGTTGGCGCGGCCGGATTGCTCGCTGACGACCACGCGCATCTGGTTGCCGACGAGCTTCGGGTCGATGTGCTGGTAGGCGTCCGGGTGCCGCTGCATCGCGGACACGTGCACGCCGGCCTTGTGGGCAAAGGCGCTGTTGCCGACGTACGCCATCTGGTTGTTCGGCGCGAAATTCGCCACCTCGGCCACGAAACTCGCCACCTCGTGCAGCCGCGGCAGGTGCCCCGCCGGCAGCGCGCGATGCTTCAGCTTCAATTCCACGTTCGGGATGACGATGCACAGGTTCGCGTTGCCGCAGCGCTCGCCGTAGCCGTTGATCGTGCCCTGCACGTGCCGTGCGCCGGCCTGCACCCCCGCGATGCTGTTGGCAACGGCGCAACCGGCGTCGTCGTGCGTATGCACGCCGATGCGGATGGTGTCACCGAAGTGCGCCCGCACCGCACCGACCGTGGCGGCCACCTCGTTGGGCAGGTGTCCGCCGTTCGTGTCGCACAAGACGAGCGTCTCGGCCCCACCGCGTTTGGCAGCCTCAAAACACTTCAACGCGTAGTCCCGGTTCCGGTCGAACCCGTCGAAGAAGTGCTCGCCATCGTAGATGACCCGCTTGCCCTGCGAACGCAGGTAAGCGACGGTATCCTCGATCATCCGGAGGTTCTCATCGAGCGTGGTGCGCAATACCTCCTCGACCTGCAGGACGGACGACTTGCCGAAGATGCAACAAACCTCCGTGCCAGCGGCGACGAGGGCCTGCACGCTCGGGTCCTCCTCGGGCTTGAGTTTCGCGCGGCGCGTGGCGCCGAACGCCACGATCTTGGCGTGCGTCCACGTTTCCTTCCGCGCGAGCTCGAAGAACGCGGCGTCCTTGGGATTTGAGCCCGGCCAGCCGCCCTCAATGAACGCCACCCCGAGTTCGTCGAGCTTGCGCGCGATGCGCAGCTTGTCGTCGGCGGAATACGAGATCCCCTCCGTCTGCGCGCCATCGCGCAGCGTGGTGTCGAAGATCTCGATGGTGGTCGGTTGGGCGGTGGCCATGGTGAATCAGGGCGTCGGCGTGTCGGTCAGCGACTTTTGCGGATGCTGGGCGCGGCCGGAGTGCGCGCGGGCCAGCACCTGGTTGAGGGACGCGATGTAGGCCTTCGCGGCCGCAACCACGATGTCGCTGTCGGCGCCGTGGCCGTGCGAGGAACGCTGTTCCTCGTGGCGCACGCGCACGGATGCCTCGGCGAGCGCATCGATGCCCTCCGTCACGGCGTTGATGCCGAATTCAAGAAGCTCCACCGGCGTCTGCACGATGGCATCGATCGCCTTGTAGGCGGCGTCGACCGGCCCGGTGCCGAGGGCGGCGGAGCTGCGGATCTTCCCGTCGGGATCGCGCAGGCGCACGCTGGCCGTGGGCAAGCCGGTGGTGCCGCACATGACCTGCAGCGAATCCAGTGCCCAGAGCTCGGGCACTGCCGCACGCTCGTCCGAAGCCAGCGCAATGAGGTCGGCGTCGAGCACGTTCTTCTTCCGATCGGCGAGCTTCTTGAATTCATTAAACGCCTTCAGCAAGGCGTCGCCCTCGAGCGGATAACCGAGCTCGGCGAGGCGTTTGGAAAACGCCGCGCGGCCGGAATGCTTGCCGAGCACGAGCATGGTCTGCGTCGCGCCGACGTCCGCCGGGCGCATGATCTCATACGTCTCGGCGTTCTTGATCATGCCGTCCTGGTGGATGCCGGACTCGTGGGCAAAGGCGTTAGCCCCAACGATCGCCTTGTTCGGTGGCACCGGGTAGCTCGTGCTGCGGGAAACCAGTTTGCTGATGCGGCAGAGCTGCGTGGTGTCGATGCCGGTCTGGAGACCGATCTTTGCCCCGCGGGTCTTGATCGCCATCACGACCTCCTCGAGCGACGCGTTGCCCGCGCGCTCGCCGATGCCGTTGACCGTGACCTCCGCCTGCCGCGCACCCGCACGCAAGCCGGCGAGCGAATTCGCCACCGCCAAGCCGAGGTCGTCATGGCAATGCACCGAGATGATCACGTCCTTGGCGCCGGGCGTGTGCTTGATGATCCCCGCGATCAACGCGCCAAACTCGTCCGGCATCGTGTACCCGACCGTGTCCGGGATGTTGAGGGTCGTCGCGCCCGCCTTGATGACGGCAGCGAGCACCTTGTAGAGAAACTCAGGGTCGGAGCGGCCCGCATCCTCCGGCGAGAACTCGACGTCCTTGCAGAGGCTGCGCGCGTACGTGACCATTTCGACGGCCTTTGCGGTCATCTCCTCGCGCGACATGCGGAGCTTGTGCTTCAAGTGGAGGTCGCTCGTCGCGAGGAAGGTGTGGATGCGGGGGTGCTTGGCGCCCTTGACGCCCTGCCAGGCCGCATCGATGTCGTTCTTGGTGCAGCGCGCGAGGCCGCAGATGATTGGCGGCTCGGACTGCGGACGACCGTCGATCGGCGTCTGGCCGATCTCGGCGGCGATGGCCTGCACGGCCGCGAGGTCGTCGGGTGACGCCGCCGGGAAGCCGGCCTCGATCACGTCGACGCCGAGCCGCGCCAGCGCGCGCGCCACCTCGAGCTTCTCAGCCGAGGTCATCGAGGCGCCGGGCGCCTGCTCGCCGTCGCGGAGCGACGTGTCGAAGATTCTAACGTAATTGGCAGAAGGAGATTTCATGAAAGTAAGAGTGGTTGAATGAGTGGACGATTAGGGACGGAAGGACAGGAGCTGGCCGGCGTTGGTCCGAAGGTTCGGGCCATCAGCCGCCGGTAGCTCCCGGCTAAGTCGCAGTCGCAGGTCCGCCCCGAACAAGCCGCAGCTGGTCGCCGTCCGGCAAAGGACGTCGCTCAGGCGGAACTGTTCGGAATCAGACATGGGACACTTTCACTCTCACATTCACTCTCACTGACCGCTCACTTCGAGATCGTGACCGGGTTCAGGAACGGCATCATCGCGCGCAGCTTGGCGCCGACGACTTCGATCTGCTGGCCGCGCTCGCGGTTGCGGAACTTGTTCATGGTCTTGCGACCATACTTGTTGTTCTCGTCGATGAAGCGTTTGGCAAACTTGCCGGTGGTGATGTCTTTCAGGATGCGCTTCATCTCAGCCTGCGTCTGCTTGGTGACGACGCGCGGGCCAGAGACGTAGTCGCCCCACTCCGCCGTGTCGGAAACGGAGTAGCGCATGTAGTTGAGGCCACCGCGGTACATCAGGTCCACGATGAGTTTCAGCTCGTGCATGCACTCGAAGTAGGCGATCTCGGGCTGGTAGCCCGCGTCGACGAGGGTCTTGAAGCCGGCCTTCACGAGCTCGGCGCAGCCGCCGCACAACACGGCCTGCTCGCCGAACAAGTCCGTCTCGGTCTCCTCGCTGAAGGTCGTCTCAAGGACGCCCGCGCGCGTGCAACCGATGGCGCGGCCGTAGGACAGCGCGAGCTTCTTGGCGTTGCCGGTCGCGTTCTGGTGGACGGCGATCAGGCCCGGGACGCCGCCGCCTTCCTGGAAGACCTCGCGGACGCGGTGGCCTGGGGACTTCGGGGCGATCATCGCCACGTCGACGTTCTTCGGCGGGACAATGCCCTTGAAGCGGATGTTAAAGCCGTGCGCGAACATCAGCATCTTGCCGGCGGTCAGGCCGGGCGCGATCTCCTCGCGGTACAGGCGGGCCTGTACGTGGTCGGGCACGAGTACCATGATGACGTCCGCCCACTGGGAAACGTCCGCCACGCTGCCGACCGTCAGGCCGGCCTTCTTGGCCTTGGCGGCCGATTTGCTGGTCGGCGCGAGGCCGACGCGGACCTTGACGCCGCTCTCCTTGAGATTGAGCGCGTGGGCGTGGCCCTGGGAGCCGTAGCCGATGATCGCGACTTTCTTGCCGCGGATGAGCGAGAGGTTCGCGTCCTTGTCGTAGTAGATTTTAGCCATGGGTATTAAATGAGTTGAGAGTTGAGCGTTGAGAGCTGAGTGATGAGGGGTGAGAGGTGCGGGTGGTCAGACGGACATCGAGACGCCGGAATGTTCGTGGGTGTGCTCGACGGCGGCCTGGGCGGCCTGGACCGACGGCGGGGCCGAGGTGAGCGCCTCGTGGCCGCGGGCCATCGCGACGGAACCAGTGCGGACGATCTCGATGATGCCGTACGGCTTCAGGACGAGTTCGAACTTGCCGATCTTCTCGGGCGTGCCGGTGACCTCGATGACGATCGAGGCCTCGTCGACGTCGACCACGCGCGCGCGGAACACGTCGGTGAGCTGCAGGACCTCGCTGCGCGTCTGCGGCGTGACCTTGACCTTCACGAGGCCGAGTTCGCGCGAGAGCGACGGCTTGCGGGTCAGGTCGTCGACGCGAAGCACGTTGACGAGCTTGTAGAGGTTCGCCTCGACGATGCGGGCGCCGGCCTCGGTCGCGTCGACCACGACGGTCATGCGGGAGACGCCGGGCTGCTCGGTGCGGCCAACGGTCAGGGAATCGATGTTGAAGTTGCGGCGGCGGAAGAGCGACGCGACGCGGTTGAGAACGCCGGGAACGTCCTCGACGTAGGCGATGAGCGTATGTTTGGCCATGTGCGGAAGGAGTTGGGGTTAACGACGGCCCGCTTTGGCCCTGGGGGCCGCTTTGGCGGGTTTGCGCGTGGCTTTGCCGTGGCCGTTGACGGCGGCCTCGACCTTCGCCTCGGTGAACACATTCGGGAGCGTGGAATTCGGCATTTCCCAGTCCTTGTCGGAACCGGATTCGAGCAGGACGTCCTGCTTGGGGCGACGGATCATCTTGTCGAGGTCGGCGCCGGCTGGGACCATCGGGAAAACGGTGTCTTCCTTCTCGACCACGAAGTCGATGACGACGGTCTTCTTATCCGCGAGGGTCTTGTCGACGGTCGCCTTCACGTCCGGGCGCTTGTTGCAGCGCAGTCCGGTGAGGCGGTAGGCCTCGGCCAGCTTGACGAAGTCCGGGCCCGTCATCGGCGTGGCGGCGTAGCGCTTGTCGTAGAAGAACTCCTGCCACTGGCGCACCATGCCGAGGAACGCGTTGTTGATGACCGCAACGTTGACCTTGATGCCTTCCTGCTCGGCCGTGGCCAGTTCGCAGGACGTCATCTGGAAGCCGCCGTCGCCGACGACCACCCACACATCCTTGTCCGGGCACGCAAACTTGGCGCCGATGGCCGCGGGGAGCGCGAAGCCCATCGTGCCGAGACCACCGGAAGTGATGAGGGAGCGCGGCTTGTCGTGGCGGAAATACTGGGCTTCCCACATCTGGTGCTGGCCCACGTCCGTGACGACGATGGTGTCGCGCTTCTGCGTGAGGCGCCAGATGTCGTTGATCACATGCGCGGCGTAGAGATGGCCGCTGTCCGGCAGGCTCTGGATGTCGCGCACGGCGGAGTCGCCGCGGAAATCCTGGATGACCTTCCACCAATCGGCGTGGTCGGCCTTCTTCACCTGCGGCTTCAATTCAGCGAGCACTTCCTTGAGGTCGCCGATCAGCGCGACGTCGACCGGGACGTTCTTGTTGACCTCGGACGGGTCGATCTCGACGTGGATCTTCTTCGCGTTGAGCGCGTAGGTCTTGAGGTTGCCGGTCACGCGGTCGTCAAAACGCATGCCGAGCGCGATGAGCAGGTCGGCCTGCTGGATGGCTTGGTTCACCCAGGCTTCGCCGTGCATGCCCATCATGCCGAGGTTGAGGTCGGATGACGCGGGTATCGCGCCGATGCCGAGCAGCGTGGTGCTGATCGGGATGTTCGCGGCCTTGGCCAGCGCGAGGACGTCGGCCGTGGCGTTGGACTTGATGATGCCCTGGCCCGCGAGGATCATCGGGCGCTTCGCGGAATTGATGAGCTCGGCCGCCTTGGCGAACTCCGAGGCGGGCGCGGTGTAGCTCGGGCGATAGCCGGGCAGCTTCGGTGCGGCGGCCTCCCAGTCGAATTCGGCGGTGAGCTGCTGCGCGTCCTTGGTGATGTCGACCAACACCGGGCCCGGACGGCCGCTCTTGGCGATGAAGAACGCCTCGCGGATCGCGCGGGCGATGTCACCGGGCTTGGTGACGAGGTAATTGTGCTTCGTGACCGGGAGCGTGACGCCCGTCACGTCGGTCTCCTGGAAGGCGTCGGTGCCGATCGCCTTTGAGCCGACCTGGCCGGTGATGCACACGATCGGCGAGGAGTCCATCATCGCGGTGGCGATGCCGGTGACCATGTTGGTCGCGCCGGGGCCGGAGGTCGCGATCGCGACGCCGACCTTGCCGCTCGCGCGGGCATAGCCGTCCGCCATGTGCGTCGCGCCCTGCTCGTGGCGCACCAGCACGTGGTGGATCTTCGGATATTTCGTCATCGCGTCGTAGGTCGGCAGGATCGCGCCGCCCGGATAGCCGAACACAACGTCGACTCCCTCCCGCTGGAGGCATTCCCAAACAATTTCAGCGCCGGTGAGTTTCATAAGGTCCCTTGAGTTACTTGGAGGTTAAAGGTTAAGTTGGTCACGGCGCCTTCGGCCGCGGAGGAAACGGTGTTGGCATACTTGGCCATGACGCCGCGCGCGTAACGCGGGGTCGGCGCCTTCCAGGCGGCCTTGCGCTTCGCCAGCTCGGCGGGCGCGATTTCGACGTGCAGTTTGCGCGCCGGCACATCGATCTCGATCGGGTCGCCTTCCTGGACGTACGCAATCATGCCGCCGACAAACGCCTCGGGGGCCACGTGGCCGATGGAGAAACCGCGCGTCGCGCCGGAGAAACGCCCGTCGGTGAGCAACGCCACCGAGTCCGCGAGCCCCTGCCCCGCCAAGGCGCCGGTGACGCCCAGCATTTCGCGCATGCCCGGGCCGCCCTTGGGTCCCTCGTAACGGATGACAACGACGTCGCCCGCCTTGATCTTCTGGGCATTGGCGGCGGCCATGGCGCTTTCCTCGTTTTCGAAGACGCGCGCCGGGCCCTTGATCTTTTCGCGCGAGCTGCCGGCGACCTTAAGGACGCAGCCCTGCTCGGCGAGATTGCCGCGAAGGATCACGAGGCCGCCGGTGGGCTTGAAGGCCTTGTCGGTCGGACGGATCACCTGCTGGCCGGGAGTTTCCGGCGCGTTCTTCACTTCGTCGCCCAGCGAGCGACCCGTGACGGTCAGGCAATCACCATGCAAATACTTGCCCTCATGCAGGCGGCGCAGGAGCAGCGAGATGCCGCCGGCCTTGTGCATCTCCACGGCCGTGTAGAGACCGCCCGGCTTGAGCGTGGCGATGGTCGGCGTCTTCGCGCAAATCTGGTCGAACTCGTCGATCGACAGCTTGACGTTCGATTCCTTCGCGAGCGCGAGGAGGTGCAGCACCGCGTTGGTGGAACCGCCCGAGGCCGCGACGGACGCGATGGCGTTTTCAAACGCCTTGCGCGTCATGATCTGCGACGGCTTCAGGTCCTTGCGCACGAGCTCCATCACGAGTTCGCCGCAACGGTGGGCCGCCTTGCGCTTCTCCTCGGCGGTGGCGGGAATGCCGTTCAGGCCGGCCGGCGAGATGCCGATCGCCTCCATGATCGTCGCCATGGTGTTCGCCGTGAACTGGCCGCCGCACGCGCCCGCTGTCGGGCACGCGGCGTTTTCGACGCACTTGAATTCCTTCTCGTCGATTTTGCCGGCCGTGAACGCGCCGACGGCTTCGAACACGTCCTGCACCGTCAGCGCCTTGCCGTTGTGGTGGCCGTGATCGATCGAGCCGCCGTACAAGGCGAGGCCCGGGATGTCCATCCGCGCCAGCGCCATCATCACGCCGGGATTGGTTTTGTCGCACGACGACAGGCACACGAGGCCGTCGAGGCTGTTGCCGCGCGCCACGAGTTCGATCGAGTCGGCGATCAATTCGCGGCTGATGAGCGAGGTCTTCATGCCCTCGGTGCCCATCGTGATGCCGTCGGAGATTGAAACCGTGTTGAACTCGAGCGGCGTGCCGCCGGCGGCCCGGATGCCGGCCTTGACGTGTTCCGCGAGCTCGCGGAGGTGGAAATTGCAGGGCCCGATCTCGGTCCAGGTGTTGGCGATGCCGATCAGCGGCTTGGCCAGGTCGGCATCGGTAAACCCGATGGCTTTCATCATCGCCCGGGCGGGGGCGCGGCTCGGGCCGTCGGTCACAACATGGCTATGGGTCTTGCCGGGAGTCATGGGGGAAATGGTCAGGCCACCGTGCCGAAACAATTGCGGCAGGGCGAGTAATGGGTGGTTTGGGAATGCGTCATAACGGAATTCGGCGGAGAATAAAAAAGCCGCCCCTTTTTTTGGGCGGCTTCCTCTTTGAGTTTTTTGATTCTCTCAGGAGCTTTTGGCTTCGGCGAGCCGCCCATGTGGTGTCGTGTCCACGGCCAGAATGGCCAGGACGACGGTAATAAGGGCGACAAGGGCGACGCTGAGGATCATGACAACTCGGCCGCGAAATTGCGGGAGGCCAGCGGGGGCTGTCAACCTCCGTTTCCCACTTTTTCCGACATTAGGCGGGACAAGACGGCCCGGATTTTTCGAAACGTACCTTTTTTGGTACGATTTGACTGGAGGCGGGGGTACCCTCACCCCGCTTTCGAATACCGCACCAAAATCCGCGGGGTGAGGGCACCCCGCCTCCAACCACAAGAACTCAGCGCCGGCCGCGAATGTTCTGCGCGAGGCGCAGGATATCGGCTAGCACGCCGGCCGCGGTCACTTCCCCACCCGCGCCCGCGCCGCGGACGACCAGCGGGTATTGCTTGTAGCGATCGGTGTGGAAAGCGACGAAGGCCTCGGACCCACGCAGCGACGCGGCGGGATGCGCGGCGTCGACGTCGATCGGGCCCACGGTGACCTTCGAGCCTTCCGCACTCGGCGTGATGCGCGCGAGGTAACGCGGTTGCTTGCCTTGCTTGAGGCTGGCGGCCACGCGCGCGGCGACCGCGGCATCCAGCTTGGCGAGCGACTGCAGGAACTTCTCCGGATCGTCCTCCTTGAGGTTCTCGGCGGGCACGAAGGGTTCCAGCGCGACGTCGCTGAGCTCGACCTGCAGGCCCAGTTCCCGGGCGAGGATGACGGCCTTGCGCGCGACATCGAGGCCGGACAGGTCGTCCCGCGGATGCGGCTCGGTGTAACCGAGGTCCTTGGCCTTCCGCACCGCCGCCGACAGGGCCTCGCCTTGCACGAGACGATCGCACAGGAAGCCGAGCGTGCCCGAGAAAGCGCCTTCGATCGTGATGACGTGGTCACCGGTCCGCACGAGGTTCTTCAGCGTCTCGATCACGGGCAGCGCGGCGCCGACGGTGGTCTCATAATGGTAGGCGCGGAAATTCTTGCGGGCGGCACCCAGCAACGCGACGCGCTCCGCCTGCGGCAGCGCGAGGGGCTGCTTGTTGGCCGACACGACGTTGATGCCATGTTCGAAAGCGGCGCGGTAAATTTTTTCCATCCCGGCCGCAGCCGAGCAGTCCACGAGCACCGGGTTGGGCAGCTGGGAGAACTTCTTCAGCAATGAAGACGCGTCCTTCACGCCCTTGCCCGAGCCGAGCGCTTTTTCCAGAAGCTCGATCGCCTCGAGCGGCGGCAAACCCTCCGCATCAAACAGCGCGCCGCGACTCGAGCCGATGCCCACGAGCCGGACCTGCACGTCGTGCTCGCGACCGAGCGCCTGGTTCTGGCGGTCGATCTGCTTGAGCAGGCTGCCGCCAACCACGCCCTTGCCGAGCAGGAGCACGCTGAGCTGCGTGTGCGCGAGGTTGAACGCACCGTGCACCGTGCGGACCGCGGTGGCGGTCTGGTCGGCGTCGATGACACACGAAATGCTCCGGGCCGACGCGCCCTGGGCGACCGCGCGCACCGAGATGCCGGCCGCGCCGATGGAATTCAGGAACTTGCCGGCCACGTTCGGCTGCGCGCCCATGTTTTCACCGACCAGCGTCACGAGCGTGACGGGGGAAATCACCGGCTCGATGCGCAGGTCGCCGGATTGGATTTCCGGGGCGAGCGCCTCGGCAATGCTCTGCTTGGCGCGCGCCTCGTCGACTTCCGGAATGACCACCGAATAGGACTGACCCAGCGTCGACTCCGTCGTCATCCACACACGCACGCCGGCTTCCCCGAGCGCCGCGAGGATGCGGCCGCCGAGCGGCTTGCCGAGGCCGGTGCGCCGGGACTGCACGCCGATGAGCGCCAGGCGCTCCAGGCTGGTGACGCAGGTCGGGCGGTTCGGATCGGGATTGCCCTTCGCATCGATGCGCGTGCCCGGGGCGTCGGGCTGCGTCGTGCTCCGGATGACGAGCGCGGCGCCGCATTCCCGCAGCGGAATAATCGTGCGCGGGTGGAACATGCGCGTGCCAAAGTAGGCGAGTTCGAGTGCCTCGTCGTAGGACAGCCGGTCCACGGGCGAGGCTTCGCGCACGAGCGCGGGGTCGGCCGTCATGACACCAAGCACGTCCGTCCAAACGGTGACCGCACTGGCTTTCAACAAACCCGCGATCAACGTGGCCGTGTAATCCGATCCGTTGCGACCGAGCGTGGTCGTCTGCCCGTCCTTCGTCTTGCCGATGAAACCCGTGATGATCGGCACGTGGCCGGTCCACTTCGCCGAAACCTCGGCAAACTTGCGCGTCGTCTCCGCCTTGTCGACCGCGGCGGCGCCGAAGGTCGTGTCGGTCACGACGAAATCGCGCGCGTCGACCGCGATCGCGGGGACATCCCGCTCGTTGAGGGCGCGGGCCAGGATGGTGACGGAGATGCGCTCGCCGACGCTGATGATCGAATCCAGCGTGCGGTTCGAACACTCGCGCGTGAGCTCCACGCCTGACAGCAGGCGCTCGACCGGCGTGAGGATATCGTCGAGGTCGTGCTTGAGGCCCTTCTGGCCTTGGGCGTTGAGCACGGTGCGGCCGATGGTGATGGCCAGCTCGCGGACCTGCGCGATCTCGCGGCGGGCTTGGCTAATGTTGCCATCGGCGGCGGACTTCGCGGCGAGGATGAGCCAGTCGGTCGTATCGCCGGGTGCGGACACGACCAGGGCGAGCGGTTTCGGCGCGGCGATGGCGAGCTCGAGCACCTTGGGCAGGCGGCCCGGGGTGCCGACGGACGAACCGCCGAATTTGTAGACTTGCCAGCGCGCGCTCATTTCGGGGGAGGCTGCAGATGCAGCGCCTTTGTCAAGAGAGGCCCGAGCGTCTTCCATTCGATGAGGAACGCGTCATGGCCGTGAATGCTCGCGACCGTCTCGCGCGTGACGGGCGCGCCGGACTTCACAAGCTGCGCAGTCAACGCGGCCGCCTGCGCAGGCGTGAACAGCTGGTCGGTGTCGACGTCCACCACGAGGGTTGCCGCGCGCACGCGCGTGATCGCCGGCTGCGTGTCACCCGGCAACGGCTGCGTGAGATCGTGGTGATCCATCGCCGCGAGCTGGAGCTCGTAGGCCTGCGCGGCAAATCGACTGCGCAGCTTCTTGCCCTGGTGCTCCAGGTAACTTTGGACCGGGTAACCGGCGTCGGTGCCCGCGGGCGGACGCGGTTGCCGCGCGTCGAGACCGGGCTCGGCGCGGTAAGTGAGGATCGCCAGCTGCCGCGCAATCTCGAGGCCGCGGCCGACGTTGTTCGGATAACCCGGGTCGAGGCGCAGGATCTGGCGCGCGACGTGGTTCCAACCCACGACCCACGCGCTGGCGGACAAACTCGTCGCAAACGGCAGGAGGCGATCGAAGCGCTCGGGCGCGAGCGCGGCGAGCGTCAGCGTGACCATGCCGCCGAGCGATCCGCCCGTGGTGAGATGCACGCGCGCGATGCCGAGCTGATCGAGCGACTGCAGGATGGCGCGCGCGATGTCGAGGCAGGTGAGGTCAACGGCGCTCGTCGCCGGGAAACCTTCCACGCCCGGGCCGCTGCTGCCGTAGCAGGAGCCGAGGTTGTTGAAACACACGAGGCGGTATTTCGCCGGGTCGAGCGCCTTGCCGGCGCCGATGAGCGGGTCCCACCAGCCATCCTTCCCGCCGGCCACGGCACTGCCCGTCAGGGCGTGCACGAGGAGCACGGTGGGAACGTCTTTCTGCGGATGCTCGGGAGTGTCTCCCTCCCGGCTCCACCACCACCCGCGGGCGCGGTGGGACTTGACTACGCCGCCCCGCGCGAGGGCGAGGTCCGGCAAAGCCAGGTCAAAGGTACGCGACGAAGCGGCAACGGTCGGCATGAGAATGGGCGGCATGATGCTTCCATTTCACAGAACCGGCGTCAACGCGCCGGGGGCCAATTGTTGCTGTTGAACCGCCATGCCTTCCGTCACGTAGTCGCCACCATTGGCGCAGCGTTTGGGATTGGCGGGATCGGAGGCGGTAATCGTGTTCATCGGGGGATGCGTTAATTTTTGTGTTGATACCAAGGAACGACCACGGGGCCGTCGACACAAGGGAGGCCACTGTCATAGGCCCTTGGTCATCCGGCTAGTTGAGTCATAGTCCAACACACCCCGCCCTGGCGGGCACCCCTCTCAAGAGGGGAGCGCTAGCAGCCTGGTTCCCCTCTCGAGAGGGGTGGCCGCAAGGCCGGGGTGTGTTGCCTTGGGCATTGTTTCCGATTCACGGCATACCCCCGATTCCGGCTTGTTGCGCGGGGCATCGCGAGTACGCTGCAAATTTCATGGCTAAACGTTCCCTCCGCATCGTGCTGAAGTTCGGTTCCGGCATTCTGTCGACCGAAGGTGGCATCGGCTTGAGCCGCCGGCAGATCGCCCGCCTCGCCCGCGAGGTGGGCGCGCTGGTCCGGTCCGGCCACCAATGCGTCATCGTCTCCAGCGGCGCCGTCGCCGCCGGCCTGGCGACGCTCGACTTGGCCGCCAAGCCGAAGGAACTCGCCGCCAAACAGGCCTGCGCCGCGGTTGGCCAGTCGCAGCTGATGCACGCCTACGCGAGCGAGTTCTCCAAGCAGGAGATCGCCGTCGCCCAGCTGCTGCTCACGCACAACGACCTCGACAGCCGCGTCCGCCACCACAACGCGCGCGCCACCCTCACCCACCTGCTCTCCCGCGGCAACGTCGTGCCGATCATCAACGAAAACGACTCGGTCGCCGTCGAGGAGCTCAACTTCGGTGACAACGACCGCCTCTCCGCCGAGGTCGCCATCCTCCTCGAGGCGGACCTCCTGATTATCCTCACGAGCGTCGATGGCCTCCAGGACGCCAAGGGCAACGTCGTGCCGGTCGTCCGCGATTTCAATGAGGTCAACGGCCTCGTCCGCACCGACAAGGGCCACACCTCAACCGGCGGCATGGTCACCAAGCTTCAGGCCGCCCAACTCGCCGTGAAGGCGGGCATCCCGGTCACCGTGGCCAGCGGGCGGCGCCCGGGGGTGGTGTACGCCATCGTCGCGGGTCAACGCGTCGGCACGCGGTTTCCGGCAAAGTAAGCAGCGCAGCGCCGCAAAATCCCAAACGCCAAATTCCAAACGCCAAACACAGGTGAAATTTCAGAAGCCAAACTCCAAACGTCCAAACCAACTCCATCGCAGGAGCCGGATGCATCCTGGCTTTTCGAATTTCCCCTCAGTTGCCTCCCGTTTGTTTGAGATTTGGCCCTTGAGATTTGGGATTTCCGTCCGCCATGGCTGATCTGTCGCACCTGATCACCCAGCTCGGCACCCAGGCTCGCGCCGCGGCGCGGACGCTGGCGCGCACGCCGGCGGCGCAGATCGACGCAGCGCTGCTGTCGATGGCGGCCGAGGTGCAGGCGGCGCAGATGGATTTGCTTAATGCCAACGCGGCGGACGTCGCCGCCGCGCGCGCCAACAAGCAGACGCCCGCGCTGATCGATCGGTTGACGCTCACGCCGGAACGGATCGCGAAGACGGCGGACGGCCTGCGCGAAGTGGCCAAGCTACCCCACCCGGTTGGCGAAGTGCTGCGGGAGTGGACGCAGCCCAACGGGCTCAAACTCACCAAGCTCCGCGTCCCGATCGGCGTCATCGGCTTCATCTACGAATCGCGGCCGAACGTCACCGTTGACGCCGCCGGCCTCTGCCTGAAGAGCGGCAACGCCGTGATCCTGCGCGGCGGCTCCGAGGCCTTGCGGTCCAACACGATTCTCGCCGCCGCGCTTTCACGCGGACTCGCCAAGGCCGGCCTGCCGCCGCACGCGGTGCAATTGGTGCCGGTGACGGACCGTGACAGCGTACGCCTGCTCGGCGAAGCGGTCGGCTTGATTGACCTTTTGATTCCGCGCGGTGGCAAGGGCCTGATTGATGCTGTCGTGAAGTCGGCCCGCATACCCGTCATCAAGCATTACGACGGCATCTGCACCGTGTACGTCGACAAGGCCGCGGACATCGCCATGGCAACAGACATCATCGTCAACGCCAAGGCCTCGCGTCCGGGCGTGTGCAACGCCGCGGAGACGCTGCTCGTGCACAAGGACGTAGCCACGCGCTTCCTCGAAGCCGCGGGCGCCGCACTGCACGCGAAAGGCGTCCAACTCCGCGCCGAGCCGCGCGCGCTCGAAATTCTCCAGGAAAACGGCATCGCCGCCAGCGCCGCGACCAAGGATGACTTCCGCACCGAGTTCCTCGACCTCGTGCTTGCCGTGAAGGTCGTGGAAGACCTCGGTGCCGCGATCGACCACATCGAGACCCATGGTTCGCATCACACGGACACGATCGTCACCGCCGACGCCGAGGCCGCCGCGCAATTCCTCGCGGGCGTCGACAGTGCCGTCGTGCTTTGGAACGCCTCGACCCGTTTCAATGACGGCCATGAATTCGGCTTCGGCGCCGAGATCGGCATCAGCACCGACAAGCTCCACGCCCGCGGCCCCATGGGCCTCGAGGAACTCACCTCGTACAAGTACATCGTGCGGGGGGATGGGCAGGTACGATAGGAGAAACCTGAAACCGGAAACCTGAAACCTGAGGTTTCGGGCGTTCAACTGATCCCCTCTTGAGAGGGGTGGCCGGAGGCCGGGGTGTGTAGAGAGCACCCGAGTCCTCCACAGCGCTCGTACGCAACCAACACACCCCGCCCGTTGGGCACCCCTCTCTAGAGGGGAGCAGGGTGCCGCAATCTCAGGTCTCCGGTTTCAGATTTACAAAGAATCATCACCGCCAATTCTCACCCAATGCGAGTTACCATCCCCCTCCTCTCCGTTGCGCTGCTGGCTCCGCTGGCGGCGGCTACTTCCCAACCGGCCGATGCCCCCCTGCCGAATGAGGCGCAGTTGCGCGCGATGACGGCGCGCTTTGCGCCCTACACCGTCAAGGTCGACACCTCCGAGCTGCCCGCCAACGAAAAGCTGGCGCTGGCGAAGATGGTCGAGGCGGCGAAGATCGTGGACGCGATTTTCCTGCGTCAGGTCGCGCCGCTGAATATCAGCTACCTCACTCAGCTGGCCGTCGACGACACCCCTCTCGGCCGCGCCCGCCTGCACTACTTCATGCTGAACAAGGGCCCGTGGTCGCGCCTTGACCACCACACAGCCTTCCTGCCGGGCGTCGGGACCAAACCCGCGGGCGCAAACTACTACCCCGCCGACGCCACCCGCGAGGAACTCGAGGCCTGGATCAACTCCCTGCCGGCCGACCAGAAGGAACAGGCCACCGGCTTCTTCACCATCTTCCGGCGCAATCCCGCCGGCGGCTTCCAACTCACGCCCTACAACCTCGCCTACCAGGCGGAGCTGCAGGCGATGGCGCGCCTGCTCAACCAAGCGGCCGACGCCACGACGCAGCCGACGCTGAAAAACTTCCTGACGAAGCGCGCCCGGGCGTTTCTCACGAACGACTACTACGACAGCGACATGGCGTGGATGGAACTCGATGCCACCATCGAGCCGACCATCGGGCCCTACGAGACCTACGAGGACGAGATCTTTAACTACAAGGCGGCCTTCGAGGCTTTCATCACGCTCACCGACGCCGCCGAGACCGCCAAGCTCGCGCGCTTCAGCGCCGAATTGCAGGGCCTCGAGGACAAGCTCCCGATCGACCCGAAATTCCGCCGTCCGAAGCTGGGTGGGCTTTCGCCAATCCGCGTCGTGAACGTCGTGTACAATTCCGGTGACGGCAACCGCGGCGTCCAGACCGCCGCCTTCAACCTGCCGAACGACGAACGCGTCGTGGCCGCGAAGGGCTCGAAGCGCGTCATGTTGAAGAATTACCAGGAAGCGAAGTTCGCAAACGTCCTGATCCCGATCTCCAAGCACGCGCTCGCCGCGAAGGACCAGCCGCTGGTCGCGTTCGATCCGTTCTTCACGCACATCCTGATGCACGAACTCATGCACGGCCTCGGGCCGCAGGAGATCACCGTCAACGGCCGCGCGACGACCGTCCGCCTCGAGCTGAAGGAACTCAACAGCACGCTCGAGGAGGCCAAGGCCGACATCTCCGGCCTGTGGGCGTTGCAGCAGCTGATGGACAAGGGCGTGCTCGACAAAAAGCAGGAGCAGGCGATGTACGTGACGTTCCTGGCCTCGTCGTTCCGCACGCTGCGCTTTGGCCTGACCGAGGCGCACGCGAAGGGCATGGCGCTGCAGCTCAACTGGCTCCTCGACAAGGGCGGCTTCACGGTCGGCAAGGACGGCCGGTTCGCCGTAGATTTCTCCAAGATCAAGCAGGGCGTCGAGAGCCTCACGACCGAGATCATGACCCTCCAGGCCACCGGCGACTACGCCCGCGGCAAGGCGCTCATGGAAAAGTACGTCGTCATCCGCCCCGAGGTGAAGGCGATGCTCGGCCAGTTGAATGACGTCCCAGTCGACATCGAACCCCGCTTCGCGACGGAACTGTAATACCGGTAGGGCGCGGACTCCGTCCGCTGCCGGCGGTGACGGAGTCACCGCCCTACCCCTGAGACGGGGCGGCCGAACGGCCGCCTCTTTTTTTTGGACCGCTGATTTGGGTGGGAGGGGTTTCATACCCCGACTGATTGATGCCGCCATCGCTGTCGGGATATAAAATCCCTCCCACCGCCAACACACGCAAACCCCGGTAGGAGCGGTTGCCCCCAACCGCCTTCAGGAACACACAAAGGAGCGAAGCAGCAAAGAAAACGAGATAGGGGTCGTTGGTTGTTGGCGCGACCGGACCGAGGTTCCCTCTCGAGAGGGGTGCCCAACGGGCGGGGTGTGTTAAGGATGTCCGAGCACTGCAGAGCTTTCCCGCCTTCGCTGTCGGGATATAAAATCCCTCCCACCCTAAAGGCCGATACCGAGGTCTCCTCTCAAGAGTGCTCTCAAACCATGGCGGTTGGGGGCAACCGCCGCTACCGGGCCAGAACATGGGATTCAGGTTCCCGGTTTATCTTCCTCCATCTGCCGGAGCGTTGCCTGCAACTCAGCCCGCCGCGGCAGCAGCACCTTGGCATAATGGCGCCAGGCCAGCACGGCGATCAGGACGTAAACCAGCGCGAGCGCGACCAAGCGTGCGCCGAAGCCACTCCAGGAGTGGAACAGCACCACCTGATTCAAATACACCGAGAAGACCGAGTGCACGGCCATGATGCTGACGATCCATTTGCCGATGCCGAAATCGACGAGCGTGCTCTCCACATTCGCGAGGGTAACGCCCAGCACCTCACGCACCGTCGCGGTGCGGCTGCGGGCAAGGCGGCGGTGACGCCGATAGGCGCGCACGACTTCATACAGCAACGCCAGGCTGATTACCTGGTGAAGGACCAGCCGCGCCGCCGACACCCACGGAGCCTCGAGCTGGGGTGCCCGCATCCCCGCGACAAAAATTGCCTGCATGCCGATCAAGCCCAGCAGGGACCCGAAGCCGATGTAGATCAAAGTCCGGCGGCGCGTGCCGAGTTCGGCATCAAGCGAACGCTTCAATTGGTTGAGATCAGGGGCGGCGGGCGCGGTTTGCTGCGCCCACGAGGCTTCAAGGTCTTGAAAGGTCATGTTGGGATTTGCCCTGATTGGGCGGTGAGTTGTTGTTTGATGCGGTGCAGGCGGACGCCGATGTTGGACTCGGAGAGGCCGGTCACCTCGGCGATTTCCCCGTAGGAAAGTTTGTCCAGGGAAAGCAGGATGAGCGTGCGATCGACGGGCGGAAGTTGCCGGATCCGCGCGTAGAGCCAGGCGAGGCGTTCGCGTTGCTCGGGCGACGCGGCCGCGTCGGGAATTTCCAACGCAAAACGATCGAGCTTGGTTTGGTAGCGTTGGCGTGAGCGCTTCCAATTCAACGCGCAGCTGTGCGCCACGCGGTAAACGTAGGTCGAGAGTTTGGCCTGTCCGCGAAACTGCGGGAGCGCCTGCCAGACCGACACGAGGATCTCCTGAAAGAGATCGTCACGGTCGGCATCATTTTGCGTGAACGCCCGCGCCGTCTTGATCATGAGCCCCGCATGTTCGCGGTACAGGGCGGCAAAATCTTCGTCGGCGGAGGGGTTCACGGGAGGAGACAACGGACGATTCTCTGTTCGCTTCGGTACCGGCTTTAAAACGAATTGGGGCCACCGGGGGCAACCCGCGAACGAGTCGACAGGTAGATGACGACCGCCACGCCCGGACACAGCAGCCAGCTCCAAACGTAGGCGCGGCGGCTGACGGGAAGATTGAAGAAGAAGTAAGGGTGGGAGGAGTTCATGGAATTGGTTTCATCCAATCAGGCACCGGTGCGCTGGGTTTCTTACAGCAATATTCGCGATTGTCTGGTCGGGGTGGGTTCGCTCCCGGCTCCCCAATGCCGACAATCAGTCGGGAAATAAAATCCCTCCCACCGGCAAACCCTCGCAACCCCCGGCAGGGGCGGTTGCCCCAACCGCCTTGAGGAACACACAAAGGAGCGAAGCAGCAAAGAAAACGAGATAGGGGTCGTTGGTTGTTGGCGCGACTGGACCGAGGTCCCCTCTCGAGAGGGGTGCCCAACGGGCGGGGTGTGTGAGGGGTGGTCGAACGCTTCAGAGCTTTCCCGCCTTCGCTGTCGGGATATAAAATCCCTCCCACCGGCAAACCCTCGCAACCCGCGGTAGGGGCGGTTGCCCCAACCGCCTTGAGGAACACACGAAGCAGCAAAGCAGCAAAGAAAACGAGATAGGGGTCGTTGGTTGTTGGCGCGACTGGACCGAGGTCCCCTCTCGAGAGGGGTGCCCAACGGGCGGGGTGTGTGAGGGGTGGTCGAACGCTTCAAAGCTTTCCCGCCTTCGCTGTCGGGATATAAAATCCCTCCCACCCTCATGGCTGATACCGAGATCTCCTCTCCAGAGTGCTCTCAAACCATGGCGGTTGGGGGCAACCGCCGCTACCGATGGACACCTTTGCTCTCAGCGGTTTGGTCTTCGCCGGCTAAGATCGCTCTCCGAGATTGCGACCATGACAATCTCTGCCATCCATGGGGCGCCGCCCGCTCCTTGTTGATCCCCATGAAACTCCGCTCCCTCCCCTGTGTCGCCCTCGTTGCCGCGCTTGCCAGCGCAGGCGTGCTGTCCGCCCAGGCGGATTACGAAATCAAGTTCGGCCGGAAATCCCACGTGGGCGACCGCTTCCGCGTGGTTTCGAAGGGCGTCGACGAGCAGATGGTGCGAATGCAGTTCAATGGGAAGGACATGCCAGCGCGGCGCGACGGCTATGAATTCGAGCTGGTCGCCGACGTCGAGGTGCTCGCGGTGTCGGACCACGGTCGCGAAAACAAGGCCCAGCTGACGGTGGGCAAGATCACCCGCACGCTCTCAAATCAGACCGGGGAAATCCTCCCGGCCGGGACAGTCGTCCTGGCCGAACGGGTCAATGGAAAGATGAAGTACACGGCGGGCGAAACCCCCGTGGTGCCGATGGTGGCCAAGGTGCTCGACATCGCCGGCTTCTTGTCGCCGGGGGAACGCGACTCCGACGACGAGGATGACAACGTCCTGGGGTCCGGCACGCGACGGAAACCCGGCGAGACTTGGTCCATCAATTCCGAAGCCGCGGCCGCCAGCCTGGCCAAGCGTGGCATCCAGACCGACGCCAGCCACATCCGCGGGACCGTGACGCTCCACGAAGTGACGCAGGAGGCCGGTGTGCCCGTGCTGCGGCTGTCGTCGCAGTTCCAAGTCAATGATCTCAAACCCCCGCTGCCGCCCGGTGTTGAAGTCGACAACTGCGAGGTCGTGGCCACCAACGCCGGCCTCCTGCCCGTGGATGTGACCAAGGGCCGGCTGCAGGATGAGATGTCGTTGTCGATGTCCGTCTCAGCCCACGGCCTGAAGGACGGCAACAGCCTCTCCATGAAAATGACGAAAAAGACGTCGCGCGAAAACAAGTTCATCCGGAACTGATATTCCCTCCCCATGAGAAAGACCGCCCTCCCCTTCATCGCCCTGTTCCTCACGTTGCTCGCCGGCATTCCGGCCGCGCTCGCTGCCGCCGAGCCCGCCAAGGAGGACGCCGCGCTTTCCGCCAAGCTGATGGCGGCGATCGTGAAGCCCGACTACGAGGCGTTTGTCGCCGACGGTGAGGATGCCTTCAAGCAGCTGCGGAAGGAGCAGTTCGAGGCCTTCGCGGCCAAGATTGGCCCCAAGCTGGCCGCCGGCCACCAATTCACGTACCTCGGCGAGCTGAAGCAGAAAGGTTATCGCGTGACCCTGTGGAAAATCAGTTTCCCCGACGGCAGCGACGACCTCGTCGCCTCGCTCAGCGTGAAGGACGGCAAGGTCGGCGGCTTTTTCATCCGGTAGTGCCGTTCAGTCCGCGCCTGCGTCCTCTGCGTTCATCGGGCGTGGCTCGTTTTGCTGCTTTGCTCCTTCGTGTGGCAAAGGTCCGACCCCAGAAAAGCAAAAGGCCGGTCCAACCCCTTGGACCGGCCTATTTACCTGACCTAACACACCAAAGCATACGAACACAGGGAAAGACGTAGTTCGGCGCCGTTCGTTCAAAAGATTTTGGAGATTCTCTTTTGGCGCCGACGTTTACGGTTTAGTTACAAGGCAGGGTTGAGAGGTGAGAGTTGAGGGTTGAGAGACTGGGACGGCTGAAATTTCAGTCGCATTAAGATCCCCTCTGGAGAGAGAGCTGACGCTCACAAACCCCAAGAGAACGATTACGATAAAGAGAACGAGAAAGATTCCCCCTTCCGGTGCAGGCTGGGTGTGCCGACGACCCTCTGAGCCGCCCCCTCAGGTTTCAGGTTTCCGGTTTCAGGTTTCCCATCCCCCCTGCCCCAACAAACACCTGACAACCCACCGCCGCCCCTGCAGCGTTCCTCCCATGTGCAACCACGCCCTGCGCGAGAAACACATGTTGAAGTACGCGGCGGAGATCGTCGCGGGGCTGGAGGTGCCGGACCCAGTGCCGGAGTTCACCCCGCATGCGTACCCGAAGAGTCCCTCGCCGATCGTGGTGGAGGAAAACGGCCGGAAGCAGGTCCAGATGCACCGCTGGGGCGTCGGGTACACAGTGAAAGGCAAACCGACCCTCGTGACCAACGCCCGCGATGATCAGCTGTTGAGAATCGCCTTGTGGAAAACCTCGGTGGCCAAGCGGCGGTGTCTGATTCCCGTCATCGGCTACTTCGAGCCCGGCCTCGGTCCGCCCGGCGCCAAGGGTGAGCTCTACTTCACGCTCCGCGACCGCCCCGCGTTTTTCATCGCCGGCGTGTGGGACGAGGATCCCGACGGCACGCGCGCCTACTCGATGGTGACGACTTCACCCAACGCCTACACCGCCACCTTCCACGACCGCCAACCCGTCGCCCTCAGCGAGCCGGACGCCCTCGCCTGGCTCGGATCGACACCCCTACCCCCCGACCGCGTCCACGCCCTCACCCGCCCGCCCCCCGCCGAGTGGATGCAGCACGAAGTCATCGCCGCCGTGCCCAAGCCGAAGAAGCCTCAGGGAGAAGTTACCGGAGAACTCGAACTCGGATTTTAGTGGAGGGTCGGCCTTCCACCTTCGCTGAGGCTACGGCGGACGAGCCCGGCCGACCATTCGGAGGGCGGGACCACGGAATACACAGAACACACAGAAAGACTTCCACAGGAGATCGCCGAGACCGCAGAGGGATTGGCCACAAAAAGCACAAGAAGCACAAAAATTTCCGGGCCGGCCTAGGGGGTCAGGTCGCTTTATTCCCTTTTTCAGGCGTCCAGCCAACGGGGCCGTGGCTTGGGGTTTGGGGATCGTGCGGTGCAACCAAGACATCGGTAGCGCTTTCCCTTCAGCCCATCGCTACTGGGCGCAGAATCCGGGGCCTTAGTCGCAAGAGCGGAGGTTTTTCGTAACGCCTCCCCATCTTCCCGGTTAGCGGAACCGTGCATCCCCTACTCCGTCTCTCGATTGTCTGGCTCGGGTCCCTGGTTCCGCTGGCCGCAGCCTTGAATTGGCAGGACACCGCGTTCGCCTACACCGACGCCAACCGCCAAAAACAAAGCATTCCCGGCCAGGCGGCGCGGCTGCTGGCGCCGGAGGACCCGGCGAAGCCGGACGGCGCCAAAGTCGACCTCGCCGTTTACCGTCTGCCCGCCACCACCGCCACGCCGGGCACACCAATCGTTTACATCCACGGCGGCCCGGGCGGCGCGAGCGCGGAACACCTGGAGTCGCCGGACTTCCGCGCGTTGTTCGATGTCATGCGCCAACAGGCCGACGTCATCATGTTCGACCAGCGGGGCTGCGGCAAATCCCTGCCCACCCTCCTGCCAGTGAAGGCGCCGCGCATGCAAACGGACACCCTGACGACGCGGGAGTCCTTCCTCGACTACCTGGCCAAAACCTCGGTCCTCGTCCGCGACCGCCTCGTACACGAGGGCCACGATCCGCACCGCTTCACGGTCCTGGAAAGCGTCGCGGACCTCGAGGCGCTGCGGCGCGCCCTCGGCGTCGAGAAACTCAACCTCTTCGCCCACAGCTACGGCACCCAGCTCGCCCAAGCCTATGCCCGCGCCCACCCGGCGTCCGTGGGCCGCCTCGTGCTGGTCGGCTCCCGCGGAATGGATACCGCACGCAAGCTGCCGGCCGACGCGGATGAGTTCCTCGCCCGCATCGCCGCGCTGGCCCGGGCCGACGCGACGGTCGGAGCGAAGTTCCCCGACCTACTGGCGACCCTGGATCGCGTGCTGGCCAAGGTGGATCGCCAGCCAGTGGCCGTGGAAATGGAAGGATCCGACGGCAACTTCACGATCAAGGTCGGCGGCTACGCGCTGCGCTTCACCATCGCGAAGTTTTACCTGAACGATCCTGACAACTTCAAATACCTGCCGAAGCTGCTCGACGAAATCGAAACCGGCCGGAAGCCCTGGTGCCTCATCTTCAACCTGACCCAAATCATCCGCGGCGGCATCTCCTTCGCGTGGTTCACGACCGACGCGGCGTCGGGCGTCACCGCCGCCCGCAACGACCTGATCGCGCGGCAAGCGACGTCTGCCCGGCTGCGCGACAGCCTCAATTTCCCCTTCCCCGACATCAACCACGTGTGGGGCATGGCCGACCTCGGCGACACCTTCCGCGCGCCGGTGCAAACGGACCTCCCGACGCTCTTCCTCGCCGGCACGCTCGACGGCATCACCCCGGTCGCACAGACCCGGGAAATCATGCAGGGCTTCAGCAACGCACGCCTGCTCGTCGTGGAAAACGGCGGCCACAACTCCATGTTCCGCGGCCCCGGCGTCGCGCAGGCCATCGCCAACTTCTACGCCGGCCAGACCCCCATCGAAACTAGCAAGATGCCGGCCGTGGAATTCGTGGCCCTCGTGAATCAGAAGACGAAGTAGCGCGGGCGATTGTTGGTTGTTGGGGGCAGGAGTTGGAAGTCGGCCCAACGACCAATCATGCCAACCCTTCGTTTCCTTCGTGACCTTCTGTAAGAATGGATCGGTGTAAGTTTTTTTGCCTGCTCGTGTTTTTCGTGGCCAATCCCTCAGCGGTCGTGGCGGCCTCCTGTAGAAATGATTCCGTGTGTTCGGTGTGTTCCGTGGTTTAAACCTCCGAATGGTCGGCCGGGAGGCCGACCCTCCAAATTGAAGGCATTTCCTTCTGCGTGTTCCGTGGTTTAACCCCTCGAACGGTCGGCCGGGCTCGTCCGCCGTAGCCTTGGCGAAGGCGGAAGGCCGACCCTCCAAATTGAGGGCATTTCCTTCTGTGTGTTCCGTGGTTTAACCCCTCGAACGGTCGGCCGGGCTCGTCCGCCGTAGCCTTGGCGAAGGCGGAAGGCCGACCCTCCAAATTGAAGGCCGTTCCTTCGGCGTGTTCCGTGGTTTACTCCCTCCCGGGCTTGCTAGTGGGCGGTTAAATCGCGTTCATCGCTCGATGCTTCGTTTGCTGCCCTTGGTGTTCCTTTCCCTGCTGGCCGGGTGCGCCTCGACCGAACCCCAATCCGGGCAGATCCTGACGCTCGCCGGCAGCACGCAGCTGCCCGGTGCGGAGATCAAGGAGTACGCGCCGGCGGAGACGTGGCGGCAGCTCAGCGGCCTCGAGATCGAGCGGTACGTGGAATTTCGCATTAAGCTCCGCGACGACGGCTCGGTGCAAGTCGGCGCCGCGCATGCGGCCTACCCCGACCACGCCTGGGACGACATCGCCCGGCGCTTCGCGGGCAACGCGGTCATCAACGCCTCGCCCAACAGCGACTCCAAACTCGAGCCCCGCGGTGAGCTCTACGTGATCTTCTTCAAACCCTACTCCGACGAACGCGGGGTCCTCGTGTACGGCTACGAAGTCGGCCGCTACCCGGCAACCGGCAGCGATTCGCACCGGCCGCAGTATTTTCGGTTGTTGAGTTACTAGCGCGGCGGAGCGCCGCGCGCGGTTGAGGGTTGAGAGTTGAGGGTGGGAGTTGGGGGTTGGCCCACCGACCAATCATGGCAACCCCTTCGTTTCCTTGGTGACCTTCCGTAAGAACGGATCGGTTCTGAGTTTTGTGCCTTCTCGTGTTTTTCGTGGCCAATCCCTCGGCGGTCTTGGCGGTCTCCTGTGGAAATCGTTCCGTGTGTTCGGTCTGTTCCGTGGTTAAACCCTCCACCTTGGTTGCGTGCTCCGCGATCTTGGCGGTCCCCTGTGAAATCCCTTCTGTGTGTTCGGTGTGTTCCGTGGTTTAACCCTCTGAACGGTCGGCCGGAAGGCCGACCCTCCAAATTAAAGGCCGTGTGTTCGGTGTGTTCCGTGGTTTAAACCTCTGAACGGTCGGCCGGGCTTGTCCGCCGTAGCCTTGGCGAAGGTGGAAGGCCGACCCGTCACCGGCCAGCCACCCAATAAATAAGGCGCCCGTTTTGGGCGCCTTGAAACAAGACAAACGCGCGCGGAGCGCACGTTCCACCTTAGGGCAGATCTGTCGCGCCCATCAGGTAACGATCGCACTCGCGGGCGGCGCCGCGGCCCTCGTTGATGGCCCAGACGACCAGGGACTGTCCACGACGGCAGTCGCCGGCGGCGAAGATGCCCTTGATGCTCGTCGTGTACTTCTCGTGCTCGGCCTTGATGTTGGAACGGGGGTCGGTCTCGAGGTTGAGCTCCTTGAGCAGCGCCTGCTCGGGCCCGAGGAAACCCATGGCGAGCAGCACGAGCTGCGCGGGACGGGTCTTTTCGGTGCCGGGGACCTCCTGCGGCACGAACTGACCCTTGTCGTTCTTGCCCCACTTGATCTCGACCGTGACGAGTTCCTTCACGTTGCCGTCGGCGTCGCCGACGAACTTCTTGACCGTCGTCAGATAAACGCGCGGGTCGGCGCCGAATTTCGCGGCGGCCTCCTCCTGGCCGTAATCCATCTTGTAGGTCTTCGGCCACTCGGGCCAGGGATTGTCGGCCGCGCGCTCCATCGGCGGCTTCGGGAGAATTTCAATCTGCACCAGGCTCTTGCAGCCATGACGCACGGAGGTGCCGACGCAGTCCGTGCCGGTGTCGCCACCGCCGATGACCACGACGTCCTTCCCGGCCGCGTTGATCGGAGACTTCCCGCCGGCGAGCACGGCCTTGGTGTTGGCCGTGAGGAACTCCATCGCGAAATGCACGCCCTTCAGGTTGCGGCCCTCGATCGGGAGGTCGCGCGGCTGCGTGGCGCCGGTGCAGATGACCGTCGCGTCGTATTCCTTGAGGAAGATCTGGGGCTCGACGTTTTCGCCGACGTTGGCGTTGCAGATGAACTTGATGCCCTCCTGCTCCATCAGCTTGATGCGGCGCAGGACGACCTCCTGCTTATCGAGCTTCATGTTCGGGATGCCGTACATCAGCAGGCCGCCCGGACGGTCGGCGCGCTCGAACACGGTGACCGTGTGGCCGGCCTTGTTGAGCTGCACGGCGGCGGACAGGCCCGCGGGGCCGGAACCGATGACCGCGACCTTCTTGCCGGTGCGCACCTTCGGCGGCTCCGGGAGGACCCAGCCCTCGTCCCAACCCTTGTCGATGATCGAGACCTCGATGTTCTTGATCGTGACCGGCGGGTTGTTGATGCCGAGGACGCACGAGCCTTCGCACGGCGCCGGGCACACGCGGCCGGTGAACTCCGGGAAGTTGTTCGTCTTGTGCAGGCGGTCAAGCGCCTCATGCCAGAGACCGCGGTAAACGAGGTCGTTCCACTCCGGGATCAGGTTGTTGATCGGGCAACCCGAGGCCATGCCGCTGATGAGCTTGCCCGTGTGGCAGAAGGGAATGCCGCAATCCATGCAGCGCGCGCCCTGCGTGCGGAGTTTTTTCTCCTCCATGTGGTGGTGAAACTCCTTCCAGTCCCCGACACGCTCGGTGGGCGTGCGGTCGACGGGCAGTTCGCGCAGATATTCGATGAATCCAGTTGGCTTTCCCATGTGCTAGAGTGGTGAGGGAGGAGTGGAGAGTGTGGAGGGCGAAACCTGAAACCTGAGACCTGAAACCTGAACTAAGTCAGGCGGTCGGGATGCTCAGCGGTTTGGGAAATTTCAGGTTTCAGGTTTCAGGTTTCAGGTTTTCGGTCGGCGTTAATTGCCGCCCACGCGGGACAAGTCCCGCGCGTTCTCTTCAAACGCCGACATGATCGCCTCGTCGCCGGTGAGGCCGGTGGCCTGGGCGCGCTCGATGCAGGCGAGCATGCGCTTGTAGTCCTTCGGCATGACCTTGACGAACTTCGGGACGAACTTGTCCCAGTCCGCGAGGACGGCCTTGGCGCGCTCGCTCTTCGTGTAGTCGAGGTGCTTCTGCACCATCGCCTTCACGGCGGCGATTTCCTTGGCGTCGGTGAGCTTCTCGATGCCGACCATCTGCGTGTTCACGCGGCCGGCGAAGTCGCCGGTCTCGTCGAGCACGTAGCCGATGCCACCGGACATGCCGGCGCCGAAGTTGCGGCCGGCGCGGCCGAGGACGACGACGTTGCCGCCGGTCATGTACTCGCAGGCGTTGTCGCCCACGCCCTCAACCACGACCGTGACGCCGGAGTTGCGGACCGCGAAGCGCTCGCCCGCGAGGCCGCGGATGTACGCCTCACCGGCGCTGGCGCCGTAGAAGGCGACGTTGCCGATGATCATGTTCTCCTCGGCCTTGAACGTGGCCTTCGCATCCGGGAAGACGATCAGCTTGCCGCCCGACAGGCCCTTGCCGAAGTAATCGTTGGCGTCGCCCTCGATGGAGAGCGTCATGCCGCGCGTGACGAACGCGCCGAAGCTCTGGCCGGCGGAGCCCTTGAACTTGAACTTGATGGTGTCCTCGGGGAGGCCCTTCGCGCCGTACTTCTTCGTGACCTCGCCCGACACGATGGTGCCGGTGACGCGGTTCACGTTGCGGATCGGCAGCTCGGCGACGACCTTCTCGCCCTTCTCGATCGCGGGCTTCGCGAGCGCGAGGAGCGTGGTCATGTCGAGCGAACGGTCGATGCCGTGGTCCTGCTTCTGCGAGCAGAAGCGGCCGACCTCGGGACCGACGTCCGGCTGGTAGAGGATGTTGGAGAAGTCGAGGCCCTTGGCCTTCCAGTGCTCGACGGCCTTGCGCGACTCGAGGCGATCGGTGCGGCCGATCATTTCCTCGATGGTGCGGAAGCCCAGCGCGGCCATGATCTCGCGCATGTCCTCGGCGATGAACTTCATGAAGTTCACGACGTGTTCCGGCTTGCCGGCGTACTTCGCGCGGAGCTGCGGGTCCTGCGTGGCGACGCCCGCGGGGCACGTGTTGAGGTGGCACACGCGCATCATGATGCAGCCCGTGGCGACGAGCGGCGCGGTGGCGAAACCGAATTCCTCGGCGCCGAGCAATGCGGCGATGATGACGTCACGGCCGGTCTTGAGCTGGCCGTCGGTCTCAACCGCGATGCGGGAACGAAGGTTGTTGAGGACGAGCGTCTGGTGCGTCTCGGCGAGGCCGAGTTCCCACGGAAGGCCCGCGTGATGCAGCGACGTCATCGGCGACGCGCCGGTGCCGCCGTCGTAACCCGAGATGAGCACGACGTCCGCATGCGCCTTGGCGACGCCGGCGGCGATGGTGCCGACGCCGACCTCGGAGACGAGCTTCACGGAGATGCGCGCCTCCTTGTTGCCGTTCTTGAGGTCGTGGATGAGTTCCGCGAGGTCCTCGATGGAATAGATGTCGTGGTGCGGCGGCGGCGAGATGAGGCCCACGCCGGCGGTCGTGCCGCGGGTCTTGGCGACCCACGGGTAAACCTTGGTGCCCGGCAGCTGGCCGCCCTCGCCCGGCTTCGCGCCCTGGGCCATCTTGATCTGGAGTTCCTTCGCGTTGACGAGGTATTCGCTCGTGACGCCGAAGCGGCCCGACGCGACCTGCTTGATCGCGGAGTTCTTGGAGTCGCCCTTTTCGTTGGTCCAGGTGAAGCGTTCGGCGTCCTCGCCGCCCTCGCCCGTGTTCGACTTGCCGCCGATGCGGTTCATCGCGATGGCGAGGGTTTCGTGGGCCTCCTTCGAGATGGAGCCGTAGGACATGGCGCCCGACTTGAAGCGCTTCATGATGCTCTCGATCGGCTCGACCTCCTCGAGCGGAATGGCCGGCCCGGTCTTGAAATCAAGGAGCGAGCGCAGCGTGCACAGGCGGCCGCTTTGCTCGTTCACGAGCTTCGCGTAGCTCTGGTAAGCCGGCTTGCTGTTCGTCCGGACCGCCTTTTGCAGGGCGTGCACGGACTCCGGCGTAAAGAGGTGGGCTTCGCCGCTGGCGCGCCACTGGTAGAGACCGCCGACCGGCAGCACATGGCCGTCAACCGGGCGGTCCGGGTAGGCGGCCTTGTGGCGGAGGAGCACTTCCTGCGCGATGACGTCGAGGCCGATGCCGCCGACGCGGGAGGGCGTCCAGGTGAAGTAATGGTCGATGACGTCCTGGCGGAGGCCAAGCGCCTCGAACACCTGCGCGCCGCGGTAGGACTGGACCGCGGAGATGCCCATCTTGGACATGACCTTGATCACGCCCTTCGACGCGGCCTTCACGAAGTTGGCGCACGCCTTCTTGTGGTCGATGCCGGAGAGCATGCCCTCGCGGATCATGTCGTCGATCGTCTCGAACGCCACGTACGGGTTGATCGCCGAAGCGCCATAGCCGATCAGGAGCGCCATGTGGTGCACCTCGCGGGCATCACCGGTCTCGATGACCAGCGACACGCGCGTGCGGAGACCCTCGCGGATCAGGTAATGGTGCAGGCCGGCGACGGCCAGCAGCGACGGGATCGGGGCGTATTCCTTGGTGACGCCGCGGTCGGAGAGGATGAGCACGTTGACCTCCTCCTCCTCGATCATGCGGCGCGCCATCATGGAGAGTTCCTCCATGGACTTGGCCAAGCCCTTCTCGCCGCGCGCGACGCGGAAGAGGATGGGCAGCACGCCCATCTTGAGACCCGGGAGATTCGTGCGGCGGATCTTCGCGAACTCCTCGTTCGTGAGGACCGGCCACTTCAACTCCACGCGGCGGCAGGCCGTCGGCTGCGGGTTGAGCAGGTTGCCCTCGGAGCCGAGGCGCGTCTCGTGCGAGATGACGATTTCCTCGCGGATCGAGTCGATCGGGGGATTCGTGACCTGCGCGAAGAGCTGCTTGAAATAATCGTAGAGGAGGCGCGGCTTGTTGGAGAGCACCGCGAGCGCGGAGTCGTTGCCCATCGAGCCGATGGCCTCAACGCCGTCCTTGGCCATCGGGGTGATGACCACGCGCTCGTCTTCAAAGGTGTAGCCGAACGCAATCTGGCGCTGCAGCAGCGTGGCGTGGTCCGGCGGTTCGACCGGCGGGGCGTCCGGCAGGTCGCTGAGGTGCACGAGGTGCTGCTTGATCCACTCCTGGTACGGGTGGGCGCCGCAAATCTCGCGCTTGATCTCCTCGTCCTCGATGATGCGACCCTGCTTGGTGTCGACGAGGAACATGCGGCCCGGCTGGAGGCGGCCCTTGCGGACGATGTCCTCGGGCGGGAATTCCAGCACGCCGGCCTCGGACGCCATGATGACGATGCCGTCCTTCGTGACGTAGTAGCGCGACGGGCGCAGGCCGTTGCGGTCGAGGATGGCGCCGATCTGGGTGCCGTCGGTGAAGCCCATGGAGGCGGGACCATCCCACGGCTCCATCAGGCAGGAGTGATATTGGTAGAACGCGCGGCGCTGCGGGTCCATCGACTCGTGGTTGGACCACGGTTCCGGGATCAGCATCATCATCGCGTGCGCCAGCGGGCGACCGGCGAGCACGAGCAGCTCGAGCGTGTTGTCGAACATCGACGAGTCGGAACCGTTGGGGTTCACGATCGGGACGATCTTCTTGATGTCATCACCGAACACCGGGCTCTCGAACAGCGCCTGGCGCGCGTGCATCCAGTTGATGTTGCCGCGGAGGGTGTTGATTTCGCCGTTGTGCGCGAGGTAGCGGTACGGGTGCGCGCGCTCCCAGCTCGGGAAGGTGTTCGTCGAGAAACGCGAGTGGACCAGCGCGATCGCGGACTCCATCGCCGGGTGCTTGAGGTCCGGGAAGTAGTTGTCGACCTGGTCGGTCGTGAGCATGCCCTTGTACACGAGCGTGCGGGCCGAGAGGCTGGCGACGTACCACGCCTCGGCGCCGGTGATGGTCGACGTGCGGATGTCGTTGTAGGCGCGCTTGCGGATGACGTAGAGCTTCCGTTCGAACGTGAGCTCATCGAAGCCCTCCGGCCGCGCGATGAACGCCTGGCGCATGAACGGCTCCGAGGACTTGGCGGTGTCGCCGAGCGACGCGTTCTTCACCGGGACGGTGCGCCAGCCGAGGAACGTGCAGCCCTCGGCCTGGACGACCTGCTCGAACTTCTCCTCGACCTTGCGGCGCACGGTGGCGTTGCGCGGGAGGAAAATGAGGCCGACGCCGTACGCGCCCGCCTCGGGCAGCGTGAAGCGCAGCGAGGACTTGCAGCCCTCGGCGAAAAACTTGTGGGGGACCTGGATGAGGATGCCGGCGCCGTCGCCGGTGTTGATCTCCGCGCCGCTCGCGCCGCGGTGGTCGAGGTTGCGGAGGATCTGCAGGCCGTCCGCGACCATCTTGTGCGATTTCCGCCCTTTCATGTCCGCGATGAACCCGACGCCGCAGGCGTCGTGCTCGAACCAGGGATCATAAAGGCCTTGCTTGCCGGGGCGACCGGCGGGGGCGGAGGAGGACGGATTGGACATGGAGGAGGTGGCGGTCGGGGGCACAGCGATTACCGTGCCATGTGGCCTCCGGAACCCGGTGGTTACGGACGCGCACGGAGCCCAATGAACGTGGCTCAGTGCCGGCTCTGGCAACCCTCTTTTTTGCGTCGGAAGCACAGTGACACACTCTCTGAGGGCGGCGCGAGCGGAACTGTATCGCCGGACCGGCCAACGAAGCCTGTCATAACCTTTTCTCAACCAGCGCACGCCGTTTCTCGGCGCCGTTTTCGTGCGCTCGCCAATTCGTGTTCGGGGATGTGCCCGCTAACGGCCCAGGCGCGCTTCCCGGGCCAACCGCAGGTTTTCCCGAATCCGGGCGTCACCCGGGCGCGCCGCGAGCACCGTTTCGTATTCCGTGATCGCCTCGTCGATCCGGCCGACAAACAGGAGGCAATTGGCCAGGTTGCTCCGCGCGTCCAGCCGGGAGGAATCGACGGTCAGCGCGGACTGATAGGCGTCGATGGCTTCGGTGAAGCGGCGTTGCCGGGCCAGCAAGTTCCCCAACAGGAACGCCGTGTCCGCCGACGCGGGACCGAGCCGCAATGCTTCGCGGAGTGATTTCTCCGCTTCGACGGGGTCGCCCGCCATTTGGGCCTGCCCCAGCACGCGGTACGCGGTTGCCAACAAGGGGCGGATCTCCTCGCGGTCCGGGTGGTCCGCCAGCGCCCGTTGGTAATGTCCAATGCCGTCGGCGGGGCGTCCCGACCGGACGAGCGCTTGCGCGAGGTTAAGCCGGGCGTCCAGATAAGCGGGATCGATCTGCACGACGGTTTCAAACCAGGCCGCCGCCTCCGGCCAGCGCCCCGCCAGCAACGCCGCCTTTCCCAATTCGAAACGCGCGAACGCGTGATTGGGCTGAACTTCGATCGCGTGTCCGAACTCGCGGAGGGCCTCCTCGGTCCGACCCGCCGCGGCGAGGGCCAACCCATGATTGTACCGGGCGCGAGGATTGTCGGGAGCCTCGGCCGCCGTGTGGGCCCAAAGCGTCAATTCCGATCGATAGACCTGGTTCCGCCCATAGGTCGCCACCCCCAAAGCCACGGCACCGAGCCCGATGCCGACCGCGGTGAAACGGGGCGCACGCACGCGGCCCCACGCGACCACCAACGCCAGGGGAGCGGCCAGCGCCAGGTACATGCGATGCTCGACGATGACCTGGAGGACCGCGGGCAATAGGCTGGTCGGCGCCAGCAGGATGAAAAAAACCGCCAAGGCAAAGCCGGTTGCCGTCCGTCGCCAAAGCCCCCACCCCGTGATCGCAAGCAGCGGGGCCAACAGTGCGATGTAGGGCCACGCGTCGGTAATCCCCAACTGGAAGAACGCCCGGTCGAAGACCAGGGGATGCGGCCAGACCACCAGGCGCAGGTAACACGCGACCGCCTTGAATTGGGTGATCCAGGAGAGCCCGATCGCATCGAGGGTGAAGGCATAGGTCCCTCCCCGGTTGCCCCCGGCGCCCATCAGGAGGAACGCCGACAGGAGCCAGCTCGCGAACAACCCCACATACACCTTTCCCCGCCGCTGCCAGGCGGCGGAAAATGACCCGGCAACAAACGTTCGATCCCACAACAGGGCCAGGAGCGGAATGACGACCGCGGTTTCCTTGGTGGCGACCCCGAGCAGGGCGCCGGCCACGGCCGCGCAATACCAGCGGGAAGCGATTGCCGCGGGCGCCGCCGTGCCCCGAATGAACGCATACAGCGCCAGCAGGCACCACAGGGCCCCCAATGATTCGGCCCGTTGCACAATGTACGTGACCGACTCGGTCTGCAGAGGATGCAACGCCCAGAGCAGCGCCACGCCCCCGGCCCAGGCCGTGTCCTCGGCATGGGCCGCGGGGCGAAGGAGCGCAAAGGTGCGCCGCACCACGCCGAACAGCGTCAGGGCCGCCGCCACGTGGATCAACAGGTTCACCGCGTGGTAGCCCCCGACTTCCAGACGGTGCACCGCGTAGTTCAGCGCAAACGTCAGGTTGAGCAACGGCCGTCCGCCCACCGTCTCCCCCGCGGTCGCGGGCGGGCGAAGCCAGGTTGCCGGCCACAGTTGCCGAATGCTGGCGTTGTCGATGATGGAAGCGTGGTCATCGAACTCGAAGGGCGCCGACCAGGTGTTGCTCCAGGCCAACAACACCGCGGCCACCAAGGCGCCGGCGATGGCGGCACGACTTTGCCACCACGACCGGGGGGCGGAACTGTGTGGGGAAGCACTCAAAACTCGCGCGAATCGTTGGCGTCGTCCGTCCACCAAGCAAGCATCCGCGACTCACGCCCGGGCCGGCGGCGCGATCCGATCAGCGCACCGGCTGGCCGCGGTCATCCAGGATGATGAGTTCGCCCAGCCGGACCGAGCCGTGGCGGCCCTTGGTGCGAACCGTGGGGATGCCGTCGGACGTCCGGCCGAAGTAATCGGCGCCCGCCAGACCCATGCGCTCCATGGCGGTCGCGAAGTTATTGCCGGGCGAACTGATGTTCAGGTGTATCTTCCAAACCGGGCGCCGCTGCGCGCCTTTGGGCGGGGCGGTCAGGTCATAGGCACTCACGATGATGAAGTATCGTTCGGCGAGGAGGTCGGCCCGCAGGGTCGATTCGGTCGTGCCCCCCATCGGATTCGCGCGCGCGAGCCGAAACAGTTCGTCACGGTACCCCAGCAACTGCGCGTTGTCCGCGGACGCCATGTCCCCCGAAATCCGCTCGGTGGTTTTTTCGAGATTCTCGAAAAAAAACTGTTCCCGCACGGGATCCGTGGGCGGCATCAAATCAGCGCCTTCGGCCGGGGCGGGCGTGTCGGGCAGCGGGGTTTCGACGGTGTACGCGCCCCGTTCGATCTCGGAGCGCGTGCCCTCGTAGTTCCGCGTGCTACCGGTCATTTCCTGCACGGATACATGGGGCGAGGTGGTGCCCCAGTGGACGACGAGGAGCAGGTCCGCCGACTTCAAGTCGGTCGCCGGCACGTACGCCTGCTTGGCAAGGTGGGGCGCCAGGTATTCCGCGATCTGGCGGAAGCTCATGCGTTCGAGCGAATGGTCGACGGTCGTGCCGGGAAAATAGTGGCCCTCCATGAACACGTAGGTTTCCGGCCGGGGTTTGCCACCGGCCCCAAATTTCCGCGTCGCGTAATCGGGATGGGCCGAGGCGTTGACCCGCACGCGGTCGTCCGCCGACAACGCCACCAGCAGCCCGCAGGTCCCCGCCACGAACCAGCGGGTGAGCATGCGACGGGAACGGATGCCGCTCATGGCGTTTCCTGCGACCAAGGCTGTTTGCCCGCCATGTTTCACCCCGTCCGCATCGAAGCGAACTCAAAAAAAGCGCCCCCTGTCTGGAAAGACAGAGGGCGCGTTTGAAGCCATGTGGAGGTTCGGCTTAGAAGTCGAACGTGGCCGTGAGCGTGTATTGCCGCGGATCGATGATGCGGAACGAATACGGCGAGCCGTCGTAGTTGACGGCGACCGGGCGAAGGTCGCCGCTCTCGAAGAGATTCGAGATGTTGAGCTGCACCTTCATGCCAACCTTGTCGCGCCAGATCTTGTGCCGGTAGCTGACCCACGCATCGGCGTAGTAGTGGGCGTCGTCGTAGTAGGGCTTCGTCACGTCGGCGATGTCCTTGACCGGAACACCATTGTAGAGATTCACGCCGCTGGCCTTGCCGGCGTAACCGATTACCGCCTTGTCCTCCCACCGAACGTTGCCGCCCACACCCAGGCCCTTCAGGCGGCCATCGGTGAAGCTGTAACTGGTGAGGAACGACCAGCGGTACTTGCGCTGGCCCTGGACGGATTGTCCCTGCAAGTCGCGGTCGAGCGCGAGTTGCGGAGCCACAACGCCGTTGTAGTTGGCCTCGGGGTTCGCAAAGGCATTCGCGTTTTCCGGGAACAGGTTGCTGTTGTAACCGAAGGAGCTCCAGAAGTTGCGCAGGTCGACCGCGCGCCCGCCGGCCGTCGTGTAGGTGGCGAAGCCTTGGTACTGCGGCAACAGGTAGTCACTGGCCTTCGCCGACTTCCAAACCGCCATGCGCTGGTCGTTCCACGGGGTGAACTCCTTCAGCACGCTGGCATACTTGGTGTCCTGCTTGCCGAAGGTGAACTTCATGGTCCAACGCCGGGTGGGGTTGTAGTTGATTTCGGCTTCCATGCCCTTGGCCGTCGCGTTGCGGGTCGCACCAAGTGCAAACGGCAGGGTGGTGTAATAGTCGTAGGGCAGCTTCCAAATCTTGGCCGATTCCGTCTGGACCGTCGTTTCCTCGGCCGTGCTCAGGTTGTTGCCAAAGTCGGTCGCGGTCGGGTCCTTGCCCATGTTGATGAGGGCAATCGTGCGCGCCCAGTTGCGGAACAGGGTCTGGTCGATGTTGCTCGACAGGCGCCCGAACACGACCGGCGCGGCAATGTTCTCGTTCAGGTTCGAGGCTTCAAACCAGGTCACGCGCGCGAACAGCTTGTTGTCCATGAGCGCGAACTGGAAACCGTAGTCCTTGCCCTTGCCGGTGGGCTTCGCCAGCTGCGTGCCGTAGAAGTCGCCCAGGGCGGTGGACGGCGGGTTGAAGTTGTCCGACTGGTTGTAGCTGAAGCCGACGCTGCGCACGAACTTCCAGAAGGGGGAGCCGTCGCCCGCGCGGCGTTCGATGTTGTTCCAGCCCTGGAACGGACGGAGCACGCCGCCCTGGGTGCGGGTGGTGCCGGTCAGCTCGCTATAGGGACCCCAGCGGTTGAAGAGGAGGTTGCGCTGGAAGACGCCGTTGACCCACTTGTCCGCGTTGGTGATCGCCGGGGCGATGGTGTTGCCGGCCGAATCCTTCACGGCCGGGAGGCCGGTGTTGGTGACGCGGGCCTTGTACTTGTCCTGGCGGACGCCGAAGGTCGCGATCAGGCGGTTGTCCCACAGGTAGCTGGTCACGCCGCCGCTGATCGAGTCCACCAGACGCTGATTGCGACCGGTGCCCGCATCGATGTCCTGGAAATCCTGCGTGACGTTGACCGTCCTGAACGACGAGGTGTCGTAGTCGTACACCTTGATGTCGCCGGTGAAGCTCTGGTAGTCCCAATAACCGGCGGAGCGCGTCACGACGCCATTCGGGTCGCCCGGCGCCGCGAGATAATACGTGCGACGGAGCGAGTTGCCGGTACCGCGATTCCAGCCCGTCGGCGTGCCGTCCGCGTTGTTGTTCGGGTTCGGCAGGTAACGCAGGCGCCCGCCGTCGGTCGTGCTGGAGGTATACTGCAGGCGCTGACGGATGGTGGTGCCGAGGTATTCATCACGCGACCACAGACCGAGGATCTGGTGGCGGCCGAGCCACTTCGTCCAACCCTTGTGCTGGGTGAAGTCCGGCGTCCACGCGAGCATGGCGCGGTAGTGATCGTCCAATTCGCCGTTCACATAGCTGTCCGGATCCTGGTCCTCCAAATAGGGTTTGCCGAAGTATGGATTCGTCGTGCCGTCCGGCAGGTACTTGTTCGTGTCGACAAACAGCGTCGAGACGTTGAGCTGGGCGACCGTGTAGTTGCTGCGCTGCGTCCAATCCTGCCGGAACCAACCGGCGTTCAGGAACACGTTGCCCGGAAGCTCCTGCTCCAACTCGACATTGTAATTCTTGTTCTTCGCGCTGCCGAAGTTCATCGAGTTCAGATTGATCGACGTCCAATCGTAGATCGATTTGTCGGTCACGCTCGGATAGCGATAGCTCGAGGCGAAGATGCCGTTGCCCGCGGCCGTCCACGGCGCCGACGAGGTGTAGGTGCGGGTGTAGATGTCGGAATACGCCGCATTCGCATAAATCACGGCATCCGTCGGGCCGGTCGCCGGGTTGGCGGCGGGATTCGTGGGCGTGCCCCAGTTCGGCAGGTACTTGTACTGGTAGGTGGGCTGGAACCAGGCGGCCAGCTGGCCGTTGGAAATCTGCTGGATGCTGCGGCCCTGGTTGACCACGCCGAGACCCGGAACGAACAGGATGTTGGACGGGGTCTGGCCGGCCACATAGCCCGCCGGCACGCCGAAGATCGTGTCACTGAATATGCTCAGGCCGTTGTAGAACGTGAAGTTGGTGTCCGTGCCGTTGAAGTTGGTCGCCGACGTGCCGCGCAAGGCCGGGTTGTAGTTCGGGAGGCCGCGGATGAAGTCGCGGGTCGTCTGCGCAAACGTCGTGTTCGACGCGTTGTTGACGAGGATGCTGAGTTCCTTGCCGGTCTTCAGGCTGTAAACCTTGTGCGTGAGCGCGTCGTAGTACGGCTGGCCGGCGAGGTTCCACTGCGTGACATAGTCGCGCGGGGTGAGCGTATTCGGGCGATGGTTGTCGTTGTCGAACTTCTCGGCGTTGACCTTGATGGTCGTTTTCTTGAACGGCTTGAACGTGATGGCGCCATAGTAACGAATGGTCTTGTCGTAGGAGGGCTCGCGTTCAAAGCGGCGGTCGTCGTACAGCGCCGCGCCATAGATCGCCAGCTTGTCGGCGATCAGGCCTTGGTTGAAATTAAGCGAGCTGCGGAACGACCCATATTGGTCCGTGCGCACGCTGAGCTGGGCGCTGTCGCGGTTCAGCTGGGCGGAGGCCGTGCTCTGGTTGGCGATGCCCGCCGGGCTGCCCAGGCCGAAGAGCATGGAGTTCGGACCGCGGCTGATTTCCACCGATTGGGTGTTGTAGGCGTCAAACGGCACCGACGCGATGGAGGGATAATAATTCACCGCCGAGCTGGGCGACCCGAGGCCGCGCACGCGATTCGCCTGCGCATTGGTCAGCGAGGCCACCGCGTTGCCCTGCGTGCCGCCGGCGTTCACGTCCAGCACGCCGTCGTTACGAAAACTCTGCGTGCCCGGCGTGTAGGTGAGCGACCCTTCCGTATTCACTTCATAGCGGAAGATGTCGTTGATGTCCGTCGACGCGGTATCCTCCATCTGTTGCTTGGTGATAACCGAGATGGACGCGCCGAGGTCGGCGAGATTGGTGTTCATGCGGCTGCCGGCCAGGGTGTTCGCCGCGAAGTAGCCGGAGTCCTTGGCCGTCGAAACGACGAACGGCGAGAGCTCGAGCGTCTCGTCGTTCTTCTTGCGGGTTTCCTCAACGGGGATCTTCCGGGTGTCGTCCGGCTTCGCCGCGGCGGAGGTGGTCACGGTCTGCGCCCACGCCAGCGGCGTCAGCGCCAGCGAGCAGGCCAGCGCTAGCGAGAGCCGGCGCGAGGGGGTTTGGGTTTGGGGTGTCGGGATCATGAAAGCACGCATGGTCAATGTGTGAAGTTTCGGTCGGGAGATGGGCGGACGCCAGCAAGGCGCATCGCAACGGATGTGGGGTGAACGAGGTGGGGTATGACGCCGAGCAACCCGGCGGTAAGGTAGACCCGCAAGTAAGAAAGGCGCCATTCGAACTTCAATGGATGCGCAGTCTTACAGTAAGAACAATTTTTCCGTCCGCGGCCGCGCGCGCGCGTTCGCATCGGACCGGCGGCCGCGGGGAAGTCCGGGCCACGGACCCGCGCGCGTTTCTCTTACTGTAAGACGCTCCCCGGTTCGCCGCACGGTCCTCAAATCCCATGCTGCCGTTTCCCGCGCGGCCTACCCCTCCCCTCCGCCCGGTTCGCGAGGCCCCTTCCAGCAGCATGCCCCTCTCCTCCCAATCCATTCCCCGCGTCGCCCTGATCGGCGTGACCGGCTACGCGCGGATTTATCTCGCGTTGGCGCAGGCGGCCCACGCCCGCCGGGAAATCGATCTCTGCGCGGCGGTCATCATCAATCCGCAGGAAACGGCCGACATCGAATCGGCGCTGCGGGAGGCCGGTTGCACCATCTACCGCGACTACGTGGAGATGCTCCGGGCCGAGTCCGGCCGACTCGATCTTTGCCTGATCCCCACCGGCATCCCCTGGCACGCGCGCATGACGCTTGCCGCGCTGCGGGCGGGCGCGCATGTGCTGGTCGAGAAACCCCTCGCGGGATCGTCGGCCGAAGTGGCGGCGATCCGCGCCGAGGAGCAATCGACGGGACGGTTCGTGGCGGTGGGTTTCCAGGACATGTACAGTCCCGTGAACCGCTGGCTCAAGGAACAGCTCTGCGCCGGCGCAATCGGCCGGATCCACACCGTCCGTTTTCTCGGGCTTTGGCCGCGCCCCGCGGCGTACTTCACGCGCAATCCGTGGGCCGGCCGTTTGCATGCGGACGGCACGCAGGTGCTGGACTCGCCGCTGAACAACGCCTTCGCCCACTTCGTGATGCTGAGCCTCTATTTCGCCGGGCGCACCCGCGATGAGGCGGCGTCCGTCAGCATCGATGCGGGCGAGTTGCTCCGCGCGCACGCGATCGAGAGTTTCGACACGAGCGTCGTGAAGGCACGGTCGCCGGAGGGCATCCGTTTCTGGTTTGGCGCGACCCACACGTGCCGGGAAGTCTGCGAACCCGAGATCTATCTCGAGGGCGATGCCGGGCGCGTGGAGTGGAAGCATGAGCGCAGTTGCGTCCTGCGCCGCGCAAACGCCCCCGCCGAGGAACGCGCGCTGCCCAACAGCGCGGCGAACCGCCAGTCGATGTTCCATGCGGTGATCGCCCGCCTCCGCGACCCGGGCGTCTTTGTCTGCACCACCGCCCTCGCCGACCGCCACACGGCGTTTGTCGAGGCCGTGCACGCTTCTGCCGGCGTGCAGGCGGTGCCACCCGAGCTCATCTCCTGGCAGGAGCCCGCCAACGGCAGCGCGCCGGTGCCGGTAGTCAACGGGCTCGAGGGCGCCCTGCACCAGGCGCTCGCGGCGCAATGCCTGCTGCGGGAGACCGGCTTCGTCCTGAAGCCCGTTCGCAGCGCCTGAGTCATGTGGCGCGCGAAACGCCTCGGAAGCCGTAGCTTCCACGTCGGTTTGCTCGGCGTGGCCCTGACGGCCTTCGCGGCGGCCCCCGCGCCGCAACCGCTGTTCCGCGACCCAAAGTTCGACGGCGCGGCCGACCCGGTGGTGGTCTGGAATGCATCAGAGAAAAGCTGGCTGATGTTCTACACGAACCGCCGCGCCAATGTGCCCGGCCTTTCCGGCGTGGCGTGGGTGCACGGCACGCCCATCGGGCTCGCCGAGTCGCGCGACGGGGGCGTCACGTGGAAACCGTCTGGCGAAGCCAGGATCTCGGTGCCAACCGAGCTGGCGGGCAGCGAACCGACGTATTGGGCCCCCGACGTGGTCACGGCGCCTGATGGGAGCCACCACATGTTTCTCACGGTGGTTCCGGGGATTTTTGAGGACTGGCAGCACCCCCGGCGCATTGTGCATCTCACCAGCGCGAACCTCCGCAACTGGCAATTCGCGTCCGCGCTCGAGTTGGCCTCGGACCGCGTCATCGACGCGTGCGTGTTTCCGCGGCCCGAGGGCGGGTGGCGGATGTGGTACAACAACGAACGCGACCGGAAATCCATCTACTACGCGGACAGTCCCGACCTCGCGTTTTGGACGGACCGCGGCAAGGCCGCCGGCGTGGGCGAGCGACCGGGCGAAGGCCCGTATGTTTTCAAGTGGAAGGGACACCATTGGATGCTCGTCGACCTCTGGAAGGGCCTCGGGGTTTACCGGTCTGACGACTTGCTCCAATGGACGGCGCAGCCCACCGACCTGCTCGGCGTGCCGGGCAAGGGTCCCGATGACGGCGTCAACGGCGGCCATCCCGCCGTCGTGGTGAGCGGCGACCGCGCGTTTCTCTTTTATTTCACGCACCCTGGCCGCGCCGGCACGATCAAGCCCCAGGACAAACCCGCGGTCGAAACCCGGCGCAGTTCGATCCAAGTGGTCGAATTGAAATATGCGGACGGCCAGCTGTCGTGTGACCGCGACGCGCCGACGTATATCGACCTGATCCCACCGTCGCGGGATTGACGATTGCTCGCCCTTTGTAGGAGCCTGCTTGCAGGCGATTCACACGCCCGATGACCCACCCAGTCCGCCATCGCCTGCAAGCAGGCTCCTACCCACGGACGCTCCCCATGACTCCCAAACTCCCGGCCAAACTCTACTACGGCGGCGACTACAATCCCGAGCAATGGCCGGAGGCGGTGTGGCTTGAGGACGTGCGACTGATGAAGGCCGCGGGCGTGAACATCGTGAGCCTCGGCATTTTCAGCTGGGCCTGGCTTCAACCCGCGGAGAATCGCTGGAATCTCGGCTGGCTCGACCGGGTGATGGACCTGCTCGCCAAGAACGGCATTTCGGTGTGCCTCGCGACCGCGACCGCGTCGCCGCCGCCGTGGCTGTCGCGGAAGTATCCCGAATCCCTGCCCGTGACCGCGGACGGCGTGACGCTGCAGATCGGTTCGCGCCAGCAGTATTCACCCAGCAGCCGGATCTATCGGAAGTTTGCGGCCGGGTTGGTGAAGAAACTTGCCCAGCGCTACCGGCATCACCCGGCGCTCGCCGCCTGGCACATCAACAACGAGTACGCCTGCCACATGCAGGAGTGCCACGGCGCGGACAGCACCCGCGCATTCCGCGAGTGGCTGCGCGCCAAGTACCGCACCCTCGGCGCGCTGAACGCGGCGTGGGGCACGGCCTTCTGGAGCCAGGCCTATGGCGACTGGGAGGAGATCCTCACGCCCCGGCGCGCGCCGTACCACAGCAACCCGACGCAGTGTCTCGATTTCAAGCGGTTCACCAACGACGCGTTCCTCGAGCTCTATCGGATGGAGACGACGATCCTGCGCGCGGCCACGCCGACGGTGCCGATCACGACCAACTTCATGGGCTTCTTCAAGCCCCTCGACTACCGGGCGTGGGCGCCGGAACTCGATTTCATCGCGTGGGACAGCTACCCCGACCCGGTCGACGAGGTTGCGGCGCGCCACGCGGGCGCGGTCGGACATGACCTGATGCGTTCGCTCAAGCCGGACCGTCCGTTTGTCCTGATGGAACAGGCGACGTCCGCCGTGAACTGGCGCCCGGTGAACCTACCGAAGCGGCCCGGCATCATGCGCCTCCAAAGCCTGCAGACGCTGGCGCGCGGCGGCGACGGCGTGATGTTTTTCCAATGGCGCGCCTCGAAGGCGGGCGCCGAAAAATTCCACAGTGGACTCATCCAGCACGTCCCGGCCGCGCAAAGCCGCGTGTTCGCCGAGGTCTCCGCGCTCGGGGCGGAATTGAAGAAACTCGCCCCGGTGGCCGGGTCGCTGGCCCGCAACCGCGTCGCCATCGCCTTCGACTGGCACGCCTGGTGGGCCGTCGAGTTGGAATCAAAACCCGGACGCATCGACTACGCCGCGTGGGCCCAGTCGCTCCACCGTTGGTTTTATGAACGCAACATCGGCGTCGATTTCGTGCACCCCGGCGCGAGCCTCGCGGCGTACGACCTCGTCCTGACCCCGGCGCTTTATCTGCTCCCGGCCAAAAGCGCCGCGAACCTCACGGCCTTCGTGGCGCGCGGCGGGACGTTTTTGGCGACGTATTTCTCGGGCATCGTCGACGAGAACGAACACATCGTGACCGGCGGCTACCCCGCCCTGCTGCGCGAAGTGCTTGGGCTGTGGGTCGAGGAATGGTCGCCCTACCCGGAAGGCCGCAAGAACACCGTCCGCTTTGGCGCGCGCTCCGTACGCTGCGACCACTGGTGTGACCTTTTGCATCTCGACGGGGCGAAGGCGCTCGCGACCTTCGCGGGGGATTTCTTTGCCGGACGTCCGGCGGTGACCCGCAATGCCCACGGCCGCGGCGCGGCCTATTACCTGGGCACGCGACTCGACGCCGCCGGCCTGGATCTCCTGTTGGGCCGGGTCATCAAGGAAGCCCGCATCGAGCCCGTGCTCCGTGCGCCGGCGGGCGTCGAAGCCACGCTGCGTGGAGCGAAGCGCGGACAGTTCCTCTTTGTCCTCAATCACACCGATCAGGCGGCGAACGTTTCTCTCGGACGCCATTGCGGCCGTGACTTGATCAGCGGCAAAACCGTGGGCGGAAAGCTGCGCCTGCCCGCACTCGGCGCCGCGGTGATCTCGGTCAAATCGTAGGGGCGTCGCTTGCCGACGCCCGGGCGCCGTCGAGCGGCGCCCCTACACAACTCAGGCCTTAAGGCCGTGTTACCTTGAAATCCCGGATGCGCAGGTGGCTTTGCACCGTGCGAAATCCAAACCAGCCGGCGCGCAGCGGCGCGGGATCCTTGAATTCGAAGATCAAGACGTCGTCGCGGTAATAGCGGACCGTGCCGTCCGCCAGCGCCATGAGGGTGATTCGATACGGCCGGTTGCCTTCCAGTAACACACCCGGCTCACGCCGGTCATGTTCCGGTCGCAACGGCTTGGTGCCGTCTCCCGCGTAGCGTCGAAAGCGGGTCGTGGTGTTCGTGTTGCCGCCCTGCCCGACGTAGTAGGTCTGCAGCACGTCATAGTCCTCGAACTTGCCGGTGCGCCCATGCCCGGCGGCGAACAGGTCCGTTCGGCGGGGATCGCTCGCCATCCAAAAACAATTCAGGTCCGACACGCGGTCATGCGGCCCGCCGGCCGAAATGACCGTCGCTTCATAAGAGATCGTGACGGGCGCCGTGAGTTTTTCCGGCCACCACACGGTGCAGCCGCCCACGTCCTCAATTTCCAACGCGCCGTGTCCACGTCGCACCTGCCCGCCCGGCATCTGCTCCACCACCCAGCCCGGCCGCTCTGACGAAAAATCATCCTGGGCGATCACCTCGGCCGCCCGACCGAGCGGCCCGAACGCGAACAGCGAGGCGAGCAGCCATCGAAAAAAGGAAGGACGGTCCACGGCAGCAAGGACGGCCAGCCGGTAATTTTCCGCAAGCGTAACTTCCCGCTGGTCATCTCGTCGGCGAGCGCTCTATCTTACTGTAAGAGCACCCGATGAGCGCCCCCTCAATTCGAGAGATTGCCCGCAGCCTGGGATTGTCCCACACGACGGTTTCCGAGGCGTTGCGGGATTCGCCCCGCGTCAACCCCGCCACCCGCCGCCGCGTGCAGAAAGCGGCGCGCAGCGTCGGCTACCGGCCCAATCCGCTCGCGGGCGCGTTGATGTCCGAGATGCGGCGCGCCCGTTCCGGCACGTTCCGCGGTGTTCTTGCGATCCTCGACCTCGACGGCCCGGAGAACCGTCCGCCCAGCGCCAACCGCTACCACCGCGAACTCGCGCGCGGCGCCAGCGCCCGCGCGTCGGAGCTGGGTTTCAAGGCGGAGACGATCGTCACGGGCACGCAGGGCATTTCCGACACCCGGCTCGACGCGATTCTCCAGGCCCGTGGCATCCGCGGGCTGCTCCTGCTGCCCATTGCGGGCAACGCGGACCTGACCGGACTCGATTGGTCGCATTTCGCGGGCATCTACACGGACTACCTGATCGAGCGGCCCGGCCTGCATTCGGTGTGCCCCGATCACTATCGCTCCATGGTGTTTGCCGTGCAGCGCCTGCATGGGCTCGGCTACCACCGGCTTGGCCTGGTGCTCCACAGCAAGAACGACGCGCGCCTGCTCTACCGTTGGGAAGCTGCCTTTCACACGTATCACGAACACCACTCCCAAAAGGAGGCGCTGCCGCCGCTGATCATGGACGAGTGGAACCGCGAGGAATTCATCCGCTGGTTCAAAACCAAGAAACCCGACGCCGTGATGTGCCAGCGCGCCGAGGTCATGGAGTGGATGGCAGAGTGCGGCGCAAAGATTCCCGAGACGCATGGCTTCTGCTGCCTCAATGTGACCAGCAACGTGATCCCCTGCGCCGGGCTCGACCTGCAACCCGGCCTGCTCGGCGCACGCGGCGTCGAACTGCTCATCGCCGCGCTGCACCGGAACGATTGCGACGTCCCTGAGCACCCCTCAACCACGACGATCCCCGCCAAATGGGTCGACGGCCCGACGCTGCCGGCGGGTCCGGTGAAGGCGTGAAGTGGTTGGAGGCGGGGTGCCCCCACCCCGCAACGGTTCGCGGCCGCCAACCCGCGGGGTGAAGGCACCCCGCCTCCAAGGAACCCGTTGGTCCAGCGAGATTTTCGCCACGCCGGCACAATTTCAGGGTAAATGATTAATCCAAAAATTTTGTTTGCTATCCCCCCTGCCTTTGCGGTCTCTTGACCGCTCATTTCCGCTCAAGCGGGAACTGAAATTCGGGACGTAGCTTAGCCTGGTAGAGCGCTTGCTTCGGGAGCAAGAGGTCGAGAGTTCGAATCTCTCCGTCCCGACCATTTTTCGGCCGAGGGCCTGAAAAGTGGTCGGATTGATGTAGCGACAGGCCTCCGTGCCTGTCGTGCGGGCGGCAGCGAAGCCTGCCATTACGGGCACTAAACCGCCAGGAACGGATTATACCGCCGCTCGTTGGCCGCGGTCGTCAGTGGGCCGTGTCCGGGCGCGATAATGGTGTCATCGGCCAGGAGGTTCATGATGCGCCGCGAATGCGTCAGCTGGCGCTGGCAGCAGAAATAACCGCCGCCGAGCGAGCCGGCGAAGATGAGGTCGCCGGAGATGAGCACCGCCGGGCCGGAGGGTTTCCGGAGCGACTCCACAAGGTAGCAATTGTGCTCGGCCGCGTGGCCGGGCGTGCTGAAGGCCGTGATCTTGAAATCGGCGATGCGCACCACCTCGCCCTCCCCCAGCCCGCGGCCTTGGGGCCAGCGGCCATTGGGCGGGCCGTGGAATTGGCCGAGCTCGCTTTCGCGCAATACCACCTCCAACCCGCCGATGTGCTCGGCCTCGTAATGCGTGATGAACACGGCATCGAGACTCTGGATCTGCGCGGGCCAGGCGCGGTGCAGCTCCGCGTGACTCGCGCCGGTGTCGAAAAGGATCGCGCTCGATTGGCCGCAGTGGCTGACCAGGTAGGCGTTGGCCACGCCCACTCCATAGGGCATCCGCAGGGGATGCAGGCAAAACGTCAGGCCGATCGGATCGGGCAGCGGGTAGCGACCCTGCGCCAGCGCGTTGAGGCCGACCTCGTTGAGATTCAAAACGGACGCCAAGCGCGCCAATTCCGCCTGGGTTAACGCCGGGTGATAGTCGATGGCATCCTTCAGCCGGCCCGCCTCAATTCCCGTCGCCGCGGCGAGGTTCTCCACCGTCAAGGGCACATTGCGCGCCGCCTTTTCGAGCACGTCACCGAGTTCGTCCTCAAGCGCAGGCTTGTCGGTGGCGGATGACATAAAAGGACAACTATGATGTCCGCTTCAATTGACAACACCCCTCTCCCGTCATTCTGAACGAAGTGAAGAATCCAGTCCGGTGCACGCCGGCGGCCGCGGGTCTGGATCCTGCGCTGCGCTCAGGATGACTTGGCCGAACCCGCCGCCTGGGATCCGCGGCCAAAAAGAAATTCCCTTCCTTGGAGGATTCTCCCACTTTCGCGGGCATGGATGCCGTTCAACAGGAAGTCACTGACATCTTCATTCGCACCAAGGCGCTGCTTCGCGGCCACTTCGTTCTCCGCTCGGGTCTGCACAGCGGGCACTTCTTCCAGTGCGCGCAGGTGTGCCAAGACATGCCGGCGGTGGAGCGCCTCGGGGTGCTGTTGAAGCAGAAGCTCGGCGGCCTCGCCTACGACACCGTGCTGGCGCCCGCGATGGGCGGCTTGGTGATCGGCCAGGAAGTCGCGCGGCAATCCAAGTGTCGTTTCATTTTCGCGGAGAAGGAGAACAACGTCCTTGTGCTGCGCCGGGGTTTCACGTTCAAGCCGGGCGAGAAGGTTCTCGTCGTGGAGGACGTCATTACCCGCGGCGGCCGCGTGCAGGAGTGCCTCGACATCGTGAAGAAGCATGGTGGCACCACGGTGGCGGTCGCCGTCCTCGTGGACCGCAGCGCCGGCCAGGCTAAATTTGATGTGCCGTGCGTGTCGTTGCTCGAGATGAGCTACCCCACCTACCCGGCCGATCAGGTCCCGCCGGACATCGCCAAGATCCCCGCGACCAAGCCGGGCAGCTGACCAAGGCGCAACCCGACCTCCGGGCGGGTTGGATTGATACGCGGCTGATTTTCCGGACGCACATCCTGAAAGCGCGTCCAGAGGCCGCGCTCCACCTTGTGGCCTGATTCCGCTGAATCAGGTGGAACCCGACCTCCGGGCGGGTTGGTTGCGTGCGCGGCTCACTTTTCGGACGCACATCCTGAAAGCGCGTCCGGAGGCCGCGCTCCACCTGGTGGCCTGATGCCGCTGAATCGGGTGGAACCCGACCTCCGGGCGGGTTGGTTGCGTGCGCGGCTGACTTTTCGGACGAACATCCTGAAAGCGCGTACGGAGGTCGCGTTTCACCCAATAAAAAAGGCGCACCGGGTGGTGCGCCTTTGCTTTAAAGAGGGCCCGAAACTCAGCGGGTGTTGAACAGGATGTAGCGGTACACGCCGCGGTAATAGACCAAGGCGATGTTGCGGCCGTCGCGCAGGGCACGCTTGGCGGATGCGAGGTCGGTGACGGGCATGCGGTTGATCTGCTCGATGACCGCGCCCTCGGGGAAGCTTTGCACGTACGGCGAGTTCGCGGCGACGTCAGTGATCACCAAGCCGTCCACGCGGTCGTTGATCCGAAGTTCCTTGCGCAGCTCATCCGTCAACGGGGCCACCGACACGCCGGCGACGAGCTCGCCGTCGGCCTGGTTCTCGTCGGGCAGCTTGCCGAGCGTGACTTCCTTGCTCTGCAGCTTGCCGTCGCGGAGGAATTTCACGGTGACCTTGGTGTCCGGCGGGGTCTGCGCGATGATCATGCGCAGGTCCTCGCGGGTGGTGACCGTCTTGTCGTTCACGCCGACAATGATGTCCTCGCGCTTCAGGCCCGCCTTGGCCGCGGGGCCATCGGACGGGTTAAGGTCGGTGATGATCACGCCCTTCTGGTCCGCCTTGAGGCCGAAGGACTCGGCCATTTCCGTGGTGATCGCATCGGTGGAAACGCCCAGGTAGCCGCGGGCGACCGTGCCGGTCTCGATCAGGCTGTGCATGATGTTGCTCGCGAGATTGACCGGGATGGCGAAGCCGATGCCGATGTTGCCTTGGGAAGTGGAAATGATCGCGGAGTTGATGCCCACGAGGCGGCCGCGCGCGTCGATGAGCGCGCCGCCGGAGTTGCCCTGGTTGATGGCGGCGTCGGTCTGGATGAAGTCCTCATAACCACCCACCTCGTCGAGGATGCCGACGCGGCGGCCGGTGGCGGAAACAATGCCCATGGTGACGGTCTGGCCGACGCCCAGCGGGTTGCCGATCGCGAAAACGACGTCGCCCACGCGGAGCTTCGTGCTGTCGGCCAGCGTGGCGGCCGGCAGGTTCTCGGCCTCGATCTTGATCACGGCCACGTCGGTCTTCGGGTCGGTGCCGATCACCTTGGCGGTGAACTCGCGCTCGTCATTGAGCAGCACCTTCACCTCATCCGCTTCCTCGACCACGTGGTTGTTGGTGATGATGAAGCCGTCGGAGGAAACGATCACGCCCGAGCCCAGGCCGCGCTGCTTCTGTTCACGCCCCTGCGCGCCAAACTGACGGAGAAAATCCGGCACCTGCTGGCGCACGATCTTGCTCGAATAAACCGAGACGACCGCCGGCCGGATGCTTTCGAGGGCGTCGGCGTAGCTCGTGACGACCGTCTTGGTCTCGCCGATGGGCGAGGCGTCGATCTTGAGCGTGGGTTTCTTGATCGGCGCCTTGTCGGCGGCTTTGGTACCGGCCTTGTCGGCGCCGATGAGGCCAACGGTGAAGCCGAGGATGGAGGTAAGGAACGCGGAAACGAAAACAACCGACTTGGTTTTCATAGGGGGAAATGGAGCGCTGACAGACACTGTCCGGAACAAGCTGTTCCGCAAGTGGCTAGTGCTAAAAGCAAATCCGTCGGGTTCAACCACTGATGCTTCGCCTCCCGGCTGCGCTACGAGGTCAGCTTCGCCCTATTGGCTCCGCCGGGGGTTTAGGGGGTCGGCTGATCGCCGACCGCAACGAATTGTTCTGCTTAAAACGCGGTGATTAGCCGCGCCTCCGATCCAATTCCGGAGCCGATCAGGCGGCGGGGTTACCTAAGCGCAGCCGATAGGCGGAGCATCAGTGGTCACAACGCACCCACCCCGCCCGCCCTCAAAATCCCTTGATCTTGAAGAGGCTGGTGACGCTCTCGTTGGTGTTGATGCGCAGGATCGCCTCACCGAGCAGGGGGGCGATGCTCAACACCGTGATCGGCAGGCCGCGGGTGTCGATCGGCACGGAATTCGTCGTGATCAATTCGTCGATCAGGCCGCCCTTGAGGCGCTCGTAGGCGATGTCGTTCAACACGCAGTGGCTCACCGCGGCGCGAATGCTCTTGGCCCCATGGTCCTTCAGGATCTTGGCGGCGGCGGTCAGCGTGCCGGCCGTTTCCGTGATGTCGTCGACCAGCAGCACATCGCAGCCGTCCACTTCGCCGACCACGTTGATCGCTTCCACGGTCGTGGCGCCGGTGCGCTTCTTGGCCACGAGGCCCAGGGAAGCCCCAAGCACGTCGGCATACGCCGAGGCCATCTTCATGCCGCCCACGTCCGGCGAAAACACCACGAGGTTGCTGCTGCGTTTCGTGGCGAGGTATTGGAAGAAAACCGGGGACGCGAACAAGTGGTCCACCGGGATATCGAAGAAGCCCTGGATCTGCTGGCTGTGCAGGTCCATCGCGAGGACGCGATTTGCACCGGCGGACATGAGGAGGTTCGCAACGAGCTTCGCGGTGATCGGCACGCGGGGCTGGTCCTTGCGATCCTGGCGGGCGTAACCGTAGAACGGGATGACGGCGGTGATGCGCGACGTCGACGCGCGCTTGGCCGCGTCGATCATGATCAGCAGCTCCATCAGGTGATGGTTCGTCGGCGGGCAGGTCGATTGGATGATGTAGACATCCGCACCACGGATGTTCTCGTTGATCTTCACGAACGACTCGCCGTCAGGGAAACACGTGACGGTCGCGTCCCCCAGCGGTACGCCGATGGACTGGCAAATCTCCTCTGCCAGTGCGCGATTGGATGAGCCGGAGAAAATCTTGAGCTTCGTGTCCCTCATTGCGCTGCGGTGGTAACGGAGAAGCCCACCAGCGGGAAGGACAAAAGGGCCGGAGGCATCATTCATTGCGCCTTACCGCGCGCAATCGCTCCCCTCTGGAGAGGGGTGGCGCGCAGCCCTGGTCGCCTTCGGCGCCGCCGGAGGCGGGTAAACGCCGGGGTGTGTTTTGGTGCGTAGGCATTCTCATAATTTACCTCACGCGCTAAACACACCCCGCCCCTTGGGCACCCCTCTCAAGAGGGGATCTCATGTGCACCGCCCTACCCCTTCTTCTCCAGCGCTTCGACGCGCTTGAAAAGGTCGGGGAGGCGCTGGTGCAGGACCTGCAGGCGGCGTTCCAGCATGTAGGGAATGGCCGGTGTACCGTTCAGGTAGCTGCCGGGAGGAGTGTCATAGGCGATGCCGGTCTGTCCGCCCGCCTTGGTGCCCTTGCCCAGGGTGATGTGCCCACCCACCCCGGCCTGGCCGCCGAGGACCACATAGTCCTCCAGGGTGGTGCTGCCGGAGATGCCGACTTGCGAGCAAAGGATCACGTGCTTGCCGATCATCACATTGTGCGCGACCTGGACGAGGTTATCGATCTTGGTGCCCTCGCCGACAACCGTCCGGCTGAAGCGGGCGCGATCCAGGGTCGAATTGGCGCCAATCTCGACGTCATCCTCAATCACCACGATGCCAATCTGGGGAATCTTCTCATGGCGGCCCTTGACGAATTCGTAGCCAAAGCCGTCCGAGCCGACGACTACGCCCGGTTGCAGGCGCACGCGGTTACCGAGGACGCAGCCATCCGCCACCACGACTCCCGGCATCAGATAGCAGCCCGCGCCAACCTGGGTCTCGCGGCCGAGGTACACGGAGCCCTGCAACACACTGCCAGCGCCGATGCGCGCGCCATCCTCGACCACGCAAAGCGGCCCGACATGGGCCGTGGCATCCACGGTCGCCGTCGGGGCCACCACGGCGCTCGGGTGGACGCCCGGGGCCGGTTTTGGCCACAGGGCCGCCTCGATGCGGGCGCAGACCTTGGCCAGGGCCACGGACGGTTTGTCCACGAAAACAAAAACCTGGTCGGCCTTCGGCTCGCCTGCGTAGTCAGGCGGCAGCAGCAACACCGTCGCGGCGGACTCGGCCACCTGTGACTTGTACTTGGGATTGCCGAGGAACGAGAGATCGCCCGCCCGGGCGGACGTCAGCGAAGCGATGTCACGGACGACCTGCGTGGTGGTGCCGGCGGTCCGCTGGGCGCCGACGAATTCGGCGATCTGGGCGGGGGTGTAAGCGACCTGCATGGACACAAAAAAGCCCTGTTCGGTGGAACAGGGCTTGGCAAGGTTTCTTACGGCTTCTTGGCCGGCTCGGTCTTCGGCGCGCTCACATTGGGGACCGTGAAGGCCGGCGCCGGCGTGGCGGCCGGGCTGGCAGCCGGCTGTTTCGCGGCCGGGGTCGCGGGAGCGGCGGCGGGCGCGGTGGCCGGCTTGTCCTTGTTGATCTCAGCGATCACCTCGTCGGTGATTTCATAAGCGGCGTCGGCGTAGAGGACGACCGGGATGCGGAAGCCGGACGGGCCGGACTTGTCGACGACCAGCGTCGCGCCCTTGCGCTTGGCGATGTCGGTGACGGTCTTGGTGATTTCCTCGAGGAGCAGTTCGCGGCGGGTGAGCATCTGCTGCTGCAGCGAACGGTCGGTGCTCTGGACGAAGTTTTGGAGCTCGCCCTGCTTGCGCTGGATTTCCTCGAGCTTCTTCTGGGCGTTCTGCTCGGCCTTGGCCTTGGCGTCGGGCGTGAGCATGGCGCTCTTCGACTGTTCAACGAGCTCCTTGTACTCGTCGACGAGGAGCTGGCCCTGCTTCTGGTATTCCTGGGCCTGTTCCTGGGCCTTCTGCTGGGCCTCCTGGAATTTGACCATGCCTTCCTGCGCCTTGTAGTAGGCGTCGTAGGTCTTGGCGATGTCGACCGTGACCAGCTTGACGGCCGGCTGCGCCAGGGCGGCGGTGCCGGTGGCCAGGGCGGCGACGGTGAGAAGAGTGCGGATGAGCTTGTTCATGCGAGGGGTGAGTTGGATGGATTAAAAGCGTGTGCCGAAGGAGAAGTTAAACTGGGTGCCCTTCTTGTTGAACTTGTCGCCGGTCAGCGGAATGCCGAAGTCGAGGCTGAGCGGGGCGCCCGCCACGAAGAGGCGGAGGCCGACGCCGAAGTTGTCGTTGTAGTCCGCCGGGCTGAAATCGTACGCATCCTTGTTCACGAAGCCGGCATCGTAAAAGACCGCAAAGCGCACCGGCTTCACGATGTCCATCGAGTACTCGAGGCTGAGGAAGCCGTAGGTGTTGCCGCCCGTCGGCTCGCCGGAGAGATCCTTCGGACCAACCGTGCGGAACTCGAAGCCGCGGAGGGTTTGCGGGCCACCGAGGAAGTATCGGTCATAGAACGGCACGCCGGGCACAAACGCATCCGACGTGATCGGCTGGCCGGTGTTCGGGTCGATGATCGTGCGGGTTGTGAGCTTGTCGCTGTCGCCGAAGCTGTCGACGACGCCCGTGCGGCCGAGGACGGCGAGCACCTGCTCCTGGAATTCGGCGATCGGGAAGAACTTCGAGCCGCGGAATTCGAGGCTGTAGTAATGGTTGTCGCCGCCCAGCGGGCCGCCGGCCACGCCGAGGTCGAGGGTCGCGTAGTTGCCGCGCGTGGTGTTGATGATCTTGTCGCGCGAGTCCTGCGTTAGGCTCAGGTTGACCTTCGACGTGGTGGACTTGCCTTCCGCGAAACGGATGGCGGTCGGCGCGGAGGTGGCGACGTTGGCGATGTCGACGACCTGGTAGGTGTACGACAGGCGGCCTTCGAGCCAGTTGAAGAGGCGTTTGCGGAGGTAAACTTCACCACCGGTGCGGATTTCCTCGTAGTACGAGCTATTGTAGTCGGAGGTCTGGCGGTAGAGCTGGAAGCCCAGCGCGAGTTCCCGCTCGAAGAGGTAGGGTTCCTCAAACGCCAGGATCACTTCGCTCGATTGCGAGCCGATCTGGAAGCGCAGGCGGAACTTCTGGCCGTCGCCCTGGAAGAACGAGCGGCGGTTGAACAAGTCGAAGTTGGACTGCGTGACCTCGGCGAACACGACGGCGCGCTCGAGCGAGCTGAAGCCGGCGCCGAAGGTCAGGTTGCCCGTGCGGGCCTCGCGGACCGAAATCTTGAGGTTGCGGCGGCCGGGGATGTTCGTCGACTCGTCGGTGACGTTGACCGGCTCCTCGAAGAAGCGCGTGTTCTCGAGGCGCAGCTTCGAAATCTTCATGCGCAGCGAGTCGAAGACGTCGCCGGGTCCGAGCACGAGTTCGCGCAGGATGACGATGCTCTTGGTCTTGGTGTTGCCCTCGATGACGATGGACTCGACCTGGAACTTCTCGCTCTCGTTGACCTGGTACTCGATGTCGATGTCGCCGGTCTGCAGGTTGGGCTTGCGGATGAGGCGGACGCGCGTCTGCAGGTAGCCGACCTGGCCGTAGAATTCCTCGAGCGTCTCGACGTCCTTGTCGAGTTTCGACGGCACAAAGACCATGCCCTTCCGCTGGCGGGGGACGAGCTTCAGGATGCGCTCGGAGTAAATCTTGTTACCCGCGAAACTGATGTCGCCGATCTTGTATTGGCGGCCCTCGTTCACGCGGATCGTGATGACGAGCTTGTCGGGCTTCGGGTAGTCGAAGGTGATCTTGTCCTCGGCGATTTCGACGTCGAGGTAGCCCTGCTCGTTGTAGTAATCGCGGAGCTTGCCCAAGTCCTCGTCGAACTCGTCATCCTTGAGGCGGCCGCCGCCGGTGAGCCAGGAGAACATGTGCCACTTCTTCGTCTCCATTTCCTTGCGGAGGCGGCGGGCCTTGACGTGGTCGTTGCCGACGAAGTTGATCGCGGCGATTTTCACGCGGGCGCCTTCGCGGATCTTGAAGGTCACGGTGCCGAAGCCCGTGCTGCGGTTGCGGTCGATGTTGTAGGTGACCTGGGCCTGGTTGTAGCCGGCCTTTTGGTAGAGCTCGTAGATCTTCTGCGCGTCGTCCTTGATCTGGCGCTCGTCGAGGGCGCCGTTGGCCGCGGACTTGATTTCCTTCTGGAGGCGGCGGTCGCGGTAGGCCTTCGAGCCCTCGAACTTGACGGCCAGCACGCGGAACTTCGGGGTGACCTCGAACACCAGGTTCACCGTGTTCGCGCCGGTCTGCTCGCGCTTGACCTCGATGAATTCGAACAAACCCGTGCGGTACAGCGAACGGATGTCGCGGTCGATCAGGGCCTCGTCCAGGTCGGTATCCTCACGCAAGGCCATGTTGGCGCGGACGACCTGCTCGCTGACGTTCGCCATGCCCACGAACTTGATCGTGATGGTCCCGATGCGGTACACGGGACCCGCCTGGGCCTCCTGCGGGGCCGCGTTCGGATCGGCTTGGGCAAGCAGGCCGGTAGCGCCGGAAAACAGGAAAAGGGAAGCGAGCAGAACCCGCCAAAACGGGTTACGGAGTGAAGTTTTCAAAGCGCGTAATTTCTTGAAGGAAAGTTAGTTTCAAATCACCTACCGGCCCGTTACGTTGCTTGGCAACGATTAAATCCGCCGCGTTGGCGGCGGTCTGGAACTTCTCGTCGGCGTCCTTGGGGCGGGAAAGCATGAGCACTACGTCGGCATCTTGCTCGATGGAGCCGGATTCGCGCAAGTCCGACAGGCGGGGCGTGCGGTTCTCCTTCTCCGACGAGCGGTTGAGCTGGCTTAGGACTAGGACCGGCACGTCAAGTTCCTTGGCCATCGCCTTTAATCCACGGGAGACCTCGGCCACCTGCTGTTCGCGGGGGGCGCTGGAGTCGGTGCCGCTGCAAAGCTGGAGATAGTCGACAATGATCATGCCCAGCTTCCGGCGGGCGTAGATGCGGCGGGCCTTGGCGCGCATCTCCATGATCGTGAGGTTGCTCGAGTCATCGATCAGGATCGGGGCCTTCTTGAACTCCTCGGCAGCCTGGCCGAGGGCATTGATCTCATGGCCGTCGCGGCTCACGAGGCCGTCGCGGAGCAGCTTCATGTTCACCCGCGACCGCGAGCAGAGCATGCGCAGCGCGAGCTGCGAGGAGCTCATTTCGAGCGAGAAAATCAGCACGGGCGCCGGGTCCACCTTCGGGTTCTTCGGCATGGCCGCGGCCTCGGCAATGTTCAGGGCAAAGCTGGTCTTGCCCATCGAGGGACGCGCCGCGATCACGATCATTTCCTGGCGCTGGAAGCCAAAGGTCATCGCGTCGAGGTCCTTGAAGCCCGAGCTCACGCCGGTGAGCTCGCCCTTCTTCATCAGGAGTTTTGCGATGACGGTGTTCGCGTCCTTGATCGCCTCCTTGATTTCCTGGGCGCTGTCGCTGACGCGGTCCTGCGTCACCTTGAAAAGGTCCTGCTCGATGCGGTCGACGAACTCCTCGAGCCCGCCGGTGAACTGGTACGCCTGCTCGACCGCGCCGGTCGCGGCCTTGATGAGTTCGCGCAGCAGGTGCTTCTCGCGGACTTTCTCGATGAAGTACCCCGCGTGCGCGGTGGTCGGGATCCGGCTCGTGACCTGCATCAGGTACGGCAGGCCGCCAACCTGGTCCAGCAGGCGGCGCGTGGCCAGTTCCTCGGTGAGGACCTCGAGCGTCACCGGCTGGCCCTTTTGGTACAGCTCGATGATCGCCGCAAACAGCAGCCGGTTGTTCGGCCAGAAAAAGGACTCCTCGGCCAGGCGGGCTTCCAGGCAGCGCGCGATGGTGTCGTTGCCGTCGAGCAGGCAGCACGCGATCACGTGCTGCTCGGCCTCCTCGCTCGCCGGCATTTCCCGACCCGCCGGACGCGCCGCCGCCGCGCTCGCGGGAGCGCGGGCACCGCCGTTTCGTGGGTCGATGGACGTTTCGGCCATGAGGTGTCAGTTAGCGATCAAGAAGGGATTCGGGCAACCTTCGAATGTGCACAAATTGCTTCCAAGTTACGCGCAAAACCAGAGCGGCATCGGGTGAAAGTGGCTTGTACGGTGGGAGGGGTTTACACCCCGACTACGCGGTCGGCTTCGGCAGAGTCGGGGTGTAAAACCTCTCCCACCAGAATGCATGTCACCCGAGAAGTCGGGCGGCCGGAATCCGGCCTGCCATAACTTGAAACGGCCCGCGCCGCGAAACGCAGCGGGGGCCGTTGAAACAAAACCTGGGCGGGTCGCCGGGTCCTTAGGACGCGGCGGGCTCGATCGGGTTCTCGGAAACGACGTCGAAGGCCAGCTCGACGCTGACTTCGGGGTGCAGCTTGATCTTCACCTCGTGCTTGCCGAGGGTTTTGATCGGCTGGCCGAGGTGGATGCGGCGCTTCTCGATGGTGATGCCGGCGGCGGTGAGCTTGGCATGGATGTCGTTCGCCGTGACGGCGCCGAACAGCTTGCCGCCCTCGCCCGTCTTGACGGCGATCGCGATGCCGGCCTTTTCGATCTGCTTGGCGAGCGCCTGGGCGCCGTCGAGCTCCTTGGCCTCGCGCAGGGCGCGGGCCTTCTTGAGCGACTCGACGTGCTTGCGGTTGGCCTGCGTGAGCGGCACGGCCTTGCCCTGGGGCAGGAGAAAATTGCGCGCGTAGCCGGCGCGGACTTTGACCTGGTCGCCTTCGGCGCCGAGGCCGTCGACCGGTTTGAGGAGGAGTACTTCGCTGTTAGCCATGGTGGGATGCGGCGGACGCCGCAGTGTTTAGTGGTTTGTTGAGAGTTGAGAGGGTGATCCCTGTTACTTGGTACTTGTCACTTGATCCTTCGGTCTGAGCGGTGCTCAGAACGGCACGTCTTCATCGAGGTTTTCCTGCGGCGCAGGGGACGCGGGACGCGGGGCGGTGCTGCGGGGCGCGTAGTTGCGCGGCGCGCCGCCGGCTTCCCCACCCTCGCCGCCACCGCCGCCGGCGCCGTCGCCGCGACCGGAGCCCAGGAACTGGAAGTTCTCGAGCACGACCTTCATGCGGCTGCGCTTTTCCTTGGTGGTTTTGTCCTCCCACTGGTCGAGGCGCAGGCGGCCTTCGACGAAGAGCGGGCGTCCCTTGGTGCAATACTTGGCGATGGTCTCGCCCTGCTTGCTCCAGGCTTCGATGTCGACGTAGGTCACTTCCTCGCGCTCGCCGCCACTCTCGTCCTTGAACTTGCGGTTCACCGCCAGGCTGAACTGGCAGATGGCCGTGCCCTTCGGCGTGACCCGGAGTTCCGGGTCGCGCGTCAGGTTGCCGATGAGCATCACTTTGTTGAGATTGGCCATGGGAGTGTGGGGTCGCGCGGGGTCGCGGCTCAGGCGCTCTGGACGAGCGCGCGGTAGACGCTGTCGTTCAGGCGCAGGCGCTCGTGCAGCTGGGCCGGCGCGGCCGCCGGGGCGGTGAAGTCGATGTTGACGTACACGCCACCGGGGAACTGGTCGTCGGTCTTGCGGGCAAACTCGCGGCGGCCGATGTTCTCGACGGCGGTGACTTCGCCCTGCACGGCGGCGATCTCTTTCTTCACGCCGTCGATCAGCTGATCGACGGAGTCTTCCTTGCCGCGGTTGTCGAGGATGAAGGAGGCTTTGTAGTTACGCTTGTTCTGGCTCATGGTGGTCTCGGCGATTGAGGAGGTTCATGGCTTCGGCGGGCCCGCGGTTGATGAGCAGGCGGAGGCCGTCCACGAAATGGGTTAGTTTTTGATCAATGATTTGGGTTTGTTCTTTAGAAAATTTGCCGAGCACGAAGTCCTTGATGTCCATCCCCGCGGGGCGGGGTTCGCCGATGCCGAGCCGGTAACGGACGAATCCGTTGCCGAGGTGCTCGAGCACGCTGGCGACGCCATTGTGGCCGCCGGCGCTGCCGGTGACCGAGATCTTCACGAGGCCGGTGGCGATGTTGAAATCGTCGTAGGCCACGATCAGGTCGGTGACGGCCGCCTTGTGGAAGTCGAGCAGGGCGCGGAGGGCGCGGCCGCTCTCATTCATGTAGGTCAAGGGTTTGACCAGGAGGCGGGTGACGCCGGGGCGGACATCCCAGCGGGCGGTCTCGGACTCGAAGCGGGGTTCAGGTTTCCACTTCAAGCCCTCGGCGGCGGCCAGCGCCTCGACCACGGTGAAACCGAGGTTGTGGCGGGTGGCGGCGTATTCGCGCCCGGGGTTGCCCAGTCCAGCGATCAGCGTGACGGACATGACTCAAAGAACAGCGTGCAAAACGGGTCGCGCGCGGACGCGCGACCCGGGAAACGGAATTACTTCTTGGCCGGAGCGGCGGGCTTGGCACCCGCGGCCGGGGCGGCGGCCTTCGCGTCCTTGGCGGGCGCGGCGGCAGCGGCCTTGCCATCGGCCGGCTTGGCGCCGGCGGCCGCCGGAGCGGCGGCGGCACCTTCCGCGGCCGGAGCGGCGGCGGCACCCTCGGCGGGCGCGGCGGCGGCATCCGTCGCGGCGGCGGCGACGACTTCTTCCTCCGGCGGAGCCACGCACAGGACGACGGCCTGCTGCGGGTTGTCGAGGAACTCGACGCCGGCGATTTGCTTGATGTCGCTGACGTGGATGGACTCACCCATCTTCAGTTCGGTGACATTGATCTCGATGAAATCGGGGAGATCCTTCGGGAGCGTGCGGATGCGCAGGCGCTTGGTGGCGGTGTCGAGCACGCCGCCCTCGGTCTTGACGCCATAGGCCTCGCCGACGACGCGGACGGAGACGCTGATGATCATCTTCTCGTTTTCCTTCACTTCCTGAAGGTCAACGTGGAGGTAGCGGTCGGTGATCGGGTCGCGCTGGATTTCCTGGAGAAAGGACAGGGCATTGGCACCCTGCTCGCGCTTCAGTTCGACGAGCGCGGCGCGGCCGGCGATGTCCTTGAGGAGCTTGGCGAACTCCGGCGCATTGACGGCCAGGGTTTCGGGCTTCGTGTGCTTGCCGTAGAGAATCGCGGGGATCTTCTCGGCCTTGCGGAGGCGGCGGGAGGCGCTGCGGCCGGTGCCTTCGCGCGACGTGACGGTGAGTTGGTATTTTTTCATAATTTCGTTCCCCCTGTGACTCCGGAATTGGAGGCAGGCGTAATGGAAAAGGGGTCGGAGTTCACCGACCGCGCGAGGGCGATGCAACCAAAACTTTTCTTCGCCCTCAACTTTCCGGGTTTTTACACGATAGAGGGATTGACAACCCCCGGTGCGCCGCTCTTTTTGACCCCTCTTTTGCGCCACTGCCCGGTAGCTCAGTGGTAGAGCAGGTGACTGTTAATCACTTGGTCGCTGGTTCGATCCCAGCCCGGGCAGCCATTTTACATCAAGGGGATGCGGGGTTCTCGGATTTTCCCGAAAAATCCACTGTCCGGTTACTGTCCGGTTTTACTCTCCCGCAGAGTCGAAGCGCATGGGGTAGCACTCAGGTCGCCAATGTTCGTCATGCATTTTGCTCGGCCATCAGGGCCGGTCCTACTACCGATTGGTAATGGCCCAGATCCTTGAGCATTGGCAGTGGACGTTTGGAGCGATTGCCGCGCTGACATGTATTCTTGGTTACCGACATTTGGTGCGGAAAGCCGAGGCCTACACCCAACGGGTTAAAAACGAGTTGGAGCAATACGTGCGGCACTCCCCTCCACTCCCAACGCGTCTCCCGATACCGCCGCGGAATCCGAGCGATTCAGCAACGCTGGCCGACGAAAAGCAGGCAATCTGGAGAAACATTCACGACCATCCGCTGCCCCAATACCAACAAGTCGATGTGCTGGTTACCCAACTGGCCGAAGCGCGGATCGCCGCCCGATTCCAAGACATCTACTTCACCATTTTCGGGTCGCAGCACGCGTTCCTCAGGAGACTGAATTCTCAAACCGGCTCCGGTGCCATGACGCGTATGGCATCACAAAGCTTCCTCCAAGAGCTGGCGGTTACGAATGCGCCAGTGGCTCAAGCGAACCACGATTTTAACCAGTGGCTGGCTTATCTGGCTTCGCAGGGATTCGTGAATGTCGGAATTGACTCAATTTCTATCACCAACAGCGGGCAGGACTTCCTCGTCTGGATCACACGCCGTCAACTGCCGGAAAGAACCTATGAAGGAATTTAACTTTCCATTCGCAACAGAGCAGGCTGGCGCGTCCCGCTCATTGATCATGGTGGCGCAGAATACCAGCCAGGGCATGGATAAATTCGTCTTGTGGATGCTCACGGCCTCAGGCGCGGGACTGACTTACCTGTTGGGAAAAGACATGGCGCGGATCGAAAACTTTAGGGTGGCAGGGTATATCTATCTCGCAGCCGTAGCCGTTGCTATCGTTCAGCGCTATCTCGCCATGATAGTCGAAAACGGGGTTAAGGGATTCGAGCAGGGGGAAAAGACATTCAAAGAGGGCGAGAACGCTGATTTCGCCCGCTATCTGATCATCTACATAAACAGTCTCCCAAAACTACAACAGGCCTTCATCGCTTGGGTTGCGGTGCAGATGATGAACGGCGATTTGGTCTGTGCTGGCCGGGCTCTCTATCGACTTGCCCTTTGGCAGCTCATCTTGGGTTCCCTAAGTTGCGGCCTGCTTCTTTGGGCCGCGAAAGAAGCGCTTCAACGCGTTTAGCCTCCCGGCTAGCTGGTTTCTCCCGCCGCCTTGCCGACTCGCGCTGAGGCGACGAATACGGTCACCTCATCATCGCTGAATAGCACCACTCGTGGGTTGATTTTGTAGCGTGTGATTTTCCCGGCATCCGCCCAACGGAAGATGGTGCGCGGGCAAATACCGAGACGCTCCGCGATGGAGCGGGCCTTGCTGAACCTGCGCGCGGCGAGATCGACGGAACCGCCGCGCGTCGGAATTGATTTTGTGGTCGAGTTCATGACACCAGCTTCGTTCGCTGCGCGACGCGATGCCATCGCGCGCGCTTGCCGGGTTCGCGGTAGGCGCGCTACCGCGAAATCGGTAGCGCTTTTTCGTGGTTCGGTCGTCCGTGGTGAGGAAGCGCCGGGCACGTGGGCGAATGGCCTGTGGCACTTGTTTGGCTCCAGACGCAATACCCTAACGAGTTCGTTGGGTTCGGAGCCGATGAAAACGAGCCGTCAATTCGCGCCGGTCGGGAGCGCCCGGCCTACCGTATTCACGGTAGAGCCAAACAAGTGCCATAGGCCTAAACCAACCGGCTACGGTCGGGGAAACTGATCGCTAAACTGGCTTCGGAACGAGTTCATCGATGGTGCCCATCGGCAGAAAAACCCGGTTCGGATCGCTGCCCAATTGGGCAAATCCGAACTTCCGATAGAACGTCAAAGCGGCCTCATCCTTCGCGTCCGCGACCACGGCGAGCGCAGCAATCTCCGCCGATTTCTGGTGCGCCCTGGCCAGCGCATCCATCAAAAGCAGCGATCCCGTGCCCGGGAAACGCTCATCCCGCGCCAGCCGACCGAGCAAGGTTGCGGGCAGCCGCGGATACCGGGGCAGCTTCTTTTGCATGGCTTCCGGAAGCTCCGTCACGTCCACGGCGAAGGCCGAAAGCGTGTAATAGCCCACGATGGTGGCCGGGGCGGCCTCATCCACCATGACGAACGCAGCGGCCACATGGCGCTCGGCGTCCTTCCGGGCAATCTGCTGGAGATAGGTATTGAGCGGCGCGCTGGCGCAACGAAACGCAGCCCGGTCGTGCTGCTTGGTCAGTGGCTCAAAACGATAGGCCATCAGGCGCTGGTCTCACGATAACGCTTAAAGGCACCCCGCAACGCCGCATTCGGCGCGGCGGGTGCAAGCAAGGCCTTGACGAAATGGGTCGATTCCTCCGCCGAAAGTTTGGCCTGTTGATGCTCCTCGATGACCCTGCGGGCGCTGGCCTGGAGGGCAAAGAGCACAAAGCTCGTGACCGTGGGATGCCCGGTCACGGCGGCGGCCTGCTCCAGGGTCTTCTTGAAATCGTGGGGAATCCTGGCCTCAAGCCGGGCGGTGGAGGGGACACGAGAACGAGATTTTGCAGCTAAAGTGGCCATAAAACCACTATCCGGCAATTTGCCGGGTCATGCAATCCTAAAGCTATTCGACGTTACCGGCTGCGGCCTCAAACCACACCGGAGCTGCGTCTTGCGGCATTTCAACTTGGTAACCCAGCTCCTTATATCCTGCCAGTCGGCGGCGGAACATCGCGTTGGTGAGCGCATGGTTCCCGTCCAAGTAATCGAAAATCAAGGGAGCGTTCTTCGACTCATGCACTCGGTTCAGGCGCCCGGCATATTGAATGAGCCGCCCCTTGAATGAGAGCGGCATTGACAGGACAAGCGTGTCCAAACGAGGGAGGTCGAATCCCTCGCCGATCAACGAGGCCGTCGCGAAAATCACGAACGTCTTCCCGGCATCGTAACATTCCTCTATCCGCCGGAGCATTTCGCTCCGCGCCTTCTTGCCTAGCTGGCCATCAAATCGGAAGCACACCGCGCCCGCAGCACGGGCGCTGAAAACGCTCTCCAGCCGGTCTAGGTAGGCCTTGCGGTCGGCCAGCACGAGTGGTGACCGCCCCAACGTCACGCATTCGACCAAGTCCGATAGAATGACCTCGATGCGACTGCCGTCCAGGACCAGCGCTTCCCAAAAAGCGTGGATTGGCGGTCGTTCCCCTGCTTCTGGCGTCAGTGCCACCGTAGTATGGCGAACTTTAACGGTCCTCGCCGCACCAGTGGAGGTAGCGACCAGAGTATGCCGAATCGGGCCGCACTGAGCAAAAAGGAGCTTCTCCAACCGGTCCTTCCGCGCCGGTGTGGCTGTGAGGCCGTAAATTCGCCGGCTGGGGCATGCCTTGAGGACGACTTCAAACGATGCTGCCGGCACGTGATGGCACTCATCGACAATGACCAAACCATACCCGCTCATAGCGGCTTCCAGGTTTTCCGCCCGGGCCAACGATGGCAGCATCGCGATGTCCAGCCGCCGTGTAAGGCGCGGAGATTGACTGCGCCAGAGTCCGATTTCTTTGCGCTTCAATCCGAGAAAACGCATCGCCGTGTCCCTCCACTGGTCCACAAGCACCGCACGATGAACCAAGATGAGGGCCGAGATGCGGGCACGCGCAATCAATGCGCATCCCATCACAGTTTTTCCGGCACCGGGCGGAGCACAGAGCACCCCGGTATCCTCCTCTAGCATTTCCCGAATTGCCGTTTCCTGTTCCTGCCGCAACTCGCCCTCGAACTTCCATTTTACTCGCGTTCCCGTCTGCCGAGTGTCCTGCAAAGCCACCGTGCCTCCCGCCGCCTCAAGGAGTGCAAGACACCGATCCAGAACGCCGCGTGGCAATACCAGTCGATCCGGATGCCATTCACCGGCGAAGAGAAATCGCGGCGTATCGCAAGTAGGAAATCGCAAGCGAAGTTTCTCATGAAAAACGGGATTGGGAAACGTCGCCAGCCGGCGCAATCCTGCCAGAAGGGGTATCGGTAGTGACCGAGGCAGATGAATCTGGGCATCCAAACGGACGGTGACTTCACCTGTTAGCATCCCGCTGCGGACCCTCGGATGCGATAGATCCAATACGTCGGCGTCGTTTTGCAGTGCGAAATCGTCAGAAGCAGAGCTGTTCTGAATAGGAGTTCCGAACGATGGCATGGGAGCAATCCTGCCCAGTATCCTCTCCAAGTCGCTACGAGTAAGTCGTGCCAAGCCGGCCAGAAAACTCCATTGATCCTCGATTGGCTGCATTTGCGCATCGAGGAACAGTGTGTTGCCGTGCTGTCTCGGCCCCTTGGCCAGCGGCAACGCAATCAGATTTCCAAAGCCACCGGGCGGGAGAGTAACCTGATTGGGGAAAAGTCGATCATACGCGCCCAAACTCAGCGTAGGACGCAACGAGGATGCTTTTGCGACAAGAATAGTCCCCAATCGCCTGGCCAATGCCGCTGGCACCGGTTCGTGAAAGAAGATCCAAGCATGCGCGCCATTGCCGGACCGGGATCGCTCGACGGCGACCGCTACCCCCACCCTTTCAGCCGCGTCGCGATATGCGCGCACGTCGTCCGACCAGCCTTCGCCATCGAAATCGGCCGCCAAGAACCGGCAGGTGTCGTCAGTCGCGATGGCATAAACGCCTATGGTATGGGTGCCCCGCAAATGTCCCTCCACCGCGTGCTCATCGAGAAAAGGGAACCGCTGGTGGAGACATTCCGCGCATTTCACCGCCGGTTTTCCGCATACGCCCGGTCGCCATTCGTTGTCGCAGGCTGGAGAGTAGCCACTTTTCCCGGACCGCTGATTCTCCCATCGCTTTGGATATACGGATCGGCGTGTCCCGAACAGCTCGAGGAAGAGCGCCACCTTCTCCGACGGCGTTTGCGGCGGTTTTCCAAGGGCGGTTGACGCCGTGAGTTTGAGCTGACCGCCCGACTCGATGACCGCAAGTTCGTCTTCAATCTCGCGAGCTTTGGCTGTGAGTTCAGCCAATTTTTGTCGGAGACCGACGGCACGACTGGACGATGGGTTGTCCACATGAACAAAGTAGCGGGGCCGCCGTTCCCGCCAATGGGAAACTCAAATCACCCCACCGCCGAGCGAAGACCAACGCCGACGGGTATACTCACTTCAATCCGCTTCTTCTTGTCCACGTAGTGAGCCGAAGTGGTTCGAATATCCCGGTGCCCGAGGTGCTGGCGGGCGGCCTCGATGCCGAACGTCGAGGCGATGAGTGAACCGCTCTCCTTCCGGAGCGAGTGAATCGCCTTTTGCTGGCGCACGCCCTTGGCCCGGAGCCAGGCGTTCAGCTCGCGCCAAGTGCAATCGCAGCGGTAGTAGTCATAGGTTGCCGACGGATTGGGCGCGGCGCCGGCGAGCAGAAATTCCGAGTCATTGCCCTGCTTGAACGAGCGAAGGATTTCCACCGCGTCAGGCGCGAGATCGACGACACGCTGGCTTTCCTCGGTCTTGGGCTCGAAGTAGGCCGTGCGCCGGACGTGGATTTGCCCCTGTTCAAGGTCTACCTGTGTCCACATCAGCAAGTCCGCTTCCTTGCGCCGCAGGCCGGCCCAGAGGCACAGAAAGAGCGCCAGATAGAGCTGAGGCTTCTGTTCACGCAGTTCGCTCCCGGCGCACGCGAGCAGCCATTCCGGGTTAATCTCCGAATGATACCGCTGCGGTCCCGGGTCTTTCAGCTTCACGCCGGCAAAAGGATTGGGCGGCAGCTTCACCCGAAGCATAGAGAGGACATCCGGCGTGAACAGCGACCGCGCGCAACGGAGATAGGACGCGGCCGACCGCTCGGCCGATTTTCGGGCCACCGGATCGGAACCCGCACGGGCCACGTATTGGTTGCGCCACGCGTTCACCGTTTCCGGGGTGAGCACGTCAAGCCGTTGACCATCGACCTTGGCGAGCCACGCCTTGCGACCGCCGTTCACGTAGTCGAACTTCGCGCGCTTCGCTTTGCCGCGCAAGCCGGCTTCCAATTTCGCCACGTCGGAGACGAGCTTGCGCAGCTTCACCGCATAGCGGCGAACGGTCATGGCCTTAAGGTGACTGCGAGCGCCGACTTCGGCCAGGAATTCACCGACGGTGCAAACGTCAGCTCGAACCATCGGGCTCGGCTTGTGCTTTGCCAGCGTCGCGTCCCAGCCGGCGGAAACGAGTGAGAGATAAATGTCCCGAGCCTTCGCGGCGGCCGCCGACTGATTCGCCGTCTCCAGGTTAAACCACGCCTCACGCCCGAGGTGAAACATGCGCACCGAAAACTCCGGTGGCGCAACGACCACGCCGCGCGCGTCGCGGAACGGCCGGCGCTTGATGCGCTTTTTCCAATAGTCCTGATGCGTTTTGGCCGCTCGTGGCGCCGGTTGGTCGTCGTTCCACTGTCCGGTTACTGTCCGGTTTTGCGTGTCCTCGAAATTTTTCATGTGTCCGTTTTCCTGCTCAACTTATGCCGCATTTCTCCTCTGAAAACAAACCAGCAAGTGCAGACAGAAGCAGACAAATGTGGATAGAAATTTTCCGTCTAACGAGTAACTGTTAATCACTTGGTCACTGGTTCGATCCCAGCCCGGGCAGCCATTTCAAGCCAACGAGTTACACTCGTTGGCTTTTCTGTTGTACCTGGCCGGGCTGGTTTTTCGGGCAGGAGCTCCAATCCGGACCATCCTCATTTTTTCAGGTCCCGCCTGAATTGCGGTCGGCCGCAGGCAAACTTGGAACAATCACGCCCTCTCCCACGGAAACGGAGACTTGGGCGCCGTGGAATCGAAAAACCCATGCGGCTTGGTCAAGTCTGCCGCCGTCCGCCGGCAAATCACGCTCGATGCGAGCAGGACTTTCCCGATAGCAGTTGCCCAGAGCGACGTCGGGAAGATCGCACCCGCCCGCGTCCACGCGGGCTGCGTCGAGCAAATGTGCGACGGACCGGTGCCCGAACCTCCCGCAAGAATTGCGCAACGCTTGGCAACCCCCGCGCAGACGGCTTTGGGGCAAACTGGCATACTCACGCCCGTAACTCCTCCGTACTTCCACGCATGAATCCGGGTGAACTCTTCATCATTGGTGTCACGCACCGCACCGCCCCGCTTGGCATCCGCGAACGGCTCTCCTTGAGCGACGTTGGCGCAGCCGAACTGGCCGCGGAAATTTCTGCGATGCCGGGACTTCGGGAGTTCGTGATCCTGCATACGTGCAACCGGGTGGAGATCTATGGTGTGTCCAATGGCGGCCAGCAGGCGCGTCAGATCAGCGCCGCCTTCTGCGCCCGCCAGGGCTTCGCCCCGGCTGAGTTCGACGCCATCAAGCTGAACCTCGAGGGTCACGCCGTCGTGCAACACCTGCTCGAGGTCGCCAGCGGTCTGGATTCCCAGATGATCGGCGAGAACGAGATCTTCGGCCAGGTGAAGAAAGCGTTCCAGGTCGCGCAGACGCGACAGTCCGCCGGCCCGGTCCTCAACCGCGTTTTCCAGAAAACTTTCCAGGCCGCCAAACAGGTTCGCACCAACACCGGCATCACGGCCGGATTGGTCAGCGTCGCCAACGTGGCGGTTGAGGTCGCCGCGCGCATCTTTGGCCGGCTCGACTCCACTCGCGTGCTCCTGCTCGGCGCCGGCGACATCGGCATGAAGAGCGGCCGCGCCTTCCGTAGCCGCGGCGTCGGAGCGCTGAGCATCGCCAGTCGCCGGCTCGAGCGCGCCCAGGAATTCGCCGGCGAAATCGGGGCCACGCCGGTCGCCTTCGACGAGGCGCTGGCGCGCCTGGGTGAATTTGACGTGATCGTCTGCTCCACGTCCGCCCCGGATGTGATCATTTCCGCCGAACGCGCCGCCGCCGCCGTTGCGGCCCGGCAGGGCCGCCCGCTATTCCTGATCGACCTGGCAATGCCGCGCGATGTCGACGCGAACGCCGCCGCCCTGCGCAACGTGTTTCTCTACAATCTCGACGACCTCGCCAAGATCGCCGCGGAAAACCGCAGCGCCCGCGAGGCCGAGATCGTTCGCTGCCGCGCGATTCTCGGCGAGAAAGCCGACGCCCTCTGGGCCCAGCTCGGCCGTACCGGCCGTCCGGCGGAGCCCGCCGAGTACCTGCCCCGCGAAGGCGCCATCGCCTGCGTGGCCTGAGCGAAGCGACTACCCTTTGGCCGCGAAGGAACGCAAAGAACGCAGAGGTTCCGATTCAGCCCCTTTGCGCTCCCGGCGCGCTTTCGCGGCCGATTAGCTCTCATCCCGTGCGCCGTACCGTTTTCCTGTGGGAGCGCGCTTGCGCGCGCCTGTCGCGCCCGCCGACTTTGCGCGCCGGAGTCGCCTGCAAGCAGGCTCCTACAGTCAGTAGCAGCGGTCTGACAACCGCTGCTACATAGGAATAGAGGCGGGGCCCGGCAGCCATAGGGCTGCCGACGGCTGCTGCCCCCACCCCCGCATTTCCGCTCAGATCAACTGCAACCAGTGCAGCAAGGCGTCCGCCGATTCCTTGGGCGTATCGAGCTCGTTGCCGGGCAGGTCCAGGCGGTGTCCGCCCACCTGCTCATGGTAGAGATACAGCGTACGTCCTTCCGCCAGCGCCCCGAAGGCCGTGTGGCACCCGGCGCCCAACGCACCCTGCAGGGCCCGTTCGAGCGCGATGTGGCGCGCGGTCTCGTGATCGAGGGCGGCCGAAAACTTGGCGACGTCCTCCGTGCGACATTGCACCGCGATCGCACCCTGCCCGACCGCAGGCGTCATTTCCTTGGGTGAAAACGGCCGGAACGTCAGCCCGGGCCAGCCGCTGATGCCCAAGCGCGCCAAGCCCGCGGCCGCGAGCACCGTGCCATCCGCGGCGCCATCGGCGACCTTGCGCAGGCGCGTCTCCACATTGCCGCGTAATTCAGTGAAAGCGGCGTCGGGAAACATCGCCCGCAACTGTAGGCGCCGCCGCGGGCTGCCGGTGGCAAGCGTCTCGGGGTGCCCGATGCCTTCGCGCGTCACGAGCACGTCGCGAGGATCAGCGCGGGGGAGATAACCCGCGATTGCGAGGCCCGCCGGCAGTTCGCCAGGCACGTCCTTGGTGCTGTGCACGGCGATGTCGGCCTCGCCCGTAAGCAGGCTTTCCTCGAGCTCCTTGGTGAAAAGTCCCTTGCCGCCGCGCTTCTCGAGGCTCCACTCGAGTTGTTTGTCACCGGTCGTGACGAATTTGCTGAGCAGGCAATCCAGCTGCAACCGGCTGTGGAACCGCGCGGCCACGAGGCGCGACTGCGCAAGCGCAAGCGGGCTCTGGCGCGTAGCGAGGACGCAGGGCTTCATACGGGCGACAGGTAACGCTCCACCACCCCGGCCAGCCGCTCGCCGGCCGCGATGCAGTTCGCCAGCGAGACGCCATCGCAGGCGGTCCCGCCGATGAACATGCCCGGGGCGGACAACTCGGCCTGCCGACAGGCATCCTTGAAGCGTTGGAAACCGACCGCGTATTGCGGGATCGCGCGCGGCCAGCGCTGCACGCGGGCGTACACCGGCCAGCCGTGCGTGTTGAGGAGCGCGGCGAGTTCGTTCTGCACGAGGTCCAGGAGCTCGCGATCCTGCAACCGCGCATACTCCGGCTGGCGCACCCCGCCCACAAAGGTCGTCAACGCCACGTGACCCGCCGGCGCCCGGCCCGGGAACAGCGTGCTCGAGAAGAGCGTGCCGAGGATCTTCCGTTGCTCGACCGCCGGCGTCAGCATGCCAAAGCCGTCGAGCGGATGCCCGACATCCTCGCGCTTGAACCCGAGGAACACGCTCGCGACGGGCGGCTGGTGCACCGCGCGCAATTCGCCAAGGGCGGTCGCCGTGGGCGCATCGGCCCAGCCGAGGTCCGCCAGTTTTTCCGGCGGCAGCGTGCACACGACGGCGGACGCGTCCAACTCGCCGCGTTCGCCACGGTGGGTGTAACCCACGCGCCAGCCCGACGGGTTGCGACGCAGCCCGATGACCGTGTGCTCGAGGCGGACGTCCTGGCCGAGCGCGTGCGCAAGGGCCTGCGGAATTTCCGCGAGGCCATCGGGGAAGGAAATCATCGCGCCCTTCGGGCCGCCGCTGGCATTGCGCCGCGCCAGGGAGCCGCGCGCCATCGAGCCATGTTGCTGCTCGAGCGCATGCAGCTTGGGAAACGCCTGCCGCACGGACAACTCCGCCGGGTCGCCGGCGTAGACGCCCGCAACGAACGGATTCACGATGTAGTCGAGGAATTCGGTGCCGAGGCGGCGCGTCACGAACTCCGCCACCGATTCCTCGCGGTCGCGCGGTGCACGCGCGCGGAACGGCTCGCCGAGCAGCCGCAACTTCGCCGGCCACGAGAGCAACGGGCTGGCGGCAAATTGGAAAGGCGTCGCGGGCAGCGCGACCGTGCGGCCGTCGCGCACGACGTAGCGCTTCTGCGCATGCGGCGACGCCACCAACCGGCGATCCTCGAGACCGAGGTCCTGCACAAACGCGCGGATCTGCGGCGTGCTTTCGAACAGCGTGTTGGGACCCGTTTCGCGGAGCCACTCGCCTTCCCGGACGGAGCTGATGACGCCCCCCGGCATCGCATTGGCTTCCAAGACAACCACCGGGATGCCCTGCCGGTGCAATTGCCAGGCCGTGCAGAGTCCCGAAACGCCGCCGCCCAGGACTGCGACCGGGCGCAATTCGCCCGGTTCGCCCGGTGGCCGGCTTGCGGTGGCAGGGGGTGTTTCTTGGGCGACCATGCCACAGCGTAGCACGAACGGTCCGGGCCTTCCGCGCACGGGTTGTCCGGGTTCGTGCAAATTTTGCGTAGTGGCGTGGCCACCCGCAGAGTCTTGGGGGGAGGGGTTTGATACCCCGAAGGGGTCACTGCCGCGCTCGTAGTCCGGGTGTAAAACCCTCCCTGCCGATGACCACGCCTGCCCAAAAAAAAGCCGCGGGTCCTTTCGGATCCGCGGCTGAAGAATCAGGCGACCGGCTTACAGGGCGAAGTCGAGGGACACGTAGGCGATCGGGCCCTTGAAGTTGGTGTTGCCACCCGTCGTCATGTTCCGGCTGTCGATGTAACCCAGCTTCGCGTTGCCGACCAAGCGGTCCGTGAACTTGTGCTTCACACCCGCGGTGATCGTGTACTCCTTCACGCCGGCCCCGAAGAACACCGTCGCCGGCGACGGGACCTTGTAGTTGTCGGCCTTGTAGTACGTGTACTGGATCGAGGCGTCCGTGTCCTTGTCGACCACGAAGCCCGTGATGATGCTGCCGCTGATGTAGTCATTGTCGGCATTGCGCATCACGTCATTGCCCAGGCCGCCCGCCACCGGGTAGGAGGTCTGGATGGTGTTGAAGACCAGGTTCAGGTTGCCCTGGACGTACACCGACGCGGACGGATTCCAGTCGATCGTTTCGCCGAAGCTAAAGACCTTCGTGTCGTTGCTCTTCATCGTCAGGCCGCTGTCGACGGTGGTGTCCATCTTGCCGGTCTGGTGGATGAAGCGCGTGGTGAAGCTCAGGTCGCTGCGGGCCTTGAGGATCGCCGTCAGCTTCTCGCCCATGAACTCGTAGCCGAGCACATAGCCGTCGCCCGCGGTGATGCGGTCATAGAAGCCGTTGGTGTGATCCTTGTAGAACAGCTCGCCGCGCAGGGTGAGCGCCGAGCTGGCGTTCCAGTTCGCACCAACCTTGTAGTGGCCGTGGTTAAGCTTGACGTTGTCATCGCTGATCACCGGCGCACCGGCGACACCGGCGACACCGACGCCGCTGCTGTTGCCGTATTCAGTGCCCGGCGAGTGGCGGTAGTCGATGTTGCCGTAGAGCGAGACACTCTTGATGCCCGTGTAGCGGAAGGTGAACTCGGGGATCCAGGTCTTCTCGGTGCGGTTCGCGAGGTTGGGCGCATTGACGATCACGGGCGTGACGGCACCGGTGGTCTGGTCGATGCGATTGCTCGTGTACGTGACGGAATTGAAGCCATCAACGTCCGTCTTCTCGTACTTGACCGCGAACGTCGTCAGAAGGTCGGCTTGCGGCTGGAACCGGACGCCCAGGTTGGCCGCCATGACCTTCTCGTTGGTTTCACCCGCCGTGGTCGTGTAGGAGTACGGGGGCCGGCCGCTGGTGCCGACGAAACCGCCAACCGCCGTGACCAAGCCGACCGCCGTCGGCATGTACTGCGTCATCTGGCGATCACCGCCGATGTCCGCGGAGCCCTTCGAATAGAGCAGGCCGCCGTACACCGCGAGGCTCTCGGAGACCTTCGTCTCGAACTTGCCGATGGCGCCGGTGGTGTTGGACTCGAAGTCCTGTTGGTCGTAGCCGCTGACCTGGTTCGCGATCGTTTCCGGCGGGTATTGCTGCGGCGGATTGGTCGCCGCGCTCTGGCGCGGGAAGAGCTGCAGTTCACCCGGATACCGGTTCACGATGCGGCGGTCATGGCTCTTCGTGGTGTTGTGGGTCACCTCGAATTCCAGTTCCGTGTTGCCGACCGTGTGCTTGACCGAGCCGAGCCAGTTTTGCTGACGCTCGTTCAGGTTGATGTAGGCGGGCACGATCTTGCGGGCCACCGAGTACGGCGGGTTGAGCGCCGCGGCGCCGACACCGTAGTAGGACGGGATGCCCGTGAAGTCCGTGTCACCCCAGATCGTGGTGTCCTTGCGGCCGGTGCGTTGTTCATTCGTGTAACGGAACTCGAACACCGGGGCGTTGGGCCGCTCGACCTTGGCACCGACCCAGAACTTGGCGCGGTCGGTGTGGAGCTCGGGATTGGCCAGCTGATTCCAGCGATTGTTGTTCGGGAAGAAGCCGCCGATGCCGTCGTAGAAGACCCGGAAGCGCTTGTAGCCGACCTCGAAGTTGCCGACCTCGGACTTGGTGACCTTGAAGGCGGCCAGGTAGTCCTCGGCACCCGTGAGGGCCTTGCCGTCGAAGGTCACGTTGGTGGTGTCCGACGTGTCCTTCGAGTAGTGCATGGCCTCGATGCCATAGGTGCCGTTGGACGGCATCTGCAGGCGCCGGGCGAAGGACGAGTCCTTGCCGGAGACCGCCGGGGCCTGGCCCGTGATCTTGATGTAGCTCTCGAACAACGGGAAGGCGTCGGTCGGAACTTTCTTATCGGCGCCCTGCATGGGCGCGGCGACGAGGCCGAGGGCCACGCTGGCGAGCAACGCGGCGGACCGGAGGGAGGAGAAGGTTTGGTGATTCATGGTAGGGATCTCCGCGTTGAGGTTAGTAGCGCATCGCCTTGCTGGCGTTGGAGCCGTGGACATCCTCGTGGCAGCCGGCTGCCCAGCACGTGCCGCCTTGGAGGCGGGTGCGGTGATCTTCACCACCGACCACGATCTTGCCGTCGCCGATCACGCCGCCGGCAATTTGCGACGGGTGCTCAAGGTGGCAGCGGAGGCAGAGGTTGGAGTCGCGGGCGACCAGCATCTTCTGGTTAACCGTGCCGTGCGGGTTGTGGCACACCGTGCAGCCTTCCTGCATCGCTTGGTGCGGGAAGAGGAACGGACCCTTCTGCGAAGTGTGGCACTTCGTGCAGGTTTCGTTCGGGGTCTCGAGGGAAGCGCCCGTGCGGGCGATGACCTTGCCCTGGTGCGGGTCATGGCAGTCGGAGCAGCTGACCTGGCCGGCCATCACCGGGTGCGCGTTGGGCAGGCTGAACTCAGCCCGCTTGTCCAAGTGGCACGCGAAGCAGGTTTCCGGCGACTTGCTCGGGTTCACGATGGTGCCCGGGCCGCCGCCCGCCTTCACGTGGACCGAGCCGGGGCCGTGACAGGCTTCGCAGCCGGTGTCACCGACCTTTTCGTCCGTGAGCACCAGGTTGGCGTGGGTCGCCGTCCCGAAATGCTCGGTGACCTCGGCGTGGCACTCCGTGCACGCTTTGGTGCCCACGAACTTGGCGCCAGCGATGGCCGGGGGGGCCAGGACGGCGCGGTTCACGGACATACATGAGACAAGCAGCAGTCCCCAGGCGGAGATGCCGCCGAAGATCAGCGTGTTTTTGGTCCAGCGGAGCGGGAGTTTCATGGTCGGAAATATCGATTGATGCGCTAGGTGAGGTAGGACGGGATAGTTGTCTGATTCAGCACATGTACCTTATCGGATATGGGGGCAAAGTGGCTGCGCATCATTTGGGGACTTGTGTGCAGCAATTGGTGTAGGCTGGGACCCGGCGATGCGTGGCGCGACGTATTTCCACCACCTCAATTTAGGTGCCCGCGCTGGCGCGGGAGGCGCGCGCGACCTGCGTCAGGTTCTCCGCGGCAATCGCCTGTTCCTGTTCGACGTGCGCACGCATCGCATCGCGATACGCGTTCACCGACTCGAAAAACGCCGCCATCATCAGCATCAGCCAGTAGCGACCCGCCTCCGTGAGCCGCCAGCCGCGGGCGTCGCGCGTCGCCGCGCCGAGCAGCTCGAGCGTGCGCAGCTCGCCCCACAACCGGCGGAAAAAACGCGGGCCAAAATTCTCGAGCGCCCACGCGCGGTCGAGTCCGAGGCCAAACATGCGCACCAGCAGGGCGTACCGCAGCTGGTCCGTTTCCCCGAGCGTGTGGCTCGTGACGATGCCGGTGACCCCGCGCGCAATGCGCTCCTCATACGATTGCAACGAGAAGCTCGTCGAGTAGAGCGTGCCGTCGAGATAGCTGAACGCCCCGCTGCCGGCACCGACGTAATTGTCGGCCGTCGCGATGTACTCGTCGCTGCCACCGCCATTGCGCGTGAAGCACCACGCGGACGTCGGCGCGAATCCGCCGGCGCCGAGCCGCCGGCTGATCGTGTGGTAGAACGAGCGCAGGCGCCGGCGGTCGGGGACACCCATCGCGCCGGCGAGCCGGCGCAGGCCGGACGGCGACGTCATCAGGGGATAACACGACACCTGCCCCGCCCCGAGACTTTGGAAAACTTCCAGGTCGCGCTCCAGCGACGCGAGCGTCTGGTGAGGCTGGTTGAAGATCAGGTCGACGTTCAGCGTCGGGAAAAAACCCGCCGCCGCGCGAATCCGCTCCGCGGTCTCCGCGCCGCCGCCGTATTTTTCCAACCGACCCATCTCCCCGAGCAGCGTGTCGTCAAAGCTCTGCACGCCCACCGACAGGCGCGTCACCCCACCCGCCCGCAGCTGCGCGAGCAGTTCGGGCCGGAGGTCGCGCGGGTTGGTCTCGACGGAAATCTCCCGCACGCCGAACTGCGTCCGCACGGCCGCGATCGTCTCGAGCAATTCCTCCGGCTCGACGGTCGGCGTGCCGCCACCGAAATACACGCCGGTGAATTCGAAGCCCGCCGCGTGGTACAGCGCGAGTTCGCGGCGCAGCGCGGTGAAGTAGCGCTGCGCCTGCGGCCGGCAGTGTTGCACGCGATGGAACGAGCAGAACGGGCACAGGGCCTCGCAAAACGGGATGTGCACATACAGGTACGTGCCCCCGGTGCGCGGGCGCGGCGGCACGGTGCCCGCGCATTCGGTCATGCGCAGGAACCCGCGCGTGCGATAGCGAAACAGCCCGAGCAGGACGGAATCGAGCAGCGGCGTGGCGGTCATGGTTGGATCCTCAGTGCCCCAGGCGGGAGAGCAGCGCGTAGATCATCAGGCCGAGCAGCAGCAGGCCGATGCCGACGAAAATGAACCCGAGCGTCTTGTAGAGCGTACGGCGCTGGGCCCAGTCAGTGTGGATCACGCGGTGCTGCTCGAGCCGGCCGGCCGCCACGAGGCGGTCGTACCAGCGGCGGCGTTCCGTGAGCATCTCCGCCTTCGAGATGTGGCCCGAGAAGATGACCGTATCCATCGGGAACTTATCGAGGCGGAAGTGCGTGTTGAAGAAGTGAAACGTGAAGATGAAGCCCGCGGCGAGCAGCGCCTCGTCGGAGTGGATCACCACCGCGATGTTGATGATCCAGCCCGGGAGGAACGTCGTGAAGAACTTCGGAAACCACAGGATCAAACCGGACAGGCCGATGATGCCCACGCCCCAGAACACCGCGAGGTAGTCGAACCGCTCCCAGTACGTCCAGCGGTCCCACGATGGCCGCGGGCCGCGTCCCAGGAACCACTTCACGTGCGCAACGAAATCGCGCAGGTCCTGGAGCGACGGCACCATCGAGTCGGGTCCAAAGACCGCGCCGAAGAACCGGGCAAAGGTGAAGCGTCCGGTCGCCGGGTCGCGCACCGCGCCGCGGTTCGCCCAGAGGCCCTTGGCCAGGCTGGTGAGGTGCAGCCCGAAGTACAGGAACGTGACGAGCGCCGCGAGGTGGTGCAGCACGCGCGCCGCCTCCGGCCCACCGATCAGGTTGAACATCGTCCGCGCCCACTCCGTGTAGTAGAACTTGAGCGGCATGCCGGTAAGCACGAGCGCGAGGAAGCTGGTCACGACGAGCATGTGGAGGAACCGCTCGTAAGGATTGAAGCGGCGATAGGTTTCCGTCTCGTCATGCAGCGCCGCCCGGGCCGCGCGGAAGCCCGCGGGGTCGCGCAGGTACGTGAGCACAAAGCGCGTGATCCACAGCAGCGTGTGGACGCCGAAGAAGGCGAACACACTCACCAGCAGCGTCGTCATCGCCAGGTAGGTCCAGTGCAGCGCCGGATAATGCGTGCCGTCGGTGTGGTCGGCATGCGGCTGGTATTGCGTGAACGCGGCGTTCACCCCGTTGTGGCAGGCCGAGCACGTTTGCACGATGTGGTCCGCGTGCAGCTTCGACTTGGGGTCGGTGTGCTTGAGGATCTCGTGGTGGCCGTGGCAGTCGTAGCAGGCCGCGACGTCCGCGGCGGCGTTCGCCTGGCCGAGGTGCATCGCCTTGCCGTGATAGGTCTCGCGGTAATTCTCGAGGCGCTCCTCGTGGCACGCGCCGCACTTCTGGTCGCTCGTCTGCTTGAAGTGCGCGCTGCCGGGACGCTCGATGTCATGGGTCGTGTGGCAGTCCGTGCACACCGCGATCTTCTGGCCGGGCTTCGCCGGCTGGCCATGCACGCTGGCGGCGTAGGTCTTTTCAACGCCCACGTGGCACGCGCCGCAGGTCTTCGACAACGCCGCGCGGCTGGTGTGCGCGGACGCGTCCTTGATGGACTTGATGTCATGCACGCCATGGCAGTCGTTGCAGGTCGGCGAGACGTTGAGCCCCATCTTGTAGAGGCCCTGGCCGTGGATGCTGTCCTTGAAATGCGCGATCGCGTCGCCGTTCTTCAGCCCGAGCTTGGACTTGTCGCCCTCGTGGCACTGCGCGCAGGTGGCGAGCAAGTTGAACTTCGCCACGGGCGAATCGACGCGCTTCACGGACTGCGCGTAGTGAATCTCGCCGTGGCAACTCGAGCACTTGGCCGCCACCGGCAGCCCGCCCGCCCGCTTCACGCCGTGGATGCTCGCGGCAAACTGCTGGACCGGCTGCTCGTGGCACGAGGCGCACTGCGGCGGCGGGAGCTTGGCGTCGTGGGTGTCCTCCTTGATCGAGTCATGGCAGTCGACGCAGTTGAGATCCGCGTGCACCGACTTCGCAAAAAGCTCGGTCCGCACGCCCACCCACTGCTTGGGCAGCCCCTTCTTGGGCGACTTGAACTCGCCCTCGTGGCAATCCATGCAATTGGAATTCGGCACCGCCGGCGGCGGCTTCACGGCGGGCGCCGGCGGGGTTTCCCCCGCGAGACCGACGCCCAAGGGCGCCAGCAGCGTGAACACGAGTAGCAGGGTTCGCCGGCAGAATGCGTTCATGGTAGCTCCATGCACAGCATGCGCCCAATGGCGCCGACCGACTACGCAGCGCTTGGCTGAACTGGAGCGTTATTTGCCGGCGGGCCGGCGCTACTTCTGGATGCCGCCGTTGTGGCAGTCCGCGCACGTGAGCTCGGGATCGAGCTCGCCGCCCGGGTGATTGAACTCCATGCCCGCGCCGTTGAGCTGCAGCAGCTCCTTGCCCTTGCCCTGCGCGAGGATCGTGTGGCACGACGTGCAATCGCTCGAGGAAATGGTGCCGCCGGACGTGCTGGTGTGCTTGCTGTCATGGCAGCGGAAGCAGCCGGGCCAGTCCTTGTGGCCGATGTTGTTTGGGTACACGCGCCAGTTGGCCTTGCGTTCCGGGAAGATGCTCGTGGCAAAGATCGCCTGCACCGCGCTGATGGCCTTCGGCACGTCGCTGGCGAGCGCCTTGTCAGTGTACTTCGTGCGGAGGAAGTCCGCGATCTGCTGCGGGGCATCGGCGTCGAGCTTGATCGACTCCTGCGTCATCGCCTGCACGGCGACGCGCTTGATGTTCGGCAGCGCGTTCGGCAGTTCGCCGGCGGCGAGGGCCTTCTCGACGGCGTCATTGGCCGTCGGGAACACGTGCGCGGGCCGGTTGTGGCAGTCCATGCAATCCATCACGCGGATGCGGTCGGCCGGCGGCTCGCCGGTGAAATCCTTGGTGCGGAAGACGCGGGACGTGCCGTCCTTCAGATTCGTGACGCGCGTCCAGGGAATGTCCTGCCGCTTGTCGTCGGTCGCGTAGTACTCGACCTTCTCGTTGTCGCTGACGTGCCAGTGAATGCCGCCCGACGGACTGCCGGGGGCGCTCTTGTTCACGTGCATCAGCATGCGCACCGTGTAGGGCGTGTTCTTCTTGTCCGAGAGGAAATGCTGGTAGTTGATCTCGATGTTGCCGTGGAACTTTTCCGGCCAGTGGCACTTCGCGCAGATGTCCTGCGCCGGGCGCAGCTGCTTGAGCGGCGTGGCGATCGGGCGATGGTAATTATTGAGCGTGTAACCGATCAGCTGGTGCGTGCCGTTGATCTTGGCCTTGATGAACCACTTTGCGCCGGAGCCGATGTGGCACTCGACGCAGGCCACGCGGGCGTGCGCGCCGCGCTGGTACGTGACGAACTCGGGGTTCATCGCCTTGTGGCAGACCTCGCCGCAAAACTGGACCGACTCCGAATAGTGGTAGGTCTGGTAGCTGCCGAATGCGCTGAGCATGATGAACCCGACGGCGCCCATGCCGAAGAGGATCATGATGCGGCGCTGGGTGGGATTGTGGTAATCCAGGCGCCACTTGTCGGGCATCGTCGCCGCGTGCTTGATCGCCCAGCGGCGCTGGGCCCACGCGCCGAAGAACACCAGCGCGATGCCGGTGATCAGGAAGCCGGGTGCGACGATGTACGTGAAAATGCCGAGGTACGGGTTCTTGTCCCCCTGGGTGAAGTCCATCCAGACCAACAGCGCGAAGGAGAACAGCGCGCCGACCGCGATGACGCCGCCGATGGCGGTGATCCAGTTGTTGAAATGCGAGCGGGGCGCGACGGGAGTCGGATTCGGGGCGGGCGTGGACATGGGAGAAAAATCAGCGGGCTACTAAATGACCGGCCCGGGGGGAACCCGGGCCGGTGGCGGAAAACAAAAGCCGGTGTCAGGCCTTGAACTTACGGATGTAGGCGACGAGTTCCTTGATCTCGTCGGACGAGAGCTCGTCCTTGTAGGCCTTCATCTTCTCCTTGCCGGCGGCATCATTCACGCCCGCGGAGATGGCCTTGATCATTTCCTCGTCCTTCATCTCCGCCTGGACCTTGGCGTCGGTGTAGTCCTTCAGTTTGAGTTTCTTGCCGACCTTGGTCTGGCCCTTGCCGTCCTCACCATGGCACTTGGTGCAGTGGTTCTCCCAGTTTTCGGCAACCGGGGCGGCGTAGCTGGCGGTGGCACCGGCGGCGAGGAGGAAGCCGGCGAGGAGGAGGGAACGATTTTTCATAGATATATAGGATTGAGGGAACAACGAAGTTTACCGTGCGAAGGTTGGAGTTTCGAGACGATTCTAGCAGCCCGCGGTCGCGGGCGCTGCGCATTGATTGCCAATTTGCACGCACAGGCGCGACAGACTGCGAGTGGTGCCACATGTGGACCTTGGTCCGTGGGGGTTTTGGTGGGAGGGATTTTATATCCCGACCGGAATGATGCCGCCTACGCTGTCGGGGTATAAAACCCCTCCCACCGGGTCCCCACCCGCAACTTCCCAACCCCCGGGCAGTTCATCGCAAGATTCGCGGAGCGGCGTGCGGCCGTTTCCGGCATGCTGGGGACCACGCATGAAACCTCCCCGCACGCTCCCGCGATTGTTGCCAGCGTCCTTTTTTTCACCTCTCCTCACTCCCATGCTGACTGCCAGGACTCCACGCGTCCTCCTGTTCACCCTGCCCCTTGCCTTCGTTGCCTGCCGCGACGCCAAAGTCGCCAGCTACCGGATCCCCAAGGAAGTCGATGCCCACGCGGGTCATGCGCACGCCGCGGCCCCCGCCGCCCCCGCGGGCGCGATGCCGGACACCGGCGGCCTGGCCGTGGCTTCGACCGACGCCGGCGGCCTCACGTGGACCGCCCCGGCCGCTTGGAAGGCCCGCCCGACTTCCTCCGTGCGCAAGGGCAGCTACACGGTTGGTGAAGACGGCGGCCCGACCGCCGACCTCGCGATTACCGCTTTCCCGGGCGACGTCGGTGGCGACCTGGCCAACGTCAACCGCTGGCGCGGTCAGGTTTCCCTCCCGCCCATCGCCGCAGCCGAATTACCCGCCAACCTCACGGCTTTCACCGTGGGCTCGCTCGACGTGAAGGTCGTTGACCTCGCCGGCGGCACCAAGGAGGCGCCGGTGCGCATGCTCGGCGCGATTGTCCCGTTCGGCTCGTCGACCTGGTTCTTCAAACTCACCGGCCCCGACGCGCTCGTCGCGAAGGAGAAGCCCGCGTTCCTCGCCTTCCTGCAGACCATCAAGGTCTCGACCCAACCCCTCGCCCCTCCTGCCGCCGCTCCCGCGGCGCCGGTCGCGGTCGCGCCCGCCGCCACGCCGGCCCCTGACATGGCCAACACCGCCGTGAAGACCGCGCGCGGTCCCGGCCTGAAGTGGACGGCCCCCGCCCACTGGCAGGAGAAGCAGGCCAGTTCGATGCGCAAGGCGACCTACGGCATCACGAGCGCCAAAGGTTCCGCGGAACTCGCGGTGACTGCGTTCCCGGGCGACGTCGGCGGCGACCTCCCCAATCTTAACCGCTGGCGCGGCCAGTTGTCCCTCCCGCCAGTCGAGGAAGCGCAATACGCGGCGAACGTCACCAAGCTCACGGTCAACGGCCTCAACATCACCGTGGCGGACATCACGGGCCCCGGCGAGAACCCCACCCGTCTGCTCGGCGCGATGGTGCCGTACGCCGGTTCGACCTGGTTCTTCAAACTCACCGGCTCCGCGGCGCTCGTCGCGGATGAAAAGCCCAACTTCCTCGCCTTCCTCCAAACCCTCTCCGCGCCGTGAAATTCCTGACCACGCTCCTGCGCGACCTGCGCGACCTGTTCGTTTCGCTGAAACTGACGGTCGTGCTCCTGTTGCTCTCCATCATCCTCGTGCTCATCGGCACGCTCGACCAGGTGCACCTCGGCATCTGGACGGTGCAGGCGAAGTACTTCAACACGTTCATCGTGTACTGGCGGGTCGGCGACATGTCCCTCGCCGTTTTTCCCGGCGGCTACACCCTCGGCGGGCTACTGCTGATCAACCTGCTCGCCGCCCACTTCTATCGCCTCGAACTCACCTGGCGGAAGCTTGGTCTCTGGCTCACCCACGCCGGCCTCATCCTCCTGCTCGTCGGCCAGCTGCTCACGTCGGTGTGGCAGGACGAGTACCAGATGCGCCTCGATCAGGGCGAAACGAAGAACTACTCCGAGAGCTACCGGAACATCGAGCTCGCGATCGTCGAGACGACAGACCCGAAATGGGATGACGTCATCGCCATTCCCGAGGCACCCCTCGCGCGCAAGGAGTCGATCCAGCACCCGAAACTGCCGTTCCGCATCGCCATCACCACCTACCTGCCCAACGCCACCCTGCAGGAAACCGCCGGCGGCGCGAATGCCCCCACCGGCCCGGCGAACCAGGGCGTGGGTCCCCGCCTCCTCGTCAATCCCCGCCCGCTGACCTTCAAGGAAGGCGAACGCAATCTCCCCGCGGCCTATGTGGAGCTCGCCGGGCCCGAAGGCTCCCTCGGCACCTGGCTCGTTTCCCCGCTGCTCGAGGACCAGGCCTTTGAGTATGGCGGCCGGCAGTGGAAAATCGCGCTGCGCCACGCGCGGCATTACAAGCCGTACACGCTCACGCTGCTGAAGTTTAACCACGACCGTTACCCCGGCACCGAGATCCCGCGCAATTTCTCCAGCCGCCTGCGGCTCACCACCCCCGACGGCAAGGATGACCGCGAAGTGGTCATCTCGATGAACAATCCGCTCCGCTACGCGGGCCTCACTTTCTACCAAGCGGGCTTCGACAACAACGACACGACCACCGTGCTCCAGGTCGTGCGCAACCCGAGCTGGCTGATTCCCTACATCGCCTGCGGCATCATGACCTTCGGCCTCGTCTGGCAATTCGGCCTGCACCTCATCGGGTTTGTCTCGCGGCGCCGCCGGCCGGCGACGACCGGAACCGCGAGCACCGCGACACCCGCCGACCGGCGCTGGACCGCCGCGCGCCTCGTCGAGGTGCTCGTGCCGGTGCTCACCGCGCTGATCGTGCTGATGTCCCTGTTCCCGCGCGCGCCGAAGAGCGACTATGACCTCGGCGGCTTCGGCCGATTGCCGACGCTCGTCAACGGTCGCGTCAAGCCGCTCGACACCGTGGCGCGGACGTCCCTCCTCGTGCTCCAAGGCCGCCAGCGGGTCACCGCGAAGGACGGCCACACGCTGTCGCCGCAGGAGTGGCTGCTCGACATGCTGTTCCGCGCGAACGTCGCGGACACGTACGCCGTCTTCGAGATCGTGCACCCCGAGGTGCTGAGCGTTTTCAACCTCACCCCCGAGCAGGGCGCCGGCAAGAAGCGCTTCTCCTACGAGCAGATCAAGCCCGGCTTCTCCGAACTGGATCGCCAGGCGAAACTCGCGGATGCCGTCGAGTCGCCGGTGCGCACGCCGTTCCAGCGCGCGATCGTCCAGCTGCGCGACAACGTGATCCTGTACCAGGCGATCCAAAGCACGCTGATCGCGCCGGGCGTCGATGGATACCTCGATCTCCTCGCCAAGTTCGACGATGCCTCCAATGGGGGGAAGGCGGACAAGGCCGCCACCGCGCCGGCGCTCGCGAATGTGCGGACGTCCTTCATGACGCTCGAGCAATTCGGTTACCTGCGGTTGATTCCGTCGCCCACCAATCCGGACGATGTGCACGGCTGGACGAATCCCGGCGGCGCCCTGCGCGCGTCCGTGGAGCGCGGCACGCTCGACGCCGCCACCGCCGCCTACATCCGGCTCGGCCGGGCCTGGCGCGACTACCAACCCGACGCCTTCAACCAGACCGTGCGCGAGTACCGCGCGCAGCTGGACAAGTCCATTGCCGCGCGCCTGACGCGCACGGACATCGAGGCGCGCTTCAACGCCTCGCAACCGTTCTACACGAGCATGAGCCTGTACGTGGTGGCGTTCCTCGCCGCCGTGTTCTCGTGGTTGAAGTGGCCCGCCCCGCTCAGCCGGATCGCGTTCCGCCTCGTTGCGATCGCCTGGGTCGTTTCAACCGCCGGCATCGCCACGCGCATGTGGCTCGAAGGCCGTCCGCCGGTGACGAACCTGTATTCTTCGGCGCTCTTCATCGGCTGGGGCGCCGTGTTGCTGTGCCTCGTGCTCGAGGTGGTCTATCGCAACGCGATCGGCAGCGTGGCCGCGGGGTTGATTGGTTTCGCCACCCTGCTCATCGCCCACCACCTCTCGATGGGCGGCGACACGCTCGAGATGATGCGGGCCGTGCTGGACTCCAACTTCTGGCTCGCGACGCACGTCGTCACCGTGACGATCGGCTACTCGGCCACGTTCCTCGCGGGATTCCTGGCGCTGATTTATCTCGGCCGCGGCCTGTTCACGCGGTCGCTGGACAAGGCCACCGCCGATTCGCTCGCGGGCATGGTGTACGGCATCGTCGCCTTCGCCACGATCTTCAGTTTCATCGGCACCGTGCTCGGCGGCATTTGGGCCGACCAATCCTGGGGCCGCTTCTGGGGCTGGGACCCGAAGGAAAACGGCGCGCTCATCATCGTGCTGTGGAACTCCCTCATCCTCCACGCGCGCTGGGGCGGCCTCGTCAAACAAACCGGCCTCATGGGCCTCGCGGTGTTTGGCAACGTCGTGACCGCCTGGAGTTGGTTCGGCGTGAACATGCTCGGCGTCGGCCTCCACAGCTACGGTTTCATGGACGCCGCATTCTGGTGGCTGGCCGCCTTCATGATCTCCCAGGTATTGGCCATTGCCCTCATCCTGATCCCCCGTGAGCACTGGCGCAGCCCGTTGACCACCAAGCCTTAATAACGACAGGCCAAAATCTGCGCAAAATATGCGCGTTCAATCGCAACGCTGAAGGAGCCAGCGGGCGCGGTGGCTGGCATACTGCAGACCATCGCCATGGTCTCTCCCAACACGTCCCTGCCGCCCTCCGACCTCGACCTCATCCGGAAGTACTCGATCCCGGGGCCGCGTTACACCTCCTACCCGCCCGCCACCAAGTTTACGGCGGACCTCGCGGCGCTCGAGCTTGAGCAGGCCATCGCCAGCGACAACCGCCCCAACTCGGGCCCGATCTCGCTCTATTTTCACCTGCCTTTCTGCGAGACACGCTGCTGGTTCTGCGGCTGCAACACGGTGATCACCCAGCGCCGCGGCGCCGCGGCCGAATACCTCGACGACCTCGCCCGCGAAATGCGCCTTACCGCCGCCCGCATGGACACCACGCGGCCCGTCACGCAGATCCACCTGGGCGGCGGCACGCCGACGTTCTTCCCGCCGGACGAACTGCGCCGCCTGGGCCGTTTGATTCGCGAACTGTTCAACGTCGCGCCGGATTGCGAGTTCAGCGTCGAGGTCGATCCGCGCCGCCTCACCCCCGATCATGTGCAGGCGCTCGCCGAAATCGGGGCGCGCCGCGCCTCGCTGGGCGTCCAGGACACCAACCCGCGCGTCCAGATCGCCGTCCACCGCCTGCAACCGCAGTCGCAGAACATCGCCGCCGTCGAGTGGCTCCGCGCCGCCGGGTTCACGTCGATCAACGTCGACCTGATTCACGGCCTGCCCCTGCAGACCCCGAGCTCGTTCGCACGCACGATCGAAGACGTCCTGACGCTCAAGCCCGACCGCCTCTCCGTTTTCAGCTACGCGCACGTGCCCTGGATCAAGCCCGCGCAAAAGATCTTCGAGGACCGCCAGCAGCTCCCCACCCCCGAGGAACGCCTTTCCATGGCCGCGATCGCGCGCGAGGCGCTCACCGCCGCCGGGTATGTGGACATCGGTCTCGACCACTTTGCGCGGCCCGATGACGAACTGAGCGTGGCCCTGCGCGCCGGCACGCTGCACCGGAATTTTCAGGGCTACAGCACGCAGGCCGGCGCCTCGCTCTACGCGTTCGGCATTTCCGCCATCTCGTCCACGCCGGACAGCTACCGCCAGAACTACAAGACCCTCGACGAATGGCGCGCCGCCCTTGACCAGGGCCGCCTGCCCGTCGAACGCGGCCTCCGCCTGACGACCGAGGACGCCCGTCGCCGCACGATCATCATGCGCCTGATGTGCGACCGCCGGCTCGACTATGCGGCGCTCTCCCGGGAGCTGGGCCTGGACTTTGCGGAGGTGTACGCCGACGACATCGCTTCGCTGGGCGATCTTGAAGCCGACGGGCTCGTGGAGCGCACGCCGACCGGTTTTGAAGTCACCAAGACCGGGGTTCCGCTGTTGCGCGTCATCGCGATGCGGTTCGATCCGACCATTGTCGCCTCCGCGCAGCAACATTCGCGGACCATTTAAGGCGCAGCGCCCCGCACCACGGCACGAAGGCAAGCCCGCGCATCGCGCGGGCTTTGTTTTTCCACGGCCTACCGAAGAAAATGCACCAACGCCGCCGGCAGGAAGACGGCGACCAAGCCCAACGTCACCGCCGCCGCCAGTGACAGCTTCCTTTGGAAGAACCACGCAAGGACCAGTGCGGCGACCGTGAACTGGAAAACCGCCATCATGGCCGCGGGGACGCCGGTCACTTCGACGAACTCGCGCGAACGCTTACCGAGGGCTGAGGAGAATCCCCGGTTCAGGACGATGAACCAACCGCCCGCCAATGAAAGCAGTCCAAGGGCGCCAATGGCAATCTGTGCAGCGAGAGGGGTGCGGGTTGGTTGGTTCAAGCGACCCTGACTAAAAATGACTCTGGAGCGCCGCGCCAACTCAGATCGTTCGGGCCGATTGCCGGGCGAGGCCAGGCCCCCCCGCCTCGCAAGATTTGCACAGTCTATTGCAACCCCCGGAGGGATTGATTCCGCGAAATCTGTCACCATGCAGCATGAACCCGCCCCTGCCGCCGGGAGTTGCGCCCGGTTTTTCCTCGTGTCCGGTGCCGTTGGCGCACCGCACGGAGATCACCGTTGGGCACGGCGGCGGCGGGCGGTTAACGCAGGACCTGATCGACCGCATCTTTCGCCCGGCATTCGCGCGCCCGGAACTCGATGCCCAGCACGACGGAGCCACGCTGGCCCTCCCGGGCGGGGCGCGCCTGGCCTTCACGACCGACTCGCACGTGGTGAGTCCCTTGTTTTTTCCCGGCGGCGACATCGGCTGCCTTGCGGTCAATGGCACCGTCAACGACCTCGCCATGTGCGGCGCTAAGCCGCTGTGGCTGAGCGCGGGCTTCATCCTCGAGGAGGGATTCCCGATGGCGACCTTGCAGAAGGTCGTCGCCTCCATGCAGGCCGCCGCCAGCGCCGCGGGCGTGAGCATCGTCACGGGCGACACCAAGGTCGTGGAACGCGGCAAGGGCGACGGCCTCTACGTCACGACCGCCGGCATCGGCCTCATCGAAACCCCGCTGACCGTCGCGCCCACCAGCATCCGGGCAGGTGACGCCATCCTGTTGAGCGGCGACCTCGGCCGCCACGGAATGGCCATCATGGCCACGCGCGCCGGCTTGGAATTCGAAAGCGCCATCGAAAGCGACTGCGCGCCGCTCGTCGCCCCGGTGCAGGCGCTGCTCGCCGCGGGCCTGGAGGTTCATTGCCTGCGTGACCTCACGCGCGGCGGCCTCGCCACCTCTTTGGTCGAACTGGCCGAATCGTCGCGCCTCGCGATTGCGATCGACGCCGCCCAGGTCCCCGTTTCCGAGCTCGTCCAGGGCGCCTGTGAAATCCTCGGCCTCGACCCGTTCTACGTCGCCAACGAGGGACGTTTCGTGTGCTTCGTGCCGGCCGCCCAGTCAGCCCGCGCGCTGGAAATTCTAAAGCAGGCCGCCCCGGGCGGCAGCCCCGCCATCATCGGCACGGTCAAGCCGGGCCCGGCGGGTCAGGTCACACAGCGCAGTGTCATTGGGGCGGAACGCATCATCGACCGCCTCAGCGGCGAGCAGCTGCCGCGGATTTGTTGAGCGACCGCGGTTGCGCAATCGAACCAACACACCCCGCCCTGCGGGCACCCCTCTCAAGAGGGGACCCAGAAGTTTGCAGCTCCCCTCTCGAGAGGGGTGGCGCGAAGCGCCGGGGTGTGTTCGCCCCGTCCGCTAGCTCGCCACGGCTTCCACCGCCCGCGCGCGATACCGGTAATACGCCGCGCAGGCGCCTTCGCTGGACACCATGGGGGCGCCCAGGGGACGCTCGGGGGTGCAGGTCTTGCCGAAGGCCGGACAGTCGAGGGGCTTCTTCACGCCACGCATGATCTCGCCACTGATGCACTCCGTGGGGGCGGCCGCCGCCGGGGTCTTCCGTGGAAAACGCACCGCGGCATCAAACGACCGCCACGCCGCGCGCACCGCGAGGCCGCTCTGGGGAATCACGCCAATGCCGCGCCAGTCGCGGTCGCAGACCGCAAAGACCTTTTCAACGATTGCCCGCGCATGCTCGTTGCCCGTGGCCCGCACGGCGCGCGAATAGGCGTTTTCCACGTCGGCGCGGCCCTCCTCGAGTTGTTTCACGCAAAGCAGGATTCCCTCGAGGATGTCCACGGGCTCGAAACCCGTGATGATGATCGGCGCGCGATGCTCGCGTGCGATCGGTCCGTACTCGCCGGTACCCATGATCGTGCAGACGTGGCCCGCGGCGAGGAATCCCTGCACGCGATTGTCCGGTGCACTGAGAATCGCGCGCATCGCGGGGGGCACGAGCACGTGGGACGTCAGGATCGAGAAATTGCGCAATCCCTGCGCCTCCGCCGACTGCACGGCGAGGGCATTGGCCGGGGCCGTGGTTTCAAAGCCGACCGCAAAGAACACGACTTCCCGATTCGGATTGTCCCGCGCGAGGGTCACCGCATCGAGCGGCGAATACACGATGCGGACATCCGCCCCGCGGGCCTTGGCTGTCAGCAAGTCGATGCCGTTCCCGGGAACCCGCAGCATGTCGCCAAACGAACACAGGATCACCTGGGGCCGCGCCGCCAACTCGACGGCGTGGTCAATCAAGTCCGCGCTCGTCACGCACACCGGGCAGCCCGGCCCGTGGACGAGGGTGATGTTTTTCGGCAGCAGCTCATCGAGCCCGAACTTCACAATCGCATGGGTTTGCCCCCCGCAGATCTCCATGATGGTCCACGGGCGCGTCGTCACCTTCGCTATCGCCGCCGCCAGCTTCTTCACCAGCGCGGCATCACGGTATTCGTCGACGTATTTCATGATGATTCCTCTGCGTATCTGTATTTGGTGGGAGGGGTTTTATACCCCGACGGTTTGGCCATTCCGGACGGGCTTGGCTGGGAAGTAGCAAGTACCAAGGCTCAAGTAACAAGAGTCAGCGGCCTGCGGCGTCATGGGTTGATTTCTTGCCACTTGTTCCTTGTCACTTGCTCCTTGCGGGCGCGCCAGCGCCCGTGTCCGGTATCTCCAACCCATCGAGTTCGCCCATTTGCTGGAGGTAGCGGAAGGTCTCCTCGGCCTCCTTGGGGTCGACGGTGCTGATGGCGACGCCCACATGCACGAGGACGTAGTCGCCGACCTTCGCTTCGGGCGTGCAGGTGAGGCTGACGAGTTTCACGACGCCCGCGAAGCTGACCTTCGCGGCGCGGAGCAGCGGATCGGTGCCGGAGATTTCAAGGACTTTGCCGGGGACTGCGAGACACATGGGGAGGGGGCGGTTGAAGGTGGACGTTGGTTAAGTCGGGAGGGAGACCGTCGTGAGATTCCAGAGCGCGGCCAGCGCCTGGCCGGCTGCAATCGAGTTGTCGTTCGGGGAAAGGCGCCGGTGCACGAGTACGCGGAAGCCGGCCTCGGTCAGCGCCTCGGAAGCCAGGGAATGCAGCAGCGCGTTCTGGAAGCAGCCGCCCGTCAGCACCACGGTCCCCGCGCCGGCGTGGCGCGCAACTTCCACCATGGCTGCCACCAAGCCCCGGTGCAGCGCGGCGGCATCCGCCGCGACGTCGCCACGCAGGTGGCTGACTTCCGACACCGCCGGGCGCCAATCGATCTCGTAGCGCGCGCCGGGAGAGCTGGCCCGGCCGACATGAAACGGCAGCGCCCGCGAATCATGTCGAAACGCATGCGCTGCCGCTTCCAGGGCCAGCGGAAGCTGTCCTTCGAAATGATTCGTGTCACCGATGCCCAGCAGCGCGGCGAAGCCGTCGAACAATCGTCCGGCGCTCGAGCACCACGGTGAGTTCAGGCCCCCGTTCAACATCGTGCCGAGGTTGGCGGCATCCTTCTCCCCGACCCCAAGCTGCGCCGCGAGTCGCGGGAAGGCCCCAAGGTCATGCGCAAACGCGAGCGCGATGCGCCGTGCGTCCCGCACCGCCGCCTCGCTGCCTGGCAGCCGGAACGGCCGGAGCCGCGCGAACCGCTCGGCGTGATTTTGGCGCAGCGTGATGAACTCGCCGCCCCACACGGTGGCGTCTTCGCCATAGCCCGTGCCGTCCCAGGAAATCCCGAGCACCTCGTCCGCCGGGTGATGATGTTCCAACAAACAGGCCAGCACATGCGCCAGGTGGTGTTGCACCGCAATCATCGGCAACCCGAGCTTCTGCGCGTATCGGGTCGAGGCATACCCCGGGTGCTTGTCATGGACCACCGCCGTAAAACCTGCGCCATGCAAACGACCCAGCGTGGCAATGGCCCGCGAGAAGGCGGCCTCCGTGGCGACATTGTCGAGATCCCCGAGGTGCGGGCTCACCACGACGTGGTCCCCACCGGCGACGGCGACGGTATTTTTCATCTGCCCGCCGACGCACAGCAAGGAACCCGGCAACCGACCCGGCAGCGTCAGCGGCGCCGGCGCGTAGCCGCGGCCGCGCCGCAACAGAATCGGCTCGGACCGCTCCGCCAGCCGCACGACGGAATCATCGACGGGATGCGCGATCGGGCGATCATGCTCGAGAAACAGGTCGGCAATGCCCGCCAGCCGGCGCCGCGCCTCAGCATTGTCGGTGCAGATCGGTTCGGATGCGAGGTTCGCGCTCGTCGCCACCACCGGGAAATCCAAACCCTCGAGCAACAACACTTGCAGCGGGGCGTAGGGCAGCAGCGCGCCGACCCACGGATTGCCGGGCGCGATGCCCGTGGCCAGATCGCTCTCGGGCAATCGCGGCACCAGCACGATTGGCGCGGCCGGCGACACGAGCAGGGCTTCGGCCGTGGCGTCGACCGTGGCAAAGTGCCGGAGCTGGGCGAGGTCGCGAAACATCACGGCCAGCGGCTTCGCGTCCCGGTGCTTGCGCCGCCGGAGACCGAGGACCGCCACCTCATTGGTGGCGTCGCAGAGAAGATGGAAGCCACCCACGCCTTTCACCGCCACGACGCGGCCGGCCCGCAGCAGCGAGCGGGCCTGGTTGAGGGCGGTTTCGGGACCGCCCACGGTGACGCCGGCGGGATCCGCCAGGGTCAACTGCGGCCCGCAGTCGGGACAGGCGTTGGGCTCGGCGTGAAACCGGCGGGAAGCCGGGTTTACATACTCGCCCGCGCAGCTCGGGCACATGCGGAAGGCGCGCATGGTCGTGCCCGGCCGGTCGTAGGGCAGGCGCTCGATGATCGAGTAGCGGGGACCGCACTGTGTGCAGTTGATGAATGGGTACCGATGCCGGCGATCAGCCGGGTCGAGCAACTCGCGGCGGCAATCCGCACAGAGGGCCAGGTCGGCGGGCGTCGCGGTGGCGATGGCTCCGCCGTGGACGAGGCTCGGCGCGATTACGAAACCCGCGCCGGCTGGAGGCAGGTCGGCGCGCAACGCCACCTGGTTGACACTCTCCACGTTGGCCGCCGGAGGCGCATCGTGTTTCAAGGCCTCGGCCAGTTCCGCGACGTGGGCGGCGTCACCCGCCGCCCGCACGAGGACACCCTCGTCGTCATTCACCACCCACCCGCGCAAACCCAGGCCGGCCGCCGTGCGATGCACGAACGGACGAAAACCGACGCCCTGCACGGTGCCGCGCACGCGCAGCAGGACGTCGGTGACTGGAGCCGGGACCGGCATGGCAAATCAGCCCTGGAGCGAATCGAGGTAGGCGTACCACTCGGCGAGGCCTTCCCCACTCCGGCTGGAGACCTGGATGATGCGGGCCTGCGGGGCGATGCGGCGGATGTTGTCGACCGCGACATCGCGCTTGAAACCGAGCACGTCGGCGACGTCGACCTTGGTCAGCAGCACGAGGTTGGCCGACTTGAAGATCGGCGGATACTTGAGCGGCTTGTCCTCGCCTTCGGTGGCTGAGAGCAACACCACGCGCGCCTGCTCGCCGAGGTCGAAGTTGGCGGGGCAAACCAGGTTGCCGACGTTCTCAATGAAGAGGACGCGCACGCCGTCGAGTTGGATCGACTGCGCCGCGCGGGCGATCATGCCCGCGTCGAGGTGGCAAACGGTGCCGGTGGTGATCTGGGCGACGGCCGCGTGCGGGCGTTTCAGGCGCTCGCCGTCATTGTCGGTGGCGAGATCGCCCACCAGCACGGCGCAGCGCGTGCGCTGGCCATACTCGTCGAGCGTGCGCTCGAGGAGCGTGGTCTTCCCGGCGCCCGGCGAGGACACCAGGTTGAGGGCGGCCAGGCCGCGACCGAGGAAGTAGCCGCGGTTGCGCTCGGCGAGGATGTCATTCTTCTCGAGCAGCGGGATGTTGACGTCCACCGAGCGGACGGCGACCTCGCCCTTGTCGCTGGCGGCGAGAGCGGCGGAGATTTCGGCGGAGAGCGGTGCGGCGAGGGTGCGCACGGCGCGGGGGGCGGCGCCGGTGAGGGCGTTGATGCGGAAGCCGGATTCGGTTTCCGCGACGGGCGTGGCGGGGTTGTTCATGGGAGGGAAAATTCGAGGCGGGCGATGTCGAGTTCGCGGCCGCTGCGGATGTCGCTGGAGAAAGCCCGGCAGCGCGGGCACGAAAGGATGTAGCCGGTCTCGGCCACGAAGTCCTGGTCGCAGGCCTGGCAATGGGCGCGCGCCGGGATGCTCTCGATGTCGAGCACCGCGTCCGCCGCGATCGTGCCGGGCACCAACGCGTCGAAGGCGAAGCGGAGGGCGTCGAGGTCCACGCTGGAAAGCCGGCCGATGCGCAGGACGATCCGCGTGACGCGGGTGGCCCCGTTGGCCGCGGCCTGCTGGCCGATGACCGCGAGCGCCGATTCCATGATTCCGACCTCGTGCATAACCGGAATCTATGAGCCCGGCAAACCCGGGCGTCGAGCGCACGCCGAGCCTTTGCAAAGGATGAGCAGTCTTTGCCAAACCACGCCCACCCGCGCGCCCGAGTTTCCGGTATTCTCGCCGCGCTTTCCCACCACCCCGTATCAACCTTTAACGCGCCCCCCGGCCGACCCCAGAAATGCCAACCGACATCGCGTCCCCTCGAAAATCCGACCAGACCATCTACGATCAAATCACTGCCCGCGGCGTATCACGACGCGAGTTCCTGCAGTTCTGCGCCTGGATGGGCGCGTGCATCGGCCTCGAAGCATCAGGCGTCGAGAAGGTCGTCAAGGCTCTCGAAACGAAGAAGCGCATCCCGGTCATCTGGCTCCATTTCCAGGAATGCACCTGTTGCAGCGAGTCGTTCCTTCGCAGCTCACACCCGATCGTCGCTGACATCCTACTCGACAAGGTTTCGCTCGACTACACCGAGACGCTCCTGGCCGCCTCGGGCTTCCAAGCCGAGCAGTGCCTCAAGGACACGATGGAAAAATACAAGGGCGAGTACCTCCTCTGCATCGAGGGCTCGGTCCCGCTCGCTGAGGACGGCGTCTATTGCTGCATTGGTGGCAAGACCGCCAAGCACATCGCCGAGGAGGTCGCCGAACATGCGAAAGCCGTGATCGCCTGGGGCAACTGCGCCTGCTCCGGCTGTGTGCAGGCCGCCAAGCCCAACCCCACGGAAGCCCAGCCGATCAAGAAGATCATCGGCGGCAAGCCGATCATCAACGTCCAGGGCTGCCCGCCGATCGCCGAGGTCATGGCCGGCGTGCTCGTGCACCTGCTGACCTTCGACACCATCCCGCAGCTCGACAACCTCGGCCGCCCGAAGGCGTTTTATTCCCGCCGGGTTCACGACACCTGCTATCGCCGGCCGAACTATGACGCCGGCCTGTTCGTCGAGAGTTTTGACGACGAGAACGCGCGCAAGGGCTACTGCCTCTACAAGGTTGGTTGCAAGGGTCCCTCGACCTACAACTCCTGCGGCACCATCCGCTGGAACGGCGGCGTCAGCTTCCCGATCCAATCGGGCCACCCGTGCATCGGCTGCTCCGAGTCCAACTTCTGGGACAACGGGCCTTTCTACCAGCGATTGCCCAACTTCCCCGGCTTCCCGATCGAAGCCACGGCCGACAAGATCGGCGCCGTGGTGGCGGGCGCCGCGATCGCGGGCGCCGCGGGTCACGCGGTCATGACCAACTTCCGCAAGCGCTCAGACATTGGCGAGCAGGCCGGCGAGAACGCCGAGCAGGCCGAAAAGTCCGGTAACGCCAAATCCTAACCGCCCCACCCCATGAGCACTCGCATCGTTGTTGACCCCGTTACCCGCATCGAAGGCCACCTCCGCATCGAAGCGGAGGTGAAGGATGGCAAGATTGTCGACGCCTGGAGCGCCGGCACCATGGTCCGCGGCCTCGAAATCATCCTCAAGGGCCGCGATCCCCGCGACGCCTGGGCGTTCTGCGAACGCGTCTGCGGCGTCTGCACCACCGTGCACGCCCTGGCGTCCGTCCGCGCCGTCGAGGACGCGATCGACGTCCGCGTCCCGCCCAATGCCGAGCTGATCCGCAACATCATGTTCTGCGCGCAGTACATGCAGGACCACGTCGTGCACTTCTACCACCTGCACGCGCTGGACTGGGTGGACGTCGTCAGCGCCCTCAAGGCCGACCCGGTTGCCACGTCGACGCTCGCGCAGTCGATCTCGCACTACCCGAAGAGCTCCCCGGGTTACTTCAAGGACATCCAGACCCGCCTCACGAAGTTCGTCGAAAGCGGCCAGCTGGGCATCTTCGCCAACGGCTACTGGGGTCACCCGGCGTTCAAGCTCCCGCCCGAGGCCAACCTCATGGCGGTCGCGCACTACCTCGAGGCCCTCGAATGGCAGAAGGAAATCGTCAAGGTCCACACGATCTTCGGCGGCAAGAACCCGCACCCGAACTACCTCGTCGGCGGCATGCCGTGCTCGATCAACCCGAACGAGGCCAATGCCATCAACGCGGAACGTCTCGCGATGGTCGGCGACCTGCTCAAGCAGGCGCAGCAGTTCGTCGAACAGGTTTACCTGCCCGACGTCCTCGCCGTCGCGCCCTTCTACCTCGACTGGGCCGGCATCGGCGGCGGGCTGGAAAACTACCTCTGCTACGGCGACCTGCCGACCAACGGCTTCGCCGACGTGATGAGCTACAAGTTCCCGCGTGGCGCGATCCTCGGCCGCGACCTCTCGAAGGTCCACCCGGTCGACCCGCGTGACGACACCGGCGTGCAGGAGTTCATCGACCACTCCTGGTACGAGTATTCGCAGCAGGGCGGCCTCCACCCGTGGAAGGGTGAGACCAAACTCAAATACTCCGGCCCGAAGCCGCCGTACGCGAACCTCGACGTCGAAGCCAAATACAGCTGGCTCAAGACGCCGCGTTGGAAGGGCCACGCGATGGAAGTCGGCCCGCTGTCGCGCATGCTGGTCGGCTACGCCGCGGGCAACGCCGAGATCAAGGACGCGGTCACCGCCACGCTTGGCGCCCTGAAGGCCCCGGCCTCGGTGCTCTTCTCGACCCTCGGCCGCACGGCGGCGCGCGCGATCGAATCCCAACTGGCCGCCCGTTGGGGCCTGGAGTTCTACAATCAGCTACTCGCCAACATCAAGGCGGGCGACCTGCGCACGTTCACCCGCGACAAGTGGGAGCCGTCGTCCTGGGCGAAGGCCTGCAAGGGCGTCGGCACGAGCGAGGCCCCGCGCGGCGCGCTCGCGCACTGGATCGTCATCAACGACCAGAAGATCGCGAACTACCAGCTGGTGGTCCCGAGCACCTGGAATGCGTCGCCCCGTGACGCCCAGGGCCAGCGCTCGGCCTACGAGGCCTCCCTCATCGGCACCCCGGTGCACGATCCGCAACAGCCGTTGGAAATCATCCGCACGATCCACTCCTTCGACCCGTGCCTGGCTTGCGCCGTGCATCTTTACGAGGACAACAAGGAAATCGCGCGGCACGAACTGGTGGTCAAGTAACCGGAGGCCCTCCCCATGAGCACGCCCTCCTCACACGACTACCAGCGCGTCTACGTCTGGGAACAGCCGATCCGGTGGTTCCACTGGATCAACGCGCTTTGCATCGTCACGCTCGGCGTCACCGGCTGGCTGATCGCCCATCCCCCGGGCCTGCTGAACTCCGGCGAGGCGTATGGCTCCTACTGGTTCGGCACCGTGCGCTTCGTGCATTTCGCGACGAGTTACGTGTTTCTCGCGAACTTCGCGTTCCGACTGTACTGGTCGGTGGTGGGCAACAAGTACGCCAGCTGGCGGAACTTCTTCCCGCTCCGCCCGGCGCAGATCCGCCAGGTGTGGGACGTCCTTCGGGTGGACATCTTCCAGTCCAGCCACAAGGCGGTCCACACGCTGGGCCACAACTCGGTGGCGTACTTCACCTACGCGGGCACCGGGATCCTGTCGGCGTTCCAAATCGCGTCGGGCTTCGCGCTCTATGCGTCGATGAGCGACTCGACGTTTCCGCAGCTGTTCACGTGGATGGTGACGATCGCCGGCAGCGAGCAAAACCTCCGGGTATTCCACTACGCGGTCATGTGGGCGTTCATCGTCTTCACGCTGATCCACATCTACCTCGTGTTTTACCATGACTACGTCGAGGGGCACGGCGTCACGTCGTCCATCATCGGCGGCTGGAAGTTCATGGAGAAGCACAAGATCGAGGCGGAGGAAGCGAGCGGCATCTCCGCGATGCCCGAGCGGCCCGCCGCGAGCCACGTCGCCGGACGGCCCAAACCCGCGCGCTGACATGACTGGCCTCATCGACTGCATCCTCGTGGGGGAAGCCGCCGCCCCGGCGCCGCAAGGCGCCTTGGGCGACCGCATCCTGGTCCTCGGCGTGGGCAACCTGCTCATGGGGGACGAGGGCGTCGGCATCCACATCCTCCGCCAACTTGAACAAGCCGAGCCCATCGCTGGGGTCCGCCTCCTCGACGGCGGCACCGGCGGCGTCAACCTCCTGCGGGAGTTTGACGGGGCCGGCGATATCATCCTGGTCGACGCCACGCGCGATGGTCGCGCGGCGGGGACCATCACTTTCCTTCAACCCGAGTTTGTCGGCGAACTTCCGCGTGGGTTGGGCGCCCATGACTTTGGGTTGAAGGACCTTTTTGCCGCCGCCGCCCTCCTGGAACGACTGCCGCGGATTCACCTCTACACGATCTCCGTGGAAGAGGTTCGCCCGATGTGTACGGAGTTGTCACCGGAAGTGGCGGGGTCAGTGGCGACCGTGGTCCAAAGCATCCGGAGCCTCGCGGAGCGCCTGGCGAATTCCGGACCGTAACCACTGCCCATGAATCCCGAATTCCACGCACACACGCTCGGGACCCCGCAGATGTCCGTGCTCCTCCTGAGCACCGCCGGCGTGGCGGTTTTGCACACGCTGTCCGGCCCGGACCACTACCTGCCGTTCATCGTCATGGGCCGCGCCCGGCGCTGGTCGGTGGCGCGCACGATTTTCTGGACCACCCTGTGCGGGCTGGGCCACGTCGGCAGTTCGGTGGCCCTCGCGCTTGGGGGGGTGCTCATGGGCTTCGGCCTCGAGCGCGTCCGGTTCATCGAGGCGTTCCGCGGCAACCTGGCCGCGTGGGCGATGATTGCCTTCGGCCTCGTTTACGGCGCCTGGGGCCTGAAGCAGGCGTTCCGCGGCGCCCATTGTGACCATCACCACGGCGAGCACAACCCGGCCGACCCGGGCTTCCGGCTCACGCCGTGGGTGCTGTTCACCATCTTCGTTTTCGGACCGTGCGAGCCGATGATCCCGCTCGCGATGTATCCCGCCGCGCAAGGCAGCTGGACCGACGTCTGGACCGTCGTGGGCTCCTTCAGCGCGCTCACCATCGGCGCGATGCTGGTCACCGTCCTGCTCGGCCAGCGCGGCCTCAGCCTGCTCCCCACGGGCAAAATCGAGCGCTTCCGCCACGCCATGGCCGGCGGCACCGTTCTCCTCGCCGGTTGTGCCATTCAGTTCCTCGGGCTGTGACCGGCGGCGCCGGTTCGCGGCGCCCGACGGACCCATCGCGTCCCGGTTGCGCGTCACCAAATCGAGCCGCCAAGGGCGTCGCACCCGGGACCTCCATCGCCGGTCAATTCATGCAGCGCTTGCGGACTAATGCGCATATCTTGTCCTGAGGGGGTCACAGACTTGATGCGTGCGCGGCGTGGTTCTACTTGAAGATCATGACGCCCGTCACCGCACCGCACCGCAAGAACCAGCTGGTGGAGCAGCTGCGCCGCTCGCAGGTGTATCGCGATTACGCCCGCGCCTTCCGCGACGCCACCGGCCTGCCCCTCGCCCTCCGGGAGCGTGGCTCCTTCAACCTCCCGCACCACGGCGAACCCAACGAGAACCCGTTCTGCGCCCTCATGGCCGGCACGAACCACACGTGCTCCCACTGCCTCGAGTCGCAGCGCAAAGTCGAGGATGCCGCCGCCCTCGAGCCCAAGACCGTGCATTGCGCGTGCGGCCTCTCCGACTCGGCCGTGCCGGTGCGCGTCGGCGACAAGCTGATCGCCTACCTGCAGACCGGCCAGGTGTTCCTGCGCGAGCCGAATCCCGCAGCCTTCTCGCGCTTGGAAAAGATGCTGGAGCGCCTCGGCGTCGACGCAGAGCGCGCCCGGTTCCTCGAGACCTTTGGCCAGAGCCGCGTGGTGACCAAAAACCACTACCAGTCGATCCTGCAGCTGCTGACAATTTTTGCGCAGCACCTTTCGGCGTTGAGCAACCAGCTCGTGGTCCGCGAGGAAGCCAGCGAGGCGCCGCCCATCCGGGCCGCGCGCGCCTACATCGCGGAGCATCACTCCGAGGAACTCACGCTGGCCCAAGTGGCGCAGGCCGTGAACATGAGCCCGTTCTACTTCTGCAAGAGCTTCCGCCGCTCGACCGGCCTGACGTTTACCGATTACGTCGCGCGCGTGCGCGTCGAAGTGGTACGCCAGCAACTGCTCGACCCGAACAAACGCGTGAGCGAGGCGGCGTTTGCCGCGGGTTTCCAGTCCCTTTCCCAATTCAACCGCGTTTTCCGACGCGTGTCCGGCGAATCACCGTCCGCCTACCGCGCGCGGTTGCAGTGACTGTCGTGGGGCGAAGTGAGGCGGCTTCCCGGGACCGTGTGTTCCGGATGCTGGGGGCCGCGAAACTGGCAGACGCCGCAAAATGCCTCAATTTCCCGCCGCGCGATCTGGTCAAACACCTCGTCCAAGACCTGCAGATCCTCGTTTAAGCAGGCTGATTTCATTCCAGGCGTGGCCACCTGCACCCGGATCAACCCCTCGCGCACGGCCTGCCGGCCGGCGGCGTAATACGCCAGCAGCGGGTTGCGCCCGCAGGGGCAATTGGCCGCCGGCTCGCGGGTCGGATGGCGGCGAGGCGAACGGAAACGCAGGTCGTTGAAAACCTCGTCGAGCGTCCGGTCGATCAAATGCACCAGGGCGTCCGGGTTCGCGAGCGGCGAGGTGGTTTTTTCCACGCGCAGCAGACTTTCCCAGCTGCGGCGAAGCTCCGGTCGCCGCGTCATGAACGAGCTGAGAGTCCCGATATCCACAGCGGCAGTTTACCTCGGGACGGTGAGCGCGGCTCATCGTCCCTTGGCATTCCCTGACCGTTACTTGCCCCGCCTAGGCCGCGCGCAAAAGTTTCAAGTCGCGCAGGAGTTCGGCGCGGAAATCCGGATGCGCGATCGAGATCAACGCCTCCGCGCGTTCCCGCAGCGAGCGACCGTGGAGATTCACCGCGCCGTATTCGGTCGCGACCCAGTGCACGTGCCCGCGCGTGGTCACCACGCCCGCGCCCGGCGCGAGTTGGACGGTGATGCGGGACACGCGGCCCTTCGCGGCCGTCGAGGGCATCGCGATGATTGGCTTGCCGCCCGGCGAGAGCGCGGCGCCGCGGATGAAATCCATCTGGCCGCCGATGCCCGAATAAATCCGGTGGCCGATCGAGTCGGCGCAAACCTGGCCCGTCAGGTCAACCTGGATGGCCGAGTTGATGGCGACGACGCGCGGGTTCCGGCGGATGACGGACGTGTCGTTCGTCCAATCGCACGGGTAGAAAGAAACCTGCGGATTGTCGTTCACGAAATCGAACAGGCGACGCGTGCCATTGACGAAGCTCGTGACAATGCGGCCGCGGCCGTTGGCCTTGAGGCGGTTCGTGACCGCGCCCGACTCCACGAGGTCGACGATGCGGTCGGAAAACATCTCGGTGTGGATGCCGAGGTCACGCTTGCCATGCAGGCGCGTGAGCACCGCATCCGGGATGCCGCCGATGCCCATTTGCAGCGTGGAGCCATCCTCCACGAGTCCGGCCACAATCTCGCCGATGCGGGCCTCCACCGGGGTTTCCGGCTCGGGGTGATGTTCCAGCAGCGGACGGTCGGTGGCGACGAAAGCGTGGATCCGGTCGAAGCGGATGACGTTGTTCCCGTGGGTACGCGGCATCTGCGCGTTGATCTCGGCCACCACCACGCGCGCGGAGGCCGACGCGGCCAGCGCCGCGTCGCAGGACGTGCCGAGCGAGCAATTGCCGTGGCGGTCGGGCGGCGAAACCTGGATCAGCGCGACGTCGAGCGGCACCTGGCCGCTGCGGAAAAGCTCCGGGATGTCGGAAAGGAAAATCGGCACAAAATCCGCCCGCCCCTCGGCGATCGCGGTGCGCAGGGGCGCGCCGGTGAAAAGCGATACGGAGCGAAACTCCTTCGCGCGGCTGGGTTCCGCAAACGGCGCCGGGCCGGCGGTGTGCAGGTGGTAAAGCCGCACATTCTCCAGGTCGGTGCGCCGGCACAACGCCTCGAGCAGGGGTGTGGGCGTCGCGCAAGCGCCGTGGATGAATACATTGGTGCCGCTGCGAACGAGCGCGGCCGCGTCGGCCGCGGACATGCCGCGGGATTGCCAGTCAGGGAGGGAGCTCATGGGAAAGTACGAAGAGGAGGATTCAGGGTCAGGGTGGCCAGCGCCTCACCCGTGCCCGCGTCGGTGCTAACGGCGAACTGGTGGCGGCGGAAGATGCCGAGCATGGCGGCATTGTGGACGTTGGTCTGGCCCCACAGGCGCCGGAGCCCGCGGGCGCGGGCGGTGGCGATCAGGCGCTCGAGCAGCTCGGTCGCGAGTCCGCGGCGGCGCATCTTTTCGTGGACGACAAAGGCCATTTCCGCGCCCTTCCCGTCCGGATCGAGGCAGTAGCGCCCCACCGCGTAAAGGTGTTCGCCGTCGGGCGAGAAGATGCCCAGGGCGCAGTCCTTGGTCTGGTCGACGTTGACGAGGGCGCTGGCGCGTTCGGGCGTCATGGTGGTGACGCTGCCCCCGTAGCGCTCGTGGATGGTCTCCTCGGTGTGCGACAGGAAAAACGCCTGCAAACGCGGCTCGTCGCCCGCCTGGAGCGGGCGGATCGGACCGATGCCCGTGAGCCGGCGACGCGCCGCCGGCTTGCGCGCGGCCTTGGCGCGCGCGCTCACGCCGCGTGCGCCTGCGTCCGCAGGCCGGTAACACTCCGCGCCGGGGCGTGGAGGGAATTGCGGTAGTCGGACGGGGATTGACCGGTGATGCGGTGGAAGACGCGGTTGAACTGGGACAGGGACTGGAAGCCCGCCTCATAAGCCGCCTCGCTCACACGCTTGTAGGGGTTGAGGAGGAGCTGCTTGACCGCCTCGATGCGGACGCGGGAAAGGTATTCGGTGAAGGTGAGGCCGGTGCCCTTCTTGAAGTTCTTGCAGAAGTAGAAGGAGCTCATGCCCACCGCCTGCGAGACTTCGGCGAGGGAGAGGTCTTCGCCCACGTGGGCGGCGATGTAGGCGCGGGCGCGGGTGATGGCCGGGGCCTCGGTGACCGATTGCTTGATCATGAGCTGGTTGCTCAGGACCTCGAGCTGCTGGGCGAAGATGGCGAGCAGGCGGAGAATGGCGTCGTACTGCGAGCGCGCGATCACGCGGGACTCCTTGAACGCACTGGCGAGGGCCTTCTGGTCGAGCGAGGGCTCGAGCTTGGTGGCCTGGCGGACCGCCTCGCGGGTTTCGCTGACGCTCGGGAGGTGGAACAGGACCTGGCCGGTCTGGAGATAGGCGATGACCCGGGCGCCGAGGCGAACCGGCACGGCGGACTCGGTGAGGCCGGCAAAACACTGCGCGGTGCCGACCTGGTCACCCGAAGCCTGCTCGAGCCGGGACTGCATTTCGAGGCAGGCGGCGCAGGTCTTGTTCTTGGAAGCCAGCAGCGAGCAAAGCCCGTTGCCCAGTTTGGTGCCCTGCATCGGCGGCTGGAAGGAGCCGGCGGCGCGGAGCGACAGGGGGAGTCCGGTGATGGCCTGGAAGGCCCGCTGATAATCGCGGAACATGTCCGACGATTGGAGGGATTCGACGAGTTCGGCGGTTTCCCGGCGGTTGCTGTCGTTCTGGGCGGTGGCGAGGAATTGCGTGGTTTCCATGGGCCTGACGATACCAGCCCGCGCCGCGGCCGTGAATTGGGCCCGGGGCCTTTTCCAACTAGGGAATTTCTTTAGGCCGCCTAAGCTCCCGGATTGTCCGATCTTGCGCCCGGATTGCGGGTTCGTACGTTTCCGACGTGGCAGCAAAGAATTACGCCGACATGTCCAAGGAGGAGCTCGTCGCCCTGCTGCAGGGCGGCGCCGGCGGGCGGACGGACGCGGAACAGCGGCTTTCCGACACCCAGAGCGAGCTTCGCAACATCAAGGCGGCGCTCGACGAGCACTCCATCGTCGCCATCACCAATGCGGCCGGGCGCATCACTTATGTGAATGACAAATTCTGCGCGATTTCGAAGTACTCGCGCGAGGAGTTGCTCGGCCAGGACCACCGGATCATCAATTCGCGCCACCACCCCAAGGAATTTTTCAAGGAGCTCTGGGGCACGATCGGCCGGGGCCGGGTCTGGCACGGCGAGATCAAGAACCGGGCGAAGGACGGCTCTTTCTATTGGGTCGACACGACCATCTTCCCCTTCGTCGACGCCACGGGTAAACCCACGCAATACGTCGCCATCCGCACGGACATCACGCAGCGCAAGGCCGACGAAGCGCAGCTGAAACTGTTCGCCTACGACCTCGCGGAAAAAAACAAGGAGCTCGAGACGATCGTCTACACGGTGTCGCACGACCTGCGGTCCCCGTTGGTCAACGTCCAGGGCTTCGGCAAACAGCTCGCCCGCGCCTGCGCGAAGATTGACCAGGCCGCCGCGGCCGCGCAGGCCGGCAGCGTGCCGGTCAAGGACCTCGAACCGATGCTCAAGGAAAGCATCCCTCAGGCCCTCCGGTTCATCAACGCCGGCGTCACCAAGATGGAGATGCTGCTCGCCGGCCTGCTGCGCTACTCGCGCCTTGGGCGCATCAGCCTGACCATCGCGCCGATCGACATGGACGCACTCATCGCGGGCGTGGTCGCGGCCGCCCGCTTCCAGATCAACGAGGCCCAAGCGGACATCGTCGTGGAGCCCCTGCCCGCTTGCGTGGGCGACAACGCCCAGACCAACCAGGTGTTCGCCAACCTGATCGACAACGCCCTCAAGTACCGCGACCCGCAGCGGCCCCTGCGCATCGTCATCAAGGGCCACGTCGAGGACGGCAAGGCGGTTTACTCGGTTGCGGACAACGGCATTGGCATCGCCGAGGAACACCAGCCGAAGGTTTTTGAGATCTTCCACCGGCTGGACCCGGACGCCACGCCCGGGGAAGGCCTGGGCCTCACCATCGCGCAGCGCGTGCTCGAGCGGCAGCGCGGTCGCCTCTGGGTCGAGAGCCGCGTCGGCCAGGGATCGACCTTCTTTGTTTCGTTGCCTGTTGCCCCCGAAACTCCAAATTAACGGCCATGAATCAGCCCCCGGTTGTGCTCATCGCGGAAGACGATGAAGGCCACGCGATCCTGATGCGGAACAACTTCGCCCTCGCTGGGGTGGAGAACCCCATCGAGCATTTCCGGAACGGCCAGGCGATCCTCGACTACCTCTTCAAGCGCGGCCCCGGGCCGGTCCGGGAGGACGGCCGCAATTACGTTGTGCTGCTCGACATCCGCATGCCCAAGGTGGATGGCGTCGAGGTGCTCCGCCGGATCAAGGCGGATCCCGAATTGCGATTGCTGCCGGTGATCATGATCACGACCACCGACGACGCCCGCGAGGTGGCGCGCTGCCACGAACTCGGCTGCAGCGTGTACCTGCAGAAGCCCGTGGACTACGAAAAGTTTGCCGAGGCCATGCAAAGGCTCGGGCTGTTTATCCGACTGATGCAGACTCCCGCGGTGGGCGGGCACTGAGCGGATGCGCCCGGTTCCTGCCCCGCAATCCGCCCGCATCCTCGTCGTGGATGATGACGAGGGATTGCTTTTCCTGATGTCCGAGGCCCTGCGCGCCGAGGGCCACAGTGTGATCACCGCCAGTTCCGGCGCCACCATGCTGCAGAAACTCGCGCACGAGAAACCGGAGTTGCTCCTGCTGGACCTGAAATTGAAGGACGCCCAGGGGGACAAACTGCTCCAACGCATGGAACAGGAAGGTCTGCGCGTCCCGTTCATTGTCGTGACCGGCCAGGGCGACGAAAAAGTCGCGGTCGACATCATGCGCCGCGGCGCCCTCGACTACCTCACCAAGAGCACGGCGATGCTGGATTTGTTGCCAGGCGTCGTGGCCCGGGCATTGTCCGCCGTCGCCACCCAGCGGGCGCTGGCCGAAGCCACCGCCGAGCGGGATCGACTGGAACGCGAGGTCCTCGAGGCCGGCGCGAAGGAACAGCGGCGCATTGGCGCCGACCTGCATGACGGCCTCGGGCAGCAACTCACCGCGATCGAGATCATGTGTGCGGGCCTCAAGGCGGACGTCGCCAAGACGCCCGCGCTCGCGAAACAAGTGGACCAGATCGGCCGCATGCTCCGGGAATCGATCGCGCAGGTGCGCACGCTTTCCCGCGGTTTGGTCCCCGTGAAGGACGTCCCCGACGCGCTGTGGGCGAGCCTGGTTGAACTGGTGCAGCAAACCAACTCGCTCGGTCGCGCCGAGTGCCGTTTTGAATGCCCCGCCGTGGTGCTGCTCGATGACGCCCCGGCGGCGGCCCAGCTTTACCGCATCGCGCAGGAAGCCGTGAACAACGCGATCAAGCACAGCGGCGCCAAGCTGATCACCGTGACGCTCGCGCGGACGGGCGGCGCCCTCGAGCTGACCATTGCCGACAACGGTCGCGGCCTCGGCCGCACGCGACCGCCCGGCTTGGGATTGCAGGTGATGCGTCACCGCGCCAGCGTGGCCGGCGCCGAACTCTCCATGGAATCCGCTCCCCGCAAAGGCACCGTCATCCGTTGCCGCCTGCCCCTGCGCGCATGAAAGCCCCTGCCGCCAAGAAGAAATCCTCCCCGGCGACCCCCGCCACCCCGCCCCGCCGGCGGATCATGATCGTCGACGACCACCCGTTCATGCGCGCCGGCCTGGCGCAATTGATTGACCGGCAGACAGACCTCCAGGTCTGCGCAGAGGCCGCCAATCCCGCCGAGGCGCTGCAACGACTCGCCACCGGCGGGATCGACCTCGTGCTGGCGGACATGACCATGCCCGGACGCAGTGGCCTCGATTTTCTCAAGGACCTCGTGGACCTGCATCCCGGGCTGCCGGTGTTGGTGGTCTCGATGCATGACGAGCTCGTCTACGCCGAGCGCGCCCTGCGAGCCGGGGCCCGCGGCTACATCATGAAGGAGGCCGGCGGCGAAAACCTCCTCGCGGCGATCCGCCAGATTTTCGAGGGCCTGGTGTACGTCAGTCCGCGCATGTCCGCGCTGTTGCTCGATAGCTTCTCCGGCCGCAAGACCCGCGACGCGGAGTCCCCGTTTGGCAAACTCACCGACCGGGAATTCGAGATCTTCCAGCTGATCGGCCGCGGCCGCGGCACGCGCGAAATTGCCCAACAGTTGGGCCTGAGCACGAAGACGGTCGATGTGCATCGCGCCAACATCAAGGCGAAGCTGGACCTGAAGGACACGCCCGGCCTCGTGCGGCACGCGGTCCGCTGGGTCGAGACCCAGGGCACGGCGGGCTAGATCGTTCCGCCGGCGGGGCGGTCGCGGCCCGGGTAATCCCGGGCAAAACAAGATATGAGCAAGGTTGGCCAAGGAACTATAAGCCGGACGCGTGGGGAATATGAGACGATGGGCCGTTGCCGATCTTCCCATGACGAAACCGCCCCCGCGCCGGCCCGCTTCGCCGCACCACGCCTCCGCCCCTGCGGGCATGGCCCAGTGGGCCTGGCACTATCGGACCCTGACGGCGCTGCGGGACCACCTGGTGCAACAATCGACCTCCCCGGGGACCGCGGATGATTTCGACCGGGAGTTCGTGAAGACCCTGCTGGCCCACGAGCCCAACGCGCTGGCCGAGATCAAGGCGGCGCTTCAACGCATCACGCAGGGTCGCTATGGGATTTGCGAGCGCACGGGCCGGCCCATCGACGCCACGCGGCTCCGGGCACTGCCGTGGACCCGGTACGCCAGCGACGAGACGTAAGGGCGATCGATTCCCCGGCCAGGCGTGGGCCGCACGGCGCCGCGTGGACTGAACCGGCCAGACCGGCGGGACTTGAGTTTCGGGCGGTTCGCGATTTTCGTGGCGGCAATCCGCATGCCCGCCGTCGTTAACCTCCGAGCCGTCGAGCCCGACGATTTGCCGGTTTTTTTCGATCACCAGCGCGATCCGGAAGCCGTCCGCATGGCGGCGTTCACATCGCGAGCCCAAGACGCGTTCACCGCCCACTGGAAGAAGATCCTCGCCGACCCCGCCTGCGCAACGCGCACCATCGTCCACGGGGGCCAGGTCGCCGGGACCATCGGGGCTTGGACCGACGCCAGCTCGCAGGAGCGGATGGTTGGTTACTGGATTGGCCGCGATCGCTGGGGCCGCGGCATCGCCAGCGCGGCATTGGCGCAGTTCCTGACCATCGAGCGAACGCGCCCGCTGGTCGCCCGCGTGGCCAAACACAATCCCGCGTCGTTGCGCGTCCTGCAAAAATGCGGGTTCAAAAGCGAAGGCCAAGACCGCTTCACCGGGAGCGGCGGAGTGACGATCGAGGAGTTCATCCTCGTGCTACGGGAGTAGGCGCGCGGGACAACCGCGCCCGCCAATCCCGGTGCGGACAAAATCAATCGTCTGGCGCTTAACCTGATGGGATTTCCCGGACTGGCTGCGCGGTGCGGTCGTTCGCACGTCCGGCAACCCACAACTGCGAAACAGCGTGATTGGAAAATCTCCGTCGGGAACGAAGATCTCCGAACGTCGCCACCTTCCGGTCACATTCCGCGCGGTTTCACGGGAGCGGACCAGAGGCGCGCTTCGGGCCAGGCTAGGCTCAAGTAACCCGCGCCTAGGTCGCGCCTAGAACCAGGAGAACTTCTCCGGGACAAAAAGGATGTCCGACCGCTTCAGGTAGAACGCTTCGCTCGATTTGCCATCGAGCACGGCCTTGAGATTGAGGGTGTAGTTCTTGGTGCCGCCATTTTCGTGCCGCACCAGTTTGACCGAGGTGAGGTCCGCTTTGTTCGTGTCGAAGCCACCTGCCTCCATGATCGCTTCCAACGCCGTCAGCGGGCGCTCGGCCAGGATCTTGCCGGGGCGGAGCACGGCGCCCGAGACAAACACCGGGTAGGACGAAGACGCGACCAGCACCGTGACTTCCTTGGAGAGCAACTGCGAGCCATAGACTTTCAGCAAGTCCTGCTCGAGTTCCACCGGAGTCCGGCCCGCGGCGGTGACCTCCCCGACCATCGCGAGCGTGATCTTGCCATCGCGGCGGATCGTTTGGGCCGAGTCGAGGTTGGGCGCCCCGGGAAAGGAAATCTTGAGGGCATCCCCTTCCTGGAGGGTCAGGGTTTCGGCCTGTTTCAGCGACGTAGCTTGGGCGGGTTCAGAGTTCGCGGGCGCCACGCAGCCGCTTACGAGCGCGAGCGCGCCGACGCCGAGGAGGACACGGGGGAGGAAACGGGATATGTTCATCGGAGGAATGGGGAGCGAAGCAGGCCGGGAGGAATCTTGCATAGCCAATCGCCGGGGCCGAATCAAGGGCGCGTCAATTAGGCAAAGGGGAGGCGGCGCGGCTTCAGCTACGGCGCAGCACGCGCGCCGGGTTGCCGGCGACGACGGCGCCCGCCGGGACGTCCTTCGTCACGACACTGCCGGCGCCGATGGTGGCGCGTTCGCCGACCGTGATGCCGCACAGCAAGGTGGCGCCGGAACCGATGGCGGCCCCGCGCTTGACCACCGTGGGTACACATTTCCAATCTGCCGCGGTCTGGAGGCTGCCATCCGGGTTGGTGGCACGCGGGTGGAGGTCGTTGGTGAACATCACGCCGTGGCCAACAAACACCTCGTCCTCGATGGTCACGCCCTCGCAGATAAAGGTGTGGCTCGAAATCTTGCAGCGTCGGCCGATCTTCGCACCGCGCTGGATCTCGACAAACGTGCCGATCTTCGACTCATCACCGATCTCGCACCCGTAGAGATTGACGAAACCGAAGACCTTGACGCCCTGGCCGAGTTTGACGTCGGGCGTGATTTGTTGGTGCAAAACCGGTGCGGGATTCATCCAGGGCGACCGCGGGTCAACTGGTTTTGTCCGCCCGGGCGACCGGCATCGGCGGGTTCGAGTTCGTCTTGCCGCCGACGTTAGCTGCGGCCGGCATCGGCGGCCGCGAACCGGTGCGACCGGCGGGCAGGTCGATGGGGGCGCCGTTCAAGCGGATGGAAGCCGACGAGGCTTCGAGAATCTTCACGACCTCCAAGCCCTTCGCACCCGAGGTGAGCGGGGTCCGGTCATTCCGAATGCAGTCAAGGAAGTGCTGGCACTCGGTCTTCAGCGGCTCCTCCTGCTTGATGTACGGGCTGTAGATGTCGCCGTAGTGGTAGGCGTAGTGGAACTCCGCGAACGTGTCGTAGTGCGGCGGGCGCTTCACGCGCACGTCGTAGATCTTGATTTTCTCCTGAGCCGGAAGGTCGTCGTATACGATCATGCGCTCGCTGCCGACAATCGTCATCTCGCGAACCTTTTTCGGGTCGAGCCAGCTGCTCTGGATCGTGGCGGACTTCTCGTCGGAGAAGTGGAGGTTCATTGAGGTCACATCCTCGATGCCCGGCGTGATGTGCGCGGCGCCGCGACAGTTCACGCTGAACGGCGTCTCCTGCATGATGTAGAGGATGATCGAAATGTCGTGGGGCGCGAGGTCCCACGCGACGTTGATGTCCTTCTGGAACAGGCCAAGGTTGAGGCGGCGCGCCGAAATATAGCGGATGTCACCGATGTCGTTGCGATCGATGATCTCCTTGATCTTCCGCACGGCCGGCGAATAGAGAAACGTGTGGCCGACCATGAGGATGCGGCCCTGCTTCTTCGCGATCGCGATGAGCTCCTCGCACTGCGCGACGGACGCGGCGAGCGGCTTCTCGATCAGCGCGTGCTTGCCCGCGAGCAAGGCGGCCTTCGCCATCGGGAAGTGGTGTTTGACCGAGGTCGCAATGACGATCGCATCCAGCTCGGGGTCCTCGAGCAACCGCTCGTATTTCGTTTCCCCCACGACCTCGGGGTAGAGGCTCTTGAGGTGACGCAAGCGATCCTCGCTCACGTCGCAGATGGACTTCAGCCGGCAATCCGGCAGGGCTCGAAAATTACGGACCAGATTCGGTCCCCAATAACCGCAGCCGACGACTCCAACTCCGATTGGTTTACTCATGGTTAGCAAGTCGCAGCAACCACTACCGGCGGCGCACCGCACGGCAATCGGAAACTACGCCCACCCTTACTTCGCCTTCTGCGCGACCTGCTGCATCGGGAACGGAATCTCCGTCAGCCGGCTCGACGGCTGGGAGGCTTCCCGACGGCCACGACGCGTGTCCATGATCTGCTGGATCAGCGCGGGAATGGTCTTGGCGATGATGGCGAAATCCATCCAAAGGCTCTGCTTGTTCGCGTACTCGATATCGAGGCGAATCATCTCCTCGAACGTCGTGCGATTCTTGCCGGAAACCTGCCAGAGGCCGGTGAGGCCGGGCGTCGCCCCAAAACGCAGGCGCTGCGCATCCGTGTACTGTTCGTATTCGGCCGGAAGGCACGGACGCGGACCGACGAGGCTCATGTCGCCGCGCAGGACGTTGATCAGCTGCGGGAGCTCATCGAGGCCGCAGGCGCGGATCAGCCAGCCGCCTGGGATCAAGCGCGAATCACCACGCGCATCCAGTTTCGTCATCGGCGCATTACTGCCGACCAGTTGCGAGAAGTACTGCTGGTGCACCACCGTGTCCGCGGCGACCCGCATGGTGCGGAATTTGTAGATCTTGAAACGACGACCGCGATGGCCGACGCGCTCCTGCCGGAAGAAGACGGGACCAGGCGAAACAAACGGGAGAAAACTCGCGACGACCAAAGTGACGAGCGCCAGGATCGGCAACACGAGCAAACAGATCGCGATGTCGAAAATGCGTTTTGCGCTGGGAACCTGCACACCACCCGAGCTGCGACGATAGAGGACGTTTGAGTGCAGGTGAGACATTGTGCGGGGTGGTTTCTAGGGCGTTTTCGCTACTGCTGTGAGGTAATCTGCGCTCTTGCTGGGGGGATTTACTGCAAATTCACATGCACGGAGTCAAGCTTCGTCAATTCACATCGCTTAATCGTAACAAAGCAAGTTGTTGCCCAAAAGTAACTTTCGCTAAAAAGAAACATGTCACAAATACGCGTGAGTATCGGGACCCTTATTGCAAAATGCAACGCGTGGTACTCCTAGGGAAATTACCCTGCTCATTTTCGCCGGAAAACTACCATTTTCGCTCTGACGCGTCTCGGCGTCACGCAGCGAATCGCATCGCGAGTGCGCTCCGGGTCGCGCTCGCGAACCACTCCTAATTCAAATCAGCGAGGAACGCCGGAGGATCCGCGCGGCGCATTGCCCAGCTTGGCCGTCTCCCAAAATGGAGTCTCGGACGCGGTCGCGTGGAAGCCTCTCTCATCCTCATGGCCCTCGGGGGCGAACATGACGGAAAACGCCAACACGATTCCTGCAAGCAGCAGAACGGCGCCGACGATGATTAGAAAGGTTATCATAGGGGGTATCGAGTGGTTGCTAGAATAACGCCAATTATGTGCGGCTGCCATAGGGGTGTTTACTCACATTGGCCCGATTAGCAGCAGATTAACAAACCGAGCGCAGCCCGTTGCTGACCGAAGGATCGTTGATCCAGGGTGAGCCCGGATTGCCATGCGGCAGTATCCCGACTTCTAACGACGGCCCAGCCCGTACGCACAGCGTAGGTAACTGAACCCGGATCGGAACCTGCGGAGAGAAAGGGCGCCAGGCGCCCGAATGTCAAGGTATCGGTGAACCGCGATGCTGACGCGCCCGCGCGAGCGAGTTTCGGAATTTCAAAAACCGTGTGCTCGTGGTGTGGAGCGATGCCGCGCACATCCCGCGCATCGCTCAACCGAGGGATCGGATCCGCGAAAAGTAGACGACGCTCTGTCACGATTCACTGTTGCCGAACCGCGGTTGTGGCTTGTATCGGTGGGCTGACACATCGTTCACCCACTCGCTCAAATCGCACTCATTCATCGACCATGGCCTCGCCTAAAGTTCCGTTTCTCGATCTCAAAGCGCATCACGACCCGATCCGGGCGGAAGTAATGGCGGCGATCAGCCAAGTGGTGGATGCAAACGCGTTCGCGGGCGGCCCGTTCGTCGCGCGCTTCGAGGAGGCGTACGCGAAATACTGCGACACGACCCACTGCGTGGGCGTTGCGAACGGGACGGATTCACTCTGGTTTGCGCTGCTCGCGCTGGGGATCGGCGAGGGCGACGAAGTGATCACCGCCCCAATGACCTTCATGGCGACGGCCGAGGCGATCAGCTACGCGGGCGCGAAGCCCGTGTTCGTCGACATCAACGAGCGGACCTACACGATCGATGTGCAGAAGATAGAGGCCGCGATCACGCCGCGCACCAAGGCGATCATTCCGGTGCACTTGTTCGGCCAGTGCGCGGACATGGATCCGATCCTCGCAATCGCCCGGAAGCACAAGCTCGCCGTGGTCGAGGACGCGGCGCAGGCGCAGGGCGCACTCTACAAGGGACGCAAGGCCGGCTCCATCGGCCAGGTGGGCTCGTTCAGTTTCTATCCCGGAAAAAACCTCGGCGCCTGGGGCGAAGCCGGCGCCGTGACAACCAGCGACACCGGTCTGCGCGACCGGATGCAGATGTTCCGTGAACACGGCCAGGCCAAGAAATACTACCACGATGTCATCGGTTGGAACGGTCGCATGGACGGCATGCAGGCCGCGGTGCTCTCGGTGAAATTGAAGTACCTCGACAAGGCCAACGAAGGCCGCCGTCGCGCCGCCGCCAAGTACAACCAGTTGCTCGCGGGCACGCCCGGCGTGGTGCTGCCGTTCGAGGCGGACTACGGCCGATCCATCTACCACGTGTATGCGGTGCGCGTGGAGAATCGCGCGAGCGTCATGCAACAGCTCGGCGAGCGCGGCATCGGCTGCGGCATCCACTACCCGGTGCCGGTCCACCTGCAGAAAGCCTACGCCCATCTTGGCCACCGCGTCGGGGACTTCCCCGTCAGCGAGGCCTGCGCGGACTCGTTCCTCTCGCTGCCCATGTTCCCAGAGCTCACCGACGCCCAGCTGGAAACCACGGCGACGGAATTCAAGGCCAGCCTTGCGCAACGGGTGAGCGTCTAGACCCGCCTGCCCGCCCGCCACGGCCACTCGATGACGACTCACTCTTCCGGAGCAGGAGTAGTCGCAGCCGCCGTCGACCCACTGGAAGAACCTGCGTGGGAAAGGCGGCTCGCCGACCATCCCAACGGCTCATTCTTCCACACCACCCCTTGGCTGCGGGTGCTCCGGGACACCTACGGCTTCAAACCAGCGTTCCTGGTCGACCGCCAGCAGGACGAATCCCCGATCATCCCGACAATGGAAGTCAGTAGCTGGCTGACCGGCCGCCGCGGGATTGCCCTGCCGTTCACCGACGAATGCGCCCCGCTCGCGAGGGAATCCGGCGGATTCCAGGAATTTTTTCGCGCCGCGCTCGAACTGGCCCGCGCACGCGGCTGGAACTACGTTGAGTGTCGCGGCGGTCGACCGCTTTTTGGCGACGCCCCGGCGTCGACTTCTTTCTTCGGACATCAACTGGACCTGGCGCCCAGCGAGCCACAGCTGTTTTCCGGTTTGGAAGGCTCGGTTCGGCGGGCCGTCCGGAAGGCGCGGCAATCCGGCCTGACCGTGACTTTTTCGCAGGCTCCAGACGCCATGCACACGTTCTACGGACTGCTGTGCCGCACCCGTCGGAAGCACGGTTTGCCGGCTCAGCCCTACCGCTTTTTTGCGAACATTCAGCGGCACATCCTCGCGGCCAATCTCGGCCAAGTGGTGTTGGTGCACCAGGGCACCGTTCCGGTCGCCGGCGCCGTGTATTTTCACCGGGGGGCTACCGTCCTTTACAAATTCGGCGCCTCCGACGAAACCCGCCAGGAGCTCCGCGCCAACAATCTGCTCATGTGGGAGGCGATCCTCTGGCATGCTCAGCGCGGTTTCAAAACGCTGGATTTTGGCCGCACCTCGATCGGCAACGCCGGGCTGCGCCGATACAAGCTTGGATGGGGCGCCGTCGAGCGCAGCATTGAGTACGTACGTTATGACCTGCGGCAAGGCAGGTTTGTGACGGTCACGGACGGGGCGACCGGGTGGCATAACCAACTATTCCGGGCCCTCCCCATTTCCCTCTCGCGGCTGGCCGGATCGGTACTCTACAAGCACGTGGCTTGAAAGAACCTTCAATGGACAACCAGCCTCCCATGGCGACCCAACCTCCCTTTGCTCCAGGGCCGATCGATCATGCCCGCCCGGTGCAACGCGTGGAGCGGCTCCCCTCCATGCCGGCCCTGGCACCCGCTCCCCGCGCCCCCGGCATCGGTGTGGCCGACATCTACTTCACCCTCTTCCGTCACAAGTGGAAAATCATCATTTGTGGCGCCCTCGGGTTTATCGCGGCAGCTTGTTACTATCGGTTCTTCCCGGCGACGATGGTTTCCGAGGCGAAACTGTTTGTCCGCTACGTCGTGTCTGAAGGCGGCAAGGCCGCAGGCCCGGTCGGAGACGCCTCAAATGTGAAGTCGCCTGACATCCGTGGCGAAACGATCATGGAATCCGAGCAGGAGATCCTGACCAGCCTGGATCTCTCGCGGCAGGTCGCCGAAACCATCGGGCCGGAAAAAATCCTGGCCAACGCCGGCGGTGGGACCGAGGTCGACCGCGCGGCCCAGGTCATCAACCGGGGCCTGCTCGTCGACGTCCCGCGTAACAGCAGCGTGATCCACGTGATCTTTCGGCACCCCGATGCGACGATCGTGCAGCCGGTCCTCACCGAGGTGATCAACCGGTACCTGAAGACACACGTCGAGATCCACCGGACGGTCGGGATCATTGGTGATTTCCTCACCCAGGAAACCGACCTGCTGAGGAACCGGCTCGCCAGCACGGAGGAGGAATTGCGAAAGGCGCGCAACAAGGCGGGCGTAATCTCGCTGGAGGAATCCAAGAAGAACTACATCGGGGAGATGGCGCGGATTCGGGGTGAGCTGCTGACGGCGCAGGCCGAGCTCGCCGAGCGGGCGGCCGTCTACAACGAGCTCACCAAATCCGGGGAGGAAACACCCGCGGCTGGCGCCGCGCCGCCGGCGCCGGTGCCGACCGCCAAGACCAACGACTACCGCTGGGTGCTGGCGCGCCTGGAGATGCTCCAAAAACGCGAGCAGGAACTTCTCGCCCAGTTCACGCCGGAAAACACGCGCGTGATCGAAATCCGGCGGCAACTGGTGGAAGCCGAAACCGCCCGGAAAAAGCTGGAGGAGGAATTTCCCGGACTGGCCCGCACTGTGCCGTCGCCATCCGCCCAGAAGGCTCCAGGCACCATCGACGTGCAGGAGGAAGGCCTCCGGCTGAATGCGCTGCAGGCCAAGATCAAGGTGCTCACCGCCCAGCTCGAGCAGGTCCGTACCGAGGCGGCGAATGTCGACAAGGAGGAAGGCTCGATCATGGAACTCCTCCGCAAAAAGGAACTCGAGGAGGCGAACTACCGCTACTACGCCGCCCGCGTCGAGCAGTCCCGCATCAACGAGGCCCTGGGCAACGGCAAGGTTTCAAACATCAGCCAGATCCAGACCCCTTCGCCCCCGCGGGTGGATAAGAAAAAGAACATGCAGATCACGGCCGTGTTGGCGATCGGCGGGCTGGCTGCCGGCCTGGCCTGGGCATTCGCGATCGAGCTCTTCCTGGACAGCTCCGTGCGTCGCCCGATCGACGTGGAAAAGATGCTCGGCCTCCCGCTCTTCCTGTCGATCCCGGCCATGGGCAAGAAGCGCAAGAAATCGCGCAAAGCCGCCGCCGATGTCCCCAATGGCGCCGCCCTTGCGGCCAGCGATGCCCACCACGGCCAGGCCGACGAGGCGATCCACACATTTCACGAAACCCTGCGCGACCGCCTGATCGGGTATTTTGAAAGCCGGAACCTCACCCACAAACCCAAGCTCGTGGCCGTGACGGGACTCGACCGCGGCTCGGGTGTGACGACGACGGCCGCTGGCCTGGCCAGCTGCCTCTCGGAGACCGGCGAAGGCAACGTCCTGTTGGTGGACATGACCGCGGGCCAGGGATCGGCGCAGCAGTTCTATCGCGGCAAGGAGGTCGTGGGCCTCGAGGAAATTCTGGAGGTGCGCGACAGCGCCCAGGTGCAGGAGAAACTTTACGTGGTCGCGGAAGAGCCCGGTCGCGACCGCCTCTCGCGTATCCTGCCGCAGCGATTCAACAAGCTCGTGCCGAAACTGAAGGCCAGCAATTTCGACTACATCATTTTCGACATGCCGCCCGTCAGTCAGATCAGCATCACCCCGCGCCTGGCCGGGTTCATGGACATGGTCCTGCTCGTCATCGAATCCGAAAAAACCGACCGCAACCTGGTGCAGCGCGCCACCGCATTGCTCGCCCAGTCCAAATCCCACGTCGGCGCGGTCCTCAACAAGACGCGGAACTACGTGCCAAAACGTTTGCACCAGGAGAATCTCGGCAATCTATGAGCCGTGCAGGCCCACGATCCCCTCGCGCATGCGTTCGCCCCGTGGATCGAAGGGAGGTCACGACGGACGCCGTCCGTCCCATCGACATTGCGTGGAGCTCCGCCCGAAGACGGGGAGCCCGGTCACCGTGAGCTAACCAGACGAATGCGATCGCGAATTGGCACACACTAGCACGCAAAACCCTGGGGAGCGGGACGAGAAGCAACCTCGCAGGCGGATGTGTGCGAGAGGGATCTCGTTGATTCCCAAACACGTTTCAGCTGATGATGACCCAGCCTACTGGTTCCGCATCAGGTAAGCCCAAAGTCATGCCCGGCGAATACCATTCACCTTCGGTTGCGACCCATCCCGGGAAGCGACGGGGCGAAGCCGTGGCGGACAGCGTGCGCGGGCCGACGCCCGCCCCGGCGCACTGATCAGCATCCCGCACCCCCCGTTCCCTTGTTGTTCCACCGAATCCACCGCACCCTCGGAAGCGTCGATGCGTTCCTGCAGCTCGCCAAGCAGCGCTTCTATTACCTGATCAAGCCCGTGATGCCCTGGCGCGTGCGCATGTTCCTGCGACGCGTGCTGACCCGCCGGATCCTTGCCAGGTCCCACGACGTGTGGCCGATCAACGAGTCGGCCGGCCGCAAACCCGCCGGCTGGCCGGGCTGGCCCGAGGGCAAGGCCTTTTCGTTCGTGATCACCCACGACGTCGAGGGCGCGGAGGGACTCGCCAAGGTCCGCCAACTCGCCGCGCTCGAGATGGAAATGGGGTTCCGTTCCACCTTCAATTTCATCCCGGAAGGATCCTATTCGGTGCAGCCCGAACTGCGCGCGTGGCTGCTCGAAAACGGATTTGAAGTCGGCGTGCACGACCTGAAGCACGACGGCAAACTGTACGCGTCGCGCCGCGGCTTCCCCGAAAAGGCCGGCCGCATCAACCGCTACCTGCGCGATTGGCAGGCCAGCGGCTACCGGTCGGCGTTCATGCTGCGCAACCTCGACTGGCTGCATGAACTCGACATCGCGTACGACTCGTCGACCTTCGACACCGATCCGTTCGAGCCCCAGCCCGACGGCGCCGGCAGTATTTTTCCGTATTGGATTCCCCTTCCGAATCGAGGTGGGGCGGACGCGGCTCCAAACGCCCCCAAGCCCCACCAGCGCGGCGGCTACGTCGAGCTGCCCTATACCCTGCCCCAGGATTCCACGCTGTTTCTCGTCCTCGAGGAAAAGACCCCGGAGATCTGGCTGCGCAAACTCGACTGGATCGCCGCGCATGGCGGCATGGCGTTGGTGAACGTGCACCCCGACTACCTGCGTTTCGAAAACGAACCCGCGTCGCCGCAAACGTTCACGGTTTCCCATTACCGTGTTTTTCTCGAGTACCTGCGGACCAAGCACGCCGGCGCCTACTGGCACGCCCTGCCGAGGGACGCCGCGCGCGTGCTGGTGGAGAATCGCGAACGCCTGGCACAGCAGGGCGCCGCGCACGACTTCACGCTGGTACCGCCCTCCGGCGTGAAGATCTGGATCGACCTGGAGAACACCCCGCACATCCCGTTCTTCAATCCCATCATCAAGGAGCTGGAGAAACGCGGCCACAAGGTCGTGCTCACGGCCCGCGACGCGTACCAGACCTGCGAGATGGCCGACCTCTACGGCTTCAAGTACAAGAAAATCGGCCACCACTACGGCAAGGTCATGATCCTCAAGGCGTGGGGCCTCGGCGTGCGCATGCTCCAGCTGCTACCTTACCTCTGGAAGGAAAAGCCGGCCCTGGCGCTGAACCATGGCGCTCGTTCACAAACCATCCTGTGCCGATGGCTCGGGGTGCCGAATGTGACGATCATGGATTACGAGCACACCGCCGAATCCGGCATCTCGGACGCGAGCTGGAATATTTTCCCCGAAGTGGTGTTCACGCACGGCACGGCGCGCAGCGCCAGCGAGAAGCGTCTCGGCTACGCGGGCATCAAGGAGGATGTCTACGTTTCGGAACTGCGTCCCAACCCGGCGATCCTGCAACAGCTCAAGCTCACCGAGGCGAAGATCATCGTGACGGTCCGCCCCCCGGCGAACGAGGCCCACTACCACAACCCGGAGGCCGACGTCCTGTTCAACCGCTTCATGGAACGCGCGGTCGCCACCCCCGGCGCCAAGGTCGTGCTCCTTCCGCGCAACAAGCGTCAGGAGGCGATCATCCGCGCCGAGTCACCCCAGTGGTTCCAGGGGACCAGCGTCGTGATTCCCGACACGGTCGTGGACGGCATGAACCTCCTGTGGTATTCCGACCTGGTCGTGAGCGGCGGCGGCACCATGAACCGCGAGGCGGCGGCGCTGGGCGTGCCGGTCTACAGCATTTTCCGCGGCACCATTGGCGCCGTGGACCGCTATCTGCAGGCGGAGGGCCGGCTCACCATGATTGAGACGGTGGCGGACGTGGACGCCAAGATCCCGATCGTTGCGCGGCCGAAGAACGGTTCGGTCGATCCCACGCCCCGCAAGGCGCTGAGCGACATCGTGAATCACGTCGAGGCCATCATCAACCGGGAGTGCCGGGACTAGGCCGGGGGGAAAGGCGCGCAATTTTCAACCGATGACTAAAACGATCAAACTTCTCATCGTGGCGGGAGCCCGGCCAAACTTCATGAAGGTCGCGCCGATCATCCGCGCGATTCCCGCCTTCAATGAACGGATGCGCAGTCAGGGCCTCGCGATGGAATACCGCCTGGTGCACACGGGGCAGCACTACGATGCGAACATGTCCGATGTCTTCTTTCGCGAGCTGGGCATCCCCGCGCCGCATGCGAATCTCGAAATCGGCGGCGGCTCCCACACCTTCCAGACGGCGAACATCATGCTGCGCTTCGAGCCGATCTGCGTGGCGGAGAAACCCGATTGGATCGTGGTTGTCGGCGACGTGAATTCCACGCTGGCCTGCACGCTGGTCGGGGTGAAGATGGGCATCAAGGTGGCGCACGTGGAGGCGGGCCTGCGCAGCTTTGACCGCACCATGCCCGAGGAAATCAACCGGCTGGCCACCGATTCGATTGCCGACCTGCTCTTCACGCCCTCGCCCGACGGCGACGAAAACCTCAAGCGGGAAGGCGTGCCCGAGCATCGAATCCGTTTCGTCGGCAACATCATGATCGACTCACTGGTCGAGAACCTGCCGGCGGCGCGCCGCAGCGGCACGCTCGAGCAACTGGGCTTGCAGCCGCGCAAGTTCGCTTTCGTCACGCTCCACCGCCCCTCCAACGTCGATCGCCGCGAAAGCCTCGCGGCCATCATGGAGGAACTGATGGCCCTCGCCCAAAGAATGCCGGTCGTTTTCCCGATTCACCCGCGCACGCGAAAGATGCTGGCGGAGTTTGGCATCTCGCTGGAAAAAAGCCCGCAGCTCAAGGTGCTGGAACCGCTGGGCTACCACGCGTCGCTTAGCCTGAGCGAAAATGCCGCTGTGGTCCTCACCGACTCGGGCGGGCTCCAGGAAGAGACGACTTACTTCCGGACCCGCTGCCTGACGCTCCGCCCCAACACGGAGCGGCCGATCACCGTCACCGAAGGCAGCAACCTCCTGACCACGCTCGCGACCCTGCGTCGCGACCTGGACGAGGCGGTCAACGCCAAGCAACCGAAGGGATCCGTCCCGGACCGCTGGGACGGCAAGACGGCGGGCCGCATCCTGGACGAACTCGCCCGCGGCGTGGGCGCCCCCTGAACCCGCGCGATTTCGCAATCACCCCGAGACGATCGCCCAATGTCCGGCCCCGCCTCCCCGACCGTTCCGTCCCCGAGCCAGCCCGTCACGCTCCGCTACGCGCTCATCACTCCGGCGCGCAACGAGGAGCGGTATCTCGAGCAGACAATCCGGTCGGTCGTCGCGCAGACCGTTCGCCCGCTCAAATGGGTGATCGTGAGCGATGGGTCCACCGACCGCACCGACGACATCGTCCGCCAATACGCGGCGCAGCATGACTGGATCGAATTAGTGCGGACGCCCGAACGCACCGAGCGGGCGTTCTCCGGCAAAGTCCGGGCCTTCAATGCCGGGTTCGCCGTCGTGCGCGACCTGCCCTACGACGTGATCGGCAGCCTTGATGCGGACATCACCTTTGACGAAACCTACTTCGAGTTTCTGCTCAGCCGGTTCGCCGCCGACCCGCAACTCGGTGTGGCGGGCACGCCCTTCCGGGAGGGCGACAGCCAGTATGATTTCCGGTTCGTCAGCACGGAACACGTCTCCGGCGCCTGCCAGCTGTTTCGCCGCGAGTGCTTTGCCTCCATCGGGGGCTATGTGCCCACGAAGCGCTGTATCGACCTGGTCGCGGTCACCACGGCGCGCATGAAGGGATGGAAGACCCGCACGTTCGTCGAAAAGGTCAGCCACCATCACCGCAAGATGGGCTCCGAGAATCACAACAAGGCCATGCAGGTCTACTCGAGCGGCTACTACGACTACGTGTTCGGCGTCCACCCGCTCTGGCAGGTGGTGCGCTCCGTCTACATGATGCGGTCCAAGCCCTACATCATCGACGGTTGCCGCCTGTTTGCCGGGTATTTCTGGGCGATGGTGAGCCGCGCCGAGGTGCCGGTTTCCAAGGAATTTGTCGCCTTTCGTCACAAGGAACAGATGCGCCGGCTGCGAAACTTCCTGACGAGCGGGTTCAAACGTTCGTGACCCTCATGCTTCCGTCGGTACTGAGCGCCGGGCGCTTTGCAGGAGTGATCGGGACCTTCATGGGCCGGGACGCCATCGCCCTGGCGACGCAGGTGCTCGACCTGGCACCGGGCGACACCGTGTTGCTGCCCGCCTACCTGTGCAACGAGGTCGTGAAGCCGTTCCTCGGCAAATGCCGCGTGGAGTTCTATGCGCTGCAGCCGGGCTTGACGATTGATCCCGATGCCGTGCGCCGCCGGCTGGCTGCGTCGCCGGTCAAAGCCTTCGTGATGATCAATTACTTTGGGTTCCTCGATCCCCAGCGGCAGGCGATCAAGCGGATCTGCACCGAACGCGGGACGATACTCGTCGAGGATTGCGCGCTGTCGCTGCTGACCGAGGGTTCGGGTGAAACGGGGGATCTCGCCGTGTACAGTTTTCGCAAGACGCTGCCGGTCCGCGATGGCGGTGGCCTCAGGGTGAACGACGGCCGCCCTCAACCCTCGCCCGATTTTCGGCCGCGCATCGTCTCGGACGTGCTCTCGCTGTGCATCTGGGGAAAACAAACATTCCAGATCCGGACCGAGCGCCTGAGTCGCGCGGGCTTGAGCACCCCGCCCGCCACCCAACCGGCGGCGACCGGCGAGGCGCCGCGCCGGACGCGGGTCCTTCCCATGTCGTCGTTTACGCGCCGCGGTGTCCAACGCGCGTCGTATGGCGACATCGTGGAGCGTCAGCGGAAGGATTTCCTGTTCTGGCTGGAGTGGACGAATCGCACGGGCCGCTGCCGCCCGATCTATGATTCGCTGCCGCCCGGGGTTTGCCCGCTGGGATTTCCCGTGAAGATCGAAAATCGGGACGAGATTCGCCGCCGGCTCCAGGAACGCGGCGTTTTTCTCCGGGTGCATTGGCGGATGCCGGCAGCGGTGGGTCCGGAATTCCGCGACAGCCATGCCCTCTCCGCCGAGACGATCACGCTCCCCGTCTATCCCGAACTCGGCGACAAGGAACGCACCGAAATCCAGCAGGTGCTCACCGCAGGCTGAGCTCAGGTGTCCACCACAACCGCCCACATCTGATTCCCGCGAGTACGCGCACTGACCGGCATGATTGAATGCGCCTTCACGATCGACTACGAGATCTACGGCAATGGCCAGGGGTCGCTCGCGAGCCTGGTCCATGACCCGGCGCGCGAGTTGAAGGCCGTCTTCGACGCACATGGCGTGAAATTCGTCAATTTCGTCGAGGCGCTGGAATTCGAGCGCATCGAGCACCAGGGCAGCGATCCCGCGAGCGCCGACGTCCGCCGGCAAATTCGTGACCTTCACCGTGACGGCTACGAGACCGCGCTGCACCTCCACCCCCAATGGATGAATGCGCAATTCCGGAACGGCGAGTGGACGCTCGACTATGCCGAGTACAACCTGTGCACGCTGCCGCCGGCGCGCATCGCGGCGATTGTCGATCATGCCCTCGCCTACCTGCGGGACGTTGTCGAAGACCCCGGCTTCACGCCCGTCTCGTTCCGCGCCGGCAACTGGCTCTTCCAGCCCACCGGACCTGCCGCAACCGTCCTCGCAGCGCGCGGACTGAAGATTGATTCCTCGGTGTTCAAAGGCGGCGTGCAGCACGCCCACGGGTTGGATTACCGCCCGGCACTGAAAAACGGGTTCTACTGGAACTTTCGGGATGATGTGACGCAGGCCGTCGCCGGCGGACCCATGCTGGAGATTCCGATCCATGTCGAGATGGTGCCGTTCTGGAAAATGCTTACGGGCAAGCGCGTCTCGCTGCAGAAAAAAAGCGGCGCCGCCACTCCGCGGTCGACCATGGGCCAGCGCGCCAGCCGCTGGAGCCGGCTGCGTGACTATGCGCGGCCCGTTTATCCGCTGAAGTTTGATTTTTGTCGCATGACCGCAGACGAGATGACGCGGATGGTCCGTCACCTGATCGCGGTGGATCGGCAGTCGCCGGATACCTTCAAGCCCATGGTGGCCATCGGGCACACCAAGGATCTCGTGGACCTTGGCTCCATCGAGGCCTTTCTCGGCTTCCTCCGCGACGAGGGCATCCGCGTGGCAACCCTCGCCAGCATGGCCGCCCGCTGCCAACCATGAGCGACGCCCCCACCCTCCATGCCCGGCCGGTACCCATTGCGTGGCATCCGGGACTGTCGATCTACGCGTCGGAGCCGTTTCTCGCGTCAGTCGGCGATGAGTTTGGCTGGCTCGGGGGCTTCGATGCCGCCGGGAAGCAACGCTGTGTCCTTCCCTACACGATCGTGCGCAAACCCCTGCTGCGGCTCGTGCGTTTTCGGGTCGAAACGATTCCCCTCGACGGGGAACTCTCGGTCGCGGAGGAAAAATCCTTCCTGCAAAGCGCGATGGATTGTTTTCGGGCCATGGGCGCCGATCTCGTCATCCCGGCGACGACGAACACGATCTTTCGAACCTACCCCGACGGGGCGTCCGCAGCGCCGTACGGTTCCTACGTCGTCGACCTCACCCAGACCGAGGAGGCCCTTTGGAACAAGGTTCACTCCAAACACCGTAACGTCATCCGCAACGCGCAGAAAAAAGGCGTGGTGGTTCGCGAGGACCCCGCCGCCCTGGAGGCCGCGTACGAGCTGATCAAACAAACGCAGGCCCGGTCCAAGCTCGGGTTCATGTCGCTCGCCGCGTTTCGCCGGTCGGTCGAAGCGCTGGGACCCAACGTGAAGATTCTCCTCGCCGACCACGAGGGGACCACGCAGGGATGCGCCGTGATCCCCTACAGCACCCACTGCGCCTACTACCTTTACGGCGGCAGCATTCCGGGCCCGCTGAGCGGGGCGATGAACTTCCTGCAGTGGGAAGCGATGCGCCTGTTCAAGGCGGCTGGCGTGAAGGGCTATGACTTTGTCGGCGTCCGCATCAATCCCGACCGCGAATCCAAACAGTACGGCTTGCTGATGTTCAAGGAGCGCTTCGGCGGGCACCTGCTGCAGGGATACATTTGGAAGTACCCGATCCGGCCGCTGAAGTTTTTCCTCTACAACCTGGCGGCCCGCCTGCGCACCGGCGGTGACATCGTGGACCAGGAACAGCACAAACTCGCGGGCTACTCGCCGTCTTCTCTCCAGAAGGCGCCGGAATGAGGCGGCCCCGCTTGCTGGCGCGCATTGCAAATTATGGATAATTGGATCCTCAAACGTTCGGACGGCATCCTGATCACCGGCGCCAACGGTTTCATCGGCGTGCATGTGTTGCAGTCGCTGCTCGACCACGGCTTCGAGCGGATTCGCTGCCTCGTCCGCTCGTCGAAGAATGCGGCCGAGCTCCAAGGCCTGGTCGCGCGCTACCCGAACCGGGTGGAAGTCCAGAAAGGCAATCTGCAGTCCAAGGCCGACTGCGGCAAAGCCTGCGAGGGCATCGCCGTGATCTACCACCTCGCCGTCGGCGCCACGGGCAAATCGTTTCCGGGCTCGGTGATGAACGTCGTGGTCCCGACCCGCAACCTGCTGGATGCAGCGGTCGCGCAGCCCGCGATGAAGCGATTCGTCAACGTCAGCTCCTTTGCCGTCTATTCGAACCGGAACAAGCCACGCGGCAACGTGCTCGATGAGACCGCGCCGGTGGACGAACGTCCGCAGGACCGCGGTGACGCCTACGCGTACGCCAAATTGAAACAGGACCAGCTGGTCGCCGACTATGGCCGCCGGCATGGCCTGGAACACGTGACCCTGCGGCCCGGCACTGTTTACGGTCCCGGCAAGGCGGGCATCCCCGGCCGCGTCGGCATCGACACTTTCGGTTTCTTCATGCACATGGGCGGGCCAAACCGGATCCCACTGACCTACGTCGCGAATTGCGCCGAGGCGATCGTGCTCGCGGGCCTCGTGCCCGGCGTGGGCGGCGAGGTGTTCAACGTGGTCGACGACGACCTGCCCTCGAGCTGGTACTTTCTCCGGCAGTACAAGCGCCGGGTCCGGTCCTTCTTCTCGATCTACGTGCCGCATGCCTTGAGCTACGCGTTGTGCTGGGCGTGGGAAAAATACGCCACTTGGTCCGACGGCCAGCTGCCGCTGATCCTGTCGCGCGGCGAGTGGCATGCTTACTGGAAGCAAACCGAGTACAGCAACGAGAAGCTCAAGCGCGCCCTGGGCTGGACCATGCAGGTCCCCACGGCCGAGGGGTTGAAACGCTACTTCGCCTACTGCCAACAACGGGAATCCCATGCTTAAGATCGCCATCATCGGTTGCGGCAAGATCGCCGACACGCACGCGACGCACATCCAGCGGCTGCCGGATTGCGAACTCGTCGCCGTGTGCGATGCCGAGGAACTCATGGCCCGCCAGCTGTACGAGCGGTTTCCGGCCCGCGGGTATTACACCGACATCGAGACGATGCTCAAGGCGGCGCGGCCCGACGTGGTGCACATCACGACGCCCCCGCAAAGCCATCTGCCGATCGCGCTGCAATGCCTCAGCCACGGCTGTCATCTTTTTGTCGAGAAACCCTTCACGGTGGACACGCACGAAGCCCGGCAGCTCCTGGATGCCGCGCAGCGGGCGGGCAGGAAGGTGACGGTCGGCCACGACGCGCAGTTCAGCGAGGTCAACCGCCGGATGCGCGCCTTGGTGAAGGACGGTTATGTAGGCGACCGCGTGGTGCACATGGAGAGCACCTGGGTCTACGACCTTGGCGACGTGACCTACGCGAAGGCGCTCCTCGAAAATGACCTGCATTGGTCACGGCAACTGCCCGGCGGGCTCCTGCAAAACATCATCAGCCACGGTTTGGCGAAGATCGCCGAGTTCCTGCACGACGAATCGCCGGTGGTGATTGCCCACGGATTCGTGAGTCCGTTCCTCCGCAATCTCGGCGAGCAGCACCTGATCGATGAACTCCGGGTGATCATCCATGACAGCCCCGGCACCTCCGCCTACTTCACGTTTTCCTCCCAGCGGCGGCCCGCGCTCAACCAGTTCGCCGTCTACGGTTCCAAGAACGGCGTCATGATCGACGAGGACCGTCGGATGTGCCTGAAGCTGGATGGCCGGACCTACAAGAGTTACGCGAACCACTTCATCCCGCCGTTCGCCGCGGCCCGGGCCAACGCCGCCAACGGCGTCCAGAACGTGGCGCAGTTCCTGAAAATGGACTTCCACATGGATTCCGGCCGCAAGCACCTGATCCAGGCGTTTTACCGCGCCGTCGCGCACGATGAACCGCTGCCCATCAGCTATGCCGAGATTCTCCGCATCTCCTGCATCATGGATGAGATTTTTTCCCAGCTTGGCCTGCGCGCAAATGGACGGAAGTGACGCGCGCCGGGTGGCCCGTCCTCCCGAGGCGAAATGACCGATCGTTTCAAGCCTTCGCCCGGTCTGGGCTACAGTCCCGCCGCCATGGTGGGGGGATGGTTCGGATCCTTGGGGGCCGCTCCCCAGCTGCGGGACACCGCGGACCGCCGCGTGGTCCTCACGTTCCAAGGCCGCACGGCGCTGTGCCTGTTGGGCTCGCTCCTGCAACTCGGCCCGCGCGACGAGGTCTTGCTGCCCGCCTACAACTGCGGCGCCGAGGTGGATCCCTTTGTGCAAGCGGGGTGCCGCGTGGTGTTTTACCGCGTCGACCGCGAAGCCAATGCCGACCTTGAGGACATCCGTCGCCGCATCACGCCCGCCACGCGCATCGTGTATGTGACCCACTTCTTCGGCTGGCCCCAGGATCTCGCCGGCCTCGCGGCGCTGTGTGCGGAACGCCAGCTCCTGCTAGTGGAGGATTGCGCGCAGGCGCTCTTCAGCGAGGAAGCGGGCAACGCAATTGGCAGATACGGGGATGCCGTGGTGCACAGTTTCGTCAAGTCACTCGCCTTGCCGGACGGCGGCGCGTTGGTGCTGAAGCCCCACCTGTCCGGCGCGATTGCCTCCCTGCACTTTCCGCCCGCCCTTGTCACGCTCCGGACGAGCCTGCCTTTGTTCAAGAAGTGGCTGATGCAACATCATGCCGCGTGGCAATGGATTCCCGGTGTGCGGCGACTGTTGAGTCGCAGTTGGTCATCCGCCCCGGCGAGCCGGAACGCGACCGGCCGGAAGGAGATGCTGTCCAGCAATCGCTTCGTCGAAGCCCGGCGACACTGGGGCATGTCGCGGGTTGCGCAGGGCCTGTTGAAGCGGGCGAATGCGCGCGAGATCGTGGCGAGCCGGCGGCGGAATTTTGCGTACCTGTCGGAGCGCCTCGACAATCCCGGCCAGTTCCAGCCGCTGCATGCGCAGCTGCCCGCCGACGTCTGCCCGCTGGTGTTTCCCCTGTACGCCAAGGACCCAATCGGCGCCCGCGAGCATTTCGATCGCCACGGCATCCTGATCCAGGGATGGCCGGGCTATTACCCAGGTTTCCCCTGGGACGACTATCCCGAAACCTGCGCCCTCAAGGACGCGCTCCTCGGGCTGCCGGTTCACCAGGATCTCAACGAAGCGCAGCTCGGGCACATCGCCGAGGTTGCCAACCAATTCGGTCGCACATGCTGATCATCACGGCTGACGACTACGGCATGACGGTTCCGGCCACCGACGGGATCCTGGAGTGTTTCCGGAACGGCCGCCTGACCAGTGCGAGCGCGATGGTGTTCATGGCCGACTCGGAACGCGCGGCCGCGTTGGCCCGGGGCACCGGGCTCGAGATCGGCCTGCATTTGAACCTGACGCAGGAGTTCACCGCGCCGCCGCCCGACGCGCGGATCACCGAAGAACACGCGCGGGTGCGCCGTTACCTTAATCGCCATCGTTTCGCCCAGGCGCTTTTTCATCCCCTCCTCACCTCGGCTTTTCGCGACCTTGTCCGGATCCAGTGGCGGGAATTCGAACGCCTCTACGGCCGCTCGCCGGATTTCGTGAACGGCCACCATCACATGCACCTCGCGACCAATGTGCTCGCCCAGCGCCTGTTGCCAGCCGGGGCACGCCTGCGGATGCCGTTCACATTCCGGTCGGGCGAGAAAGGCCGGTTGAACCGCTGGTATCGCAGCCTCGTCGCGCGCCATCTTCGCCGGAAGTTTGTCACGCCGGACGGACTCTACAGCGTCGAGCCCATCACCGATCTGGCTCGGCTGGGGAAAATCGCCGCGTTGGCGCGTGAATCGAAGGTGGAGCTGGAAGTCCATCCCGAGACTCCCGCCGAAAAGGAATTTCTCCTCAGCCCCGCCTTCCGCCAGTTGTTGGAAGGAATCACGCTGGGAAGCTTCCAGCAGTTGACCACGTCGCAAGCCAGGTCGAATTGACGCCGACGAATCCGGCGTGAACGACGCCCACCCTATCATTTCAAAATACCGTTTTCGTTTCCCGGTCTTCGCATGAATTCCCGTCCCGTTCCCCTCGATTCAGGTTATCGCGCCGAGTTCCGCGCGCTGCGGCGTGAAGAATGGCTGGAGCACCTGGCCCGGTTTTCAGACGCGAACCTTTACCAGTTCTGGGACTATGAAGCGGGGCGAAGCGGGGAGCAAAACATGCGTCACCTGGTCCTTCGGCGGGGCGACGAGGTGGTGGCCGTTGCGCAGGTGCGGCTGGCGGGTTTGCCCGCGCTGCACGTTGGGGCGGCGTATATTCGTTGGGGTCCGGTGTGGCGGCGCGCCGGCGGCACCAACGACGTGACGGTGCTGCGCATGGCCCTGCGGGCACTGCGCAACGAGTTCGTCTGCCGGCAGGGACTCTTCCTCCGCATCTATCCATTGGCGTTTGCCGATGACGGGGTTCCGGCCGGCGAGATCCTCGCCGCGGAGCACTTCATCCCCGCGCGGAACGAAAAACCCCAGCAGACCATCCTGCTGAAGGTGGACGAGCCGCTCGACGTGATCCGCAAGGGGTTTGACGGCAAGTGGCGCAATTGCCTGAACCACGCCGAGCGCAACTCCCTGGTGATCACGCAAGGCACGAGCGACGCCATGTTCGCAGACTTCATTCCGCTCTACCGCGAACTCGTGGCCCGGAAGAAGTTCACCGAATCGAACGACATCACGGAATTCCAGCGCATCCAGTCCCGCCTGCCCGAAGACCAGAAGATGCGGATTTTTCTCTGCAGCGAGAACGGCACGCTGACCGGCGGCGCGATCTGCTCGGCGGCGGGCAACTCCGGCCTCTACATTTTTGGCGCCACGAACGACCTGGGTTTGAAAAACAAGGGCGCGTACATCCTGCAGTGGCACGCGGTGCAGTGGCTGAAGGCGCAGGGTTGCAGCCTCTACAACCTGAACGGCGTGAATCGCGTGACGAATCCCGGCGGCTATCACTTCAAGGCCGGCCTCGGCGGCAAATGCAGCCGGGAGACGCATTACCTGGGCCGTTTCGATTGTTACGGCGGCCCCGCGTCCTCGACGATCGCCTTCGTGAGCCTGCGCGCCGTGCCATTCGTGAAACAGCTGTTGGCTTCACTCAAGGCGCGCCTGCGTCCTCAGCCGGCCCCGGCCGCGCCCACTCAGCCCAGTGCCTAAACTGATGACCCGGTCCCTGCACGCCATCCCTGCCTTGCGCCGCCAGTCATGCCGTCCCAAGTCGCGCTGATCGGTTGCATCTTGTTTGTCTTCTTCCTGCTCCGCCGGGAGGCGAAGGAAGCCGTGGGGGTCACCAACTACCTTTGGGTTCCAACGATCTGGTTCCTGATTCTCGCCACGCGATCGCTGGCGATGTGGTTCGGCGTCGGCGGAGAGACCATCGAACAGGGCAGTATTGCGGACCAGGTTGTGAATCTTTCACTCGCCGGGATGGCGGTCATTACGTTGGCGAAGCGCCAGTTCAACTGGGCGCTGGCGTTCCGGCAGAATCGGTGGCTCATCGTCCTGCTCCTCTACATGCTGGTGAGTACACTTTGGTCGGAAATCGCGTTCGTGTCTTTCCGGCGCTGGGTTACTTACGTCATTGCGGTAATCATGATTTTCTCCGTGCAAACGGAGCCAGTTCCCTACGTAGCCGCCGAACACATCCTGCTGCGAATCGTCTACCTCTGCATTCCATTTTCGTATCTGACGATCCACTACTATCAGGAGTATGGAAAAATCTACGTACACACGCAGGGCGTCGAAATGTGGACCGGCGTGGCCATTCACAAGAACAGCCTCGCGGAGCTTTGTCTCATCTCATTCCTGCTGATCACTTGGCGGCTCGTGGTGCGCCGCAAAGTTGAAGGGCCCAAGCTCGACCGGCGCATCACCGTTTGTCTCGACGCTGCGCTCCTGCTGCTTACGTTGTCCATATTCATGGGTCCGGATCGCAGCCTCACGTATTCCGCGACTACCCTCATGTCGACCCTCGCGGGTTTTTCGATCCTCGCGTACCTCCGTTGGCACAAACGACGCGGCTCCCAACCCGGACTGCCGCTGCTGGTCCTCGGCGCCGGCTTCTTGATCGTCTACGGGACCGCCACGCCATTTATCGGTAAACTGAGCCTGATCGACGTTTCCTCGGCTTTGGGCCGCAACAGCAGCCTAACCGGCCGCACGGAAGTTTGGGCCAACCTGATGCCGGCTTTGTTCGAGTCCCCGATCGTCGGGTATGGCGTTGGCGGATTCTGGACGACCCAAGCACGCGAGTTCTACGACATCAGCGGCGCCCACAACGGGTATTTGGGGGAACTACTTGAGGGAGGTTTTCTGGGGTTGTTCCTGCTGACGCTTTTTCTGCTTTCCATCATCAAAGCGGCCCACCGCTTTCTCTGGATCGATCCCGACTGGGCCGCCCTCTGCATGATGTTCATGTTTGCCGTGCTGAGCCACAACATCGGCGAAGAATCCATCAACTCCCTGACCTCCCGGCTGACGTCCATCCTCGTCCTCGTATCACTCATCTGCCACGGCGCCTCGCCCGGAACATCGCCCCCGCCTGAGGAGCGGGAACTGCCAGCTTACTCATGAACATCTCCCATCGAGACCACATTGCGGTTTGCATTTGCACCTACCGCCGGAATGACCTGCTCGAAAAACTCCTCCGCAAGCTGGCAATCCAGGATACGGCGGAGCGGTTCACGTTTTCCGTCGTCATTGTCGACAACGACGCCGCGGGGGTGGCGCGCGAAACCGTCGCGAAACTCCAGGGTGAACTCAGGATGGAGCTCACCTACGACATCGAACCCGACAAGTGCATCGCGGCCGCCCGCAACCGTTCGGTCCGCCTCGCCCGCGGGAACTACATTGCGTTCATCGACGATGACGAATTCCCGCCGCAATCGTGGCTGCTGACGATGCATCGCTCCATCGAGGCTTTTGACGCCGACGGCGCGCTCGGCCCGGTGTACCCCTTCTTCGCCGACACGCCGCCCGCCTGGCTGATCAAGAGCGGGTTTTGCGAACGCCCAACCCACCGCACGGGCACCTGGTTGGATTGGAATGACACCCGCACGGGCAATGTTTTGATGAAGCGCCGGGTGTTCGACGAGCACAACCTCTGGTTCGACGTGAAGTACCGCACGAGCGGATCCGACAAGGAGTATTTCCGCGAGGCGATGGCGCGCGGCTACCGGTTCGTGGCGGTCAAGGAAGCGCCCGTCTATGAAACCGTGCCCCCGGCGCGCCAGACGAGCCAGTACTACCTCACACGCGCGATGGTGCAGGCCAACAACGAGCGAAAATTCCGGGCGCCGTATCTCAAGGGACTATCCCGCTTCACCGCACCGCTCCGGGCGATGGCGGGCCTCGCCGTGTATTCCTTGCTGCTGGTACCCGGTTATTTCAGGGGAAAACATGTGTGGGTCGTGTACCTCGAGAAGTGCGCCTATCATTCGAGTTGGTTGGCCGCGATGGTCGGAATCGACCTCGCAAAGCACCGGAATTTTTGAGCGAGTCCGCTACGTTCCTGAATTCCGACCAACACACCCCGCCCTTGGGGCACCCCTCTCAAGAGGGGATCTACTCTGAAGCAACCATGGGCTCCCCTCTTGGGAGAGGCGGCGCGCCGCGCCGGGGTGTGTTTAGCCGGCAACGGAGGCGCGCAAGATATTGAAAGAATCACCAACATCCGCAGGCGGCGCATCCACCTGGTGGTCGAGAAGCCCGATGAAGGATCGGTTGGGCCGGTGGAGCAAATCCGCGTTCATCCGCAATGTTCTCGTCGTGATGACCGGAACCGCGGTCGCCCAAATCATTGGGTTCGCCCTGAGCCCGGTGATCAGCCGGCTGTTTTCACCGACGGACTTCGGCATCTTCGGTTCGTTTGGCGCCGTGCTGGGTGTCGTGGGGACGATCACGACCCTGCAGTACTCGCAAGCCATCATCCTGCCCAAGCAGGATGCGGATGGTTTCAATCTGCTCGGCCTCTCGTGCCTGTGCTCGGTGGCCGTGGCGGTGTTGTGCGTCTTGGCCAGCCTCGTGGCCCCGGGACCGCTCAACGGGTTGATGAAAACCACCGGCTTCTGGGCGCTGGGCTTCCTGGCGCTCGCGACGCTGGTCTCGGGGATCAACCAGTCCTTCCAGGCGTGGTGTGTGCGCCGCAAGGAGTTCAAGCAGACGTCGGCGTCGCAGGTGGTGCGCAGCGTTTCCTCCAACGGCCTGCAGCTGGGCGGCGGCTCGCTCGGCTTTGGCGCGGCCGGCCTGGTTTGCAGCAGTGTGATCGCGGACGTCGCCGCAACCTGGAACCTCGGGCGCATCGTGTGGCGGGATTGGCGCCAGCTGGGGTCGGAAATCTCGTGGCCGCGGATGCGCGCCCTGGCGGCCGAGTATCACGACTTCCCGGTCTACAACGCCACCTCAGCCGTGATCAATTCGCTGTCGCTGGGCTTGCCGATGCTGCTGCTGACGCACTTCTTCGGCCTCGCCGTGGCCGGCGCCTACGCGTTCTCGATGCGCATTCTGTCCACGCCGATGGGTTTCGTGCTCACCGCGCTGCGGCAGGTGCTGCTGCAGAAGGCCGCCGAAGCCCACCACGAGGGCCGGGCGCTGATGCCGCTGTACCTCAAGATTACCCTGGGTCTCTTCGGCCTCGCGGCGCTGCCGTCCTTGGTGCTGATGATCTGGTCGCCGCAGTTGTTCGCTTGGGTCTTTGGGGAGCGCTGGACGCTGGCCGGCGAATTCTCGAGCAGCCTGGTGATCTGGCTCCTCTTCATGTTTTGCAACGTGCCCGCGGCCCTGTTCGGCCGCATTATCCGCATTCAAAGGCAGATGTTCGTGTTCGACCTCGCGGTGCTGGCGTTCCGGACGGCGAGTCTCTACGTCGGCGGTCAGTACCTGTCCCCGGCCACCACCATCCTGTTCTTCTCTTGCGTGGGCGGCGTGATGAACGTCATCTTCATCGGCTTGGTGGGCTACAAGCTCTGGAAAGCCGAAGCGGGCAGCCAAAAAATTGACTTCACGGAAGCTCTGAAATGACGCGAATTCTGATCGGCGGCGATATCTGTCCCATGGGCAAGATGCAGGCGGCCTTTGCCGCCGGGCAGGCCGAAGCAATCTATCACGACCTTTTGCCGGAGATTCGCGCCGCGGACCTCGCCGTCGCCAACCTTGAGTGCCCACTGGTTTCGGAGCCCAAGCCGATCGAAAAATACGCCACGATCCTGACGTCCCCTCCCGCCGCGATCCGCGGCTTTGCCGACGCCGGGTGGCACGTCCTCAACCTGGCGAACAACCACAGCTACGATCACGGCGCCACCGGCCTGCAGGAGACGATCGAAACCGTGCAGAAGGCCGGGATGACCGTGGTCGGGGCCGGGGCCAACGTGGAGGCGGCGGACCAACCGGTCGTAAAGATCCTGGGCGGCCGCCGGGTGGTGGTGTACGCCATGGCGGAACGCGAGTTCTCAATGGCGGACGACACCACGCCGGGTGCGAATCCGCTCGACCTGATCAACTTCGTGAATGCGGTGAAACGGCACAAGCAGGATGGCATTTTCATCGCGCTGGTTCATGGCGGGCGGGAATTCTACGATTTGCCCAGCCCGGAAATGGTGCGGCGATGCCGTTTCATGGTGGAAATGGGGGCCGACGCGGTGGTGTGCTGCCACACGCACTGCCCCCTTCCGTGGGAAATCCATGCGGGGCGCCCGATCATCTACGGCCTCGGCAACCTCGTCTTCGAGCCTTTGGGCACGCTCGCGATGCCACCGTCCTGGAACCGGGGTTACCTCGCGAAACTGGAAATAGTCGGGAGCGAGGTGCGCTTCGAGCCCGTGCCCTACACGCAGTCCCTCACGGGCACCGGGGCGACCGCAATGCGCGGCGATGAACGGGCCGCGTTCCTGCAGGAAATGTCCGCCCGCGCCCACGACCTCCAGGATCGCAAGAAACTCGCGGCGAAATGGCGGGAGTTGTGCCGCCAGCAGCGGTTCGACTACCTTTCCCTCCTCTTCGCCTACCCGGCGAAGATGGACCGCCTGAAGAAGGTGCTGCTGCCCCGCATCCACTCACGGAAGGCGGTCGGCCAGGCGCTCATGATGGTGCAGTGCGAGACCCACCGTGAAATCCTGGAGACGATCTTCAAGGACGAACGCTCGACCGACCAGGCTTCCGAACGCTGACGCCATGCCGCCCGAGGGCCTTGCAAACCTGACACCAACCGCCACTCTGCCGTGGGCCCGCCGCCACTTGAGCGCCCGCTGACCTTATGCGATTGATCAACGTTTTTTCGAAGCTGGCCTACTGGCCGTTCACCCGGGCCTATGCGAAAAGTGTGGGTGATCGCCCGGCGGATTCGTTTCTTTCCTTCCTCGCCCGTTTCCAGTTCCGGTTTGTCCACGGATTCTGGCCCAACTACGAAAACCCGCGGCATTTCACGGAGAAGCTGTGGTGCCGGATGCTTTCCGAACGCGATCCCCTCCTCACGATCTTCTGCGACAAACTCGCCGTGCGGGATTACGTGACGCAGCGCATCGGCTCCCAGTACCTCGTGCCCGTGCTCTGGTCCGGCACCAACCCGGCGGATATCCCCTTTGATCGCCTGCCCACCCGCTTCGTGCTGAAGACGAACCACGGCTGCGCCTACAACATCCTGGTCCGGGACAAAGCCACGCTCGACGTCGCGGCCGCCCGCGCCCAGCTGAGCCGGTGGTTGCGGACGAATTTCTGCGAGGCGACGTACCTCGGCATCTCGTGGGGCTACAAAAACATCCCGCCTGCCGTCCTCGTCGAGGAATTCCTCGAGGAAAAAGGCGAGCCGCCGGTGGACTACAAATTCTACTGCTTTGGCGGCCGGGTCGAGTTCCTGACGGTGCACTACGATCGTTTCCGTGATCACAAGACGCGGTCCTTCGATCGCAATTTTGCCCCGTACAACTTCAGCTACGATTTCGAGCAATGGCATGGCGATTGCGAACGGCCGGTCAACTTCGACGAAATGGTCACGGCCGCGGAGAAACTCGCCGCGGGGCATGAATTCCTGCGCGTCGACATGTACAGCCTGGGGACGAAGGTTTATTTCGGCGAAATCACGCCGTATCCCGGCGGGGTCTCGACGCGGTTCCTGCCGCTGTCGACCGATCGCCGCATGGGCGAACTCTGGCAGCGCCGCTAGGCGTTGACCGCATGCCGCAGGCGACGAACGCATCAGGCGAGACGTTCGCGGCGCCACGCTAGCTCGCTGCTTCCCGGTGCGATGAACTCCCGCTATTCCCCCGCCCGCATCAAGGAGCGTCTGGGCGACCGGTGGGACGACCTTCAACTGAAGCTCTTCGGCGGCTGCAATCCCCGGAGTTGGTGGTACCGGCGAATCGAGGCGGGCATCGCGCCATATCAATTGCCCGACCTGCTCGCGGCAGGTGACGGAACGGCGATCACGGAGGCGGCGCAGTGGTCGCGGCGGCGGCCCGAGGTGCTCGAGCTTTTTCGCGCGCACGTCTATGGCCGTTCGCCGAAGCCTCCGCCGATCCAGGCCAAAATCACGAAGCACGTCGACCAAGCGCTCGGCGGCACCGCGACCCTGACGGAGGTGCGCATCGCGCTGACCGCGGATCCCACCGGGCCGGCGATGACGCTCCTGCTGCTCCTGCCCGTCACGCGGACCGGCGGAGCGCAGCGCGTGCCGGTGTTCCTCGGGTTGAACTTTTTCGGAAACCACACGATCCACCCGGATTCCGTCATTACGCCGACGGCGGCATGGGTGCCGAGCGATCGACATACGCGGGGGTTGCCTGCCGAACAGTTGCGCGGCCTGCACGCCTCCAGCTGGCCGGTCGAACTGATCCTCCAGCGCGGTTACGGCCTCGCCACGGCCTACTGTGGTGAAATCGTGCCGGACCGACCGGATGGATTGGCGCTGGGCGTGCCGCGCTGGTATGCGCGGCCGGCGGGAACGACACCACCCCCGGACGCGTGGGGAGCAGTTGCCGGATGGGCCTGGGGGTTGAGTCGGGCGTTGGATTACCTGGTCACCGACCCCGCGGTCGCTGCGGACCAAATTGCGGTGGTCGGCCATTCGCGCCTGGGCAAGGCCGCGCTGTGGGCAGGCGCGGAGGATGAGCGCTTTGCCATGGTGATCTCGAACGAGTCCGGTTGCGCCGGGGCCACGCTCTTTCGCCGGAGGCTCCGGGAGACGATAGCGATCCTGAACCGGGTGAATCCCCACTGGTTCTGCGACAACTTCAAGCAATACGACGGCCGGGAGCACGCGTTGCCCGTGGACCAGCACATGTTGCTCGCGCTGATCGCTCCGCGGCCGCTTTACGTCGCCAGCGCCCAACTCGACCTGGGGGCCGATCCCATGGGCGAATTTCTCGCCGCCAAACATGCCAGCGCGTTGTATCGGCTGTTGGGAACCAGCGGGCTTCCGGGCGAGGAACAACCGCCGGTCAACCAAGCGGTCTGCGGGCAGATCGGCTACCACATGCGCTCTGGCCGGCATGCCGTGACCCGCTTCGATTGGGAGAATTTCCTGGCGTTCGCCGACCGCCACTTTCGTCCGGCGCGGGTTTAGCTTGTGTTACTCCCTTCAATCGAACCGTATAGGCAAGAAATCCAAGCACACCGAAACATGAATCGCTTACGTGGAAAAAAGGCGGCGCGAATTATCTCCTACCTCCGTTCGAGGTACCTCGTGAGTGGCGTGCTGAAGACAATCGATCTCGAGAAGTTCAAGGTCTACCAGCAGCAATACAACGACGCTGATCCCCGCCCCCACGGCTACAGCAAGTACCTCGATATCCGTCCGTGGATGGCCGACAAGCTGATGATGGCCCTGTACCTCGGCGTCGACAAGTCCCCGCCGATGCGAATCCTGGATATCGGCACCGGTGCCGGCTATTTTCCGTACATCTGCCGGTATTTTGGCCATGAGGTGGTCTCCCTTGATTTGGACGTGGTCCCCATGTACAACGACCTCTGCCAGTTCCTGAAGATCGATCGACGGGCGTGGCGTGTGGAAAAATTCCAGAAACTGCCGGACCTTGGAGGCAAGTTTGACCTCGTGACCGCGTTCATGATCAAATTCAATCAGCACTACCAACCGGACCTTTGGAGCACCCCGGAGTGGAAATTCATGATCGAAGACCTCCGCGCCAACCAGCTCAATGCAAACGGGCGAATCTTTTTGAGTTTCAATGAAAACCTCGACGGATCCTTTTTTGATGACGGATTGCGGTCGTACTTCACGAGCTTGCAGGCCCGCATTTGGGAGCACGAGGTGGACATTGGCGGCCCCCGACCCAACGCATTCCTCGAATTCGTCGACAAATTTCTGGTCGGCGACGGATCCCGTCCCGCACGCCCGCGCGCCAAGAGCAGCGGCCAGGCCTAGACTCTCTCAACCACCAACCCTCCGAGCACGGAAATCGTTATGAAACTGTCATCCTTGGGCCGGACCATGGCCGCCGCGATGTGTGCGTTCTTCACCGCGGCCTCGGCGGCCACCGTCAATGTCGCCAGCTTCGGGGACGGTTCGCCCTCGCTGGCAAATGCGCAGGCGGCCGTGAACGCCGCCGCCGCCGGCGACACGGTCGTGTTTCCCCTGAATGGCACCGCAACGTGGACGGGGAGTCTCGTGGTCGGCAAGGCCCTGACCCTCAATGGCAATGGCACGACGCTCACGGCGGGCGCCACGCTCACCAACGGCTTTATCACGGTAACCGGTTTCTCCTCCACCGCGCTCATGCGCATAACCGGCTTCACCTTCAACTCAGTGAACCTGAATGGCCGGGGCATGCTGATCCAAAGCGTGACGCTCGCGAACCTGCGCGTGGACAACAACACGTTTCACCACGGCGGCGTGCAGGTCGAGGTCGGCGGAAGCTTCGGCGTGTTTGACCACAATTCCTTCTACAACGGCACCAGCAGCGTGTACTACACGGCTGGCACCCGCGCGCAGGCCGATGCGTCCTGGGCGTCGATGGCCGCCGGCACGGCCGAGGCACTCTTCTTCGAGGACAACCAGTTCATCTACGACACCAACTGGCAGGGGCCGAACGAACACAACGCCTGCTTCGACACGTTCAACGGCGGGAAGATTGTCGTCCGGTACAATACGTTTACCGCGACGGCGGTGCCGGCGTCCTGGACCGGCCCGTTCATCGCGTTTCTCGCCCACGGCAGCGCGGCGGGCGGCGCCGGCAATGGCTACTGGCAGGCTGATCCAGCCGCGCGGCGGGGACAATCGGTCATCGAAATCTACAACAACACCGTGACGGCCAAGCGCACCGACTTCCCCATCTACACGCGCGGTTCCGCCAACCTCATTCACAACAACTCGTTCACGACCGGTACCAATTTCTCGAATACCCCGGGCATCAATGTCTACGAAGAAGAGCAGTACGAACCGCAGTGGAGCCCGCTGCGGACGAGCTGGCCGGCTGAGGACCAGGTGCACAACACCTTCGTCTGGGCGAACACGTTCACGCAGAACGGCGGAGTGCCCAACCCGAATTATTTCACGGTCAATCCGAGCAGCACCGCCTTCATCCAGCAGGACCGGGACTATTTCCTGCACGCCCCGCAGGCCACGGGCGGTCGCGAAGTGTTCACCGGCGCGAATGGCGCCACGAACACGTTCCCAACGGACGGGACCACGTACGCAAACCAAGGAACCATGGTTTTTGTCCCGACCGGACCGAACGCCTATTTTGGCTACAGCCCGTACCGGTATCCACATCCGCTGGCTGTGACGCCGCAAGCGTCGACGGCCGCGACCGTGAAGGTTTTTGTCCCCTGAAGCAAACCGGACTGCGCCACTCCTTGCGGCTGGATCCCAGCCGCATTTTTTTTGCCGTGGCGCTAACATCTTGGGTACAGGCCGCGTGCTTGAAATTGACGTAAACGGAAGTCTCGGGTTATTCAGCCCTATGGTTAATTGTGGAACCCGTCCCCACGCGGGCCAGCCTAGGTGCCAACCCAGGCGGCGGTGGACGCATTCCCAATTGCCGCCCGCGGCCACTGGCCGCGTGCGAAGCTAGGTCGATCGCCCATGAGCCGCCGCACACAGCTGATCTTCATCCTCGTAGCCGTGACCGGCCTTGCTGCGCTTGGCAGCCATCTGGTGGTTTCCTGGCTGGGCATCCGTTCCGGTTGGGGTGAGCACCGCGTGGCGGGCAGAGAGTGGAACAAGCCTCTGGCTTACGTGGCGGGATCTTCGCTGCTGGGGGACGCCCTCGACGTGGCGCAGGCCAGCCGCACCTTGGAACAAGGCATGCAAACTTGGTTCGTAGCGGGCTCCTCCCCCGCGGAATGGGTGGAGCTGCAGTCCCGGGCTTCCGATGCGAAACTCACCATCATCGGAGTTTCCGCGTACGACCTGAACGAGCACTTTCTGTGCGACTACCGGCCTGATGTCGTGCCGCTCGCCCACACCGTGAGCGACCTCTATCAGAGCGGCGCGAGCTGGGCGTTCGGGAAACGGGTGGTGTCCCAGTACCCGTTGGTCCGGCTGCGCGTGCTTTTCCCGACGGTGGGTAGGTCCGCTGGCGTCACCGGAGGCATCAGGGACTTCTTTGAAAAACTGATCCGACCCGGCAAGAAAGTGGAATCGGAAGCCGGCCCTACCGCCGCAGCCTGGGATGCCGTGCAAGTCGACCCAACACGACTCGAACGAATCAGCGACTGGACGCCCGCCTATATGCTGCGCCGCCTGACAAAAATCAGGACCGCCTGCCAGGGCCTCCACGACTACAATGGTCCAAAACACCTGGCGCTGCAGCGCATGCTCGAACAAGGGCGCCGCCAGGGAGAAGTCGTGGTGTTGGTGCTTCCGGTTTCACCGGCCTATCAGGCGGCATTCCTCGACGCCGATACCCGAAGGAAGTTCGAGGAAAGTCTCGCGGAGCAACAGCGCGCCGTGCCGGGGGTGCGCTGGCTGCGCGTCGATCAACTGGCCGCGCTGAACACCAACGAGGTTTTCTGGGATACGGTGCACATGAATGTCTACGGCAAGAAAATCGCCACGGACCACATCCTCCGATGGATGCAGGCTAACGCCACCGCGCCATGATTTTCACCTCCTTCGAGTACATTGCTTTCTTCGTGGTCGCGCTGGTCGTGCGCAGCCTGATGCGAAACTATTCGGTCGAGAAGTGGTTCCTGCTGATCGCCAGCTACCTCTTCTACATGAGCTGGAGCATCCCGTGTGGCTTCCTCATCCTGGCAACGTCCATCGTCGACTACTATGTGGGTATCGGCCTCGGCCGCATGCAGGACCCGCGCAAGCGCAAGGGCCTGCTCGTGATCAGCATCGTCGCCAACCTCGGCGTCCTGGCGTACTTCAAGTACACCAACTTCTTCCTCGGCAACGCCTCGGGCCTCCTGCACCTGCTCGGTGTCGAGGTCCCGCGCTGGCACTACGATATCCTCCTGCCCGCCGGCATCTCGTTCTTCACGTTCCAGAGCATGACCTACACGATCGAGACCTATCGCGGGAACCTCGAGGCGTGTCACCGTCCGCGGGACTTCCTGCTTTTCGTCGCCTTCTTCCCGCAGCTGCTCGCGGGCCCCATCAACCGCGCCAAGGACCTGCTGCCGCAGTTTGCCCAGCGCGTCCGGGCCACGGCCCCGGAGTTCGAGGCCGGGTTGGCGCAGTTTGCCATCGGCGCGGTCAAGAAACTCGTGATCTCCGACCAGGTCGCGCCCAACGTCGACCTGATCTTCGCCAACCCGGGCAACTACGACGGCTTCACGCTGCTGCAGGGCGCGATCGGTTATTCGCTGCAGATCTATTGTGATTTCTCCGGGTATTCGGACATGGCGATCGGCTCGGCCCGCATGATGGGGTTCAACTTCATGGAGAATTTCCAGATGCCGTACAGCTCCACGAACATCACGGAGTTCTGGCGCCGCTGGCACATCTCGCTCTCGAGCTGGTTCCGCGACTATCTCTACATCCCGCTCGGCGGCAACCGGCAGGGCCCGGCCCGCACCTACGTCAACCTGCTCCTTACGATGTTGCTGTGCGGACTCTGGCACGGCGCGAGTTGGAACTTTGTTTTCTGGGGCGGGCTGCATGGCGTGGCGCTGGCCGTCCACCGACTCTGGAAGAATCAGGATCCCTTGGGGAAGCTCATGGGAAATCCGGTCTTCCGTTTCACGTGGCAGGTCGCCGCCCGCGTTCTCACACTGAGCGTCGTGCTCGTGGGCTGGATTTTCTTCCGCGCCAGCTCGTGGGACGCCGCCTGCCTTTACGTCAAACAGATGGCCACCTGGAGCCACGAGGGAACCCGGCTGGTTTCCCCGATGATCCTGCCCGCCCTGGCTGCCGTGTTTTTCGTGCACCTCGTCGTCAACAAGGACCGCAACCTGGCGCTAGAGATGCCGCGGCGCAGCGTGCCCGTGCGAATCCTCGGGTACACTGCACTGGCCACGCTGCTCGTCTGCCTCGGCGCCACCGATTCCGCGCCCTTCATCTACTTCCAGTTCTAGCCGGCCCGGGCCGGTGGAATTCGCGCGCAACCAGACAGCATGAACGGGAACTCGCCAGTGGCCGCGCCGCCCCGATATCGGGGTTGGCGGTGCGTCGTCCGCCGCGAATCGTGGTCGCTCACGCTGCGAGGCTGGTTCCTGACGTGCGTCTTCCTCGCCGCGTTGGCCGGCACCGCGGTGGTCAACGTTTACCCGTTCCTGGCGACAAGCGCGCCCGTCGCCACGGACAACCTCGTCGTCGAGGGCTGGATTCCCGACTACGCGCTGGACTCCGCGGTCGACGAATTCTGGCGTGGCCGCTACCGGCGCATCCTCACCACCGGCAGCATTGCCAATGATGGCTGGAAGGATGAGCCCAAGTACACGTCCGCCGACTGGGCGGCCGCGCGCCTGAAGGACCGCGGGCTGGACCACGTGGTCGTGGCGATCCCGAACCGGGATCAACACGGCGATCGGACCTACCATTCCGCGCTCGCGGTCCGCCGATGGATCGACCGGCAACCCACGCCCGTCGAGGCGATCAACGTCGTCACCCTGGGCCTGCACGCCCGCCGGACCCGGCTGCTGTTCCAGCAGGCACTCGGTCCGTCGGTCAAGGTCGGCGTGATCTCGTTTCCCGACCGTCGGTATGGTCCCGAACCCTGGTGGGAATCCAGCGACGGAATCCGTGATGTCATCAACGAGGCCGTGGCATACGCCTACGTGAAGTTTTTCTTCTGGCCATCGGCTCCGGCCCTGACACGCACGAGCGTGGATTCAACGGACTCTCGCTGACCGCCCACCCTTTCCCGCCCGCCATGAGTTTGCACTACGACGCCGTGCTCCGGACCGCCTCTGAACTGGCGGAATTTTGCCGGCGCACCGATTGGAGCGGCTGGGATCCGTATGACGGACTGAACAGCCGCCTGTTCCAAGCCCTGCCGTTCCTGCAGAACAAGCCCGCGCGATTGGCGTTCATCCAGTTCATGAAGCGCAGCCCGGTCAATTTCCGGCCGTTGTTCCGGGTGCCCCGCGGGCGAAACCCCAAGGGGGTTGCGCTCTTCGCCACGACGCTGATCAAGCAACATCGCCTTGGTTTGGGTGGGCTCGGCGAAGCACAGCAACTGGTCGACAGCCTGATCGAACGGCGCTGCCCGGGCCAGACCCACTTCGCCTGGGGCTACCATTTTGACTGGCAAACCCGCGGCGCCCTCGTGCCGGCCACGATGCCGAATATTGTCTGCACGACGTTTGTGGCGCACGCGTTCATCGATCTCTACGAAGCCACGGGCACCAGCCGCTATCTTGAAATCGCGGCAAGCGCCGGACGGTACATCACCGACGAATTGGCGGCCGACCTCCCGGAAGATGCGTTTTGCATCCGCTACTACATGGCGTCCCGCGGCACCGTGCATAACGCCAACCTCATGGGCGCCGCGCTGCTGGCTCGTCTGTACGGACACAGCCGGGAAGCCCGCCTTGAGCCCTACATCCGCAAGGCCACCGAGTACTCGCTCCGCCACCAGGACGAGGACGGCTCATGGCCTTATGGCGAACTACCCGGCCAGGAGTGGGTGGATAGCTTCCACACTGGATTCAATCTGTTGGCCCTGAAACAGGTGGGCCGTCAGCTGGAGATTGCCGGCCTGCCCGAGGCCATCCGGAAAGGCTACGCGTACTATCGGGCGCATTTTTTCCGCGAGGACGGCGCCGTGCGGTACTTCGACAACCGCACCTTCCCGATCGACGCCCACGCGATTGGCCACGCATTCATTACGCTGGCGGCTTTTTCGCGGGAGGATTCGGCCGCCCTGTCCCAGGCAGCTCAATGTTATGACTGGGCGCTGGCGCACCTGCGCTCACCCCATGGGTACTTCTACTACCAGAAGCATCCGCTTTTCACGAACCGCATCCCCTACATCCGTTGGTCCGAGGCATGGATGCTGCTCGGCTTGACCTGCCTGTTGGAGGTCGTCGCGCCGGCCAGGAAATCCGACTAGACGCTCGCGGGAGCCCATGGTTCCCAAGGGAATGCCGTTGACTGCCCTGTGACGGTACAATACCAACCGACCGTCGTTCGGGTTACGTGTACTCGCGACCAGCAACCTTTGGGTAGAATTCCATTTCAACGTTCGGGACCATAACTTGCATCCGTTGCGCGGGCACCAACTCCGACTCCTTCATGGGTAAGCTCTTTCCTGGCATTCCGAACAAACTCGTCGCGGCGATTTTCACGGGTTTGCTGTTTCTTGGAGCCATACCTGCCGCCAAGGCGGACGTCGCCTCCACCCCCGCATTGGGCAGCAACGTGACTTTGTTTGCGTCGGCCGACGGCACCGGGCCATTCACGTACCAGTGGAAAAAGAAAATTGGTTCCGCCACGAGCTATTCGAATATCCCCGGGGCGACCTCCTCCACCTACCTGCTCTCCAACATCCAGGTGACCGACGCCGGCAGTTACACGGTCGACGTCACCAATAGCTTCGGGACCGTCACGTCCGATGTTGCGAGCTTCTCCTTTAGTGGCATCGCGCCGGTCATTGTTACCCAGCCCCCCGCCAGTGTGGCGGCCGCACCCGGTGGAAATGTCACGATTTCAGTCGTGGCGAGCGGCGGCCCGATTCCGACCTCCTTTCAGTGGAAAAAGAACGGCGTCGACCTGACGGATGGCGGCGTCGTGTCCGGCGCCACCACGACGACCCTCACGCTGACCGGCGTGAGCGTGGCCGACGCGGGCAACTACACGGTCTTGGTCGCCAACGGCGTGGCGCCGGCCGTCACGAGCAATGCCGCCGCCCTGGTCGTCGGCGCAACCGCCCCGGCCATCACCGTCCAGCCAACCTCCTCGCAAAACGTCAACGCCAACACCACCGTCACGTTCAGCGTGACCGCCACAGGCGTTCCCGCCCCGGGCTACCAGTGGAAAAAGAACGGCGTGAACCTGACCGACGGTGGCAACGTGTCGGGCGCCACCTCCGCCACACTCACCCTCACCAGTGTGTCCGGCGCCGATTCGGGCACCTACACCGTCGTGGTCGACAACACTGTGCCACCGGCTGTCACGAGCAACAACGCTGTGCTGGTCGTGAACGGCATCGTCCCGTCAATCACGACGCATCCCGCAAGCCAATCCGTTTTGGTGGGAAGTTCGGTCACCTTCAGCGTGAGTGCGACCGGCTCGACCCCGCTCGGCTACCAGTGGCTGAAAGGCGGCGCGAATATCGGCGGCGCCACCAGCAGTTCCTACACGATCCCGTCGGCCCAGTCCGGGGACGCCGGCACCTACGCGGTGGTCGTCAGCAACACCTTCGGCTCGGCGACGAGCAACAATGCCACGCTGACCGTTACCCTGGCTCCAAGCATCACGACGCAGCCCAGTGCTTCCACCGTCGTTTCCGGCCGGACCGCGAGCTTCCGCGTCGCGGCCACCAATGCCTCGAGCTATCAGTGGCAGGTCTCCTCCGATGGCGGCGCAACCTGGTCCGCGGTGTCGAACAACGCAACGTTTAGCGGCGCGAACACCGCCACCCTCACGGTCAGCAACGCAACCAGCAGCCTCGCCACCCTGCGTTTTCGCGCCGTGGTCACCAATAGCGACGGTTCCACCACGAGCAGTGCCGTCGGCATCGCGGTCCTCCCGCCGGTATTCACCAGCCCGGTCGACGTCGTTACCAGCCCCGATGGCCGCATCCTGGTCAGCGACAGCTCGACCAATGTGGTGCAGAGTGTGACCAGCGATGGCACCGCGACGATCATCGCCGGCGTCGAGGGACTGCCCGGCTTCAGCAACGGCATCTCCATTGGCAGTTTGTTCCGGCAGCCCGCTGGCCTGGCCCTGCAGTCAACGGGGACCGTCTACATTGCCGATTCCGGCAATTCGGTGATTCGGCGATTCAGCACCGACAACATCGTCAGCAGCGTGGCCGGCTCCGACATCGCGCAAGGCAGCCGCGACGGGACTTCCACCGACGCGCTCTTCAACCAGCCGGCCGGCGTCGCCGTCGATTCGGCCGGTAACCTGTATGTCGCCGACACCTCCAATTCCGTGATTCGCAAGATCACGCCCGCCGGCGTCGTGAGCACGCTCGCCGGCACGGCCGGTTCCCGCGGCAGCACGAACGGCACGGGCGCGGCCGCCCGCTTCAACCAACCGACGGGCATTGCGGTCGACTCCTCCGGCAATGTCTACGTCGCGGACACGTTGAACCAAACCATTCGCCAGGTGACCGCCGCGGGCGTGGTTACGACCCTCGCGGGCGTTCCCGGAATTGTTGGCACCGACGATGGTCCGGCGGGTAACGCGCTCTTCAATCGCCCCTGGGGCATTGCCATCGACAGTGCCAACAATCTCTACGTGAGCGACTCGGGGAATTCGACGATCCGCCGCATTAGCGTCGCCCGCACGGTCACGACCTTCGCCGGCTTGCCCACGGTGTCCGGCCTGCTCGACGGCACCGGTTTCGATGCGCTGTTTAATCAGCCGATGGGCCTCCGTTTCGATTCGGCCGGCATCCTCTATGTGGTCGACAATGGCAACGCCACCGTCCGCCGGGTCAGTTCGGCCGGTGCCGTGACGACCATGGCCATTCGCCGGACCACCACGGTCCCGTCCGTTCCTTCGACTCCCACGACCCCCACGACGCCGACGACGCCAACCACCCCGACCTCCCCCACCACGCCGACCCAATCGTCCGGCAGCCGGGGCGGCGGTGGCGCGCCCTCAGGCTGGTTCCTGCTGGCGCTGGCGGCCGCCGCGGCGATGCGGTACCGGGCCAAGCGTCGCGCTGGCACCCCATGAACCGCTGAATCCCGCCCGACTCCGTACAGCGGACATCTTTTTCACCATGAATATTGCAGTTGTTGGTCTCGGTTATGTCGGCTTGCCCCTGTCACTCCAATTCGCCCGATCCGGCGCCCGTGTGCTCGGATTGGACATCGATCCCGCCAAGGTCGAGGCGCTGAGCGCCGGGCGCAGCTACATCAAGCACATCGCGCCGGCCGCGATCGCCGAGGCGGTCAACAACAAGTCCTTCGCCGCTTCGACGGACTTCGCCCGGGTGAAGGAGGTTTCCGCGGTGATCATCTGCGTGCCGACGCCGCTGAACAAGAACCGCGAACCGGACATTTCATACATCACCGAAACGGGCAAGGCGCTCGCCCCGCACCTCAAGAAGGGGTCGTTGGTGGTGCTGGAATCCACCACCTACCCGGGCACGACCGACGAGGATCTCCGATTGGTGATTGAGCAGGGTTCCGGACTTAAGGCCGGCGTTGATTTCCACCTGGCCTTCTCTCCCGAACGTGAAGACCCGGGCAATCCCAGCAGCGTGGTCGCGACGATCCCGAAAGTCGTGGGCGGCTATACGCCGGCCTGCCTTGAAAAGGCCGTGGCCCTCTATTCGATCGCCATCAAGACCCTCGTGCCGGTTTCGTCATGTCGGGCGGCGGAAGCCACCAAGCTGCTCGAGAACACGTTCCGCAGCGTAAACATCGCCTTGGCCAACGAACTCAAGGTCGTGTACTCGGCCATGGGCATCGATGTCTGGGAAGTGATCAATGCCGCAAAAACGAAACCCTTTGGCTTCATGGCGTTTTATCCCGGCCCCGGCCTCGGCGGCCACTGCATCCCGATCGACCCGTTCTATCTGACGTGGAAGGCCCGCGAGTATGGCCAGCACACGCGCTTCATCGAACTGGCCGGTGAAATCAACACGGCGATGCCCGACTATGTCGTGCACAAGGTCGGCGAAGCGCTGAACGATCGCTCCAAGTCGATCAAGGGCAGCAAAATTCTCGTGCTGGGCCTGGCCTACAAGCCGAACGTCGACGACGACCGCGAATCCCCGAGCTATGTGTTGATGGAAATGCTGAAGAACCGCGGCGCCGCCGTCTCGTACTACGACCCGTACGTCCCGGTCATCAAGCTGACCCGTGAGCACCCGCAGTGGGCGGGCACCAAGTCGGTGTCCTGGGATCGCGCCACCGTGCAGGGCTTTGACCTTGTCCTGCTGGCCACGAACCACGCGTCCGTGAACTACCAGGAGTTGGCCGACTGGGCGACGTGCATTGTGGACAGCCGCAATGCCATGAATGCGGTCAAGACGAAGCCGGGCCAGGTCCTTAAGGCCTGACCCGTTGGCCTGATCAGCGGCGCCAGTCGGGCCGACCCGCCCGACTGGACTTCCGATGCTGAACCGACTTTTCCAGCGCCGCGCGGTTTGGTGGCCCACGGTGCCAGGCTGGATCCTGCTGGCCCTCGCCATCGCCCTTCCCGCGGCTGCCTGGGGCGTGTGGGGCGAGGCGTTCCTGGAACACCCTGGCCGCGTGTCCGCGGATGTCCTGATCGTCGAAGGCTGGATCGGCACGGAAGGCGTCCGCGCCGCCCACGCCGAATTCATCCGCGGCCAATACCGCTACCTCGTCACGGCGGGCGGCCCGAACGACGATCGCTGGGGCACGGGTCGATGGAACTACGCCAATCGAGCCCATGAACTTTTGCGGACCTTGGGCGTGCCGGACGCCAGCTTGGTGGCGGCCCCCGCGCCGGACGCCAGTCGGCAGCGAACCTTCACCTCCGCCATGGCCGTCCGCCTGGAGCTCGAAGGCCGCAACATCAAGGTGGCTTCTGCCAACATATTCACGCTCGGAGCCCACGCGCGGCGGTCCCGGCTCGTGTTTGCCAAGGTCTTGCCGGACGCCGAACTTGGCGCGATTGCCTGGCGGCCGGCCAGCGAACAGCAGGGACCTTGGTGGCAATCCAGCGAACGCACCATCGACCTGATCAAGGAATCCGCCGGATATCTCTACGAACTGCTGCTGAACTCCGGCCGGCGATCCAATTCGCCGCCCGCAACTCGCGGTAGTGGTCTCTGATATTGCTACTGGTCCGCAAAGGCTCGCCAGCCCTTCCCGGCGGCGCACTTCGTCCGATCATCGCGCGCGGTTAATGAATTGCCCAAAGGGACGCCCCCAGCCAGAAACCAGCCTGCACACATGAAGGCAATCAACCCGACCGCGCGACGGTGGCTCCTCTCCTGGGTTGCGCTGGGCGCGCCGCTGGCCGCGCTCTACGGGCAGTCGTCGGTCAACCCCGCGCCCGACGTGGAGCAATTGCCGCCTGGACTGCGCGACCTCGGCCCGAAAACCGACAGCAAGCCTCCGCGGCCGGCCGGTTCCTTCTTTTCGGCGGGTCCCATCAGCTTCCACCCGCATGTCTCGTTCAGTTCCGTGTACGGACTGGGTCTGCCTTCGAGGGATGGCCGGCGGGTGGCCAGCATGATCTACACGACCGCGCCGGGGATGCGCGTGGATCTGGGCTCGCAATGGTCGCTCGACTACCTGCCCACCTGGGTCGCGTACACCGCGCGGGCCATGGAAGACACCTTCAACCAAGCCGTCAGCCTGCAGGGCTTCGGCCGCGTGGAGGAGTGGTCCGTGCAGTTTTCGGAAAACTACACCGAGCGATCGGACATACTTTTTGAGACCGGCCGGCAAACCGAGACGACCACGTGGGCAACCCAGCTGGGCCTTTCGCGGGCGATCACCAACAAGTTGAGTTTTTCCACGTCGCTCGTTTTGGACGAGCGATATGGTGAAACCACGCCGGATATCCGGGATTGGTCCGCGACCAACTGGCTGAACCTCGCCCTCTCGAACCAATTCCAAGCCGGCTTGGGTTTTGGCGCCGGCTACAGCGACATCGTTGCGCGTCCCGATGGCACCCGGGAACGCTACCTGGCGCGATTCAGTTGGAAGCCGACGGACAAGCTGACGCTAAGCGTCGACGGTGGCGTCGAGTCGCGCCACTCCCGGGCCTCGGCATCCAAGGACCTGCGCAGCCCGATCCTGAATGGCGCGCTCGTCTACCGGCCATTTGCCACGACCAGCCTCACGTTTTCGGCGGCCGAGACCGTCTCCAACTCGTATTTCGACAACCAGGTGACCAAGGGATCGAGTTGGAGCGTGGCCTTGAACCAGCGACTCCTGCAGCACTTCTATTTGACCTGCGCCTACGGGCACCAGCAGTCGGAATTTGAAGCCACCACCACGCTCGTGCCGGTGATCACGTTGCCAACGGATCCCGCGGCCGATCCGTCGACCGACCTGTTGCCGGTCTCGCTGCCCGGCCGCAAGGACTCCATCGACTCGTTCAGTGCGCGCGTCAGCACGCTCCTGCTTAAGCGGATCACGGTCGCCGTCACCGGTTCGCGGAACCGGAATCACTCGAGCCAAACGGGGTTCAGTTTCACGACCACCCAGTATGGCCTCGAGATCTCCTGCCGTTACTAGGCGGTCCCATCCCTGTCCGGTACGACCAGCCAGCCGGCGGCGCACCTACCCCACTTCACACTGGCCCTCGCCCCGGGCGCTGCCCTACATTGACTGCGACTGCGCCGCATGAACGATAGCCCCAAATCCGACGTAAAGACCCCCTTGCGTCCAGCCGGTGTGCTTGCCTTCACTCACTCCCCTGCGGTGCAGAGGAAGTTTCTGATGGCGACGGGCGCGCTGGTCATCGCGTTCGGTTGGCCGTTGTACCAGCTCGCGCGCTTCTCGCTCGAAAGCGCCCTGTTTTCCTACGCGCTCCTGGTCCCTTTCATCAGCACGTATTTGGTTTGGCACATGCGGTCGGAGCTGCCTGCACCGTCCCCAGCCGATCCCCGTCTCTCCGTGCTCCCCTTCCTGCTGGGCGGCACCTTTGTGGTCCTTTGGCTGACGACCACCACCCAGCCTGAGGATACCCTGGCCTTCAGCATCCTCGCTTTTGTTTTCATCTTCGGCGGGATCTGCGCGCTGTTTTTCGGTCGCGCAACCTTGCGGGCGATCATCTTCCCGCTCGCCTTCCTGTTGCTCATGGCCCCGTTTCCGACGGCGCTGACCGAGTGGATCGAGACCACCCTGCAGCACTGGTCCTCGTGGGCCGCATACGCTTTCTTTGCGACCGCGGGCACCCCGGTATTCCGCCAGGAAACGTTCCTGCAGTTGCCCGGCATGAAGCTGTTGGTGGCCCCGGAGTGCAGCGGCGTGCACTCCACCCTGGCCTTGTTCATCACGAGCCTGCTGGCGGGTCACCTGTTCCTGAAATCGCCGTGGAAACGCGCGGTGCTGGCGTGCGTGGTGGTCCCGGTGGCCATCTTCCGCAACGGCCTGCGGATTTTTGTCGTCGGCGAACTTTGCGTCCGGGTTGGGCCGCACATGATCGATTCCTACATTCACCGGCAGGGCGGCCCCGTCTTCTTTGCCATTTCCCTGATTCCATTTTCCATGGTGCTTTGGTTCCTCATCAAATCCGAGCGCCGCAAGAAACCAGTCCGCCCCTGATTCCCATGAAAAAACTTCTCCACTCGGTACTCTGCCTGTTCCTGACCGGTCTATTCGCCGTCGCGTTCTTGGGCTGCACCCCCAAGGCCAAGAAGGAACGGGCAATGGCCCGGGCGGAGGAACACTTCGCCGCCGGCCGGTACGACGAAGCCGAGATCGAGTACAAGAACGTGCTCCAACTCGAGGCGGTGAATCCCGCCGCCCTTGGCCGGCTGGGCACGATTTTCTTCGAGCAAAGCCGCATCCTCGTCGCGCGCCCGTTCCTACAAAAGGCGAGCGAGCTCTCGCCGACCGATCTCGAACTGAAAATCAAGCTTGGGTACATCGACCTCGCCCTGCGCGATTTTGCCGGCGCCCGGGCCAAGGCGATTGCCGTGCTCGACAAGGTCCCGGCGCATCCGCTCGCGCCACTGTTGCTCGCCGAGGCGGCGCCAACCGTCAAGGACATGGACGAAGCCCGGCAGCGGCTGCGCGCACTCCCCACCGCCGCGGGCGCCCCGGTCCAGGTCGCGCTGGGCTCGATGGATCTCCGGCAAAACAAGCTCGAAGACGCCGAGGCCGCGCTGAAGCGGGGCCTTGCCGCCGACCCCAAGTCCGCCGATGCACACCTCGCCATGGGCGCCCTGCTCATGGTCAAGAAGGACTTTGCCGCCGCGGGGCCTGAGTTCCAACAGGCGGCTGACCTGTCGCCAGCCCGCTCGAGCAAGCGAGTCCAACTTGCCCAGTTCAAATTCCAGACGGGCGAAACCGCCGCCGGGCGCGAATTGGTGACGCAGATGACGCGGAACACACCCGACTACCTGCCGGGCTGGATGATGCTCGCCCAACTGGAGTCCGTGGAAAAAAAATACGACGCGGCCCTGGCCAATGTCAAACGGGTGCTCGACCGGGACAACATGTATCCCGAGGCCGTTTTGCTCAGCGCGCGGCTGCGCATGGCGAAAGGCGATTTTCCGCAAGCCGTCACGGAACTTGAACGCGCGGTGTCGCTGTTTCCCGCCTCACCGCAATTCCTCTATCAGCTGAGCCTGGCGTATGTGGCCAGCGGGGAGACGCGCAAGGCGATCGAAAAACTGAACCAGGCTCTGGCCCAATCGCCGGATTACGCGGATGCGAGCGTGCTGCTGGCCAGCCTGAACATGCGCTCGGGCGATCCGGCCACGGCCATCAATGCGCTCCGGACCGTCGCGCGCCAACACCCGGACCTGATCCAGCCCCGCCTGATGCTGGCCGACGCCTACCGTTCCCGGAACAGCCTGGCCGAAGCGCTGGCGACCTACGATGCGATCGAGAAGGATTTCCCTGGCAATCCCCGCACGGCCCTGCTGCGGGGCATCGTCTTGATGCAGCAACGGAAGCCGGCCGAGGCCCGCCAGGCCTTCAACCTCGCGCTGGAGCGGGCGCCGGATTTCGGGCCCGCCTCCGAGCAACTCGTCACCCTTGACCTGTACGAAAAACAATTTGGCGCCGCGCGGAAGCGCGTCGACGCGATGATCGCCAAACAACCCAAGTCAGCCGATCTTCAGGTGCTGCTCGCGCGGGTGTTCCTCGCCCAAAAACAGAACGATCAGGCGGAAGCGGCCCTGCAGAAGGCGATCGAGCTGCAGCCGGAAGCACCGACGGCCTACTTTGCCCTCGTTGGCATGTACCTGGCCAGCCAGCAGCAGGACAAGGCCCTGGACAACGTGCGCAAGATTCTCGCCACGAATCCCAAGGACACGAAGGCGCTGTTGATGGAGGGCATGTTGTACGAACAAGCCAAGAAATACGACTCGGCCATTGCCTCCTACGAAAAACTCCTCGCGATCAACCCCAACTCCGCCGTGGCGCTCAACAACGCGGCGGTACTCTACTCCGAGCACCTCAACCAACTGGACCGCGCCTTTACCCTCGCGCAGAAGGCGCGCGAACTCTTCCCCCACCAACCGCACATGGCCGATACGCTCGGTTGGATCCTCGTCAAGCGGCGGCAACTGCCGTGGGCGTTGGGCCTGCTCCAGGAGAGCGCCGAAAAGCTGCCCGAGTCCGCGGAGATCCAGTACCATCTCGGGACTGTCCACTACCTGTTGGGCAACGAGGATGCGGCGCGCACCGCCCTCAATGCCGCGCTGCAACTGAACCAGCCGTTCGCGGGCCTGGAGGACGCGCGCAAGAGCCTCGCCGTGCTCGCGATCGACGCGAATAAGGCCGGCGCAGCCGAGCGGGCGGCGGTCGAGGCGGCCGTCGCCGCCCGGCCCGACGATCCGATCGCGCTCTTGCGGCTGGCCGGCATCCAGGAGCGCGCCGGTGATCTGGCGAAGGCCGTCGAGACCTGCCAGGCCGTCCTCAAAAACAATCCCGCGAACTTGCGCGCCATGCTCGCGCTCGTCCGGGTTTACACCCTTCAAAAGGAACCCGCGAAGGCGATGGAACAAGCCAAGGCCGCCCGCAAGGTTGCGCCCGACAACCCCGAGGTTGCGCTCGCCGTGGGCCGTCTGGCCTACCAGACCAAGGACTACGCGTACGCCTTCAGTTTGCTCCAGGAAGCGGCGCGCAAACAACCCGACGATGTCGCCTTGATGCGCGACATGGGCCGCGCCGCGTATGCGGTGGGCCGGCTCAACGAGGCGGAAACCGCGCTCCAGCAAACCTTGCGCGAGGACGGACTTTCGAGTGAGGCCGCCGACATCCGGACAATCCTCGAGCTGATGGCGCTCGCGAACAATCCGGCCAACGCCAAGGTCGCCGAACCCCGCATCAACCAGATCCTGAAAGGCGACCCGAACCATGTCCCGGCCCTGATGGTCGCCGGCACCGCGGCCGAGGCCAAACCTGACGCCGCGGCCGCGATGGCGATCTACGACCGCGTGCTCGAGCAATTCCCCGACTTCACGCCGGCGAAGCGCCGCCAAGCCATCCTCTACGCCGCGAACGCGGGCGACAACAAGAAGGCGCTCGACTTCGCCCTCAAGGCGCGGGTCGCCTACCCCGACGACGCGGAACTGGCGAAGGCGCTGGGCATGATTCTGTATCGCCAGGGTGAGTTTCCCCGCGCGCTCGCGGCACTCAAGGAAGCCGCCGGGCGCCGCGCCAGCGACGGGGAACTCGCCTACTATCTTGGCCAGACGCAGTACCGGCTGAAGGACAATACCGCCGCAAAAGCGTCCCTGCAGCGCGCGCTGGACCTGTCGCTCAAGGCTGATCTGGCCACCGAGGCCCGGAAGATCCTGACGGAGTTGAAATGATCACGCTGCTGACCCGACCCGGCCGGTCCGGGCGACCATGGTAAACTTCGCGACCCTGCTGGCTTTTGCGAGCGCGACCCTCGCCGGGGCGCTTGCTGTAGCGGGCTTGATTCGCCCGCACCGGACGGTTTCCCGCTGGGCATTCGCGGCGGGCATGATTCTCCTTGCGGTGGAGAGCGTGTTGATCGGCCTCGAAGCCAGCGGCCGTATCGCCGCTTTTTCCCCTCTTAGGTGGCAGCAGTGGCGGCTCACCGTGCTTTCACTGGTGCCGGGGATGTGGGCCCTGTTCAGCCTGAGCTACGCCCGCGGCGACGCGGCCAGGATGCTTGGCCGATGGCAGTGGTTGATCGCCGCCGCCATCCTCCTGCCGCTGGTTCTCGCGGTCGGGCTGCGCGAACAACTGCTCGTCCGGGTGGAAATGGACGGCAGCTGGTACCTGCGGCTGGGTCTCGCCGGCACGGTGCTAAACGGCTTCCTGTTGGTCGGTTCCGTTTTCGTGCTGATGAACCTTGAGCGGACCTACCGCGGTGCCGTCGGCACCCTGCGCTGGCGCATCAAGTTCATGCTGATGGGCGTGGGCATCCTGTTTGTCGTGCGGATCTACACCAGCAGTCAGGTCCTCCTGTTTCGCGGCGTCGACCCGCTCGTGGACAGCATCAACTCGGGCGCCCTCCTCCTGGCGGGCGTCCTGTTCACCCGCTCGCTCTTCCGCGACCCCGAATTCAACCTCGAGGTTTATCCTTCGCAGTCGGTCTTGCAGAATTCGCTGACCGTCCTGCTGGCCGGCGTTTACTTGCTGCTGGTCGGCGTGTTCGCGAAGGTCGTGGTGTTCTTTGGCGGTGACTCGACCTTCGCACTCAAGGCTTTCCTAGCGCTGATTTCACTCGTCCTGCTGACGCTGCTCATCCAGTCGGACCGTGCGCGACTCAAGCTGCGCCGCTTCGTCAGCCGGCATTTCCAACGTCCACTCTACGACTACCGTCTTGTCTGGAACAAATTCACCGAAGGCACCGCGTCGTGTGTGGAGCAAGCGGACCTGTGCCGGGCCCTGGTGCGCATCATCGCCGACATGTTTACGGCACTGTCCGTTTCCATCTGGCTGGTCGATGAGCAAAAGGGCGGGCTCACGCTCGCCGCGTCAACCTCGTTGTCCAAAACCAGCCACAACCCTGACTCCGCCGCGGCGGACGCCACGGCGCTGGTGGCGCATTTCCGCACGCATCCCGAGCCGGTGGACATCGATTCGACGAACGAGCCCTGGGCGGTCACGCTCCGCCGCTGGCAGCCGGCCGAATTCGCCAACGGCGGCCACCGCATTTGCATCCCCATCGTCGGCCGCAACGACCTGCTCGGACTCATCACCATCGGCGACCGCGTGGGTGGGATGGAGTTTACGCTGCAGGACTTGGAAATGCTGAAATGCGCGAGCGACCACGCCGCCGCCAGCCTGCTGAACGTGCAGCTCTCGAAAAAATTGCTCGCCGCCAAGGAACTCGAGGCCTTCCAGACCATGGCGACGTTCTTCGTGCATGACCTGAAGAATGCCGCGTCGACCCTGAACCTGATGCTGCAAAACCTGCCCGACCACTTCGACGACCCGGAGTTCCGCGCGGACGCCCTGCGGGGCATCGGGAAGACCGTCACGCACATCAATCACCTGATCAGCCGGCTCGGCTTGCTGCGGCACGAACTCAAGCTGCAGCCGGTCCGCGCCGACCTTGGCGCCGTGGCCACCCGCGCGGCCGCCGGGCTGGAGTCCGGCAACGGCATCACGCTGGTGAGCGAGCTCACCCCGAAGCTCGAGTTCTCCTTCGACCCCGAGCAGATCGCCAAGGTCATCACGAACCTGGTGCTCAACGCCCGCGAAGCCATGACCGGCCCGGGCGAGATTCGCCTGGCAACGCGCCGGGTGCCGGGCTGGGCCATCGTCAGCGTGGCGGACACGGGCTCCGGGATGAGTCCGGAATTCATCGCGCGCTCGCTGTTCCGGCCCTTCCAGACGACCAAAAAGAGCGGGCTCGGGATTGGCATGTTTCAAAGCAAGACGATCGTGGAGGCGCATGGCGGACGCCTGACTGTCGAGAGCGCCCCCGGACGCGGCACCACCTTTGAGGTTCACCTGCCCCTGCGCGAGTAGGCAACCGGCTGCACACCCACCTGGCACGACCACACTCTGGACTTCCTTTTCCGCCAGCCCGCGTTTCTTATGGCCGGGCGCATTCCCATGAAACCGAAATTGCTGATCGTTGATGATGACGAGGAGATCCGGACGCAGATGAAGTGGGCGCTGTCCAAGGATTATGCCGTGTCACTCGCCGACGACCGCGCGTCCGCCAACAAGATCTTTCGCGCGGAGCAACCGCTCGTGGTATTGCTGGACCTTGGGCTCCCGCCGAACCCCGGCAGTCCCGAGGAGGGTTTGGCGACACTGACCGACTTGCTCACGATCGACAGCCTCACCAAGGTCGTGATCATTTCCGGCCAGGGCGAAAAGGAAACGGCGCTGAAGGCGATCGGTTCCGGCGCCTACGATTTCATGGGCAAGCCCGTGGACCCGGGCGAACTGAAGCTGCTCCTGAAACGCTGCTTCCACGTTGCGCAGCTCGAGCGCGAACACCGCGCGATGCAGCGCCAGCTCAAGGACGACACCTTCGAAGGCATGCTGGGCAACAGCGAGCAGATGCAGTCGGTGTTCTCCTCGATTCGCAAGGTGGCGACGACGGATGCATCGGTCCTCGTGCTCGGCGAAAGCGGCACCGGCAAGGAACGCGTGGCGCTGGCCATCCACCAGCGCAGCGCCCGCAAGGACGGCCCGTTTGTCGCGATCAATTGCAGCGCGATTCCCGAATCGCTGATTGAGAGCGAGCTCTTCGGGCACGAGAAAGGCGCTTTCACCGGGGCCCACATGCAACGCAAGGGCCGCATCGAATCCGCCAGCGGCGGCACGCTGTTTCTCGACGAGGTCGGCGAGATCCCCGCCCTGCTGCAGGTGAAACTGCTGCGCTTCCTGCAGGAGCAGCGCATCGAGCGCGTCGGCGGCCGCCAGGAAATTGCCGTCGACACCCGGGTGATCGCGGCGACCAACGCCGACCTCAAGCAGGGCATGGCCGCTGGCACGTTCCGCGAGGACCTTTTCTACCGCCTCGCCGTCGTCCAGCTGACGCTGCCGCCGCTGCGCGCGCGCGGGGACGACATCCTGCTGCTCGCCCAGCACTTCATGCAGCAATTCGCCGCGCAAACGGGTAAGAAAAACCTGGCGCTCGGTCCCGACGCGATCCGCGCCCTGCACCAGCACCAATGGCCGGGCAACGTGCGCGAGCTGCAGAATCGCATCAAGCGCGCGGTCATCATGAGCGAGGGCAAGCGACTCACCGCGCAGGACATGGAACTCGCGGAAGCAAACGCCACCGGTTCCGGCTCCTCGTTGAAGGACGCGCGCGAAGCGTTGGAACGCGAAATGATCACCGAGGCGCTCCGCAAGCACAGCGGCAACATCAGCTCGGCCGCGACGGAGCTCGGGATCAGCCGACCGACCTTCTACGAGCTGATGGAAAAACTCGGCGTGCAAAAACCGGCCTAGCCAGACGTCGGTCGTACCCGCGGAGAGTAGTCAGCATCGCCGGCGATTCGATCGCAGCGCGCCCCGGGCAGCTGGATTGTACTGCAACCGCCCTTCTCGTTGCTCCCGGCGTTATCAAGAACCGTGGCTCGACGACCCGGTATCCGCGCTCGGAAGAGGCAAAAAAGGACCTGTCGATATCGCTTACAAATGCCCACAAAACACCCTCCCGGCCATATGTCCCTAGTCCGATTTTGTTGAGCTCAAGATATTGGTGAATAGCGACTTATAAGGCGAATTTAGGGAGTTTACCTCTTGGCATGTCGATTGCGTTAATCGCTGCGAGTTCACGCTCTCCCCTTTAATCACCACGCTCATGAAGAACCCCCTCGTCAAAATCGCGGCCGCCACCGGCCTCGCTTTTGTCTTGGCCGTCACCGCCAAGGCCCTGGCACTCGACGCGGCCACGGCGGATCGCCTCGATGCTGATCCGAATCCGCCCGCTTGGGGCAACGGCTGGCTCTACGGCGCCGACCTGAACGGCGAATTCGGCTCGCAAGCCAACAACTACTCACTGACCAAGTCAGGCAACGAAAACACGGGGTGGGTCTGGACCATCACGTTTGACGTTCATCCCACCTTGACCTACGCGAAGCTCCATTCAGGTGGCCCGACGCAGTTCGATTACTTGATTTGGGACGACGCGTCAGATTTCGCGGCGTTCAATGCCTCCACGGACCTGTCGATTTCGTTCGTCCAAAATTGGTTTAAGAACGGAAACGGAAAGTACTATGGCACTTCCGGCCTGGGCCTCGGCGGCTCTCCCGGTGGTGGCGGTGGCGGCGGTGGCGGTAGCGGCGTTCCTGATTCCGGCACGACCCTTATGCTGCTAGGATGCGCGCTGCTTGGCCTTGGCGTCCTCCGCCGGAAGTTCCAGGCCTGAGTGCGCAAGACGGATCCATGCGAAGCCTCCGCTGAAATCGGCGGGGGTTTTTTGTCTCCAAAATCTGAGACTTGGCGGTGACGTCGGCTGGAAACTGCCGTTGACGGCCGGCTCGCTCAGCGGCCGCCGCCCTCCCCGCGATCTGCACCGTTTGTCGGAAAATCTTACATTTTTTGAGCGACTCGAGGGTATCCCCTATGGGACGAAAAATCGCCCATCTCATTTATAGTTTATTATAAAAGACTTACTGTATCACATAGGGCCAAACCCCCTAGTTGGCATAGGGTTTGCATTACTCAGGTAATCGCAAACTCTTTTCCCTCTCATGACTAAGTTCTCCAAACTCGTAGGCCTCGTCGCAGTCGGTGTCGGACTGGGCGTTGGCGCGGGCGCCGCTCCTGTCCAGATCACGATTCAGGACAATGACCCGTCGTTGTGGGGCTTCAATGGCGCCGGCAGCCTGACGGCGGGTGGCACGAGCGGTGCAGGCAACTTTGGGTCGGCGCACGAGGACAACGAGACCGAGCGTGGCACGATTTCCGGCCAGCAATGGGACATGGAAGCGTTTGTGCTGAACGGCAAACAGCTGTCGATTGTTGCGGGCTTTGACCTCCTGAATGGCCGTCCGGACCACAATATCGGACCCGGTGACTTGTTCATCAAGGTGGGCGGCAGTGCGCCTTCCTTCAACCCGACGAACCAAGGCGCGGGCAACGTGCAGAACTCGATTTACAGCTACACCTACGCCATCGATCTCTCGCCAGCCACCCGGTTCACCAATAGCTCCTTTGGATCGACGGCCCAAGTGTACGGCCTGACTTCGACCACCTGGCTCAATACCACGATCTACGACCAGTTTGGTTCCAATCCTTGGAAGTACGATAATACGCTGAACACCACGGCGGGCTTCGGCACGGGCATCACCTACCAGACGAACCTCGCTGACAACGCCGCGGCTCTGACGGCCCTCGGGCTCTCACTGCAGGGTGGCTACCACAACCTCCTGACGATTGACCTGAGCTTCCTCTCCATCCCGTCGGGCACCGATGTCTATTTCAGCTACACCATGGAGTGCGGCAATGACTCCCTCAAGGGCCGGTACTCCGGCGGCTTTGACCAAGTGCCGGACAACGGTACCAGCGCCGCGCTGATCGGTCTCGGCTTCGCCGCCATGGCGCTGGTCGGTCTCAAGCGCCGCAAGGCCTGAGCAAACTAATCCCCTTTGCAAAACGCCGCCGTGAGCGGCGTTTTTTTGCGCTCGCAGCGGGCGTCCTACCGCTGATCACTTCAATTCGGCCACGCTGTCCCGCAGGATATCAGCGACCACTCGGTGGCCGGCCTCATTGAGGTGCCCCTCATTGGGGAAGAACCACTCCATCTTCTCGACTTGGTAACGGGCGCGCATCCGGCTGGCGACGTCAATGACCGGCAAACCCAAAGCCGCGCTGCTCGCCACGACGTGATTTCGGAATACCTCCTGGTATTGCCACGCCACCGACCCAGAGCCATTCACGTATGACCGTCCCGCCAGTGGCGCCACGACGAGTTTCACTCCCTGGCGACTGCAGACCGCCGCAAACCTCTGCAGCAACAGGTCAAAAAGCCGCAGCTCCGGGGCGAATCGGTTTTCCAAGTCTGCACGTTGGTCCGCCGTAGGTAACCAACCCTGCGAGACCATTCGAAACAGCTCCGATCGCTGTTCGGCGCGCACCCGCCACGGCCACTGCGCCGGGTCAGGGCCCCAAACGGCTGTCATCAGGTCGGCCGCATCGCGGGGCTTGCGCTCCAGGGGCACAGGCTGGTTGCGCCGACTCAAACTTCCCTCCGACACCACAAAGTAGGGCTTCGGACTGCTCACCTGCAGCGGAAACGGCTGCCGGTTGTCGAAGAGGTCGTTGCCCACATAAACCATGAGCAACACCCGGGCGGGTCGGACGACCGGTAGGCGTTGCTCCAGCAGCAGTAGCTCCTGGTCCGTGCTGTAGCCGGGGACCGCCCCATTAAGGAAAATCGTCCCCTCGGGCCGCTCGACCTGCAGGTGGTGCACGAACGTGGACTCGTCGCCCACACCCAACCCGAACGTGAAACTGTCGCCCACCACCAACGTGACGGCTGAAGTCGGGGTGGCCACGCCGGCCGGATCATGACGCATTCCCTGCGCATTGATCCGGTAACTCGTTTGATAGTCATGGTGTCGATGCCGGCCCGACCAACCCGGAGCCAGATTCCAACCCAGTTCCGGATCATAGCGCACCAGCCCGGGATCGAGTGAGTCGCTCCGGCTGATCCCCGTCTGCCGCCACCGCAGGCCTGCTTCCAAGACGAAGATCCCGGCGGAAAAAACCAAGCCGGCGGTAACCGCGCGAAATGTCCACAATTTGCCGCGACTGAGCTGCACAGGAGCCGTGGATTCAGCCATGGTGTCAAAACATCCGGTCCAATTTGCCCGTTTTCATTGGCGTCTGCCAGAAGCTCGTCCGCTTCGGCGTCCGGCGCCGCGCAAGCGGATCGTAGCCCCCCGCGCGCAGCGCCCAGGCGAGTGGAGTAACCAAAAGAAAGAAGAAGACCGTCAACAGCACGCGACCCACCCGGTCACCGAGCCACCCGCTGACCGTCATGCCGACCCGGTAACAACCGCGAAACCAATGGGGGCGCAGCCAGGCGGCCAAGCTCAGCAACAGCAAGCCGCCCATGGCCACAGGCCAGGACTGCGCCGGGAGCACCCGGCGCCACACGAGGATCCAAAACCACAGCGCGGCGACGCCGGCAACTTGCAGCATGAACTTTCGCCAATCCCGCGGTTGCTCGCTTAACCTGATATGCACGTGGCAGGCTCCTGTGTTTTGGGTCGCCGGTCAATCGGGTTGAAGTTCCACCCGACGTGGAAAGTTGGCCGCCGGCTGGGCCGCGCGCTCGAGGACATGGTTTCCGATCACGAGGAAATCCATTTCGGTCATCATGAAGCAACGGTAGGCATCGTCCGGCGTACAAACGATGGGCTCGCCCCGCACGTTGAACGAGGTGTTCACGAGCAACGGGCACCCCGTGAGGATTTCGAACCGGGTCAAGAGGGCGTGAAACCGAGGGTTGGTTTCCGGAGTGACCGTCTGGATGCGCGCCGAATAGTCCACGTGGGTGACGGCCGGAATCTCCGAGTGGGCGTGCTTCAAACGGTGGATTCCCGACAAGCCTTCGGGCGGCGGGCGGCGGAGCGGCGAACGCACCCCCGCCACCAGCAGCATGTAAGGCGAGTCATGATCCAACTCGAAGAAGTCGGCCACCCGTTCGCGACGAATCGCCGGTGCGAAGGGCCGGAAAGATTCGCGGTATTTCACCTTGAGATTCATAACCGACTGCATGCGGGGAGAACGCGGGTCTCCGAGGATCGAGCGATTACCCAAGGCGCGCGGCCCAAACTCCATCCGGCCCTGAACCCAGCCAACCACCTTGCCGTCATCCAGCAGTTTTGCCGTGTGTTCAAGCAATGCATCGTCGTCGAATCGGCGAAAAACGGCGTCCCGTGCCCGCAGCGCCGCGGCGATTTCGCCGTCGGTGTACTCCGGGCCCAACAGCGCCCCATGCATTTGGTCACCCCGCTTGACCAAATGCGGCCCTTTGTTCTCAGAACGAAAATGCTGGTGCCAAGCCGCCAGCGCCGCGCCCAGCGCGCCGCCCGCGTCACCCGCCGCGGGTTGGATCCACAAGTCATCTAGGCCGCCCTCGCGCAGGATCCGGCCATTCGCCACGCAATTCAACGCAACGCCGCCCGCCAGGCAAAGGCGAGGTGAGCCCGTCACGGCCCGCGCCTGCCGGGCTAGCCGCAGCATGATGTCCTCCGTCACCGCCTGGATGGATCGGGCGACATTGCAATGGCGTGAATTCACCGGCTCGTCCGGCCGCCGAGGCGGGCCGTCGAACAAGGCGTGAAAACGCTCGTTGGTCATCCGTGAGCCATGCTGGAAATCGAAGTAGTCCAAATTCAGTCGGAAAGAGCCGTCGTCCGCCACCTCCACCAGTTCCTGTTGGATGCGCGCGGTGTAGGTCGGTTCGCCATAAGGCGCGAGGCCCATGAGCTTGTATTCGCCGGAGTTGATCCGGAAGCCGCAATAGTCGGTGAACGCGGAGTAGAGCAGGCCGAGTGAATGGGGAAAGCGCAGTTCGCTCAGGTACTCGATTGCGTCGCCCTGGCCGCGCGCAATCATCGTGGTCGCCCATTCGCCGACCCCATCGACCGTCAGGATCGCCGCATCGTCAAACGGTGAAGGATAAAATGCACTCGCCGCGTGGGCCTCGTGGTGCGCGGTGAAGAGAATTTCGCAATTGGCCCGCAACTCCGGCAACTCGCGACGAATCGTGCCGCGCACCTCCAGTTTCTCCGCCAGCCAGCTGGGCAGGATCCGCCCGAACGTCCCCCACCCGCGCGGCGCCACCGCGAGGTAGGTTTCCATCATCCGCGTGAACTTGACGATCGGTTTGTCGTAGAAAACCACTGCATCAATCTGCGCCGCCGTAATCCCCGCGTGGCGCAGGCAGGCCGCGATGGCCTCGGCCGGGAACCGCTCGTCATTCTTGCGCCGGGAAAACCGCTCCTGCTGCGCCGCCGCGAGAATCTCTCCACCCCGGACAAGCGCCGCCGCCGAGTCGTGGTAAAATGCCGAGATTCCCAGGATGTACGGCCGGCCGGGCATGGGCTACATGAACGGGTAGATGGCCCAGCCCATGCCGGTGGTCGCGCCAAAGATCAGCACGGCGCCCAAGGCGACCAGCATTACGACCAGCGGAATCAGCCACCATTTTTTCTCCTGCCGGAGGTACTGCAGGAATTCCTTTAACAAGCTCCACATGGTTTGAAATTCAATCGACGCCGAATGCCGGCAAGCATTCGCGTGGCGGGGGATAAAGTCATGGAAAAAATTCGGCAAAGCACCTACACCAGAGCCCTCCCGTCCATGTGATCCGGGGTCATGCACACCTCCAACGCCGACATCACGGTCATTATCTGCACCCGCAACCGCGTGGACTCGTTGCGCGCGACCCTGTCCGCGCTTGCCCGAGCCGATCGCGCGGGACTGCAGTGCGAAATCGTGGTCGTCGACAATGGCGGCACGGACGGCACCCGTCAGCTGGTTGGTGAGCCCGTTCCCGGTTTGCCGGTGCACTACTTTCGCGAAGAGCGCCCCGGGAAATGTCACGCGGCGAACCGGGCCGTGGCGGACGCACCGCTGGGCAAACTGGTGGTGTTCCTCGATGATGACATGAGCCCCGATCCGAACTGGTTTCACGGCGTCCAGGCGATCGCCAATCGCTGGCCGCAGGCCGACCTCTTCACGGGGCGAAGCCACGTCATCTGGCCCAATGCGTCCGTGCCCGTTTGGTGTCAGGACGCGCAGCTAAAGGGATGGGCATTTTCGGTGATGGGACGTGACCACGACCGCCCACTGGAACCGGGCAGCTGGTTTTCGGGAAATCATTTTTGGGTACGCTCCCGCGTGTTCGCCGACGGCAGGAAATTCCCGACGGAATTTTCCACGACCGACATCCAGATCTACACGTCAGAACCACAGTTCATGCTGCAGCTCCTCGAGGACGGTTTTCTGGGCGTGCAGGGGCCCGACGCCGTTTGCGGCCATCGGATCCAACCGGAACTTCTTCGATTTGAAGCGCTGCGGGAACGGGCCCGTCGGGCCGGCCGCGGTTTTGCCGTGGCGCGGCTGCAGCCGTACAAGTCATCGGTGAAGCAATGTCGGTTATTTCGGGATCACCCGATCCTGGGCCGACTCTTCTGCCTCGCCAGCCTGGCCGGTTGGACCGCGGCTGGCTGGGTGCGACAGGTGGATCCGCGCCGGGATCGCGCCATTCCGCGTTTCCTTTACGCACTCCAAAGGCAGGCCACCTATCGGGAATACCTGCGCGTGGCGGCCGAGATGCCCGCGTATCGCTGGTTCGGCCGAACAACGAATGACCAGAGACAACCGGACCTGATGGCTTAGACTTCCAATTCGGCGCAAAGCCGGAGATGTTCACTGCACAAGTAAATGGACATACCGATCCAGCAAATGTCCCTCCGGGAGTACGCCGAAATCCAAGCGCGATTCGGCGGAAAGATCCTTGAGCGGGATGGCCATTTTTGGCGCCAGGTGCGGCCTTTTTTCTACCGTCCCTTGCTGGCAGTGGAACCCTATGACCCGGGCAAAGTGCGGCGACCCGTAGCGTGGCCCAGTAGCTTCCAATATGTCGTACCCGCGGGCCCGGAAGCCAACTCCACCATGAACTTCATCATGTTGGGCGAACCGCAGTCCTACTCGCTGAACAGCCTGTTGCATAAACGCCGGCAAATGATCACGCGGGCCGGGCGCGATTTTCGAGTGGCCCCGTTGACCAGCCCTGCGGAACTCAAGGCGCATGGACACCCGATCTACCTGTCGTTTTACGAACGCACCGGCTACAAGTACAAAGCCGACCGGCAGAGCAAATCGGTTTTCGACCGCTGGGTGGACACGCTCTTCTCGTGTCCCAAAACAATTCTCCTCGGAGGATACGGCCCGCAGGGACTGGCGGCGATCTCCAGTTCGTACTGGGTCAACCACACGTTGGTCTATTCCACTCTGATCTGCGACACCGGCGCCCTCAGGAAAAACCTGGGTGAGTTGATGTTTCACGAGATCCGCCAGTTGGCCGCCCAGGTGCCGGGCATCCGCGAGATCTTCGTCCGCCCCTACCAAGGCGGCAATTCACTGGACGAGTACTACCTGCTTCGCGGTTGCCAGCTGGAGCGACGCCCGGCGCGGCTCGAGTTGCCCTCACCAGTCTTGCGCCTGATGCGCTGGACCATGCCCCGCCAATACGAGCTCCTCTCGGGCAAGGACTAGCCTGGCACGGACTGCTTCGCATGGACGAGAATGCTGCCGCTGCCTGGGACGCCTGGTTGGAAGGCGAACCCTTGGGACAATTTCAACAGACGAGCCGCTGGGCCCGCTGCAAGGCCCTGGATGGCTGGATGGCGGAACGCATCTCGCTCGATCCCACCCAGCCCGGGCGCGGGGGCGCGCAGTTGCTTTGGAAATCCACCCGCCTCGGTCGCATGGGCTACGTGCCCAAGGGCCCCGTGGTGCCTGGCGAAGATTCGAAAGCGTTGATCGCCCTGCTCGGCCTGCTCGAGGCGCGCGCCCGCGAGATCGGCCTGCTGGCCATGATCGTGCAGCCACCGGACCAGAGCCGCATTACGACGGATCTCCTCGTGTCACAGAAGTTCAATCCGCGACCTATGGACGGGGTGATTCGCGCGACCGCGACCATCGATCTGCGCGGTGGCCGGGCCGCCTGGGAGGCCCGCATGCACAGCAAGACCCGCCAACAGGCGCGCGCCGCCCTCAAACGGGGCGTTACCATCCGTGCCGGCGGACGCGAGGAGCTGCCACTTTTCTTTTCGCTGATGTGCGAGAGCTGTCGCCGCCAAAACACGCGGCCCAATCCCGGCCGCGTCGAGGCGCTTACAGTGCTCTGGGACGCATTCTCCCCGCACGCGCGGCTCGGATTCGCTGACGTCGAGGGCGAAACGATCGCCGGCCTGCTCATGATCGGCCACGGGCCTCGCCTGACGTTTTGGAAGAAGGGCTGGAATTCGCGCGGCGCGCAGCTGTATGCGAATTGCCTGCTGATGGTCGAGTGCCTGGACTGGGCCACAATCTGGGGCTACGCCATGGTCGATTTCGCCGGGCTGGATCACGCGCTGGCCGAAACGTTGCTGCGTGGTGGGTCGCCCAGCGAAGCGCAACAACGCGGCCGCGACATGTTTAATCTGCGCCTCGGGGCGCAGCCCCAAGTGGTGCCGCCGGCCCGGCTGATGATCCTTAATCCCGTACTCCGTCAGCTGCACCGCCTCGCCACCGCGGTCCCGGCGATCGAGAAAAAACTAATGCACGGGCTAGGGCGAATCTGAGCCCACTCGCTCAGGCCGCCGCGAGCTGGGCCCGGCGCTGCGCTTGGGTCCGACGGCGAATCAGCCCGGTCACCACCAGCGTCAGGACACCGGCAATCGCCGCCGCGGTCGCGGGCTCGGGCACGGAGTAGTAATAATACGAATTCGAATTACTATTCGCGACGACTGCAGTCATTCTACGGGCGCGGTCGATTTGTCCACCATCAATAGAGTTAATGTCGTCGCCCCATGCCGTACCACCAATGGTACCAGTAAGGCGGTCGTAGTTGGCACCGTCGGGAAAAATATCGCCAATGGAAGTTGGAGAACTGCGGACGCCACCGTCGGCCATGAGGTTGTACGGCTGCCCATCTCCAACAAAGAAAGTGTGGTTAAGTTTCCCCAACCCCAGGGCATGGCCGAGTTCGTGCGCGATGACATCGATGCGATTCAACGAAAAAGCGGCGTCGGAAATTGCCATTGCTGTGCTTTGGATCGGATTCGGGTTGCCATGAATGTCCAGCTGCAGACCCGATTGGTCCGTGTATCCCAACACACCCGCACCAAGAGACTGCACAAAAAAGAGCTTGATGACGGTCAGACTGGTGGTGCTCCAAGTCTGACCGGTAACCTGGCCAAGTCCTGTTAGCAAAGTGGGGTTACCGGCAACGTCGAGGCTGAGGGATGCGGTGTTGTCGTAGTATTGAAAAGCATTGAACTTGATCTCGATTCCGGCCTGCGCCCAGATCTTCTGAGTTTCCGCGGCGTAGAGCTCGGCACCGGCATTGGCGGTGGCGGACACGCCGTCGTTGCTGCGCACGATGATAGGTTGAATCGTCACCTGTTTATCAAGATGTACCGGTGCCTGCGCGAAGGCCGTGAGCCCAACAAAAGTACTGAATGCCAGCGCGCCCACTGCGCGGGCGCGGTTGCCTGTGTGCTTCATGGAGGAAATCGTCATTTTTCGTTCGACCGAGTCAACGGGATAGACTCGTTGGGAGCAATAATTCGCCGGGAGCTAACAAACCAAGCGGGCTTTCATCGCCGCGGGGCGGCCAAAAAAAACACCCGCAGGTAAGCCTGCGGGTGTTCGAAGTGACTTGGTTAAGCAGCACCCGATCAGGAACGGCGGCTCTTGATGCCGACGAACGCCATGGCCGCAAGGCCGAGGCCGATCAGCAGGGCGCTGGTGCCACGATCCGGCACGCGGTCGAAGCCACCCGAGTACTTGCCCTTCAGGGAGTCGTTACCGCACTCCATCGTGTAGCTGAAGTAAACATCGGTGCCGTTCGCGACCGAGAGGAAGCTCAGATCAACCGACAGAACGTTGTGCAGGCCACCGGTCACCGAGATACCGAGGAGGCTGTTGACCGCGGAGTCGGTCAGGCCGGACTGGTAGCTGATGCCGTAGTTACCGGCGGAGGTACCACCGCTGGAATAGCGCCAGGGATTGGCACCGAATTGATCGTAGATGACGGTGTTGAACACGCTGTTCGCGTCGACCGAGTAGACCGCGGCGTTCGCGCCCGTCGCGCCCACCGGCTGGGTGAGGTCGACCACGTAGTTGTAACCGTAAATGTTGGTGGTGTTGCCCGAATTGGGAGCGGTCGGGCCGAAACCAGGGGCGCCGCCGATCTTGATGAACAAGTCACCCGGGGTCAGCTTGCCGGAAACAACCGAGCCGCCCGAACCGGATTCACCCGCCTGCAGGTTGTATCCCGAGACGATGTACAGGGTGTGCGGGTTGGACGAGTTGATAACGAAGGCTTCCATGTCCCAAACCTGGCTGGAAATGGTGCCGCCTTCCGTCTCGTTATCTTCGCCGCCGACGCCCAACGGGCCGCCGCCGAAGCCATTGGCCGTCGGATCATTGTCGGCGATGGTGATGTTCGCCGCGGACGCTTGCGAAGCGCCAAGCACGAGGCCGGCGGCAATCAACAGACTGAGGAGTTTCTTGTTCATGATGTAAGGTTGATAAGTGCTTAACTAAGTCTTCCGCCACCAGAGCAAAGCACGTGCCAGCCGACTAGGGACCGGAGCCACATAAGCTTCAATACGTTGATATCCATATTCTTAGAATTCCTAAAAAGCACCCACCTTTCCAACCTCGCGACCAAATTGGGAGAATTTGTAAGTATTTCCGACGGTTCCTGGTGATCGCTTTACAGGTACCATTCGATGGGGGTTTTAGCGACCCATCAAACGCGCACACGATCATCACCAACCGCGTCCCCCAAAAGCGCACACCGGCCACCGACAAAGCGTAAACGGAAACCTGCCAGCGGGCCCCAAAACCCTCCCACGCCACGCATCGGGCCTCCTTCGGTGCCGGCGAGAAATCTCGTCAGCGCCACGCCGCGCGTCAGGACGAGCAATCGACCTCCCGTGTTCGGGCTCCAAACGATATACCCTATCCAGCTGGCCGAACCCACACGCCAGTGACTCGGTCGGCGATGCACCTGGCGCTCCCGCGCAGGTCTTCACCTTTCGGCGTCGTCAGGAAGTGGTGGCTTTCGCCGATTTCTCGGCGTCGTCCCGCAGCTTCGCGAAATTGCCTTCCTCGCAGTTGCGCACGAATCCTTCGGTGACCGACTTCAAATCCTCCCAGCGGCGGCGGATCGCCTTCGCTTCGTCCTTGGTGATTTGGTTGTCAGCGGCGGCGAGGGCGATGACGCCAAGCATGTCGGCGAACTCCTGCACGATGCTGTTGGTGGACGGGATGAGTTGGAAGGGATGCGGCTTGGCCTTCGGGTTGTGGATGAAGAAGCCGCCGGCGCGTTCGCACACCCACTGCGCGATGCGCTCGTCGTTCGTGATGCGCAGCAGTTGCTCGATGCGGTCCAGCGGGTTGTTCGCCCCGCTCCCCGTTTCATCCTGCGGGGGCTCGGCCCACTTGTAGATCAGCGAAAGGGACAAATTCATGTCGGCCGCGATCTGTTTGGCACTGGTCTTCTTCAAGACCTCCTTGAGCAACTCATGCGATTGCATGGCCGCAAGGCTGGCAGGGCCCGAAAGCCAACGCAATCACCGACCCGCGGTATGACTCCGCAATTCTTGGCAAACTTCGGGCCCACCACTGGCATAAGGGAACACTCGCCAGCGCATAAGCCCCGGACAAAGCCATGAATATGTATCCGCCGTGCCGCTTTTTTAATGTCTTTCGGCCGGGCTTTGTGGCAAATCTCAGGTCCTTTCTCCCCCGCATGAACATCCACGAATATCAGGCTAAGGCCCTGTTTGAAAAATTTGGCGTCGCGGTGCCCCGCGGTGTCGCCGCCCGCACGCCGGCTGAATTCGATTCCGCCCTCTCCACGCTGGGCCACGACGGCCCCCTGATCGTGAAGTCCCAGATCCACGCGGGCGGCCGCGGCAAGGGCACGTTCACGGATGGCTTCAAGGGCGGCGTCAAGTTCGCCAAAACGAAGGCCGAGGCGCTCGATTACGCGAACAAGATGTTCAACAACACGCTCGTCACGGCCCAGACCGGCCCGGCGGGCCGCAAGGTCCAGACGATTTACTTCACGGTCGCGAGCGACATCAACAAGGAGTACTACCTCGCCATCCTCCTCGACCGGAACACCTCGCGCCCGGTCATCGTCGCGTCCACCGAGGGCGGCGTCGAAATCGAAAAGGTCGCCCACGAGACGCCGGAAAAGATCTTCAAGGTGTTCATCGACCCCGCGATCGGCCTCCAGGGTTACCAGTCCCGCCAGCTGGCGTTCCAACTCGGCTTCACGGGCGACGTCTTCAAGAACGCGGTCAAGCTGATCGACTCGCTCTACAAGATGTTCTGGGAAACCGACGCCGCCATGGTCGAGGTCAACCCGCTCATCACCACGCCGGACAACAAGGTGCTCGCGCTCGACGCCAAGGTGTCCTTCGACGACAACGCGCTTTTCCGCCACCCGGACATCGTCGCCCTGCGCGACCTGAACGAGGAGGACCCTAAGGAAATCGAGGCCTCGAAGTACTCGCTCTCCTACATCGCGCTGGACGGCAACATCGCCTGCCTCGTGAACGGCGCCGGCCTCGCGATGAGCACGATGGACATCATCAAGCACTTTGGCGGCAGCCCGGCCAACTTCCTCGACGTCGGCGGCGGTGCCTCAAAGGACCAGGTCCAGGCCGCGTTCCGCATCATCCTGACCGACCCGAACGTGAAGGGCATCCTGGTGAACATCTTTGGCGGCATCATGGACTGCAACACGATCGCCACCGGCGTCGTGGCCGCTGCCCGCGAGCTCGGCCTCAAGATCCCGCTCGTGGTTCGCCTCGAGGGCAACAACGTCGCCGCCGGCAAGAAGACCCTCGCCGAGTCCGGCCTTAAGATCGAGTCCGCCGACACCATGGCCGACGCCGCCCAGAAAATCGTGAAGCTGGTGGCCTAAATACCCGTTGAGAGATGAGAGTTTAGGGTTGAGAGGCCAAAACCTCCGACCACCCCGGCTCTCAACTCTCACCCCTCAACTCTCAACTCCTCTCCCCCATGTCCATTATTGTCACCGAAAAGACCAAGGTTCTCGTCCAGGGCATCACCGGCGAGTTCGGCGGCCGCCACACCAAGCTCTCGCTCGATTACGGCACGCAGATCGTCGCCGGCGTCACCCCCGGCAAGGGCGGCCAGTTCTTTGAGCACGGCGCCCACAAGGTGCCCATCTTCAACACCGTCGTCGACGCCGTGAAGGCCACCGGCGCCACCGCCGCGGCGGTATTCGTGCCGCCGCCGTTCGCGGCTGACGCCATTCTCGAGGGCGTGGACGCGGGGCTCGACCTCGTCGTCGCCATCACCGAGGGCATTCCCGTCCGCGACATGGTCCGCGCCAAGCGCGCGATGGCCGGCAGCAAGACGCGCCTCATCGGCCCGAATTGCCCCGGGATCGTGACTCCCGGCTCCGGCAAGGACTCGCAGGGCGGCTGCCGCATCGGCATCGCGCCGGGTTACATTCACAAGAAGGGCCACGTCGGCGTGGTTTCCCGCTCCGGCACCCTTACCTACGAGGCAGTTTTCCAGCTGACCTCGAAGGGCCTGGGCCAGACGACCTGTGTCGGCATTGGCGGCGATCCAGTCAACGGCACCTCCCACCTCGATGTGATCAAGATGTTCAATGACGACCCCGAGACGTGGGGCATCATCATGATCGGCGAGATCGGCGGCAGCGCCGAGGTCGAAGCCGCGCGCTGGATCAAGGCGAACTGCAAGAAGCCCGTCGCGGGCTTCATCGCCGGCGCCACGGCCCCGGCCGGACGTCGCATGGGCCACGCCGGCGCGGTTGTCGGCGGCGCCGAAGACACGGCGGCGGCCAAGATCGCGGTGTTCAAGGAGTGTGGCATCGAATGCGCGGCCACGCCTTCGGACATGGCCGACGCCCTCATCCGCGTCGCCAAGGCCCGCGGCGCGAAGCTCGCGTGAGTCGATCCCGTCTTCTTTCAAACCGGACTGCCATGGCGGTCCGGTTTTTTTGTGTCCACGGCCGGCCGTGGGATTGAACTTTTGCCCGGTCCCGCTCAACTCGGGACCGCGCATGCCGGAAACCATCATTGTTGAAGGGCTGACCAATCGGGAATTCCTCGAGCAGTATGCCGCCCCCGGCCGCGCGGGCTTGGTCGGCGGACCGGAGTTCATCAACCGGCTGATTGCCCGTGCGCAACGTCACCTGGACGAAAACCGTGAGTGGAGCCGCTGGTCGCATGCCTTCCTGTTCCAAGGCCGCCGGCGCGATGGCCATCACTGGGTCGTCGAGTCGGATCTCGACATCAAGCCCAAGCACATCCGCCTCGGCGTCCAGGAAAACCGGATCGCCAAGTATTTCGACGACACGCGCTGCACCGCGATTGCGATCCTCGATTTTGGGCTGACGCCTGCGCAGGAGGAGGAAGTTGTTTCGCATGCGCTCGAGTTGGTGGCCGGTGGGATCCGCTATTCGCTGCGCGAAATTGCCGGCCCCGCCTGGGCCATGCGCCATCCTCGCTGGCGCCCCCGCGAAAACCTGCTCATGCAGGAAAAGGCATTCTATTGCTCGTCGTTTGTGCGGCACGTTTTCGGCCGCGCCGGGGTAAACCTGATCGAGGGTGTGGCGGAAAAGAACACCGCCCCCGAACACCTCATGCGCACCGCGGTGCCGCACACCAAATGGGTGCTCATGCGCGGGGAGGCACCCGCGAGCAAATTGCGTCGCCTGGTCCGGCGCATCCGTGCGCGGTAGCCGACTTTCGCACCCAGTTTCCCCAACATCGATGAACCTTCCCGACTGCCAGTACTGCCGCAAGGACCAGCGCCTCCACGACCTCATGCTCGAGATTGCCCCGCTGGCGGTTTCGACGCTCTACCTCTTCAAGGAACAAACGCATCGCGGCCGCTGCATCGTGGCCTACCGGGCCCACGTGAACGAGCTCTACGAACTGCCGGCCGCGGAATTGGCCGCGTACATGCAGGACGTCGCCCGCGCCGCAAAGGCCATTCGCACCGCCATGGGCGCAGCCAAGATCAACTACGGGGCCTACTCCGACAAGCTCCCGCACCTGCACTTTCACCTCGTGCCGAAATATGTCGATGGTCCTTCCTGGGGCAGCCCGTTCGCGATGATGCCGGAACCGAAGGTCCTGCTGTCGGCCGAGGAATACTTGGCCCTCGGTGCGAAGATTCGCGGCGCGCTCGCCTGATTCGACCGTCCGACTACCGGCCGCTGACCAACTCGATCCGCACGCGGCAGCCCAGGGCCGCCGCAGTCCGCGCGAGACTCGAGAGCGTCAGCGAGGTGTTGAGCGGATCGAGGATCCGATTCACCGCCGCGCGGCTGGTGCCCAACGTTTTCGCGAGCTCCGTGACCGAGAGGTCCAGTTTCTCCATCCGCTGCGCGAGCGTTGCGGCAATCACATGCTTCATCGCACTGGCCTCAACGTCGCCGTAGATCCCTTCCTCGCGCAGATACTCGGTCGATGTCGTTTCGAATCGCTTGAGTTTGTCCTCTTGCATGCGTCAAACGTATCTTTTTTGATTCGAAAAGACAGTCCGAAATCGCTCGCTCAAAACTTTTTTTCAGAGGGAAAAACTCCTAAACACGCTGATTGCAGCGTCTTGGCGGGCGCTACCTGACAAGTTTAGTCCGCAATTGAAAATTTTTCTGGCATAGGACGCGCAGATTTGCACAGTCGGCGTCGCATCAGGAAAGGATCGGCTGGCAACAGTCGGTTCTGCCAACCGGGTCTAGGAGTGATCACGGTGGTTTCGAGTGGCGCAAGCCACCCGGATGTGAGGCCGGTAAAACGGCCTAACAAAAAACTCCTCCTAAAAAACGGAAAAGCCGCCTGATGCCCTCAGGCGGCTTTCTGTTTTCGGAAAAACCCTGATGCGCGAACGATTAACTAACCATCAACCGCTCACGCATCATGTCCACCAACCTCATCACCCTCGCCTCCCTGCGCATCAGTGAAGCGAACCCGAACCACCACCTTTGGAACAACAACGGTACGTGGTTCCTGCACTACACGGTCTACCCGACTCCCTTCACCAAGGAGCGCATCCGCCGCTCGCTCGGCACGAAGGACGTCAAGGTCGCCCGGGAACGTCGCGACACGTTCTTCGCCCTCCTGGCGAAGCAGTCCGCCGCCCCGGCCACCCCGGCCATCACCGGCCAGGTCGCCGTCGCCTGAGCCCTTTGCCATAGAAATCAACGAGGCCCGCCGCGAGGCGGGCCTTTTTCTTAGGCCGGGCGTGGACGGCGTTCCGCGCCGGCCGGCGGGTTGCTCAGGGGAATTAGGCGCGGACCGAGACCGCGCCCTACCGTCACGGGATCCGCAGCTGCATGCCCACGCGGAGCGTGCTCGAGTTCTGGAGGACCTCGCGATTGGCGTTGTAGATTTCCTGCCAGCGGTTGGCGGTGCCGTAGTAGCGCATGCTGATGCGCGAAAGGGAATCGCCCTCGGCCACGGTGTGGATGCGCGGTTCGGCGGCGGCCGCCACCGGGACCGGCCGGGCCGGAACCGCCCCACCGGACGCGATGCTGGCCGCAGGGGTGCCGAGCCGCGCCGCCGACGCGATCTGGTCGAGCGTGCCCTGGGCCTGCGCGAGACGGGAGGCCAAGGCGTTGTTTTCGGCGCGCAGCTGGTTGATGACCGCGGTGCGATCCCGCTCCTGCGCCGTGTTACCCTCCATGATGCGGGAATTGGTCTCGCGGGCGGCCTGCAAATCCCGCTGGGTCTGGGCCAGCTGCGCGCTGAGCGCCGCGATGTTCTGCTGCGCGCTGCGGTCGGCTTCGACCCGGAGTTGTTCCAGGTTGCCCGCGGACTGGGTGAGCCGCGCGTTTTCGGCCCGGGCGGCGGCGAGCTGGCGACGGAGCTCGGTGCGCTCCTCCTCGAGTTTCGCGTTCGCGCCCGTGAGTTCGGCCACCGCGGTGGTCTGCGTATCGGCGGCCTTTTCGACGTCGGCCGCCCGGCCCTGCAGCGCCGCGAGTTCGGCCTGGGCCTTGTCGGCCGCTTCCTTGCTCGCAACCGCGCGGGAAACGAGGTCCGCGTTGTCCTTCTGCAAAAGATCCACTTCCTGCTGCGACTTCACGAGCTGTGCCGCCACGGCTTCGAGGCGTTCCTGCAACGCCGCCTTTTCCGTCGCGACGCCGGCCGACTTGCGCGCCTCCTCGAGTTGCTGGCGCAACGTAGTGCGCTCGCCAACCAGGCCTTCGTTGACACCCGCGAGGCGCTCGTTCTCGCGGTTCGCGTCCTTGAGGGCCGTGTTCAACTCGCGCAGGCGGGCCTGCAATTGCTCGAACTCGGTCTTGTCCACGGTGGCCGTCTCCGCCTGCTTCGCCGTCATCAGCGCGCGGTTGGCCTCGCTGAGGGAACGATTGGTCTCGCGCGTGCGTGCCAGCTGCGCCGCGAGTGTGGAGACTTCCTTGGCCGAATTGTTGCGCTCCTCCTCGATCTGTCCCTCGAGTTCCTTGACCCGCGTCTGCAGCGTCGAGATCTCCATGCGGTAGGCATCGGGCTGCGCCGCGGACACCGCCTGCGACTGCGCCGCGAGCGCCGCGGCGGCGCTCTTGCGGGCGTTGTCGAGATCCTTCTCCAGGCGATCGTTCGCACCGGTCAGCTCTGCAACGGTCGCGTTGAGCTTCTCCACGGCGGCATTCGACTCGGCGAGATCGGCCCGCAGCTTGCGCACCGCCTCGTCGTCATCGCGCGTGCGCACCGCGGGAATGGTCGCCGAAGTCGTCGCCAGGCGCTTTTCCAATTCCGCCGCGCGCGTTTGGGCGGCAGACAAATCGGTGCGGGCCGCCGCCAGCGCGGCAACCTGCTGCTCGGCGGTTCGGGTCAGTTCCGCGACCTTCGCCCGCAATGCGGTGAGTTCCGTCGCCGCGCCCGCGGCGCGTCCATTCTCCTCCTGAAGCCGGGCCACTTCGGCGCGCAGCGCCCCGACGTCGCCCGAACCCTGCCTGGCCGCGGCGAGATCGCGTTCCAACCGTTCGTTCGCGCCGGTCAATTCGGCCACCGTGACATTCAGTTTTTCGACCGCGGCATTCGCCTCCGCGAGGTCCGCGCGGAGTTTGCGCGCATCACCGCTGCCGCGACCCTGGTTGGCGGCAGCCGCCAGCTGTTTTTCAAGGTCGTCCACACGGGCCTGGGCCTGCGCCAGGTCGGCGCGCGCAGCCTTCGCGGCCAGCGCCAATCCCTCACTATCGCGCAAGAGCTGCTCGTTCTTGAGTTGGACCGCGGCGGCCTGGGCGGCGTCCTTCTTCGCCAAATTCAAATCAGACTCCAACCGACTGTTCGCTGCGGTGAGTTCCGACAGGGAGGCAGTGGTGCGCTCGAGGCGTTCGTTCGAGGCCGTCAACTGCTGGCGAAGATCCTCCACGGCCGCCGGGTTGGAGGCGGTCTTCTGGACGTTGCGCAACTCCTGCTGCAGCCCGGCGATCTGGCCCTGGGCTTCCAGCAGCGCGCGCTGGTCCTCGGCGGATTTCCGCACAAGATCCCGGTTTTCCTCGGAAAGTTTGTCGACCCGCTGACGCGCCTCGGCCACCTGGTTGCGGAGCTGGTCAAGCAGGGCCTGGTCCGTTTTCGCCGAGCCACGCGACGCCTCTTCCAGCCGCGCGGCCAGCGCCTTGTTTTCGGAGGTCGCGTCCTGCAACTGGCCCTGGAGCCGGCCGACCTGCTGCTTCAATTCGGCAAGCTGGGCGCCCGCACCTTCGGCCTGGGTGGTCTTTTCGTTCAGCGTCTGCTCGAGCGAGCGGCTCCACTTTTCGAGTTCGTTCTTCTCGGCCTGCAGGGTCGCGTTCTGCTGCTGGAGCTGCGCCGCAAGTTTCTGGGCATCCATCAACGCCGCCTCGCTCCCGGCGGCGGGCGCTGGCTTGGGTTGGTTCTCAAGCTCCGCGACTCGCGCGGCAAGCCGGGCGTTTTCCTGACGGGCGTCAGCCGCCGCCTTGCCGGCCTGGTCGGCCTGGGCGGTGAGCGATGCAATCCTGTCGGTGAGCGCGGACGTATCCGCGGCGACGGGCGCCGATCCCTCCGGTGCCGCGGGTTTCGCGGCGAGCTGGGCGCGCAGGTTGCGCAGCTGGGTGTTCAGCGAAAGCAGCTCGCGGGTTGAGCGCTTCACCTCGTCATTGAGGCGCGCGTTGTCCTTCTGGAGATTGGCGACGATGGCCGGCGTGTCGCCGCCGGCGGCGGGCGCGCCTTTCGCGAGGGCGTCCTTTTCCTGCTGCAGCCGTGCGTTGCCTTCCGTGAGTTGCTGGTTGGCAGCCTGGAGCTGCGCGAGCGAAGCCGTCGCCTGCTGCAGCTTGGCGGTGAGCTCGGCGACCTGCCGCTCCGCGCGACCGGCGTCGGGGTTTGCCGCGGCCGGACCCTTGGCGGCGAGTTCCTGCTGGAGATCCTTGATCTGTGCAGCGAGGACGGCGACCTCGCGCTGCGCGGCTTCGCGTTCGCCGGACAGCGACTCGACCTGCGATGCGAGCCGCTGGTTCTGCGCGCGGAGCTGGTCGATGAGGCCTTGGGAAGCTCCCCCACCCTGCGCGATCTGCTGCTCGAGTCGGGCCTTCTCCAACTCGAGGCGCTGGTTTGCCTCGGCGTACTGGGCGTTCGCTTCGCGGGCTTTCTCGAGCGCGGCGGTGAGGTCGGCCACGCGCGAACCCTGGGAGGTGGGGGGTGTCGCCGGCCCCGGCACGACCGGTGCGGCCGCGGGGGCCTTGCCCGCGCGCCGGTCGGCGAGCGCCTGCTCGGCGGCCGCGCGTTGTTCCGGCGTGAGCTGACGTGCGGCGAAATCGCGGGCGGCGGAGTTGGCGCCGTTGTCCGCGGCGAGACTTAGCCAAACCCAGGCCTGGACGGGATCCCGACCTAGGCCGCCGCGGCCCTCGGCCAGCATGAGGCCGTAATTGTTTTGCGCCGCGGCAAAACCCTGCTCGGCGGCGGCGCGGTAATACGTGGCGGCCGCGGCTTCATTGCGCGTCACCCCGCGACCGTCTTCCAGCAACAAACCGAGGTTGTACTGTGCCCGGGCGAATCCGCGGTCAGCCGCCTGCTTGTACCACCGGGCCGCCTGGGCCTCATCCTTCTTCACGCCCCGGCCCGCCTCATAGGCGAGGCCGAGGTTGAATTGGGCCTCGATAATTCCCTTCTCCGCCGCCTGCTTCAGCCAGAAGTTCGATTCGAACAGGTCCTGTGCCACGCCGCGGCCCGTCGCATACATGTTGCCGACGTTGTACTGCGCCGCGGCGAACTGTTGCTCGGCGGCCGCGAGGTAATACTTGAAGGCCTGGCGTTCGTCCGCCGGCACGCCTTGGCCCAGCTCGTAGGCGAGCCCCAAGTTGTAGAGCGCCGGGCCGTAGTTTTTCTCCGCGGCGCGCCGAAACCACTTCAAGGCTTCACCCGAGTCGGCTTTCAAGCCGCCCTTGCCTTCCAGATAAGCTGAACCCAGCGCGTTTTGCGCGTCGACGTCCGCCTGCTCCGCGCGGGCCCGCAATTTCTCGAGGTCCGGACCGCCCTGGGCCCAACCGGTGGCCCAGCTCAGGCCGGCAAACAACGCGACGCCGGCCAACACGTTTCCCTTCCTAGCGACGACTCGGAGATGGGTGGGCGGGACGGGATACGGCACGGCTTACGTTAAGGAGAAAACCCTACAGGGGAGCAAGGCTGCATCGACCATGCCGTGGATGATTTTTTTGTCGGGCGGACAAAAAGTGGCGAGGGCGCCCGACAGGCGGGCCTGGCCGCCGACCACGAAGTAATACGGGCACAGTCGCAGGCGGCCGGGTTTCTCCACGGCGGGTCCCTCGTTGCCGGCTTCGTAGAGCGGGTGGGAGACGCGCTTGGGCTTCCGGTATTCCTGGAGCACGTGGAGGTTCGTCGGCGCAAGCGTCAGCGCCTGCTCCACGCCCTGCTGCCATTCATCGCGGGAACAATCGCTGCCGAGCACCACGCTGCGCGCGCCCCACGCCGTCTCGTGGAATCCGGAAATCTTGATGATGAGGTCGCGTTCCTTCTGCGACGCGGCGGCCAGCTCCCGCCAGTCGGTCAGCGCGCGGCCGCCGACGCGCGGGCCGTCCAAAACCGCGCCGGGCGGAAGGGCGGCGGGCTCCATGATCCACGACTGCGGGATTAGCGTGCGCAGCAGCTTGAGGCTGCGCGCACTGAGTGACTCGGCCCAGAACTCCGCGAGGCGATGATGGTGAAAAAGGGCGAGCGCGAGTTTCTCTTCCTGGAAAGTGCGCATCGGCGGCGCAATCGCCACGGTGCCGGCGGACCAGGCCTCGAGAATTTCGCGGCCGACCTTGACGTTTGCCCAATCGAAGAGCTCGAAGAAACGGTAGATGACGTCGATCTTCTCCGGGTTGCCCTCGACGTCGAAGAACAGCTCGCTGCCGAGCGGAAACACGTCGTTCGGGTGCAGGCAGAACACCCGCTTCCCGGCGCGCTGCAGCTGCTCCGCGAGCCATTGCATCTCCGGCCGGTAGGTCCCGGCCTCATCGCTCACCAGGATGGCGATGAGGGGATTCCGCACGCTCGGACGCAGGGCGGCTAGCGACGCGTGGAAATTATCGATCATCGCACTGCCCTGCCCCAGCACGGCCGGATCGCGATCGCCGCCGTAGAGTTTGTTGAGGAACGCGGTGAGGCCGATGCCGCCCGGGACGGAATCGAGCTCCGTCAGCGCAAAACCGTCCTCCGTCAGCAGCAGGTCCGGACGCAGGACCGTGGGAAACGCGCCGCGATTCTGCGGGTCGCGCGCGTGCGTGACCAAGGCGGCGGGTTTGCCGCGATCCAGGTACTCGGCCACCCAAGGCGCGAGCAGCGGCTTGTTGCGCAGGAGGTTCTTGTTCTGGGCCGAGCGCAGGTAGAGCGTCTCGAGCGCCGCATGGAATTCCACGCACGCCGTGCCGATCTGCTCGAGTTCGGTCACCTGCGCGGGCGTGAGCGGCCACGCGGTGGGCGACAGCTGCCACGTCTTGTCCTCAAACAACGACTGCTCGGCGAAGGCGGCGCGAAGCGTGGCTTGAGGAAGGTCAGGCATGGAAGCGTGGGGAACGTTCAACGTCCAACGCACAACGTCCAACTTCCAATAAACGGCAACCGCGGGCGCCGTGACAATCGGGTTGAAAGTTGGACGTTCACTGTCGGAAGTTCGAAATTGCCGGCGTCACTTGCCGGTCAGTCGTCCATCTGGATGTCCTTGTTGCGATGCCGCGGGCAGCCGGCGCGGAGCCAGCCGGTGATGAATCGGTCGATGTCGCCATCGAGCACCCCTTGCGTGTCGCTCGTGCTCACGCCGGTGCGCAGGTCCTTCACCATCTGGTAAGGCTGCAGGACGTAGCTGCGGATCTGGCTGCCAAAGCCGATTTCACCTTTCTCGCCGTAAAATTTATCCATCTCGGCGCGCTGCTCGTCCTGTTTCTTTTCGTAGATGCGGGCCTTGAGCACCTGCATGGCGGCGGCCTTGTTCTTGATCTGGGAGCGTTCGTTTTGGCAGACGACGACGATGCCGGTGGGCAGGTGCGTGATGCGGACGGCCGAATCGGTGGTGTTGACGCCCTGACCGCCTTTGCCGGACGAGCGGTAAACGTCAATGCGCAGGTCCTCGTCCTTCACCTCGACCTCGATTTCCTCGGTGATTTCCGCGACCACGTCCACCGCGCAAAACGAGGTATGCCGGCGTTTGTTCGAGTCGAACGGGCTGATGCGAACGAGGCGGTGCACACCGCGCTCGGCCTTCGCGTAGCCGTAGGCGTTCTCGCCCTTGATCAGAATCGTTGCCTTGGAGATGCCGGCGGTGTCACCCGGCTGGACGTCCATCAACTCCACCTCAAACCCACGGCGCTCGCACCAACGCGAGTACATGCGGAAAAGGATGTCGGCCCAGTCGTTCGATTCGGTGCCGCCCGCGCCCGCCTGGATGCTGAAGATGGCGTTGTTGCGATCGAACTGGCCCGTGAGGAAGGACGCGATCTCGAGTTTGTCGAGTTCCTCGGCCATGGTGCCGACCGAGCCTTCGAGTTCCTTGGCGTAATCCTCCTGTTCGGCCGGGGTGGCCGCCTCGATGAGTTCGACCATCACGGAGGCGTCATCGAGGCGCTTGTTGAACGCCACGAGACCGCCGATCGTCTTCTTGAGCCCGTTGAGCTTGGCGATGTGTTTCTGGGCCTTTTCGGAGCTGTTCCAGAAATCCGGAGCGCCCATCTGGGCCTCCATCGCCTCTATTTCGCGCTGCTTTTGTTCGACGTCAAAGAAACCTCCATAAGTAGCCGGCACGCTTCTTTATGTTGTCGAGTTGGGAAAAGGTTTCGGGAGCGATCATGAACGCCCCCACCCTTGGCACCCCGGCCCGGGCCGCAAGCGGAAAGTCCGCCGATCGCGCCGCCGGGAGGATGCGGCCGCCGGCAGGTCACAAAAAAGCCGTCCCGCGGGGGGACGGCTCGAAAACAGCCGGGAATATTGCCGGCCTCAGGCGAAGGCGCCCGAAAACCACTGCTGGTACTTCGCGCCCAGGACCGGGAGCGGTTTCTGCTGGCCACTCGCCGCGGCGACGACGCCGAGGATCGCCAACACCAGGACCGCGAGCCAGAAGAACGGCAGGAGCATCCAGCCCACCACCGGAATCATCGCCAGCACGATGCCCCCGAGGAAAGCCGTGATGAACAGGCCGAGTGCCTGGCGGAGGTGGAAGCTGCCGAGCGCGGTCTTCTTGTTTCCGTGCAGGATAATCGCGACGATGAATCCGATGATCGTGATGTAGGACAGGATGGCGACCGTGGAATCTTCCTTCACAGGTGCGGCAGGCGGCGGAGTGTCGGTGGACATGGTATGTGCGGGTTGACGTTGAGGGTGACTGACCGGGACGAGGCTTGGTCAAAGCGGGGCCAAGGTCAACGCCGCGCGCGGGCCAGCCATGCGCCTTTCGGCCAACGCTTTTCGCGGCGGTGACAACGGTTGACCAACAAAAAAGGCGCAGGCTGCTGCCTGCGCCTCGAAATGATTGCCGAGTACGGAATGCGTCAGGCGCGGTTCCGACGGAACCACACGAGCAGCCCCAGGCCGAACCCGAACAGCGCCAGCGTGGAGCCGCTGTCCGGCACGGACGAGGCGCGATTCAACACCAGACGGAAATTGTCACCCGACCCAACGCCCTGCGTGTAACCAAAGGCGATGGAACCGTTGTTGGAGCCACCAATGGCCCAAAAGGAAGTTGCGGAATTCAGCGAAGCGATCGCCGACGCATTCAGCACGAAGGAATTGATCGTGCCCGCGGTGTGGGTGCCGCTGCCAAACAGAACGCCGCTGCCGAGATCATTGTAGGTCGCCAACGAACTGGTGCCGAGGCTCGAGTAGCTCGTGGTGACATCCCACCAGGACACCGTTTGGCCACTGTCATTGTTGCCGTCGCTGTAAAGCTCCAGCGTGGCGCTCGTGATCGGGTCGGAAACCGAACTCAGGTCGAACCCAAACCAATTGCGGTAGGAGAAACCGAAATAGCTGCCCGCCTGCGCGGTGTTGTTGGCCGATCCGTTGCTGCCACCGTTATTATCGTACCAACCGGAATTGACGGCGTTTAGCGTGATCTCGGTGGCGCGCCCGGCGGTGGCCGCGAGGCAGAGGGTGAGCATGCAGACGAAGAACGATTTCATGGGTGTGTGCTGGGGTGACTTTGAGCCCGCGAAGCGCGAGCGCGACCCCCTCAGCACTCAATGTGCCAGCGAAACACTTAGCAAACTATAGATTTTGCATCTATATGGCTGCCAGCATATTACCAGTTAACAAATCTGGCAAACGATATCAATGGCAGGAAACGCCGGAGTCAAATTGTCAGAAATTCCGACACGCTTGACCAACCCGGCACCCGCAGCCTTCAGACTCGTAAAGTACCGGCTGCCTGCTCCGCCAGGAAACTGGCGTAGGCCTTGGCCACGCCTTCGCGGACGCCGATCTTCGCCTTCCAGCCGAGCGCGGTGAGCTTGGAAACATCCATGAGTTTCCGCGGCGTGCCGTCGGGCTTCGTGGAATCCCACACGATTTTGCCAGTGTAACCGACGGTGGAAGCGACGATTTCCGTGAGCTCCTTGATCGTGATGTCCGTGCCCGTCCCGATGTTGATGAGGTCCGGCGGATTCTCCATCCGCAGGAGAAATACACAGGCCTCGGCGAGATCGTCGACGTGCAGGAACTCGCGTTTCGGCGAACCAGTGCCCCACGCAACAACCTCCGTCTTTCCGGCCAGCTTCGCCTCGTGAAACTTCCGAATCAGCGCCGGCATCACGTGCGAGTTCTGCAGGTGGTAGTTGTCGCCCGGGCCGTAGAGATTCGTCGGCATGCCGGAGTGATAAACGACGCCGTGCTGCTTCCGGTAGTATTCGCACAACTTGAGCCCGGCGATTTTCGCGATCGCATAGGCCTCGTTGGTCGGCTCGAGCGGACCCGTCAGCAGGCAACTCTCGGGCATCGGTTGCGGGGCGAGCTTCGGGTAGATGCAGGAGCTGCCGAGAAAGAGGAATCGCTTCACCCCCGCGGCGAAGGCGCCGTGGATCGTGTTGCTCGCGATGACGAGGTTGTCGTAACCGAAGTCCGCCGGATAAGTGTTGTTCGCGAGGATGCCACCGACCTTGGCGGCCGCCATGATCACGGCATCGGGCTTCTCCGCAGCGAAGAACGCGTGCACCGCGGCCTGGTTGGTCAGGTCGAGCTCGCGGCGGCCGCGCAGCACGAGTTGCACCCCCGGTTCCTGGCGGAACCGCCGGGCCAGCGCGCCGCCGACCATCCCGTTGTGCCCCGCGATAAAGAGTTTCATGCCCGAACGAATACGCAGGCGGGCCGATCAGGCAAACGGCGACTTCGACGGCTCGCCCAGCTTGGCGATTTGCGCCTCGCGCTTGGCCAGTTCGAGGTCCGCCTGGGTCATGATCTTGACCAGCTCCTTGAAACGCACCTTGGGTTCCCAGCCGAGCTGCCGCTTCGCCTTGGCGGGATTGCCGATGAGCAGGTCGACCTCAGCGGGGCGCTCGTAGCGGGCGTCGTACTTGACGTACTTCTCCCAATCGAGATCCAAGAGGCTGAAGGTCTCCTGGATGAACTCCTTCACCGTGTGGGTTTCGTTGGTCGCGACCACGTAGTCGTCGGGTTTGTCCTGCTGGAGCATGACCCACATCATCTCGACGTATTCCTTCGCGTAACCCCAGTCGCGCTTGGCGTCGAGGTTGCCCATGTAGAGCGATTCCTGCAGGCCCAACTTGATGCGGGTGGCGGCGCGGGTGATCTTGCGCGTGACGAACGTCTCGCCGCGCCGAGGGCTCTCGTGGTTGAAAAGGATGCCGCTCGACGCATGCAGGTTGTAGCTCTCGCGATAATTCACCGTGAGCCAATGCGCATACATCTTGGCGCAACCGTAGGGCGAGCGCGGCCAGAAGGGCGTCGACTCGACCTGCGGGACTTCCTGGACCTTGCCGAACATTTCCGACGAGGAGGCCTGATAGTAACGGCACTTCTTCACGAGGCCGGCCTCGCGGATGGCCTCGAGGATGCGGACCGCGCCCACGCCGGTCACGTCGCCGGTGTACTCGGGAATGTCGAACGAAACACGCACATGCGACTGGGCCGCGAGGTTGTAGATTTCGTCCGGCTGCAGGTTGTAAAGCAGCTTCACCATCTGCACGGAGTCCGCGAGGTCGCCGTAGTGCAGGTGCAGTTTCACGCCATTGACGTGCGGGTCGCGATAAAGATGGTCGATGCGGCTCGTGTTGAACGTCGAGGCACGCCGAATGACGCCGTGCACCTCGTAGCCCTTGGCCAGGAGGAGCTCGGCGAGATAGGAACCATCCTGGCCGGTGATGCCGGTAATCAGGGCTTTTTTCATGTGGGGCTGGTAGGTAGAGGCAAGAGGCTCGGTCAGGCAAGCGTTGAGGACATATAAGGTGGAACCCGGCCTCCGGACGGGTTTTTGAGGACGCGCGAGGACAAATCCCCCATAGCTTCGCAATCCGCGCGCTTCCAGGGCGGAGGATTCCCATTTCCCCGGCAGTACGCCAAAACCAACCCGTCCGGAGGCCGGGTTCCACCTCGCCGGCGAATCCCTACCCAAGCGCAGCCAGCAACCGCTCCAGCTCCGCCTTCTTGGCCTGCTGGTCGGCGAGTTGTTTGCGCGCCCCCTCGAGCACGGCCGGCGGGGCCTTGCTCACGAACGCCTCGTTGGCGAGCCGGGCCTGGGTGCCGGCAATGTGCTTCGTCATCGCTTCAATTTCCTTCACGAGCCGCGCTTTCTCGGCGGCGGGGTCGCCCTTCATCTGCTTGATGAGGTTCCAGGAACCGAAGGCGGTGACGATGGCCGGGGCGTTGGGCGACATCTTGCCGCGCACGACCGAACCGGCACCCATCATGCGCTTCAGTTTGGCGAGGTTCGCCTCGAGCGCCGCCCAATGGGCGTCCGTCGCCTCCACCACGAATTCCGAAGTCTTGCTCGCGGCCTCGCCGTGCTCGGCCTTGAAGGCGCGCACCTGCGACACGACGGTCTTGAGCTGCTGAACCTGCGCCGCCGCGGCGGTATCGAGCGTGAGCCCGCGGCCCGCCAGCTGCGACGGATTGTCGAGCTGCGTGTCGCGCATCAGGAACGTGCCCTCGGCGCCGTAGCCCAACAGGTGCCAGAGTTCCTCCGTGATGAACGGCGTGAATGGATGCAGGAGCAACAGCGTCTGCCGCAGCACGAGGTCCTGGATCGCGAGGCAGTTGGACTTCGTCGCCGGGTCCTGCAGCTTCGCCTTCGAGACCTCGACGTACCAGTCGCAGAAATCGTTCCAGAAAAACCCGTACAGCGCCTGCACCGCGGCGCTGAACTCGAACTCCGCGAAACAACGGTCGACCTCGCGGGTCGTGGCGAGCAGGCGATCGAGGATCGCGTGGTCGTCCGCGTCGAACTTCGCCGGCTCGATGCGCGCGAGGATGGCGTTGAGCGACGAGTTGTCCGCCATGTCGCCGCTCATCTGGCGGAAGCGGCACGCGTTCCAGAGCTTGTTGCAGAAGTTCTTGCCGCCCTCGATGCGGTCTTCCTGGAAACGGATGTCCTGGCCCTGCGGCGCGATCGACACGATGCCGAAGCGCAGGCCGTCGGCGCCGTACTTCGCGATGAGGTCGAGCGGGTCGGGCGAGTTGCCGAGCGACTTCGACATCTTGCGGCCCTGCTGGTCGCGGATAATGCCGGTGAAGTAGACGTTCTTGAACGGAATCCGCTTCTCGAGCGGCTGGCCCGGGTGCGTGAACTCCAGCCCGGCCATGATCATGCGGGCGACCCAGAAGAAGATGATGTCCGGGCCGGTCACGAGCGTCGTGGTCGGGTAGAAATAGTTGTAGCCGGCCTTTTCCATCGCGGCCTGGTCGGGCCAGCCGAGCGTCGCAAACGGCCAGAGCCAAGAGGAGGCCCACGTGTCGAGCACGTCGTCCTCCTGGACCCAGTTGTCCTTGTCGGCCGGGCCCTCGAGCGACACATGCACTTTCTTCGGATCGCGGATGTCGGCCTCGGTGAGCGTCTCCTTGTCGACGCCCTTCGCATACCACACGGGAATGCGGTGGCCCCACCACAGCTGGCGGCTGATGCACCAGTCCTGGATGTTCTCAAGCCAGTGCAGGTACACCTTCGACCAGCGCTCCGGGTAGAACTTGATGTGGCCGTCCCGCACCGCGGTCTTGGCTTCCTCGATGCGCGGGTACTTGAGCCACCACTGCCAGGTGAGGCGCGGCTCGATCGGCACGTCGGCGCGTTCGGAATAGCCCACGTTGTTCTCGTAGGCTTCCTCCTTCACAAGGTTGCCGCGCTCCTTGAGCAGCTCCGCGGCCTTCTTGCGTCCGGCGAAACGGTCCAGGCCCGCCAGCTCGGGGCCGGCGAGTTCGTTCAGCTTGCCGTCCGGCGTGAGCACATCAACCGGCGGCAGCTTGTGGCGCTGGCCGACCTCGAAGTCGACCTTGTCATGCGCCGGCGTGATCTTGAGCGCGCCGGAACCGAACTCCTTGTCGACGGCCTCGTCCGCGATGATCGGGATCTCGGCCGCGGGGCCGATCGGGCGCTTCACCTTCTTGCCAATCCAGTCGGTGTAACGCGGGTCCGCGGGATGCACGGCGATGGCCACGTCGCCCGGGATCGTTTCCGGACGCGTGGTCTTCACCTCGATGAACTGCCCCGGCGCGTCGGTGCGTTCGTAGCGCACCTGGTAGATCGTGCCCTTCACGGGCTTCATGATCACTTCCTCGTCGGAGAGCGCGGTGAGGCTCACCGGGCACCAGTTGACCATGCGCTTGCCGCGGTAGATGTGTCCCTTGCCGTAAAGATCGACGAACACCTTGAGCACGGCCTGCGAGTAGGCTGGGTCCATGGTGAACTGCGTGCGGCTCCAATCCGCCGACGCGCCGAGCGCCTGCAGCTGCTTGAGGATGATGCCGCCCTTCTCCTCGCGCCAGGCCCAGACCTTCTCCAGGAATCTTTCGCGGCCCAGATGGTGGCGCGTCTTCTTCTCCTTGCGGAGCTCACGCTCGACCACGGTCTGCGTCGCGATGCCCGCATGATCGGTGCCCGGCAGCCATAGCGCCTCGCGGCCCTCGAGGCGCGCCCGGCGAATGAGGATGTCCTGCAGCGTGTTGTTCAACACGTGGCCCATCGTCAGCACGCCCGTGACGTTGGGCGGCGGGATCATGATGGTATACGGCGACTTCTTCGCATTGACCTGCGCGCCGAAAGTGCCCGCCTGCAGCCAGGCGGCATACCACTTCTTTTCGACGTCATGCGGTTCGTAGCTCTTGGTGATCGCGGCCATGGCAGTAAGGGAGCCGGCCAATGAATAGCCCTTCCCCGCCCCTGACAAGCCTGCAGGCGCACGGGCGCCGCCAGCGGTCCGGCGCAACCTCTGGAGGCGGGGTGTCCTCGCCCCGCAATCACGCGACCCGCGGGGTGAGGGCACCCCGCCTCCAACCATTTCGGAGAAGATCAGAAGCTTTGCCTAGCCCCGGTCCACCACATCCAGCTCCGGCCACTCCGCGATCTTGCGGTGCAACGTTCGCCGGCTGATGCCGAGCAGTTGCGCGGCCTTGGTGCGGTTGCCGCGGGCCTTCATGAGCGCTTCCCGCAGCAGGCGCTTTTCGTTGTCCTCAACGGAATAGGGGTTGGCTGGCGTGGCCGTGACCATCGCCGGCGGCGGCGGCGCCTCGCCCCGGAACTTGGGCTCGAGGTCGAACTCGCTGAGCTTGCCGCCGCGGCGCAGCACCACGGCGTTCTCCGCAAAATTGCGCAGCTCGCGGATGTTGCCGGGCCACGAATAGCTTTGCAGGTAGCGCATCGCCCCCGGCTCGACCGTCACGGGTTCGTAGCCGTTCTCCTTCGAGTAAACCTTGATGAAGTGCTCCAGCAGGACCGGGATGTCCTCCGTGCGCTCGCGCAACGGGGGCGTGACGATCCGCACGACGTTCAGACGGAAGAACAGGTCCTCGCGGAATTTCCCTTCCTTCACCATCTGCTCGAGATTGCGATTCGTCGCGGCGACGAGGCGCACATCCACGGTCATGGTCTTCGAGCTGCCGATGCGCTCGAAGCTCTTGGTTTCGAGGAATCGCAGGAGCTTCACCTGGATTTCCGGGCCGATCTCGCCGATCTCGTCGAGAAACACGGTGCCACCGTCGGCGGTTTCGAAACGGCCTTCGCGGCGTTCCGTCGCGCCCGTGAACGAACCGCGCTCATGGCCGAAGAGCTCGCTCTCGAGCAACGTCGCCGGCAAGGCGGCGCAATGCACCGCCACAAACGGACCGCGCGCCCGGGGACTGGCTTGGTGAATGGCCTGCGCAATGAGTTCCTTCCCGGTGCCGGTTTCACCCTCGATGAGAATCGTGGCCTTGGACGGTGCCACCAGTTTCACCCGATCGATGACCTCCGCGAGTTTTGGCGAGTGGCCGACGATGCCCTCGACGCTGAACTTTTCGTCGAGGCGCTCGTGGAGCTGCTTCACCTCAACCTCGAGGGTCTTGGTTTTCAGCGCCCGCTGGATGAGGATTTCGAGCCGTTCGATCTGGACGGGCTTCGTGAGAAAATCGACGGCGCCGCGCTTCATCGCTTCCACCGCGGAATCGATGCTGCCGTAGGCCGTCATCATGATCACCGCCGGCTTGTTGGTCAGCGCCAGGGCCTTGTCGATGACCTTCAGGCCGCTTTTGCCCGGCATGCGGAGGTCGGTAATGATCACCTCGAACTCCTGGGCATCCATCAGGTTAAAGGCCTCGTCCGCGCTGGCCGCCACCGAAACATCGTAATTCTCCTGCAACGCCTGCTGCAGGCCCTCGCGGGTGTGCTTCTCGTCGTCGACTATGAGAACGCTCGGCACCATGCCCGGTATGAAGCCGCCGCCTAAGGCCCTGGTCAACGGGAAATGAGACGACCTGACACAGCGCGGCGCCAACGCCAAATACGCGGCAGCGGGCCAATCGAAAGCCCTCTCTACCGCATGTCCGCAACCCGCCCCAGATCCGAACCGTCCAAAAACAGTTTCACAGCTTCTTGCAGGCCGGTGGCGTCGGCCGCCTCGAAACGGGCAAGCGACGGGCTGTCCAAATCGAGCACGCCGAACAGACGTCCATCCTTGATCAACGGCACGACAATTTCCGAACGCGACGCATGATCGCAGGCGATGTGGCCAGGGAATTTTTCCACGTCGGGCACGACCACCGTCTCACGCTTCTGCGCCGCCGTGCCGCACACACCCTTGCCGAGCGGGATGCGAATGCAGGCGACCTTGCCTTGGAACGGCCCAAGGACGAGCCCGCCGTCGCGCAGGAAATAAAACCCGGCCCAGTTTAAGTCGGGCAGCGCTTGGTAAAGCAGCGCCGCGAGGTTCGCGGCGTTGGCCAGGCCATCGCGCTCTCCGGCCATGACGGCCGCGAGCTGCGCATGGAGCTGGCGGTAAGCCTCGGGCTTGGACAGGCCGGCGGTGGACTTGATCTCGTGCATGGCCACGGGTTGAAGAGACAAAGGAGCGAGGCAGCAAAGATTTTCCACCTCTACTTTCCGACCCTTCGTTGCCAGGCGTTTTGCCTTTGCCGATCGGAACGAACGGCGTCACCTTTCCGCCATGCCCGCCAAGCAGGATCCCCGCGTGGACGCCTACATCGCGAAGTCCGCGACTTTCGCCCAGCCCATCCTCAAACACCTGCGGAAACTCGTGCACACTGCCTGCCCCGCCGCGGTCGAGGACATCAAGTGGGGGATGCCGGCGTTTCTCTACAACGGGAAGATCCTGTGCGGCATGGCCGCCTTCAAGGCGCACGCGACATTTGGCTTCTGGCACCGCGGCATGGAGGACCTCCTGAAAAAGGAACTCGGGAAAACCAGCGACGCCATGGGACTGCTCGGCAAGATCGCGAGTCGGCAGGAACTGCCGACGGACGCCCGGATGCTTCGATACATTCGGACTTCCGTGTCGCTTCACGATTCCGGGACCGCCACGCGCCCGAAGCGCCAGCCGCGCCAGCCGCTCCCTGAGCCGCCTGACCTCGCTGCCGCGCTGAAACGCAACAAGCAGGCGGCCGCCGCCTGGAAGAAATTCAGCCCTAGCGGCCGCCGGGAGTACATCGAGTGGATCACCGAAGCCAAACGCCCTGAAACCCGCACGCAGCGCCTGCAAACCACGATCGCGTGGACGGCGCAGGGCAAGGCGCGGAACTGGAAGTACCAGAATTGTTGAAGCTTGTTTCCACCACGCACCCATGAAAACAACCCGCACCCTGTTGGTGTCCGCGCTGCTCCTCCCTGCCGCGCTGTTTGCCCAAAGCCGCAACACCCCCACCCCCGAACCGGCTTACCCGCCGCCGACCTCGACCACGGTCAACGTCCGGACCACCGCGTCGGAACTGGCCGAGGGTTACGCTGCCGCGATCCCGCAGATGACGCTGAAAAGCGTCGTCATCTTTGCCAAGAGCGACGGCAAGGTGGTCCCGATCAAGGGCGTTCGCTCCGTGCGCGCCCTGAGCGGCGTCCTCCTCATCGAGTTCTCCGCCGGTGACCGCATGGCCATCAATGCCGAGCAGATCGTCATGATTACCGACGGCACCCGCACGCCGTGACCGCGCCCGTCAAGCCGACGATCAGCCACGCCGCCTTCGCGGCCGTCGACCTCCGCGTCGGCACGATCCAACGGGTCGAGGACGTGCCGCACTCCGAGAAGCTCGTGCGCCTGATCGTCGGTTTCGGCGACCACACGCGGCGGATCCTCACGGGGATCAAGAAGGAACGCGCCGATCCCGGGGCGCTCGCCGGACGCCAGGCGCTGTTTGTGGTCAACCTCGAACCCCGGAAAATGGCCGGGGAAATCTCCGAAGGCATGCTCGTGGATCTGGGTTACGCCGACGGCCTCGTGCCGGCACCCCTGGCGGTGCCGGAATCGCCCGTACCCGACGGCACGCGCGCCGGCTGACCATGAGTGGACACGTCTCCAAGGATCCCCTGCACGGCGTCACGCTCGAGAAAATCCTCGAGGCGCTCGTCGCCCACTACGGCTGGGCCGGCATGGCGGAACGCGTGAACATCAACTGCTTCAAGTTCGAGCCGAGCATCACCTCGAGCCTGCGTTTCCTGCGCCGCACGCCCTGGGCGCGAGCGAAGGTCGAGGAGATGTATCGCGAAATGAAACGGTAGCGCGGGGCCGCTGCGGCCCTACACACCCCGCCCTGCGGGCAGCAGCCTCTGCCAAGGCTACGGCTCCCGAGCCCCTCTCGAGAGGGGACCAAAGGCCGCCGAAATCCCCTTTAGAGAGGGGTGGCGCGCAGCGCCGGGGGGTGTCCGCGTCCGCGCACCGCGACCGCTCACGCCTTCGTCGCGTTAAGATGCCGGTGAATGCCCTGCGCCGCCTTGCGCGCGTCGCGCACGGCGTGGACGACGAGGCTCGGGCCGCGCACGGAATCGCCGCCGGCAAAAACCCCGGGCAGGCTGGTCATCTGGTTCGCGTCGATCTTGAAACCACCCCACTTGTCGAGGGCGATGCGGGCGAAATCGCTCGTGGCCGGGAAGGGCACGGGGTCGAAGCCGTAGGCCACCAGCACGAGGTCCGCGGGCACATCGTGTTCCGAGCCCGGCACCACTTGGGGCGAGCGCCGGCCGGACGCATCCGGTGCGCCGAGTTCCATGCGCACGCAACGCACCGCGGTCACCTGGCCGTTGGCGCCCAGCACCGCGGTGGGGTTGGTCAGAAATTCAAAGCGAGCGCCTTCCTCGAGCGCATTCGCGTATTCCTTCCGGCTGCCCGGCATGTTCGCCAGGTCGCGACGGTAAACACACACGGCCTCGCGCGCGCCGCAGCGGAGCGCAGTGCGCAGGCAGTCCATGGCGGTGTCGCCGCCACCGACCACCACCACGCGGCGACCAACCACGTCGATTGGCTCGCCCGCCATGAGCGGCGAATCGACGTTTTTCTGGATCAGCAGGGGCAGCGCGTCGACGACGCCTGCAAGGTCGGCACCCGGAATTCCCAGCGGTTTCGGTTTCTGCGCGCCGATGCCGAGGAAGATCGCGTCGTAACGATCGCGCAGTCCCTCAAGGGAAACATCCCAGCCCACGCGCACCCCCAGACGGAACTCCACGCCCATGCGGGCGAGCAACTCGATGCGGCGGTCGACGATGCTCTTTTCCAATTTGAACGCCGGGATGCCGTTCACCAGCAACCCACCCGGGATGGCCTGGGCCTCGAAGATCGTGACGTGATAACCCAGCCGCACCAATTCGTCCGCGCACGCAAGGCCGCCCGGCCCCGAACCGATCACCGCCACGCGGCGGCCGTTGGGCGGTGCCACCGACGCCTCCACCCCGCCCCGGCGGAACGCGTACTCGTTGATGAAGCGCTCCACCGCGCCGATCGCCACCGGGTCGGTCCGCGCGTTGAGGATGCAGGCGCCCTCGCAAAGTTTTTCCTGCGGGCAAACGCGCGAGCAAATCTCCGGCATGTTGCTCGTGCTCCGCGAGACCGCGGCGGCCTCCATGAACAGGCCCTGCGCCGTGAGCGCCATCCATTCGGGGATCCGGTTAGAAAGGGGGCAGCCGGACATGCAGAGCGCATTCGGACACTGGATGCACCGCGCCGCTTGCGCCCGCACCGTGGCCTCGTCGAACTCGCTGTAGATTTCCCGAAAGTCCTCCACCCGCTCCCCGGCCGGACGCTTCGGCGGGCTGGCCCGTCGAATGAGGGACCAGGCGTACTTGGATTGGTGATGCGGGGTTTGCGTGGGCATGGGGAATGCCGGCGCCGCACCCGCGGGCGGTGGGCGCCAACCCTAGCCTACGCGACCCCGCCGACCCCCGCTCAGCGCTTATTGTCCAAGGGGCTGCATGGGTTGCACTTCCCCCCGGGGGTGTCAGGTCCCCGGCAACATGCGCACGCGGCGGTGCCGCTGGGGGAATTGGAGGGTCACAACCGTGCCAACGCCTTCCTTGCTCTCGATGCCGACGTGGCCGCCGTGGTCGCGCATGATGCGTTGCACAATCATCAGGCCGAGGCCGTGCCCGCCGGTCTTGGTGGTGTGATACGGCGAAAACAAACGCGCGAGGTCCTCGGTCTTGATGCCGGCGCCGGTGTCCGCGATGCGAATGTACACCGAATCGTCATCCGCGCGCACGCGGATCGCCAGCTTTCCGCCGGTGGTCATCGCCTCCATGGCATTCTTGATCAAATTGAAAAAGACCTGCTTGAGCTGATTCCGGTCGGCCATGATCACCGGAACATTGGCGGGCAGATCCGCACCCACCACGAGACCACGGTCGGCGAGTTCCTTGTCCTGGAAACGCAGGACGTCCTCCAGCACCTCGCCCACGTTCACCTCCGCGAGGTCGGGCGGCCGCGGCCGGATTGCCTCGAGGAAATTCCGGATGATGCCGTCGAGCCGCGTCACCTCGTTCTGGCAGATGCGGATCGATTCACCCAACGACTCCGCTTCCTTTGTGCCCCGCAGCTTCTTCAACTTTCGCTCGATGAGCTGCAGGTGGATCGTCAGTGAATTGAGTGGGTTGCCGAGCTCATGCGCCACGCCGGCGGCGAGGAGCAGAATCGACGAGATCTTTTCGTTTTCGATCAGTTCCTCGGTGGATTTCTTCTCCTTGGTGATGTCGGAAAGGATGATGGCGGAGCGCGGCGTCCCGCCTTCACCCTCGCTGAAGGGCACGCGATACAACCGCACCACGCGCTGGGCGGGATACGTGAGCTCAAACTCGCGCGTCACCAGCGGCTGCTTCGCGTCGGCGTCGGCCGCACCGTCGGCCTCGAGCGAGGCCCGCAGGCCCGGCACCAGTCGCCAGAGGGTCTTTTCCTGGCCGGGTTCGTCGCGATAACCGATGAGCCGCGCGGCCGCGTCGTTGGCGTAATCGATCTCCCCGTCGGTCGTGATGACCAGCACGCCTTCCTGCAGGGTATTGAACACGGTTTCGAGCAGGGCCCGTTCCCGCGCCAGCCGCTGCACCAGCGTCCGCAAGCCCGCGGCATCGAGCCGGTCCAGCCGGTCGAGCACCTTGTCGAGTGAACTGTGTTTCTTGCCGGACATGAAGGTGGCGGCATTTGGCCAAAGGAACGCAGAGGCTGCAAGAGTGGAGGGCGGGATGCGTCGATCCCGCCCGGCATCAATCGAACAGGATCATCTGGCCCTCGAGATCACGCGGCTGGGCGAAGAGTTTGCGCAGGAAACTGTCCCGGTGGGCAACGCTGCGCCCGAGTTTCAGGATCGCCTCGCGATGCTCCTCGGTACCGTAGCCCTTGTGCTGGCTGAAGCCATAGCCCGGATGCACCTTGTCGAGCTCGTCCATCAGGCGGTCCCGCGTGACCTTGGCGACGATCGACGCCATCGCGATGCACAACGAACGGGCGTCGCCGCTGACGATGCCCTGGTGCGGGTAGGGAAAACTCCGCAGCGGGAGGCCATCGATCAGGATCTGGCAGGAGACGGTGGGCCGGAAGGCGGCCTTTTCCGACTCGCTCGCAAAAAGATCCGGTTCGGTTTTCCGCTCAAACGCATCCGGCGGATAGATGCCCTCCAGCGCCCGGCGCATGGCCAGCTTGGTGGCGCCGAGGATATTGACCGCCTCGATCTCAGCCACGGTCGCGGAGCCGTAGGTGGCGTGGATCTGGCCTTGGGCGACCAGTTCCTCGAACTCCGCCCAGAGCTCGGTGCGCTCCTGTGCGCTGAGCTGCTTGGAATCGTTCACGCGGCCGGACTTCGTCGTCGCCCAGCGTCCCTCGAGAAACTCCGGCGACACCAGCACCGCCGCCGCCACGACAGGCCCCGCCAGTGCCCCGCGGCCGGCTTCGTCCACGCCGATGAGTCCCTTGAAGCCGTAGATCTGCTTCAGGTCGAACCCCCGGAGTTGGCGGCGTTTGGCCATTGAGCGGATGTTTGTAGGCTTCGCGGGTCCGCAGGCAAGCGTGGCCACCGCCCGGGACAAAGCGAGGCGGACTCCTGCGGTGGGAGGGATTTAGATCCCGGCGGGATTGACGCCGCCCGCTCGGTCGGGGCGTAAAGCCCCTCCCACCCAAAGTGCCGCACCTACCGCTTCCACTCCGTGCGCTCCTTGGGCACGGGCAGCGGGAGTTCGTCCAGCTTGCCGGCTTCGGAAACGACTTCGTAGCACGTGCGGAAATGGAGTTTGGCGAAACGGCCGAGCGCCTTCGCGCCAAACTTGTCGATCAGGACGCGGGCCTGGGCTTTGGCGGGAGCGCCGGCGCCCTTTTGCAGCTTGTCGCCGAATTCGCGCGAGAGGTCGCGCATGATGCGCACAAACTCGGCGCGGGCGACGATGGACGCCGCCGCCACAACCGGGTCTTCCTCCGCCTTCGTGCGCATCGCGAGGTCGAAGCGCTCGAGGCCGAGTTTCTTCAATTCACGCTGCACGAGCGGCTCCGTCGAGAATTGATCGAGCAACCCGCGCGGGACCCACTTGCGCTTCAAGGCAGCGTCGAGCGCATCCGCATGGTGCTGGGCCAGCAACCGATTGAGGCTCGCATAGGGCCGGGACATCACGCGGTTGTACTCGGCCATGTCCATGTAGCGCACCTCGACAACCACGCCGGGTGTATCGCGGATGAGTTCGTCGAGCTTGAGGATCTGGGTATCGACGACGGTCTTGCTGTCCCGCACCCCGGCCGCCTGCCAGGCGAGGACGGCTTCCTTGCCGGCGATCACGGTGGCCGCCACGACGGGCCCGAACAGGTCGCCCTTGCCGCTTTCGTCGAGGCCGGCATGCGGCTCGTACCAATCCGGGTGCAGCACCTCATCATAGCCGAGCTTCGGCGCACCGGTGACCTCGGCCTCGAGGATGTTTTGCACAAAGTCCTCGGTCTCCTTGCCCGCCACCACCACCTTGCCGCTGGTGTAGGCCGTCACGTTGACCTTCGGTCCCTTGAACGCGAAACGCGCATAGGGCACCTCGACCTCCTCCCAGGACTTGGCCGCGACCACCGCGCGCAGTTTTTCCATCTGCGCGTCGTCGAGCTTGATCGTGTAGGTGGTGAGCGCCTTGGGCTTTTCCTCGGCGTCGTCGGACCGTTTGGGCATGCAGTGACTAGCCACAAAAAGCGCAAAAAGCACAAAAGGAAAATGCGGCTTCCCTGCGGGAGATTTTGCGCCTTTTGTGCCTCCCGTGGCCAGCACCCCGCCGCTGATTTCCCAAAGACCTGCCTTCCAGGCAGCCCTGCACGCCTGGTACCGCGTGCATCACCGCAAGCTGCCGTGGCGCGCGGCGCCGTCGCTCTACAAGACGGTCGTGTCGGAGTTCATGCTCCAACAGACCCAGGTCGCCACGGTGCTCCCCTACTTTGACCGGTGGCTGCGCGAACTCCCCGACTTCGCGACCCTTGCGGCCGCGCCCGAGACGAAGGTCATGAAACTCTGGGAGGGCCTCGGCTACTACTCCCGGGCCCGCAATCTCCACAAACTCGCGCAGGCCTACGTCGCGGCCGCGCAACCCCCGCGGACGCCCGCGGAATGGCGTGAACTGCCGGGCATCGGCCCCTACACCGCCGCCGCGATCACGAGCATCAGTTTCTCGGAGCCGGTGGCCGTCGTGGACGGGAACGTCGTGCGCATCCTGGCCCGCCTGACGGCCGAGGGCCGGTTGTTTCGCGACGGCATGGAAGCCGTCAAACACTTCACCCCACTCGCCGACGCACTCGTCGTCGGCAGCAACCCGGGCGAGCACAACCAGGCGATGATGGAGCTCGGCGCGACGGTCTGCACCCGACCCACGCCGCAGTGCCTGATTTGCCCGGTCGCGTCGTTCTGCGCGGCGCGCGCCAACGGCACGCCGGATAAGTTCCCGCGCCTCAAGCCCAAGCAGATTGAGCAACGCGCGATCGACCGCGTCTGGTGCGTGCACCGCGGCCGCTTGCTGCTCCGTCGCGGCCACGCGCAGGCCAAACGCCTGGCGGGTCTGCATGAGTTGCCGGAAGCCGGCGACCTCGGCATCAAGCCCCCGTCCTCGTCCCTAGTGACCACGCGACGCCGCATGATCACACGTTTTGCCATTGCCGAATCGATCTACCGCGTTGAGTGCTCGCCGGCGCTGCTGAAATCAATTGGCACAATGGCTAACCTCGAATGGATTTCCATGGACCGACTCGAAGAAATCACGCTATCCGGTCCGCACCGTCGCTGGATTGAGGAACTCAAGGCGAAATGAGATTTGACGCGGTCGCGGCGGCGTTCGAATTTTCCAAAGCCGACTGGGGCCACGGACGGTACCTATGGAATATTTGCCCAGTCGTCCCCGAGTGGTGGTTCGGTTGACCCTCATTGCCCTTGCCCTGCTCCTCGTGGGGGCCCGACTCGCCGCCGCCAACGCTCCAGTCTGGCTCAAGACGCGCGGCGACAACTTTGTAATCTACTCCGACGGTTCGCAGGGCGACTTGCTGGACTTCGCCGTTCGGTACAAGGCGTACCAACTCGCCTTTCGCACAATGTTTCTTCCCCCGGGGCGGGCGCTGCCCCCGACGGTCCTGGTCCTTTTCAAACGCTACGCGGCCATGAGTGAGTACCTTCCGGGGCCGTCGCGCAGCGACGGCCGGACTGTCAACTACTCGATCGAAAGCGATGGAATCGCCTACTCCGCGCTCGCCCTGTCTGACGGCCGCAACAAGGCCTTCGAACGCACCGGCCAGTTCGAAACCGCCTGGGCATTGCGGCGTCTCGGGTATCGCCTGCCACTGTGGGCCAGCCAAGGCGCCGGCGACATGCTTTCAACCGTCCGGGTGAGCAAAGGTCGCTGCCTGCTCGGGGAAGTCTCGACCGACCACGCGCACAACTTCAGCCTGCGGTCCGATGGATTTCCGTGGCCACGATTTTTCGAAATCACCTATTCCTCGCCGGAATACAACGACGGGCGGACTCTCTGGAAGTACGACGCCCAAGCCGGCGAACTCATGAACTGGGTCCTGCTCAAAGACGGCGAGACTTTTGAACGGTTTGGACGGCTGGCCCGGAAACTGCGATCCGTTCCACCACAGGTGGCGGTCGAGGAGGTGATGGGGGTCCCGGCCACCGAATTCAACCGCCTCATCAACGAACACCTCGGGCGCAAGTCGACCGTCCGCGAGATTTCATTTGATGACGTGGCCGTTCGCGCGAAGTTCCAGGTTGAGAACGTGAGCGACGCTGAGATTCTCGCGCAAACCGCGACCTTTCTCAGCGCCGCCGGCAAACCGGAACGCTGCGAGGAACATCTCGCGCGCGCCTATGTGCAAGCGCCGAACCTTCCGGTGGTGCGGGAAGCCAAGGCCCGCCATGCCATTCAGCAACAGGATCCAGACGAAGCGGTGCGGCTCTATCGGGAGGCCATCGCCAACGGCTCGACCAACCCGGTTGCTTTTCTCCGCTCCGCCACATCGCGCTTAAACGGGAGCAGCGCCGATGGTCGCGACCAGTCAGGGAGTGGTGGGCTGAATGCCACGACCGCGGTCGACGAAATCCGCCGAGCCTTGCAATTTTCCCCGGGCAACTTCGAGGCCTACGTCCTGCTCGGCCGGGCATTCTATCTCCTGCCCAAAGTCACCGAGGATCTTCTGCCCGAACTCGCCGCCGGCCTCACCCCCGGCGAGGAATCATGGCAACTCCGCTACTACTACGGCCTGCTGCAAGAGCGACTCGGTCGCCCCGAGGAATGTCTGGCTGAGTTTCAAAGGATCCTCGCGCTGCCTGACCTCGAAGATCAGACCAAGCGCTACGTCGAGCAACAGCGCCTCAATGTGAACTTCCGTACGGTTGCCGCGAAGGTCAAAACCTTGGTGGAGGAAAAGCAGTTTGCCGCCGCGAAATCGTTGCTGGAGGAATCGGTGGCCTCAGCGGATTCGCGTGCACGGGACAACTATACTCGACTGCTCAACTGGGTACGGCAGCGCGAGGAACAGCGCTGAATTCGGCACCTCAACCAAACCGCTTCTTCACCAGGTCCTCGATCCGCTTTTTTGAAGCGAGGACCTCTTCGGTCGTCAGGCGCGGGCTGAGCTCGATGACGAGCGTGTGCTCGGGACGCCAGAAGCTGCTGACCATTTCGAAGTCGATCTTGCCGGAGCCGATCGCCTGGTGGTCGCGGCCCTCGGCGCTCACGTCGTGCAGGTGGAAGCCGATCGCGTTGGGCGCGTTCTTCTCGAGGTGCTCGCGGTGCTTGAGCAGCGTCATCATCTCCTTGATGTGCGCGTGGCCCGTGTCGTGCCAGTAACCGCAGGCCTCGGGCTTCGCCATCGCGGCGATGAGGTCCGGGTGGTCGGCATCGAGCGGCAGCTCGTCGAACTTCTCGCGGTTCTCGAAACCGAGCTTCACGCCCTTCTGGGCGGCATAGGGCAACAACTCCAACAGGCCCCGCTTGGTGTTTTCCCAATACCGCGGCATGCGGTCCCGCAGTTTGCCGACGGATTTCGCGAGCAGCTTCTGGTAGCCGGCGTCCTGCGTGAGGTCGGCGTCGGGGTGGGCGTCGACGTAGTTGTCGACCTTGCCCGACGGGTTGAACCAGAAAAACTCCACCGCCCCGAGGTGCATCACGACCTTCGTTGCCTTCACCTGCGCCGCGAAGTCGATGGTGCGCTTGCTGTGCCGTTTCCACTGCTCGCGCTCGCGGCCGTCGGTGGACGAACACACGTAGAGGTTGGGCGCCGCGTGGACGACACCGGTCGGCAACGGGCAGAAATTGTGGCAGGAGGCGACCTTGATGACGCCATCCTCGACGGCCTTCAGGATGCCCGGGACGAGGGTGATCCGGATGCCGTGGCTCAATTCGACGTACTCAAAACCGAGGGACGCCATCTCCTTCAGCATCGCGTAGCCGTCCTGGTGGCGGTGCGAACACCAGCACGTGGAGAGGGCAACAATCGGCTTCATGCGACCCCACGAATAGGACATGGCGCGGCGGGTAAATCAAGCGCGCCTCGGCGCGGAATAGAGGGCCCAGCTCCAGATCGGATGCGACCCGCAAAAGCAAACCGGCCGGACACCCGAAGGCATCCGGCCGGTTGAAAGACAGATTAAAGCAACGAGGCCTTACTCCGCGTAGCGGCGGCGCAGCATGGCGGTGAAGGCCATGACCTTCTCCTTGCGGCGGCGGCGCTCGCAGGGCTTCTCGTTGTAGCGCTTCATGCGGACATCCTTGATGATGTTCTCGCGCTCGAGCTTCTTCTTCAAACGACGGAGAGCCCGGTCGATGGGCTCGTTCTTGCGCATTTTGATCTCAATAGGCATGGGAAAGGGACTGGTTTGCTTTGTAGAAAACGAGCAAGAAGCCAGCCGCCCCGGTCACCGTCAACCCCTATTTTTTCGGGGTGGCGGCAGGTGTCCCTGCCTGCCGAATCGACGCATCCCCACCGGCCCACAGGCCTGTGGCTACCTTCTGCCAGATTAGGACTTGCGCAGGCCTGACCGGCTGACTCCTTTACACGAACCTTGGCGTCGCCCGACACAAATTTCGTCCATCTCCACGTTCACAGCGACTACAGCCTGCTGGACGGCGCCTGCCGGATCGATCGCCTGATGGACCGGGCGAAAAGCCTCGGGATGAAGGCGCTGGCGCTGACCGACCACGGCAATCTTTACGGCGCGATCGAGTTCTACAACCAGGCCAAGGCGAAGGAAATCAAGCCGCTGGTCGGCTGTGAACTCTACCTCGCGGCCGGCTCCCGCCTCGAACGCACCGGCCGGTCCGATGAGGGCAAGAGCATCTACCACCTGGGCCTTCTGGCGAAGGACCTCACCGGTTACCAGAACCTGCTCAAGATGGTGTCGGACGCGCACCTCAAGGGCTTCTATTACAAGCCGCGCACCGACCTCGAGACCCTCGCGAAATACTCGACGGGCCTGATCGGCTTCACCGGCTGCCTCGCATCGCTCGTGCCGCAGCACCTGCTCAACGACAACTACCCCGAGGCGCGCAAGGCCTGCGGGCGGTTCGTCGAGATTTTCGGCCGCGAGAACTACTTCGTCGAAATCCAGGACCACGGCATCCCGGAACAGCGGAAAATCATCCCGGGCCTGTTGAAACTGGCCGAGGAGTTCAACCTGAAGGTCATCGCTTCGAACGACGTCCATTACGTCAACGCGAGCGACGCCGGCCCGCACGACGCGCTCCTTTGCATCCAGACGGGCGCCAAGATCGCGGAGGAGAACCGCATGAAGTTCTCCGGAACGCAGTTCTACCTCAAGTCGCGCGAGGAGATGAACCGCGTCTTCGCCGAGGTGCCGGAATCAGTCACCAACACGCAGCTCGTCGCGGACATGTGCGACCTGGCGATCCCCTTCCCCAAGGGCTCGGAGCGTTACCCGAAGTACCCGCTGCCGCCGGAGATCAAGACCGACCGCGCCGGCTACCTGAAGGATCTCTGCATCGAGGGCCTGCAGTCGCGCTATGGCGTCGACTACACGAAACCGGACATGGCGACGGACAAGGACCAGGCCAAGGTGCTCGTCGAGCGGCTCGACTACGAAATCTCGATCATCGCGAAGACCGGCTTCGTCGACTACTTCCTCGTCGTCTGGGATTTCATCCACTGGGCCCGCAAGCACGGCGTGCCGGTTGGGCCGGGCCGCGGCTCGGGTGCCGGCTGTCTCGTCGCCTACCTGCTGGGCATCACCAACCTCGACCCGCTGCGGTTCAAGCTGCTCTTCGAGCGCTTCCTGAATCCCGAGCGCGTGTCGCCGCCGGACTTCGACATCGACTTCTGCATGCGGCGCCGCGGCGAGGTGATCGATTACGTCCGCAAGAAATACGGCGACCAGTGCGTCGCGAACATCATCACCTACGGCACCCTCGGCGCGAAGATGGTCATCCGCGACGTCTCGCGCGTCCACGACCTGCCCTACGTCGAGGCCGACCGCCTGGCGAAGATGATCCCCGACGAGCTCAACATCTCGCTCGAGGACTCGATCAAGAAATCCGCCGAACTCCGCAACGAGTTCGAAAAGAACCCGGCCGCGAAGAAGATCATCGACCAGGCGCTGGTGCTCGAGGGCATGGTGCGCAACACCGGCAAGCACGCGGCCGGCATCATCATCACCGACAAGCCGCTCGATGAGTTCGTGCCGCTGACGCTGCAGGAAGGCGACATCACGGTGCAGTACGACATGAACGCGGTGGGCAAGCTTGGCCTGCTGAAGATGGACTTCCTCGGCCTGAAGACGCTGACCGTCATCGCCGACGCCGTTGACAACGTCCGCCGCACGGTCGACCCGAAGTTCGACATCGAGGCCGTCGGGTTCGAGGACCCGAAGACCTACGCGTTGCTCAACTCCGGCCGTACCACCGGCGTGTTCCAATTGGAATCCGGCGGCATGCAGGCGCTCTGCCGCCAGATCGGCCTGTCGTCGATCGACGAGATCGTCGCGCTCATCGCGCTCTACCGCCCGGGCCCAATGGAGTGGATTCCGGACTATGTGCGCGGGAAGAAGGAACCCAGCACCGTCACTTACCCGCACAAGCTCCTCGAGGAGGTCTGCCGCGAGACGTACGGCGTCATGGTTTACCAGGAGCAGGTCATGGAAGCCGCCAAGATCATCGCCGGCTACACGCTCGGCGGCGCGGACATGCTGCGCCGCGCGATGGGCAAAAAGGATGCCGACGCGATGGCGAAGGAGCGCGTGAAGTTCGTCGAGGGCGCGGCCAAGGTGAACAAGATCGATGCCAAGACCGCCAACTCGATCTTCGACATCCTCAACAAGTTTGCCGGCTACGGCTTCAACAAATCCCACTCGGCCGCGTACGCGGTGCTCAGCTACCAGACGGGTTACCTGAAGGCGAATTACCCGGTGCAGTTCATGGCGGCCATGCTGACGTCCGAACTCGGCAATTCGGAAAAGGTCGCGCACTTCATCGCCGAATGCGAGGCGATGGGCCTCAAGGTCCTCGGCCCCGACGTGAACGAATCCGGCGCGAACTTCACGCCGGTGTTCCGGCGCCCAGAGGGCGCCGGAGTTGAAAGCGCCAAGTTGAAAGTTGAAAGAACGTCCAAGGATTCGCGGACTTCCACTTTCAACTCGCCCCTTTCAACCGCGAATGGCGGCGGCGCCGCCATCCGCTTCGGCCTCGCCGGCATCAAGGGCGTCGGCGAGCAGGCCGCGCAGAAAATCCTCGAGGAGCGCGAGAAGAATGGGCCGTTCAAGGATTTTGCGGACTTCACTTCCCGCGTCGACGCCCGCGCGCTCAACAAGCGCGTGCTCGAGCATCTCGTGAAGACCGGCGCGTTCGATTTCAGCGGCGCGTCCCGCAAGCAGCTCTTCGACAGCATCGACGGCGCGATCGCCGGCGCCGCCGCCCAGGCCCGCGACAAGGCCGCCGGCCAGAACACGTTCCTCGACATGCTGGCCGACGAAAAGCCCGCCCCCAAGCGGCCGTCCGCCACTGGCTCTCTCAACGCTCAACCCTCAACGCTCAACTCACCAACCGACTTCACGTCGGCCGAGCGCCTGCAGTTCGAAAAGGAGCTCCTCGGCTTCTACGTCTCGGGCCACCCGCTCAACGCGTACGCCGGCTTGGCCGAGGCGTTGTGCACGCACACCGAGGAAACCGTGCTGCAAGAGGGCGACCGCATGGAGTTCCGCCTGGCGGGCATCATGAGCGGCATCAACAAGAAGCTTTCGAAGAAGGACAATCGGCCGTGGGCGTTCTTCAACCTCTCGAGCAAGCAGGCGACGATCTCCGTGAACATGTACGCCGATGCGTATGAGAATTACGGACGCCTGCTCGGCGAGAACCAGCCGGTGGTGGTCCTCGGCACGGTCATGAAGGGCAACGACGGCGCGCGGCTCAACGTGAAGGAGCTCTACCCCCTCGACGCCTACATCCAGAACAACATCCGCAAGGTGATCTGGGCGCTGCGTCCCGAGCACCCGGAGCTGCCCGACTTCCTCAGGAATTTGCGCGCCACAATCCAGACTTCCGGCGGCGACGCGCGCGTCGAGCTCGCGTTTCTTTTCGAGAACCGCATCGCCCCGATCGCCGAGGCGCCCGCGAGCCTCAATTGGCGCGTGAGCGCAGCCGCCTTCCAGGAACTCCGCGCCCACCCCGCCGTCGCCGGCACCCAGGTGGAGACGCGGCGGATGGAGTTGAAGGAAGTGAAGCGCTGGGGCGCGAAGCGGGGCTGATCGCCCGCGAACACGCATTGACTCCCCACCCGGGCCGCGTTGCATCCCTGCGGGCCGCCATTCCTATGTTTACCTCCTTTCGGACCACGCGGGTTGCGGGGCTCCTCCTGACGGCTTTGATTCCTGGCTGGCTCGCGGCGGCTGACGCCCCAGTCCCGCTGAGCGTGGCGGATTTCTTCCGTCCACCGGAAATCATCAGCGTGCAGCTGAATCCCGCCGGCACCCACCTCGCAATGCAGGTCTTCGAGCCGAAAACGGATTCCACGGGCCTCCGCATCATCGACCTGGCCACAAAGAAGGTCACGGGCCTGAGCGGCACCAAGGCGTACGACCTCTACTCCTTCCTGTGGGCGAACGACGAGGAGATCATCTACACCCTCAGCCGCGACAACCTGTACGCCGCCGGCGTGTTCCTGGTTCACCGCGACCGCACCACCAAGAGCACTCCGCTCAACGAAGGCGATGCCGTGCGCATTCTCGGCATTCCGCGGGCGCGTCCCGACCACCTGCTGCTCTGGGTCACCAGCAGCCGGATCGCCCAAGGCGGCCAGGGCGGGTTGCTCGAAGTGGATCTGAAGCGCTCGTTCCGGAATGGCTTCAACGACGAATACAAGAACACCGTCGAGTGGATCAACGGTCCCCAGGCCGGCGAGGTTGCCGGTTGGATGCGCGACCGCGATGGCGAGGTGCGTTATGCCACCATGGCCAACCGAGGCCAGCTTCGGCTCTTCCAGCGCGGCACGCGCGGCGACTGGGCGCCCGTCAACCTTGACCTCGACCAGGCGCAGCCCCTGGCGGTCGACACGGACCCCAATACCCTGCTCGTGGCCCGGACCTCCGCCACCGGCCAAAGCGAAATCGTTCCGTTCAACGTGCTGACCGGCGATGCCGGGCCGGCGCTTTACGCCGACGACAAATACGACCTCCGCGACGCCAATGTGCGATTCTCAGAAGACGGCAAAGAGATCCTTGGTTTCGGTTATGCCCGGCAGGCCTGGACCCAATTTTGGCTCCGCGAATCGGAAGCCCGCCTGCAACAGGCGATCGACCAGGCCTTGCCCGACCGCATCAACCTGGTGCTGAGCCGTAGCCGGGACAGCCGCCGGCTGATCGTGCTCAGTGCGTCCGACCGCCATCCCGGGACCTTCTATCTGTTCGAACCCGCCGCCGGCAAACTCGCCGCCATCGCCAACCGGGCGCCCTGGCTGCCGGAGGTGCAAATGCGTCCCGTCAGCCTGATGCGGTACAAGAGCCGCGACGGACTATCCCTGGACGCGTACGTCACCCTGCCCGCCGGCTTGGCCCCGGGCACGCCGGCCCCGATGATCGTGTTGCCGCACGGCGGCCCGTGGACGCGCGACACCGTCGGCTATGACGCGGATGCGCAGTTTTTTGCCAGCCGGGGCTACGTGGTGTTTCAACCCAACTACCGGGGATCAAGTGGCTACGGACCGGCCATCAGCCAAACCCCGCGCTTCGACTTCCGCGGCATGCACGACGACGTCACCGACGGGACCAAGGCCCTGATCAAAGCCGGCGTGGCTGATCCGCGGCGCATCGCGATCGTCGGCGCTAGCTTCGGCGGCTATCTGGCGATCTGCGGCGCCGCCTTCGAGCCGGAACTCTACAAATGTGCCGTGACCATCGCGGGCATATTCGACTGGGAACGCGTGATGAAACAGGCCCGGTCACGCGACGCGAGCAGCGCCCGGTACGATTTCCTGCAGCGCAACCTGGGGGATCCCGCGCAGCAGCAGGAGAAGTTTGAAGCCATTTCCCCGCTGCGCGCCGCGGCCTCGATCAAGGTGCCGATCTTCATCGCCCACGGCGAAGCCGACCCCGTGGCCGACTCGAGCCAATCGCACCGCCTCGTGCGCGCGCTCAAGGAAACGCGCGTACCTTTCGAGACCATGTTTGTTTCGGAGGAGGCGCATGGCTTTGCCGCCCTCAAGAACCGCGTCGAACTCTACACCCGGATCGAGGCGTTCCTGAAAAAGAACCTGTGATCGGCCGCGCGGGCCCGTCAGCCCGGGGATTGCCCGAGTGCGTCGAACACCGCCCGCATCTCCGGTGACACCTGGTCACGGGGGAGCGGGACGACCGCCGCGCCGGCGCGCAGCAGCGCCGCGGCCACCCCGGGGTAGTCACCGCCGGCCGAGCGGAAGTGGATCGACCCGTGCACGCACCAACCCAACGGCGGCGCGTGGTAGGTATGGTCGCGAAAGTCCAGCCTCGCGCCCCGCCCGATGATTCGCTTCACCGCGGCCAACTGCCCGTGGATGGCGGCATAGTGCAGCGGGGTTTCCCCCTTCGCGTTCGGGACATTGAAATCCAGGCCGAGCTCGAGGGCGGTTTCGAGCGCGCCGCTCTCTCCGCGACCAATCCGGTCCGTGACGATCTGCGAAATGACATCAGACTGTTCCTCGGCCCAGGAGGGTCGCTCAATCAACCATTGCCGGGCCGCCGGCGTGTCGCCGCGGGCCAGCGCGCCGAGGAATTCGTCCAAGGGCACCGGATTCCGCACGGCGCCGTGGGATACCAGCAGGGCCACCACGTCCTCGCGACCGCAGCGGACGGCATAATCCGCCAGGCTGTAGAGGTCGCGTCGCTCCGCGCGGGGATCGGCGCCGTGCCGGAGAAAGATCGCGATCAAGTCGAGGTCCCAGCCGTTGCGAATCGCCTGGAAAAGCGGGACCTCGCGCGCGTCGTAGGAAGGCACGTTGGGATCGGCGCCGTGTTCCAGCAGCCAGACGATGCCGGCGCGGGCGGCCGCCGCCTGCATCGTCCGGGGCGAGTGGCCGAGCAGGAAATAGAGCGGCGTGTTGTTCCATTGCGCGGTGCGGTGGCCGAGGTCCGCGCCAAATTCGCGCAGGACCTCGAGGGAGGCGACGTGGTTGTGCTCGGCGGCGTGGTAGATCGACTCGCCGTCGTTCGGATTGGCGCCGGCGGCCAGGAGGACGCGCGCCACCTGGGGATAGTTGTTGATGCCGGTGGCGGCATAGAGGGCCGGCAGCTTCGCGTCGGGATACTGCGCATCGGTCCAGTAGGCGTTGGCATCGGCGCCCGCAGCCAGCAACTGCCGCGCGCAATCGGCGCGGCTGGCGTCGTCCCCGCCGACCCGGCCCATGCACACGGACAGGAGCGGCGACCAATTCCGGACTTCGCTCACTTTGCTCGCGAGCGTCGGATCGTGCGCCAGCCAATCGCGGACGCCGGTCGCATCACCCAGGGCGGCCGCCAGTTGGATATCGGCCCGGGAAAGGCGCGGGTGCTCGCGCAGCAACGCCGCGGCTTGCTCGGTCTGCCCGTGCAGGGCCGCGCGGAGCAGCGTGTGCGCCGCCAGCGCCGGGCCGCTGAGCTCGACGCGTTCCTTCAGCTTCGTCCAGCTGGGAAAACCATACTCGCGCGCGAGAATGCGCTGGGCATCGGCCAGGGCGAATTCGGCCCGTTCGTTCTCAGGCACGCGCGCCAGGGCCTCGGGCCGCTGGGCACGGACGTCTTGCAGCAGGTCTTTCGCCTGCTTCTTGAGCTGCTCCAAATCTGGGCGCTCGGGGAGCTTCTTGGTCATATAACCTCCAGGCTAACAGCCCGTGATCCGCGGTCGGGCAGCTTGAAGGTTGGACTGGGGACAACCATCGACAGGCGGGCTCAGCCCTTTCCGCGGATCCGGATGCCTCCTGAAGGCCCGGGCAAGCTGGCGCGCGCCAGTCCCGGGCTCAAGAAAATCTATTTCCTTCGTTCGTTTCTGTGTATTCCGTGGTCGCAACGATGTCCTCTCCCCTCCTCAACCAAGCCGCCCGGATCCTGCAGCTCGTGCAAACGGGCACGCCGGCGGACCAGGCGCTGCGGGACTCGCTCACGCAATCGCGTCACTTCACCGCGCCGGTCGAGCGCCGGGAAATCAGCCGCGCGGTCTTCACCTACTTCCGTTGGCGGCGCTGGCTCGAATCCAAGGACTCGCTGCAGAAGCAACTCGCCGCCGCCCTCGAGTTGCAGGCGCGGTTCGACCAGCATCCAGCCTCCATCAAAGCGGAGGCCCTGGCCGCCCGCGCCGTGCCCGACTGGCTGAAGGACGAAATGGACCTGCCCGCGGACCTGCTCCGCCAGTGGCAGCGCGAACCGGCCCTCTGGATCCGTCCAAAACTGAGCTCGGCCGAGTCCGTCGCAAAACGACTCGGAAGCTGCGCCCTGCCGAGTGACCGGCTCTCCGCGCTCCGCCCTCCGCTCTCCGCATTCACCTACACCGGCCTGAAGGACCTTTACCGCACGCCGGAATTCCAGGGCGGGGAATTCGAAATCCAGGACCTCGCCTCCCAACTGGTCGGCATCGCGTGCCATCCGCAGCCCGGCGAAACGTGGTGGGACGCTTGCGCCGGCGAGGGCGGCAAGATGCTGCACCTGTCCGACCTCATGCAAAACAAGGGCCTGATCTGGGCGAGCGACCGCTCGGAACGCCGACTGGCCAAGCTCAAGGAGCGCGCCGCGCGGGCGAAGGCATTCAATTTTCGCGCCGCGCCGTGGGCGGGGGACGAAAAACTCCCGACGAAGACCAAATTCGACGGCGTGCTGGTCGACGCGCCCTGCAGCGGCATCGGCACCTGGCAACGCAACCCGCATGCGCGCTGGACCACCACGCCGAGGGACGTGCACGAACTGGCGGCGGTCCAAGCCCGCCTGCTCAATCACGTCGCCGGTTCCCTCAAACCCGGCGGACGGCTGGTGTACGCGGTCTGTACGTTGACCCGCGCCGAAACCACCGCGATCGCCGACGCCTTTACCGCCGCGCACCCCGAGTTCGCGCCTTTGCCGCTCGCAGCTCTCAACTCTCACCCCTCAACCGCCTTCCTCTGGCCCCACGAGCTGAACGCCAACGGCATGTTCATCGCGAGTTGGCAGAAAAGGTAAGGCGCTGACTCCGTCACCGCCGCGGCGCGGATCCCGCCTTCGCGGGACGCCCTCCCACCCCCGATGTCCCATCCCACCAGCAAAGTTTCCGGCGAGACGGTGCGAGATGACTTCAACCACATCAGCACGGTCATTCATTACACCAAGGCCGCGCATGAGCTTGGACTCTGGGAATCGGAACGGCTGCTGATCACGCGTTACTTCCCTGACAAAGCCGCCGCACTGCTCGAGGCCGGCTGCGGCGCGGGACGGGTGGCGATCGGCTTGTGGGCCCTCGGTTACCGAAACCTCACCGCTTTCGATTTCGCGAACGAGTTGGTCGACCAAGCCCAAAGCCTGGCCGCCGAGCGCGGGGCCGAGGGCATCACCTTCCTCCAAGCCGACGCCACGCGCCTCGACACCTGTCAGCCATTGGCTGACAAGCGGTTTGCTGGCGCGCTGTTTCTTTTCAATGGCCTGATGCAGATTCCCGGGAGGGAGAACCGTCGCGCGGCAATGCGCGGCATACGCGCGCGCTGCCGGCCGGGCGCGTTTTTCCTGTTCACATCGCACGATCGCGAGGATCCCAACGAGGTGCGTGCCTGGGCGGAGGAAGCGGCGCGCTGGGCCCGGGGCGAACAAAACCCGCGCTTGGTGGAATTCGGCGACCGGTACTTTGCCCACGACCACGGGCAGACGTTCATGCACCTGCCCGATCGCAAGGAAGTCCTGGAGGACCTGCTCGCCACGGGCTGGAAATTCGAACACACGACCACGCGCGACGACCAAGCGAACGAACGCCGGGCCGTGCGTGAGTTTTCGGACAATTGCCGCTTTTGGGTCGCCCGCAACGGCTGACCGGCGCGCGAATCGCACAAGAAATCAAGCGGCGGTTCCCGGCGGTGTGGTAGGATCCTCACGAAATTGTATGAACCACTACCGCCAAGCCGTGATTCGCGCCGCCGCCGCCATCGAGGCCGGACTGCGCGCCCCCGTGCCCCTCGAGGTAATCGCCCGCCGCGCTGGGTTCTCGCTCTGGCACTTTCATCGGATCTTCGCCGACCTCACCGGTGAATCGCTGGGCGCATACATTCGCCGTCGCCGGCTGACGGCGGCCGCCGCGGAACTGAAGAAAACCCGGCGCCCCATCCTGGAACTCGCACTCGACTACCAGTTCGAGTCCCACGAGGCCTTCACGCGCGCTTTTCGAAATCTGTTCGCCGCCACGCCCAGCGAGTTTCGCCGCACCGGCCGGCTCGCATGGCAACACACCCGTCCCGCTTTGACCCTGCGCCGGCTCAAGCGACTTCCCCGTCAAACCACCATGGAACCCACCCTGATCCGCCTTCCCGCGCTTCGCCTGCTCGGCTTGTCCGCCCGCTTTATTCCGCCGTTGTCACCGGACGCCGACAATCTCGACGTCGTGCCCAGACTGTACCAACGCTTTTGCCCCATGATTCCGACCCTGCCGCCCCAGCAGGACCCGTACATCTACGGCGCGGCGCGCTATCCAACCGACGCCGACCGCCGACACCCGGACGAGCGCGAGTACCTTGCGTCGATTAATGTGGCCGCTGGCACGAAGGCCACGCCACCGCTGGTGCTCTGGCCGATCCCCGCCGGCACGTATGCTTGTTTCACCCATCGCGGACCGGTTGCGCGGCTGGGCGAAACGATCAATTACGCGTTCGGCTCGTGGCTCCCGCGATCCGGTTACGTGCACACGGGAACGCCCAATCTCGATCGTCAGGACGAGCGCTTCGGCGACGGCGGTAAGGACTGCGTCTTCGATTTTCTCGTCCCGGTGAAGCCCGCACGAAAGTAGGTCGGTTCTCCGGCCGGGCCACGCCAAATCCGGCTCGCGGCGGCGGCCACGACCAGTAAGTTGCGCCCATGAAATTCCTCGCTGCCTTCCTGCTGCTGCTCTCGGTGGCCGCCGCGGCCGAACCCGAGTACCCGAAGATGGGGCCGGACCTCTACGACACCCAGGCCGACGGCACCGCGCAGATCGCGGCCGCCGTCGCCAAGGCGAAGGCGGAAAACAAGCGCGTCCTGGTTAAGCTGGGCGCGAATTGGTGCATCTGGTGCCGCCGGCTCAGCCACACGTTTGAATCGGACGCCGCGGTCGCGAAGGCGCTCCAGGAGAATTACGTCCTCGTGCTGGTCGACGTGAACCATCGCCACGGCAAGAAGCGCAACGACACCGTCAACGACCGCTACGGCAACCCGATGGCCCAGGGTCTGCCGGTGTTGGTCGTGCTCGATGCGGACGGCAAGCAGCTGACCACACAGGAAACCGGCGCGCTGGAGGACGGCAAATCCGCGCACGATCCCGCGAAGGTCATCGCCTTCCTGCAAAAGTGGGCGGCAAAGCGGTAGGGCGATGACTCCGCTCACCGCCACGGCGCCGGACGGCCACGTGCGCCGTCCCCTTGGCGAAGGTGGCGGCCCACTCCCTATCGATTTAACTTCGCTTCCAAACCGGCTTTCGCCGCGGGCCATTCCACATCCGTGATGGAAAACAGCGCGGTGTTGCGCACGAAACCGTCGTGTCGGACCTGGTACTTGCGCAGGATTCCCTCGAAGGTCGCGCCGAGACGCGCGATGGCGGCACGCGAGCGCGCGTTACGCTCGTCGGTCTTGAGTTGCACGCGCCACGCGCCGAGGACCTCGAACGCGTGCCGCAACTGGAGGTACTTGGCCTCGGTGTTGAGCGCGGTGCGCCACACCTCGGACGCCAGCCACGTGTTGCCGATTTCCAAGCCGCGGTTCACGCGACGGATGTCGAGGTAAGTGGTCGCGCCCACCACCCGCTGGTCGCTGCGGCGGATCGTGACCCAACCAACGTCGGTTCCGGCAGCCTGGCCCTTGAGAATCTGCACCACCCATTTCGTCATCTCGGCCTCGGTCCCGAGCGGCGGCGTGAGGTAATACTGAAACACCGCGGGATCCGCCGCCGCCGCCACCAGTGCCGGGATGTGGCGCCGCTCCAGCGGTTCGAGCCGGACATGGCGCCCCTCGAGGACCATGGGCTTGGGGTCAAATGCGACTGACATGCCCCGCACGATGCCGCTAAAACCGGATGACCCAAGCGGAAATCCGGTCACCACCGGTACAGCGCGGCCAATTTGGCGGCGCGGCTTGCACCCACGGTGGCTGCGTGCAGCGGAACCAAGCAGGTCTTGGGCAACGCGGCCGACCGATAAGGCGCCACTCAACCCCGGCTTTCTCGTCCTAATTATTCCGCAGCACGCTTGCCGCCCCCGGCGGTGGCTGCCAAGGTGCGGACATGTCCTCGCTGCTCACCGATCGGGCCCTGCTCTGGCTGGGTGCCCTGCTCTACCTCGCCGGCTTCCTGACCGGCCTGGTGGCGCTCACGCGGCGGTCCACTCCCGCCGCGCTGCGGACCATTCTCAATGCATTCCTGGTGGCCGGCTGGATTTTCCAGATGACGGGCCTGCACGTGCGCGGCCTGGCGGTCGGTGGCTGCCCGCTCGGCAACACCTTCGAGGTCGTCCAGTTCGTCGCGTGGTCCGCCATGGTCGTCTATTTTTTCGTCGGCACCACGTTTCGCGTCAGCCTGCTCGGCCTCTTCACCGCGGGTTACGCCGCCAGCCTGGCGTTCGTGTCGCTGCTGGTGCCCTCGTGGGACCTGGTCCGCGGCCAGCGCATTTTTGGCAACAACCCGTGGATCGAGCTGCATGCCGCGCTCGCGGTGTTCAGCTACGGCGTATTCGGCCTGCTGGCCCTGATGTCGGTGATGCACCTGCTGCAAAACTGGAGCCTGAAGCACAAGCGCCTCACCGGGCTTTTTTGGTTCATGCCTTCGATGGTGCAACTGGACCAGATCAACTTCCGGCTCCTCCTGCTGGGGGTGCTGCTGCTGAGTTTCTCCCTCGGGGTCGGCGCCGCCTGGTGGGTTCGCGACACCGCGTCGGTCGACCTGCCGAAGCTGATTGTGACCGTATCGGTCTGGTTCGCCTACCTCCTCATCGGTTTGCTGCGCTGGCGGACCCGGCTCGTCGCGGTGCGTTTCGCGTGGGTGTGCCTCGTGATGTTCATGCTGGCCCTGCTTTCGCTCGGGCCGGTCAACTCGAGCCGGCACCACGAGGTGGTCCTGACGCCTGAGCAGCGCTGAGCAATGGAGCCAACGAAACCCGTCCTCTTTCTGCTCGGCGCCAGCCACCACACCACGCCCCTGTCGGTGCGGGAAAAGCTGGCCCTGGACGCCGAGCGCGCCGCGGCCCTGGCCGCGCGCATGCGGGCGCTGCCGGGCGTGACGGAATTCACGCTGCTGAACACGTGCAATCGCGTGGAAATTTACGGCGTCACGCAAAACCCGGAGACCGTCACCGCGCTGCGCCAGGCGGTGGCGGAAACCACGGGCTGCCAGCCCGGGGAACTCGAGGCGGTGCTGCGCCTGCGCCAGAATCATGAGGCGATCTCCCACCTGTTCGCCGTCGCCGCGGGACTCGACTCGCAGGTGGTTGGTGAGGCCGAGATTCTTGGGCAGGTGAAGGCGGCGTATGAGGCGGCGCTCGCGAAGCAATGGACGGGGCCGGTCCTGAACCGGGTTTTCCAAAAGACTTTCCAGGCCGCGAAGCACATCCGCACGCACACCGCGATTGGCGAGGGCCAGATCAGCATCGCGACGGTCGCCGTGGATCTCGCGGGCCGCATCTTCGGCGACCTGGGCAGCAGCCGCGTGCTGGTCGTGGGCGCCGGCGACATCGGGCTGAAAACGGCGCAGGCCTTCCAGAGCCGCGGCGCCGCCTCGATCACGGTCGCCAGCCGGACCTTGTCCAACGCCGAGGCGACCGCCGCGCAGGCGGGCGGCTGGGCCGCGAGCCTCGCAGAGTTGCCGGAACTCGTGACCGCCGCGGACATCGTGGCGAGTTCGACCTCCGCGCCCGGGTTCGTGCTCACCGCCGAACTCGTCGCCGCCGCGATGAAGCGGCGCGCCGCGCGGCCGTTGTTCCTGATCGACCTCGCACTGCCCCGGGACATCGATCCCGCCGTCGCCGAGCAGGCCAGCGTATATCTCTACAACTTGGACGACTTGGCCGCGATCGCGGAGCAGAACCTCGCCCACCGCGAGGCCGAGGCCGCCAAGGGCCGGGCAATCGTCGCGGACCGCACCGCCGCCCTCTGGCCGCAGGTCGCGCAATCGCTGGGTCAGGACCGGTGACGGGATGGTGGCAGCCGTGGAGGCGGGGTGCCCTCACCCCGCATGCTCGTCGAATTTCAAGTCATGCAAGACGCCCTGGTGCGGCCAGTCTTCCGTCCGACTCGACAGGCCTTTTCTCACCGGATTCATCCGTACGTAGTTCCACTTCTCTTCATAGGAACCGACCGAGCGTACGAAATGGTCGAAGTACTCCGCCTGCCACACAGGCGGATTTATCCCGAGCTGCTTGGCAATCTGTCGCGATGAGACAGATTTCCATGCCTTCATCCAAAGGGCCATCGTGGTCGCCCCCAGGCCTGCCTTTGCAAAAAAGTGGACGTGATCGGGCATAATCACGTAACGGCCAACATACCAGCCGTTCGCGGCCGCGGAGCGCAGCCACACTGTCTTGAGAATCTCGTGGCAGCCAGGGAACGCCAACAATGGTCGTCGGCCTGCGGTGCAGGCGGTGAAGAAAACCAAGGGCCGGCGACGGAACGGTGTGAGGTGCGGTAAGTGCACGCCCAAGCGGGGTGAGGGCACCCCGCCTCCAGGCAACCGGAAAATCTCCTCCTGCCTAGGCTGGCAGGACGGGCGCCGTGCTGCCGTCGCGTTTGGCGAAAATCGCGAGAAGGGCGTCGAACAGCTGCGCGGGTTTCGCTGGCTTGGTGAGAATCGCGCGGAAATGGCCGCCGGGGTTTTCCTTCCGGCCGGGGTTGGCGAGCAACACCAGCGGCAGGGTCTGCCGGCCAGCCAGTTCGCGAATGCTGCGAGCCAGGGCCCGCCCGTCGAGCTCCGGCATCTGGAGGTCGATGATCGCGGCGTCGACTCGGCCAGTGCCGGTCAGTTCCTGCAGGGCCTGTGCCGAAGTCGCGGCCGGCAAGGGCTCGGCGCCCCAGTGGCGGAGCATGGTCTCGAGGATGCGCCGGCTGGTCGCGTTGTCCTCCACCACTAGGATGCGGCGCCCGCGGAGCTCACTGGCGGGCTGGGCCGGAGGCAGCGCCCCGGCCGCTTCCTGGAGGCGGAGCACAAAGCTGAAGCTGGAGCCGCGCCCGACCTCGCTTTCGACGCTGATGCCCCCACCCATCAATTCGACCAGGCGGCGACAAATTGCCAAACCGAGCCCGGTGCCGCCAAAGCGGCGCGTCATCGAGGCATCAACCTGGCTGAAGGGCTGGAAAAGTTTTTCCATCTGACCGGCAGGGATGCCAATGCCGGTGTCGGCCACCGTGAAGACGAGGTCCACCTGCGAGGCGTTGCGGGAAAGCAGGCGCACCTTGACGAAGACCTCGCCGCGCTCGGTGAACTTCACCGCATTGCCGATGAGATTGACCAGCACCTGCCGGAGCCGCACGGCATCGCCGCGCAGGAACGCGGGAATGTCCGGCGGGATTTCGCACAGCAAATCGAGCTGCTTCTGCGCCGCGGCCGGGGCCAGGACGTCCACCGCCCCCTCGATGCAATCCCGCAGGCTGAATTCCGTGTGGTCCAACTCGAGCCGGCCGGACTCGATCTTGGAGAAGTCCAGGATGTCGTTGATGATCGTCAGCAACGCCTGGCCGCTCTGGCGGATGGTTTCGGCCGACTCGCGCTGGTCGGGCGTGAGCGGCGAGTCCAGCAGCAGGCTGGCCATGCCGATGACGCCATTCATGGGCGTGCGGATCTCGTGGCTCATCATCGCGAGGAACTGGCTCTTCGCGAGGTTCGCGCGCTCGGCGGCCTCCTTCGCCTCGCGCAATTGCGCGGCCTGCTGCTTGCGCACCGTGATGTCGAGCTGCAGGCACATGAACCCGGAAACCTCCCCCAGCGGGTTGCGGACGGGCTGGACCTCGAGTTCCACCCAGACTTTGCGGCCGTCCTTGGCGTAATTGAGAATTTCCCCGATGTACGGCCGGCCCGCCGCGCAGGCCTGGTTCACGGCATCCATCGTCCGGGTGTCCGTTTCGGCGCCGGCCATGAAACTGGCGGGCTGGCGGCCGCGGATCTCGTCGAGGGTGAATCCGAACAGGCGCGTAAACCCGTCATTGATCCACTGCACGCGCCAATCGGTGTCGGTCAGGATGACGCCATTGCCCGTGCGACTTGCCACCATGGCGAGGCGCCGGGCCTCCTCCTCCGCCGTGCGCAGGCCCATGATCTGGTCCTCCGCCAGTTTCAGCGCCTGCCGGCGGGAGTGCACCAGCGCCCGGGTCAGCAAAGCCACCAAGGCGCTCATCAACAATCCGCCGGCAAGCACCACCTCGGGCAACGAACTGAAATTCGTGCGCTCAAACTCAGGCCGCGTGCTGAAACGCAGGGTCCACGGCTGGCCGAAAATGATCATCGTCTGGAGGTCGTGGAAAACCCGCCCGGTGAAGTCGCGCCCGGTGATGTCCCGCGCCGGGCCCGTGGTCAGGTGGCCGTCCTCGTCGTACAGGAGGTTTTCCGACCGCCGGCCGTCGCCCTCGAACACCTCGAAATCCACCTGCCCGCCGGCCACGTCCGCCACGCCCATCATCAGGTGGTCGATGCGGATGGGCGCATACACCCAGCCCTTCACGTGCGCGAGCCGCTCCTCGGGGGTGCTGACCGGGGCACCCTTCTCGTACACGGGCAAAAACAGCAGGAAGCCCGGCACCTGGCGGTGCTCGTAGTCGAGGCGGATGCGCCGGGAGAGCACCATCTCGTTGTTCCGCGCGGCGGCCTCGGCGGCGGTCTTGCGGGTCACGCCGGAACCGACGTCGAGGCCCAGCACGCCGGTGTTGCGCTCGTCGGGCTCGATGGCCAGGACCACATACACCACGGGATTGTCGCCCGCGCGCTCGATCGTGAAATTCTTCCGGCCGGCCGCACGCACGCGCTGCTCGACCGCATCGAGGTCCGCGCGATTCACGGGCTCGACGTAACCAAGGCCCACCACCCCGCTATCCAGCTGGGCCGCCGCGCGGCGCAGGTACACCGACCACTCGATCGGGGTGACGTCTTCGCTCGCTTCCGGCAGGGCCGCCGCGCCATGCAGCAGGTGCGCCGCAGTATTGAAGCGCAGGCGGATTGTGTTCGCGATGCGTTCGGTCAGCCGGTCAAACCGAGCCCGGGCGGTGCGTTCCATTTCGGCGGACAGCAGCCACCACGACAGGAACGTGAGCGCGGCCAGGACGATGAAAACGCCCCAGGGGAGCCAGCCCATGCGACGATGCAACGTGCGCTGGTGGCTTGGCGTGTTCATAGGCAGGCATTTCTGCGCGCCGAACGCGGCAAGGCGAATTATTTCTCTTGGTAAAAACAGCCTAATCTCGGGTGGTCGATCCCGAGTTATTCGCGGTTCGCCGCCTCGTCGGCCTATTTCCGGGGCCGCATGCGGGCCCGCTCAACCGCCGCGAGCAGGTCGGCCCGCTTGATCGGCTTGCTGATGTAGTCGTCCATGCCCGCCGCCAGGCACATTTCCCGGTCGCCCTGCATGGCATTCGCGGTAAGCGCAATGATCCAAGGGCGCTGCGCCCGGTCCGGCCGCAACTGGATCAGCTGCCGGGTGGCCTCAAGGCCGTCCATTTCGGGCATTTGGACGTCCATCAAAATCAAGTCGTACGGCTGCCGCTGCACCGCGGCCAGCACCTCCAGGCCGTTCGCGGCAACGTCCGCCCGGAAGCCCAGCTTTTGCAGCATCGTGAGCGCGACCTTTTGGTTCACCATGTTGTCCTCCGCGAGCAGGATGCGATCGGCGAAGCTGGCCGCCGCCGCCGGCACCTCCGCCACGACCGGGGCCTTGTCCGACGACCCTTCTTCGCGCCAGAACAGTTTCGCGAGCACGTCGTACAATTGCGAGGGCTTGACCGGCTTGGTCAGATTCGCGGCGAACAGGTGCGCCGTGTCCTCGCGGCGGCCCAGCGACGAGAGCAGCACCAGCGGCAACTCCTCCGCCGTCCGCAGCCGGCGGATTTCCTGCGCCAGCATGCCGCCGTCCATGTCCGGCATCTGCATGTCGAGGATGCCCACGTCGAACTTCTCGCGCCGCCGCACCATTTCGAGCGCCTCGGCCGCGCTGTCCGCCGGCACGGGCACCATGTCCCACTTGCGCGCGAGGTCGCTGAGGATGCGCCGGTTCGTGGCATTGTCGTCGACGATGAGCAGGCGGCGGCCGGTGAGCGTGACCTTGGTGCCGCCGGTGTAGATGCGAGGCTTGCTGGGCACGACGCCGCCGCGGGTGGTGAAGCTGAACGTCGAGCCCTGCCCGCGCACGCTTTCCACCCACATCCGGCCGCCCATCAACTCGGCGAGGCGCTTGCTGATGGCGAGGCCCAGACCCGTGCCACCAAACCGTCGCGTAGTCGACGCGTCGACCTGGCTGAACGACTGGAACAGGCGCGGGATGGCGTCGGCCGGGATGCCGATGCCGGTGTCCTTCACGCTGAAGGTCAGCTCGACGCTTTCCGCGTCGAGCGACGTCGGCCGGACGGTCAGCAGGACCTCGCCCTTCTCCGTGAACTTGACCGCGTTGCCGAGCAGGTTGACCAGCACCTGGCGCAGGCGCGATGGGTCCCCCAGCAGGATGCCCGGGCAGCCGTCCGCGACCTCGTAGAGCAAATCGATCCGCTTCTCGGCCGCCCGCGGGGCGAGCAGGTCGAGGGCACCCTCGACGCATTCACGGAGCGAGAACTCGGTCCGCTCGATCTCGAGCCGGCCCGACTCGATTTTCGAGAAGTCGAGGATGTCGTTGATGATGGTGAGCAGCGCCTCGCCGCTGACGCGGATCGTCTCGGCATACTCGCGCTGTTCCGGGGCCAGCGGCGAATCGAGGAGCAGGCTCGTCATGCCAATCACGCCGTTCATCGGCGTGCGGATTTCGTGGCTCATCATGGCGAGGAACTGGCTCTTCGCCTGGTTGGCCTTTTCCGCCGCTTCCTTCGCCGCGTTGTATTCGTCCTGCACCCGCTTCAGCTCGGTGATGTCGACCAGCGCGTTCAACTCCTGCGCCGGCTGGCCCGCGTGGTCGCGGTAGATGCGCCGCAGGAGGCGCACCCAGATGATGGAGCCATCGGGATGCACGTAGCGCTTGTCGATGGTGAAATGGTCGATCTCGCCGGCCCGCATGCGCGCGACCAGTTCCTCCTGGCGGCGCGCGTCGTCCGGGTGAGTCCGCTGCTGGTAGATCTCGGGCTGCGCCCGCGCCTCCGCGGCGGTCACCCCGCTGACGCGCAAATGCTCGGCGTTGACGATGCGCGTGTCCTCATCCCGGCCCGCGATCGCCCACGACAAACCCACGGGCACGGAATCGAAGATGAAGCGGAACTGCGCCTCCTTGGCCGCCAGTTCCTCCTGCACGCGCTTCAACGCCGTGATGTCAACCGCGGTCGAGAGGTGTTCCTCGCTGCCGTCCGGATTCTGGCGGCGCTGGTTGGTGAAGGTCACCCAGACGACCGAGCCGTCGTGCCGCACGTAGCGCTTGTCGAGCGAGTACTCGCGAATCGTGCCCGCGAGCAGCTGGGCGTGCAGGCGCGCCTGGAGCGGGCGGTCGTCCGGGTGCGTGATGTCATCGAAGACCGTGTCCCGCTCGACGTCCGCGCGCGACAAGCCGGAAATGCGGAGGTGCGCCTCGTTGATGTAGCGCTCCACGGTGCCATCCGACGCCGTGTAGCGCCAGGAGATGCCCAGGGGCACGTTCTCGAAAATGAAACGCAACCGCGCCTCCTGGCGGGCGAGCCGGCGGGAGATGTCCTTGAGTTCGGTCAGGTCCGCGATGGTGGCGACCTCCTGGAGGATCTTGCCGTCCGGGGCGCGGAATACCTGGACGTTGAGCAGGACGTTGACCTCGGTGCCATCGAGACGGAGGTAACGCTTCTCGAGCCGGAAGGCGTCGGCTTCGCCCGCGCGGATGCGCGCGTACTCCGCGGCCTGGCGGTTCCAGTCATCGGGGTCCGTGATGGCGCGGTACGTTTCCTCGGTGATGGCCTCCTCGCGCGTGAGGCCGGTCATGCGCAGCACGGCGTCGTTGACCCAGGACTCGCGTTTTTCGCCGAAGGAGGTCCAGCTGACGCCAACCGGCAGCGCGTTTAGGATGAAGCGAAACTGCGCCTCGCGCTGCGCGAGTTCCTGCTCGGCGAGTTTGCGCTCGGTGATGTCCAGCTGCAGCGCCATGTAGCCCGTGTGCTGGCCCGCGTCGTCGCGCAACGGCTGGACCTCGATCTCCACCCAGTAGGGGTGACCATCCTTGGCGTAGTTGAGCAGTTCGCCCTTGAACGGCAGGCCCGCCCGGTCGGCCATCTCCATCGCGGAGAGCACGAGCGGATCGGTGTCGGGACCCGCGAGGAAGCTGCTCGGTCGGCGGCCGCGGACGTCCGCCAACGTGTAACCCGTGAGCCGCGTGAAACTGTCATTGAGCCATTCCGTGCGCCACTCCCGGTCCGCGAGCAGGACCGAACTCGCCGTGCGGCTCGCGACGAGCGCCAGGCGTCGCGCCTCCGCCTCGGCCTCCTTGCGGGCGGTGGTGTCGAGTTGGATCGACATGAACCCCGTGACGACCCCGGCCTCGTCCCGCAGCGGTTGCATCTCGAAGTCCGTCCAGATTTCCCGGCCGTCCTTGGCATAACAAAGCATCTCGCCGCGGAACGGCCGGCCCGCGCGGGCGGCCTGCGCCACTTCCTTGAACAGCTGGCGGCTCGTTTTCTCGCCCCGAACCACCGCGGGGCCGAACTTGCCGCGACATTCCTCAAGGGTGTAGCCGAAGAGCCGGGTGAAGCCGTCGTTGATCCACACGACCTTGCCGGCCGCGTCGGAGAGGCCGACGGCGTTGGCGGTGCGGCTGGCGACGAGGGCGAGCCGGCGGGATTCCTGCTCCGCCTGCCGGAAATTGGCCGTCATCAACTCGGCGTGCTCCAAGGCGCGCACCCGGGAGTTCACCAGGAACCACACCAGCCCCATGCCCACGAGGCTCGTGACAAGGCCGGCACAGAGGACCGCCCAGGACAGGATCGTGTTGCTGGCGTCGATGAATCCCGCCCGCTCGGTCGTCCGCAGCATCCAGTGCTGCCCGTAGATCTCCAGCGGCTGGATCTGCAGGAATCGCCGCGGGACGAGCGAGGCCTTCTCGGCAAACAGGTGCCCATCCTCGTCGTACAGCAGGTGGTCCATGCTGGTGTCGTTCCCCTCGAACAACTCGAAGTCCAGGTCGACGGCCGCCTCGCGGGTCGCGTCGGCCAGCAATTCATCCATGCGGATTGGGGCGTACACCCAACCCTGCAGCGCGGCGTCCCGCTGCTCCGGGCTGTCGAGGTGCGCGCCGGGCGCGTACACCGGCAGGAAAAGCAGGAAGCCCGGCACCTGGCGGCCGTCGTTGTTCAGCTGCAGGCGGCGCGATAGCGTGAGCGTGTTGTCGCGGGCCGCGGTTTCCGCCGCCTGCCGGCGGTTGGTGCCGGACGCCAGGTCGAGCCCGAGCACGCCGGGATTGTGGTCGCGCGGCTCGATGCTCGTGACGACATACAACCAGGGGTTCTGCCCCGCCCGCTCGATGGTGAAGTCGGGAATGCTCTCGGCGCGCATCTTCGCCTCGAACGCCTCAAGGTCCGTGCGCCGCACGCGCGTCACGTACCCGAGCCCGACCAGGCCGTAGTCGAAGCGCCCGCGCACGGAGTTGAAGTAGCTGGACCACTCGCGCACGGTGACCACGTCGCTCGCGTCCGAATGCGCGCGGGCGCCATACAACATCTGGGCCGTCGCGTCGAAGCGCGCCCGCAACAGGCTCGCGAGCCGGGCGGACTGCAGTTCGAAGCGCGCCTGGTTCACGCGGTGCACGGAGCGTTCCACCACGTACCAAGCGGCGACCGACATCAGGGCGCCGGCGACAAACGCCGCCAGCGGCAACAGCCAGTTACGGCGGCCCGACTCGGCGGCGGAGGTGACGGCATCCTGCATGGCGTTCGGCAAAGGGGGCAAGGTGGGCAATGCGCGACTCGGCTGGCGGCGTCAGCCCATTTGTCGCGCGAGCCAGTCGGCGGCGGTGCCGCGGGCCGGCCGGGCGAGCAAGGCCCGCAACCGGGCGGCCTGTTCCGCCGTGGTCGCGCGCCGCGCGGGGTCTTCCAAGCTCGACCGCAATTCCGCCGCCAAGTTCGCGGCGTTCGCGGCACCCTGGATGTACTCCGGGTAAAGCGCTTCGTTGAGAAGGAGGTTGGCGATGCCGATCCGGTCCACCCGCACGAGCAGCCGGCCCAGCGTATAGGTGAGCGGGTCCGTCTGGTAGGCCAGCGCGCCCGGGATGCCCGCCAGCGCGCAGTGCATCGACATCGTGCCGCTCACGGTGAGGACCGCCGAAGCGCGCACGGGACCATCCGTCGCGCCGGTGCGTTGCAGGGTGACTCCCGCCGGCAGCGGCGCGGCGCGCAGCACCTCGAGGATTTCGTCGCCCGGATAGAGCACGACCGCCGGCCGGCGCGTGCCCGACTGGCGGTACGCTTCGAGCAGGACGGGAAACAGGCGCGCCACCACGCTCCGACGGCTGCCCGGGAGGAGCAGCACCGGCCCCTCGGGATCGTACGCCACCGGCGCGCGGTAATCGGGCGCCACGAACGGGTGGCCGACAAACTCGACGGGCAGCGTGGTGTCCGCATAACACGCCGGTTCGAACGGAAAAATCGCCGCCAGGCCGTCGAGGTGCCGCGCCATCTGCACGCGGCGACCGGCGCGCGACGCCCAGATCTGCGGGCTGATGTAATAAAGCAGCCGCGTGGGCCCGCCGGCCTTGGCGGAATAGCCGCGGTCAAACAAGCCCGCGGCGATCCGCAGGTTCAGGCCGGAGGAATCGACGAAGCACACCGCGCGCGGCCGATGCCGCCCCACCCAATCCACGACGTCCGCGATGAGTTTCCGGTAGTGGGAAATCTTGGCGATGACGGCAAAGCCCATGGCCGAGCCCTTCGTGAGGTCCCGCAGGAGTTGCGCGCCCGCCGCCGCGAGGCGCGGTCCGCCCAGCGCGCAGACCTTGAGCTGCGGCTGCTGCGTGAGCAGCTCACGCACCATGCGCGCCGCATGCTCGTCCCCGGAGTGCTCACCGGCCACAACCAGTAGATCGACGCCACCCGAAGGCGGCGCCGGCAAAGCGTCAGGCAATTGTATGGGTGAACCCATCGATTAACGACAAGGGAGGTCCCTTGGGGCAAAATACAAAACCTCTTTGCATTCGGTACGTTCCGGAACGGCTGAAATCATTTCTGGGACTTGCGGATCTGGTCGGTGATCGCAATCGCCACCTCGAGGGCCGACTTGCCCAAGGCCGCTCCGACCTTGGGTTGCTTGGCATCGCGCACGCTTTCAACGAAATGCGCCAGCTCGATGGCCAGCGGCTCGCCTTTTTCGATGGGGATTTCGTGCACGGGAATCGACGACGCATCGCCCGCCTTCGCGAGGCCAATCTTGAGCTTCACCCCGTAGGCAATGATGTCACTCTTCTTCACCAGGTGCCCCTTCTGGTTCATGAAATCCAGCGAGAGGTAGGCGTTGTCCTGGAAGACGCGGATTTCCCGGTTCTTCTTCATGCTCATGCGCGACGCCGTGAGGTTGGCGACGCAGCCGCTCTCAAACTCGATGCGCGCGTTGGCGATGTCCTCGGTTTTCGACAGCACGCTGATGCCGACGGAATCGATCTTGCGGATCGGCGACTGCACCAGCGCGAGCACGATGCCGATGTCGTGGATCATGAGGTCGAGGACCACGCCGACCTCGGTGCCGCGCGGCGTGTACGGGGCGAGCCGCTCGGCCGTGATGTATTGCGGGTGCCCGGCGTGCTGCTCGAGGTAGCTCATCACCGGGTTGAAATGCTCGATGTGCCCGACCGACACGATGCGGTTGGCCTTGTTCGCCGCGGCGAGCACGCGCTCCGCCTCCTCCAGCGAGGCGCACAGCGGCTTCTCGATCAGCAGGTGGCAACCTGCCGCCAGCAGCGGCAGGGCGACCTGCGCGTGCTTGTCGGTGGGGACCACGACGCTGACGGCCTCACACGCCGCGCCGAGCTCCTCGATCGTCGCGAAGCGGCGGCAGTTGTGCTTCGCGCAAATCTCGGCCGCGCGGGCGTCGCTGGTTTCGAAGATGCCGACGAACTCCACATTCGGCAGGGAGGCATAGATCCGGGCATGGTGCTGGCCGAGCGAGCCGACGCCGGCCACGCCGCAACGAATCTTGCCGGAGGTGCGCTTAAACATCGCTGCATGGCAGGGATTTCCGGCGACGGTTGCAACGTCGCATTAACCCGGGAGGCGGGGTGCCCCCACCCCGCATTTGCGCCGCAAGGATTGCGGCGTTCGCAACGCCTGCCCAGAAGCGGGGTGAGGGCACCCCGCCTCCCTTTCATTTCAAATCCGACGGCAGCACGGGGGTGGAAAGCAACTCGGTGAAGACGGCCCACCGTTTGTTGGCATCGCCCTGCGCCTGTTTTTCAACCCAGTCGCCGACGAGCTGCTGGCCGTGGTTGTAGGTGATGACGTAGCTCCGGTACTTGTCCATGAAGCGGAGCCGCTGCTGGGCGCGCGCCGGCTCCATCAACGTGTACTTCTCCAGCAGAGCCGCGGCCTCGGCGGCGTTGACCGCCCCGTTCAGGTACTGGCGTGCGACCTCGTTGGTGGCGAAACTCAGTTTCTTCATCAAGGCCTGCACGCGCGCGAAGTCCGCGGCGCGGGCCGGATCCAAGCCGGCGAGCGGATACAGGACTTCGCGCTCGAACTTCAGTTTCTCGTCGCCGGGAAACGCCACCTCGATTCCGTAGTTCGCGCTGCCTTCGGCGATGATGCCGTTGGGCCCGAAGAGCGGGTTGACGGAGAACTCGATCCACCCGCGCCCTTTGAGCAGCTTTTCCTCGAGCAGCGTGCCGTACACGTGGTGCCCCGGATAGCCCTCATGCGCCGCGAGGTCGACGGCGCGGTCGATGAAGATCGGCAGGTCGGTGTTGATCTGGATCACGCTGTGCGCGTTGCCCTGGTACCAGTTGTAGCCGCCCCACGGCTTGTTCTTCACGTACTCGAGCGTGAATTTCTCGCCGGCCGGCAGCGGGATGCGCTTCAAGGTGCGGGCGCGCGCCTCGGCGATCGCCGCCTGGAAAACCGCGTCGAGGCGATCCGCCGGGATGATGAACTGGTCCCGGAAGGCCTGGTAGCGCGCCGGCAGGGGGCCCTGGCCCGGCAACGCGCGATCCAACTCCGCCAAGGCGGCATCGAAGTACGGCAGCGAGTGCGTCGGTGCGACCGTGTCGTAGATCCGCGCTGCTTCCTCATCGAATGGCAGCTTGGTCCCGGCCACGACGTCCAAGCGCGTGATCAGCGCGCCAACGAGTTTCGCCAGGTAAGCGTGGCGCCGGCGCGCCAGCTCGTCGAACCCGGCGCGATCCACCTTCGCCAGGTCCTGGCTGAGTTTTTCCAGCCGCGCGCGCACCTCGGGCAGCGGCAACTTGGCGGCCTCGGCGGCGGTGCGCCACTCGGGCGGGCCGGAATAGGCGTCCACATAATCGCCATCATGCACGCCGGCCGCGAGGGCGAGCTTCACGTAGGTTTCGGCGAGGGAGTTCATGGGGGAGGAATCGGCCGCGCGGCCACCAGCAACGATCGCGGAAAGCAACAAAAACCAGCACGCACACTTCATCATGCCATGAGCACAGGGACCCGCGTCGACGACGGCAACTGTGATGTGGCGGTCCCGGCTCCCGCTGGACCGCGCGCAGGGCAGCCATGGCGGGTCCACGGCCCAGCTGGAGCTGGGCCCTCCATCAATTACTTCCCGGCAAAACTCCCGGCCTGAAGCACCAGGTGCCGGCGGCAACGCGCGGCGTGCGCCGGGTTGTGCGTGACCAGCACGAGGGCGGTGCCCTCCTCGGCGCAGACCTCCAGCAGCAGCGAGATGACCTCCTCGCCTGTGCGCTCGTCGAGATTGCCCGTGGGTTCGTCGGCGAGAATCAACTTGGGCCGGTTCATCAGGGCGCGGGCCACCGCCACGCGCTGGCGCTCGCCGCCGGACAGCTGCGCGGGCAGATGCGTCGTGCGCTCGGCCAGCCCCACCCGCTTCAGCAGGGTCGCCGCGCGTTCGCGTTCCGCCGCGCCGACCGGCCCGACGAGGCGCGCGCCCAGGAGGACGTTCGCCAGCGCGTCGAGTTCGGGGATCAGGTAATAGGACTGGAACACCATGCCGAGGTACCGTCCGCGGCGGGCGGTCAGCTCGCCGAGCGACAGCCCATGCGCGGCCTCCGCGCCCCAGTGGAGTTCACCACTGTCCGGACGATCGAGCCCCGCCAGGATGTTCAACAACGTGCTCTTGCCGGAACCCGACTCGCCGCGGATTGAAACGGTTTCGCCCGCGCTGAGCATGAAATTCACGCCCTGCAGGACCGACAGCGTGCGGTCGCCGCTCGGGTAGGTCTTGCGGATGCCAACCGCGCGCAACACCGCCGCAGAACTTCCAACATCCAACGTTGAACCTGCAACTTTTGATGGGGCTGACATGGACCGTGCGTGGGGTGGGATTGGAAGTTGGAAGTTGGACGTCCGACGTTGCCGCCGGGTCACTCGCTGCGGAGGGCTTCCACGGGTTTCAATTTTGCCGCACGCCACGCGGGGATCAGGCCGGCGATGGTGGCGGCGAGGATGGAGAACACGATAATCATCACGACGTCCGACGGTACCGTGTGGCTCGGCAGCGAGCTGAACTGGTAGAACTTCGCAAAGGCGTCGCGGCCCATCGTCATTCGCGCGATGAAGCCCACGAGGTCATCGCGGAAATGCAGAAGGGTGAACCCACCTGCCAGACCGAACGCGGTGCCGGCCACGCCGATAAACATTCCCTGCACACAAAAACATGCCGCCACCGCGCCGGCCCGGCCGCCCATGGCGCCGAGCAGGCCGATCTCGCGGGTCTTGCGGACGACCGTCACGAGCAACGAACTCGTGATCGAGAACGCGGCCACGATGATGATGAACGTCAGCAGAAAGAAGATCATGTTGCGTTCGAAACTCAGCACCGCCTGGAAATCGGCGTTCGATTCGAACCACGTGAGCGCGCGCATCGTCGGCGGCAACTTGGCGTTGAGGGCGGCGGCGACGGCGTATTCGTCCACGCCGGGCTTCAGGCGGACGTTGTAGCCGTGCACCCGCTGCTCGAGGCCGTAGAGGTCCTGCATCAGGCGCAGCGAGCAGAGCACCGTCGAGCTGTCGAGCTGCTGGTGCCCGACGTGGAACACGCCCGCGACCAGCACGTCGCGCGGCAGCAACAATTCATTCTGGCGCGCCCGCTCGAGGGCGAGCGGCGAATAGAGGCTCACAATGTCGCCGACCTTCACACCCAGCGAGCTCGCGAGGATCGAGCTGAGCACGACGGAGTCGTCGTCAAGGTTGTCGAGCGAACCGGCCACGAGGTACTTGTCGAGCGGGACGACCTTCTTCATCTCCTCGTAGTTGAAGCCCTGGATGGCGGGGAACGCCGGCCGGCTCTGGTACTCGAGCATGACCATGCCGGACGCGTAGGGCGCGAAGGCCTGGATGTCCGGCGACGCACGGAGGATTTTCTCGATCTCCACCGCATTGCCCCGGTCCAGCAGCACGCGGGCCTTCACCTGCACCTCACCCTGGGTGTCGATGATCATCTTTTTGATCTGGTGGCCGAAGCCGCCCATGACGCTCATTGTGACGAGCATCAGCGCCACGCCGAGCGCGACTCCCGCGACGGAGATCAGCGTGAAGAACGGCACCCGCCGGCCCGACGGGAACAGCTGCTTAAAGGCGAGGTAAACCGGCCAGGGCATGGAATCGGCTAGGGAGACACAGAGTGCACGGAGAGGGGGTCACGGAGTTCACTGAGGAAAGCTCTCTGTGGGCTCGGTGTCGACTCAGTGATCTCGGTGTCGCGAAATTAGCTCCCGCCCGGGCGCAACGTCGGGAACAGGATCACATCGCGGATGCTCTCGGCGCCGGTGAGCAGGATGCAAAGGCGGTCGATGCCGACGCCCATGCCACCGGCCGGCGGCATGCCGTGTTCGAGCGCGAGCAGGAAGTCAGTGTCCATCTTCTGCTGGTCCTCGCCCACCTGCTTCTCGAACATCTCGCGCTGCACGAACGGGTCGTTCTGCTCCGAGTATGCCGGCGCCACTTCCATGCCGCCGATGATGCATTCAAAGACGTCGATCAGGCCGGGGTCCTCGGCGTTGAGCTTGGCCAGCGGGCAGAGTTCCTTCGGCAAATGCGTGACGAACGTCGGTTGGATGAGCGTCGGCTCGATCTTTTTGCCGAAGATCTCGTTGACGATCTCATACGTCTCCCAGCCCGGGTGAATTTCCAAACCGAGCTTCTGCGCGGCCGCGGTGGCCTTCGCGCGATACTCGGGGGAATTGCGCTCGGCGCTCAGCTTGAAGCCCACCGTTTCGTCGATGAGGTCGAAGTAACGCACCTCGCGCCACTCGCCGGCGAAGTTGATGAGCTGGCCGCTGGCGGCGTGCTTGATCTCGGTGGCGCCAATGACGTCGCGGCACAGGTCCGTGAAGATCGCCTTGAGCAGTTCCATCATCCCGCGGAAATCCGAGTAAGCCTGGTAAACCTCGAGCATGGTGAACTCGGGGTTGTGCTTGCGTGAGACGCCCTCGTTGCGGAACACGCGGCCGATCTCGAACACGCGGTCGTAGCCGCCGACGAGAAGGCGCTTGAGGCGCAGCTCCAGCGCGATGCGCAGGAAGAAATCGGAACCCAGCGCATTGTGGTGCGTGGTGAACGGCCGCGCCGCGGCGCCGCCGGCGACGCCTTCCAGCATGGGGGTCTCCACCTCGAGAAACTTGCGGGTGGCCAGCGTCGACCGAATGCTCGCGACGATGCGGCTGCGCATCATGAGGCGCTTCCGGGACTCCTCGTTGACGATGAGGTCGAGGTAGCGTTGCCGGTAAACCTGCTCCATGTCGGAGAGGCCGTGCCACTTCTCGGGCAGCGGCCGCAGCGCCTTGGAGACGAGCACGTACTTGTCGACGCGCACGGTGATTTCGCCGGACTTGGACTTAAAGAGCGTGCCTTCCGCGCCAATAATGTCGCCCAGGTCGAGCTTCTTGAAAGCCGCGTAGGCCTCGTCACCAACCAGGTCCTTTTTCACGTACAGCTGGATCTGGCCCTGCTGGTCGAGGATCTTGACGAACTGGCTCTTGCCCATGTCGCGGATCACCACCAGGCGACCGGCAACCTTGACCGGGACCGTATAGTCCTGGCCGTCGACGTACGCTTTGAGCGCCTCACCCGAAAAGTGCGTTTGCGCCGCGTTGGCCCGGAAGGGATCGGAGCCGGCCGCGCGCATGTCCTGCAGCTTCTTCAGCCGCACGGCATACTGGTCGTGGGAGATGTCCGGAGGGATGTCGCTCATGGAATGGCCCACGCTTGGCAAACCACCCCCCGGGCGCAAATGGAAATTAACACGGCTAGGACCCACCCAAGCCTTGGGAATGGGCCAACCCATCTCCGCCAAGTAGCCAAAATCAGCCCAATTTCAGGACTTCAGTTTCCGCGAGAAAATCGTGAATCGCCCGGCGGCGATCGTTCGACAAAACCACAATGAGTTGAGCAATGCCCCATATGCCAATCAACAGAGTCACCGGAGTACTTTGGCATTCAGCAATCATCTGAAAGCTAATCACGCTATCCTCCCGAAGAAGCCACAACAATGGAACGACCGAGAGCAATCCGGTTAGGAATTGCGGGAAATGGCGGACCAAAACATCGCTTAGTTCCAAAGGCTGGCCGTCAACACGGACGACCTTCAATCGCATCACCAGCTTACCAAGAGTTTGCCCGCGCCAGTAATGCAATCCGCCCCAGTAGGCTACCCCGATCCCCAACTGCAAAATGCAGAGGCCAACATAAGCTGAATAAGACATACCCCTCACCAGTAGATAAAGGGAAACGACCGTGTCAGGGATGAACACCACGACGTCGATCAAGCGAGCGCCAGCCCGTCGCCAGAAAGTTTCATGTGGTTTCATACGACGTAGTTCATGCCAATGCGATGTCTGGAAAGAATCAGCTTTTACCCAGTAGGCCCGACAAAACGCAAAATATTCCTCTGGCAGATGGGCTAGGCTTACCTACTTTTATATTGATGTCCGCTGACTCCGCCGCTCCCGCGCTCGCGACCCTCGATTGGGGACGCACCGGGTACGCGGATGCCTGGCAGCGCCAGGAGGACCTCGTGGCGCGCCGCAACGCCGGGGAGATTGGCGACACGCTGGTGTTCACGGAGCACAATCCGGTTTACACGCTGGGGGTTCGCAAGGGCGCCGAGGCGAACATGATTTGGGACGAGGCGGAACTCGCCCGCCGCGGCATCGAGGTGCACAAGACGAACCGCGGTGGTGACATCACTTACCACGGCCCAGGGCAGATCGTTGGTTACCCGATCATCAACCTGGCCGCGCGCAAGGACCTCCACGCCTACCTGCGCCTGCTCGAGCAGGTGATGATCAACACCGTCGGGACGTTCGGCCTCGCGGCCACGCGGCGCGAGGGCAAGACGGGCATCTGGCTGGGCACGCGCAAGATTGCGGCCATCGGCGTCGCTGTAAAGAAGTGGACGACTTACCACGGCTTCGCGCTCAACGTGGATGCGGACCTCGCGCCGTTTGGCGGCATCGTGCCGTGCGGCATCACTGACGGAACCGTCACGTCGATGAAACAGGAACTCGGCACCGCGCCCTCCCCCGAAGAGATGAAACGCGTGCTCGCAGCGGAATTCCAGCAGCTACTAGCGGATTTTTTTAAACCGCAGATTAACACCGATAAACACGGATAAAGGCCTGCTTCTGGACGCCTTCGTTCGAAAAAATCTGTGTGCATCTGCAGTCATCTATGGTTTCTTCCGGCTCTCTCGTGACTCCCACCAACCGCAAACCCGACTGGCTCCGCGCCAAGCTGCCGTCCGGCCCCGCCTACCAGGCGACCCGCCGGCTGGTCGAGGACAACAACCTCCACACGGTTTGCCAGAGCGCGCAGTGCCCGAACATCGGCGAGTGCTGGTCCCGCGGGACTGCGACGGTGATGATCCTCGGCAACATCTGCACGCGGTCCTGCAACTTCTGCGCGATCCAGACCGGCCGGCCGACCGAGTTCGACCTCGGCGAACCGGCGCGCGTCGCCGATGCGGTGGCGAAGATGGGCCTGCGGCACTGCGTGATCACGTCGGTTGCCCGCGACGATTTGAAAGACGGCGGCGCCAGCGTGTGGGCTGCGACGATCCGCGCGACCAAGTACCGCAACCCGCAGTGCGCGATCGAGGTGCTCACGCCCGACTGGAAGGGCCGTTTGCATGACCTCGACACGGTGCTCGATGCGAAGCCCGACATTTTCAACCACAACGTCGAGACGATCGAGCGCCTGCAAAAGCCGGTGCGCGTCCAAGCCCGTTATGACCGCAGCCTGAGCGTGCTGCGTCACGCCAAGTCCCGCGGGTTCACCACCAAGACCGGCATCATGCTTGGCCTCGGGGAGACGCACGCGGAGATTGAAAAATGCCTGCGCGACATCGCCGCCGACAAGGTCGACATCCTGACGATCGGCCAGTACCTGCAGCCGACCCCGCAACATTGGAAGATCGACCGCTGGGTGACGCCGGATGAATTCAAGCATTGGAAGCAGTTCGCCCTGAGCATCGGTTTCGGCGTGGTCGAATCCGGCGCCTTGGTCCGCTCCAGTTACCACGCCGACGAGCAATCCTCGAAGTACACCGGCGAGGAGCACCTCAACACGAACCCGACACTGGCGTCGGCCTGACGGCCGCCGGCCGCGTGCGGCGTTGCACCGGCGAGGAAGTTGGTTTGGCTGGCGGAATGAAGCCCCGTACCCTCCGCGCACTGCTTTTCTCGGTTCTGCTTTCGCTGACGTCGGGCCATGCCGGCACGCTCGTGTCCGGCCCAATGCTTGGCTACCAGGCCCACCGTGAAGTGTTTCTCTGGGTCGAGGCCAAGGACGCCCGGAAGGTCACCCTCGACTACTGGCTCGCAGGCCAGCCCGCGACCAAGAAGACCCTCGAGCGCACCGACCTTCCCGCCACGCCGGCGGGCACCCAGATTGCACACTTCCGGCCCGGCTTGCTCGAGACGGGGGCCGCCTATGAATTCGCCCTGAGCCTCGACGGCGTCGCGCAAAAGACCGCCGCCCCGGCGAAGTTCCGCACCCAACCCCTGTGGGAATGGCGGACGCCGCCGCCGGACTTCAAGTTCATCACCGGGTCCTGCGCCTATATCAACGACCTGCCGTACGACCGCCCCGGCGAGCTCTACGGCCGCTCCTATGAGACGTTCAAGCTGATGGGCGACAGCGGCGCCGACTTCATGGTCTGGCTCGGTGACAACTGGTACTGGCGCGAGGCCGACTTCGACTCGGTCAGCGGCCTGTGGTATCGCCCGTCGCACGACCGTGCCATTCCCGAGCTGCAGAAGCTCTTGGGCGCGATGCACCACTACGCAGTGTGGGACGACCACGATTTCGGCCCGAACGACTCCAACTGGTCCTATGAATACAAGTCCGAGGCGCTGAAAATCTTCCAAGCCTACTGGGGCAACCATGCGTACGGCGAGCCGGAGAACCGCGGCGTCTATTCCAAGTTCTACTGGGGCGACGCGGCGTTTTTCCTGATGGACAACCACTATCATCGCGACGCCGCGGATCTTGACCAGGACCGGCACCCGGAGAAATCCCAATGGGGTCGCCGCCAGCTCGAGTGGCTGAAGCAGTCGCTCCTGCAGGCCAAGGCGCTGCGACACTTCACCTTCATGTTCATCGCCACCGGCAACCAAATGCTGCAAACCGAGGCGCGCGGCGAGCCGCACGAACTCTACCGCCGCGAGCGCGAGGAGCTGATGGAATTCATCCGGGAGAACCAGATCACCGGCGTCGTTTTCCTGACCGGCGACGTCCACCACTCCGGCCTGTATCGCCGCCAGCTCACGGCAAACGGGCCGTGGGTCTATGAAATCACCTCTTCCCCCCTCTCCAGCGCCTCGTGGGCGGTGGAGAAGAGTGACAAGGCCAAGGATCCCTATGTCATTCCCGGCACCCTGGTCGGCGACCAGAATTTTGTGACCGTCGCCGTCACGGGCCGGGGTGCCGACCGCGCGCTGACGCTGACCTGCACCGACAAGCAGGGCGCCACACGCTTCACGCACACGGTCAAGGCCACCGACCTGGGGTACGCGCCACCGCGCCGCCCCGCGCCCTGAGCGCGGCCTGCGAGATTTCCCTCGCCGAAACCTCCGGCGGGGCTAATTTTTTGCGGGCAAAACGACCCCGCATGGAAACCAAGAAGAAAATCGTCGAGAACTGGCTGCCCCGCTACACGGGCGTGCCGCTGAAAGGCTTCGGCCGGTATGTTTTGCTCACGAACTTCGACCGCTACGTCGAATTGTTCGCCAACTGGCACCGCGTGCCGGTGCATGGGCGGCACAAGCCCATGACCAGCGCCACGGCCGGCGGCATCAGCATCATCAACTTCGGCATGGGCAGCGCCACGGCGGCGACCGTCATGGACCTGCTCAGCGCCATCAACCCCGAGGCGGTGCTGTTTCTCGGCAAATGCGGCGGCCTCAAGCACCGCGCCAAGCTGGGCAGCCTCATCCTGCCAATCGCCGCGATCCGCGGCGAGGGCACCAGCAACGACTATTTTCCCCCGGAGGTTCCCGCCCTGCCCGCGTTCGCGCTGCAGAAGGCGATCTCGACCACGATCCGCGACCACAAGCAGGACTATTGGACCGGCACCGTGTACACGACCAACCGCCGGGTGTGGGAACACGACGGCGAGTTCAAGAAGTACCTGAAGCGCATCCGCGCGATGGCCGTCGACATGGAAACCGCCACCGTTTTCACCACGGGCTTCGCGAACGAGATTCCCACCGGCGCCCTGCTGCTCGTGTCCGACGAGCCGATGACGCCCGAAGGCGTGAAGACCACCGAAAGCGACAAGGCCGTCGACAACAAACACGTCTCGATGCACCTGCGCATCGGCATCGATTCCCTGAAGCAGCTCATCAACAACGGCCTCACCGTGAAGCACCTGAAGTTCTGAGCGGCCACCGTTCCGAACCACGGACCCACGCATCACCCCAGGACCACCCGGATCACTAAATCCCCGGCCCTTGGGAAAAATGCATCGGGGATTTCTCCGAACAATTCCGGGTCTTTTGTGCTGAACTGACGCATCCCCCCTCCCGTGCTGGTCCGCATCAAAGGTGCCATTTCCAACTGTTACCTGCTCCTGGCTGACCAGCCGGTGCTCGTGGGCACGGGCGCGCCGGGAGACCTGAAGGCGATCCTGACGGCGTTCAAAGCCCACCGCCTGGACGTCAAACAACTGCGCCTGATCCTGCTGACGCACGGCCACAGCGACCAGGCCGGGTGCGCGGCGGAACTGCGGCGGCGCAGCGGCGCGCAGATTGCCATCCAGCGGGCCGATGCCCCGCTCGTGCGCAGCGGGCGCAACGGCATGATCATCGTGCAGGACTGGCTCGGCCGGGTGCTGCGGCCGCTGGTTGACGAGGAGTTCGAAGCCTTCGAACCCGATCTGGTTTTCGAGGAAAGCATCGCGCTGGAACCCTACGGCCTGCGGGCGCGCGTCGTCCCCACGCCCGGGCACACCGCCGGTTCCGTGTCGGTCGTGCTCGCCAGCGGCGAGGCAATCATTGGCGACGTCTTGCGCGGCAGCCTCGTGTGGCCGAACAAGGCCCGCGAACATTACTTCTGCAACAACCCCCAGCGTAACCTGCAGAGCATTGCGCGGCTTGCGCGCGAAGGGTTGCTGCGCTGCCACCCCGGCACCTTTGGCAGCTTCCCCGGGTCCGAGCTCGGGCGATTCCTGTCCACCGGCGGCGGCGAGGTGCTGGAGCTCTCGAGTGAAACGGCGTAAGGGCGAAGCCGGAAACCTGAAACTGGAAACCTGAAACCTGAGACGAAGTCCGCTGGCGTGCGGATCAGTCTCAGGTTTCAGGTTTCCAGTTTCAGGTTTCCGCGCGATGGCACATCGCGCTACGGCATCACATCCACCCAGAACGGCACGAAGAGTTCGCTGCCGCCGAGATTCACCTGGGCCCAGATGACGTAGCGGCCCGGGACCGGGATCGTGACCTTGAAATTGAGCTCGGGCCGCAGGGCGTCGGGCGGTTTCGACAGGTCGACTTCGTTCGGGTGCAGGTGCGCAAATCCACTGCGTGCTTCATCGAAGGCCACCAGGTGGGCGAACGCGCCCATGACGGGTTGCAGCGGGACCGGCAGTTTCTCGCGGCCCTGGCTTTCGATGCGGAACTTCAGGTCCGCTGCCTTGCCCGCCTGCAGCGTCGGGGGCAGCACGAGTTCAAAGCGATAACCGGCGACCTGCGCCGTGGTGTTCGGTTCGCGCGTCACGATCGGCACGGGGCCCGGTACCGTGAAATCCGCCGACGCATACAAACCGCGTTGCGTCGCCGCGGGCGTGAAGTCCGCAAACACGCGATACACCCCCGACCGCAGCGGCGTCATCGAAAACACCCACTCGCCGTCGCGCCGCCCGGGTTCGGGATGCACATGCTGGTAATCGTTCAACGTGGGATCGACGATGAGCAGATGGAGTTTGCGCGTGTGGGCCACGAGCAAGTCGGCCGGACCAACCGGCTTACCGCTGGCGGTGGCGAGCTTGAGCGTGAACTCCACCGGCTGGTCACGCGCCGGATCGCGATCGGTGCGCAACGTCACGACCACCGGGGAACGGGCCGCGACCACGGGAATGAACTGCGGATTGCTCGGGTCGCAGAATTCCAACGCCCCCTTGCCCTCCGTCCTAAAATCCATGTGGTTCAGGTTGCTGCCCGTCGGCAGCAGCCGGACGCCCACAAACAGCGCCAGCGCGACCGCGGTGATGAGGATGACTTGGTTGCGCTTGTTCCCGGGTGGAACGCGGCCTCCGGACGCGTTTTCAGGATTCGCGTCTGCCGAAAACCCGTCCGGAGGCCGGGTTCCACCTAGTTGGGCCTCGTTCATTCCTTCTTCAACCGACGTACAAAATCCTCCACCTGCCACATGCTGCCGTCGACGCGGTACGAGATCCGTCCCTGTTCGTTGATCAGGACCGTGGCGAGGGTGTGCTTGATGGTGGCGCCCTCGAACTCGCGGATCACGCCGAGCTGCGCCAGCAGGTGGCGCACCGCCGCGTCGGGACCCGTGAGAAAGGACCAGTTCGACGTGTCGAGTCCGCGCAAGGTCGCGTATTCCTTCAAGACGCCGGGCGTGTCGTATTCCGGATCGAGCGAAATGGAGACGAGTTCAAAATCCTTCGCGCCCGCTTCCTTGGCCGCCTTTTGCAACCGGGCCATGCGCTCGGTGGCGGCCGGGCACATCGTCGCGATCGGGCAGCGCGTGAAAATGAAATTGAGCACGATCTGCTTGCCGCGGAGGCGGCTCGCGGGAACCGCGCGGCCCTCCTGGTCGAGCAGGGTGAACTCCGGGAGGTTTTCACCAATTTCGCGGTAGGCTTCCTTGCCGCGCATCGACGTGTCCTGGGCCAGGGCCTTCGCAGCCGCATCGAGGGCCCGCTGGGTGGCGACATCGTCCGGCCAGATCTTTTCCAAGTAAAAGCCGTCCGACCGGTCCACGAGTTCCGCCCGGACGTGCTGGTCTTCCTTGGCGATCGCGAGGTCGCCCTTGGACACCTTGAACTCCATCGTCATCGCCGGCATGTAGCCCTTGATTTCATCGTGCTGCACCAGCAGCGCGCCGCGAGCGGAGTCCACTTTTACGACCACGCCGGTCAGCGGATAGCGCTTCTCCGCCGGGGCGGCGGGCACCGCCGCGGTTTCCTTGGCGTCGGTCGCGGTTTTCCGGCCACACCCAGCCAGGCCAAGCGCCACCATTAGGAAACATGCGGCCAGCCGCATGGGGGGCGAATAACTGGGCTTCATGTGGCACATACCTTTGCCACTCGGTGAATTTGTCAAAAGGTTTGCGCCCCTTTCCGGGCAGGTATCACCTGCCGGTTCCGCACCAAAACGTCCTCTCATGACCAAGAACGCTGTATCCGCTCTGCTTTGTAGGAGCCTGCTTGCAGGCGATTCAGGGCGTGCGTGGCCGGCGAGCCTCCTGAATCGCCTGCAAGCAGGCTCCTACCAGTTGATCATCCGCCCGGCCTCAGGTTTCAGGTTTCAGGTTTCAGGTTTCGAATCATGACCCGCACCGCCACTTACAAGCCCGCGCTCGCCTGGTTCGCCGCCATCGGCAGCGCGTGGGTGTTCGTGCTCGTGGCACTGGGCGCGTTCACCACCAGCATCGGCGCCGGCATGGCGTTTCCCGACTGGCCGCTTTCGAACGGGTCAGTCAATCCCCACGGCTGGCTCACGGAAATCGACAAGTTCGCGGAGCATTCGCACCGGCTGAGCGCGACCGTGATGGGCGCGATCACCATCGCCATCGCCGCATGGATTCACCGCACGGAGGCGCGGGCGTGGCTGCGCAAGCTCGCCTGGTTCGCGGTGGGGCTCGTCATTTTCCAGGGCGTGGTCGGCGGCCTGCGCGTGCTCCTCGATCACCTGCATGTGAGCATGGTCGACACGAGCGTGGGCCGGATTTTTGCGATGGCGCATGCGTTCCTTGCCCAGACGTTCGTCTGCACCCTGTTCGCCATCGCGCTCGCGTGCTCCCGCGCCTGGATCGAGCGGTCGGCCGGTTTGTCGGGCCCGCCCGCCGAGCGGCTGCGGCTCGCCGGCTTGTGGTGCGTCGGGTTGCTCTTCGCCCAGCTGAGCATCGCGGCGATCGTGCGCCACAGCTTTGCCGGGCTGGCGATCCCGACGTTTCCGTACTCGACGCCAGAAGGGGCCTGGTTGCCGGCCGCGTGGGATTTCCACGTGTTTATCCATTTCGCCCACCGCGTCATGGCCGCGGTGATCGGCATCGGCATCCTGGTTTACGGGCACTTCCTGTTTTGGGAGCGCTCGGCCGCGCCGTTCCTCCGCGGGCTGGGCATCCTGCTGGTCGGGCTCGTGCTCCTGCAGATCACCCTCGGGGCGCAGATCATTTGGACGGGCCGGAGCGTGTACATGACGACGGGGCATGTGATCATCGGCGCCCTGACGCTTGCCCTGACGTTCGTCGTGACATTTGCCCTGCATCGGGGAAGGATTGAATCTTCCCATTCGGCATGACGCAGGCTCCCTCCCAGGAACAGTTCTCCGGCCCGGTGCCCTTCACCGGCCGCACCACCTGGCGGCATTACCTCGAGCTGACCAAGCCGCGCCTGAGTTTCATGTCGGTGATCACGGCAATGGTCGGCTACCTGGCCGCCCTGCCCTACTGGGACTGGCTCCGCACGTTTTACGTGATGCTCGGCACCGGCCTCTGCGCCGGCGGCGTCGCCGCGATCAACCAGTGGATGGAGAGCGAACTCGACGCCAAGATGGCGCGGACCGCAGACCGGCCGATTCCCACGGGCGCCGTGCAACCGGGCTCCGCGTTCATCGTCGGCTGGCTCATGTGCATGGGCGGGCTGGCGGTTCTCTTCAAGCAGGTCAACGGCCTGTCCTCATTCCTCGCGCTCGCCACGATCGTGGCGTACCTCGCGATCTACACGCCCGCGAAACGCTGGTCGCGCTGGAACACCGAGATCGGCGCCATCAGCGGCGCGCTGCCCCCGATGATTGGCTGGGCCGCCGCGGGCCGGTCGAACGATCCGCTGGGCTGGACGCTGTTTGCGATCCTCTACACCTGGCAGATGCCGCACTTCTTCGCACTTTGTTGGACGTACCGCAAGGACTACGCCGCCGTGGGCATGAAGATGATTTCCGTGACGGATCCGAGCGGGCGCAAGGTGTCGCGGCGCGCGTTCATCTGGACCGTGCTGCTGGTGGCGGCGAGCGGCCTGCCGACGCTGCTCGGCTATTGTTCGTGGTACTACTTCGCCTTTGCCGCGGCCCTCGGACTGTGGATCCTGCGGTCCGCGATTGTGTTCATGGACCCCGACCGCCGGGAAACCGAGGCGCGCCGGCTCTTCCTGATCTCGATCGCCTACCTGCCCCTCCTGCTCGCGGTCCTCGTCGCCGACCGGTGGTGGTTCCGGATGTAGGAGCCTGCTTGCAGGCGAATCGACGCCCGTCAACGAACCACGCTGAAATCGCCTGCAAGCAGGCTCCTACAAAATAACATGACGTTAAACGACATTCCCGCCCTCAACGCCGCGCTGAACGCCCTTGCCACGGTCCTGATCACGCTCGGCTTCATCCAGATCAAGGCCGCGCAGCGCGCGCAGGACACCGCCGTTCGCACGTCGCGCATCCTTGCCCACCGGCGGTTGATGCTCGCGGCGGGCGCGGTGTCGGCGCTTTTCCTCGTGGGCTACGTCACCCACAAGGTCCTGAAAGGCATGGCCGCAGGCGCCGGCGAGGCGGTGCACACGAAGTTCGGCGGGACCGGCGCCATCGCGACCGTCTATTATGTGATGCTTTTCACCCACATCGTCCTCGCAATCGCGATCGCGTATTTGGTGCCGCGGACGTTTGCTCTGGCGCTCACTGGACAGATCGAGCGGCACCGGAAATGGGCGAAGTGGACGTACCCGATTTGGTATTATGTGTCCGTCACCGGCGTGCTCGTGTATTTCTTCCTGTATCGCTGGTGGCCGTCGCACTGAGGCCGGGAAACTTGAAAGCGAAAATCGGGAATCGAGAATCGTGAAATTGGTTTGGCTGGAAACGACGGCCTGATCCGGAATTTCAAGATTTCAAGATTCCCGATTCCAGATTTCACGATTCCCCAAAGAGAAAAGCCGGACCTTGCGGTCCGGCTTCGAATTTTGCGGCTGCGGCCTGGGAGCGCCGCAGCTGATGGAGTGACGGTCCTTACTGAACCACCAGCACGCCCTTCATGCCCGACAGGTAGTGGGCCGGGAAGGTGCAGACGAACGGGTACTCGCCCGGCTCGGTCGGAGCCTTGAAGGTAAGCTCCTCGCTCTGCTTGGGCCCGAGCAGCTTGGTGTGGACGATGACCTTGTCGGCCTGGTCGGCCGGGACGTAGTCGGTCGCCTGGGCGGCCACGGCGGCATCGACGTAGGCCTTGCTATCGACGCCCTTCTTCAGGAGCACGAAATTGTGACCCATCGCGGCCTTCGGCATCGTGCCGATGTTGGTGAACGTGATCTTCACGTCCTGGCCGGCCTTCACTTCAAGGCGGGTGACGTTGAACTTCATCGTGTCGTTGGCCGTCACGTCGAACGTGGCGCCAGCATTGGCGGCGGGGGCAGCCGCCGCCGGGGAGGCCGCCGGGGTGCCCGCGGACAGTTCCTCTTTCTTGCCGCAGGCCGTCAGGAAGACGCAGCCCGCGAGCACGGGGATCAACAGGTATTTTTTCATGGGCGGCGACTATCGCACACCGGCCGTCGACGCGCAATGCCACAGGTCCCTTTTTATGTGTCACTAATAATCCACGGCCTGCGGGTTAATACCCGTCCCGCCGTCGGGAAAATGGCGCGGTTTTATAGTTGAAATGAGGTCCGAATTCCAAACGCTGACTCTGCACGCTTGCCCGCAGCGCACCGCGCTGATGTCGCCAATGTTACACATGACCCGCACCCGCTTGTCCCAACGCAAAGTTTTCCGCTTCGCCGCCCTTTTTCTGGCCGGCCTCGCCCTGATGACCCTCTCCGGCTGCAAGCTGGCAGAGGTCTTCAACCTCAGCGGCAACCAGTCGACGATGGTCACCGAGGGACCCGTCGCCGCCACCCAGTGGAAGTTGTTCATGGTCACGGTTTACGTGACGACCTTCATCTTCGTGGTCGTCGGCGCCGTGCTCGCCTACACGCAGATCCGCTTCCGCGCCAAGGACGAGGCGGCTGAAAAATCCGAGCCGCCGCCGCAAGGCCATGGCAATCCGCTCATCGAAATCGGCCTCATCGCCGCCTCCGTCGGCCTGCTGGTGATCATCGCGATCCCGACCGTGCGCGACATCTGGTACACGCACGACGTCCCGGAGGAGGAAAAGGGCCGCGCGATCGACGTGACCGCGACCGGCTACCAGTGGTGGTTCAAGTTCGAATACCCGAATGAAATGGTGAAGCTCCCCGCCGGCGGCGAAGCCCCGCTGGTCACCGGCAACGAGCTCGTCGTCCCCGCCGGCCGCCCGGTCCGCGTGCACCTCCGCACGATCGACGTCATCCACTCCTTCTGGATCCCGAAGCTGGCCGGCAAGGTGGACATGATGCCGAACCGCGCGAATTTCCTGTGGTTCAAGGCCAACAAGCCGGGTTACTTCTACGGCCAGTGCGCCGAGTACTGCGGCGAGTCGCATGCGATCATGAAGTTCCGCGTCATCGCGCTCGACCAGGCGGACTATGACAAGTGGCTCGCCAACCAGAAGCTGCCGGCCCGCACCGTGAACGCGCAGGCCGCGGCCCCGGCCGAGCAGCCCCGCGTGCAGTTCGCCGCGCTCAATCTCCGCGATGGCCGCGCCCTCGCCGCCTCGCCGGAGTTCGATGCGAATCCCTTCGCCGCTTGGAAGAAGATGCAGGAACCCGAAGCCGGCGAAAACGCCGCGCTCGTCGCGCAGGGCCGCAAGCTGTTCCAGGAAAAGACCTGCGTCTCGTGCCACACCGTCCGTGGCCACGAGGGCATGGGCATCACCGGCCCGGACCTGACTCGCGTCGGCGCCCGCTCGACCATCGCGGCCGGCGTCCTCGAAAACACCTCCGAACGCCTCAGCCAGTGGCTGCACGACCCGACGCACTTCAAGCCGGGCAACAAGATGTATTTCGGCGGCTACATGGTCCAGAGCCCGGACGGCTCCTGGAAGCAGAACTTCACGCTCAATGACGCCGAGGTCGGCGCGCTCGTCGCCTACCTGCACAGCCTCAAGTAAACAGGCTCTCAACTCTCAGCCCTCAGCTCTCAACAGCTCTCACCCATGGCAGAAGCACTGGCAAAACACGCTTACACCGGCGGCGCCCACGCGCCCGCGAAGAAAGCGACCTTCGAATTGTTCACGCGGCCGACCGCCAAGACCGGCCTCGTCAGCTGGCTCACCACGGTCGATCACAAGAAGATCGGCATGATGTATGGCGGCTTCGCCATCCTCTTCTTCCTCATCGGCGGCCTCGAGGCCCTGATGATCCGCACGCAGCTCATCGTCCCGAACAACCGCTTCATCAGCGCCCAGCTCTACAACGAGCTGTTCACGATGCACGGCACGACGATGATCTTCCTCGCGGTCATGCCCCTGAACGCGGCGTTCTTCAACCTGCTCGTCCCGATCCAGATCGGCGCGCGCGACGTCGCCTTCCCCCGCCTCAACACGTTTTCCCTCTGGGTGTGGGTCGTCGGCGCCATCCTCCTGAACGTCGGCTGGCTCTCCCACTTCGTCCCGGCGTGGAAGTTCGGCGGCGCGCCGGACGTCGGCTGGTTCGGTTATGCCCCGCTGACCTCCAAGGTCTTCACGCCCGACCTCTCGACCGACCTGTGGGTCCTCGGCCTGCAAATCCTCGGCCTCTCCTCGATCGTCGCCTCGCTGAACTTCATTGTCACGATCATCAACATGCGGGCCCCGGGCCTGACGATGATGCGCCTGCCGGTGTTCACCTGGATGGCCCTCGTCACGAGCTTCCTCCTCATCCTCGCCCTCCCGGCCATCGCGATCGCGCTGGTGGAGGTCATGATGGACCGCAATTTCGGCACGAGCTTCTTTGAGGTGTCCGGCGGCGGCCAGCCGATCCTGTGGCAGCACCTGTTCTGGGTGTTCGGTCACCCCGAGGTGTACATCCTCATCCTGCCGCCGATGGGTTACGTTTCGGAAATCCTCCCGACGTTCTCGCGCAAGCCCCTCTTCGGTTACCCGATCATCGTCTTCTCCGGCGTCGCGATCGGCTTCATCGGCTTCGGCGTGTGGAGCCACCACATGTTCACGACCGGCATGGGCAACGTCGCCACCGCGGCCTTCGCGCTCGCGACCATGGCCATCGCCGTCCCGACGGGCGTCAAGATCTTCAACTGGATCGGCACCCTCTGGGGCGGCCAGATCATGACCCGCGTGCCGATGATGTTCGCCCTCGGCTTCATCTGGATGTTCATGCTCGGCGGTTTCTCGGGCATCATGCACTCGGCGGCCCCGGCGGACGCCCAGCAGCAGGATTCCTACTTCGTCATCGCGCACTTCCACTACGTGCTGATCGGCGGCGCGACCTTCGCGCTGCTGGCCGCGATCCACTTCTGGTTCCCGAAGTTCTTTGGCCGCATGGTGCCGGAGTTCTGGGGCAAGGTTTCCTTCTGGCTGATCTTCGTCGGCTTCAACTGCACGTTCTTCCCGATGCACTTCCTCGGCCTGAACGGCATGCCGCGCCGCACCTGGACCTACGATTCGAACATGGGCTGGAACGAGGGCAACCTCTTCGCCACCTGCGGTTCGTACCTCCTCGGCATCGGCATCTTCACCTACTTCGCGGTGCTCGTCTGGAGCGCGCTCAAGGGCAAGATCGCGGGCAACGACCCGTGGGACGCCCGCACGCTGGAATGGTCCATCCCGTCGCCCCCGCCGGAGCACAACTTCAAGGTCATCCCGACCGTGCACGCCCGCGACGCCTGGTGGTATGAGAAGCACCACAAGGAGGAGATCGCCAAGGAGCAGGCCGCCCACATGAAGGACGAGGAGTCCCACGGCGGCATCCACATGCCCGACCAGTCCTGGTACCCGCTGTTCTCGTCGGTGGGCCTCCTGATCGGCGCCTACAACTTCGCCCAGCTGCACCACCCGGTGATGTTCGGCAACACCCAGGTGCTCGCATCCCACCTCCCGCTGGCCCTCACCGGCGGCGTCATCATGGTGGTCTCGCTCTACCTCTGGTCACTCGAGGGCCCGGGCGGTTACCACCTCCACATCGGCGCCGATGGCAAGGTCACCGAGTCCCGCGGCGACCACTAAGCAGCCCTGCTCCCCCCTCCCAGCTCTCAACTCTCAACTTTCTACATGAGCAGTCACGCGGCCACCAGTCAAATTGACCATCACCACGACCACACGACCTCGACCGGCATTCCGAACAAGAAGCTCCTCTGGTGGGCTTTCCTTGCGTCGGACTGCATGTTCTTCGGTGCGCTGATCTCGACCCACCTGGTCTACCGCCTCAACCAGCCCCCGGGCAACGCGGTCCCCACGCAGGTCTTCAACATCGAGCTGACGTCCTTCTCGACGTTCATCCTGCTCATGTCGTCGCTCCTCATGGCGCTCGCCGTGAACGCCATCCAGCGCGGCAACGTGAAGAGCACGCGGGTGATGCTCCTCGGCACCATGTTCTTCGGCTGCATCTTCCTCGGCGGCCAGGTCTACGAGTTCGCGCACTTCGTGCACGAGAAGAAGATGACCCTGTCGAACAGCATCTTCGGCTCGACCTTCTACACCCTGACCGGCACGCACGGCACGCACGTCGCCATCGGCGTCCTGCTGCTCGCGATGATGTACGTCCGCACCTTCAAGCCCGCCGGCAACCACGGCGGCGGCCTGCTGATGAACTTCCTGCACCTCGGCGCGGTGGTCGTGACGATGGCGGTGGCCTTCATCTGGTTCGTCCCCGGCCTCATCGAGGTCGTCTACGGCCTGCCCTTCGGTGACCTCCTCAAGCGCGCGGCCGTCCCGCTGGCGGTGGGCGTGGCCGCCTTCATCGCCGTGATCGTGATGGGCCGCACCCGCGGCGCCGTCGAGTTCGGCGAAAAGAACGCGGTCGATGTCGAGTCGATCGGCCTCTACTGGCACTTCGTCGACATCGTCTGGATCATCATCTTCACCGCCGTCTACTTGCTGGAATACCTCTGAGTTCGAAGCCCCCGGCTCCCAACACTCAGCCCTCAACTCTCAGCTCTCCTTCCCATGTCCGCTGACTCTCACGCGCCCACTGCCGCCGGCCACCACGAGCCGAGCAAGTACCATTTCTTCATCAAGGTCGCCATGATCCTGTCCGTCGTGACCGGCATCGAGGTCGTCCTCGTGTACCTGCCGCTCGCCAAGTGGTTCGTCGTCGGCTCGCTGGTGACGCTGTCCGCCGGCAAGTTCCTCGCGGTTATCTTCTATTTCATGCACCTGCGCTGGGACAAGGTGTTCTGCACGATCCTGTTCTTCATCGGCCTGATCCTCGCGAGCGGCACGATGTGGGCGCTCCTGCACCTTTTCGCCACCGAGGCCGGCAAGCCGCTCACCGCGGCCGCCCTGGAGATGGCCCGCCTGGCCGTTTGCTAAGCCAGCTCCCCGCTTGATCGAAGCCGCGTCTCACGACGCGGCTTTTTTTGTGCCGCCTCCAAACTCACCACAAACAATCGTGATAATCGGTATCGGCACGGATTCTTCTTCCGCCCGGCTTCGCCTTTTGGTGGCCATCCTCCAACGGCTGTTTATCTCTACTGGCCATGATCGACTGGACCCACTGGCACAATGAGCCGTTCCTCATCGGCGGGCTCATCTTCCTGGGCTGGCTTTATGCCATCCTCACGGGACCGTGGCGGGACCGGTTGGCGCCGGGCACGCCCTACCCGAAGGCCAAGGCGATCATGTTTTATGCGGCCTTGGTGGTCTTCTACCTGGCCGTGGGCTCGCCCCTGGACCAGATCGGGGAACGTTTCCTCCTGAGCGCGCACATGCTGCAGCACCAGCTGATCATCTACCCGGCGGCGGTGCTGTTCCTGCTCGGACTGCCGGACTGGCTGGTGCGCCCGCTGACCGGCCGACCCGGGCTGCGTCCGATCCTGCGCGTGCTGACCAACCCGATCGTGTGCGGCGTGGTCTACACCGTGACCCTGACGATCTGGCACCTGCCGGCTTTCTACGACCTCGCGCTGCAAAACCGGCCGGTGCACATCGCCGAGCATTTCTCGTTCTTCGGCGCCGCGCTTTTCTACTGGTGGCCGCTCCTCAGTCCGTCGACGGAGTACCCGCGCGCCAGCTATGGCTGGCAGATGCTTTACCTGCCGGCCGTGGTCATCGCGATGACCCCGCTCTTCGCCTACATCACGTTTTCGTCGGATATCCTCTACCCCACCTACGAATTCGCGCCCCGCATCATGGAAATCAGCGTGGGCGGCCGGACCGAACCGCTCTCGCCCGCCGGCGATCAGTTGCTGGCTGGATCGATGATGAAGCTGATCGGCATGAGTGTCGCGATGATCGCCTTTGGGGTTAGTTTTTATCGGTGGTACCAGGCCACAGAAAAGAAGCATCCTGCCCTTGGGAAACATGGGTAAGGTTTAGTCGCCGAGTTCAAATATCTCTCTATCGCGGCGTCCAAGGTACTGGTTATTCTGAGCCGGGCGAAGAACCCGAGCGGTGGTGCGAATTCCCTTGGCTCCTTCGCACGGCTCAGGATGACGGTTACGGGAATAGTCCGTGATGCTTACCGACCGCATAAGACGCACGCGCCCGGAGTTTCGCCTCGGATTTTTTTGGCGTTTGGCCTTTGGTAACTGGAGTTTCTCCCCTCCCGATGCCGCGCACCTCCCGTCGGACCGCCGTCTTTACCGAATCGCTCATCCGCGAGATGACGCGCGTGGCCCAACAGCACGGCGCGATCAATCTCTCCCAGGGGTTCCCTGACTTCAATCCACCCCGCGAGATCCTCGAGGCCGCCAAACGTGAGATGGACGGCGATCATCACCAGTACGCGGTCACGTGGGGCGCCGCGCCCCTGCGCCAGGCGCTCGCGCGCAAGCTGGGCCGTTTCACCGGCCTCCCCTGCGATCCCGACCGCCACCTGATCGTCACCTGCGGCGCCACCGAGGCCATGATGGTTGCGGTCATGACCGTCGCGGACGTGGGGGACAAGATCGGCCTCTTCTCGCCTTTCTACGAAAACTACAGCGCCGACGCGATTCTGTCGGGCGTGACACCGGTCTTCGCAACGCTGCGTCCGCCCGACTACACGTTCGATCTCGCCGAGCTGCGCCGCGTCTTCGCCAGTGGCATCAAGGCGTTCATTCTCTGCAATCCGTCCAATCCCACCGGCAAGGTTTTCACCCGCACCGAGCTGGAACAGATCGCGGCGTTGGCGTGCGAATTCGACGTCTTTGTGATCACCGACGAGGTGTACGAGCACATCGTCTTCGAACCGCACCGGCACACCTACCTGTCTTCCCTCCCTGGCATGGCAGAGCGCACGGTGATGTGCAGTTCGCTTTCGAAGACATTCGCGATCACCGGCTGGCGCCTCGGCTACGTCTTCGCCGACCCGGCTTTCGTGGCGCAGGGCCGCAAGGTGCACGACTTTCTCACCGTGGGTGCCGCGGCCCCGTTGCAGCACGCCATCGTCACGGGCTTGGAGATGCCTGACAGCTACTATGCCGGCCTCGCCCGCGAATACGCGGAGCGCCGCGCGATCCTGCTGGGTTATCTCAACCGCACCGGGCTGCGCTACACCGAGCCGCAAGGCGCGTATTTCGTGATGCTCGACGTCTCTCCCTTCGGCCAGGCCAACGACATCGAGTTCGCCCGCTGGATGGCGAAGGAAATCGGCGTGGCGCCGGTCCCGGGCTCGGTGTTTTTCCACGAACCCGAGCATCGGTACGTGCGGCTCAACTTTGCGAAGAAGGCGGAAACGCTACACGCCGCGGGCGAACGGCTGTTGAAGTTAAAGCGCGGGTGAGTTCTTGGGTCCCTTGGTAGGGGCCGTTGCCCTCAACGGCCTTCGGGCGAGGACGGTTGAGGGCAACCGCCCCTACCGATTTTGGCGGTCGGTAACAAAAAAGCCGGACCGCGTGGTCCGGCTTCGCGACTTAAAACGGGCGCTCGCTTACTTCCCAGCGGGAATAAGGTCGTCGATCGAGTCGGTCTCGACGTTTACATCCGCAAAGAGCCAGGTCGACAGGTAGCGTTCGGTGCTCGACGGGATGACGGCCACGATCTGCTTGCCTTTGTTCTCGGGGCGTTTGGCCAACTGGATTGCCGCCCAGACGGCGGCGCCGGAGGAGATGCCGATCGGAATGCCGTCCAGCTGGTTCACCTGCTTCGATACCGGGCCCGAGTCGGCTTCCTTCACGCGGATCACCTCATCGAACACCTTGGTGTTGAGGATGGCGGGCACAAAGCCCGCGCCGAGGCCCTGCAGTTTGTGCGGGCCCGGCTGGCCGCCGGAGAGCACCGGTGAAGCATCGGGTTCGATCGCGACGATCTTCAGCGACGGCTTGCGGGGCTTCAGGACCTCGCCGACGCCGGTGATGGTGCCGCCGGTGCCGATGCCGGACACAATGATGTCCACCTTGCCGTCGGTATCGCGCCAAATTTCCTCGGCGGTCGTCTTGCGATGGATCGCCGGATTGGCCGGATTCGAGAACTGCTGCAGGATGACGCTGTTCGGAATCTTCGAGGCGAGCTCCTCCGCCTTGGCGATGGCGCCCTTCATGCCCTTCGGTCCCTCGGTCAGGACGACGCGCGCGCCGAGGATCTTGAGCAGCTTGCGGCGCTCCGTGCTCATCGTCTCGGGCATCGTGAGGATCAGCTTCAGGCCCTTCGCGGCCGCGACGAAGGCCAGCGCGATGCCGGTGTTGCCGCTGGTCGGCTCGATGATGACGCTGTCCTTGTTCAGTTTTCCGGACTTCAACGCGTCGTCGATCATGGCGAAGCCGATGCGGTCCTTGACGCTGGACAGCGGGTTGAAGAACTCGAGTTTGAGCAGGATCTCCGCCTGCGCGCCGTGGGCGGCAGCGGTGCGGTTCAGGCGAACGAGCGGGGTGTTGCCGATCGTCTCGGTGATGTCGTTGTATATTTTAGCCATGATCGTCGTGGGTTTGGGTTAATTTGTGCGGGTTAAATGGGTGAAACGCAAACGGCGGGACTGTCTTATTTTTCGGTTCCCCAGCGCCGGTGGAGGAACCGTTCAAATGGGGAGAACAGGATTTTGTCGGTGAGCAGCCCGATGAGGACGATGACCAACATGATCGCGACGACCTGTTCCATCGCATTCAACTCCCGGCCATAATGCAGCAGGTGACCGAGCCCAAAGCCGGTCAGGATGGTCACATAAATTTCCGCCGCCATGAGCGAGCGCCAGGCAAACGCCCATCCCTGCTTCATGCCGCTGACAATAAAGGGCAGCGATGCCGGCAACATGACGTAAATCCAGGTGTGCACCCCGGTCGAGCCCATGGTGCGGGCCGCGCGGAGGTAGATGGGGTTGACGTTGCGCACGCCGGTTTCCGTCGCCAGGACGACGGACCACATCGTTCCCATGACCACCACAAAGAGCATCGCTCCTTCCGTCTGGCCAAACCACAGCAACGCCAAGGGCACCCAGCATACGCTGGGCAGACCCTGCAATCCGAGCGCGAGAATTCCCAGCGTGTCGCGGAGGGCGCGGACCCGCGCCGTGAGAAACCCGAGCGGAACACCGGCCAGCAGGCCAATGGCGTATCCCGCCAGCAGCCGCCTCATCGTGACCAACGTGCTGGACCACAGCGAACCGTCGACCGCGATCTCCCAAAGATAACGCACGACGCTTTCCGGGGAAGGCACCAAGACCGGTGACCAAATCCGCTGCCCATACGCCCAGTGCCAGGCTCCGATCAGGAGCAGGAAGAAAACCAGCGCGGTCAGGAATCGCTTCATCAGATGCCCGCTCCGTTTTCCATGTAGTCCTTCAGGGCACGCGTGATGTTCGTGGCGTAGCCGGCCACCTCGACGCTATTGATGTCGCGCGGCCTGGGCAGCGTGATGCGAAACTCCTCCCGCACCCGTCCGGGGTGCGGGGAAAACAGCACCACGCGGTCGCCCAAGCTGACCGCTTCGCGGACGTTATGCGTCACAAAGACAATGGTGACGTGACGTTGCGCCCAGATGCGCTGCAGGTCGCCGTAGAGCTGCTCACGAGTCAGCGCATCAAGCGCGGCAAACGGCTCATCCATCAGCAGGACGCGGGGATTCGGCGCGAGCGCGCGCGCCAGCGCCACGCGCTGCTTCATGCCGCCGGACAACTCGTGGACGTTCGCGTGCATGAACTTTTCCAGCCCGACGAGCTTGAGGTAGTATTCCGCCAGTTCCCGACGCTCCGCGTCGTTCAAGCCGGGCTTGCGCTTGAGTCCAAACAAGACGTTCCCCAGCGCATCCAGCCAGGGAAACAAGGCGGACTCTTGAAACATCATCATGCGTTCCCGGCTGGGACCGCGAATGGGCGCGCCGCCCGCCGCGACCGAGCCCTGTCCCGGCGGTTCGAGGCCGGCAATCATGTTCAGCAAGGTCGATTTGCCACAACCGCTCGGCCCCACGAGGCAAACAAACTCCCCTTCTGCGACTTCCAGGCTGACGTTATCGAGGGCTTGGACGCGACCACGCGAGGTCTCGAACCACTTCGAGACCTTGTCGATCGCGAGGCGGGCCGGCGGCGGCGCAGGAACCGTGGATTCAAGGGTCATGGCTGGCCGGAAAAGAGCCGGTCAAGGGGGCCTGCATTCCGCAGGAAGCCCACGCTTTGGGCCTCCGTGACCAGGGACTCAAGTTGGCGTTGCGTAACTTCATCCGTGAAGCGCAGCCGCGTCCACGCGCTCGTGACCAGGCCCGGCGCCATCGGTCGCTTCATCTCGGCGCTTAATCCGGCCTGCACCTGCGCCCGCGCTTCGTCGGGATGCGCGTTCATCCACGCCGTGAGCTCCCGATGGGCCGCCTTGAATTTTGTCACCAGGTCCGGATGCGCCCGCAGAAACTTCACGCTGCTGACCAACACCGTCGTGACCGCATCAGGCTGGCTGAGGAAGACCCGCCCGTTCGCCTCTTGTTCGAGTCGCGAAACCCACGGCTCGACCGTCCAGACAGCGTCCAGTTTGCCCTGCTGAAACAGCGACAACTGTTCGGGGTTGGGCGTGGGCAAGACAAACACGTCACCGCCGGAAAGGGTGATCCGGAAGCCCTGCTGCTTCAGCCAGGCACGGGCGGCGGCGTCCTGGGTGTTGCCGAGTTGCGGCGTCGCGAGGCGCTTTCCCTTGAACTGGCTGGCCTCCGTAATCCGGCCGTCGCCCGGCACCACCAAAGCGGCGCCGCCCAAGGCCGCGCCTGCCAGCACGCGGATCTCTTCGCCCTGCGAACGAATGAATGCGTTGAGCGCCGGGTTGGGCCCGACATAGGTGAGGTCGATGGAGCCGGCGAAAATTGCCTCCATCGCACTGGGACCGGCATTAAACGCGTACCAGCGCACGACGACGTTGGTCCCGAGCCTTTGCTCAAACCAGCCGCGCTGTTCCCTCGTGCCGTGGCTGCCAATGATGGCTTGGGCGTGGGTCACGTTGGGGAAATACCCGACGCGGACCAACACGGGTTCTGCTGCCAGGTTTGCAACCATTGCGCAACCCAGCACGAGTTTGCCAAACCAACTCACCGGCAATGTGGGCTTAACTCCAGGCATGGCGGGTCAGATGGCGTAATCGCCCAACAATTGGTGGATGACGCCCTCGGCCGGACTCAACCGGCGGTTCGGCTTCGCCGACGCGCGTTTCGGAACGTCGGCGGACCGCGGCAACGGTGAACTAAAGGGCAACGGAATCCCGTCTCGCACCATGGCTCGCGTCGTCACCTCGACCACATCGGCCAAGGTGTAGCGGTCCAAAATCGAAGCGATGGCATTGCGCACGTCCAGCATCAGCATGCGCAGACCGCAGTGGGCCTCGTCCGGGCAATTGCACGGCACGTAAGCCGTCTGGCTCACGCAGCCAATCGGCGCGAGGGGACCGTCGATCAGGCGGACGATCTCCCCGATGTGAATTTGGCTCGCCGGCTTGGCCAGGCGATAGCCACCCAGCTTGCCGCGTTCGCTTTCCACAATCCCGGCCTCGCGGAGTTGCTGCATGACCTGTTCGAGGAACTTCACCGGGAGGTCCTCGGCCTTGGCCAGCTCCGTCACTCGCACGAGGGACCGCCCCACCTTGGCGGCAATGCCGAGGTTGATTAGGGAGCGCAGGGCGTATTCACCGCGTTTCGAGAGCTTCATAGGTGAGCGATTCAATCTACATTAAAATAGTAGGAATTATAGCAAGCTCCATCCGAGGAACTTGTCATAATTCTTTCGTTCAACACCCGCCAAAAATCCTCGGCAGCGAGGCGCTTTAGTCTCGGCAAGACATCGGGGGCAAACAGCCTCAAATCGATGACTTGGGAAATCGCGTTCGTGCTCCTGTTGATCGTCTTCGCGTTGTTGGCGTTTCTGCACGAGCGCATTACCCCAGACGTGACGGCTTTGGTCCTTTTCGTGACCCTGCTCGCCAGCGGCGTCGTTCCCCGAGAGAAGATCTATGGGGTACTGGCGAATACGGCCCCGTTGACCGTGGGGGCCATGTTTATCCTGAGCGCGGCGCTCGTGAAATGCGGTGCGGTCGATCGCCTGTCCAGCACCCTGCGGGGGATATCGGGCTATAGTTACTTCGTGGTCATGCCCGTGCTCATGCTGACGGTTGGCGGCCTGTCGGCATTCATCAATAACACCCCCGTCGTGGTCGTTCTTGTGCCTGTGGTCATCGCTCTGTCCCGCCAGATGAAACTGCCCGCCTCGAAAATGCTGATCCCTCTCTCATACGCGGCGATGCTCGGTGGCGTGTGCACATTGGTCGGTTCCAGCACCAATCTGGTGGTGTCAGGGATCATGCACTCGGCCGGACAACGTCCGCTGGCGATGTTTGAACTGGCCTGGCTCGGCCTGCCGGTATTGGCCTTAGGCACCCTTCTGGTCACCGGCGCCGGTTGGTTCCTGCTCCCAGAACGCAAGTCCACCGCCGCGCCGCCCGACCCGGACGGTCGCCGGGAATACCTCACCGAGGTCTACGTGTTGCCCGATTCCCCGGCCATCGGCCAGACCGCCGCGTCCGCCGGCCTGGTTCCCTCGCGCGGCGTCCGGGTGCTTGAACTCGTCCGCCAAGACGAGCCGACGCCCCTCGATCCCCGCGAAACACCCCTCGCCGCCGGCGATCGGCTGATCCTCGCCTGCCGGCCCCAGGGCGTCACCCACACCCGGTCTCTGGTCGGCGTGGACCTGACCGCCGAACTCAAACTCGGCCTCGGGCAAATTGCAGCGCATGAGGGCGTGATCGTCGAAGGTGTCATTGGGCCCGGCTCCGCCCTGATCGGCCATACGGTAGTCGAAGCAGATTTTCGCCAACGCTTCCATTTCGTGGTTCTCGCCGTCCACCGCCACGGCCGTGAACTTCGCGCTGACCTGAAAAGTATCCGCCTGCAAAACGGTGACATCCTTCTGCTCATGGGCACGGAGCGGGCGGTCGAGGACCTGCGGAGCAGCGAGGATGTATTGCTGCTCGACCGGCCACCGGTGCCGTCACGCCGGACGCCCCGTCATCTCGTGATCACCCTTGGGTCCATCGCCGGCGTGATCATCTCGTCATCCACCGGCTGGATGCCGGTGGACGTTGCTGCGCTCCTTGCCTGCGCCATCCTGTTTCTCACCGGCTGCCTGAAACCCCGGGATGGCTACCAGGCGATCGAGTGGAACCTCCTTTTCCTGATCTACGGCATGCTCGCGCTGGGCGTCGCGATGGAACACACGGGCACTTCCGCCTATGTCGTCGAACGCTTGCTGGGCACCGTGCACGCCGTGGTGCCCACGGCGAACCAGCCGCTGGTGATGTTGGCTGCCCTGTATCTTGTCGCCTCTGTGCTGACCGAAATCCTGTCGAACAACGCGGTGGCCGCTCTCTTGACGCCCCTGGGGCTCAGCGTGGCGGCGCAGCTCGGGGTGGACCCCCGGCCATTCGTGATCGCCATCTGCCTCGCCGCCTCCGCCTCGTTTGCCACGCCGATCGGTTACCAGACGAACACTTACGTATACGGTGTCGGCGGCTATCGCTTCGCGGATTTCCTGCGGCTTGGTTTGCCCCTCAACATACTTTGCTTCGTGCTGGCGCTCTACATTGTGCCGGCGGTGTGGCCGTTCTGAGATCGACGCGGGAAACTACAGCTTCAGGCGCAGCCCATCATAGGCCAGGGCGACACCCGTGGGCAGCCGGTGGCTCCACTCCTCATGGTCCACCCCATGAGTCAAATGCGTTAGGTAGCTCGACGTCGCCCCGAGGAGTGCCGCCGCCGCACACGCCTCCTCAATATTCATATGGGTCGGATGCGGCTCCGGCCGCAGACCGTCGAGGCAAACTGCGTCCGCACCCTTGGCCAAGCCGACCGCCTCGTGCGGGATCCGTTTGCAGTCGGAATAGTAGGCAAATTTCCGGCCGGAGCTTTTTTCCGTGAAGACCAATCCCAGCGTGTTGATGCCGCCGTGCGGCAGCAGGGTCGCGTGGATCGTGCCCTGCGGCAGATCCAGCACCGGGGGCATGTCCACGAGCTTGAACGCCGCGTAACCCTTGGTCAGCGGCCGCTCGGCGATCGCGTAGGGAAACATTGCGAGCACCCGCGCCATGCCCTCGTCCGTCGAATACACGGTCAGCGCCTTTCCGCCCAACAGGTCACAGAACCGACGCAGGTCGTCCATGCCCGTGATGTGGTCATTGTGACCGTGCGTGAGGATGAAGAGGTCGAGCTGACGGATGTCTTCACGCAGGCACTGCAGGCGAAATTCCGGGGAGGCATCCACCTGAACGTGCAGGCCGTCCATCACGACATGAATGCTCGAGCGCGTGCGCCGATTCCGCGGGTCGGGCGACCGGCAAACCGGGCAATCACACGCAATCATCGGCACCCCCTGTGACGTGCCCGTGCCGAGAAAGATGACTTCCATGGCCTTCGACGGAAAAGCGAAGCCGCGTCCGGTCCAAGCCAAATCCAGTTGCAGGGCAATCGACTCAGGGCAGACTCTCGCCGACTTCCCATGTTGCCGGATCCACTCAAACCCGCGCTTGGCTCCTGGGTCTTGAAGCTGCTGACCAAGCCCCCGGCAAGCCGGCTGGCTCAAATCGCTTCGATCGCGAGCTTGATTCTAGGGATCGGTTGCGCGGACTACCTCAGCGGCATCTGGATATCGCTCCAGGTATTCTATCTGATTCCGATCGCGTTGGCGGTCGCGTGGCATGGGTTCATGGCCGCGTTCGTCACTTCCCTGGTGTGCATTGCCGTGCGCGTGGGTGGCGACTATGTGCAGAACGCGCCGTATGCCCACCATGCGAGCATCACCTGGAATTCCTTGGTGTTCCTCGCGACATACATGATCGTGGCCTGGGGCATTCACTTGCTCGTCAACTTTCAGCGCGAGCTGGAGCAACGGGTGCAGGCGCGCACCCAGGCGCTCAACGCAGAGACCGTGGCTCGCCAAAGGTTGCAGCAGGAGCTCATCGAAACCAGCGAGCGGGAACGGCGCACGATCGGACATGACTTGCACGACGGCCTCGGCCAGCACCTCACCGCCATGGCCTACGCGGCCCAGATCCTGAGCCAGCAGCTTGGCAATCATCCAGCCGCGAGCTCCGCCCGCGACCTGGTTCGGCTCGCCGAGGACGGCATCCGCCAATCCCGGCAACTCGCCCGCGGGCTCCTGCTCACCGCCATCGAGCCGGAAAACCTCGCGCGGGAAATGAGGGAGCTCGCCGCCACGGTCCAGCGCCAGACCGGCGTGGAATGTCGCTTTGAGACCCGCATCGTTCCGCCCGTCAAGGACAGCAACACGGCATCCAACCTTTTCCGCATCGCCGAGGAAGCCACCCGCAACTCCATGCGCCACGCCCGGCCCACCTTGCTGCAGATGAGCCTCAGCCAGGATCGCGACTGCTTGGTTCTGGAAATTCGCGACAACGGCGCCGGGCTGCCCCTGGAGGCCGACCGCAAGGCAGGCGTGGGCTTGAGCGTGATGAACCAACGCGCGAAACTGCTCGGGGGTGAACTCATCGTGGAATCGTCCGAGGGCAAAGGCACGCACGTCCGCTGCCGGATCCCCTTGAGTCACGCGACCGCGGCCGTGATATGAAACGGCGGATCTTCATCGTCGACGATCACACCTTGGTCCGGGAGTGGCTCGGCAACTTGCTGCGGCAGGAACCGGACTTCGAAGTTTGTGGGACCGCGGACACCGCCCCGGCAGCACTCGCGGGCATCATGAGCGCCGCGCCGGATATTGCGATCGTCGACCTGACGCTGAAGGGAGGATCGGGGCTCGACCTGATCAAGGATCTGCGAACCCAGTGCCCAAACACGCAGTGCGTTGTGCTGTCGATGCACGAGGAAATTTACTACGTCGAAAGGGCCTTCCGCGCCGGGGCCCGCGGTTACGTGACCAAACATGAATCAACGCACAGTATCGTCGAAGCCGTGCGCACCGTGCTGGCCGGCAAAGTTCATGCGCGCCCGGAGATTCTTGCCCAGCTCACTGCCCGCATGATTGGCCAATCGGCAGAACGAACGACGAACCCGGCGGAAGTGCTCAGCGATCGCGAGCTCGAGGTGTTTCGCCGACTCGGGGAGGGCCAGGCCACCCGCATCATCGCCGCTGAAATGAACCTGAGCATGAAAACGGTTCAGGCCTACGCCGCCCGAATCAAGGAGAAGCTGGGACTGAGCAATGCCACCGAGCTGATGCGGGAAGCCGTGCGTTGGACGTCAAATCCACATCAGAACTGATCTTCGTGTAGGGCGCCGCCCTACAACAGATATGGGTGCTGTCCCGCATCCATTAGGCGGGAATTAGTATAAGGTGGGGGTGTCGTGCCCCACGCGACACCAACCGCGGCCTTCCGGCTGCGGGCCAGCGTCCCTCCCGTACCTCTTCTGCACACGTGACCCCCTCTTCATCGGGCGTTCCTACCGGCGCGCCCACTTCCGCTCATTCCCCACTCCGCATCGTCCACGCTATCCTCTCCTCCGGCATCGCCGGTTCGGAGAGGTATTGTATCGACCTTGCCAACCGCCAGGCAGATCTCGGCCATGAGGTCCACGTCATCGGCCGGTCCGGATCGCCCGTATCGCGCGCGCTGCACTCTAGCGTGCGTTTTCACGGCATCGGCCGGTTTTTCGCGGGTTGGCAACTGCGGCGCATCGTCGACCGCGTTGCCCCGGATGTTTGTCACGGTCACCTGAGCGGAGCCTGCAAGGCTCTCGCCGCGACCCACGGGATGCACTGCCGGGTTGCGACGTTGCATGTGGGCTACAAGACCCACCAGCACGCAAAGCTCGACGGACTTATATGCGTGAACCGGGCGCAGCTGGCCCGCATTGATGGCTATCGTGGCGTCGCCCGCACCATTCCCAACTGGTTGCCGGCTCCGGCCGCGGCTAATCCAACCGGCGGACTGCGCGCGACGCTGGGCGTCGGACCGGATACCCTTGTCATCGGCTCCGTCGGCCGACTGCACGCCAGCAAAGGTGCGGACGTTCTCCTCGCCGCATTTCAAGCAGCCGCCCCCAGCAATGCCGCACTGGTATTCGTCGGTGACGGCCCACAACGGAAGGAACTGGAGCGTCGGCGGGCCGGGGACCCGCGCATTCACTTCGTCGGCCATCGGGACGATGTGCAGGCCTGCCTGAAAGGTTTCGACCTGTTTGTGTCGCCCTCGCGCGAAGAAAGCTTCGGACTCGCCATCATCGAGGCGATGAGTGCCGGTCTGCCGGTAATTGCCACGACCGCCGAGGGCCCGGCCGAATACCTGCGTGATCAACCCGTGACGCTCGTGCCGATTGGCGACGTGAACGCTCTCGCAGCCGCCATCAGCAATGCCGCCGGGCGATTCCAGGCGGGCCATTTGGCCGGGGTGAGTTACGATCTGAGTTGCTTCGATCCCGGAACGCGCGTGGCCCACGTGATGGAGTTCTACACACAAGTCATCGCCGCCCGGGTCGCTGTCCCCGCGCGGGCTTGGGTCCCAGCTCCGGCGACTCCATGATCCGGCCCCCCGCGAGCGATTTCTGGAGAGTGGGCGTGGTCGCCGCTCCCATCACGGAGCTGATGCAGCCGACCGCAGCCGCCGAACTACGGCCGCGCGTCACGTGGCTGCCTGACGCCGGACCGTGGCGGTATCTGGCGGATCCTTTCGGCCTTCGCCGGGGCGACACCACCCATGTTTTTGTCGAGGCATTCGATTATCGCACCAAACACGCCGTCATCGAACATCACGAACTCGGTCCGAACCTCGCGTGGCGCGGAAAGCAGATTGTCCTCTCGCGGCCGTTCCACCTCTCCTACCCGTTCATCGTTCAGGACCAGGGCGAAGTGTTCATGATTCCAGAATGCCACCGAGCCGGCGAGATCGCCCTGTATCGGGCGCGGAGATTCCCCTTCCAGTGGGTGCGCGAAACGGCGCTCCTGCCGAACACACCGGGTGCCGAGGCGTCAGTGATTCACCACGAGGACCGCTGGTGGATGTTCTACACGATCGTCGGCCCCAAGGCGCGGGACCAGCGTGAGCTCCATCTGGCGTCTTCGGACAACCTCGTTGGCCCGTGGAAGCCACACCGCCTCAATCCGATCCTCGATGATCGCACGGGTGCGCGGCCGGGCGGCACACCCTTCCTCACGGCGGCGGGTGATTTGGTTTTGCCGGTGCAGGATTGCAGCCAAACCTATGGGGGCGCCCTCCACCTGCTCCGTTTCAAGACACTCTCACGCGATTCCGTCACAACGGAGCGGCTCCCGACGCGCCTCACAGGCGATCTGTTTTCCGCCACGCATCACGATGGTTGCCACACGCTCGCAGCGTGCGGGAACCAGACGTTGGTCGACACCAAGCGGATCGAGCGCTCGTGGGGACGCTGGGGCATCAATGCCCGGCGCCGGCTGGCGAAACTCGGCTTCGGCTACGTCAATCGTCCACTGAAACAGCAGCCCACCTGACCCGGGGACAACGCAACACGCGTCGGCACGGGTGGGCGGAGCCACACGGGCCCACTGTTTTCCTTCACTCCGTGGTCGGAACTGCGTAATTCTGCAGAGGGAAATCTCCATTCCCTCCCAAGATGAGCCTCTTCCTCAAGATCGTCGGCGGCCTCGCGATCGCCTTTTTGTTCGTGCTGGGATTGTTTGTTTTCTGGGTTTGGTGGAAGCTGCGCCGCCTCGCCAAGGGGATCAAGGCATCGACGCCGACGCCCTCCACCATCGAACTCACCCCCGATCCGGAAGCCGAGTGGGTCAACAAGGACCAGGCAAAACAGGACCTGGCCGCGCTCGCCGCCCTTGGCTACGTGCGCGGGCTCACCTATTCCGTGGAAGGCATGCCGGGGGTTGGTCTGGTGGCGTTCACCCACCCCGATACCGGCGTGATGGCCTGCTACTACGACCACCCGGCGCTTGAGAAAGGCTGGTTTGACCTGTGCGTGACCCTGGCGGACGGGGTCGAGCTGACGATTTCCTCCGCCGTCGCGGGCGGCGAGTTGGACCCCCGGCCCGGCACCGACAAGATCCGGCTGCCAAACAGCACCGCGGCGGAACTGCACGACCGCCTCCAGCAACGCATCAAGGGCCAGGCCCTCAAGCGCCACCTGCCGGAAAATTTCGCCGCCGACTTCTGCGCGGCCTACGCGCGCGACATGGCCTGGCGCAACGCTAAGGAAGGCACGTCCGAAGCCGAGTTCCGCCGCGTCGCCGCCAAAAGCGGCCAGCCGCACACGGAGGAGCAGCTCAAGGAAGGATTCGCCCTCACGAAACGGAAGGAAATCGAACAGTGGAGCGACGAGATCATCACCGCCTTTTCGAAAACGACGACCCTGCCCGTGGCGGAATGGAAAAAATACGAGGGCCGCATGTTCATCTTCCGGGAGACCTTTCACCCCGTGGCCTTTCTCGCGTACCTCGACGACGTCATCTCGCTCACCCCGGAACAGGCCGAGATCTACCAGCGCCAACTGGACGAGGGTGCGCTGAATCCGCAGACTCTGCTCGCACGCATCACCGCCGACACCGGCCGGCAATTCGTGAAGCTGGGCGAAGTCAGCGAGCCACGGCCCACCATCATCTACGGCGCATCAGAAGTGAAAGAGTAACGCTGGGCAGATTCCCACTAAAGAGACGTCCGAGAGCCGTGGCCTGCCGGAGGCGGCTCCCGCGCCAACACCCTATTTCGCACGGATCGCCGCCTGCAACGCCTCCACCACCTGCCGGTTCCGGTCCTCGGCAAAGAACTCCTCACAAGCCTGCTGCGTGGCCGCGCTGATGGCTGATCCCCGGTAGTCCTTTTCCTGGGCCCGCGCCCATGCAGAGAGACTGGAGAACCGGCGAGCCAGCGCCCGCGCTCCCGCCGGCCCCACCCCGGGAACGCCGACGCCATAAATGAAGCGCCACAACTCGGCGCCACGGCTGGCGCGTATCGCGTCGACAAGTTTTTCCGCGGTCTTGCGCGTGGTCGCCTCGCTCAATTTCGCGACGTCCAGCGCGTAAAGATCAGCCGGCTCCTTCACCAAGCCTTGGCTGACCAGCGCACCGAGCGTGCTCTTGCCGAGACCGCGAATGCCGACGGCTTCCTTCGAAACGAAATGCTCGAGCCGTCGCTGGATCCGCGCCGGGCACTCGTCGTTCGCACAACGTGTGGTTTTTCCCTCCGTGACCAACGTCGTCGCACAAGCCGGGCAGGTGTCGGGAAAAACAAACGGGACGGCCGACGCAGGGCGCCGCGTCAAGTCGGGGCCGGTCACGACCGGGATGATCTCGCCGGCTTTTTCCAGCACGACCCAATCCCCCACTCGCAGATCCTTGCGCGCGATCTCCGCGCGGTTGTGCAACGCGGCCCGGCGCATGGTGGATCCGCCCAACTTCACCGGCGCCAACTCCGCCACCGGCGAGATCGCGCCGGTGCGACCGACTTGCAGGGTGATGCCCAGCAGCCGCGTCGCGGTCGTCTCCGCCGGAAATTTATATGCCACCGCCCAGCGCGGCGCCTCGGAACCGACGCCCGCGACGGCCTGCAGCCGCACATCATCCAGTTTAACCACCGCCCCATCGAGTGGGTAAGCGAGCTTCGTCCGTCGTTTTCCCAGCGCGACAATCCACGTCCACGCCTCCGCCGGCGAGCCGACGACTTTCAAATCCTTCACGCCCGGCAAACCCCACGCCTTGATGGCGGCGTGCAGTTCCTGCTGCGACTGTGGCGCGGCGGCGGCCGGACTGACGGCGCCCACGCCATAAAACACGACTTCGAGCCGGCGGGAGGAAAGCGCCCCCTCCTGCTGCCGCAAGGTGCCGACCGCCAGGTTGCGCGGATGGGCGTAGGGTTCGAGTCCCGCGGCCTCGCGCTCGTCATTGATGCGCTTGAATTCGTCCGGACTCATGTAGATTTCGCCGCGAAGCTCGATCAGGTCCGGCCAGGGATAGCGCGCCGACCGGGCGAGTTGCTGCGGAAGATCGACCAAACCCCGCAAGGCAACGGTGACATCGGCGCCCTGCACGCCATCGCCGCGCGTGAGCGCGCGGACCAGCCGGCCCTTTTCATAGGTCACGCTGATGCCAAATCCATCGTACTTCGGTTCGACAACGTACGTGGCGCCGGTGCGGCCCAATTGCTGGTTCAGCCGCGCGAGGAACGTGGTGAGCTCCGCCTCCGAGTGGGTCTTTTCGAGGCTGAGCATCGGCGTGCGATGGCGATGCACGGGAAACTCGTCGACGCGGTCGTCACCGAGGCCGGTTTCCCCTTTCACGGCGGGAAACTGTCGGCTCAGGTCACGCAGCTCGCGTTTGAGGCCGTCGTATTGCGCGTCCGTGATTTCTGGATCCGCGGCTTGATAATATCGTTCGTCGTGGTGCGCGATCCTCGCCCGCAGCAATTCCGCGCGCGCCAACGCCTCAGCTTCCGTCAGTTCGCTACCCGACAACGCGGCCAGCGCGACCGCGGCTAACAATCCAACTGGGACAATCTTCATGGGGCTCGACTCCTTGGCAAACGGCCCCTGTCCAGCTGGTAGCCTGGCGATTCGCCCGCCGGCGCGTCGAACGAATTCACCAGCCGATTCTGCCACCTGAAATGCGGTGGTAATTGGGCGTGGCACGCTCATCACCATGCGTCGCTGGCAACCCCGCTGGATCCTTCGCGGGGCTCAGGATGACAGGCGCAAAAAAAGGCGCCCCGCTCGCGCGGGACGCCTTGAAGTGTTGGGAGGGACTTGCCTCGCCGTCGCTCCGGAGGAGCTCAGGCGGATTAGTAGTCCATGCCGCCCATGCCGCCGTGACCACCCGGGGCCGGAGCTTCCTTCTTCTCCGGGATCTCGGTGATCATGCACTCGGTGGTGAGCAGGAGGCCCGAGATGGAGGCCGCGTTCTGCAGCGCGGTGCGGGTGACCTTCGTCGGGTCAACCACGCCGGCCTTCACGAGGTCCTCGTACTTGTCGGTGGCCACGTTGTAGCCGAAGTTGCCCTTGCCCGCGAGGACTTCCTTGACGACGACGCCGCCGTCAACGCCCGCGTTGGCGCAGAGCTGCTTCAGCGGGTGCTCGATCGCGCGGCGCACGATCTGCGCGCCGATCGCCTCGTCACCCTCGAGCTTGAGGGCCTCAATGGCCTTCGCGGTGCGGAGCAGGGCGACGCCGCCGCCGGCGACGATGCCTTCCTCCACGGCCGCACGGGTGGCGTGCAGCGCGTCTTCCACGCGGGCCTTCTTCTCCTTCATCTCCGCCTCGGTGGCGGCGCCGACATTGATGACGGCGACACCGCCGGCGAGCTTGGCGAGGCGCTCCTGGAGCTTCTCGCGGTCGTAGTCGCTGGTGGTCTCGTCGATCTGGCGGCGGATCTGCTTCACGCGGCCCTGGATGTCGGACGACTTGCCCGCACCCTCGACGATCGTGGTGTTCTCCTTGTCGACGACGATGCGCTTGGCGCGGCCGAGGTCGCCGATGGTGAGGTTCTCGAGCTTGAGGCCGAGGTCCTCGGTGATGCACTTGCCGCCGGTGAGGACCGCGATGTCCTCGAGCATGGCCTTGCGGCGGTCGCCGAAGCCCGGGGCCTTGACGGCGCACACGTTGATCGTGCCGCGGATCTTGTTCACGACGAGGGCGGCGAGGGCTTCACCCTCGACTTCCTCGGCGATGACGAGCAACGGCTTGCCGCTCTTGGCGACGGTCTGCAGCAGCGGGAGGAACTCCTGGAGGTTGGAGATCTTCTTCTCGTGGATCAGCACGTAGGCGTCCTCGAGCACCGCTTCCTGGGCCTCCGCGTTGGTCGCGAAGTACGGGGAGAGGTAACCCTTGTCGAACTGCATGCCCTCGACGACGTCGAGCGTCGTCTCGATGGACTTCGCTTCCTCGACGGTGATGGTGCCATCCTTGCCGACCTTTTCCATGGCCTCGGCAATCTTGTTGGCGACCTCATCGTCCCAGTTGGCGGACACGGCCGCGACCTGGCGGATTTCCTCGGTCTCGCTGACCTTCTTGGAAACCTTGTGGAGCTCGGCGACGGCGGCCTCGACGGCCTTGTCGATGCCACGCTTGAGGTAGACCGGGTTGGAGCCGGCCGTGACGTTCTTCAGGCCCTCGCGATAGATGCCCTCGGCGAGCACGGTCGCGGTGGTGGTGCCGTCACCGGCGCTGTCGCTGGTCTTGGAGGCGACCTCCTTGACCATCTGCGCGCCCATGTTCTCGTACGGGTCCGGAAGCTCGACTTCCTTTGCGACGGTCACGCCGTCCTTGGTGACGGTCGGGGAACCGAATTTCTTGTCGATGACCACATTCCGGCCCTTGGGCCCGAGGGTGACCTTGACGGCGCGGGAGAGAACCTCGACACCGCGCAGAACTTTCTGACGAGCGGCCTCGTCGAACAGGAGTTGTTTGGCTGCCATAGTAGTAGTTTTTTGGGTTGGATCCTTCGCTTGTGCTCAGGACTCGCCGGCCTGGGGCCGGCTCGGTTTTTGATTGAGAGTTTGGGTTAGGCGATGACGCCGAGGATGTCGTCCTCGCGCACGAGCGTGTACTTCTGGTCCTCGATCTTCACCTCGGTGCCACCGTACTTGGAGATGAGGACGCGGTCGCCGACCTTCACTTCGAAGGGCGTGACCTTGCCGCTCTCATCGCGCTTGCCGGTGCCGAGGGCGATGACCTTCGCCTCCTGCGGCTTTTCCTTGGCGCTGTCGGGAATGATGATCCCGCCGCGGACTTGTTCTTTTTCCTCGATGTGCTGCACAAGCACGCGATCACCGATGGGTTTGATGTTCACTTTAGCCATATAGGTTGGGTGTGGGTTTTGGGTTAAGGTTGGACTAGAAAAAATGAAGCGAACCCGTTCCTGCACGGAGCCGGGTTCGCGGGGAATTACTTCTTTTCGTCGTCGACGATCTCGACGTCGGCATCAACGACCTTGCCGTCGGCCTTCTTGGCGGCCTTCGGTTCGGCGGACGGACCGGCCTCAGCGGCGCCCGCTTGGGCACCACCGGCGGCGGCCTGCGCGGCCTGGGCCTGCTGGTAGAGTTCGGCGCCGACCTTCTGCAGGTTCTCGAGCGCGGCCTTCATCTTGGCCGGATCGTTGGTCTCGAGTTCCTTCTTGGCGTCCTTCAGCGCGGTCTCGAACTTGCCCTTCACGTCCGCGGGGAGCTTGTCGCCCGCGTCCTTCACGGTCTTTTCGAGTTGGTAGATTGTCGTATCGAGCTGGTTCTTCGTCTCGACGGCCTCCTTGCGCTTGGCGTCCTCGGCGGCGTTGAGCTCAGCCTCCTTGGTCATCTTCTCGACCTCTTCCTTGGAGAGGCCGGAGGAACCCTGGATGGTGATCTTCTGCTCCTTGCCGGTGCCGAGATCCTTCGCGGACACGTGCAGGATGCCGTTGGCATCGATGTCGAACGTGACCTCGATCTGCGGCGTGCCACGCGGAGCCGGCGGGATGCCGTCGAGCTTGAACGTGCCGAGATTCTTGTTGTCGCGGGCCATCGGGCGCTCGCCCTGCAGGACCACGATTTCCACGCCCGGCTGGTTGTCGCTGTAAGTGGAGAAGACCTGCGCCTTCTTCGAGGGAATCGTCGTGTTGCGCGGGATCATCGGCGTGGCGACGTCGCCGGCCGTCATGATGCCGAGCGTGAGCGGCGTCACGTCGAGCAGGAGCACGTCGCGCACGTCACCCTTGAGCACGCCACCCTGGATGGCCGCGCCGACGGCGACGACCTCGTCCGGATTCACGCCCTGGTGCGGCGGCTTGCCGCCGAGGTTCTTGGCGATGTCGACCACCTTCGGCATGCGGGTCATGCCGCCGACGAGCACGAGCTCGTCGATGTTGGAAGCCGAGACGTTGGCGTCCTTGAGGCAGTTCTTGAAAGGCTGGATGCAGCGCTCGAAGAGCGTGTCGCAGATCTGCTCCATCTTCGCGCGGGTGAGCTGAAGATTGAGGTGCTTCGGGCCCGAGGCGTCCGCCGTGATGAACGGCAGGTTCAGGTCGTAGGTCGTGGCGGACGAGAGCGCGATCTTGGCCTTCTCGGCCTCTTCCTTCAGGCGCTGGAGCGCCATCGGGTCCTTGCGCAGGTCGATGCCGTTTTCCTTCTTAAAGGTGTCGACCAGCCAGCTGATGATGGCGTCGTCCCAGTTGTCGCCGCCGAGGTGGGTGTCGCCATTGGTGGCCTTCACCTCGAACACGCCGTCGCCGATCTCGAGCACGGACACGTCGAACGTGCCGCCGCCGAGGTCGAACACCGCGATCTTCTCGTCCTTCTTCTTGTCGAGGCCATACGCGAGCGAGGCCGCGGTCGGCTCGTTGATGATGCGGAGCACCTCGAGGCCGGCGATCTTGCCAGCGTCCTTGGTGGCCTGGCGCTGGGCGTCGTTGAAGTACGCCGGAACCGTGATGACCGCCTGCGTGATCTTCTCGCCCAGGTAGGTCTCGGCGTCGGCGCGCAGCTTGCCGAGCACGAACGCCGCGATCTGCTGCGGCGCGAACTGCTCGGTCTTGTCGCCGACCTGGACCTCAATGTAGGCGTCGCCGTTCTTGCCGGCGACCACCTTGTACGGGAGGTTCTTCGCCTCCTCGCTGACTTCCGTGAATTTGCGGCCGATGAGACGCTTCGCGGAGAAAATCGTGTTCTTGGGATTCGTGACCGCCTGCCGCTTGGCCGCCTGGCCAACAATGCGCTCGCCTGTCTTGGTGAAAGCCACAACGGAAGGCGTGGTACGGGCGCCCTCGGCGTTCGGAATGACGACGGGTTCGCCGCCCTCCATGATCGCCATACACGAGTTGGTCGTACCTAAATCGATGCCTAAAATCTTGCTCATGGCCGCGGCTGTCAGCAATGGCTGTGCCCTTGGATAGGTTGATTCTTTTCTATATGATGAATAGAATCTTAGGTATATTTTTGACCGCAAGCCGCTGCTTGGGCGCAAGGTTTTTAGGGCCAACATGTCACATACGCGAAGGCCATGTCACACTGTGCCATTTCGCTTGGCTCGGTCATGCGTCCACGCGGATTGCCTCACGCAAAGGACGCAATGGTCGCAAAGGTGGAATCGAAACCGTGGCGTCCTTTGCGCCCATTGCGTGAGGCTTCTTTCCATGAGAGGCAAAGCACAGGTTGAAAAGCCCGCGGCAACACGTACGGTGCGCACTATGGAGACGCTGCATGTGCCCGCGACCGTCCCGGTGATGACGCTGCCGAACACGGTATTTTTTCCGCAAGCGCTCCTGCCGCTCCATATTTTCGAGCCGCGCTACCGTCAGATGCTGCGCGATGTGCTCGCCGCGGACCGCATGTTCGCCGTCGCCCACCTCGACGCCAACCGCCAGCAGGACCCGAAGCTGGTCGAACCGCCCCATCTCGTCGCGTCCGTCGGAATCATCCGTGCCTGCCAAAAGGGCGAAGGGGAAACCTCCAATCTTCTCCTCCAAGGACTCTGCCGTGTCACGGTGAAGAAAATCCTCCGCGAGGAGCCCTACCGGATTATCTCCGTGAAGCCTCTCACCACCACGGCGGGCACGCACCAGGCGGAACTCGAGGTCCTGCGGCTCGAAGTGATGCGGTTGTTGAATGTCCGCCGCCGCCTCGGCACGCCGGTGCCGAAGGGCATGACGCAATTCCTGGAGAGCATCGAGGACGTCGACACCTTCGCCGACATCGCCGCCTTCAACCTCTGCGAGGACAGCACGGTCAAGCAGCAGCTCTTGGAAACGCTCGAGACCCGCGCGCGCCTGCAGCTTTTCGCTGCCTCATTGAAATCCGAAATCGAAGCCCAGCGCCTGCGCCGCAAGCTGCAGGGGCATCTGACGGACGATCATATTCTCGATAATTGAGGCCGGGCGCGGAATCCGTGCGGTACCTTGTTGCTCGCACAAAAGATGGCCTGCCAGCCGTAGCCGCCTCGAATGCACAGAAATGTCGTCCTTCACCAAGCCTACGGACGAAAGCCTCCGCATCTGCGCTTCGCTATGAGCGGAGGCTGGAGCCAACAGTCGGATTTGGCGACTATTGTCATCTTTGCTGCGTCTAGTTTGTGGATTCTCGGAGCTATTCGAGCTAATTCGGCGTAACCCGCGAAAAACATTTCTTAACTTTTTGGTGTCCGTTTTGGTGTCCGCTTAATGGGTCAATACCGAGCGAAGGCAGTTCACCGATTTGCTCCAATTACTGCGTCGCCATTAGGAGGCGAAGATCGGCCCATCAAATGTAAGCGTCGTTCCCGGTGCCTTCTTGACGGAGGATCGTAGCTACGAAAGCTACGACGTAATGGTAACCAATCTGACGTAGGTCTCGTAGTTACGAGAGCTACGACGCGGACGCCGGTTGCCAGTGGGTGGGCAGCAGC
>JBGAKQ010000036.1:0-14571 GCA_044224295.1 Lacunisphaera sp. | reverse complement strand
TGAGTCGCGGCATCCGTTGGAGATATCACCAAACGCGCGCAAGAGCCGGTTGAATTCCCGCCTGAATTTGGGCGGCAGAACGGGGACGATGCCGACAAGGCAACACACCCCGATCCCGCCACGGCGGGACCACCCCTCTCGAGATGGGAGCTGAGCTGCGTTAGGTCCCCTCTAGAGAGGGGTGCCCGTCAGGGCGGGGTGTGTTCCGCCGGCGTCCTTCGCCCGCGCCCAGCAATCCACTGATCAATCGACCGCACCACGCCCGCGAGATTTCCTCGCACCGTAGATTCCTTAAATCTCAGAAACGATATCCCCAACGACTCCAACCTTTGCTGCCTTCGCTCATCTTCGGCACCTTTCAGCCTATGACTTCCGCCGTCGATCTCGATCGCAAGGCTTAGCTCAAGGCAGAGAAAATCCAGGATGTATTCGTCGACCGGCACCTGCCGGTGAAAATCAAATCCTCCGCGCTGCCGGTTCTTCACCTGCTGCCACAACAGAATCTCGGCGAGGGTGCTGTTCCGGCGGAGTTCGCGCGCGAGCGCGATCAGCTTCGGGTTATACGGCAGCCTGGTGAGTCGCGGCATCCGTTGGAGATATCACCAAACGCGCGCAAGAGCCGGTTGAATTCCCGCCTGAATTTGGGCGGCAGAACGGGGACGATGCCGACAAGGCAACACACCCCGATCCCGCCACGGCGGGACCACCCCTCTCAAGAGGGGAGCTTCTGCGCTCGAGGTCCCCTCTAGAGAGGGGTGCCCGCCAGGGCGGGGTGTGTTCCGCCGGCGTCGTTCGCATAGGAACAACAATCCAGCCATCGAGCGTCCTCAACACACCCCGGCCGCTGGCCACCCCTCTCGAGAGGGGAGCTTCTGCGCTCGAGGTCCTCGCTAGAGAGGGAACCTCATGCCCAACCCCTCAACTCCCCCTCACCCTCTTCCTATAATCCGACGGCGTATACCCGATCTCCTGCTTGAAGGCCTTGGAGAAATGGAAGACGTCGCAGAACCCGAGCGAGTCGGCGATTTGCTTCAGCGAGGACTCGCCGTGATAGATCGCGGCACAGGCCCACTCCAATCGACGCCGCTTCTGATAGCGGCCGGGGGACTCGCCGGTGAGCTCGACGAAGCGCTTGCGGAAATTCTCGTAGTTCAATCCCACGGCGGGCGCGACTTCCTGCGGCGACATCCAACCTTCGGGACTGCGGTCACCGAGCAGACGCAGGCTCTTTTCCAGCCAGCCGTCGCGCCCGGCCTGGCGCGTGCTCTCGGCATCCGAGGCCACCATGTCCGTGAGCACATGCAGGAACCGGCCCAACGCGCGCATCGGCGCGCCGGCGCGGTGGAGGGGCTCGCTCTTCACGACCTCCTGCAGACGCCGCCGCCAGTAATCGACCGCCCCCAACCGCAACACCGGATGCTCCGGCGCCAGCAGGCCCTGGGCGCGCCAGAGCTGGAACTGCGGGCCGTCGAAAACCACGTAGATCTGCGTCCATTCATGGCCGGGCATCGGGCCGTAGGCGTGCGCGATCTCCGGGAAAACCAGGACGACGTCCCCCGGGCCGATTTCCAGCTTGGTCCCCCGGGCATCCCGGTAATAGCCCCGGCCCTCGACCATCAGGACCAGCGTGAAACGTCTCAAAATCCGCATGCCCGTCGGGTCGATGCCCTGCACATTCTTCAGCAGGCCGGCCATCTCGATTTCCCCGACGGGAGTACGCAGGGGGTTCTGCAGCCAGGGTTCGGAGCGGTACTTGGCGACGGCCATCCGCCCAAAATTTACATGACTTCTCCCACTTCAACCATTTAATCCCGGACACTTCGCGTGTAAGTTGATTCCATGAGCACGACTACCTCCTTGCCCCAGCTCTATTCCTTTGGCCATGCGCTCGATATGTCCGACGACAAGGTCGGCCTGTTGCGCGACTCGCGCGACGCGATGGATGACCTCGAGGAGCTGCATCGCCGCCTCGACACCGACGGCTACCTTTATGTGAAGGGCGGCCTGGATCGGGACGACGTGCTCGCGGCGCGCCAGAGCCTGGTCGACGGCCTTGCCGCGGCGGGCGTGCTCGATGACGCCTACCCGCGCATGGATGCGGTGTGCAAGCCGGGCTCCGGTTATGTGTTCAAGCCCGAGCTGACCAACAACAACCCGGCGATCCAGAAGGTACTCTACAGCGGACGGCTCCCGGCATTCTACCGTCGGTTCTTCGGCGAGGACATCCGGCACTACGACTTCACCTGGCTCCGCGCCATCGGTCCCGGCAAGGGCACCAACCCGCATTGCGACCTCCCCTACATGGGCCGCGGCACGCACAAGCACATGACCTGCTGGGTGCCGTACGGCGACATCTCCTTCACGCTCGGTGGCCTCATGATCCTCGAGGGCTCGCACAAGCGCATGGATCTGCTCGAGAACTACGTTTACCGCGACGTCGACGCGTTCTGCGAAAACAAGCCGAAGGAGAAGGAAGCCGCCGCCGCCGGCAAGTGGTCCTTCACCGGCACGCTCTCCCACAACCCGCCCGCCGTGCGCAACAAGTTCGGCGGCCGCTGGCTCACGACCGAGTTCGAGGCCGGCGATTTCCTCACCTTCGGCATGTTCGTGGTGCACGCCTCGCTCGACAACCGCAGCGAGAACCGCCTGCGCATCTCGAGCGACAGCCGCTACCAGCGCGCCAGCGAGCCGATCGACGAACGCTGGGTCGGCCTCAACCCCCCGGGCCACACGACGGCCGGCAAGCGCGGACGGATTTGCTGACGCGATCGTTCTCGTAATCGTTATCGTTCTCTTTCTCTCCTTCCGAGTTTTTGAGAGAACGATTAAGAGAAAGAGAACGAGAAAGATTCCACCCCATGGTCGCCTCCTCCAAAACCTCCTCGTCCGCTTCGATTGCTTCGGCCGCCGGCCGCATGGCCGCCGTGCAGGACATGGCGAAGCTGCAACGGATCCTGTTCGAGGTGGAGCGCGAGTTTGTGCGCGCGGCGACGACGCTCATCTACCGCGTCGGCGAGCCCGAGCTGAAATACCTGCTTTGCCAGCACGTCTGGGAATCCGCCAGCCACGCCCGCTTCATTCGGGAACGCGGCCGCGAACTCAGCGGCTTTGGCACCGGCGAGAATGTGCGTCCGGCGCTGCGTCAGCTTTTCAACGAGGCGATCATGCCGACCGACGGCTACGTGGCACTCGCGGGTTTCTACAAAGTACTGAAGCCGGCCCTGCTCGCGGCGTACCGGCATTATCTCCAGGCCACGCACCATTTGGCCGACTGGCCGTCGCGGAAGCTGGTTGAGGAATTCATCAGCGACGAGGAGCGTCATGCGCGCGAAATGGCGCCGTATTTGGCCAAGATCGATGGCGCCGACTGGGTTGCCCACCTCGGCACCGCGCTGATGGCGCAAGGCGGCCTGCTGGGCGAGACGCCGGCCATCCCGTTGCCGGCGGGTTTCACGTGGGAAAGCGCCACGCGGACTTACAAGCATCCGGACACCTGCAATCGCGGCCCGTACCCGACGTGCTCGAGCGTATTCAGTCCGGATAATCCCGATGAGACGCCGATCGTGCGGACCTGGCTCGCCGACCCGAAGACGGATGCGCGCGTGATTCGCCTGATGGTGTACGTGTGGCTTATGATGGAAATGGATGCGGTCGATTACCTCGCCACCGTTTTCCACGACACGCCCGACGCGCCGTTCGATTTGCACCACGACATGGCGCGGCACCTGTGGGATGAGTCGCGTCACAGCCAGTTTGGCTACCGCCAGCTCCCGAAGCTCGGCGTGGATCTGATGACGCTCGAGCACTCGCTCGACCTCTACAACATCCTCGTGCAGATGCCGCCGCATGAGCGGTACGCGATGATGACGATGGAATTCGAGGCCGGCAGCTTCCCGACGAAGGCGCTGGTCATGGACCGCGTGCGCGAGCTCAACGACTTCGAGGCCGACACCCTGCTCGCGTTCGACCGCAACGACGAACAGAACCACGTGCGCTACGGTCACCGCTGGCTGCCCGAGATCATGAAGCTGTGCGGCGACACGCGTCCGACCGAGGAATTCGTGAAAGCCACGCAGGCCCGTTTCGCCGAGTTGGCGAAAACCTACGGTGGCCGCACCCCGCACGCCCTGCCGCCCGAGCGGCGGCTGACAGGGAACAAGCTGAAGAAATTGGCGGGGGTCGCCTGAGCGCCGCGGCTGACGCCGCGGAACACACCCCGCCCTGCGGGCACCCCTCTCAAGAGGGGATCGGCCGAACACACCCCGCCCTTTGGGCACCCCTCTCAAGAGGGGATCGGCCTTGAGGTGGAACCCGGCCTCCGGACGGGTTGGTTGGGCGAATCGCGAATCCTATCAGACACATTCGCCAATGCTGGATCGAATGAGGCCAGTCAGCCCGCGCATATCCTCAAAAACCTGCCCGGAAGTCAGGTTCCACCTGGGACCGCCCCTCCCAAAGCAAGCTCAAGAAGTTGGCGGGCGTGAGTTGAGGGACGGCGCGATTGGCGCGCCGAACACACCCCGCCCTTTGGGCACCCCTCTCAAGAGGGGATCAAGATCCGATCCTCTCCCGGAGGGGAGAGCATCAGGTCCCCTCTCGAGAGGGGTGGCGCGGAGCGACGGGGTGTGTTCGCCCAAGGCGGGGCGTGTCCGAAATTTTCATTAATTTTCAGAATGATTCCTAGCCCCGCATCTGCATAGTTTTGGCGTGTTCGAAACCCGGTTTCGGCTGGTTCGACATCTTCCTACCCTTTTTCTCGTGCCGCCTTCCAAGAAAACCTATCGCGCCGCATTGGTCGGCACCGGATCCATCGGCGACGCCCATGTGCGGGCGGTCGAAGCCACCCAGGGCCGGGTCAACCTCGTGGCGGCGGTCGATATCGATGCCCAGCGGGTCGCCGACTTCGCCAAAAAGCATGCGATCCCGAATCATTACACGGACTTCAAGGCGATGCTGGCGAAGGAGAAGATCGACATCGCCCTGATCGCCACGCCCCCCGCCCAGCACGTGCCGATGAGCATCGCGGCCATGGAGGCCGGCGCCTGGGTGTTGTGCGAAAAGCCCCTTTGCGGATCCCTCGCGGAACTCGACCAGCTCGAAGCCGCCGAAAAGAAAACCGGCTGCTACACGGCCTGCATTTTCCAGATGCGCTTCGGGTCATCGACGGCCCACGTGCGCCGGCTCGCGGACGGCGGCCTGCTCGGACGTCCGCTCGTGGGCGTGTGCAACACGCTCTGGTATCGCGACGACGCCTACTACGCCGTGCCATGGCGCGGACGTTGGGAAACGGAACTCGGCGGACCCACGATGGGCCTCGGCATCCACGCGATGGATCACTTCCTGCACCTGATGGGCGATTGGAAGGACGTGCGCTCGGTCGTGACCACGCTCGATCGCGCAATCGAGGTGGAGGACGTTTCAATGGCGCTCGTGACCTTCGCGAACGGCGCCGTCGGCTCGATCGTGAACAGCGCGCTCAGCCCGCGCCAGGAAACCTACCTGCGGCTCGACTACCAGAAGGCGACCGTCGAGCTCACGCACCTTTACGGCTACACCCGCGACAACTGGAAGTTCACGCCCGTCCCGCCCGCGCAGGACGACGCGCTGCTCCAGGCCTGGCAGAGTTTCCCGCCCGAAGTCGGCGCGACCCACGGCACGCAGCTCAATGCGTTCGTGGCGGACATGGATGCGCGTCGCCGGCCGTTGACGTCCGGCGACCAATCGCGCCAGACCGTCGAATTGCTCACGGCGATCTACAAGTCCGGCTTCACCGGCGAGATCGTCACCCGCGGCTCGATCAAACCCGGCGACTCCTTCTACACCGCGCTGCACGGCAACCGCGCCCCCAAGCGCAGCAAGGGTCAGCGCCCGGGCACGTGAGGAGCGGACTTCGCCCCGAAGTCCCCATGGCCACGCCCTCCTCGTGTAGGAGCCTGCTGGCAGGCGATTCGACACGTGGCTCGTCGGCGCGCGTCGCGGGTCGCCTGCAAGCAGGCTCCTACAGCAACACCGATGCATTTAAAGTAGCAGCCGTCGTCAGACGGCTGGCGCCAGCGGTCTGACGACCGCTGCTACGTCCAATCGACGCGATGAATCCGAGCATGGCCCACCGTCCCACCCCCGAGCCCCTCGCGGCACGCACGCTCACCGGCTACCTGTGGGCCAGTCGCGGCGGGTTGTGGCGCGGGCTGGGGCTGGCGCTGCTGCGGTCGCTGGCGGTCGCGCCGTGTCCGTGGCTTTTCCAGCGCATGATCGACGTGGCCGTCCCGGCGCGCGACACCAAGGCGATCATCGATCTGGCGGGCGTCTTCCTCATCCTGCTTGCCGCGCACTACCTGTTCTCCGTGTGGGGCGCCAACGAGATCGCCAAGGGCATGGCGCAGATGATGGTCGAGCTGCGCAGCCGGGTGTTCTTCAAGCTGCAGTTCCTGAGCTTCGGCTATCTCGACCAGCAGAAGACCGGACGGCTGCTTTCGAAGTACGCGTTCGACACGCAGAAGGTCGAGGCGCTGCTCTACAACATCCTGAACCAATTTCTGCCGAACATCCTCTACGGCGGCAGCATCTTCGTGATCCTCGCGATCCTCAACTGGCGGCTGGCCCTCGTGCTGGGGCTCGTGCTGCCGGCCTACGCGCTGGGGAAATGGAAATTCTTCAATCGCATCCAGCACACGAACAACGCGGCGCGCGTGGCGCAGGAGAAACTCACCGGCACGGCGAGCGAGTACATTTCCGCGCTGCGGCTCGTGCGCAGTTTCGGCGAGGAGAAACAGGCGGAGTCGGACCTCGACCGCAGCAGCCTCGATTTCGCGCGGCACCGCGTGCACCAGAGCTACGTCAACGCCATCTTCGGCACCTTCTGGTACGTCAGCACGCAGGTCATCGCCCTCGTGATCATGGCCGGCGGCGCGATCCTCGCGATTCGCGGCACGATTTCCTACGGCACGCTGTTCGCCTTCGTCGCGGGCCTGCCGATCGTGCTCGGCCCGATCCAGGCGTTTGTCGGCCTGAGCGAACAGTACTTCATCGGCCGTGAGAGTTACCTGAGCATCAAGGAACTCCTCGACTCCGCATACGTCGAGACGTGGCACGGCCAGCGGCGGGCCGACCGCCTCCGCGGCGACCTGGTGTTCAACGACGTTTCCTTCGCGTACCCTTCGGCGCCGGATCGTGACGTCGTGCATCACATCGGCCTCGCGATCCGTCCGGGTGAACACGTCGCCTTCGTCGGCCCGTCCGGATCCGGCAAGAGCACGCTGGCAAACCTGCTCCTCGGCCTCTACGCGCCCACCCGCGGCGAAATCCTGATCGATGGCGTCCCGCAGTCCGAATGGGACATGCGCTGGATCCGCCGCCAGCTGGCAGTCGTGCTGCAGGACAGCTTGCTGCTCTCCGGTTCGATCCGCGACAACCTGCGCTTTGCGCGGGCGGATGCGACGGACGAGGAGATCCGCGAAGCCGCCCGCCAGGCCAACGCCGAGGAGTTCATCGAGAAACTGCCCGGAGGCTACGACGCGTTGGTCGGCGAGCGCGGCGTTTCCCTCTCGGGCGGCCAGCGCCAGCGCATCGCCATCGCGCGCGCCATCCTGCGCAACCCGCCGGTGTTGATCCTCGATGAAGCGACGTCCGCCCTCGACTACGAGAGCGAGCGCCTGATCCAGGAGGCGCTCGACCGGCTCTCCGTGGGCCGCACGGTCATCACGATCGCGCACCGCCTGAGCACCATCCGCAACGCCACGCGCATCATCGTGCTGGCCGAGGGCCGCATCGTGGAGGAAGGTGACTTCGCCACCCTCACCGCCGGCCAGGGCCCCTTCGCCCGCCTCGTCGCCGCGCAAAATACTGGCGAAGGGTTTCTCCGACCGTAGCGGAGCATTTTTTGTAGGAGCCTGCTTGCAGGCGATTCGGAACCGACGATAAGAATGAACATCACAATCGCCTGTAAACAGGCTCCTACGCCGAACCAATCTCCCATGAAAACCCCGCTCTCAATCCTCGTGTGCTGCGTGTGCGTCACCCTCGCCTCCGCCCAGTCGCCGTTCCCCGGCCTCAAGGCCGTGCTCACCAAGGCCGAATGGGAACGCGCGGGCCTCGACAAGCTCACGCCCGACCAGATCGGCGTGATCGACGCCGCCCTCATCCGCCAGCAATCCGGTGCGACCGCGCAGTTGCAGGCCGAAATCGCCAAGGTGCGTCAGGAGGCCGCACCCACCTCCCCCGCCAGCCCGGGCTTCTTCTCGCGCTTCGGCCTGCCGTTGTTCAACGACAGCGACTGGCGGTCGATGCCGCCCCTGAAGGCCAAGGTGACGAAGTGGGAAGGCGGCAACCGCTTCCGCCTCGACAACGGCCAGGTGTGGGAAGGCTTCGAACCGATCACGTACGAACTCCCGGGCAAGGAAATCGAGATCCAGGCCCGCCCGCACGGCCAGTTCGCGCTGATCGTCGACGGACAGAACACGACTCTCCGCGTGATGCGCCTGCGGTGAGCGAGCCCGAAGGCAACTTCCAACGTTCAACGCTCAACTTCCAACTTTCATTTAGTTCGGAATGAACGTTGAAAGTTCAACGTTGGAAGTTGGGCGTTGCGCTTGATCAGTGTCCGCCTGACCCGCGAAAAATTCTCTTCCAGATGCTCCACCTCACCAACGCCGATTTGACCGTCGACCTGCTTGATCCCGCCGCCGAGCACGCGCGGATGGGACCGCGTTTTTGCTGGGGCGGCTACATCTGGCAGGTGCATGACCGCAGCGTCGGCACGCTGCTGACCGGCCCCGAGTGGCCCAAGCCGGACCCGATCGCGCATAACGGCCAAGGACTTCCGGAATCATTTCGTCACAGCACGACCGAAGGAAAGCCATTGCTGTGGGATGGCCCGCTTGGCCTCGCTCCGGGAAGCGGCGCGCTCGGGCGCGACGCGCAGGGCAAGGTGGTCGTCACCGAACCGTGCCAATGGCAAATCGACGTCCAACCGACGCGCGCCGTTTTCCGCACCGCGCAGAAAGTCGGCCGCTGGATCTACGCACTCGAGCGCACGGTCGAACTACAGGGACGCCGCCTTATCTCGCATACCAAGCTGACGAACCAGGGCACCGCCCGCCTGACACTCGAGTGGTTTGTCCACCCGTTCTTCGCGCTCGAAAGCAACGGCAAGCTGACCGCGACGCTCGACCCGGGCGTGCGCCTGCCCGACAATCCCGGCTACACACTGGCCGATGGAAAACTGACGTTGAAGCGCGCCTTCGTTGGCGTCGACGACGGCTGCCTCGTGTACCCGGAATTGCCGGCGGGCAAGACTTTCGCCGTCACACTCACGCATCCCAAGCTGAAGTCCGTGAGTTTCGCGGTCGACGCCGTCCCCTTCAAATGCGTCCTCTGGGCCAACGGCAACACGCTGTCCTTCGAGCCCTACCTCGCCCTCGACCTCGCCCCCGGCCAGTCGCAGGAGTGGACGGTGACGTACGATTTCGGAAAGGTTCTTTAACTAACCACGGAAAACACAGAATACACAGAAGGACCGACGGCTTCAGAACTCCTGTCTTGTTTCAGATTTCTGTGTGTTCCGTGTATTCTGTAGTTAATCCTTGCCTTGGATTATTGAAGCAAGTCGTCGTGCTTCATTTCAGAAGCAGCTCGGGCACTTGATCCCCCGGCTTGAGTTCCCGCGCCGATCCCGCGCGGTAAACGCAGCCCCACCCGCATTCCAGCGTGACCTTTCCTTCATGCAGACGCGCGATCGACGCGTTGCCCAAGCCGAGGACGGTTTCGGTCGGGTTGAACTGCAGGTAGATTTTTATTTTGCCCGCGCGCGCGTCGTGTTCGGCTTTGGCGTCGGCCGTCGGATGATGCGGATTAATCACCGCCGGGAAAATCGCGAGCGACGTGCGACTCGGGATGTCCGCCACCGGGAAATCATTGGTCGTGCCGATGCGCAGCCCCGCGACGTTGGCGCCGGCGCTCGAGCCGCCGTAAGGCACGCCTGCGGCCACGCGTTGACGGATGAGTTCGAGCTGACCCGTGCGATAAAGTTCACCAAGCAGCACAAAGGTCTCGCCGCCGCCGATGAAGATACCGTCCGCGCTCTCGAGTAGCGCCTTCTGGCCGGCGGGCGTGAGCCGATGCAGCGACACCGCCTTCGCGCCGACGAGATGCATAAACGCCTCGTTTAACCGCGCCTCCATGCGGTCCTGCTCGGAAGGATGCGAGGCGTGCAACACCAGCGCGATGCTCTTGCAGCCCGCGTAATGCGTCCGCATCGCCGCCAGCGTGCTGTCGGCAAAGTGATTGCCATTCATCATGCTCCCTCCGGAAACCAGCACCGACGGCGAAGCCGCCAGGGCAACAAGAGGAAGAACCGCAAAGAGACCGAGGAGACGGAGAAAACGCATCGCCGTAGTCAGAACATTTTTTTTGGTGGCCACAACCCCGCGTCGTAAGAAACCGCAGAGGTTTTTAACCGCAAAGAACGCAGAGGGCACAAGGGAAGGCCCCCTTTTGCGCTCTCTGCGTTCTTTGCGGTTAATCAGTCCGGGGTCCGGCTCCGGTTCTTTTTCCGTGTATTCCGTGTGTTCCGTGGTTCCTCCCGGCCTCGACCCAAATTTTCATAAACATTCATTTTGCCCGCCGCGGCGGACACCCAATCCTCTGCGCATGGTTTTCCCGCTGCCCCGCGCGATTGTCCTGTTCACCGGCCTCTGCCTCGCGGCGGTGGGCGCCGAGCGCACGGTCGACTTCCGCTATGGCATGCCGACCTGGCACCAACCGCTCGGCATCCCGGGTGACTGGCACAAGCCGCTCGCCAACGAACGCGGCGCGCTGCTGCTCGATTTCGGGCCCGGGCCTTACGTGCAGGGCCTCACCGTGATCGAACTCGGCGCCGAGGGCGCGCCGCTGGAATTCGCGGGCCAGACCTTCCTCTCCTCGGCACGCGTGCCGATCATGCGCTCGCAGCTCCGCCGCGGCGGGGACACAGTCGAGGTCACGACGCTGACGCTCGCGCCAACCGCGCCAAGCGACTCCAACGGCCGGACTGAGCAGTACGAGCGACTCGACGGCATCAGCGGCGTCGCGCATTGGGCCCAGCCGCCCGCGGGGGCATCCCCGGAGTTTCAAAACGTCGCGTGGGGCAACAACCGTCCGGTCGCCTACCGCTTCCGCGTGGCTCCCGGCGCCGCCAAGCGCGTGATGCTGGGCTTCTGCGAGAGCTACAAGAAGACGCTGTTCCAGCGCACCGCCGTCATGGAGGTCGAGGGCGCCGCCGCCCAATCGGCCGACCTCGCACTCAACGCGCCGCTAAACCAGCCGCAGGTTTTCCTCTTCGACGCGCGCGACGAAAACAACGACGGCTGGATCAACGTCCGCGTCTTCGGTCCCCAAGGCCAGGACCCCAACTCCACCCTCGCGACCATCGCCGTGTACCCCGCGGGCCTCGGCCTCAACCGCGAGGAACTCGTCGCCGGCTCGCTCGCCCCGAAAGACCGCGCCGAGCTGCGCATCGCCTGCGGCTTGGAAATGAGCCGTCAGGCTCCGCGCACCGACCTCCTGCACGCGCGCTACTCGGGCGATCTGACCCCCGCCCTCCTCATCAAGACCAAACGTCCGCTCGTCGCCGGAAGCGATGGCCTGATCACGTTCGACGAGCGTCCGTTCGTCGTCACACAACCCGCCTTCACCGCGCTCACCCGCACCGAGCAAGGTTGGAAAGCGACCTTCCCTGCCGGCACGCGCGAAGTGACGGCCTGGGTTTTCTCCGGCGCGGTCACGTCCGCGGAAGTCGCCGCGGCGCGCGCGACGCCGGTCGCGACCGCCATCGCCACGAGCCAGTCGCGCTGGGCGCAGTTCGCGATTCCTTACGACCGCATCCAAGTCGGCGATCCCGCCATCCAGGCGATGATCGACGCGTCGCTGCGCACGCTTTACCAGGCCCGCGAGACGATCAACGGAAACACGCAATTCGATTCAAGCTTCTCGCTGTATCGCGGACTCTGGGCCGGCGACGCCGTCTACATCACGAACCTCGCCTCGCACCTCGGCGACTCAGCCGCCGCCCGCCAGACGCTCGACGCGCTCTTCGCGCATCAGCTCCCGAACGGCATCATCGACGAACTCCACCCGCAGAAAATCTTCCGCGCGACCGCCGAAACCATCTGGGGCGTCGTGCGCGAGGCTGAGATTTCCGGCGATTGGAGCTACGCCGAGAAACGCTGGCCCGAGATCGTCCTCGGCGTGGCGGGCATTCGCGGCCTGCGCGACGAAACCCTCAAGCATCCCGGCGCGCCCTACTATGGCATGCTGCCGCCGGGTTTCAGCGATGGGGGTATCCTCGACATCGGTTCCGAGTACTCGTCGGTTTATTGCACCATCACTGGCCTGCGCGCGGCGGAGCGGCTGGCGGTCAAGTTGGGACATGCGCAGGAGGCGCGTGACTTCCGTCAGCTCGCCGACGACTTCCTGGCCGCGTTCAACACCCACCGCGCCCGCGACCAACGTCGCGATGCGCTGGGCAACCTCTACCTGCCGGTGCGCGTTGGCTTCAAGGGTGAGGACCCGATCCCGCAGCTGACGCAATGGGCGTTCATGGACGCGCACCTCAACGGCGAAGGCTGGCTGCCATCGGATCACGAATTCGTGCGCGGTTCACTGGCGCTGTTGGCGTCGGTCGAGAAACAAGGCCTCCCCGTGAGCATGGGCTGGCTCCCCGGCGGCAACTGGGCGGGCATGGGGATGTTTTATGCGTTCCAGCCGCTGATCCTGAACCGGCCCGGGAAGGTGGCGGACATCCTTTACGCCGCCGCCAACCACGCCTCCAAGGTTGGCACGTGGGTCGAGGAGCAGACCCTGGTTGGGCAGCCCCTCAAGCTCGCCGGCGACCAGCCCCACTGTTTCGCCGCCGCGATGATGGTGCACCTGCCCGCGGCGATGCTCGCATACGACCGTTTGGGCGACCTGCACCTCCTCGGCGCCATCCCCGCCGAGTGGCTGAAGCCCGGCATGGTGAATCGCCTGAAAGACTACCGCACCGCCGCCGGCACCGTGAGCCTCACGCTGACCGTCTCCCCCGACGGCCAATCCGCCCAGCTGCAAGTCGCCCCGATCGCGCTCCGCACAAGCGGCAAAATCCTCCTCCACACCGCCAGCCTCCGCACCGCCGGCTTCAAAGTGTCCGGTTCCGAAGACACGATCGAGATCGCCCCCAACCAGGAGCTGACTTTAACGGTAGGGCGCTGACTCCGTCAGCGCCGTCTTCGCGGGCCGCCATCATCCCAAATCCCCTCTATGAAGAGGGGCCCGGGAGCCGTAGCCGATGCGAAGGCTGCTGGCCGCAGGCCGGGGTGTGTAGAAAACGTCCGCCAACCCCACAACCAGCGAAAAACCCCTGTCCATCCAGCGACCCTTCGTTCGTTGTCTTGTCACCCACCCCATGAACCCCTCCCCCGACCACGCCATCCGCGAAGCCCACGCCACCTGGATCAACGCCGTAAACGCCGGCGATTTGCCGCGCCTCCTGACGCTCGTCACCGACGATGTGGTGCTGATCAATCCCCAAGGCGACCCCGTCGACCGCGCTGGTTTCGCGAAGTCCTTCGCCCAGGCGGTGGAGCAACTCCAATTCCGCTGCGAAAGCGAACTCCAGGAGATCGTCGTCGTGGGCACGGTTGCCTACACGCGCGCCAAGGACGCCCTGACCGTCGGCCCCCGCGCCGGCGGCCCGTCCACGCGCCTCACCGGCTACCGCCTGACAATTTACCGCCAGCACCCCGACGGCCGCTGGCTCCTCGCCCGCGACGCGCACACGTTGGGAGCGGGCCAAACCCAAAGCTGAAGTCTTGGGGAGCTCGAATATCAGTTACCCTTCCAAACTGGGGTTCCGTCCCCGTTCTTTCAGCGGCCGACTGATGCCGTTCGCAACGTTGCCTTAGCTTCAGGGGGTCGCTTCTGAGGTTGGAACTCCTCGAGGTAGCTTGCGTGCACCTTCTCGAAAGGCTCGTCCGCCAGGCGGTCGTACCGTCGGGCCGGGCAGAATCCCACCACCAGGAGCTTGGTGCGGGTGGTCGCGGTGCGTCCAAACACCGCCGTGCCCGGGTCCGAGGTCTGGTAGGTATGGATGTAAACGGTCTCACCATACTTGATCAGCGGGACCCAGCGAAAGAAAGGCCGCTCGATCGTCACCGACGTGACGCCAACGGCCGGTGGCGCGACCCGCTTGTCCTCAGTATGGGTATTCGATCTCCGGTAGGAAAAATACCCATCATCGCCGCTCAGCTGCTCGATCAGCCCAATGGCGAGAAAGATTCCCGCAATCCCCAGGAACGTTTTGAGTTTACCGCGCATGCTTGACGCCGCCGCACACTAGCCCGAGACCCCGCCGTGGCGAGCGTTTCGTGTGTCCTGCGACGAGGTCCTGCCGCTTGGTCAGGGGCCGTGCTGCAAAAGCCCGGGCGCCGACCCAAATATTCGCGGCATGACCCTTTTTAGTAGCTCTGACCCTTTTTCGTAGCTCGTTTGCCAGACCCAATTCTTCCGTGAGCGCTCCCTTCGATCAGGAATAAAGCGACCTGACCCCTGCTATGGGGC
>JBGAKQ010000015.1:0-111456 GCA_044224295.1 Lacunisphaera sp. | reverse complement strand
GTGTGCGTCGCCGCCCCAGCGTGTCGCGCTTCTCTCCGGTCTCCACCAACTCTGTCGTAGCCGTCGTATGAGTCACCATTACGACACTCTACCGTATCGTAGCTCTCGTAACTACGAGGCAGCCGGGACGACGCTTACCATCAAATCAGGTGTCCGGCGCCTCCCGGTTTTGATGGAGCAGTGACCCGAGCGGACAACAAAACGAGTGTTAGCATAACGGAAGGTCGAGACCCCTCCCGACTGATTAGCTCTTGTCGGCCTCGCCTTGCTAGCGGGGACCGGACGCCAACACGTGTTTCACTTCCTCGCGCGGGCCGGGCGGGAAGCGCTCGACCTGGGCCATCGTCGCATCGCTGTCAGCCGGTGTATTGGTGAGGATGGTCGGACGCAGAAAAAACACCAGATCGGTGCGCGTCTTTCCACGGGACCGCGTACCGAGCAAATCCCCAATGAGCGGAATCGGGCCAAGCCGGCTGCTGCTGCGGGACTCGGAAGCGCGCTGCAGGCCGCCCAACACGATGATCTCGCCGCTCTTCACACTGACGAACGAAGAGGTCGAGCGGCGCCCCACGCGTGGCTGCGGGTTCCCGTCAATGGTCACATCGCCCAGGATATCGTTCACTTCCTGCTGGATCTCCAGTTGCACGGAACCGTCGTTGCCGATGAGCGGCTTCACCGTAAGGGCGATGCCGATGTCCTTGGACGACACCGTCGAGCGATAGCCCGAACCGGTTGAGCCGCCCGCCGGGGTATCGTTTAGATAACTGCTGATCACCGGACGGGATTCGCCGACAAAGATTTTTCCCTCTCGGTTATGCGACGTGATGATGTTCGGCACCGACAGGATGTTGGCGCTCGATTTGCGCGGCGTGGTCGCAATGGAAATTTCCGCCGCCAGATCGACCGCGCCCGAGCCGACCACCCCGGGCCGGGAGATGACGGCATTGCTTACACCAAGCCCGGTAGTCACGCCATTGAAGCCGGCCAGCTTGTCTCCCTGCACATTGAGGCCGAGCGCGCTGATTCCCGAGCTGTGATTGTCGTCAAGGGTAACCTCATCGATCACCACCTCGATGCGCACCTGTGCCAGCAGAATGTCGATCTTGTCCACTAGCTCCCGGATCAGTCGGATGTCGCCGACGGTTCCCGACACGATCAACGCATTGCTGCGCTCCTCCGGCAGGACAGTGAGCAGTGAACTGAACTGCATAGGCACGATGGCCGGCTCACCGGCTTCCAGAGGGACTCCGGGGGCGGGCGAAGCTGAGTTCGCAGCCGACTTCGAAATCGCCGGGCTCCCCATCCTTCCCGGGTTATTCTGGCTCGCTACAAGCTGCGTTAGGCTCGTGGCCACGTCGTGGGCCGCCGCGTGCTTAAGGTAAATAATCTCGTTTCGGGTACTGAGGTCCGAACCCACATCCAGCCGCGAAATCAAATCCTCGAAGAAGCCGTGCAACCGGACGTCGGAGACCACCACGACCTGGTTGGAGCGTTCGTCTGCGTTGTAGGTTGTGGCGGTGCCGAGCTGGCTTTTCATCGGGCCGGCAATAATCATCCGCATCTTTGCGACCACCTCGCCGGCCTTGGCGAACTGTAGGGGATAAAACTTGATCTGAAGGCCTCCCAGGGCGGGCTGATCAAAACGGGCGACGAGGGTCTCGATGCGCTGGAGATTTGCCAGGGTATCGGTGACCATGGCGGCATTGGCGTTGTCCAGGATGACGATGCTGCCACCGGCCGCGGGGCTCAGCAGACCCTGGATCTGCGGCATGAACTCCGTGATACGCAGGAAATCCAATTGAAACACTTTGCTGGCGATGCGCCCGCTGGGAGCCAGCTGAAGGGTGGAGCCGGTGATCAGCTCGGGCGCCTCCGATTTCGCCACCGCCAAGGTGGTCACTTTCAGGAAGCGCTCATCAAATACACTGATCGCGATGCCGTTGAGGTTCAGCAGCGTTTCGAGCGCGCGGATTGCTTCCGGCCGGGTGATGCCGCCTTTGAGCGACACGCTGATTGTCGTCCCAGGCAGGGTCTGAGGCCGCAGGACGGTCTTGCCTGTCCAGCGTTCCAGGAGCGCAAGGACCTGATCGATGCTTTCGTCGCGCAAAACCAGCGGACCGATGGAATCACCCGCGCTAGGCGCCGCCGGTTCCGGCTTGGGGGGCGTCGGCACCGCCCCCCCTACCCCAGCAACCAAGCCGAGGCCGATGAGCCATTTCAAAAGAAAGATGCCGCACGGCCTTCTCATAAATGGTCCCAGACGGAATCGGAGTGCGCGGTCACGGCACCGCCTTCGTGGGGTTGGCCTGCAGCTCGCGAATGAATTTCTCGACCCCTGCGAAAGCCTCGTCGGCGGCGAAATTCGGCACGTGGTTCAGCCAGGGAATGAGGTCGAGCTCGACCCGCCCGCCGGCAGCCTTGAGCGCGTCCGCAAACTTCGCCGACTGCCGGCAATCGAGGGTGGAATCCAGCAGGCCGTGGATTAGATAAGTTGGCGGCGGCGGCTGATGGATTTGATAAATGGCCGAGATGCGCTTCAGCATGGCGGGCTCTTTTCCATAGAGGAAAAATGCCGCGTCCTGGTCGATCCCCGCGGAATTACCCGGAGTGACCGCGTCGTAGTAGCCCGCTAGGCCGATGAACCCGATGCACTCGGGCGTGTGCTGGGCCAGCACCGAACCCAGCACTGCGCCAGCGGACGTGCCCGCCAGGATGACACGCTGTGAATCGATCCCGAGGTCCGCGGCGTGCTGCTTGATCCAAGCCACGGCGTCCCTCGCGTCATCCAAAGTGACGTCGGCGTTACCACCCTGGCTCACCAGGCGGTACTGCGGCCGGATGCAGAGGATGCCGCGACTGGCCAGATAGGTCGCTTGGGGCAAGCAGTTGTCGGGCGTTCCGCCGATGAACCCACCGCCATGAAACCAAATGACCGCCGGCTGTCCCGGCGGGATTCCCGCTGGGCGGTCGACATGCACCTTGAGCTCCAAACTGCCGATCGTTTTGAAAACGATCTTGGTGGTCGTGAATGGGACCGGACCCTTGGTGAGCTCGAGCGCAGGCCGCGGAATCTCCGTCCATGACATCGAGGCGAACTCAGCCCGGCCCGCGTGGTGTCCTATCGGAGCGAGACCGCCCCGCTTCATGAAATCGGGTCCGACGGTACCCGGGTAGAGCCGCATCTCCAGGGCCGCTCCCTTAGGATCGTGGGCGACGGCCTCCGTCTCAAAATCGGTCCAGTCGGCGACCGCCGGCAACCGAATCACCGTGAGCGGCCGGAGATCCACCGCGGGTGGCAGGAAAATCAGCACGGTAGGGGCAAGCTTCCCGTCGGTCCGATACCGGATCTTGAATTTGAAAAAATGTTTTCCGTACGGAATTTTGCGAGAGAGATACGGGTCGGAGGTGCCGGCGGCGCGTTCAAAGATCACACCGCCGGCGGTCTGGCTGAAGTCGCGCGGCGCGGCGTCATGGATGGACCAATCAGCCCAATCACCGGCGAGCGCCCCGACCGCATGCGCCTGCCCCGAAGCGCGCAACCATCCAAGGAAAGAACTGGTGATCATGCAGGCAAGGAGGAGGAAATTCTTCATGCGGCTTTCGAATCGGTCTGGGTGGGAATTTTCATCAGGAACAGGAACGCCGCGCAGACCAGCAGGGACGCGCTGGTGAGCACGAAGATGACGCCCAGCGGCACCTGGGCATCGCGCATCGCTCCGCCGGCGTACACACCTAACCCGGCGGTGGTGCAGGAAAAGAGGTTGAGCAAGCCATATCCCGTGGCCCGGTAGCGCTCATCCGCGATCAGGCAGAGGATGGGCATCATGTTCGCGTCGGAGAAGCATCGGGTCACGCCGTAGGTCACGAGCCCCACGACCGCCACCGCGAAAGAATCCGCTCCGTTCAACAACAGGACGGCCGGCGCGGCCATGCACAGTCCCCAGGCTGGGACCAAGATCCGGCCCCGCGGATGCTTGCGAGCCTTGCGATCGGCCAGCGCCCCTCCCAACAGCACGCCAACAAAAGACGCTCCGTATAGGTAGCCCGTCACGGTGAAACCCGCCGCTCCCTGGCTAAGGTTGAAGTGCTCCTGGAAATAAGTGGGCATCCACACGCCGACGACGCCGCCGATGCCCCCAAGCGTGCCCCAAAAGCCCAGAGCCACCAGATAAGCGGGGCGTCGGCACAGGCTGACGATGGCTTCAAAAAATCGCACGGATGGCCCGGACCCGCCCACCGCCACTTGGGCTGCCGGCCGCGGCGGATCACGCAGGACGAAAAACAAGAGCAATGCGTAGGCAATGCCCACGACACCCAGCAGACTGAAAGGATAACTCCACGTATGCCGCTCCGCACTCCAGCCGCCGAATCCGCCGAGCGCCTGCCCGAGCATGATTGCCGCCATGTGCGCGCCCGTGGCGAGCGAACGGGTGGTTCCACGGTGGTAGTCGGCAATCAGCGCGAGCGCCGCGGGTATATAGCAGGCTTCGCTGATGCCCATGAGCGCACGCGAAGCGAGCAGCTCCTCATAGGTTCGCGCGTGCGCGGTCAACCAGGTCACCGCGGACCACACGAACAGACTGCCAATGATGAGGCGGCTGCGGCTGAACCGGTCGGCCAGAAACCCGGCAACCGGACTTAGGACCGCATAGATCCAGAGGAAGACAGATGTGAGCAATCCGAACTGTGCATCGGTCATCGGCATGGCTTCGACGATCGATTTGCGCATGGTGGTGATCATCATACGGTCAAGGTAATTGAGGGCGCCGATCACCCCCAACAAGGCCACTACCAGCCACGCCCGGCGCATCGCCGGAGCACTCTCGAAAGCCGTGTCCGACGCCGGGCTATTCATTCGCGTCATTGGTCTCAACCGGAGAGCGCAGCTGCTTCAGATAATCGAGTTCAGGCGTGCCGCGCCAGCTTGCCGCAATCGCCTCGACCGACCGCGGATCTACCTCCCGGGCCACCGCCTGCCGGGCATCAGCGCCGCCCAAGCTAGCGGCCGAAAGCTTGGATGCGGGCAGCGTGAGCGCGTACAGCTTCCCATGATGGGACACCAACGCCTGGCCGGTCTCATGGTCGTACCGTTCGATCCGATACGGCAGGCCGGCTTCCCGAAGGCCCACCCAGCGGGAAGATCGCGTGCCTTTGTCGTGGATGCTGAAGAGGAGCTCCCCGTTTTCGGTCAGCATTCCCCGCAATTCCAGGCTGCTTTGTTCACTGACAGGCGCAGCTAGTCGGGCCGCGGGCTCGAACGGGGAATTCTTTAGGAGAGATTCGTAGCGGGAGGACGCCGTGCAAACGCAGATGAGCAAACCGCCAGTCATCGCCCCCAGGCCAAAGATGGACCAAGGGCGGCTCATCGAATGTTAGCGCCTTTGGGCGAATTCGTTGCCGGGAGCAGGACGGCGATCGACAAGATGGCCCCGGCGGCACCGGTCCGGACATCGGCCTCCGCGTGTTGGAGGAGAGCCACAAGAAACGGTAGGTCCGCATCCGAGCCGTGCGTCGGCCATGCCTGCAATGCATCATACGCGGCCGGCCCCCCTTTGGAAATCATCTGGTCCAATGCCCTCCTCCAGTTTGCCATCTGCTCTGACTCGGCCGCGAGTGCATAGGCGGCGCCAATCACGACCGGGCGGGCGATCGACTCCGCGGGCTCGGTCCGGGCCGCCGCCCGCAGCGCCGCCAGGGCCTCAGGATCGCTGCATTGCAGGCGACGCAGGGCATAGGCCGAACGGTAACGTGCGAGCACCTCAACCGATTGCAGGCCTTCGATCAGGTGTTTGATTCCGGCCGGCCTTCCCTGCTGCGCCTCGATCCAGTCGGCGAATACTCTTTCCGCTAGAGGAGCCGAAGCCGCCCAGGAACTCACTGCAGCCGTCAGCTCCGGCGTAAGTGGATCCCCGAGCTTGGCGAGCGATTCGAGGGCGAACAACCGATCAGGTGCCCTCGGGTCGAGAAAAGCCGCCGCGATTTTATTCCACCACAAGGGTCTTTCGCCGGGGCACGCTTGCGCCATCACCCGCCAGATGCCCACCCGGTAGTTTTTTTCCTGCCCATGCAGTTCCTGCTCCCGCCGGAACGTGTCGGCGATTGGCTCCCGCTCGCCTGCCGCGAGCAGCACCTCGGCGGCGTGAACTTTCGTCCAGGCGCTTTCCTCGCGCACGATTTTCCACAGCGTCGCCCGGGCGGCTTTTCCCGGCTCAACCGCTCCCAGCGAGTGAGTAAAACCCGCCAGACCCAGGAGAAGCAAAGGGAAGCGCGCCATGGTTTTCACGGCGAATCTTTTCCGTCCAATGTCGCAAACGAACGGGCCGGGTCCCACTTAACGAGCGCAAGCTGATAATTGTCGTACAGTTTGGTGTGCTTGGCATAGTAGGCCGTCACGAGCGTACCGTCGGCCAGCTGGACCGTACTCGGATAACCCATGTCCTCCAGCCCCCGCTTGGGATCGGGGGAAACTTCGGCGACACGAATCGCGGGAGACCAGGTGCGCCCGCCATCCGCGCTGATCTTCGCCTCGATGCGCGGATCGCCGGAGGTGCGGTTGCTGTAGGTGAGTAGAATCCGGCCGTCGGTCAGGACGATCGCGTTGGCCGGGTAGCCCTGCTTTTCAGTGACGGGCCCGAGCTTTTTCCAAGTGTGGCCGTTATCGCGCGACTCGTACTCGAACAGCTGCGTCGAGCGTGCGAACGCCAGCCATCGCCCGTCGCGCACATGTAGCAGCGCGGTTTCATTATAGCTGGCGGTCGGGTCCAGCGGCACCGGCTCACCCCAAGTGCGGCCGTTGTCCCGGCTGCGGTAGACATAAACGCTGGTCCACTTCGTTTTCCCCGTTCCTTGGTTCCGAATATTGTCGTACACGGGCACGAGCATCTCTCCGTTGGCGCCGGCCTGAATCGGTCCGAACGGGATCTGAAAGCCGCCCGCGGGAGAAAATTCCGGGAACGATTCGCGATCGATATGCCACGTTCGTCCGCCGTCGGAGCTGCGGCTGACCCAAGGGCGGAGAATCTGGTCCACCTCCAAACCGGTCACGCTTTTTTCCTCCGATTTCAAGGACCACCCGCTGGCCACCAGCAGCGCGTCGCCGTTCGGCAGGACACCGAACGCGACGTTCATGCGATTGGTCTGGCTGCCCGGTTCGTGCGGCGCCCCGGGCGCGCGTTTCTCCCAAGTGAGACCGCCATCCGTGCTCGCCCATGTGTCGACGTCGCCAATCATTCGTCCATGACTCGGTTGGTTGAAGCTGGCGATCAACAGCGTGCCGTCCGGCAGCCGGCTCATCGCCGGCCACGCGCACGTGTCCCGCGCGATGAGGCGCGGGACCGCGGGCGTACCATCGGCTTGAACGGCGTGGGGAACTCCCTTACCGGGAGCGTTGCTGACCGCGGCCAAAGTCTGGACCGCAACCAGCACCATACCAATACATACTTCTATTCTCATGTAAGGGAGGAATACGCGCGCCTTCGTATAAATCGCTCACCAAGGGTTGTACAATACCCCGACGTTAACCTCGGTGAGCTTGCGGGCGTTCGAATCCGGGGACAGGAACTTGATTTCCAAATCGTAGACCCCCGGCTGTACCGCGGCCGTCATCGCCAAACCGCTGCCATTCGCCGTGGCGGGCACGCCGATTTGAAACGCCGTGGCACTTGTAACCGAAGTCACGGTCGCCTGAGCAGGAATACCCGTTCCGGCAACCAGCATGCCTTGCAGCAGACCGGCGGTGCTGGTGCAAGTGACCGTCTCGCTGTTCTGAGTCGTGGCACAGCCCGTCAGATTGACCACTGGCAATCCGAACGCATTGAAGTTCTTGCCAGAGCCCGACGCGGTGGCGGTGGCATTGAGCGTGAACTGGGTGGCGCTAGTGACAGAGCTGATGAGGGCTGCAGCAGGCACGCCCGCACCAACCACGCTCATGCCGGGATAAAGCCCGGCCGTGCTCGTGCAGGTGACCGTCGCGTTGGCCACCGTCGTGGCACAATTGCTCAGCGCGATGCCCGGGGGCGCGGCCAGCTTCAGCGTCAGCCCGGTATGCGCTGCCGACGAGCGGGCGGTCAGCGTGAAAACAGTTGTGGACGCAATGGTGGCGATCTGCGTGCCAGGCGGAATATCGGTGCCATAGACGCCCATGCCCACGATTAAGCCCGAGGTGCTCGGGCAGGTCACCGAAGCTCCGTTTAGCGCGGTCGTGCAGTTCGTGAGCTGAAGCAGCAGAGGAGCCGGAAATACCTGATGCGGGTTCGGCACTTCGAGTTGGAGATACGACGTCTTGACCGGTACGCCCGACTGCGAACCGCTGACGGTGGTGCGAACCAGGGCCGGCGCCGTCACGAGGTCCCCGTCGGCTTCCGGCGTGTTGGGGTAAATCGAGACACCGTTGACTTTCACCGAAGTCAACTCGCTGGCTGCGGTCACGCCGGTGCAGGCGAAACGCAGGCCCAGGTACTTGCTTTCGGTGTTATTGACCACCGGTCGCTCCTCGATGATTTCCTGCATATTCAGAGTCAAATGGATCGTCTTCTCAGCGGGCTGGGTCCAAGTGACCGGCAATGGCAGGGTTTCCAAGCCCGGTACATCTCGCCAAAGATTTTCCCGTCGGGGCGTCACTGCAAAGGTCTTGTTCGCGGTCCGCCCGAGGCCCTTGAATGGGCAGGTGGCCAGGACGGTTGCAATCGCCTTGTCATCCGCATCGAGCGGGAGCGCAAAATTGAACATTTCAAATCCCGCCGCGCCTTGGGCCCGATAATTTACCACTGCCCCGCGAAACATACCGATCCGCCCAAAGACATCCTCGGCGGTGCTGTCGGAGGTGCCGGGGTTTTGTTTGAAAAGGCGGCTGCCCGTGTAGTGCGCGCCGCTGCTGATCACCGAGGGATAGACTTTGGCACCCACGGGTTCGGCAAGATCGACGAATTCCTTGATCGGGAAATCCAGCGAAGTGTCGTAGAAGAGTGCCGGCATCACCACGTCGACGAGTCGGTTTGTAATCCAGTTTTTAATGTCGATGCCGCACCATTCGCAGTCCCGCACGGTTGAGGGCACGCGGACGAGGAGGAAGTACTGCTTTCCCTGCACGCTCCTCGCCGTGGCCAGCGCATCCAGTTTGGCGCGGACGGCGGTGACAAAGTTTGTGATCACCGTGGTGTTCGCCGAGGAGGTCGCCGGCGCGATGATGCCCGTGCCGGGCGGAATGACCGTGTAGGTCCGTTCGAAATCCAATTGGATTCCATCGATCTTGTCGGCGTAACGGTCCAAAAACTCCCCGATCAGCGCCAAGCGGTCATTGTACACGGCTGTTTTGGTGTAATCATAGTAGCGGTCCCACGTGGTGTTGGCCACTTCATCAATCAGGTTAGGAGCGTCATCAGCCGGCGGGGTGCCACTGTAACTGTCGTAACGGAACTTGCCGATGTTTGGATTCAATTTGTTATACGAAAGGCCGACGTGGTCGTTCATCCGGTAGGCCAGAAAGTAAAATTTTTCCTTTCCCGCGGTGGCCTTGGCCCGGTCCGCCTGCTTGGCGATCGGATCGTATCCCAAATCGACGATCAGGTGTCGGGCGGAATCCTGGTACGCATACACCCCGTTCGCCCACGCCTGGTCGGTGGACGGCAGTTGATCGACGTGCCGGTCGGCCGAAGGCCGCCAGCCCAGATCGTTGCCGCTAATGTTCAAGGTGGTGTCGTAGTTAAGGGACGAATTGTAGTACACGAGGTCGGAGCCATAGGCGACGTTGCGAATGATCGTTGTGGCTGAGATCGAATCTACGTTGGCCTCGATGCTGGTGGTCGCCACCGAAGGATCGGTGGTGATCGGCAGAAGTTCGGTGTCGTCGTTGAAAATTACGCCGAGCTCAGGCACGGTGGGAGGAGTGGCGCGAGCCAGCACCATGCTGGCTGCCGCGAACGCCATCATGACCAACCGGCGGTAACCAATAATCATATCCGGAAGAGTTTTCATCGGGAGTGAAGTTGCGGGATTGCGGTTGGAGTTGCTCAGTTGTGCAGAATGCCGAGCGAGATTTCCGTCACCTGGATCGTGCTGGCCGCGGCAAAATCGATCTCGATCGTGTTCAGGCCGTTCACGAGGTTCGCCGGATCGACCTGCATCTGCAGATAATGCGTCTTGTCCGGAACGCCCGGATCCTCGAGGGGACCCTGCGTATCCGCCACCGCCACCACGAACGGCGGACCGTCGTCGGCCGGCGCGGGATAAGGCGTAACGAGCGGAGCCACATCCGCCGACAGCACATTGGTATATCCTGAACGGCCGCCACCGCCATTGAGCGCGCCGGTGTGCAGGGCGACGCTGTTGATTCGGACATTGATAGTCTCGCTTAGGTTTATGGCCGTATTCCAGATCGCCTTTTTCGTGGTGGGATCAGGCGGGGTCTGCGAGGGGTTTAGCGCGATGCGCAGGCCAATGTACACCGGCGGCGGCGGCGTGGTCCCGCTCGTGGGGATCGTCTCGGGAATATAAATCTTGAAGACCTCGGTGTGCGCGGAAGGATCGGCGTATTGCGCGACATTGTAGGTCGCCGGCGACACGGGCTCCGGATAGTCTCGGAGCGTGCTGGGCACCGGAAGCTGGTTTGGGCCGCCGCCGTACGCGATGGGGTAGCCGGAATTCCAGTCCTTGCCGGATCGTTCCCGATAAGCGGTGATCGAGTAAACGCGGTTTCGGGAGCGCAGATCGGTTTCCGACGCGCCGAGCTCCGTGATCAGGTCGCTTAACCATTTTTCGCGGCCGGGCACGAAGGGATTGTACATCTGATAGTTCAGGATTTCGAACCCATCGACTCCCTCCGTTCCCACGGCGCCGTTCACCCAATCATACACCTTCGTCTTGTATGAAAGGATGCCGGCGCGCTGGAATTCGATGAAGCGATCGCGATCGGGGTGCGGCGTGCCGGCGGGCTTTTCCGCCGCATAACTAAGAATCTCCCGATCCGTGTAACTCGCCGGGGGCGTGGCCGTGAAAGCCCGGGCTCCCGTGTAATCGAACATGTTTCCGTGCAGCGTCGTGTAGACCAGCGCTCTCTTGGGCTGTCCGGCTGGGTGCGCGAGATCGAGAAATTCCTTGAGGTGAAGGTTCTGCGAATTGTCGTACAGGAGCGTGGGGACCACGATGTCCACCAAGGATTCGCCATTGTCGCCGTGATAATGAGTAACCCCGCCATCAACGTAGCTGGTTTCATTGATCCACTCGTCGACCAGCATCCCTTGGTAACGACAGTCCCGGATGGTCGAGGGCACCCGTACGATCAGGTAGATGGGTCGTCCCTGGGCCTCGGAAACCGCATTCAGTTTCTGGCGGATCTTTCGAAGGTAGACCGTCACCTGCGCGGCATAGGTGTCGCCGGAGGCGCCATGGCCCACATTGGTTGTGTACCCAGCCTGTCCGGTCCGCACGAGCGGGCTGAACGGCACCACGATGTTGTTTCGTTGGAAATCGAGTTCGACACCGTCCAGCTTCGCGGCATAGCGATCGACGAACTCGTTGAATAGCTGCAGGCGGTTTTCTTGGACGATCGGATTGCTATAATCGTAGTACCAGTCCCAGACGCCTTTCTCGTCGATAAGGTAGGGATGGTCGTCACCTGTCGTGACATTGTTGCCATCGACAACCCCGGCGCCCTTTGCGTAGCTATTGGCCCGGAATTCGCCGGCGCTCGGGCTGAGCGGTCCCTCGGCTTTATAGTGCTGGTCGTTCACCCGCCAATTCAGGACAAAGCGCGGGCGCGAAGACGGATCCTCGCCGTCGGGCTTCAGCGTTTTGGCGGCCTTCATGAGCGGATCGAATCCCATTTCCCCGTACAGCCGGCGGCCCGGATTTAGATAAAGAGAAGCGAGCGAGCGGACGCCGCACTCATCCGAATCCGCATGAAGCACCGACTGGGGAATGCTGCCCAGTGGCCGCCAGCCGAGGTAGTGCTTGTTATTGACGGTGGGGTGCGCCGGATCCTCGGCGCTCACATAGGTGTCGTAAGCCGAATTGTAGAAGTAGAAATTGTCGGAGCCGAAGGCCACGCTCCGAGCGTAGGTCCATCGCGGAGTTCCACTGGGAATCGCCTGAAACTTCTGGGCGACGAAATTCTCGGCTGCCGCTAGCGTCGGCGTATACTGCTGCCGAATTTCGAAATCCGAGTCGTCATAGACCATGATGCCCCAGTCCGCGGGGAGCGGCCGGCGAGAGGGCACAGTGGCTTGTAGAGCCCCGGCGAGCAGGCCGAATGCGGCCAAGGATGCGTGCGGCGAAAAACGGAGAGCAGGGCCAAAGCGTCCGCGCAATGCGGTCGCGAAGAAGCCACCAAGGGTGGCCTTGGAAATAATCTTCATGAGTAAGTACCCGACGAACTACCTGACTTTGTGGAAAACGAACGCTGGTCCGGAAGCATTCGGGCCGCGCTCGGAACGCCGGTTCAGAAGCTGCCCTTGATGCCGAGCGTGAACATCGCGCCGGTGTACTGATATTGGTCAACCTGGGCATACTCGGGAATCGTATCCGACCAGGTGCCGCGGCGCAGGGGCTGTGCAAAAAGATTACGGGCGGTCGCGTAAACCGAAAGGTAGCGCTTCACCCGGAACTCGAGGGATGCGTCCACCTTGGTCTGGCCCGCGTTGTAGATGTAACTGTTCGGCGTCACTGAGGCGCTCGTCACGCCGGGTTGGATGCGGCGCTCGTTGAACTGCGAAACACTGACGTCGCCGCGAAACCGGCTGCGCGTGTAGCTGACACCCCAGTTGATCGTGAACGGAACGAAGTTCGTCAGGTCGGCTTTGTTAGGGCCGCTCAGGCGCATCGCAGTGATATTGCCGTAAACCTGCAGTCCGCGGCCCCACGGATGGATTTGGTCGAACGACTGGCGATAGCTCAGCTCCAAACCGTTGATCGCGGCGGACCCGGCGTTGCGCTTGGTGACGATGTCGTACGTCAAATATTCGTCGCCCAGGCCGAACTCCGCCAACAACGCGGGCGTGGCGTCCTGGCGGGTCGAAGTGAAGAAATCGCTGAGTTCCTTGCGAAAAACGCTCGCCGACGCGACTGCGCCCTTGATGCCATACGCCTCGATGCTGAAATCATAATTGTTGGCGGTCCAAGGCCTGAGACCCGTGTTGACCACGGTAACGATGCGGTTGTCGGGCGCCGCGGTCGGGTCGGCTGCCACGACGCCGGGAATCACCTCGGTGAAGTTGGGCCGGCCGATGGTCTTCGCGTAAGCAGCGCGCACCAGCAGCTTGTCCGTGATCGAGTAAGTGGCGTTCAAGCTCGGATAAAAGCCGTCGTAGCTCTTCTCGATATGGGTGCCGAGCAGGGTGTACCGCAGCTTGGCAGAATCCAATGCGTTGGTCGTGATCGGGATGGGCAGGCCCGTCGGGCCGAGGATCAGATTACCAGCGGCATCCTTCTGGTAAGTCGAACGGATGTCGTCCCGCGGGCCAAAGCCGTCGTCATTGGTTTTCTCGAAGCGCACACCACCCACCAGCCAGAGGCGGTTGTGGAAAAATTTCGCGTCGGCGCGAAGGTAGCCGGCGGAAATTGTCTCGGTGAGCGCCTTCGTGGCGTTGACCTTGGCCATGTAGGCCGCGACATCGTTCAAGACGAACCAGGACGGGTTGGCCTGGTAAAGCCGATAGAGCTTCGTCGGGCTTAGGAAGCGCACGTTTACGTCCTGGCCGTGGGAGTCCGTGAAATAGCTGCCCGCCGAGAAATTATTGTCGATGATGTCATAACCGCCCGCGAGCTTCGCCGCCGCGCCACCCGGCGGCGTAAAAGTGAAGGTCTGTGCGGCGGAAGTGTCGGTCGATTTGCGGCGTTCCAGCGCGGCCCCGATCTTGATCGTCAGGTTCGCCGGACCGCCGACCTCGCGCGCGAGGTTGAAGGCGCCGCGGGACACCTGGTCGCCGATGCGACGGTTGGAGGTGGTGGCCGTATTCACGGTGTAGTTGGCCCCATCGAAGATGGCTACTGGCGCGCCCGCGCGGGTGGCCGTGATGGCCGGGATCAGGCCCCTGTCCATGACATTGTCGCCCTCGTGCTTCATCAGGAGGCCGGTGATGTTGGCGCCGATGTTGCTGAAGAACCCGGTATCGGAATCGAGCAGATCGATGCCGGCCTTGGAATAGGAACCTTCGAGATTAAACGTCCATTTGTCGCGCTCGAACTTGTACACGCCGGTGAAGAGGGTGAGCGGCTTGTATTGATTGTTCCACCCGAACGCTTCCGAGATGCTGCCCACGGCCGTGGCGCTCTGCGTGGTCATCAGTCCGTTCGCATCGGTGGTCACCGTCGCGCCGGCGCCAGGAATGGCAACCAGGCTGTTTTGCCTCAAGGTGATTTCCTGCTTCGTGCGCTGGGCGCTGAAACGCAGCGTGTTGCTGGGCGTGATGCGCCATTCCGCCGTACCCGAGGCGAGGAATTTTTTTTCCTCCAGCGGAGCGTGCGTGATTTGCGCGGAGCTCTGAACGAGCCGGACCTTGTCCCAGACGGGGCGGAGTGTATCCCAGTCGTTATAGCGGATCGACTGGCTCAGGGCAAAGGTGAAGGCCAGCTTGTCATTCAGCGGAAGCAAATAGGAAAGATTGTAGGAAGGCTGAATCCGACCGACGTCGGACCCGCCGTCGGGCCGCGCCACCCGCATCGAGTCGGAACGGAAATTCTGGATGCCGCCCGTAGAGGTGTAGGTGCTGAAAACATTATAGGTCAGCAGTGGCGTTTTGCGGCTGAACCCGCTTTTTGAAATGATGTTTACGCCACCACCCACCGCGTTCGCGGGCATGTCGGGCGTTGGCTCCTTCGTCACTTCGACCCGATCAACGTTGCCGATCGACGCCTGGGCGAGGTCATAAGCGCGACCGTTGGCGCCGGAGGAGGCCATCGACATCCCGTCCAGCGTAACGAGCGTGCCCGAGGAAGGCATGCCGCGAATGGAGGCTTCGGCCGGCGTCTGCGGATTGTAGTTAAGCGCGATGCCCGGAACATACTTGAGGAACTCTCCGACGTTGCCTTCCCCCATGTCTGGAAATTGGTCGAGGGAAACCACTGTCTTGATGTTGGGGGCGTTCTTCTGCTCGTTGAGCGCCTGAGCCTGTCCGGACAGAATGCGACCGCTTACCGTGAATTTGTCTAAGGCAACGACCTTGTCGCGAGTATCGAAATCGGCATCCTCCAGAATCAGCTCGAAATTCTGAACGGTGCGCGCGGAAACTTGGACCGTGGCGGTTTGCGAGCGAAAGCCCGCGTAGGAGACGACGAGCTGCACGTCGCCGGCCGGAACATCGGCCAGCAAGTAGCGGCCACTGGCGTCCGTGAAGGCTTCGATTGTCGTGCCCGCCACCGTCACCCGTGCATTGTTGAGATAATTTCCAGTGCCGGCGTTTAGCACTTGACCGGAAATTTCACCCTTTGCTTGGGCCGATGAATTCGACGGAGAGAGAACGAAGCAGAGCACTAAGGCCAACGGTGCCAGCCAGGTCACGCGGGAACAATGATTCGTACGATTCATGAGGAGGGGTGTGGTTTGCGGGGATTCAGGTCCAAAAGCCACAGCGTGGCCGTTGTATTGCATACACTGAATTCTTAGGCGAAAACGGTCAAGCTTCGAATACCTCGCCGATTAGCGGAGGCAGTCAATCAGCGTAAGAATCTTTTATGCCATCTTTTACTAAACCAGAAAACTTACGGTTAATGAACTTTTGAGGCCGCCATTGAAGCCAGATGACGAGCCGTTCATACAAAATATATCATATAGACTGTTATTGCATACTTTGTATTTCTTCTTATCCACTTTCGCATAGACGGGCTCTTGTCATTCTCACACCACACTGTATCCCCATTATGGAAAATCTCTCTATCGCCTCGCCCCATGCCCGTTCTCCCATGCGGAGAAGTCGGCTGATGTCTCTTCTGCGGGCCGGAAAGCCTGCGGCCTGCATGAAACTAAACACGACCGATCCTCGGATCGTCGAGATGACCGGCATGGCGGGCTATCCCGTCGCTTGGCTTTGCAACGAACACGTCCCTAATGATTGGTTGAACCTCGAGCACCAGATCCGCGCGGCCAAACTCTACGATATGGATACGATCATCCGGGTCGCGAAGGGCAGTTATAGCGACTACGTCAAGCCGCTCGAGGCGGACGCAACCGGTATTATGGTGCCGCACGTCACCAGCGCGGACGAAGCCAGGCAGATCGTCGCGTGGGCGCGGTTTCATCCCCTGGGTGAACGTCCGATTGACGGTGGGAACGCCGACGGCCGGTATTGTCGCGCCAGCTCCAGCGACTACCTGGAAAACGGCAACCGCGAGCGCTTCATCATCCTGCAGATCGAATCTCCCGAAGCCTTGGAGAACCTGGAGGAAATCGCGGCCGTTCAGGGCTTCGACATCCTCCACTTCGGCCCGGGAGATTTCTCGCATCGCATCGGCCAGGCTGGAAATGCCAATCACCCGGCGGTTAAAGCCGCGCGCCAGCGCATAGCACAAGCCGCTCGCAAACATGGCAAATATGCCATGTCTCAGCCAATCGCTCCGTTCAAAGAACTGGTTTCGGAGGGATACCAAATCATTAGCATCGGAGCTGATGTAATCGGCCTGAACGCATACTTAGATGAACGCCTCGCTCATTTTCGCCAGGAAGCCGGCGGATCCTGACTCGCCTTCAACAACGGACTCTTCCTGTCATGTTCGATTCCTTGGCCGAAAAAAGTATCTGGGTGGTCGGCGGCGCGGGATTTCTCGGCTCTGCCATCACCAAAGCCCTGGACCAAATCGAAGCAAGGGTGGTCTGCATGGACCTTGCCGGCCGGGCGGAAACGTTGGTGCGCCAGGCTTCCCTCCAACATACCCGCCCCGTTTCATGGGATGTTTCCGATGGCGCCCAAATTGACTCCATGGTCGACCGGATGGTGACCGAACACGGCGTGCCGGACGGGGTGGCTTATCTCGCTTACGTTTCATCCGCGGGGAAGAAACTCGAGGAGCTCTCCAGGGATGATGTCACCCGAACATTCAGTCTATCACTCCCGCCCACTTTCCTGCTGAGTCGGGCCATCGCGGAAAAAATGAAACCGCGCGGTTCCGGTAGCATCGTCCTATTTGCCAGTATGTACGGGGTAGTTGCTCCCGACCCGAAAATCTATAATGCTCCTCTCAAGCCTAATCCCGTTGATTACGGCATGACCAAGGCCGCACTCCTGCAAATGGCGCGGTATTTTGCAGTGCACTATGGACCAGCCGGCATCAGGTTTAATTGCATTACACCCGGCCCTTTTCCCAATCCCTTCCTGCAGAAAAACGAGCCCGACTTCATCCAGAAGCTTGCGGCCAAGACTCCGCTGGGCCGCGTTGGGCATAGCGACGAAATTGTCGGCCCCACCCTTTTTCTACTCAGTGAATCCTCCTCCTTCATCACCGGTCATAGCCTGGTTGTCGATGGCGGATGGACGGCCTGGTGATTCGGCGTCGCGTCGGCCCCATCCCCTCCCTCATCTTAGGTGGAATAGATCATTTCCTCTTCCGTAAGCTTTCGCCGCCGAGGCGCGTTTTCCATCCGTTCCCGCAATGCGATCTGCTTGTCGATGAGCTTTTGAATATGGCGATCCATCGCACGTTGCGCCCCTTCAGCATCCCTATCCGCGATGGCTTGATAGATAGCCGCGTGCTCCGCCAACACTTCGCGTCGGTTCGCGGCGCTTTCTTCACGATCGACCGGAGTCATCATCGCGGCGCTTCGTGCTGAAACAATGCGGTTAACAAGATGCAATCGGAGGATTTCCTGCCGGATCAGGCCATTTCGGGCGGCTGTGAGGATCGCGATGTGAAAACGAATATCCTCGCGCACCAGGTCCGCCTGTAGATCCGCGTCCTGAGAACCGCCAATTTTTTCGGTGCAGCTTTTCATCGCCTCCAACGCTTGGCGCATTTCCTGAAGCTCTTCGGAAGAACGATTAGCCGCGGCGAATCGCGCTGCGTAGCTTTCCAGCGCCAGTCGCATTCCGCATAGATCCCTGAATTCCTGGAACGTCACCGTCCGAACATTCGCGCCGAAGTGTGCCCGGATTACCACCAGACCATCTGCCTCCAACTGGCGCAGCGCATCGCGCACTGGCGTGCGGCTGACACCAATTTCTTCTGCTAATTGGCTGGTTATCAATGTGCTCCCTGGCAGGTAAGTTCCACTCAGGATCCGCTCCCGGATGTAATCGTATGCAGTATCTGAGTTTATGCTTTTCATGAACACAGTATTCGGTGCATACACATTAGTAGCAAGTTCTAAAAAACAGCGGCGGACAGATTTTTTCGACTAATTATATTGCATACACTGTATGCGACTCGCATTCCAAGGCAATGTAGTTGATGATGATGGCGCCACCACGGAACAAATCGCACCCAAGCCACCCCTCTGGCCACCCGATGCTTCGCTTCGGTATGCTGGGGATGAACCAAGGCAACGGACATCCGTACTCGTGGTCGGCAATCATCAATGGTTTCGACGCCAATGCGATGGCGGTTTGCCCATATCCAGGAATCCCACGATATCTCGGAGCGCAACCGGTCGGCACGGTGAAGGTGCCTCAGGCCCAAGTGACGCATCTTTGGACCGACGATCCGGCCGACGCCAGCAAGGTAGCAAAAGCGGCGCACATTCCAAATGTCGTCGCTAGTCCCGAAGATGTCATCGGGCACGTCGACGCCGTGTTCATCGCTGTCGACGATGGGAGCGACCATGCACGGCGGGCTCGACCCTTCATCGAAGCGGATATTCCGGTTTTTGTGGACAAACCCCTCGCCACAGACCTCGGAGATCTGAAGACGTTCATCAATTGGTCTAAACAAGGCGCTCGGTTCCTATCTTCCAGCGGGATGCGATACGCTCCCGAACTGGATAAGTTGATGTCAGTGGGCTCCGCTAATCTATCATCGTGGCGCTGGCTAAGCGGCGTAACCTGCAAGACCTGGGAACGCTACTCGGTCCATATTCTGGAACCAATGATCCGCCTGCTGGGACCTGGGTTCGTCTCCGTGCAGCTGGAAAGCCGGCCTGGCATTGAGGTGGCTCACCTCGCCCACTCGTCTGGCGTGCAAATCACGGTTCCGGTCATCCACGACGGCGCGGCGTCGTTCGGAGCACTCCAAGTCTGCGGTACCGGCGCTCCCGTGACGCTCCAGATGAACGATACCTACACGGCTTTCCGTCGCCAAATCGTGGCTTTCGTCGACTACGTTCGCAGCGGTCTTCTGCCGTTTCCTTTTTCCGAAACCATTGAGCTCATGGCGGCCGTGCTCGCCGGAATGCGAAGCGCTGCGCAGGGCTCGCGGCGCGTCGCCTTGGCCGAAATCTATTCAGAACTTTCATGGTCTCCGCTCCACCCCTGACAAACCATCACACAACGTCTTCCCGCTCTCCTTTTTCTCTCGAAGAAAAAGTAGTCATCCAGTTTGGCGGCACGGGCCATCTCGGGCGCGCATTGCTGGCCGGATTGCTTGAAGCCGGCGCGACAACCGTAGTGGCTTCGCGCAGCCAAAAATCGGTGTCCGTCGCAACTAATCCTGCCCATCTCCCTCGGCTGAACATCGAGGAAGTCGATATCTGTTCGGAACCCTCATTGCATGCCCTGCGCGACCGGGTGCTGGCCAGGCATAAGCGGGTTGACGGAGTGGTTTTCAATGCCGTCAGCCGCCCCATGCTCAGATTTGGAGATGACCTGTCCATGTGGCAAAAATCCATGGATGTGAATGCCACGGGACTGTTCGCCACCGCTCGGGTCTTCGGCGACGTCATGGCAGCCCGGCGATCCGGCAGCATGGTGAACATTGCATCGATCCAAGGCATGGTGGGCACCAATCCGTGGCTGTACGAGGGCACGTCCATGACTTCCCCGCCCGACTACTTCTTTCATAAAGGCGGCCTGTTAAATCTCACCCGATATCTGGCATCCCACTACGGAAGTTCCGGTGTGCGGGTTAACGCGATTTCACCTGGTGGCATTCTCAACATCGCGAAGCCGCTGCCTCCGGAATTTCTGGCACGTTACAATTCTATGACCATGCTCGGTCGCCAAGCCTATCCCGAAGAGGTCTGCGGCGGGGTCGTGTTTCTCCTGAGTGAGGCCTCCCGCTACGTGACGGGCGTCAACTTGCCTGTCGACGGGGGTTATACCGCCAAGTAACGGGCCAGCTTGCACCTCGAATTTGTGCATACGTCGCCTCCGCTTCTATCTCGGTTCTGTCTAAACGGTCGCCAACTCGGGGGTAAGCTCACGGCTCGAGAAGATCGTTCGTCGATGTCCAAAAATCCGAAATCGCTCCGACCATCGATGCCCCGCTCTACGCTTCTGATCCTATGGCCGAAAAAAAACACCAAGTACTTTTAATCGGATGCGGCAGCATTGGCGAACGCCATTTGCGCGGCTTGATAAACACTGGCCGAGCCGAGGTGACAGCCTGCGACGTCACGGAAGCGTTGCGGGAACGCATGGCCGCGGTTTATCGCGTAAAGACCGCCGCTAACTGGGAGGTCGCAATCCGCAGCGGCAGCTTCGACATTGCCGTGATTTGCACCCCTGCCCACTTGCATGTGGCTATGGCGCTCAAGGCGTTCGAATTCGGCCTACACGTATTGGTTGAGAAGCCACTTTCGCACTCACTCAAAGATGTGGCGGAGTTGCTTGCCGCCCATCGTCGCAGCGGGCGACAGGCGGCGGTGGCGTATAACTATCATATCTATCCCTTTCTGAGCGAGGCCCGCGCGTTCCTTCGCACCGGCGAACTGGGACCGGTCAAGCAGGCGGTGGTCAATAGTGGTCAGTGTTTTCCGCAGTTTCGCCCCGCCTATGCCGACACCTACTACCGAGACCGGCGTACCGGTGGCGGTGCGATTCAGGACGCCTTGACCCACGCCGCCAATTGGGTGGAAAGCGTGATCGGACCGGCGGACAGCGTGCTCTGCGACTGCGCCCATTTGGTTTTGCCGGGCGTGGAGGTGGAGGACACGGTTCACGTGGCCGCGCGGCACGGCGGTACGCTCGCGACCTACTCGTTGAATCAATTCCAGCATCCCAACGAAACCGTGATCCAATTCAACACTGCCCAAGGCAGCGTGCGGATTGAGTTTCAGGGACAGCGTTGGGGGTACTTCCGTGCTGGTGACAAGGAATGGACTTGGCGGCCATCTCCGCCCGCTGATCGCGATGTCCACTCCCAAGCTCAGGCGGCGGCGTTCTTGGATCAAGTTGCCAGGCTTCCGGCGCAGCTGTGTTCTCTTGAAGCCGGCGCGCAAACGCTGCGATTCAACCTCGCCGCTCTGGCCGCGGCGGAAAAAAATGTCCGTGTATTCTGCGGAGAGATCATGCCCTGACCGTTCACATGAAATTCATCTGGGTATTCGCGACACTGGGCCTCGGGTTGATCGCCGGTTTGACCGGCTGTGAATCGCCCAACACCGCCACACGCCCCTCAATCCGACCGGATTACCCGCCTGAATGGCAGGCGCGCTGGATGAAACGCCACGAGGAATTTGTCGCCCGCGCCGGGGAAGGTGGAATCGAGGTCCTGTTTCTCGGTGATTCGATCACAGACTACTGGCGCGATCGCGGACGGGCGGTGTGGGATCGGGACTTTGCTCCCCTGCACGCAGCCAATTTCGGAATCAGCGGCGACCGCACCCAGCAGGTGCTCTGGCGGATCACCCACGGTGAACTTGAAGGCATAGAGCCCCGGGTGGTGGTCCTCATGATTGGGACCAACAACACGGGGCCAGGTTTGGGCGAAAACAGCCTGACTCCCGCAAACACCACGCCTGAAATTGTAGCGGGGGTTCGGGCGATTGTGCGGACCATTCAACGAAAGCTGCCGGCGACTCGTGTTCTACTCTTTGGCATTTTTCCACGGGGCGAAACGAACGACCCCCTGCGAAAACAAATTGCGGAGATAAATGCTGGCATCGCACGTCTCGCCGACGGTCAAAAGGTCTTTTTTCGGGATATCAGCGCAGATCTTCTCGGCGCTGACGGATCCCTCTCGAAGGAAATCATGCCCGATTTGCTCCACCCGAACCAGCAAGGATATGAAATTTGGAGCCGGACACTGCGCTCTTCGCTGGCACAATTGCTGAACTAAGATCACACCGGCCACCGCCCGCACCTTCGCTTCGACGGCATTCAAGGCCGCATGACAACAGATACCTCGCAAGTTTGCCTCGAAACCGGCTGCTGGCACGCTCATCCGGTTAGCAGCCGTCCCATGAGTACCGCGCTGTCTCCTTTAGCGGTCGATTATGAATGGGTGGCGCTTGATCAAACCTGGCGCGGCAAAGCAACAACCGCTTCGTGTCGCCCGGGGTGGGCCCGGATCCGCTGGGAACCCAGTCTGCTCCATTACGACATGATCTTTCTCGGCGATCGCCCCGCCAATCGCGCGCGACGGCTGAACGAACCGACTTGGGAGCTGGGTGATGTCTGCGAGATCTTTGTGCGAGTGAAAGGGGAACCCAATTATCTCGAGATCCATGTAACCCCGGAAAACCAACGCTTACAGTTGATCTGGCCTCCGGGAGGCCTAGCCCGCTTGCGTCGTAATGAAGCAGCGCTCAACGATTTTTGCGTCACCCAACCTGACTGGGTACAAAGCGAGGCGCAATTAGGACCCGGATTCTGGGCTATCCGCGTGACCATTCCCGCCGACCGCTTGGGATCGGCGCCGCTGGCACCCGGCTTGGAGCTGTACTCGGCCGTCTGTCGATACGAGTACGATGGAGAAAATATCCTGGCTCTCTCGAGCACTGCACCGTTGCAGGAAGCTTCCTTTCATCGCTGCCAAGAATGGTCCCGCGTCGTGCTTATCCATCGCGCCGCAAGCGACGGGTCCGTTCGCGATGTAGGCGAGCGCACACACGGTTCTGTGACCACGCAACCATGATTGTCCAAGCCGACTAGCTGCAAGGACCTGGGGCGCACATAACGAAGCTGTGAGATGTGCGCCCCAGTTTTCGGCAAATGCCCCTGGTGCGCGTCGAAGAGTCTCTGACTACATCGGGAGCTCTCGTGCCGATGCGTTGAATGGTGTGAAACGGCGAAACTAGAAACCACGAGCGAGCTAACCGGCTAGGCCGCTTTCGGCTGTTCGTCAGACGACTGCAGAAGCGCCCGCGGCCTGCTGCCGAAGGTCTTCCAGATTCTTGATCTCCGAATGGGAGATCGGCGTCGGCTCGATGCTCGCCGCGGCCAGCGAGAAGAACTTTTGACCGTTCGCCTGCGTCTCATATTCGGCATAGTGGTGGGCATCCGCCGCGTCGGAGGTGCCCAAGCTGGTGCGCCGGCCCGTCGTGGTGTCGACGCAATTGAAGGTATTCCGGCTACCCCGACGAACGAGGCGGTAACATTCCGCATGGCTGGTTTGCACCGATGACGATAGCCGAAGCCAGACCCGCAGGGTCAGCGAACACTCGGCGAGCAGGCGCCGATTCACGCTAATACGGACGGACGGCCCGGCCTGCTGTCTGTTTTGGTGTCCGCTTGCCCATTTTGGGCTCTGCTAGCGCCGTAACTCCACCTGCTCGCGGCAGATCGAAAGTGGAGCCAACAGTCGGATTTGAACCGACGACCCACGCTTTACGAAAGCGTTGCTCTACCAGCTGAGCTATGTTGGCGCTAAGCGAAAGGCGGAAGAAACTCGCCGGCGGGGCGAGAGCAAGCCTTCATTTCTGACGTGTCTGCACTGCCGACTGACCTTTTTGACTACCCGCTCCCGGAACGCCTGATTGCCCAGCGTCCGACGGACCGGCGCGATGCGTCCCGGCTGCTGGTCGTGCACCGCCGGGAACACCGCCTGGAACACCGGCATTTCCGCGACTTGGGCGACTACGTGGGCGCCGGCGACACCCTTTTCCGCAACAACGCCGCCGTCATTCCCGCCCGCCTGCACGCCGCCCGACCAACCGGCGGCCACGTCGAATGCCTCCTGCTGCGCCCGGCCGCTCCCGCTCCACTTCAGGGCCATGCCGCTCAGGTTTCAGGTTTCAGCCCTCAGGTTTCAGGTTTCAGCCCTCAGGTTTCAGGTTTCAGCCCTCAGGTTTCCAGCGATTGGTGGTGCCTGCTGCGCCCGGGCAAAAAACTGCCGGTCGGCGCAACCTTTGGGCGCGAAGGCTTCTTTTCCGCCACCGTGCTCGAAAAAACTTCCGACGGCCTGGCCCGGGTCGCGTTCGATCTCGCGGACGGCGATGTGCTCGAAATCGCCAACCGCATTGGCCAGATGCCGCTGCCGCCCTACATCACCGGACACGACAGCGACGCCGACCAAGCGGCCGATCGGGAACGCTATCAAACGGTGTACGCCAACCGCGCGCACCAGGTGGCCGCCGCCGCACCCACGGCCGGCCTGCATTTCACGCCCGAATTGCTCGCCCAACTCGCCGCCAAGGGAACGAAGTTTGCCGACCTCACGCTGCACGTGGGATTGGGCACCTTTCGGCCGATCGCCACGGAACGGATCGAGGACCACGACATCCATCGCGAGGTCTACGAGATTCCTGTCGATACCCAGCGCGCCTTGCTCGGGACCGGCACCCGCCGGATCGCCGTCGGCACGACGAGCGTGCGTACGATCGAGGATTTCCTGACGAAGCGCGCCGAAGGCGATGCGCTCCAGCCGGTCGTGGGCGAGGCGGACATCTATATCTACCCGCCGCGCCAATTCCGCGGGGTCGACGCCCTCATCACAAACTTCCACCAACCCCGCTCCACCCTGCTCTGCCTGGTTTCGGCGTTCCTGACGCCGGGGTCCACCGACGGCATTGCCTGGCTCAAGGAAATCTATGCGGAGGCCGTCGCCCGCGAGTACCGGTTCTTCAGCTATGGCGATGCCATGCTGATTTTGTGAAGAAAACGTCACGAGCGAGAATTTAGTTGCATTAGCAACTAATCCTCGTATCCGTCCTGTCCGCATCCCATTAACCCACCCACACTGAAAAAATGAAACGTCTCCTTGCCCTGCTCGCCCTCCTCGGACTGGTCGCCAGCTCCCAAGCCGCGGTCGAAGTGTACAAGATCGACCAGACCCACTCGGCGATCAACTACAGCCTCCGCCACATCCTTTCCAAGTACACCAGCAGCTTCACCAAGCTGAGCGGTGACATCACGGTCGACCGTGAAAACCTCGAGAACAGCAGCGTGACCGCGACGATCGACGTCGCGGCGCTCACCACGGACAGCGAAGGCCGCGACAAGCACATCAAGAGCCCGGACTTCTTCGACGTCGCCAAGTTCCCGACCGCGACCTTCAAGAGCAAGTCCTGGAAGAAGACCGGCGAGAACACCTTCGACATCACCGGCGACCTCACGATCAAGGACATCACGAAGGAAGTCGTGCTCAAGACCACCCTCCTCGGCTTCGGCCCCGGCATGCGCCCGGGCACCCTGCTCTCCGGCTGGGAAGCCACGACGACCATCAAGAAGTCCGAATTCGGCCTCGCGGGTCCCGCGATGCTGCAGAAGGCCCTTGGTGACGAAGTCGCCATCACGATCAACATCGAGGCCGGCGCCAAGGCGGGCTGAGTCAGCCGATACAAATCCCATTCCCCAAGGACGGCCGCCAGGCCGTCCTTTTTTGTAGCGACAGGCCGCCGTGCCTGTGGTTGGGCGCCAAACCCGGCAGGCAGGGACGCCTGCCGCTACCGTGACCGAGCGCGCGGCCCTTTCCTTTTGACGCCGCCCGGTGGCTGAGGGACGATGAACTTCCTATGAAGTTGCTGCGCCTCGTCCCGCTTTTCGCCGCTACCCTGATCGCCACTCAGGCGGCCGTCGAAACCTACCAAATTGATTCGGCGCACTCGTCGGTGGTGTTCAACGTCCGCCACTTCCTCGCGAAAGTCCCCGGCACCTTCGCCAAGTTCACGGGCACCCTCACGGTCGACCGCGAGAATTTCGAAAACAACCAGATCACCGCGCAGGTCGACATCGCGGGCATCGATACGCGCAACGACTCGCGCAACAAGCACCTCCTCAGCGGAGACTTTTTCCTGGCGGAGAAATTCCCGTCCGCGACGTTCCAAAGCAAGTCGTGGAAAAAGACCGGCGCCACCAGCTACACGGTGGCCGGCGATCTCACGATCCGCGACCAGACCCGCCCGGTTGTCGTGGAGGTGCGGTTCCTCGGGTTTGCGGACGGCCAGCGCGGCGCCAAGCTCACGGGCTGGGATGCGGTGATGACCATCGACCGCACTGATTTCGGCGTCGGCAAGCCGGAGCGATCGATCGGCGACGAGGTCGAGCTCAGCATCAACATCGAGGCCCGCCTGCAAGTTCCCGCCGCGCCCGAGAAGAAGCAACCGTGACCGCCGACGAAATCCAAAGCCTGATCGAGGAGGCGACGTTCGACTACACGATGGGCGAGCACGACGCCGCCCTCGCCAAGCTGGGCCGCGCCACCGCGGCCGCGCCGGATTCGTTCGAGGCCTGGCACGCGCTCGCGGAGATCAACTTTTCCCTGCGCCGCTTCGACGACGCCCTCGCCGCCGCGACGCGCGCGCACGCCGTGCGATCCGACGACCTTTTCATCAACACGACGCTTTCGCGCATCTGGATGGAAAAAGGCGACAAGGCGAAAGCCGAGCACTTCGGCGCCCAAGCGAAAATCCTGAGCTGGAAGGACCAGCTCAAGAACCCGGAATCGACCAAGGGTCTCTGACTGTTTCGGCTGGAGGGCCCTGCTCCCGCTGGACCGCGAGTTCGTTTCCGCGCTCACCTCGTGGCTCAGCTGAAGCTAGGCGCTCCAAGGTCGGCAGATTCACTCTTAATCCATTACTATCCAGCACCATAGCCGCCCGTTGACAGCGCGCGAGGCATCCCGCAACCTTCGCCCCCTCATGGAAAGACCCGCCTATTTGCTGGAGTTCGAAAAGCCGCTGCGCGAGCTCGAGAAGCAGCTCGAAGCGCTCCATCAGCAGTCGCTCGAAAACAACATCGATATGTCAGCCGAACTGGCGACGATCGAGGCCAAGATCGAGACCACCAAGCGGGACATTTACACGAACCTCACCCCCTGGCAGCGCGTGCAGGTCGCGCGTCATCCGAAGCGGCCGTACGCCCTCGATTACGTGGCGGCCCTCTGCGAGGACTTCCAGGAGCTGCACGGTGACCGCCAGTTCAACGACGACCGCGCACTCGTGGGCGGCACGGCGTTTTTCGAGGGCCGCTCGGTGATGATCATCGCGCAGCAGAAGGGCCGCGACACGAAGGAGAACATCGTCCGCAATTTCGGCATGCCGCAGCCCGAGGGCTATCGCAAGGCGCTCCGCCTGATGAAACTCGCGGAACGTTTCGGCCTGCCCGTCATCACCTTCATCGACACCCCGGGCGCCTACCCGGGCGTCGAGTCGGAGGCCCGCCACGTTTCCGAAGCCATCGCGGTCAACCTGCGCGAGATGGCGATGCTCAAGGTGCCATCCGTCGCGATCATTGTCGGCGAAGGCGGCTCCGGTGGCGCGCTCGGCATCGGTGTGACGGACCGGGTGCTCGTGTTTGAAAACGCCTATTACTCGGTGATCTCGCCCGAGGGTTGCGCCGCGATCCTTTGGAAGGACCGGGCCAACGCCCCGAAGGCGGCCGCCGCGCTCAAGCTGAACGCCGGCAGCCTCAAGGAGCTCGCCGTGGTTGACGAAGTCATCCCCGAGCCGCTCGGTGGCGCCCACAACGATCCCGGCGCCGCGAGCGCGGCCCTGCGCAAGGCGCTGAGCCAGCACCTCGCCGACCTGGTGCCCATGGAGCTCGAGAAGCTGCTCGACGCCCGCTACGAGCGCTACCGCGCCCTCGGCGAGTACCGCGAAGCCGCGGCGAAGTAAGGATTCTGAGGTGGAACGCGGCCTCCGGACGCGTTGAGCGAAGCGAGCATCCTGAAAGCGCGTCCGGAGGCCGCGCTCCACCATTCACAATTGCCCCCAAAAACGGGTTTACATCCCGCGCGAGCTCGGTTTCTTTCGCCCTCCTCAGTCGCCCGGGTGGCGGAATTGGCAGACGCAGCAGACTCAAAATCTGCCGACCTCTAAAGTCTTGTGGGTTCGACCCCCACCCCGGGCACCATCTCCAAGTTTGGACTGCTTTGGACACTGTTGGGCAACTCACGCCAAGTCTCTTCCGTTTCAGCGACTTCGGAGAGGAAATTTATCAGCGACGGTTTTTCGACTTGGACAGCTTTGGACACCAAAACCCCATTCTGGCCGGATTTTAGTGGAGAACCACGTGGAGAGATCGTGACCACCGTTTGCGAGGCGATGTGCGCCAGCGATTCAATTCCTTCGGCGAGGGGAAGCAGTGTCGTGTCGGTGTAAGTGGTATCTGTCAGGCGCAAGCTCTTGTGCCGAGCGAGCTGCATAATCACGCGGGGATGCACGCCGGCCTTCTGCAATTGGCTGATGAAGGTGCGCCGGAAGGTGTGAATACCGACGGGCCGGCCTAGTTTATCCAGCAACGGAATGCCAGCCTTCACCATGTCACGCCGCAGCGTATCGGGATCAGCAACGCCTCGAGGGAAAACCAGCATGTTTGCCCGCCAGTTTTCAGGACGCGCGGCACGCAGCTCAGGGACAAGGGCCTTCAGGATGGGCAGCCAATCAGCCCGGCGAGCCTTGGTAGCCTCTGCACGGAGGAACAGGCCTGGCTTGTCTTCCAAGTGCACATCACCCCAGCAAAGCCGCTTAGCCTCTTTCCGCCGCAACCCGGAGAAAGCCATGACCCGGTAGAAGAAAAGACGCTTCGGCTTCGCCACGCTGAACAGATTGAGCAGCTCGGTTTCAGTGAATGCCCGAGGTCCTTGCGGATACTTCACCGGCACGGAAAGATGTTCGACACGCTTGAGCGGGTTCGGAATCTCATAGGCGCGATCCACCCAATTGAAGAAAGCCCGAGCCGCCTCGTAGTAATTGTTCAGTGTGCGCGCTTGGTAGGCCGTCTGCGCGTTCCGCCAGTCCATGAAGCTAGAATCGCTCGTCCGGCCATCCTCGAAGGTGAGTCCCTATTCATCGTTTCCTCTTCCTGCCTCCACAAGAGCCAGAATCCCGGCTCGTATAGAGGCAGGTAGCTTTGGCCAAGCGAGAACAACTTGGCCCACATCTTCTCCAGGAAGGTCAGAACTTTGTGGAGAACTGCGTGGATCGCCGGTTTCGGGTTTTCTCGCATCCTCCCCGGATTCAGACGCTTTTGGTTTCTGCCCCGTGGGTTTGCCCGGGCGCCATCTACGAGGTCAGACTGCATTGGACGGCGTGCCCCAGTCCCGCCAAATATCTCCCGTTCCAGCGGCTTCGTAAAGAAGTGGGTGCCCAATGATTTCTTCGAGCATGCGTGAATTATTTCCGAGCGATTCCCGGCTACGGCAGGACAGCGCCTTTGCTCATTCAAAACGGCCTACCGTCTCATGTCCTGATTTGCCACACCTTCGCGCCCTGCATGGAAGATATTATCGGCGAAATGGATGTTTTCCGGCTGATTCTTTCCGTCCGCGAAGAGCACAGCGTATTTGTAGCGCGGAGGTTCCACCTGCGGCTTGCCGTCGACGAGGATTTGGTCCCGTCCCGTGTCGTATATAATGTTGCTTTGCACGATAACGTCACGGATAGCCGGCTTGCCCTGCTCGCCGAAGCCGGGCGCGCCGAGCCGCAATGGCGCTTGGTTGCCGGACTCCTTCACGGGCCAGTTCCAGTGTGACTGGCCATAGCCGAAATCGGAAATGATGTTGCTGGCGACAATGTGGCCTGCGTCCACATTTGCGACCGTACCCGAGCGGCGACCACCAGAGAGTTCGACCGCCTCACCAGCGCGGTGCGAGGCGGTGCCGGGCATCAGGCCGATGCTCCAGAGGTCGTTGCGGGAAAACTGATTTCCGGAGATGATCACGTTCCGACAGCCATGCACGGCCTTCATGCCGATGAAGGCGTTGTTGATGATGTTATTCGCCAAGATGACGTGGTCGCCGTGAATATCGACGCCCTGCGCAGCATTTTCGATATAGTTTCCGAGTAGCAGAACGCAATCGGCGGACTCACCGGAGTTAACCACCAGCGCCGAGCCCTGATGCCAGCCGTTGAAATACTCCGCATCCCATGTCTCCTGCGAAATATGCCATCCCTTTTCGGCGTTCTTTTTGACGAACTTGCCGAGGTTGTACTTCGCCTTCAGTTCCGGCGTAGGCAGCATGCGCGTCTCGATGATGCGGTTGTTCACGATCATCGCCCCGACGCAGCCGTTTACCGACATGCCGGTGCCATCGATGCAATTGAACGCGTAGCCGAGGAAGGAGGTTTTTGTGCGGTCATCAATCGCAATGCGGGAATAATTTTGCACCAGGCAATCGCGGATCTGAACGCGGGGACTGTCCGCCACGGAAACCGCGTTGGCATTCGCCCAATTGTCCAGGACGCGCACATTGGCAATCACGGCGCCGGGGCTCTTCGTCACCAACAAGGCGCCCTTCCCGCATTCCTGTTTCCCCTCGGCCCGGGTCAACGTCACGTCGCGCACCTGCGCATCGGCGGCCCCCGTAATCTCCACGACCGCCGCCTCTGGATTGCCCTGGACGAGCCGGCCCGGCCCCCAGAGCCCCGAACCGGCCTGCTTGATCACGACGGCCTTATCCAAGGCATAGTCTCCCGCGGGCACATAAATCATGCGGCCCGGGTTGCGATCGACGGCCTCCTGGATCGAGCCATAGTCGGTCGCGGTGTATGAGGGAGCATCAGCCGCACGCAACGCGAGGACCGAGCAGCCGATGAACAGGGCGAGATTGGCGTGGAAGTTTGATTTCATGATGCGTGCGTTTAGAATTTGAGCTCGTAGCGAGCGACACCGCTGGTGCCGGGATGAAAGAGGTTGTTGGAGAAATGGAGGCCCTGAGGCTCGTCGGCGCCGTCGGCGATGCGCACCGCATACTGGTAATTCGGGCTCTCGCTCCGCGGGCGACCATCCTCGAGGATCCCGTCGCGTCCAGAATCGTAGATGACGTTGCCCTGAACCAGCACCTCGCGCAGCGACGGCTTGCCCTGTTCGGCAAAACCCGGCGACCCAAGGCGGATCGGTCCGTGACCGCGCGTATCCGGCGGAAAATTCCACGCCAGGCTGCCGCGGCCGAAGTCGGAGATGATGTTGTTGGCGATGATCGAATAGCCATCGACGTTCGCTGTCGGGGTTGACTTGCGGCCGCCCGAGAGAACTGCCTGCTCGCCGGCCGCGTGGGAGGCGGAGCCCGGCATGAGGCCGATGGCGGAAAGGTCATTCCTGGAGAACTGGTTTCCAGACATGAGCAGATTCCGGGAGCCGTGGACGGCTTTCATGCCGATGAAGGCATTGGTGACGATGTTATTGGCCATAACCACATGGTCGCCGTGGATATCGATGCCTTGGGCGGCATTCTCGATGTAATTGCCAAGGATCAGAACGCAGTCCGCCGATTCGCCGCTGTTGACGGTGAGCGCCGAGCCCTGGTGCCAGCCGATGAAATATTCCTGATCCCACGCTGCCTGGCTGATGTGCCAGCCCTTGGCCTCGTTCTTCTTGATGATTTTCCCGAGCTGGTGCCTTTCCTTCAACTCGCGCGTCGGCACCATGCGCTCCTCGATGATCCGGTTGTTCATTATCATCACGCCAGTCGAGTTCTTGACCGCGATGCCGGTGCCGTCGATGCAGCGAAAAGCGTAACCGTGGAACGAGGTCTGAGTGCGGTCATCAATGGCGATCCGCGAATAATTGCGGACGAGGCAGTCGCGGATTTGCGAGAAAGGACAATTGTCGACCACCACCGCGCCGGTATTTGCCCAATTGTCCAATACACGCACATCGGCAAATACCCCGCCCGCGGAGTTTGCCATAACCAGCGCGGCCACCGAACATTCCTGTTTTCCTTCCGCCCGGGTCAGCGTCAGGCCGCGCAATTGCACGCCCGGCGCGCCAGTCACCTCGATGATGGCCGCCTGCGGATTGGTTTGGATGATCCGCCCCGGTCCCCACAGACCAGCGTTCGCGGTCGTGATCTTCAACGCGGCCGAAATGGCATGGTCGCCCTCCGGCACAAACAACTGGCATCCGGGATTACGATCGATCGCCTCCTGCAGCGAGGAAAAGCCTGTCACCGAAAGTCCCCCGTCCAAATCCGTTGCTGGCATGACCGGGCCGGCCAGGGCGAGTGAAAGAAAGGCGGGGGCAAGCTTCATGGAGTCAGGGCGTCAGTGGGATGTTCGACACGCCGTCCGTGCCGGGATGAAAAAGATTGTCGGTAAAACGCAGGCCACGCGGCGCGAACTCTCCGGTGCCCACCTTAACCGCGTACTTGTAGCGCGGCAGCTCCACGCGCGGCTGGCCGTCGACGAGCACGCCGTCGCGCCCTGTGTCGTAGACGACGTTGCCCGAGATGATCACGTCAGTCTCAGGTGGCGTCTGGCCCGGAATCGGGCCGGCGTTAAACTGGATCGGGCAGGCGCTGACGCCCTCGTCGGCGCTTCGCCAGACCCAGGCGGCATGGCCATAGCCAAAATCGGAAACGATGTTGTTCGCGACCAAGGAATGCCCGTCAATATTCGCCCAGGGATCCCGCACGTTCCAAGTCGGGGCTTCCGGATTGCCTGGATTGGGATTCTTCGCCCCCGGCGTGCCCAGCGCCGGGTGCGACTCCGAACCAGGCTGAAGCTGGATGCTCCACAGATCGTTTTTCACGAACTGGTTTCCCACGACGATCACGTTGTGCGAACCGTGGACGGCCTTCATGCCGATGAAGGCATTGTTCACGATGTTGTAGGCCATCACGACGTGATCGCCGTGAACGTCCATGCCCTGCGCGGCGTTCTCCACGTAGTTGCCGAGAAGTTGGATGTAATCGCTGCTGCCGCCGGGCGTGACCTGGATGGCGGCGCCTTGGTGCCAGGCGTTGGTGTATTCGTTTTGCCACACTTTGTCGGAGATCCGGCTGCCCTTGACGGGGTTTTTCTTCACGAATTTTCCGAGCGCATACTGCTTCTGAATCTCACGGGTCGGCGCGAGGCGCGACTCAATGATCCGGTTGTTCTCAATGAGCGTGGACGTGGAATGCCGCGCCATGATGCCCGTGCCATTGATGCAGTTGAAGGCGTAGCCAAACGTCTCGAGCGGCGTGCGATCGTCGATGGCGATGCGGGAATAATTTTCGATCGAACAGTGCCGGACGCGCAGCCGCTGGCAGTAGCCGGCGAGAATCGAAGCCGCATCGCCCCAGTTGTCCAGGACCCGCACATTTTCGATCGTAACGTCGACCCCGTGATCGATCCGGATGCCTGGACGGTGTGTTTCCATATGGCCGGTCGCGCGTGTCAGGATGAGATCACGCACCTGCACATCGGCGGCCCCGGCAATGTCGATGATTTCGGCGTCGGGGTTGGCCTGGATGATCCGGCCCGGGCCCCACAGCCCCGAACCGTCCTTCGTCAAACGGATCGCCGCCGAAATCACGTGCTCTCCCGCCGGGACAAAGACTCTTCGTCCAGGGTTCTGATCGATGGCCGCCTGGATGGACGGATAGTCCATGACGGAAGGGCTGCCGGGGGACTGGGCGACCGCGGGCAACGCCAGCAGGGCGCCCATCACTCCCGCGATTCCCCACCGAATGCCGTACGATGCGTTTATCATGTGAGACAATAAAGCGCGCGTCACTTAGACGTCCTCGCGTAATTTTCGAGATAGGCGCGCGCCAGGAGATTGCCGATGCGTTTCTGGCCCTCGTAATTGTAGTGTCCTTCGGGATATTTCGGCAGGTAGTTGGGCGCGGATTTGTCCGGACTCTGCGCCACGAACGTAACGCGCGGGAGCGCCGCCGCCGTCGCCTTCATTCCGGCGACCACGGGGGGACCGCCTACCTGCATGATGATGAATGGCAACTCCGGCACGTTCAGATCCTTTCGGACGCGGTTAATGAGATTCGTGAGGTTGGCGCCGTACTCGGCGCCCGGCTTGGGGCCGCGGACCGACACGTTGCCATCCGCCTCGCCCTGCACCCAAAGCATGCCGGCGATTTCGTAGCTGCCCGCGGGATAACCCGCGAGGATCTCCCGCACGTAGCCGATCATGTCCGCGTACAGCGGCTCTGCTTTCTCCTCTCCCATCACGGTGGCCTTTTCCACGGTCCAGTCGGGATTCCACCGCCCGTAGAGCGACGTCGCGCCCACCGCGCGCTTGATGATTAGGATATCCTGTTCCGGCCAGCACTCGGCGAGGCTCAGGCTGAAGAAGATCTCGGGGCCGAACATCTCGCCGATGCCGAATTTTTTCTGCGTTCCCGGCGAGCCCGGCCGAAACTTGAGCGGTCCCAGCGGCTCGTGGTTGAACGCGAACTTGATGTGCGCCTTCGTGCGGGCCAGCGCGGCCTGCTCATCGGCGGTTAGCTTAGTGGCGTCGCCCTTCCCTTCCATGTTGGACTGGCCGGCCAGAATGAAGACCTTGGTCTTCGGGCTGGCGGTCGCGGCGACTGCGGACGCTGGCGCCGCGAACGCCCCCACGCATCCGAGAAGAACTAAAAGAAACTTGGTTCGCTTCATGGTAAAGTAATCAGGGTTTCAATTCGACGTTCGCGATACCGGCGGTGCCCGGATGAAAAACGTTGTCGGAGAAATGCAGGCCGCGCGGTGCGAATTGGCCGTCCCCGACGCGCACGGCATATTTGTAACGGGGCGATTCCACCCGCGGCTTGCCATCGACCAGGACCTGGTCGCGGCCGGTGTCGTAGACGATGTTGCCGGAGATGATGACATCCGTTTCCGGCGGGCTGCGCTCCGGCGCGGGAGACACGTTGAACTGGATCGGCGCCGTGTTGTCGGAATCCCACATCCAATGTGCGGTGCCATAGCCGAAGTCCGAGATGATGTTGTTGGCCACGACGGAGTGGCCGTCGATGTTGGCGCCGGGCCGGGTGATGCTCCAAGTCAGCGCTTCGGGATCAACCGGATCGGTACCGTTGACAGCGGCCTCTTCTACTGAAAACGCCGCATGCGACGCCGTGCCCGGCTGAAGTTGGATGCTCCAGAGATCATTTCGCACAAATTGGTTTCCGGTGATTATCACGTTCCTGGAACCATGGATCGCCTTCATGCCGATGAAGGCATTGTTGATGATGTTGTAGCTCATCACCACATGGTCCCCGTGGATGTCGATGCCCTGCGCGGCGTTCTCAATGTAATTACCGATCAACTGCGCGTAATCGGTAGTTTCCCCCTTTGTGATCTGGATGGCCGCGCCTTGGTGCCAACCGTTGAAGTATTCCGAATCCCAAAGCTGCTGGGCAACTCGCGCGCCCTTCTGGGCGTTCTTCTTCACGAACTTGCCGAGCGAATACTGCTTCTGCAGCTCCGGCGTGGGCAGTATGCGGTTTTCAATGATCCGGTTGCCGGCCATGAGCGTGGCAATGCAGTGCCGGGCCATGATGCCGGTGCCGTTGATCGCATTGAACGCAAAGCCGAAGAACGGAATCGTCGTGCGGTCGTCGACGGCAATGCGCGAATAATTTTGGATCGTGCAATCCCTGATCTGCAGCCCCTTGCAATAGGCCGCGAAAATCGAAGCCAGGTCGCCTTGGTTCTCGAGCACCCGGAGGTTTTCCAACCGAATGTCTTCGCACCGTACCAGCCTGATGCCCGGCCGGTGCGTCTCCATTTTCCCGGCTGCCCTCGTGAGCGTAACGTCGCGCAACTGGATGCCCTTCACACCCTCGGCCGTAACGAGTTCCGCTTCCGGATTGCCTTGGATGATCGTACCCGGCCCCCAGAGGCCGGAGTTGTCCGAGCCGAGCCGGATCGGCTTGATGATGAGATAGTCCCCCGCGGGCACAAACACCGGCCGCCCCGGGTTCCCATCCAACGCACGTTGGATCGATTCGGGGTCGGTGGGGCTGACCGTCACATCACCGGGAGCAGCCGCGAGTGTGGCGGCCAGACTGAACGCGCAAATGGCGGAGATCGAAAAGAATTTCATGTGGTGATCGTTAAGCGCCGTCTGCCGAGCAGGCGACCAGGGTGCGTAACGATTGCGCGGCGACTTGCCGGTGACGACCCCTGAATCCACATTTCAACCCCGCTCCATCAGCTCTGTCCAGAAACGTGGACCACGGCCTCACTCACCTCCCGCCGGTGCCCGGGTCGCCGCCAGATCGGCACGCGCACTGGACGCAGCACGGGCGGCCGGCGAAGCTTCAATTTACTTCCGCCTTGCCGGTGGGATGGTCGCCCGTTTCGCGGCGGGCCTTGATATTGCGCATCGCAAACTGACGGATCGCGGCCGTGTCGCCCGGGTCGCCCGCCTCCTTCATCAAGGAAGCCAGCTTGCTTTCCATGCTCGCGCATAACTCACGAGCGCTGTCCTCCCGCACGAGGTTCCTGACTTGGAGAGGATCTGCTTGGTTGTCGAAAAGGAACCAAGGGCCGGTGTCCATGAGACGCACATAACTGTGCCGCTTCGTGCGCACGCCGCGCCATTCCCGCACCCCGTTCATGAACTGAGGTGTGCCGCCGGGCAGCATCTTCATGATGAGCAGCGCGTCGCGCTGGTCGTGTTGCTCACCGCGAATGGCGGCTCCCATGTCTTGGCCGTCAACGGTGGAGGGCACGTCTAATCCTGCCATTGTGAGCAAGGTGGGCATGATGTCGATCGGCGCGAACAGCGCGTCGGAGTGGACGCCAGCCTTAACGGCGCGCGGGTAGCGGAGCAGGAACGGAACTCGAATGGACTCCTCATATGGCATCTGTTTTGAGCCCATGCGATGAGACCCGAGCATGTCGCCATGATCGGAAGCAAAGACCAGAATCGTGTCGTCCGCGATGCCTTGGCGGTCGAGTTCATCGATGATCCGGCCCAGGCAATCATCCAAGCTCTTGGTGGCGGCGTGATAGCCGTGCCACCACTCCATTAGCTTGTCGTCATTGTCGAGGATCGGACGGTATTTAGCCCGCTCCTTGAGCACACGCGCATCCTGTGTGTCATCCCCCGCGAGCAGATCGGCGACCTGCTGCCGTTCCGAAACATTGGCTCGAAACCGCATTTTTTCCCGCGGGCATTTTTCATAATACTCCTTGGGGGCGATGTACGGATCGTGGGGCGGGCCCCACGACACGAAGAGGCAGAACGGAGCATCCTTGTGCTGTCGGATGTAATCCACGGCGAGCCCCGTCTGCCCGGCCGACTCCCAACCCGGCAGCGGAATGTGCGCGGGCGTGTCGCTGCAATAAAACGAATCGAAGTAGATATGGTCGCAGTTCCGCACGGCCCAGGTTTCAAATCCCTGCCGACGATTCGGCGCGACAAAGGGATCACGGTGGTGCTCCAAATGCCATTTACCAATGTAACCGGTCGCGTAGCCGTTGGCTTTGCAGACGGAGCCAATGGTCGGGAGTCCGTCGAGTAGGGGCATCGTATTGCTGACACAACCGTTGCGCATGGGTTGACGGCCTGTGAGGAGCATTCCGCGATACGGGGTACAGAGCGGAAAAGTGCTGATACAGTTGTCCATCCGCGAGCCCTGTTGGGCGATTCGGTCCATGTTGGGCGTGGTGATCTGATCGCCGCCATAGCAGCCAACGCTCTGCGCACGCAACTGGTCGGCGAAGACGTAAACGATGTTCGGCTTTCGCTTGGTCGCCTTTCCCACCGCAGCCGTGGCGCGTCGCGGCAACAAGAACCCGGCGCTGGTCAGAGTTGCGGCCTTGAGGAAATTCCGTCGAGTATATGCGAGTGAACTCATAAAAAATGGGCTGATCACCAAACAAATTTTGTCGTCATGAACTTGTCGCCAACGCGATCGAGGTGCGCAACCAAACGGCCGTGAAGCTCATCGATGACTGGCTGGTGCTTGCCGCCAAAAATCGGTTTTAATTGGTAGGGATCGACGGACAAATCGTAAAGAACACGCTGGTTTTGAAGGTCCGCGGATGCTCCCATTCGGCGATCAGCAAGGGTGTAGCTATAACGCTCCGTTCGGATCGTGTGCCATACACGACGCTGCCCGGGAGCCTGATCAGGGGTCGCCGCCGGACCACCCGAGTCGTAGCTGAGAAAAACTTCGGGTTGAGTTGTCTCCGAATGACCGCGAACAAAAGCTGAACAATCTTTGCCATCCAAAATTGCGGACGGCTTCACGTCCAAAAGGCCCATCATGGTCGGAGCGAGATCAATGGTAGAGCAAAGATTGTCCACCCTCCTAAACGGCAATTGGGAACCGAGCCGCATGAGCAAAGGCACCCCGACGGACTCCTCATAAAAGACTCCTTTTTGCATTCGCCCCTGGGACCCGAGCATCTCGCCATGGTCGGACGTAAACACGACAAGGGTGTCGTCATACAGTTCGAGTTCACGCAAGGCGTCCAGGAGCCGTCCAAAGCGCGTGTCCAGCGCGGTGCAGGCCCCGAAATAGCCGGGTTGAGTGTAATCTGAAGGATCCTCTACCCCGTCGTTGCGGACGGGCTTGACGTTGGGACGCCGCGGCAGCTTGGCAAATGGCTGGTAAATACCTTCGCAATCAGGCGGCGCGATGTAGCCAAGACCATAGGCCGGCTTCCCATCCTTGCGGTGATGCCCGGGCAGCCAACGATCTTCGACCCCTTTGCCGTTACTCGGATGAGGAGGCCCCCAAGACAAGACCGCGGCAAAGGGCCGGTCCCTGTTTTCTCGCATGAAGCCGATCGTCTGTTCCGTCTGGAAGTCAGGCGCCCAGCCGGGATAAATGGTCGGCTTGGTATCGTTTCCCAGAAAATGTGGCTGCGCGAAAATGCGGTGCCCCGGCGCATGAGCCCAATGGTCCCAGCCCTTGCGGTGTAATTCGGGCACAATCCCGCGCTCCTCGTTTTCGCCTGCAGTATGAAGTTTGCCCACAAAGGAGGTGCGATAACCCGCCGCTTTGAACATCGATCCGAACATCGGGATCGTCGGGTCCAAAGGCGGCTTTACGCCATTGTTGTAGAGCCCGTGGTGCTGCGCGTAGAGACCCGTGAGTAGGCAAGCCCGGCTAGGCGAACAAATGGGACGGGTTGCGCACGACTGATTAAATACTAGGGATTCCTTTGCGAACCTGTCGAAAAAGGGAGTCTTCACCGGGTCTTCATCTGCGTACCCCATCGCTTGACGCCGCCACTGGTCTGCCATCACGAAAAGCAAATTGGGCCGGCGCTTACGATTGGACTTGGATTTGCCGGCCCCGCGAATAAAGGGCGCGCCGGCCACACAACCCGCGGTGACAGCCATGGTTTGCAGGAATTTTCTCCGGGTGACGTCACGTAAAACGCGTTGACCGGGAGCTGCACTCGGACGGGGGTGATCCATGGGATAATTGTTTCGATCCTCGCGAACCTAAGCGAGAATCCTGAGGGTGATTCTCAGCTTCCGACGCGGCTTGGTAGGTTTTTCACAACCATGGCCCTTGGTCCGCGCTGGCTAGCTGATCGCACCGCAAGCGCGACGCGCGGGCGTCGGTTGCCTCGTTCATTCACGTCGTCCGGATCTTGAAACCGATCTGTTCAAGTTGCGTGCGAATGCGCGCCACCTTCGCGGCATCGAGCGGACGTAAGGGACGGCGCACCGTCGGGGCGGGGAACCGGCCCATCAGCCACCGCGCCACCTTCATCCGCTGGTGCGCCTCGCTCGAAGGTTCGCCGAAGCTGTAGACGATGCGCGCGAGGGGATCGACGAGCTTCTGGGCCTCGCGGGCCTTGGCGAGATCTCCATCGAGCGCCGCCTCCACGATGTTAACGATGAGTTCCGGCATGAATCCCGCGAAACCGACCAATGCGCCATCCGCTGCCTCGAGCAGCGAAGCGAGAAGATATTCGTCGTGGCAGGTGACGATGGCCTTGCTCGGTTGGGCCTCCTTCAGTTTCTCATAGTCGTAGCGCCAGCGCGCCATGTCGCGCGTCCCCATCTTGATGCACACCACGCGGGAAAGCTGCGCGATTTCGAGCATCTCGGCCAGGCTGTAGCCCGCCTTTGTCCATGCGGGATATTGGTGGAGCACGATGTCGACGCCGGACGCCTCGGCGACGTCCTTCACGAACCCGACCGCGGTCTCGTGCGAACGCCCGAACCTCAGCCAATGGTGCGGGGGCATGAGCAGGATCGCATCGGCGCCGGCCTCGCGTGCCGCGATGGCGTGGTCGACGGCCTCGGCCGTGCCTTCGGCGCTCACCCCCGAGATCACCTTCACCTTCCGCGGCAGCGTGTACAGCGCCTGCGCGACGGTGCGCGTGACTTGGTCGCGCTCGGCAGGCCGCAGCGACATGATCTCGCCGGTGTGACCGTTGCAGGTGACCCCGCGGATGCCATCGACCGCGGCCACCGAGCGCGCGTACTCGGCGAGGCCGGGTTCGTCGATGCGCTCATCGAGTTGAAAAGGACAGAGCAGGGCCGGATAAACGCCCGACCAGGAGAGGTTGCGCCAGGAGGGATTCATGAAAGGGGGGTAAGGAGGAAGAAGTCGCGTCCGCCGGCACCATGCGCAGCGGAACGGATGAGTGACTCTAGCGGATCGCCGGCCGCGCGATAAGAGAAGAACCGTCCGCATTCCGGGCATTTTCAACCGCTGCCGGGCAGACTGGAACCGGGAATAGCGGCCGAAGCCCCCCATTCGCCCTTTTGCGCTTCCGCGATTTTCGATCAGCAAGACACACGGTTGCCTTTTCCCGGGCGGCTTCCGTAATTTTTTCCCATGCTTCGCTCCCTCGCAGTCGGCGTGCGCGACTTCAAGGCAACCCCGGATACCCTTTGCGTCCGATACAACTGGATCGTGCTCTGCCTGTTTGAGGGTGCCCTCCAGCCGCATTTCAATCCGCCGCTGCCGGCGTCTCCCGCCCCCGTGGCGCCGAATTTCTGGATCATTCCCCCGCAAACGCGCTATGTGATCCGCGCCGAAACGCGTCGCTGCGACCGGGCGGTGTTTCACTTTTCCGCCGTGCCCGAGTTGGTCCGCGCCGCCGTGCGCTCGAAAGGCTACTTGGCGCTCCGCCTCGATCACACACACCTTGCCGAGGTGCGCGCCCTCGCCCGTTCATTGCAGGCCGATTTCGATCGACCGACGCCATTGAGCGAGCTCCGTTTCGAAGCGGCCTCGCTCCAGCTCGCGCTGCTCGCCCTCGGTCCCCTGGACGCGGAACCGCTGCCGGTCCGTACCGACAGCGCCCGCGACCGGGTGGCGCGCGCGCTGGCGTGGTATGAGGAACACCTGGCGGAAGCGCCTTCGCTCAGTCAGGTGGCGCGGGCGGTCCATGTGTCCCCCACCCACCTGCGCCGCCACTTCCACGAGCGCCTCGGCCGCAGTCCCAAGGCGATTTTTTCCAAGCTCCGCATGCAGCGGGCCGCCCGGCTGCTGGTCGCTACCGGGCAAACGCTGGAGCGGATTGCGGAACAATGCGGCTTTCCCGCCGCTTCCGATTTCGGCCGCGCATTCAAGCGACACTTTGGTGTCACCCCTAACGCGTGGCGCCACAATGTGAATTCAGCCACCCCAGCCGTCGCTGAAGTGCAGGCGCGCACGGTACATCATTCCGGACCAAAACGGTGATCGGGAAAGAAAATGCCCGCTGCCAATTGCCCTGCGCACGGTTTCCGCCGATCATACCTCGCGTGTCTTCGCGATGCCCATGAACGCTAAAATCATCCTGTTTGGACTGCTCATCGCCCTCACATTGTCGCGTCAACCCGCCCATGCCGCCACCGCCACCCTTTCAGTCGCGGGCGACCGGTTGCAAGCCGCTGGCCTCGACCTTCCCCCGTCCGTCCCGTCGCTTCATTTTGTGGCTGGTCCGGTCGGCGGTCTCACTGGTTTTGCCGCGGCCACCGACACCACGATCCAGGGCGTCCTCTCCGCCCCGCTGCAGGAACGCGGCTCGGTCGGCTTCTGGTTCCACACGGACCAATTCTATCGCAGCGGCAAAGCGACGCCTTATTTCGAACAGCGGCTGTTGGAATTGGAGGACCTGCTCGGCATCTCCCTCGTGGCCGAGCCCGAATCAGTGACGCTTTATATCGGTTGGGGCAAGCGGCGGGACATCGTCACGCCGGGCGCTCGTGGCGTGCGCCGGGGCCTCGCCTTCGACCAGGTGATCCGCGTGATCCTGCCGGAATTTCCGGGGCCGGCCTGGCATCACCTTATGGTCAACTGGGACGCAACCCTCGGCGAGGCGAACGCGTTTGTGGACGGCACCCCGTACCAGATTCCCGGCACCCGCATCGAATCATGGAAGACCAGTTCGGCCCGCCATCTCACCGTTCATGCCGGGCCGCGTTTTCCACTGGCCGGCATCCGGATCGCCGACGCACCCATCGATCCCGCGGCGCTCCCCCAGACGGTCGGAGCCGGGCGCTGGGGTGCCCTCGATACGCTGCTCGGCGTCAGCGACCTCGGACCGCTCGACGCGGCAAGCCTACGGAGGCGACTGCTGTACGAGAATGCCCTCGAGCGTGCAACCGACACGCAAGGCTGGCGACTCGAGGGTCCCGGCGCGGTTGAGCATGATGCCCGGGGACTGGGCCTTCGCTCCACGCGGCCGAACGGCCCGAACGGCCACGTCGTGTATTGGGTGGATCGCGAGTTCCCCGCCGACTGTGTGGTCGAGTTTGACTTCGAAGTGCTCACGGAGCACGGACTCAACATCTTGTTCTTCGCCGCGCGCGGCACCGAAGGACAGGACGCGCTTTCGGGTGGGCTGACGACGCGCGACGGCACCTTCATCCAATACACCCACGGCGATCTCAACAGCTACCACATCTCGTACTTCGCCAACTCTCCTAACGATCCGCGCAGCGTGGCGAACCTGCGCAAAAACAGCGGATTCTTCCTGCTCGCCAATGGTCCCGTCGGCACTACGCGCGGCGGGTTGGGCAAGACGCACCATGCACAGCTCGTGAAGGACGGCGCCCACATCCAGATGGCGGTGGACGGCCGCCTGATCATCGACTTCACCGATGATGGCCAGCGCGCGGGGCCGGTGTGGGGCGCAGGGTACCTGGGCTTCCGACAGATGCAGTGGTCGGCCACGCGCTATCACAACTTGCGGGTCTACGCATTGGCGCCCGCGGGTCCGGGGCATCGATGATCCCGTTTCAGTAGTGAGCGTCCCCGGTGGTTGCGGGAAAATCGTCGGTGCGGAATGGCTCCGCCGGAAGTCCGGTGCCGCCAACGAGGTTGCACACCGGATTATCGGCCCATGCATAGCGCACGGCCACGGGTCGCGGCACCAGCGCGGAACGTACCAGGATGCAGTCGCCTTCGATGCGCGCCTCGTCGGCCCACACCCAGCGCCGATCCTCGCCGCAAATCGCAAAACCTTCCAAGTCCCCCTTGACGCGATGCCGGGGTGTCGGCCGCGTAACCGGTTCCGTACTCCGCGGCTGGTACGATTCCGGCAACGCGCGCGCCACGAGCTCCCCGCCGGTCGAGGCAAACTTCAGCCGGATCGCCGGGCCTTCGAACTGCATCGACACGAGGACCGGGCCCGCGTCGTTCTCAGTCCGTCCGTACTGCCGCGAGAGCGCTAGCAGCGCGAGCCGCTTGGCGGTGGCCGCCTTGTCCCGCGGGTGAATGTCCGCCTCCTCCCCCACGTCGATGAGCACAGCCATGCCGGTGTTCGACCGGGCCCGCGTCGTCGCCTGGGCTTCGCGCAACTCTGCCCAGGAGCTCTCGCCGGGCTCGGGCTGATGCGGTCCGAAGTTGGCGAGCTGACAAAAATAAAACGGCAGGTCCGGCCGGTCCCATTGCTTCCGCCAGTCGTCGATCAGCGCGGGAAAGGTCGCGCGGTACTGCCAGGCGCGGGCGGTATTGGCTTCGCCCTGATACCAAATGATCCCACGCACCGCCATCCGCCGGATGGGGTTGATCAAGCCGTTGAAAAGTGCGGAGGGCAGTCCCTTCGGTGGCATGGATGGCGCCGGTTCGAGCGGACGATCCCGCGCGGCCCCGTCCACAAGCGGCGGCAGGACATATTCCACTTTCGCCTGCCAGTCCCCGGCGAGGAAAACCCGATTGAGGCCGTCTCGGATTACCCGGAAGTCACTGCCGGCCCCAGCGGCCTTAAGCCCGGCCCCGCCGGCGGGACTGAATACGCGCACGGCCAGCACCGCGTCGCCAGGACGAACCGCGGACGCCGGCACTTCGAAGGTGAAGCGAGTCTCCAAGCCCGGATCAGCCGCGTGGGTGGTCTCGCCGATTTTCTCCCCGTTCCAATACACCGTCGCAAAATCCGTGATGCCGCCGAGATCGACGCGCAAAGGCCCCGTCGCCATACTTGGCGCCACCGCGATCGTTTTCCTGAGCCACACCACGCCGCTGTCGGGCAATCCAATCGAGGAAAAAGTCGCAGGTAACCTCACGGTCTGCCACCCGCTTGGAGAGACCACGGGCGCCGCGAACTCTGCCGGGGGACGTGCCGGCCGATCCTCCCGTTGGTTCACGCGCAGCCACTGCGGGTAAAGCCGCCGGTAATCCGCCAGCCGTTGCGGCCCGGCGACGACTTCGTCCAGGATGCGGCGGCCGCCTTCCGCTACGCCGGGAACCCGGGCGAGCCCTTCCGGGCTCATCCAAGCTTCTGCGGGCGAACCGCCAATGGCGGTGTCGACGATTCCTACCGGCACGTCTAATGTCTGTTGGAGAATGCGCGCAAACCGCGACGCCACGGCGGAAAAGCTGGCGACGCTCTCCGGGCTTGCGACCAGCCACCGCCCCTTCGTGTCCTCTTGCGGATCAAGGGAAGGCGCTCGCGCCACCTTGAAGAGGCGCAACCGGGAATTCGCAGCGGAGGCGATTTCTTCGGCGCCGCCGATGCTTTGCCTGAGCGGAAATTCCATGTTGGATTGGCCGGACGCCAGCCAAACCTCGCCCACCAGCACGTCGTCGAGCACCACGCGATTGCCGCCGGTGATCGTCAGCGCACCGGGTCCGGCGGGCGCGTTCATCAGGTCCAACACGACCCGCCATCGACCGTCACGGTCCGCCACGGCGCGGACCGATCGGCCGGAAAATTCCACCGCCACGTCCTCACCGGGCGCGGCCCAGCCCCAGACGGGAACCTTGGGCGCGCGCTGCAGCACCATATGGGAACCGAGAATCGCCGGCAGACTGACGTCGGCCCGTCCGGCGATTGCCAGAATGGCCCCTGCGGCAAGCGTCCTGAGGAATGGCCGCATAAAAAAAGCGCGCCGGCATCACGCGCCGGCGCACCAATTTCGATTACAAGTAGATCGTCGTCGAGAGGTACCATTCCCTCGGGTCGACGATGCGGAACACCGTCGCCTGGCCATCGGGATTGACCGCGACGGGCTCGAGGCGATTGCCGTTTTCGAACGCGTTGCGCACGTTGAGCTGAGCTTTGGCGCGAATGTTCCGGCCAAACCATTTGGGCAGGGTGAAGCTCTTGGAAACCCACAGGTCGACGGACGGCCGCGGGTTGTCGAACACCGGCTTGTCGCCGTCGAGCTTGCGCACTACCCCGTCGGAGTCCGCCGCGGCTCCCAGATAGCCGATGACCGCCTTGTCCTGCCAGCGAATGCCGCCACCAAGCTCCATGCCCTTCAGGGAACCATCCATGAAACGGTAGGTACTAATGACGCTCGCCTGCCACTCGCGCTGGCCCTGCGTACGCTTGCCCTCGTTGGCCTTCGACAGGCTGATGGGCGCTACGACGCTACCGGTCCAGAAGGTGGTCGGGACCATGTTGCCGCCGTTCGAATCAGGCACGGTGGAAGTCCAGAAAAGCTGGCCGGAATCGTTGGTCGCCGCCATCCACACAGGGAGGCGCTCCGCCGAATAGGAATCGAACTCCGGTGCGATATTGGAATAGGTCGTGTGCTGCTTGCCGGCCGTCAACTTGAGGTTCCAGTTCCGCACGGGGTTGTAGATAATCTGCAGCTCGCCGCCGCGGGACTTCACCGTCGAGGTCGAATCCACGGTCGTCAGATCGGGAGATTCGAATCCGACCGGAAGCTTGGTGATTTTGGCCACCTCGTTCTGGATGGCGGAGGTCGAAGCACCGGACCCAAGCCGGGCCTGCGCCAAAGCCTGGGCCCAGAGGACGAAGGTTTGTTCAACGCGCGCGGTGCGTTGGACAAAAGTCGTGGCCGGCGTGCCGCGCGCCGAATCAGCGGACGCCTCGTAACTGTTGAGCCCGATGGTCAGCTTATTGTCCAACAGGTAAAACCGGATGCCGTAGTCCTTACCTCGGCCGGTCGGCAGGGGAAGAATGTTGTGGTAAAGGTCGAAATCCGCGCCGGCGGGCGTGAAATTGCGCGACTGGTTGTAGTAAACGCTGAACCACTTCGTTGGCTTCACGACGATGCCCGCGGTCCGCGTATTGCCGAACACGGTGCTGTTGGTGCCATACGTGTCCAGACCTGTCGGGTCGACCAAGCCGGTGGATGGATCCACCACCAGTGCATCCGTGGCCTGTGCGAGATTTTTGTCCCGGCGAAAGCCCACGGTCGGCACGATGCGGTCGTCGAGCAGCGAGCCCTGCCAGCCGAGCGTGATGGAATCGTCTTTCTTCCGACTGCGATTGCTGGATACCGCGGAAACCTGGTCGATGTGCGCAGGCTCGTTGACCCAGTTGAAAACGCTGCCGGTGGTGCCAACGCGCACCGCGTTGCGGAGCGTGAAGTCAAACGGAGTGCGCATGATAAGGCCGGGGTCATTGGTAATCGCCGGGCCGCTGGCCGAAAGATACACCCGGGGCACGATGATGGCGCCCGCCGCGATGGAACCGGTTCCCTGCACCTTGCGGGCGGGATTAACCCACGTATGGGCGTCGGTGACGGCCGGCAGCATGTTCATGGCGAGAGTCTCCTGTTCGTTGCGCATGCCGATCGCAAAGAACTTATTGAGGCCGAACCAGCGCATCCAGCCGTCGTGTTTCCGCGCGTCCCAGGTGTAGACCAAACTGGCCTTGAACGACTGGTTGGTCATGTAGGCGAAATTATTAGGCGTGTTGACTGCTTGCTGGAACGGCCGGCCGAAATACGGGTTGGCCGTGCCATCGAGCAGCTTGGTGTTCACGTCGATGCGAACCATCTGCCACCCGTTGGCATATCCTTGGTAAGTGTCGTATTCCTCGCGATACCAACCGACCTGGGCAAAGAGGTGGTCGGTCAGCTTCTGGTCGACATCTATGTTATAGATGTTGGCGCGTCGCGCGCTCACTTCAGCGGACGACGCGTTGATGCTGCCCCAATCGTAGAGGGACCGGTCGGTAATGCCCGGCGTACGGTATAGCGGCAGCGTGGTGGCGCGCTGCTTGAACTCGATCGTCTCGCTGCGCATCAACTGACCCAGCGTGGCGGGAAATCCGCCAGTGCCGGCGACGCCGCCGTTCGACAGTGCGCCCTGCATCCAAAGCACCGGAGTGCCTTCCGGACCTCCGGCGGACTTGTCGTAATAAAGCTGCGGCCTCGTGGCCTGGTTATCCTGGCCCAGACCGTCAATGGCGGCGGCGGCAGTGATCGTCGTGACGTGGGTGGTCACGCCCTTCACTGTGTAATTGAAAAGAATCGGGTCCCACGTGGGGCTCCCCGCTGCAATCCAGTCGCTGATGCCATCCTGCGGCGTGACCTGATTGGGCCGCCGCGCGTTGCCTGAGTAGCGCTCGTAGTTGGCGCGGATCGTGGTGTTCTTGAAAGGTGAGTACGTGATGGCGCCGTATCCGCGGCGGGAAATATCGTAGGAAGGCTTTCGCTCGAAGCCGCGCGAGTCATAAAGCGCCGCGCCGAAGATCGCCAGCTTGCCGGGAATGAGCGGCTGGTTGAATCGCAGGCTCGTCCGATAACCGTCGTTGCTGCCATACCGCAAACCGATCTCGGCGAACTTGCGGCGCAGATCCGCCGCAGCCGAGGATTGGTTGACGATACCCGCCGCGCTGCCCACGCCGAAAAGGAGGGCATTCGGGCCGCGGTTGATTTCCACCGAGTCCGTGTTGTAGACGTCAAAGGGAAGGCTCGCGATGCTCTGGTAATAATTGTGCGCGCGGTCAGCCGGACCCACGCCGCGCACCCGGTTCGATCCGGCCGGATCGCGAGAATTCCCGTCATCGACGGTATTTTGGTCGTTGAACGTGAAGGCGGTGTAATTTCCCGTGCCTTCCGTGTTCGCTTCATAGAGAAAGATGTCGTTCATATCCAGCGCAGCTGTGTCGAGCATTTGCTGACGCGTCACGACGGTAATCGACGACGCCAAGTCGGCCAGGCTGGTGTTGATGCGGCTGCCCGCGAGCGTGTTTTCAGCCGAGTAGCCCATGTCGTTTTGCGACGCCTGCACGACAAAGGGCGAGAGTTCGGTCACGTTTTCGTCCAATCGACGCGCGGGAGAGGTACCGGGGCGAACCGGCTCGACCACCGAGGGGGTACTGGTCTGCGCTTGCTGCGCCCGGACCGGCGGCGAGACGAGCGGGACCAACAAAAGGCCTAGGGGCAGGTTGCGCGCCAGCAAGCTCAGTAGCGGTGTGCTTTTCATATGGGAGGTGGGGTTAAAGTTTTTCGGGCCGAGGGGACCGCGTGGAGATTGATCCACCGTGGCGCCGGTCCGGTGATTCCGGCGGGGAAAAATCCGGCACGCCGGCAAACGGAGGATTCGCAGGGGCAGGCCGGTTAATCGTTGAGGTGACTGGGCAGGGGTGGCCCATGCACTCTACAGAGTTTAAAACCCCCGGCGACGGCGAGGCCCGAGTGCAGCTTCCGCGTCGAACCCGGAAGCTTGGTCCAATATTCCGAACCACCGGACCGGTCGTTGCGACGCCTCCCCGCCTGCCAACCACATCGAAACGCGCCGGTCGCTCGCGCGAGCTATCCCCGCGAACCGGCCGCGCAGATGTCGCCGCGGCCCAATCCCGAGCTTCCCGACGGCGCTTGTCCACGATTGTGGACCGGCCCACGCATTTGCATTTGCGCCGGCTGGGCCGACGCAAAAAGGTCGGCGCAAACCATGCGTGCCGGCGATCTTTTTTCCGCAGAATCCCGTGAGTTTACCGACCCGGTGGCAGGCCTGCGCGTGCGGCAGGTTACGGCGCACCGGTCGATCCATCACCATCCGTTCTATTATATTCCGGCTTATGACGACGCGATGCGCCGGCTCGTGTTCGTGTCGCACCGGACCGGCCGACCCGAGATTTTTGCCGAACTGCGCGACCGCGGCCAGTTGCTGCAGGTTACGGCGCACGCCGGCATCGCGGAATGGTCCGTGCACCCATCGCACGACGGCCGCTACGTCTACTTCACCGACGCGATCGGCGCCTGGCGGGTCGACTTGGAAACAATGAGGGAGGAGTGTCTCGCCGAGTTTCCCGGTGCCGCGATGCGGGAGCCCGGCATGGTCGGCGCCGCCATGGGCACCACCACTTTGAGCCGGGATGACCGGTGGTGGGCGGTGCCGGTCAAACACGTCGCGGCCTGGCGTTTCTACGTCATCGACACGCAAAGCGGCGCCCTGAACCAGATCCTCGAACGCGACTCGATTGGCCACCCGGAATTCCATCCCGAAGATCCCACCCTGCTCCGCTACGCCGGACCCTACCAGGATCGCATCTGGATCATCAACCGGGACGGGACAAACAACCGCCTCGCCTATCGCCGCGACGTCGCGCGGAAGGAATGGATCGTGCATGAAACCTGGGTCCCGGGCACACGGGAAATCCTGAGCGTCAACTGGGGCCGCGGGGTTATCGCGGTCGACGGAGTTTCCGGCGAAGTGCGGACCGTGACGACTTTTCCTTGCTGGCACCCGGCGGTGAACCGCCGGGGCACGGCGCTCGTGACCGACACCACCTTCCCGGACACCGGGCTGTGGCTGATCGATCTTCGGCCCGGCGCCCCGCCCCCGCGGCCGCTCTGCCAATCCCGCGCGTCCAACCAAGGCGCCCACTGGCAGACGGATCACTGCCCCTACGACGACGGCCCGGTCAACGTGTACTCGCCGCAACACACCCACCCCCATCCGTCGTTTTCGCCGGATGGCTCGCGGATCGTGTTCACGTCGGACCAGACGGGCGAAGCCCAGCTCTACGAATTGCTCCTGCCGGCGGAACTGAGCTGACGCGCGGAAAGCATGGCCCGGATTATCGCCCAGCCGGCGCGAGCGGGACATTCGACACACCGCCGACACCCGGATGGAACAGGTTGTCCGCGAAGCGCAGCCCCTCGGCGGCGCCCGGACCCGTCATGATGCGCACGGCATACCGGTAGCGTGGCGGCATCATCTTCGGCTGGCCGTCGACGAGGACGCCGTCGCGGCCGGTATCGTAGACCACATTCCCCTCCACGATCACGCCGCGCAGCGGCGGGATGCGGCCGGGTGCGGGCGAGCGGTTGAAATGGAAAGGCGCGGCGTCGCCGTCGGCCGGGTCGATCGTCCATGCGGCCATCCCGTAGCCGAAATCCGAGATAATGTTGTAGGCGACCACGGAGTAACCATCGACGTTCTGGCCGGCGCGCGTGATCGGCCACGTGAGCGCCTCCGGGTCCGTTGGATCCGCCTGGTTGACGGCCGAGGCCGGGATGGCCGCATGTGAGGAGGTGCCGGGCATCAACCGGATGCCGGCGAACGCGCATCGCGCGAACTGGTTGCCCTGGATGAGGACGTGACGCGAACCGTGCACCGCCTTCATACCGACGTAGGCATCGTTGACGATGTTGTTCGCCACGATCACGTGGTCGCCGTGGATGTCGATGCCCAGCGCGGCCGTCTCGATGTAGTTGCCGGTTACCTGCACGTAATCGCTCGTCTCGCCCTTCGTGATCTGCAACGCGGCACCCTGCCGCCACGTTCCGAAATAACCGGCGTCCCAAAGCGCCTGGGCCACCTGCGGCGGCTTGACGGCGTTCCGCCGGACGAATTTTCCCAGTCCGTGCGCGGCCTGGAGCTCGCGCGTGGGCAGCATGCGCGACTCGACGATGCGGTTGCCGGCGACCACGGTCCCGGTCGAATGCCGGATCAACAAGCCGGTGCCGTTGATGCAATTGAAGGCGAAACCGAAATGTGGGATCGCCGTGCGGTCGTCGACGGAGACCCGGGAGTAATTCTGCACCACGCAATTTCTCACCTGCAGGGCCGCGCAATAGGCCGCGAACACCGACGCCAGGTCGCCCCGGTTGTCCACGACCCGGACATTTTCCAAGCGTACGTTCCCACAGCGCACCAAGCGTACGCCCGGTCGATGGGTTTCCTCCCGGCCGGTGGCTCGGGTGAGGGTGAGGTCGCGCAACTCGAGCCCTTCAATTTCCTCCGCGTTGATAATTTCGGCTTCGGGATTGGTCTGGATGATGGTGCCGGGCCCCCACAAGCCAGAGTTGGCCGAACGGAAGCGGATCGCCGCGGAGATGCGATAGTTGCCCGGCGGAATGAAGACCGTCCGGCCCGGATTGCTGTCGATGGCCGCCTGAATCGAGGCCCCGTCGCCGGAAACGACCTCGCTCCCGCGAGCCGACAACACAGGCATGGAAAACAACACCGCCACCATCAGTCCGGCGCGTGCCCGCGGCGTCAGGCCCGCGCGCGGACGAACCGTCCGGTCAACGGTCGTCATCGGTGGCGGGTTCGTCTTTGGCCGCATGATCGTTCATTTCGCCCTCCAGCCCCGGGTCGAAAAGGTTGTTGCTGAACTGCAGGTTCACAGGCGCCCGCTTCCCCGTTTCGACTTTTACCGCAAAACGATAGCGCGCTTTTTCGACCTGTGGGTGGCCATCCACCAGGATACCGTCCGAACCCGGGTTGTAGGTGACGTTGCCGTTGATGATCACGTCGCGGAGCACAGGTGTGCCGTCGATGCCGTTCCCCTCGAATTGAATCGGGGCCGGCCCGATGCGATCGCTCGCCGGCCAGTTCCAGTGGATTTTGCCGAAGCCGAAATCCGAAATGATGTTGTGGGCGACGATGGAATAGCCGGGTACGTTTTCGCCGACGGCCGCCGGGCCCTTGCTGGGCAGCCGACCCGCCTCGTGCGCCGCCAGGCCGGCCATCAGGCCAATGCCCCACAGGTCGACCTTGGCGAACTGGTTGCCGGAGATCAGCGTGTTCCGGGAGCCGTGCGTGGCCTTCATGCCGTGGCCGGCGTCGGTCACGATGTTGTTCGCGAGTATCACGTGGTCGCCCTGGATGTCGAATCCCTGCTGGGCGTTCTCGACGTAATTCCCGAGTATCTGGAGATAATCGCTGGTTTTGCCGCTGCCCACGTGAAGGGCCGATCCCTGCCGCCAGATGTTCACGTACTCGGCGTCCCATGTCGCCTGCGGGACCAAGTCGCCCTTCTGCGCGTTCTTCTTCACGAACTTTCCGAGCTGATACTTCTCCTTGATCTCGGGCGTGGGCGGGAGCCGGTTCTCGACGATGCGATTGTTGACGATGAGACCGCCGCGCGTGCGCAGGATATTGATGCCGGTGCCGTTGATGCACCGGAACGCGTAGCCGAAAACCACGCCGCTGTTTGAACCCGGCTCGGTGCGGTCGTCGATCGCGATGCAGCCATAGTCGCGAACCAGACAGTCGCGCAGTTCCATCCGGTCACAGCCGTCGAACAGGATCGAGGCCTTCGCGCTCCAGTTGTTGATCACGGTCACATTCGCCACCACGGCGCCCGGGCTGCCCGTCACCGCGAGGCCCGCTTGATCGGTGTCTTGGACGCCGTCGGCCCGGGTCAGGATGAGGTCGCGCACCTGCGCGCCGGGCGCATTCGCGACCTCGACGATCGCGGCCTTCGGATTATTCTGGATGATGCGGCCCGCGCCCCACAACCCGCCGTTCGCGGTCATGACTCGGACCGCGCGCTCCACGACATGATCTCCTGCCGGCACGTACACCAGGCGGCCGGGATTCGCGTCGAGCGCGGCTTGAATTGACGGGTAGTCGGCGGAGGAAATCCCACCTGGCGAACTGATTTTCGGTTGGCCGGACGCCAGCGCCGCAAGGGCGCCGGCGAAAGCGATCGTCACTAGGGAACGAATCTTCATGGAAGGGGCTCGGGATAAAAGGGCCGCGATGGCGGCGATAAAACCAAGGTGATCGTCGTCCGTCGCGTAGGGCGGACACAACCGGAAAGCCCGTCCATCACCGCGCCCCTCCGGGTTTGGTCTGGAATCCCGCACCAGCTGGCGCGTCAAGGCAGCCGGGCCGTTAAGGTGTGCCGGCCCGCGCCGACTTCGGTGGCCTTGCCGTCGGGCATCTCCACCCGGGCCCGCGTGTTGGGCGGCACGTCCACCTCCAGCGTGAATTCCGCGCCAGCGACCTTCCACTCGGTGGCAATGCGCCCGTGCGGACTGTCGAGGGCCGCGCGCGCCCAAGTGAGTCCGCCGCCCGGAAATGGTCGGACGCGAAAGCGTTTGAAACCCGGCCCCGCCGGGTCGCTGTCGATGCCGCCAATCGTCGCATACATCCACTCCCCTACGCTGCCCCAGACCGTGTGATTGAAGGAGTTCATCTTCACGTCACCCACCCCGGTGTCGGCGATCTTGTCGCCAAAACCCGTCTCCGGCGTCCAACTGTTCCAGCGTTCCCAGATCGTGGTCGCACCTTGGTCCACCATGTAGAGCCAGCCAGGGTAGCCGCGCTGAAGCAACAAGCGGAGGCCCGCGTCGTCCTGGTGGAATTTCTTGAGCGCTCGCATCAGCACCGGGGTGCCGACAAAGCCGGTCTGCATCTTCCAATCCCCGGCCCGCAGGCGCCCGATGAGCCGCGTCATCGTTTGGTCGCGCGCCGGCGGCGGCAGGAGGTCGAACATGAGGGCGAGGGCCTGTGCCGTGGCCGTGTCCGCTGTCAGGGTGCCGTCCGGCCGGACATATTTCGCGCGAAAGGCGGCGCCGATCCGATCGCCGAGCTCGCGATAGCGCCGGGCATCCTCCGTTTTTCCGAGCACGTCCGCCACGCGGCTCATGAATTCCGTGCCGCGGAAAAAATAGGCCGTCGCGATGAGATCCTTCGGCGTCGCCGGGGAACCCTGGGGAGCCAGCCAGTCCCCATAGCCTTGCGCGGGACGGAGCAGGTCCGCGCTGGTCCTGCGTTGATATTCGATCCAGGCCTGCATCGCCGGATAATTGTCCGCGAGGATCCCCACATCGCCGTACCGCTGGTAAATGATCCATGGGCACAACACGCCGGCATCCGAATAGGCGGGCGCGTCGTTCACACCGTCGGGAGCTGGCGCATAGACCGTAAAGCGGCCGTCGTTTCCCTGCGCGTCACGCAGGTCGGTCATCCATTTTTCGATGAAGGCGGTGACGTCGTAGTTGAAAGTGGCGGTGGGCAGAAAGAAACTGGCATCCCCGGTCCACCCGAGGCGCTCGTCGCGCTGCGGGCAATCGGTCGGCACGTCGAAGGCATTCGCCCGCTGGCTCCAGCGGATATTCGCCTGAAGCCGGTTCACGCGCGGATCGGAGGTTTCAAAATAACCCGTGGCCTTGAGGTCGTTGTGCAGCACCACGGCCTCGACCTCGTGAAGTTCGGGGGCGCGATCGAGGCCGCGGACGCCGACGTAGCGGAACCCGTGCGAGGTGAAATGCGGCTCCCAGACCTCGGGCCCGCCGCCGCGGAAAACATAGCGGTCGGTGGCCTCAGCCGAGCGAAGGTTGCCCCGGTGCAGCGTGCCGTCCGGTTCGAGCATCTCCGCGAAGCGCAGGGTAACCGTCGTGCCTGCCGGGCCGTGCATCCGGATCTTCGCCCAACCGGAAAGGTTCTGACCGAAATCGAAAATCCACTCCCCGTCCGCCGCCTGCCGCACCGAATGGGCCCGGAGGGTTTCCTGCTTCCGGATGGGCAGGTTCACTTTCGCGACCGGCGCCTGCGCCGGTGGGGGGACCGCCCGCGCCGCCGCCCATTTCGACGCGTTGTAGCCTTGCGCGTCCCATGTCAGCCCGCCGACCTCCAATTCCTTGCGGGCGTCGTAGTGCTCGCCGTTGTAGAGGTCGGCCGCGAGGATCGGTCCCGTTGAAGTCTGCCACGAGGCATCCGACGGCACGATTTCGCTGGAGCCGTCGGCATAGGTGACGACGAGCTGCGCGAGCAACGAGGTGTCCTCACCGTACCAGTTCCTCTTGCCGCCGCCGATCAACAGCAAGTGGCCGTTGTGCCAGCCGTCGCCCAGGATCGCGCCGATCACATTGACGCCATAGATCACTTTCGACGTGAGATCGTAAACTAGGTACTGGTTGCGCTTCCGGTAGTCGGTCCAGCCGGGCGCGAAGAAATCCTCGCCGACCCGCTCGCCGTTGAGCCGCATCTCGAAAATTCCCCGCGCGCTCACGTAGAGTCGCACGTTCCGGATATTCGGTTTCAGGACAAACTGTTTGCGGAGATAGACCGCGGGCGCGCTCTGCGCGGTATTGCGCGCGGGCGCACCGATCCACTGCGCTACCCAGTCACGGGGAGTCAGCAGGCCCGTCTCCCACCATTGCGACTCACTCCATTCCGAGGGACGTCCGTTCGCGTCCCAAGTCCGCACTTTCCAATAATAACGCCGGGCCGAGACCAATGCCGGGCCGGCGTAGCGCACCTCGATCGATTGGTCGGACGCCACCTTGCCGCTGTCCCAAATGTCCGGCGTCGCGTGGAGCTTCTCCAGCGAGCTGGCCACAAGGATTTGGTAAGCCGACTGCATCGCGCCGGGTTGGTCGTCCCCGACCCACCAGGCAAAGCGCGGCGCCGCGCAATCGAGGCCGAGCGGATTCTCGCGGTGCTCGCATCGCAGATGGAAGGGCCGACCCTCGAGCAGGATCGCCGGCAACCGCGGCAGCAGCGTGGCCGCCGCTGGCAGCGCCGGCGCGGCGGTCCACGCCAGCACGAAGAGGAGTGTCGCGTGAGATGCCTTCATGCGTATCGCCGCCCTACGGCCGGCTGTCGTCATTGCAGTTTGGGTCCGCCCTTCCCCTCGGGGATCAGCGGGTTGATGAACTTCGATTTGTCCTTCGAATAAGGCCCGTTCACCTCGGCGTACATCGCCCGGAGCTTCTTCATCAGCCGGTCGACTACCTCCGGGTAGAGGTCCTTGAGGTTCCATTGCTCGTTCTCGTCGGTATCGAGACTGTAAAGCTCGACGCTCCCGAATTTGATGTCGCAGTGCAATTTCCACGGCCCGTCGCGAAGCGCCAGGCCGGGGCTAGAGGCGTTGGCGCCGTCCCGCAACTCATTCGGAAACGGATGCTGCCAGTAGAGCGGCCGCTCGCGCGACATGGCTTCCCCGCGGAGCGCCGCACGTAGGTCAACGCCGTCGGAGGGGAGCTCAGCGGGCGGAGCAAAACCGAAAGCGGCGGCGAAGGTGGGCATGAGATCGGCAGACCAACAAACCTCGTGCGTCACGCTGCCGGGCCGCGTCAGGCCGGGCCAACGGATGATACCCGGCACGCGAATGCCGCCCTCGTAGAGGCAGTACTTGCCGCCACGCAGGCCGCCGGTCGAGCCGCGCGCGCGCGTCGTGATCGGGACCAGAGGGGACGGAGGGCCATTGTCGCTCATGAAGACAATGACCGTGTTTTCCGTCAGGCCTTTCCGATCGAGATAATCCAGAAGGCGGCCAAACTGCGCGTCCATTTGGGAAATCGTGCCGTAATAATATTGCTCGGGGACTGTCCGATCCGCGTAAAGCGCCCGGAACTCCGGCGCGCACTCGACCTCCATGTGCGGTGCGAAGCTCCAGACGTTCAGGAAAAACGGCCGGTCGCCGGCCTGGTCGATAAACTTGATGGCCTCGTCGACGTACACTTCATCCGTCCATCGTCCGGTCGTCTCGATGCGCTGGCCGTCGCGCCACCACGGCGAATCATAGTAGTTCGTGTAGCGCTGCAGCGCCTCGAGCTCCATGGCGTGGTCGTAACCATAATCCGACATCGCCGGCTCGCCCGGCCGCCCAATGAAGCTGAGGTGCCATTTGCCGACGTGTCCCGTCGAGTAGCCCACGGACTTGAACAGCCGCGGCAGCGTCGGTTCCTGGAGGGGAATGTGATGGTAGACGGGCGGACTCGGGCCGCGGTCGCGGATGATGTGCTGCAAGCCGAAGCGATTCTGGATCCGCCCGGTGAGCAGGCCCGCCCGCGATGGCGAGCAGACTGGCGCCGTCACGTAGAAGCGGTCGAGGCGGCAGCCGGTGGCGGCGAGCCGATCGAGCGCCGGAGTCTTGGCGAAGGGGTGCCCCTGGCATCCAAGGTCGCCCCACCCCATGTCGTCGGCCATCAGCACGATCACGTTTAGAGGACGCGCCGCGGCTGCGGAAGCGGCAGCGTGGGCCGACAAAACCAGTGTGATGCCACCCGCCGCCAGCGCGAGAAGAAGGCGGACCAGGTGCAACCGGCGGCGGCCGGCGGCGAATGAGGTGACCGGTTCGGGGGTGATTTTCATTTTTCCGGCGGCGTCAATTCGGCGTCAGCCACCCCGGCGCTGCCCGGGTCGATCAAGTTGGCGGAAAAGCCGAGACGCTGCGGGGCTGCGGCACCAGGCTCCACCCGCACCGCGTAACGGTAGCGCGGGGGTTCGACGCGGGGTTTGCCGTCAACGAGGATCTGGTCGCGGCCGGGATCGTAAACGATGTTGCCGAGCAGGAGGACGTCCCGCATCGGAGGCGACTCCGGCAGCGCCCTGCCGCCGAGTTGGATGGGCGCCGGCCCGATGGAGTGTCCCGCGCCCCAAATCCACTCGGCCATGCCATAGCCGAAATCCGAAATGATGTTATGCGCGACGAGGGAATAACCGTCAACGTTCGCCACAGGTTCGAGGCGTTTGACGCCGCGCGATTCCAAGGTCGCGCCGGCGACGTGGGAAGCCGTGCCCTGCATCAGTCCGATGGCAAAAAGATCGTTCCGCGCGAACTGGTTCCCAATGATGAGAACGTTTCTCGATCCATGCATCGCCTTGATGCCATGGGCTGCGTCGACGACGATGTTGTTGGCCACGAGCACGTGGTCGGCGTGCGTATCGACGCCCTGCTGGGTGTTTTCGATATAATTCCCGAGAATCTGGATGTAGTCGGTGGTCTTACCGCTGTTGATGACGATCGCGGCGCCCTGGCGCCAGATGTTCACGTAATTCGAATCCCAGCTTTCCTGCGATATCAGCGCGCCTTTCTGCGCGGCCTTCTTCACGATTCGGCCGAGGTCATACTTCGCCTTGATCTCCGGGGTCGGCAGCAGACGCTGTTCGATAAGCCGGTTGCCTTGGACCAGACCGCCCTGAATGTTGCGCAAGTTGATGCCGGAACCATTGGTGCACTTGAAGGCATAGCCCAGAAATGAGGTGTCCGTGCGATCGTCGATGGCCAGTCGGTTGTAGTTCCGGATCAGGCAGTCGCGCACGACAATCCGGCGGCTGTCGTGAAGCAAGAGAGCGCCCCCATCGCTCCAATTGTCCAGAACCTGCAAGCCGGCCAGCACGAGTCCGTCGGCCCGGAGCGCCTTCACGGCGGGGGCATGGGTTTCCTCCGTGCCCGGGGCGCGCGTCAGCGTAAGATCCCGCAGCTGGACGTCCGCCGCATCCTGCACTTCAATAATTGGCGCATCCGGATTGTCCTGCACGATGCGGCCGGGTCCCCACAGCCCGCCGCCATTCTCGCCGATGCGGATCGCTTTGTGGATGCGGTGATCACCGGCCGGCACAAAAACCTGCCGGCCGGGATTTTGGTCAATCGCCGCCTGGATCGTGGGAAAATCGTCCGCCGAAACCGATGGGCCCGCCCAGACGGCCGCCGGAAGTACCGAGCCGACCAGAGTAACTAACAGCGAAATTCTCATGGGAGCCGGCGCCGGCTGGTTAGTTTTGCGAGACGCCGGGGTCGCCGAGGTCCTTCTTCTGCTGTGTCATCTTCGGATTCCAGTTCGCTGCGGACTTGGAGTACGGTCCGTTGACGTCGGCGTGCAGCACCTTCACCTGCGCCAGCAACCGCGCGGCAATCTCCGGGTAAACTTCCTTCATGTTCCACTTCTCGTTCATGTCGATGTCGAGGTCGTAGAGCGCGATCTGCTGATAGTCGGGGGTGCAGTGGAATTTCCAGCGCCCGTCGCGCAGCGCCAGGCCCGGCGCGACCGCGTCCGTGCCATCGTTCAAGTGCACGCCGCCCTCGAATTCCCAATAAAGCGGCTGCTTGCGGGTGACCTGGCCACCGGTCAGCGCCGGGCGAATGTCGACCCCGTCCAGCGGTCGCGGGAGCGTCGTCGTGGTGTGCGTCGCCGCGGCGACCGTCGCGAGGATGTCCGCCGTCCACGCAATTTCGCGCGTGACCATGCCCGGCTTGGTCAGGCCGGGCCAGCGCACGATGCCGGGAACGCGAATGCCGCCGTCATAAAGGTGGTGCTTGCCGCCGCGGAGGCCACCGGTCGAGCCGCGCGCACGGCCGCTCCAGGGAATGAGGTGCGGCTCCGGCCCGTTGTCGCTCGAGAAGATTACGATGGTGCGATCGGCCAGGTGGTGCTCGTCGAGGTAGCGCAGCAGGCGGCCGTATTGTTCGTCCATCTGCGTCACCGTGCCGTAGAAATACTGCTCGAACTCTGATCGGTCCGCATAGAGCTCCTTGTACTTGGGCGCGCAGAAGACTTCCTGATGCGGCGCGTACGACCAAAGGTTGATGAAAAACGGCTGGCCCGGCTTTTCCTCAATGAACTTGATCGCCTCATCGACGTAGACCTCGGCGCTCCACCGGCCGGTGGTGTTCACCTGCTGGCCGTTGCGCGTCCAATTCGCGTTCCAGTAGCTTCCGTTGCGCTTGCCGTTGAGCAACAGGGTGTGGTCGTAACCGTAGTCCGCCGGCGTGGGCTCGTTCTCGCGGCCCACGAAACTGATGTGCCATTTGCCGATGTGGGCGGTCCGATAACCGACGCTGTGCAGCAAGCGCGGCAGCGACGACTCGTCCGTCGGGATGTGATGGAATCCCACGGACCGGTCCATGCTGTCGTTGATCAGTTTCTTCATTCCAAACCGATTCTGGATGCGGCCCGTCATTAGTCCGGCGCGGGACGGGGAGCAGATCGGGGCCGTCACGTAAAACTGGGTGAAACGTAGGCCACTCGCGGCCAGCCCGTCGATTGAGGGAGTCTTCACGAAGGCGTGGCCTTGGACGCCGAGGTCGCCCCAGCCCAGGTCATCCGCATAGAGAATGATTACATTTAGCGGCCGACCCTGCGCGTCGAGAATCTGCGTGGCGGCAGCAGATTGCGCAAACGCGCGGCCGGACATCAAAAGCGCACCGGCGGCGCAAAGCAGGAGAGACGTGAGACGGGCACGAAGAGGGGGGATTTTCATGGGAAATGGCCGACCAGCCAACGGGGTGGCAAGGGTTGATAATGGCCAGCGTGGAATCACAAGACGGAACTCAGCATTCCCGTCGCGCGCCGGATCCTTTGTAGCGAATAGTGGACCCGTCCGGCGCTAATTGACTACCCCCTGGGCGACCGGGGCGAACGCGCCAGCGTCCCCTCGGCGTCCCGCTGCGCGAAGATTTGGTCGCGGCGCTGCCGCGCGGTTTCCACGCAGCGGGTTTTCAGGGACTCGCAGCGCCGCTCCTTGGTGGCGGAAGTGGGGTGGATGGTGTAGATCACGAACCACACGCCGTTGTTGTTCCAAAGGTTGTGATCCGGGTCCGACTTGCGTCGCACCGGTCGGCGCACGCGCTCACCCCGTCCGGAGCCTTTGGGCCTGCCATCACCCAGTGAGGTGAGCAGCAACTCGTCGAGGAACGCGATGTTCTGCCGCGCATCGGCGTGGCTGGCGACGCGCGAGATGCGGAGGAAAATCACGCCCCGGCGGGTGGAGCAGACAGATTGATCGCTCATGAAAGGTGGACGCGTTCTGCCGCCGACCTGCCTGCGGAAAAAGCTTCAAATGCCGCTCGAGCCGGCTTTGGTGCCGAAGGCGCTACCGATCCCGGCGATCAATCCCCGTCATCCGGCGACGCGCGACTCACGGTGACTGGTTCAATATTTCCTACCAATCCTCAGGCGCGTCGGGATTTCTCTTTCGCGCCGGTTGACCCCGCCCACCGGCCAAGCCACAAATCCTCCACGCCGCTTTCTCTTTCCCCGTGCCCTACGTTTCACCCGTCCAAGCCAAGCAGCACTATGACGTCGTCATCGTCGGATCCGGCGCGGCCGGCGGACAGGCGGCCTACACGCTCACGATGGAGGGCGCCAAGGTCCTCATCATCGAGTGTGGCCGGAAATACGATCCGATCACCGAGGTCGCGATGTTCCAGACGAATGCCGAGGCGCCGCTGCGCGGCGACGGCACGCCGGACAAGCACCTTTTCTTCCATGACGCGACCATCGACGGCGGCTGGGAGGTACCCGGCGAGCCGTACACCAACGCGTCGATGAAGGACAAGGAGCGCTTCTGGTGGTGGCGTTCCCGCATGCTCGGCGGCCGCACGAATCATTGGGGCCGCAACGCCGAGCGTTATGGTCCGGCCGACTTTCGCTACAAGTCCCTGTTCGGCCTGGGGCTCGACTGGCCGATCTCCTACGACGAGCTCGCCCCTTGGTATGAAAAGGCGGAGTTGCTGATGGGTGTCTTCGGAACCAACGAGGACATCGAGAACCTGCCGCACTCTAATCCAGGCACCCTCCTACCCGCGCCCAAGCCGCGCATCGGCGAACTCTACCTGCGGAAAAAGGCGAAGCCACTCGGCATTCGGGTTGTCCCGATCCACCGCGCGGTGCTCACGGAGCGCCTCGAAAACCGCCGCCTGCCCGAAAAGCTCCACCCCAACAATCCGAAGGCGCAACGCCTGCTGGCAGAAGATCTCCAGTCGCGCGCCGCCTGTTTCTGGGCGACGGCCTGCCCGCGCGGCTGTTCGATCCGCGCCACGTACCAGTCCACCACCGTCAACCTGCCGGTGGCTCTGGCCACGGGCAACCTGGACATCGTCACCGATGCCATGGCGCGCGAGGTCACGCTCGATCCGGTAAAAAACAAGGCCACAGGGGTGGTCTTCATCGACAAGAAGACCGGCGTTGAGCACCGGGTCACCGGACGCACCGTGATCCTTGCGGCCGGTTCCTACGAGAGCGTGCGCCTGATGATGAACTCGAAGTCGACGCGCTTCCCGCAAGGCCTCGCCAACTCCTCCGGCCAGCTTGGCCGCTCCATCGTCGACACCATCAGCTCGCAGGTGCAGGGGCAGATCCCCGCGCTCGAGGGCTTGCCCCCGCACAACGAGGACGGTGCGGGCGGCCACCACATCTTCATTCCCTGGTGGCTTCATGCCGAGCAGAAGTCCGGCCGGCTGGGGTTCGCCGGCTGCTATGAGACCGTATATGGCAATGGACGGACGATGCCCTCGATCGGGACCGGCGCCGGCTTGGAGCGGTTCACCGGCGGGAGCTTCGGCCGCCAGTTCAAACAGGACGCCCGCCGCTACTACGGCTCCTTTGTCACTTTCAAGGGTCAGGGCAACATGTTCCCCAACGAAAACTCATTCTGCGCGCTCGATCCGGAGGTGAAGGACAAGTGGGGCCTGCCCGTCTTGCGGTTCAACTACCGCTACACCGACCAGGAATTCAAGCAGGTCGCGCACATGCAGAAATCCTACGTTGAAATCATCGAGGCCATGGGCGGGCGCGTGCTGAGCAAGCCCGACACCACGGGCGCGCGCGCCATCACGCCAGGCGGCTTCCTCAAACACGAGGTGGGCGGCGCCAACATGGGTTTCGATGCGCGCACCTCGGTCACCAACAAATGGGGCCAGACTTGGGACGTGCCGAACCTGTTCGTGGCCGACGGCGCGCTGTTCTCCTGCAACAGCGAGAAACCGCCCACCCTCACCATCGTTGCGCTCGCGTGGCGCACGGCCGATCACGTCGCCGAGAGGCTTCGCAGGGGGGACGTCTAATGAGCACCGATCCCATTCACCGCCTCGTCAGCCGGCGCGAGGCAATCAAATGGATGCTCACCGCCGCCGGCGGCGTCCTCCTCGCCGACGGCACGCCCCTTTCCGCCGAGGCCGTCTCCGCCGCACCCGTCCCGAACGCGAAGGGCTATGGCACCGATCCCGACCTTGTCCGCTCCTACAAGCCTGGGGAACTCTGGCCTCTGACCCTGACGGATGAACAGCGCCGGACCGCGGCGGCCCTGTGCGACACAATTATTCCCGCCGACGAGGTATCCCCCGCAGCGAGCGCGGTGGGGGTGCCCGATTTCATCGACGAGTGGGTGAGCGCACCCTACCCCAGGCAGCAGGAGGACAGGAAAGTAATCCTCGCGGGCCTTGCATGGGTCGACGCGGAGTCGCAGCGCCGCTACCAGACACCCTTCGCGCGAGTCACGGAAGCGCAGCGTATCGCGCTGTGCACTGACATCGCCTACGTGCCGACGGCGCGCGCGGAATTCAAGGAGGCCGCAGCCTTCTTCAAACAGTACCGCGATCTCACTGCGGGAGGCTTCTACACCACGCCGATCGGCAGCAAGGACATCGGCTACGTTGGCAACGTGCCCTTGCCCACTTTCGAAGGCCCGCCCGCCGCCCTCATCAAAAAACTGGGGCTCGACGAAACCTGAACTCCCCCGCGCCCGCCCCACTCACCTTCCATGCCCGCCAACAAATATTCCGTCATCTTGGGAAACCTCGGCAATACCTGCGACCGCTTCCTGGCCAGTGGCTACAAGCAACAGTTGCCGAAAGCCGACATGATCAAGTTGGCGGCGTCGATCCCGGGCATCCAGGGACTCGAGCTCGTGGGCGGCTGGGACGTCACGACCGCAAACTCCGCCGAAATCATCTCGCTCATGCAGGACAGCGGGCTGGCCTGCGTGTCCATTATTCCCGACCTCTTCTCCCGCCAACTCTGGGGGCAAGGCAGTTTTTGTTCACGCGACGCCAAAGTCCGCCGCGAGGCAGGCGATGAGACCAACCGTGCCGCCGAGATCGCCGCGGCGTGTGGCTGCCCGCTGCTAACGCTGTGGCTCGGCCAGGATGGCTACGACTACCCGCTGCAGGGTGACTTCGGACGGCAGCGTGGGTGGATGGTCGAAGGTATCCGGGCCGTTGCCGCCCGCTGGCCCAAGCTCCGCTTCGCCCTTGAATACAAGCCGAAAGAGCCGCGCATCCGTTCGTTCCAAGCCCGCGCAGCCGACACGCTGCTGATGGTCCAGGAGATTGGCCTGCCCAACGTCGGCGTCTGCATCGACGTCGGCCACGCCATGGTTGCTCAGGAAAACATGGCGGAGTCCGCCTGGCTCCTGAACCACTACGGGCAGAAACTTTTTCACCTCCACTATAACGACAACTACGGGCACTGGGACGACGACATGATCGTCGGCAGCGTCCATTTCGCCGAATATGTGGAGCTGCACTATTGGCTCAAGAGGATCGGGTACGCCGGATGGCACTCGATGGACCTCTATCCGTATCGCGAGGACGGCGGCCACGCCGTGTCCGAAAGTGTCGCCTTCCTGCACGACCTCGAGGAAGCCGTCAGCGGCAGCCATCTCGCCGAAATTGAGAACCTGCTCGTCTCCGGCGATGCCACGGCGTCGACGCGCTGGCTGCGGAACTTCATGTTCGGCCGTCACGCCGTGCGTGCGTGATCGCCGGGCTGCGGACCCCGCGCGGGGGTTTTTCGACTTTCCTTCGCGGCGTTGCGCCACGCTTCCCGTCCAACCCGACCTCACGCCCATGAAATCCGTCCGCCGCCTCCTTCCCCTGCTGGCCTGCTCGCTGCTGGCCCTGCGCGCCGCCGCCGTGACCTACGACGAACTCGCCGCGCGCTTCGCTTCCCCGCCCGAGTCGGCCCGCCCGTGGGTGTGGTGGCACTGGATGAACGGCAATGTTTCACACGACGGCATCACCAAGGATCTCGAGGCCCTGCGCGCGGTCGGCATCGGCGGCGTCATCCTCTTCGAGGAATCCGACCGCATCGCGCCGGGACCCGTCCGTTACCTGAGCGAGGAGCACCTGGCGTTGATCGAGCATGCCGGGCGCGAATGCGTGCGCCTCGGGCTCCAGTTCGGCTTTCAAAACGGCCCCGGCTGGTCCTCCAGCGGCGGTCCGTGGGTCACGCCGGAATTTGCGATGAAGCACGTAACCTGGAGCGAACAGGCGGTGACTTCGACGGGCGCGGCCCAAAAGTTAGCGCTGCCCCGCCCGCCGACCGTCGTCCACCCCTTCACCGACCTCGGGCCGCCGAAACGCTACACGGCGCGCGACTACTATCGCGACGTAGCCGTTATCGCTTTCCCGACGCCAAGGAATTCCGAATGGCGACTCGACGACTGGCAGAAGAAGATGGGTTACCTGACCGGCTACAATCTCCGCGACCAGGCCGAGGCGCCGGACGGCGTTATCATCGATCCAAAAACGGTTGTCGACCTCACCGCCCGGATGGCGCCCGACGGGTCCCTCACCTGGCAGGCGCCAGCCGGAAAATGGACGGTCATTCGTTTCGGCTACACGCTGACCGAGCACCAGAACCGCGAGGCGCCCACGACCGGCGCTACGGGCCTCGAGATCGACAAGCTGAGCGCCGCCGCGGCGGATTTCCATTGGAAATATTTCGTCGACCGGGTGCTTGCCGCCGTCGGCAAGGGCGGACGGTCGCCCGCGAGCACCGTGCTCATGGATAGCTATGAACCGCTGACGCAAACCTGGACGCCCTCCATGCCCGCCGATTTCAAGCGACTGCGCAACTACGACCTGCAACCGTACCTGCTCTGCCTGACCGGCCGGGCGGTCGGCAGCGTCCGCGAGACGGACAAGTTTCTCCGCGACTACCGACGCACGCTCGCCGACCTGATCGCCACGAATTACTATGGCCGGTTCGAGGAGAACTGCCGCGCGCTGGGCCTTAATTTCGCGGCGGAAGGCTATGGTTACTACGGCACCTTTTTCGACGACTTCCAGATGGCCACGCATGCGGACATTCCCATGGGCGAATTCTGGGCCGGAGTGATCAAGTGGCACCATTGGGCTGGAAAGGTCGCAGCCTCCGCGGCCGACATCACGGACCGCCACGTGGTCGGCGCCGAAGCCTACACCACCGGCAACGAGATGTCCGCGTGGCGGTGGCACCCCTACACCCTCAAGGCGCAGGGCGACTATTTCTTCTGCCATGGCATCAACCGATTCTACTTCCAAGCCAGCGCTCATCAGCCGTGGGGCGACCATATCAAGCCCGGCATGACGATGGGACCGAATGGCATCCAGATGAACCGCAATAACACGTGGTTCACGCAGTCTCGCGATTGGCTCGCCTACCTGACCCGCGCCCAATATGTGCTTCAGCAGGGCCGCCTGGTGGCGGACGTATTTTTCAACTACGGTGACAATGCGCCCGCAGCGTTCCGCCCGAACCAAGCCATCGCCACCAAGGGTCCCAAAGGCGTGCCGTGGGGACCGGACGTGGATGTCTCACCCGACATCTGGACGCCCCTTCCAGCCGGCCGCGATTTCCATGTCGGCAACAGCGCGGTTCTGAAAGACATGAAGGTGAACGCGCGCGGCGAAATCACCTTGGCCACCGGCCAGACCTACCAGGTGTTGCTGCTGCCGAACGACGACCGCATGGATCTAGCCACGCTCATCGAGGTCGCTCGCCTCGTCGAAGCGGGTGCAACCGTGCTGGGACCGCGTCCGAACCGCACGCCATCCCTAGACGGCGGTCCCGGCGCGGACGCGCGCGTCCAGGAAATCGCTCGGCAGCTCTGGGGCGACATCGACGGCCGCACCGTCACCAGCCACCGCCATGGGCGCGGCACGGTTCATTTTGGCGTGACTCTCGAGCAGGTCCTCGAGGACCGAGGCCTGAAGCGGGACTTCGCCTACCGCGCCACCGCCGCGCACACCGGCGAGCCCGCCAAGCTCGACTACATCCACCGGAAGCTGGACGACGGTGAATATTATTTTGTCTCCAACCAGCGCAACGCCGCCGCCAGCGTGGAGTGCGAGTTTCGCGTCGCCAGCGGCTCACCCGAGATCTGGCAGCCCGAGACCGGCGGCATCGCGCCCGCGCTGGTCACGCGCCGGCTTGATGACGGCCGCGTCGCCGTCGCGCTGAACCTGGCTCCCGCGGAATCCTGCTTCGTGGTCTTCCGGAAGGGCGCAGCCGCGCAGGCGGTCACTTCCTTCGACAAGGACGGACAGCCGGTCGGCAGTCCGCTGACCGCGCGCTTGGAAAACGCCGGCCAAGGGTTCGCCGTGATTGCGTTCGCTGCGGGCAACTATACGGCCGCACGGGCCGACGGAACCCGATTGTCCGGCACCGCGGGCCAACTGCCAGCCCCGCTCGATCTCTCGGCCAACTGGGAGGTCTCGTTCCCCGCTGGTTGGGGCGCTCCCACCAGCGCGACTCTGCCCCGCCTCGCCTCTTACACCGAAAACAGTGACGATGGCATCAAGCACTTCTCGGGCACGGCGGTGTATCGCCAGCGCTTCACGCTTTCAGAGTCTCAATTGAAGACGCCCGGTACGGTCGCCGAACTCGACTTGGGTGACGTCCAGGTCATCGCGGAGCTCGAGGTCAACGGCCGCGGATTCGGCCTGCTCTGGAAACCGCCGTATCGCCGCGACATCACATCCGCGCTGAAGGACGGTGAAAACACGATCACCGTCAAGGTGACGAACCTTTGGCGCAATCGCCTGATCGGCGACGCGAAGATCGCCGGGTTCACCAGCAAGGACCAGGCGAAGCTCGTCGACCAGATGCTGGCCGGGCACACGCGCCTGACCGCGGAAGGGGGCAGCCAAGGTCCCGGCGCCTCCGATGAATATTACCCGATGCCGGATTGGGTCTGGGCCGGCAAACCGAACCCCGATATCCGCCTGCACACGTTCACTGTCTTCGCCTACCTGAACAGCGAGACTCCGCTCGTGTCCTCCGGACTGCTCGGCCCCGTCCGCCTGGAGTGGGGCCGCCGGATCGAACTCGAGTGAAGCGGAACCGGGACGCCGCCGTCTGAACGCGTTCCCCCTATTCCCAATTGTCTGTCCGAAATGGCGCCGCGGGAATACCGGTGTCGTTCACCAGAAATACCGTGGGCGTATTCGTCCACTCGAAGCGCACGGCGACCAACGCGCGCCCGTCGGCGGCGGTAACCACGACGTCGTTGCCGTCGATGCGCGCCCGGGCCGGCACAAACTCACGGTTCTCGCCCGCCACTTGGAAGGCCAGCGAAGGATCACCGGTCAGCTTCAACCCGTTCGCATCCCGGAAGCGCAGCCGCAAGGAACTGCCTTCGCGCTGGGCGCCGGCAAACAGGGGACCATTTGCGGCGAGGTCTCGGCCATAGATATGTTTCAACGCCACCAAGGCCAGGCGCCGGCCCACCTCCTGTTTGTTCCTCGGGTGATGCTCCTTGGGCTCACCGCTGTCGATCGTCACCGCCATCGCGACATTGGGAAGCGTGAGCGCCGAAGCCTGCTCCTCGCGCAACCAGGCCCAGCTCAAACCTTCGTTGTCGCCGGGCTCTGCATAGTCCGGCAATTGGACAAAGACAAACGGGAGATCGCCCTGCCGGAAATCGCGGCGCCATTGCGTGATCATCATGCGGAATAGTTTTCCATATTCCTTCGGCCGCAGATGATTGCCCTCTCCCTGGTACCACAGAAAACCCTTCAACGTGTACGGCTCCAGCGGAACGATGAGCCCGTTATACAAGCCGCTCGGCTGGTTGCGGAATCCCTCGCCCTTGACCTGCGGCCTGATCGCCGCCCAGCGCTCATGCACGGACTTGAAGGCGGGATCCGCCAACGCCTCCTGGCTGATCCAGCCCTCGACCGGACTGCCGCCGAGCGTCGCTTTGATCAGACCCACGGGCACGCCGAGTTCGCGCTGAAGATTTACCGCAAAGAAATAGCCGGTGGCGGTGAAGGATTTCGCGGCTTCCGGCGTCGAGGCTTCCCAGGATCCGCCGGCGTCCTGCTGGGGCGCGTCGGCGACAGCGGCTTTGACCGTGAAATGGCGGATGAGTGGGCGGTTCGCCGCCGCCAACTCCGCGGCGGCGTTCTGCGCCTGCCGCACCGGGAACATCATGTTCGACTGGCCCGAACACAACCAGACGTCGCCCACAAGGACGTCCACCAGGGTCACCTTGTTGTGGCCCGTCACGGTCAGGGTGCCGGGTGCCGCGCTGGCCCCCAGCGGATCCAGTTCCACCCGCCAGCGGCCGCTGTCGTCTGCAAGGGTCGTTTTGACGGAATGCGTCACGCCGGCGAACTCCACCTTCACCGCTTCACCAGCCGAGGCCCTGCCCCAAACCGTTACCGGCTTGTCTCGCTGCAACACGGCGCCGTTCTGGAACAGCGGGGCCAGCGTGACGTCGGCACGAACGACCGCAGCCATTGCGAACAACATCAAGAAAGGGAAGGGAATGTTTTTCATGGGACTTAAAGAAAAATGCATCGGCCTACTTCACCCAGGAGAGCTGGGCGACCGCGGGAGCCGGGCCGAACCAGGGCACGCCGAGGGTTTGGCTCGGCACCTTCATGTGTCCGCCGACGAATTGGAATTTGCCGACAAAACCGAAAAAGTTGATTCCGTCCCATGACGTAAGCGGCGCCCCGGGCATCCCCTTCGTTATCTCCTTAAAATCCTCCATTCGTAACGCGACATGCTCCCAACTGCCACCAGCCAGCGGAACGGTCGCCGCGAACACGCTCGCCGGCAAAGGCATGCTCTCGAAGTTGCGAATCGCCACAATCGTGAGGCGATTGGACTTCTCGGACTTCACGTCGAACTGGATGCCAGCGCCCGCTGGCCCGCGCCACTTGGGGTCGCCGAGCTTGCGGGTGAACATCCGCCAGTCAGCCGGGCCCGTTTCGTCGCGCGCGATGGCCTGCGCGTCACCGGCGGGGCCTGGCACAACCTTGAAAAGGTTTTGGTCCCGCAGAAGCACGTTCGCGCCCAGCTCCGTCACGAACCAGTCAATCGCGCCGCGGCGAAAGTCGTCGATCGTGTCGGTCGGTGCATCGGTTGCAACGACGCCCGCCTCGTGCAGCCCGGCAGGCGCGACCTTGACGAGCGGGGTGTTGAGGGACACGCCAGAACGGTACACGACCTTGGCCATCGCCACCAAGGTTTGGTCGAGCGCGGTAAGCGGCAGCTTCGCGCGCCAGCGGCCCTGATCGAGCGAAGATTCCGCGGTCCGCCAGAAGCGGGCCTGTGGAAACCGACCGGTCGAATAATAGATATCTACGCGATCGACCAACTCGCCGTCGGCGGGCTTTACCGAGGCCACCGGAACGTGGTCGGGCTGCGCCAGGTCAAGCGCCAGCGACGGCGCGGCGGGCCACGCCACCCCGCTTTTCAGCCAGTGATCCATCCACAGGACGAGCGACTTGCTTTCATCGGGCCCGACGTAGTGGCTGAAGTGCGGGGAAAGCGTCCACCACTTCCGCTCGCCCGGCATTGCTTTCAGCGTGCGGTCGGCGAAGTCGAGCCGGCCGAAGAAATCGTTCGCCGCGCTAAGGAAAAGAAACGGGCAGCGGATGCGCGGCGCATAGGCGTAAGCGTCGAGGGTCGGCCCCCAGAGCGGTTCCTTTTTCAAGGCCGGGACATACTCCGAATTGGGCAGGCCGGGCAGCGGTTCGTGCATCAACGTCGCGCCGTAGATCGAAGTGGCGCAGGTCAGGCGTGCATCGAGGCCGGCGACCAGCCAGGTGAGCCGGCCACCCATGGAGATGCCGAACAGTCCGAGGCGGCTGGCATCGACCTCCGGCTGCTGCTCGAGGAAAGTTAGGCCGCGCCGACTGGCGATGGCCCAGTGGTACCAGGAGTTGGCCCGGCCGTCGGGCTGCAGTGAATAGACACTGCCCGTGTCGTCCGAATTTTGATTGTACGGGAGCGGGCCCCAATCAGTTTTGCCGTTTGCCGCGTCGCCTTCGAGCGGTCGCCCGCCCCAGTTGATCGACAACGTCGCATAGCCGCGCTTCGCCCAGTACTGCACATACGGCAGCGTCGCATTCTGTCCGCCACCATGCAGGTGCAGGATGGCCGGCAGGCTTCTGCCACCGGTCGGAAATCCGTAATAGGCAACGACGCGAACCTTGAAGCCGTCACTGATCTCCGACGTGTACTTGATCGTCCGCACCACTAGACCGTCGGCCACGGTCTCTTTCACTATTTCCGCTTCGATCGGAAGCTCGCGGGGGTCGTAGCCGGCCCACAAGGCCTCGACGGTGGGATACAGCGCCGCGGGTTCGGCGGCCGGGAGGCGGGCCGCGAGGAACAAGCCGCCGAGCAGGCGCAGGGATCGCTTCATGACAGGTCGCCGCGGCCTTCGTTATTAGCGCCGCGCGATCTCCAGGACCGTGCGGTGTGAAGCCAGTTCGAAGGCAGCGTCAAATTGCGGCACGCTGGACGGCTCGCCGCGGATCTGGCGCGCGAAATCCTTCATCATCTCGTCGTATCGTCCGGTCACGGTAGGCAGTTCCACCTTCTGCGTTCCGGCCTTGAAGCCGCCGCGGGGTTCCTTGAGGGAAAGCTGCACCTGCGCTGGCTCGAGCGGCAGGATCTCGACGGTGCCGTTCTGGCCGAGCACCAGGAACTGGCGGCGCTTGGCGCCGTTCACCTCGGAATTCAGGCAGCGGATCACCGCCGAACCTTCCGGATAATCGAGCACCGCGACCTCGTTGTCGTAGTAGTCGTCGTGTTCCGGAAAGGACCGGTGCCGCGTTACCGACACCTTCGTCGGCACTCCCATCACGGCGACTGCCAGGTCAACCAAATGGGAACCGAGCAGCATCATCGAGCCGCCGTAGCGCTGCGCGAGTTCGACCCGGCGCTCCATGGCCATCTCGCTTCCGATATCCCCATGCACCGCGAACACGCGTCCGAGCATCCCGTTGCGCGCGGCTTCGAGCGCAAAGCGAAACGCCGGGTGGTGGCGGAACATGTAGCCGGTTTGGAAAACAAGTTTGCCCCGCCGGGCCATCGCCTGGAGGTCTTGGAACTTCCCGAGGTCCGCGCCGGGCGGCTTGTCGAGGTGCAGGTGACAGCCATGGGCGAGAACCCGATGACCGTACTCCAACAAATCCGGCAGGTCGGTCTCGACCAGCACGGCATCGGGCTTCTCCGCCCAGAGTTCGTTTTCCCCGAGGCAGCGGGTGGTCGCGTATTCGGGGAATTTCACGGATTGGGACCTGATGCGCGCAAACGGCTCCCAGACGCCAACCGGCGTGAAGAGATCGGGAAAGCGAGTGATGGTGGCCCACTTTCCCCGGGCGTGCGAATGCTCGGTGCCGATCTGCGCGACACGCAGCGGTCGCGCCCCGCGGGCGGCGTCGGCGGCCACCAACGGACCGACGGCCATCGTGGCGAAGGCGGCGGCGCTGCCGGTCTTGAGGAAATCACGACGATTCATGGGTGGATGGTGGCTGGGGATTCAGTCGCGGGGTAGGACGGAGTAAAAAGATGATCCAAGCGCGTGCAATCATCAGTCCGGCTTTAACCGGGCCGCGGTGTGCTCCTGGATCGCTGGGGGACCCGCCAGATAACCAAGGTCCGTGAGAAATCGATCCGCTGCCAGCACCGCGGCGTCATGCCAGGGCTGTTTGTTGAAAAAACCATGCCCGGCGCCGGGCGCCACATGCAAATCACAGCGCCTCTCCTGAGCCCGAGCTCTTCCTCGGAATTCGCGCGCGAGGCGGAGATAGTCGGCGTCCTTTTCGCCATACAGAAAGATCGATGGAGGCTGCATCGACGCCGGACTGCAGACAACCAGCACTGCGCGATTGAATGCCTCCTGCTCCAGACCACCCCGGCCAATCTCCTTTAAAATGGGTTCGCCCATGGCGGGGTTGAAGAGCACCAGCGCGGCGGGCCGGAGCGAGATATGGACATCCTCGCCGGCCGCATCCGGGCCGATGGCGTTCATCAGGAGCATCGCCAGGCTGCCGCCGGCCGATCCGCCGGCGGCGATGATCTTGTCCGGATCGACGCCGGTTTCCCTCGCATGCTGCTTCAGCCAGCGCATCGCGCTCCGGGCATCCTCCCAAGCTTCATTGACGGTCGTGCCGTCCGTCTTCGTGCCGCGGTACTCCGCGCAAACCGCCACGATCCCCCGCGTGCTGAAATATTCCGCCTGCGACAAAAACTGCGGGGATCGCCCGGTGCGAAATGCCCCGCCGCACCAAAATATCATTGCCGGGCGACGGTCCTGCTCCGTCCAGCCGGCCGGCAGGTAGAACTTGAGGTTTAACTTTCCCTGCGGAGTTGATTTGAATTCCACCACTCGCGCCGGCGGCCGGCCGGGAGCGACCACTGCAGGCTGCTCCGCCGCGTTCATGCATCCGAATGCGCCGAGGAAGAGCGTCATCGCGGAAAAAATTTTCATTTCCAGGGGCAACGATCCCTTAAGCCAGCGTGGAACAGCGCCGTTTCATTCGGGTTTCGCGTCACCGACCTTGGCATCGTTGTCGCGGGCGGCCAGGCGGGTCATCAATTCCCGCAGCGCCGAGACACGCGCCGGCTCCTGCTTCGCGAGGTTGTGCTGTTCGTTGGGATCCTTCGACAGGTCAAACAGCTCGGTCGAGTCGTCGGCCTTCGTGATGACCAGTTTCCATTCGCCATCGCGCACGGCGAGCTGGGCGAAACGCGAGCTGACCCAATAAAGCTGGCGCGACACCGGCTGGCCGGTGGTGATTTCCTTCCACATGTCCCGCCCATCCCACTTGAGATCTGTCGTCGGCGTGTAACCCGCCAGCTTCGTGAGAGTCGGCATCCAATCCGCGGAATGAATCACGCCGTTGTAGATGCCGGCCTTCAGGTGAGTCGGCCAGTTGACGAACGCGGGCACCCGCAGGCCGCCATCGTAAGCCGTGGTCTTTTTTCCTTTCAGCGGGGCGTTGCTGCCGCCGCCTGGGCCAGGCGTGAAGTTCTCGCGGGGATCGCCGGTCTTCACCCAAGTGTCGTTGGGCTGGTCGGGCGTGGCGCCGTTGTCAGTCAGGAACAGGATGATCGTGTTATCCCGTTTGCCTGAGCGCTCCAGCGCCGCGAGAATCTGGCCTGCCACGTCGTCCATATGCGTGATCGCCGCGTAATACTGGCGCTTGGCTGGAATCTCGAAGCCGGCGTTCTGGTCAAGCCACCGCTGCTCCTCCATGATCGGCACATGCGGCGCGGTGAAAGGCACATAGAGGAAGAATGGACGGTCCCCGCGCGCCTCCAGCCACTTGATGGCTTCCTTGCCGATGAGATCTGTAACGTGCCCCTCTTCCTTGATCAGCTTGCCATTGCGGTGCCAGGTCTGAGCGTACTCCCCGGGCTTGTACAAGTGGCTGTAGGGTCCGCAGCCGCCCGCCAGCGCGCCGTAGCTGTAATCGAAACCGAACCGCTGCGGCCCCCAATCGGGATTGGAGCCAAGATGCCATTTCCCGATCAGAGCCGTGTCATAGCCCACCGACTTGAGCGCGCTCGCCAGGGTTTCCGTCCCGAAATGCATCGCCTGCTCATTTTGCGCGACCGAAATGCCGAAGCGCGTAGGGAAACGCCCCGACATGAGCGAGGCGCGCGTCGGCGTGCACATCGAACAGACGTATTGCTGTTCGAGCTGGATGGAGCCGCGACGGAGACGCTCGAGATTAGGCATCTTCACTTGGGGATTGTGCCAGGGAACGTCGTTCCATCCCTGGTCGTCGGCCAGGAAGATGAGAATGTTCGGCTGCGCCGTCTTCTTGGAGGCGGCGCAGGCAATGACGCCGGCGAAAACGAACACGGTCAGGGCCAGAACGACATTACAGCGGGAGCGATACAATTCCATGGGAACAGGAGATAAGGGTGAGTCGGCGCAAAGGATCGGCCGCCCTTCTGGTGTGTCCTTCTCCAAATCGATGACGAACCTGGAATGCGAATTTCCAACAGCCCGCCCGTGATTTGTCCTCATTTGTGGACCGGCGGCGGAAACCGCCTCGGCCGAGGTTGGTCCGATTTTCCAAACCATACGCCGACCAGACGGGTTGATTGCGTGACCGTGGACGGGATCGGCCTTTCCTCCGCTCCGCAAATCCCGCAACGTCGATGACGGTTCCCGGTCTTGGGATTTCCCGCGTCTTCCACCGATGTCCATTTCCCCTACCGCTCCCATCAATCCAGCCGTGCGCATCGCGGAGCCCGCGTCACCCGACCGGCTGACCAACGAGACCCGCGTAGCCTACGGCGCCTCCGCGTTTGCGGAGAATCTCGGCTACAATTCGATCGTCCAGCTCGCCAATCCGATCTTCAACCTCGTCCTCGGCGTCAGCCCGTTTCTGATCGGGATCGCGCTCGCTGCGCCGCGGCTGTGGGACGCTTTCATCGATCCCTTGATTGGATCGACCAGCGACAACTCGCGTTCCAAGTGGGGCCGCCGGCGTCCCTTCATCGCGATCGGCGCGATCCTGACCGGTCTCTGCGCCTCCGGCATCTGGTTTTTTCCCGAAGGACGCACTCCGGGATTCTATTTTGGATGGCTGCTGGTCGGATCGTTCCTGATGGCCAACGCCTACAGCCTCTTCGTCGTGCCCTACGGAGCCTTCGGTTTGGAACTCACCGACGGTTACCACGAGCGCACCCGGCTCATGGCAGTGAAATCCGCGCTCCATAAATCCTCGGGCGTTGTCAATCAATGGCTGCTCAAGATCGTCCAATGGGGGGTCTTCGGCGGTATCCTCGCCGGGACGCGCACTTGTGGACTGATCATCGGCGGGCTGGTCGCCGCTCTCGGCCTTTGGACGGTCGCGCGGGTGAAGGAGAATCCGCGGCTGACAGCGGTCGCCGGGCCGAAGTTGAGCCTGTGGCAGAGCTGGCGCGAAACCATGCACCAGCCCGACTTCATGCGGCTGGCGCTCGCGCAGGTCTGCATCTACGCGAGCGTGCTCGTGGTCGACAACGTCGGTTTCTACCTGAACGTCTTTTACGTGAACGCAGGGGACTTGAAATATGGCGCGCTCATCAAGGGCGCCAGCGGCACCGCCTTTCAAGTCGGCGGACTCTGCGCGATACCCCTCATCACCCGTCTCTCGCGACGACTCGGCAAAAAGCGCGCGTTCACCCTTTGCACTTTCTCCATCATCCTCGCCGGCATCGCCAAATGGTTTTGTTACACGCCGGGCGCCGGGTGGTGGCTGGTGCTGCCTTCCCTGCTCCTCGCGCCAGGACTGGTCGCCGTGATGGTGCTGGTGCCGTCGATGACGGCAGACGTCTGTGACATTGACGAACTCGCCACGGGCGCGCGGCGAGAGGGCATGTTCAACGCTGTGGCCGGTTGGCTGCTCAAGCTGTCGATGTCCGGCTCCTTCTTCATCGCCGGCCTGCTGCTCACCGTAACCGGCTGGGACACACATCTCGCCGCAGCCCAGTCGGCCAACACCTTTTTAGCGATGCGCGTCGTCTTCGCCGTCGGCACCATCCTGCTCGCGTTGGCAGCCGGTTGGCTGCTGCGCGGTTACCGGGTCGATGAACCGGCGGTCCTAGCCGCCAAGGCCCGCCTGGCGGACTGCCGGGCCCCGGCCTGAAAACCAATTTGCCATGCCCAAGGATCTCCGTACCTACTTGGCCGAACTCAAAGCCACCCGCCCGGATGACCTGCTGACCGTAACGGCGGAGGTCGATCCCGACCAAGAGGCGATCGCCCTCGTGCGAAATATCGAGGCGCGCGGGCTCGACCCCGCGGTCTGCTTTGAAAACATCCGCGGCTCGCGCGTGCCGGTGCTGGTCAACCTCCACGCCTCCCCTGCCCGCCTGGCGCTGGCGCTCGGCACGACGCCGGAGAACTTGAATTCCACCTATGCCAAGCGACTCGAGAAACTCGTCCCGCCCGTCATGGTCGCCTCCGGGCCTGTCCAGGAAAACGTAATCACCGGCGAGTCCATCGACTTGGAAAAATGGCCACTGCTCACACCTTTCGCCGACTGCGCGGCCCCTTACATCAGCGGCGGGATCATGGTCGTCAAGGACTGCGAAACCGGCGTCCGCAACCTGTCCTACATCCGCTTGATGGCGACTGGGCGCGACACGCTCACGATGAATGCGGCGCCGTTCCAGCACACCGACACCGTTATCCGCCATGCGCAAAAGCTCGGGAAAACCTGCCCCGCCGCGATCATCATCGGGTATCACCCTGCCGTCGCTCTCGGTTCGCTCGCGAAGGTGCCGTTTGATGTGGACGAATATGACTGCTGCGGCGCGCTTTTGCAGGAGCCGCTGCCCTTGGTAAAATGCCGGACGATCGACCTCGAAGTGCCGGCATATGCGGAAATAGTGATCGAAGTAGAAATCTTCCCACTCGAGCAGGTTCTTGAAGGGCCCTATGGCGAATTCACCGGCTATGCCCTGCCCGCGGAAAAACAACCGCTCGTGCGCGTGCGCGCCATCACGCACCGGCACCAGCCGATTTACCAGGACGTGACCGCGGGCGCACGCGAGCATCTCCTCCTTGGCAAGATCCCAAAGGAGTCCACGCAGGAGCGTTACCTGAAGAGCCTCTTTCCCATCGTGCGGAAGGTGCACATGCCGTACTCCGGACGCGGCCGCTTCCACTTGGTGATTTCCGTCGGTCCCCACCGGCCCGCGGATATTCGCCGGCTTCTGGTCGCCGCCTACGTGACGGATCATTTTATCAAGCACGTGTTTGTCGTCGACGAGGATGTGGATGTGCAGGACGACGCGGCGGTTCTGGCGGCATTCGCCACCTGCTTTCAGGCCGACCGCGACATGATCGTTCTCAACCAGATGCCAGGCAGCAGCCTCGATCCATCCGGTTATCCCGGAGCGACAGGCGCCAAGCTCGGCTTCGATTGCACGCGAAAAGGCGCGAACTTTCCACCTCGCTTTCACATGGACGCTTCGGTGACCGAGAAAATGCAACCCTCGCGGTACCTGCCTCCGCGATCGCGGCCATGAGCGTGCCGCGGAAAATCGTCGTCGGCGTGGCCGGCGCCAGCGGGAGTCTCTACGCCCAACGGCTTTTCCATCACCTCCAGACCCTCCCGGAAATCGACGTCGCGGTGGTGTTCTCCCGGAATGCGCGCCAAATCTGGCGACATGAACTCGGCGCCGATCCGGCTTTGGGTTTCCCGGTCTACGCCGAGACCGATTTTCTCGCCCCGTTTGCGTCCGGCTCGTCCCTGTTCCAGTCCATGGTGATCCTGCCCTGTTCGACCGGCACGCTGGCGCGGATCGCCACAGGCGCCACGGACAACCTCATCACTCGCGCCGCCGAAGTGATGTTGAAGGAGCGACGCCCGCTCGTTTGCGTGCTGCGCGAAACGCCCTACAGCCTGATCCACATCGAAAACATGCGCGCGGTGACTCTGGCCGGCGGCATCATCTGCCCGGCGACGCCGTCCTATTATTCCCAGCCCAAATCCTTGGAAGATGCCGCCGATACGGTGGTCTTCCGCGCGATGGATCTGCTCGGCCTGCCCAATCCTTCCAAACGCTGGGGCGATTACCCGGTCGAAGAGTGACCGGCGGTTCTCAAAACGGCAATTGAGGCCAAAGCCACGAAGCCAGCAGCACCTCGATTAGCCCAACTGCCGCAGCGAAAGAAGACAGCAAGGACCAACTTCGAATCGTCTCCCCGGGCGTCATGCCACCCCAGCGGGCGAACAACCAGAATCCGACGTCGTTCATCCAAGGCATGAATTTCGAGCCATACCCGATGGCCAGAAAGATATACAGCGGATGAACGTCGGGGCCTGCCACCGCGGTTATCGGCGCGATGATGCCGATGGCGGTGATCACGGCGACGGTCGCGGACCCTTGGGCCACCCGCATGGCGGCCGCCAACCCCCATCCGAGCAGCACAAAATTGAGGGACTGCCCGCCCGCCAAGTCGTGCACCGCGGCGCCCAGTCCGGTGCGCTCGATCATTTTCCCGTAAGCGCTGCCGGCCGCGATGATGAGGATGATTACGCCCGCTACCTCCAGCGGCTTGCCGAACACGGTCCCCGCCTGATGCCAGGCGATCCGCTTCTGCCGGACATGGACAAACACCGCCGCGGCGGCGCCGAGTGCCAGCGCGACGTGCTTGTCGCCGGCGATTTTCAGGAGTTGGAACAGCGGCGCAGGCAGCGCCGGCTTCACCGCTGGCACGACGATCAGCGAGGCGAGCGCCAGGAACGCAAAAGGCGCAACAATGGGCAGGAACGCGGCCGCGGCGCCCGGCAGGGACGTTTCCGGCGGCTCGCCGGCTTCCTGCGCCAGCGCCTCGCCCGAGGGTTGGATGCGGTGGCCGAGCTGGCGGCTGGCCCACAGGGAGGCGACCGCCGGAATGACATCGAAGACCAGGCCCGCCACCAACACGAGGCCGAGATTCAGTCGCAGGTTCTCCGCCATGATCAGCGGACCGGGAGCAGGTGGAATCGTGCCGTTCGCCAGCAGCGCGCCCGCGCCCACCGCGAGCAGATAGTACACCGTGCTACCGCCCGTGCGCACGCTCAGCAACCGCGCGAGGGGCAGCAGCAAAAGCAACACCGTGTCGACAAAGACCGGGCCGCTGAGCAGGAACGCGCCCAGCAAGAGCGCCAGCGGGGCACGCCGCACCCCGCACCAGGCAATCAAGGTTCGCACGATACGGTCCGCGGCGCCGCTATCCATCAGGGATCTCCCGATGACGGCCGCCAGCGCAATGGTCAGGCCCAACCGTCCCGCCGCCGCGCCGAACTCGGACGTAACTGCGCTGATCGACCCGGGCAGGTTCAGCCCGGGCACCGCGGCCAAGCCGACGAATGTTCCCAAAAGCATCAGCGCAAAAAACGCTGGCAACCGGAAAATCACCACCGCCACCACCACGCCGGCGACGCTCAACGCCAGGGTGCTGAACGGCCCCATCGCGGTCAGTGCCAGAAGGGAGATCGGCAACATATTCGAGCGATTTTCCGTGACCATGCCGTCGCCCGATGCCGGGGCGAGAGCGGAACCCCCGCATATGCCGCGGACGAGCGGTCCGGTAGGAAATTTTGGACAAATTCGCGCCGCCGGGAGCCGATTGAAATTCCATCGGCCAAAATCGGCTTCCCGTCCGCCCCCACCTCCCCCAAAACCAGCGTCAACGCCCCTCCGGGCGTCCGCACCCGCTCCTGCGCATGATTCTCTTTCGCTTTCCGACCCTGCAACGCTCCGCCGCGGCCCTGGCTTGATCGCCATGTCCACGATTCACCAAGTCGCCGCCGCGGCCCGCGTCTCGCCGATGACCGCCGCGCGCATCCTCGCCGGCAAGAGCGCGCGTTCGAAACATCGCGAGACGGTCCTGACCTGCGCGCGCAACCTGAACTACGTGCGCAACCAGCAGGCCGCCAACCTGCGCACCGGGCGCTCCCGCCTCATCGGCGTGCTGGTGCCGTTCATCGACAATCCATTCTATACGAAATTCCTACAGGAGATGCACGATGCCATCCACGCCAAGGGCTACCAGAGCCTGATCGCGTGCTCCTTCGGGCAGACAGGCAGCATGCTCGAGGCCATCGCGCTCTTCGAACGGTACAACGTCGACGGCATCGTGCTCGACCTGAGCGAGGGCTTGGTAACCCGTGAGGTGCAAACCCGTCTGGATCTCCTCCAGCAGCGCAGCCGGCCGGTTGTCGTCACCGGTTCGCCGCGTCATGACGTGGGGTTCGATCACCTGTACCTGAACAACCAGAGCGCAGTCGCGAAACTGATGTCTCACCTCATCGCGCGCCGTCACCGCGACTTCGCGTTCATCGGCGGTTTTCCCGAAAACCTGAACATCCGGAATCGGTTGGCGGCATTCAAGCAGGCGCTCGCCGCAGCGAAGTCGAAGCTAAACGAGGACTGGATCTCCCTCGGCGACCCGTCGCTCGGCCAGGTCACCCAGCGCGTGCACCGGATGCTGACGGGGGCGAAGCGCCCGACCGCCGTCGTCTGCACCAGCGACATGATCGCCATGGTAGTGATCAAGGTAGCGCGCGAGGTCGGGCTCCGGGTCCCGCAGGATCTCGCCGTCACCGGCTTCGACGACATCGAGCAGGCCAGCCTCATTAACCCTGCCATCACCACCCTGCGCCAGCCCTTGCACGCGATGGCGGAGGACATCGTCGAGCTTCTGCTCAATCGCCCCGCCAAGGGCCGGGCCGAGGCGCGTGAGCGGCGATACGAAGCCGAGTTGGTAATCCGCGAATCCACCTGAGCGCCCGTACCTTCACGACGCGACGAACAAGGCGCGCGGGGCATCGTCGTGGCGGTAAATATTGTAACGATATCACTTTTCAGCGGATGAGCCGGCGATGCGGGTCGCCGGCAATTTTAGAGTGAAAAGCGAGGTTTTTTGTCCGCCAGAAGCGCGCAAAACAAAATCAAAGCGGAATGATTTCCCGTTGACATGATATCGATATCACTTTCTTTGGCGCCGTCACCCCTCGCCGCGACGTTACACCGACGACGCGTCGATTCCATCATTCGGTTTCCCCGCCGGGTGCCCCCGAAACAATCCCCGTTACCCCATGAGTGTTGCAGCCATCCGGCGCAGTTTCCTGGTCATTCACCATCTTAAAACGCAGGGCGAGACCCGCTTCACCGACCTCGTGCGCCTGCTTTGCCCCATCTCCCGAACGGCCCTTTCGCACCTGCTTTCCTCGCTGGAGGAAATCGGTGAGCTGGAGCGCGACGGCCGCTTCTACCGCTTGGCCCCGGCGGCCGCCGCCCTCGCGGGCAGTGGCCGGACCATTTATGACCTTCCGCCCGCGCTGCTGGCCCAGACCCAACCGTTGCTCGCGCGCGTTTCGGGCGAGTTGAACCATTCCTGCGCCCTGCTAGCGAGGGTCGGCAACTCGACCATGAAGATGATGGACCGTTGCAACCGCGAGGAACCCCAGCCGGCATTCGGCGCCGTGGGTTCGGAATGGCCGCTGGTGCCAACGCACGGTTTCGCCCGACTTTTCCTGGCCCATGCGCCGGAGTCGATGGCGCGCGAGTGTTATCACGACTGGCTCCCTTACCTGCAGCCCAATCCCCGGCTGCGGATAGCCGAAAACGAGCAAACTTTCTGCGCCGAGTTGGCCAAGATCCGCTGCCAGAGGTACGCCTTGGAATACAAAGAGGAGATCCAGCCCGTGCTGCGCGTCGCGGTGCCGGTGCGGCTGGCGAAGGACAGCGAGGTTCGCTTTGCCGTCGGATTGGTCTCCAACTTCGTGTACCTGCTCGACGTCAAATCCTACATCGCGGCCTTGAACCGGGTTGCTGCCGCGCTCGCGGTCGTGCTTGCGGACAAAGTGCCGCGTGCAGTCTTCACACAATCCTCCGCAAATGGACATTGCGCTCCCCGAGCCACCGCGGAAATCAGCGTGTTTCCGGGGCCGCGGCCGCGGATCCAGGCTCGTCCCGCCCCGATGGAAAAAGCGCTGGCAGTTGGTTGATCGCACTCCGCCGTTCCGTCGCCTCCGCCCATGCCCGCCACTCCGCCCATTTCCGGCCTGATCGACTGCCAAAGTCATATCTTCTGCCCCGATATCATCACACTCCTGCAGCAAAGAACCGAAGAGCCGCTGATCTATGTTCAGGATGGCATGCGGTACCTGCCTATGGGCGGCTGGCTGCGCAAGGTCCCCGATTTCTACCTGGATATTCAGGCGAAATTGAACGCGATGAACGCGAGCGGTGTGGCGCAGGCCGCGCTCAGCATTAACGATCCCGGTCCCGAATGGTTCGGTGCGGACGGGCCCCGCGTTGCGCGGATCATGAACGACTTCATCGCGGACTTGGTGCGGCGCTATCCGCAGCGTTTCTTCGGATTGTGCGTACTGCCCCTGCAGGAGATGCCGGCCGCACTGACGGAACTCGATCGCTGCGCGAGCGAGTTGAACATGAAGGGCATCCTTCTTTACACTAACCTGGCCGGACGCTTTCCGGATGAGCCGGCGTTCCGGCCGATGTTCGCGCGCGCCGCCCAGCTCGGCTTGCCGGTGCTGTTGCATCCGGCCAAACCGGTCACGACATCAATCGTCAAGGACTACGAAATGACGGCCTCGCTCGGAAACATGTTCGACAACACGATAGCCCTGACTCGACTCATCATGTCAGGGCTTCTCGATGAGCTGCCGGACCTGCAACTCGTCTGTCCGCACCTCGGCGGTACGTTGCCCTACATCATTGGACGCCTGGATCACCAAACGCAGGTCCTGAAGCGCGGCCCGAAATATCTCACCAAAGCGCCGAGCGACTATCTCAAACGGGTGTGGTTCGACATTGTATCCCCGCTGCCGCTGGCGATGAGATTTGCCCGCGATCTGGTCGGACCGGAGCGCTTGCTCTTTGCCAGCGACCACCCATGGGTCGAGCCCGCCGCCATCCTGGACTGCCTGCAGCGAACGGGGCTTCCCCCGAACGAACTGGCCATGATCGGCTCCGGCAACGCGCGTCGCCTGTTTCGATTGGACTGAGTCCATCGCACCGGTCTCCAAAACGCTACTTTCGACGCGGGATTCTGTCGGCTGGCGTTGCGCCGGCCGCCCCGCCGCCGAAAACTTCTCCCCGCGCCCCCCTTCCCCATGCAACCCCGCTTAATTCCCCTCCTCGCCGCCGGCTTAGCCCTCGCCTTGTCGGCGGGAGCCGCCGATTCAAAACTGATTGTCGCGATGATGCCCAAGTCGAAGGGCAACGCCTATTTCCTTTCCTGTAAAGCCGGCGCGGACAAGGCCGCCCGCGAACTCGGCGTCGAGCTGCTTTTCGATGGTCCAACTGATCCCAACGCCGCCAAGCAAAACGAGATTGTCGAAAACTGGATCACGCTGGGCGTGGACGTCATCGCGGTATCTGCCGAAAACAAGGAGGCCATTTCCACCGCGCTGCGCAAGGCCCGCAGGGCCGGCGTCCACGTCATCACTTTCGACGCCGATGCGCTGCCGGACGCCCGCAGCTTTTTCGTCAACCAGGCGACTCCCCAAGGCATCGGCTACAAACTCATGGACGAAGCCGCGCGCCTTATGGGCGAGGAAGGCGAATTCGCGCTGATCGTCGCCTCGCTGACGGCCGGCAACCAGCGCGAATGGCAGAAAAACATCGAGGAGCGCCTGAAGTCAAAGTACCCGCGCATCCGCCTGGTGGCGGTCCGTCCCTGCGACGACCTGAAGGATCGCGCGCAATCCGAAGCCACCGCGCTCATCAGCGCCAACCCGAAGTTGAAATTGATCATGGCGACCTGCACGCCCGCGGTCCCCGGCGCCGCCGAGGCGGTGCGGCAGGCCGGGCGCACGGGCCAGGTCAAGGTGGTCGGGCTCGGTCTGCCGAGCGAAAACAAACGTTATGTCCATGCGGGCGTCACCGATTCGATCGTGCTTTGGAACACCGAAGACCTCGGCTACTTGACCGTTTACGGCGCGATCGCGCTGGCCAAAGGGGAGCTCAAGCCCGGCGCGAAGAGCCTGGCCGCTGGCGCGCTCGGAAACCTCGAGGTGCGCGGCGACAATGTCCTGTTGGGCGAGCCCTTCGTCTTCAATAAGGATAACATCGACCGCTTCGACTTCTAAGCCCGGCCGCGCATGAATCCCGCCCCGATGTCAGTATCCACCGCGGCGGCGACGCGTGGTCACGCCCTGGTGGCGCGCATGAACAATGTCCCGTTCTCGGGGTGGCATATGAAGGCGCGTGTCATCATGGGCAGCGCGACGTTCTTTGACGCGTTCGACGCGCTTTCACTCGCGTTCGTGCTGCCGGTGTTGAAGTCCGCGTGGAACCTGTCTGTCGCGCAGGTGGGCTGGCTGATCTCCATTGGCTACATCGGCCAGTTCATCGGCGCGCTTGTCTTCGGCAATCTCGCCGAAAGGATTGGGCGGGTGCGCAGCGCCGCGCTTGCCATCGGCGTGATGTCCGTCATGGCGCTCGCCTGTATGCTCACGGGCCGATACGAGTTCCTGCTCCTCTCCCGGTTCATCCAGGGCATTGGCGTCGGAGGCGAAGTGCCGGTGGCCGCCGTCTACATTAGCGAGCTTTCCCCGACGAAGGCCCGCGGCCGATTTTTCATGCTGTATGAAATGATCTTTCCCGTGGGCCTGATGGTCACGGGACAGTTGGGCGCATGGCTGGTGCCGACCTACGGATGGAAGAGCATGTTCCTGATCGGCGGCATTCCCGGCATCATCATCGCCACCCTGGTGCTGTTTTTGCCCGAATCCCCGCGCTGGCTGATCAATCGCGGGAGGCTCGGCGAAGCCGAACGCCTGGTCGAACAACTCGAGGCCAGCACTTCACGACGCGTCCAAACCGAACCCGAGCCCGTGAGCCTTCCCGTCGCGGACGTCGCGCGCGCCGGCTGGCGGGAGCTTTTTTCGGAAGTCTACCGGCGCCGCACGCTGGTCGTTTGGGCTCTTTGGTTCTGCTCTTACGGCATCGCCAACGGCATCAACAATTGGCTCCCGACGCTCTATCGCACCTTCTTCCACCTCGACCTGCAAACCGCGCTGCGCACCGCCTCCATGACCAACCTTTTTCAAGTCGCGGCGACGCTCGCCTGCGCCTTGCTCGTCGACCGCCTCGGCCGCCGGAAATGGGCCGCGACCTCCTTCCTGCTCGCCGGACTTTGCTTTGTGGGCCTCGCCGTCCTCGGAACTGATTCGGTCGTCAGGGTGGCATGCTTCGCCACGCTGGCCTATGCGGTGATCGGCTCGACCAATGCGTTGCTTTATCTCTACACTCCGGAAATCTATCCCACCCGCATGCGTGCCATCGGCACCGGCTTGGCCACGGCGTGGCTGCGTCTGGGCTCGTCCGCCGGCCCGATTCTCGTGGCCAGTCTGGTGAGCGCGGGCGGTCTGGCTGGCACCTTCCTGGCCTTCGGGCTGGTCTGCGGCGCCGCGTTCATCATCTCGCTTTTCATGATCGAAACCGGCGGCCGCAAACTCGAGGAAATCGCACCCTGATGGCCGGAGTTCCCGCCTGTGGTTCTGCAAACCCGTCTCGGTCCCTACCGGTGGCACGATCACTGGATCACCGTGCCGGGCCGCCCGACCACAGGCGCGCGTACGCATGGCGCCGCCGTGATCCGCGACGGCCGAATCCTGATCTTTCACCAAGGAAACCCCGCGCTTCTCGTCTATTCGCACAAGGGCGCGCTGCTTGCAGCGTGGGGGGACTATCCGGGCGCGCATGGACTCACCTTGGTGGAGGAAAACGGCAGGGAGTTCCTGTGGCTCGTCGACGATGCGACCGCCGCCGTGCAAAAGACCACCCTCGAGGGCCGGATCATACAGCAGCTCGACCGACCCGCCCATCCGGCCTATGCCGCGGGCGCGAAATTCTCGCCGACCCAGGTGACCGTCAACCAACGGAATGGCGACATGTGGCTGGCGGATGGCTACGGCGCCGGCCTGGTCCACCGGTTCGACGCGCGCGGCCGGCACCTGCAAGCGATCAGCGGCGAGGCAGAAGGCCTCCGTTTCCATGTTCCCCATGGCCTTTCCTGGATCAAAGATGAGCTCTGGATCGCGGACCGCCGCAACCGCGTCGTCCAAGTGTTCGATGCGGAAGGCAAATTTCTCCGGCGCTTCGGACGAGAATTTCTCGTTTCACCAAATGGTTTCACTCAGGTCGACGACTGGATCCTCGTGCCCGAACTGCGCGGTCGTCTTGCGGCCGTCACCACGACCGGCATCTTGATCTGCCATATCGGCGAAAACGCGACCAATCCTGCCACCGATCCGGGCTGGCCCGATCGCCCGGCAGTCGGAGTACACCCCGGGAAATTCAACAGTCCGCACTACGCGGCGGTGGACGCAGCCGGCAACCTCTTCGTGCCGGAATGGATCGCCGGCGGTCGCGTCACTAAATTGGAAAAACTGGCGCCCGGCCGCTATGACGGCGCGTCGTAGCGGGGAAAAGTCACGCCGCCTGTCTCCGGATCCATGGCCTGCGGCAGCGTGTAACGCAGCCAGTCGCGATTCTTGTGGCGATTCTGGCGCGCGTAACCGCCAAGCGCGCCGATGTTTTTCTCGAGCCGCCCGGGATCCTGGAATAACACGCCGGCGCGCTGGTCCTCGGGAAGGTGCACGACGCCATAGTCGCGCCATTGCCCGTCGCGCACGGCCCAGCCGTAACCGTCCTGCTGCAGTGTCGCGATCAGGTGGTCGCGGACCCGGGAGAGAGCGGCAGCCGCCATCGGGTCGCCGATCCGGTCCAGCAGCTCCCGCGGATCCTGCGCCAGGTGAAACAACCACTCCTTGCGGTCGGCCGCGCTGAAGATGTATTTCCACTCGCCGTCGGTCGCCATGTACAGGCCAAGCGATCGCTGCGAAAACTGGCTGGTCACGATCGGCCGACGGACCTCGCCAGCCGCAAGGGCCCGCAACGAATCCGCCCGTTCATAGGGCCGGGCCTCGGTGGAGCGCGCGGTCTCCAGGAACGTGGGGAACAGGTCCAACAACGTCACCGGCTCCGCACACGTCGCACCCGCGGCGAAAACGCCGGGCTGCCGCACCAACATGGGGATGCGCACCGCCGGATCGAGCATGCAACGCTTGCCGAAGCAGCCGAAGTCACCGAGCATTTCGCCGTGGTCGGAGGTAAACACTATAAGCGTGTTGTCCCGTTCGGGCCCGAGCTGCTCCAGGATCCGGCCGATCTGGAAGTCGATGAAGGAGATCGATGCGTAATACGCGGCGCGCTGCGTCCGCAGCAGGTGCGCGTTGCAGGCGCCGTCCATGTACTTGTAGCGATTTTGTACGCGGTTCCAGAAGCCTTGGTGGCCGGCACCGTCAGCGGGCTGCACGGGGTCAGGCATTTCGGCGGACCGGTACAGGCGGCCCCATGGGTTGGGCGTTTCAAAGGGAGGATGCGGCTTGATAAAGCTGCTCCAGAGGAAAAAAGGGCGCCGGTCGTCGCGCCGCTTCAGGAATTCGATCGAACGATCGGCCACCCACGCCGTGTGGTGCAGATGTCCGGGCAGTTGCGAAGGCTGCGGCAAGTAATAGTATTCGCTGCGCAGGCCGTGCGGATCCAGCACATGCTGGTAACCTGCGCGATCAAGAAAGGCGCGAAAATCGTCGTTTTCCTCCAACTCCTCCGAGTAGTCGCGGCCCTCAAAACCCCAAGGTTTGCGGGGATCGCCGCAGAAATGCATCTTGCCGACCCCGTGGGTCTGGTAACCGGCCGCGGTCAGCATCTCCATGAGGCTGCGCGCCTCCGGCGCCGTCTCGACATTGTCGACCATGCCCGTGCGGTGGGGCGGCTGTCCGGTCACCAGTGCGTGCCGCGCCGGCACACACACCGGCGAGGGCGTATAGGCCCGGCTGAAGTTGGTGCCCGAGCGCACCAGCTGGTCCAACACTGGGGTCTTGATCAATGGGTTCCCCAACGCGCCGATGGTGTCGGCCCGCTGCTGATCCGTGAACAACAGGAGAATATTTGGCGGTCGGCTGTGGGGTGAGCCCATACTGGGACCCTCGCAGAACGGAGAAGCGTTGCCCATTGCCGAGTATCAGTTTCCTCGGTCATCTCAAATTTCCGTCCAGCTTTCTGGACCGACGCCCCTCCCGCCATTGCTGCCGGCGCCGGGGGCGTCCAGCGGATGCGCCGCTGTCGCTAAAAATGGACCAATCCGGCCGATGCCGGCGGCTGCACCGGAAAAGGGCATTGCGTGATTTTATGGACGCCAAATAGCGTCCCGCCATGAGTGTAGTCGCGATCGAACGCAGCTTCATTGTTGTGCACTACCTGAAAATGCACGGCGAAGCGAGGTTCACCGACTTGGTCCGACACCTCACGCCAATCTCCCGCAGCGCGCTCTCGCACCTGCTGTCCTCGCTCGTGGAAATTGGCGAACTGGAACGCCACGGTCGCTTTTACCGCCTGGCCCCGGCGGCGGCCGCGCTCAGCGGCGCCGACCGTTCCATCTATGCGCTGCCGCCAGCCCTCTTGGCGCGGACCCGGCCCATCATCGAAAAGTCCGCCCTCGAGCTAATGCATTCCTGCGCGCTCTTCGCCCGGGTCGGCACCTCGACGATGAAGATTATGGACGAGCACAACCTGGAGGGCGCCCACTGGCCGTTCACGCCCACGGGCTACGAGTGGCCGCTCGTTCCCTTCCACGCCTTCGCCCGGCTTTTCCTCGCCCATGCCTCGGAGGCGGTCGCCCGCGACTGCTATGTGCGCTGGCACCCGTACCTGCAGCCGCACCTCCGCACGGAAAACTACCGCCAATTCCGGGCGGAATTGGATAAAATTCGCAAGCAGGGGTACGCCGTCGATTACAAGGACGAGGTCTCGACAATCATGCGCGTGGTCGTGCCAGTGCATCTGCCGGACGACAAGGAACTCCGGTTTGCCGTGGGGCTGGTGGCCAACTTTGTCTACCTGCTGCAGGTGAAATCCTGCCTACGTGTCCTGCGCGGCACGGCGCAGGAGATCGCCACCGTGCTCAAGGGACACGTGCCGAACTTCCGCTTCGACAAGGTCCCCGAGAAGGGCGAGCACGCGTGGATGGTGCGCCCGTTCAAGGAGGCTTAGCGCGACCGCGGGGCCCGGCGTGGCCGCCCGGTAGCTTTTTTCAAACCGTCCGCCGGTCGCGGCGCCAGTGACAGTTGTCCCAGCCCAGTCAGACGCTTTGCTGGAGAACATGAGCGCGACTCCCTCGGCCTCCCCGTCCGAATCCACCCAAGCACCGCGCATGGCGCGCGTACTCGAACGGACGAAACAGCTTCGGCTGCTGTTCGAAATGGAGCGCGAGTTCGCCCGAGTCGTCTCCGCCTTGGTACCGCGCACCGGCGCCTTGGAAGGAAAGTTCACCCTCTCGCAGCATGCATACGAGGCCATGGACCATGCCCGGTACCTGCGGGAGCGCGGCCGGGAACTCGCGGGCTTCGGGTCGGGCGACCAAGTCCGACCGGCCGTGCGCCGGCTCTTCATGGAAGCCCTTTATCATCCCGAGGCGGCGGTGGCGCTGACCGCCCTCTACCATGTGATTAAGCCCGCGATCGCGGCGGCATACCGCGCCTACCAGAAGGATGCGGATACCCTCGCCGACTGGCCAACGCGCCGGCTGATCGACGAGTTCATTGCCGACGAGCAGCGCCACGCGTCAGAGATCCGGCCGTTCCTCGCCACCGCCGGAGCGGATGATTGGTGCCAGCATGCACAGGCTGCCTGGACTGCCAGCGAACCCTTGCTCGCCGGCGACGGACAAAATGAACCTGCTTTTTCGTGGGTCGGTGCGACGCGGACTTACGTCCATCCCGGCGCGCCGGCACGCGCGGGAATCCGCCAGAACAATTCCGTCTTCGGCGAGGATGCGGACCAGCACCTGGTGCACGACGGCGTATTCCGCGATCCTGCCACCGATGCCCGCGTGATCCGCGCCATGATCTATGTCTGGTTGATGAATGAGCTGACCGCGGTCGAAACGCTCGCGACCGTCCTGTTCGACACCCCGGGACTTTCGCTCGAAGCCCACTTGGATCTGGCCCGCCATGCTTGGGACGAGTCCCGGCATACCCAGTTCGGCTACCGGCAGTTGCCGCGCCTCGGCCTCGACCTGGCCCGGCTCAACATCCACGACCTGCCTTACCGCACCTATCAGACCTTGACGGCGGCGGAGCGCTACGCGCGCCTCTCTTGCGTCGCCGAACCCGAGAGCTTCGAGGTCAAGGCCCAGATCATGGACCGCGTACGTGAGTTGAACGACTTTGAGGCGGACACGCTGCTCGCCTTCGATCGCAGCGACGAACAGAACCACGTTCGTTACGGTCACCGATGGGTGCCGCACCTGATGAAACTGGAAAACATCACCAGCAGTCCGGAGCAGTTCGTGGAGCACGCCCGCACTCGCTTCAACGGTGAGATGGCGCGTCTGAAAACACTGCCCTCAATCGCCGTAACCCTGCGGGATCCCTCGCAACTCTCCGTAAATGCCTTGAAACACCACTACGCGACCGCCGCCTCCGGCGGTACCCCGGCGCCATGACGCCGGCACCCTCCAAATGGGGGTGAGTCCGCTGTTTGATTTCTTCCGACCGCACTGGCGGTTGCCTGAGCCAGCGTCGCTTCGCGCAGGCCGAGGACACGGCGGCTACCAGACAAACTTGGTCGACATAAAATTATCGCCAATCGTATCGAGGTGCGCGACCAGCCGGCCGTGCAGTTCGTCAATAACCGGCTGATGCCTGCCTCCGAAGAGAGGTTGCATTTGGTAGGGATCCGTCGCGAGATCGTAGAGCACCCGACGATCCTTGTGCGGCTGCGAACGGGCGTTCGTCGAATCCAAGAGACTGTAGCTGTAGCGCTCGGTGCGAATCGTTCGCCACGCGCGACGCTGGCCCTGACCGTTGTCGGGGCGCGCGTTCGGACCGCCGGCATCGAAGCTCAAATGGAGCGCGCCCGTGGTCCGGTCGCTGCGACCGCGAGCGAAAGCCGAAAAATCCAAACCATCGACCTTGGCGTTCAACGGCGCTCCCACCAGGCCCAGCATCGTCGGCACAAGGTCAATCGTGGACGCCAGATTGTCCACGCGCCGGACGGGGAGCTGCCGGCCGAGGCGCATCAACAGGGGCACGCCGATCGACTCCTCATAATAGATCCCCTTTTGCACGCGGCCCTGCGAACCCAGCATTTCACCGTGGTCGGCGGTGAAGACAATCAGCGTGTTATCATAGAGGTCGAGCTGACGCAGCGCCTCGATGACCCGGCCGAAAGCGGCATCGAGGGCCGTGCAGGCGCCGTAATATCCCGGCTGCATGAAATCCGTCGGATCGGTCTGCCCTTTTTCAGCGGGCACGGGACGTACATTTGGCCGACGCGGAAGCTTCTCGTACGGAAGGTAGTGCGCCTCATGCGGCGTCGGCGCAACCGCCCCGATGCCGCGCTTGATCTGCCCATTTTCGCGGTGGCCGGGCTGCCAAGCCTGCTCGAAACCTTTGCCCCAACCGTCATGCGGGGGTCCCCACGAGAGCACCGCGGCAAAGGGCTTATCCTTGTTCTCCCGCATGAATGCGATTGTCTGGTCAGCATCAAAATCCGGGGCCCAGCCGTCGTGCCATGTCATGGCGGTATCTCGGCCAAGATAATAAGGCTGGCGAAACGGCTGGTGCCCCACTGCCAGCGCCCAGTTGTCCCAAGTGTCGCGAAGCGAGGCCGGAATGATGCCCTGCTCCTCCGCTCGCCCCCCCCGTGTGAAGCTTCCCAACGTAAGAGGTACGGTAACCCACAGCTTTCAGCCAAGCGCCGAACGTGGGCACCTCAGGATTGAGCGGCGCTTCCAGACCGTTCATGTAATGACCGTGCCGCTGCGGGTAGAGGGCGCTCAACAGACACGCCCGACTCGGGGAGCAAATCGGCCGCGTGGTGCAGGACTGGTTGAATACCAATGCATCGGTCGCAAATCGGTCGAAATTCGGCGTGAGCACGGGATCTTGTCCCGCATACCCCATAGATTGACGCCTCCAGGCGTCGGCCATCACGAAAAGGATGTTGGGACGCGATCTGGGCGTCCGCGGCTCCGACGCACGCACGAAGGGGGCGCCGGTGAGCAGGGCCGCCGTGGCGACGAGCTGGGTCTTGCAGAAATCGCGGCGAGAAAGAGGGCGGGTCATGTGGGGAGGCGGCGCGGCACTGGAATATGTTCGTCGTATTGAATGTTCGGACAGCCTAGCCGCGCTGCAAAGCGGCAACTCGCATTTTCCTTCGACCGATGCCCAACCGGTCCACAAAAATGCACCGGCGATGCCTGAAGAAACTTCACGGCATCTCAGCCGTGCCCATGAAATGCTGCCAAATGCGTGCAAAGGCTTCGTCAGGAAGCCACGACGCCCGACTGCGGTCGCCAGCATACTGGGCGAACGATGCGATCGGGGGCGCTTGGAGGCCGCCTCGCTTTCGATCGTAGTCGCCGCCCAGCCAACCCTGTTCGATTACGACAGGAGCCAGCGGCCGGCCGGCTGCAAGTCCCTGCGGCGCACGCACGCGCAAGCAGGCCTCGAAATAGGCGACAAGCAGGGCGTTCATTTTAGCGCGATCCGCCGGCCAATGCGCCGCCTCGCCTTCGACCAGCAGTCCGATGGCGGCGTTGCGCTGGTGTCGCAGGGTGCGGACCGTCTCGTCCTGATCGGTGAAAATCGCATCCTTCTGCCCCACCAACACAAGGCCGGGCGCGCGCTCAAGCCCCGGTAAGGTCAGCTGCCAGCTGCCGCCACTGTGGTAGGCGACCCAGCCGATCACGCGCTCCGGTTGGAGCGCCGCGTAAAGATCGGAAAATCCGGTACCGTTGGAGTGCCCAAACGTGATCGCCGGCACCGCGCCGAGCTCCGGGTGGCCCGACTTCGCCCCGAGTTCCGTCAGCAGCGAATCGAGGGTTTCCGCGGGGAATATGCCCCGCTGAATCGCCTCACCCAACACGCCGACCAAGGCGAAATGATGACGATCCGCGAAGTCCCGAAGAACCGGCGCCTCCATCATCCGGCCGCCCATGCCGTGTTCGGAGATGAGGATAACTCCTTCGACGCGGGCAACCTTGGCCGGAAAATAAAGCCGGAGGATGGCTTCTTCAGATGGCAGCTCACCATGGCGGGCCACGAATTCCCGGTAAGCAGCCGCCGTCAGGGGCCGCTGCAGAGCGGCCGGTTCAAGTTGCTTCACCGTCATGAGACTGTGGCTGGGCGAGAGTCGCGCCCGCTCCACCACCAATCCTTCGTTATTCTGGTTGGGCGAGAGTTCGACCACCATGGGTTCGTCCGCGGCCGGAAGCGGGAGGTGACGTTCCCCATAACCGGGTTTGTCAAAATTGACCGTGCCTTTCGGGCGACCCGGCAAGCGGAGCACAAATTCACCTCGGTCGTCGGTCGCAGTCTTCCCACTGCCGGCCGCTACCCTCACTTCCGGCAGAATATTCCTACTAGTATCCCGCACCGTGCCGCGGATTACATACGGCTCCGTGGCGACTCCCGGGACAATGGACGCGGCGAGCCAGGCGCAAATTAATCGACCCGCCCCAGACAAAGGGTACAAAAATCGCATACCCGCCTAGTACAGGACCTTCGCTCTCAGATCAACCAACGCCAACTCTGCGAGCAGCGAACATCTCAAATCGGTATCGAATTGCGAACCAGATCGATCTACGTGAGGTGAAAGCCCGCGAAAAGGAATGATGTCCGGACCGTGCGTGCTCTCGATCCAACTGTACTCTCGCCTGGAAAGTGCCCGTCCCGAAAAGCGAACTATTCGGCGATCACATCCGTGACGCAACGGAAGCCGAGGTTGGTGGTCGCGCTGTCGGGGGTGTTCGCGCTGCGGGAATCGACTCGGTACCGATTGCAGTAGCTGGCATGGCAAAGGTAGCTTCCCCCTCGCATAACGCGCCGTTCGCCGATTTGCGGTCCAGTGGGATTTTCCGCAGACGACCGATTATAATATTCTGGATCAAACCAGTCCCAACACCATTCCCAAACGTTGCCCGTCATCTGATAAAGCCCGTAAGCGTTGGCGCGGTAACTCTTCGCAGGCGCAGGTCCGTAATGTCCGTCCGCCATGGTATTGTGGACGGGAAATTTTCCCTGCCACACATTCATGAGGTGGCGCCCGCCAGGCTCCAGTTCGTCACCCCACGGGAAGCGATTGCCGGGGGGCTGCCCACCGCGCGCCGCGAACTCCCACTCCGCCTCCGTCGGCAACCTCTTGCCGGACCATGCCGCATAAGCGGCGGCGTCATGCCAGGAGACCTGCACGACGGGGTGGGACCAGCGCTGCTTGATATTGGTCTTCGGCCCCTCCGGGTGGCGCCAGCTAGCGCCATCCATGCGGCACCACCATTCGCTGCCTTGGACGACTTCCCGTACGGACTTTGCCTGTTGCGCCGGGGTCAGGTGGCCCGCGAAAACGAAAGACCATCCGAATTCCTCCGCCTCCGTCTTGTAGCCGGTCGCGTTCACAAATGCATTGAACTGCTCATTGGTGACTGTGCAGGCATCGATCCAGAATGGATTGATCGTCACCTTATGCACGGGACCCTCGCCATCGGCGGGAAACCCGTAGTCCCGGTCATTGCCCATCAGGAATTCACCACCCTGCAAAAGCTTCATGCCCGTGGTTACGGCATGATTCACACGTTTGAACACCAAGGTCTTTTTCGATTCAGAATTTCCGCGATGTGGGGCACAGCAGGAATCATCGTTCATGTTACTCTGATTTCTACACACATCTGAATCTCAGTGTAGAGCTGATTCGAGCTGCTGCTAACCGTCTCACTTGTGTAGCCGTGCGATTCTACCAATTCCCTAGAAAACCGACGGCCCGCCGAGTAACCCTTTTCTACAGGTTTTTAAGTTCCATCCTATATGGAAAATGAACCCTTTTCAGAATATTTGGACGGTCCCCCACTAGCTTTGGACAATTAGATCGCTGAGGTTGGAGTTAATCCGAGTACCGCGTGGCAATGGGGAAGCGGGGGTGGCTCAAGACAATGAATATAGCGGGGGCGGATTACCTCACTGCGAGCCAGCGGATGGAATTCGTGCGGCGGACGGAGGCCGGGAAATTTTCGAGACTCTAGGCGGCGCTGTGGGACCGCATCGACAGTCACCGATGCCGCTGCATGGGAACCATTGAATCCCCAATGGCCGAATCTCCACCAAAGCTTTGGAAAGTAGGGATCAACTATACGTAAGACAGCACTACTGCTTCAATTTTTGAGGATTCCGTAACCAGGGATGTAATTCTGCTGTGGCGAGCAAAGGGGATGAGCTACGAGCAGATCGCCGCGACCCTGAAACAGAATGGACTGAAGATTTCTCCGGCCGGCGTGGGCGTGCTTTGCCGGGGATATCTGACCAGGGCGGGAATCGAGCGGGTGCGACGTGAACAGGTTAACTCGTCGGATTCGACACAGGTTGTTTCTTCCCGATCCGCGGCACCAAGCGTCCCGAAAACACTTGGCCCGTGGGGGCCGCGCATTACGCGCGATGACTATTAATTCGCGAACCTCGCACGCGCGAGCTTTCCCGGTGTAGAGCCGAAGACCTGGTTGAAAATATTCCGCTACAATCAGGAAAACACGCCCATGGTTTACTCCACGACTCGGACGAAATTGGATCGGTCACCGCAATACTGCCATGAGCCGGTAGCGTGTGCTGACGCCGAATTTCCGAAGACAAACGCTGACCTGGTGCTTTACGGTGGGCTCGGCCTTGTTCAGGAAGCGGGCGATTTCCTTGTTGCTGTACCCGGCACATAGGAACGTCAGGACCTTCACTTCGGCCCGAGTGAGCGCCACATTCATGGGTGCCGCGTCCACCGCGCGCGGCAGCAGGCAATATCGGTCAATCACCACGATCAGATCTTCAGGAGCCGTTTGACTTCGCTTGCGAGTTTTGGCCCGCGGGCGTCGGTTGCGACGAGGCGGCCCCCCCTGATCGAAAAGATACGGGGCGGGAATCGTCGTGATGCCGAGTTGTTCGGCGAGGACGTTGCGGCCGTCCGCGGCCAGCACGAAATGCTGGGGCCAAGGCAGCTGGTGCTCGCGAACAAAGGCCTCCAGTTTCTGGCGGTCGCTTTTCCGGTCGAGCGAAACCGCGATCACCTCGAAACCCCGGGCGTGATACTGGTCGTAGACGGCCTTGACGTTGGGCAGCTCCGCCTTGCACGGCCCGCACCAGGTGGCCCAGAAGTCGAGCAGGATGACCTTCCCGCGCAATTGCGCGAATTCGACTTCCCGGCCGTCGAGCGCGGTAAACTTCAGTTCCAGCGGTTCGCGCCGCAAGACCGAGGCGCGCCGCTTGGCCTCGGCCATGGCCCTGATTTCCGGATTGGCGCTCTGGGTGAATTCCGTGAGCGTTGCCTCCCATTGGTCCGGCAGGTTGCGTTCCACGCGGCTCAGCATCGTGGAGACGAGCGAGACGGCGAACGGGCTGGCAGGAAATTTGGCCAGGTGCGCGTTGATCTCTGCGAGCGCCTTGCGGCGTTCCAGGTCGCCCCACTTCGAGCGGTAAAGCTTCGGCCTGATCTGATGGGCGTCGAACTGGGCCAGGATCTCGACCGGCACGTCGGCGGCGCTGGCCATGGAATCGATCAGCGGCTTCAGCCGGTTTCTCCAGGCGGTGGCCGCCGCCTGGTCGATCGTCCGGTTGAGCGCGGTCAAGCGGTCGGTGTCGCTGGCTCCGGCTGCCGGCTCCCCTCCCGCCGGATAGGGACGGTAGAACGAACGGCCGCGTTCGATCATTTGCAGCAGCGCCCGCCAGCGGCGGGGATCGCTCCCGTGGTGCTCGATGAACGGCAGGGCCTTTTCGGCATAGCGCGCGGCGTTGCCGTCGGACCATCGGTAGTAGACGTCGAGGGGCACCTGGTCGGCGTCGGCAAAGCGCTCGGCGGCGATCGACTCGAGTTCCGCCCATTCACGATCGGTCGACTCCGCGGGCGATTCTCCCGCGGCAGGACCTGCCAGCAACGCCCAGCCGGGGGCCAGGAGGGCGAGCAGGCGGGTGGTTCGGGAAAAAACAGAAAAGGTCATGGCGGGGACGGGCTAGAGTTTCTTGGTCAGGCTGAGCACGTAGGTCGCCCCGCGGGGATCCCCGAAATAGCTGTAGAAATCGAGGGTGTTGCCCGCGTCGAACGGTGCCGTCCGGTCAAAGACGTTCTTGACGGTGCCTTGGATCGAAAGCTCGCGCAGCAGCCAGGAGGTCCGCTCAACTGAACCCGACGGCTGGTAGCGGACAAACACGTCGTGATAGATCTGTGACGACACCCGGCCGCTGCCCCCCTGGTCGGCGGTTACGAGCGTGTTGGTGGGCAACGCCGCCGCCTGATAGGCCCCATAGTAATTGGAGTTCACGCCGACCGTCCAGCGGCGCCCCCGCCAGGTCAGCGCCGAGTTCGCCCTGAAACGGAGCGGGTTGCCGGCGGTGCCCGCGCTGACCAGGTCGTTGACCGGGCTGATGGTCGTCGCTTGCGAGTAGTTGTGGAGCGTCCAGGTGCCCGCCAGGCGCGCGCCAATTTTTCCACCCCAAACCTGGTCCTTTTCATAGTCCACCGCAAAATCGAGCGCCTCAACTTCCCGAAGCGAGGCATTGATCAGGCCCGTGTCCACCTGCAGGATTTTCCCCACGCCGAACGGGTCCCCGGGGGCCACGGTGTCACGGAGAATTTTCCCGGGAGGCAGGAGATCCTCATTGCGGACGACTCCGGAAAAGGAGCCATACAGGGCCGACGAACTGGTGATGTTGTTTCGCTTCTCGACTTTGGACCAATCGGCGGAGACGCGCAGCCCCGGTAGGTTTGGCAGCCGCAGGACCATGCCCGCCGACATCGACTCGGAGTCTTCCGGCTTCAGGTCGGGGGATCCGCCGAGAAAAGCCGAAGCCCCGGTGATCGGTTCGTTACCCCGCTTGGGATCGGTGAGCCTCAGTGCGCTCAAAATGGCGAGATTGGGGGCGCCCCGGATCAGCTGGCGGATATTGGGGGGCAAAAATCCCGTGCCATAGCTCGCGCGAAACATCAGTGGCGATGCCGGCCGCCAGACCAGGGCGACGGTGGGGCTCAGGGCGTCGCGCCGTTGGGTGATGTGGTCCACGGTCCCGGTCGGGATGCCGGTCGTGATCGGGACGATCAGGGTGCCGGTCGCGGCGTCGATGGAATAGTCGTCAAACCGCAATGCCGCCTGGAGATCCAAGGTCCGGGCAAATTTGTGCGTTTTGGCGGGGTTGAGGATATGGAAAAGCGTTTCCACATAGGCACTGGCGATCTGTTGGCCCGCGCCCGGATAGAGATTGCCCGACGTGTTCGCCGAATACTGGTCAAGGCTGTCGGGAATGTCATCCCGCCGGTATTCCACCAGCCCGGAGATCGCGATTCGCCCCAAGTCGCCGCTCAGGCGCACGGTGTCCACCCGCGACGTTCCGGTGGGGGGCTTCAGGGTGTAGCGTCCCGGCCGATAATAGGCCGACAAATCGAGCGGGGTTGGGGTGAGGTCCCGGAAGACATCGATGGCCCCGCTGCTGATCGGGGCGGTTTGGTTGCCGTCGAGCGCGATGGATGACCAGTAGTCAGTGCGCGACTTGCTCCAGGAATGATCGGCTTCGGCATGCCAGCGATCCGTAAGCTTCGCGATGACACCGACCGTGGCCGCCTTGCTCGTGGTGGACCGCTCATTCCGGCTGAGGGCGGATTCGCTCGGGATACTGATATTGAGGTTGGCCGTGAACGGATTGTTCGGGGCGGTGGAATTGAGCGTGCCGACGGTGGGCGTGAGGTTGCTGGTGCCGGCGATGTCGGTTTGGTGCCAGCGAAACTCGGCAAACGCCGCCAGGCGCGCGCTGAATTCCCGACGTGCGGTCAGGGCGAACGACTTGGTTTTGGTTCCGCCCACCACCTGCATGCCGCCCGCTCCGGGTTGCGAGGTTCTCGCCAGAGCCAAGTTATACTGGCCGGCGTTCTGGATGAGGGCTGAGACTCCGTCCGTCGCCGCGCCCCGGTACCCGGCGGACAGGAAGGTGAAGGGCGAACTGAGCGTCTGCCCGCCGTATTGGGCCTTGAGCTGCAGGTTCGCTCCGGTCGCGGACCGCACATTCGGCGTATCGCCCAGCGGCGGGTTCGTCCCGAAAATCGTCGCACTCGCCGGGTTGTTGCGAACGATCAAGCTTCGGCCGCGGCTGATCAAGTCGAGATCCCGTTCGACCAGCTCGTGGGCTAGTTGGTCGCTCGCCGATAGAAAGAGGCTCGTTTTCCCGTCCTTCAGGGCCCATCCCGCCGTGAGATCAACGCGGCGCGCGGCGACGTCCGAAGAAAACGGGGTTTCATACGCCACCGTCAGCTCCGCCCCCACATAATCCCGCTTTAGGACAATGTTGACGACGCCGCCGGTGGCGCCCCCGCCATACACCCCCGACGCGGTCGCCGGCAGGACTTCGATCCGTTCAATCGCGGAAAGAGGAATGCCGTTGACCTCCGGTTGTTCCATTTGACCGGTGGTGACCGAGGCCGCCACCCGACGGCCATCGACCAGGATGAGCGTCTGGGTGTCCCCCAGCCCGCGAAGGTTGATCGAGCTGTTGCCGCCCCGCCCCAGGCCGGTCGAAAAAAGCTGCTCGTTCGACGAGCCGACCGCATTGGCGCTCAGCCTCGTCTTGAAGAAATCCTGCAGGTTCGTGGCTCCTGATTCCAGGATCTGCTGGCGGGCAAATACGACGTAGGGCTGCGGATCGTCCGCCGATCGACGGATGTCCATGTTCAGCGTCTTCCGGCCGAAGACCTCGAACGTGTCGAGCTTGACGACGCCGCCAGGGGTGTCGGCGTCACTTTTGCTTTTCTCGGTCGGGTTCGGGCGATTGCGGCTTTCGGCGATCGCCCTCGAGACGTTTTTTCGTTCGGTATCCGTTTCACGTCGGACCGCGAAGGTACCGCTCTTTTTGTCGACGGTGGCCACCAGGCCCGTGTCGGCCAACATGAGGTCGAGCGCCTCGTTGGGGGTGTAGTCACCCTGCACGCGGTTGGTCTTGACGCCGGCGACCAAGTCGGTGCCTGCGATCACGCCGCGACCGGATTGCGCGGAAAAGGTCTTCAGCGCACTTTCGGCATCGGTGGTCTGAATATCATAACTCCGCTTGCCGGGTTCGGCGGCGGCCAGCAGGGAAAAGCCGAGGCAGACCAGGGCTAGCAATCTGAGCGCGAAAGCTCCGCGAGTGGGACGGGGTGAGGTGAACATGGGGGCGTGCGGTTAGGATTTCCCCGGTGCGAAAACACCGGGGCTTTCCAACATGACCCGCGAGTCCCCAATTCTGACGACAGCCTCGTGAAAGATTTTTCGAAAAAGCTACCGGCTCATTTTTCGAGCACGATGTTGCCGCCGCCGACCTGGCTCGCCTTGAGCCCGAGGCTCGCTTCGAGATTGCGGGAGAAGGCTTCGGGATCGTCGGTCCAGAAGACGCCGGAGATGCGGAGTTCGCCGGTCCCGGGGCTGCCGATGCCGAGCTTGATCGCGTTGCCGCGGTTGAAGTATTCGACGGCGAGGGAGAGCGGCGTGCCGGAAAATTCCACGCGGCGGTTGCGCCAGGCGAGTTCGCTTTCCTGCTCTTGGGCGCTCGCCATCTGGGGCGCGGGCAAGGTCGAGGCGACCGCGAGGTCGATCTTGAGGTGGCCGCCGGCCGAGACGAAGACGGCCTCGGGAGATGAGAGGGCCGGCGTGCTTCCCACCGGAGCCGGAGTGCGTTCGACCGCCACCTTCCCTTCCGTCACCAGGATGCCCACTTCCTGTCCCGCGCGGCGGACGGTGAAGGCGGTGCCGACGGCGCGGACGGCGATTGTGCCCGCATCGACGATGAAGGGTCGGTTTTTGTTGTGCGCGACCTCGAAGAGGGCTTCGCCCTTGAGCAGATGGATGGTGCGCAGCTCGGGCGTGAAGGCGACGTCGATCTCGGCACCGGCGTTGAGTTGGATGATCGAACCGTCGGGAAGCGTTTGCTGGTCAGGGCGGAGCGCGACGGTTTCCGTGGGTGCCGGAGGGTGGGTCGGGCGGACCAGAAAAAAGGCGAAGGCGATCGCGGCCGCCGCGGCGAGTGAACCCGCGGTCCCGGCGAGGCGCCGCCGGCGTTTGGCGGCGAGGACCGCCGCCACTTTATCGCGCAGGGATTCCGGGCTGCCTGTGTGGCGCAGGCGGTTAACGGCAGCCCAAGTGGGTTCGAGGGCGCGGAGCGCCGCGGCGTGCTGGGGATCGGCCGCCAGCCAAGCTTGGAAAGTCCGGGATTCGTCCCCAACGAAACCCTTGTCCTGGCGGGAGAGCCACTCAACCGCGGATTCATTGATGGTGGAATGGGAAGGGGCTTTCATCGATCGGAGGTGACGCCGCGGTCGCGGAGGATGCGGACGCATTTTTCGGTCGCGCGGGCGACCTGCGTTCTCACGGTGCTTTCGCCGATCGCCAGGCGGACGGAAATCTCCGTGTAGGAGAGGCCGTCGGAGACACGCAGGAGGAAGATCTCCCGGCAGCGCGCGGGGAGTTCGGCGACGGCGGAGGCGATGAGTTCGTCCTGGAGGTGGGCGTTGACGGTGGCGAGGACATCCTGCTCTCCATCCAAGACCCGCCACTCGGGCAAATCCGCGACAGGGACCGGGGAAATAATCCGCCGCTTGCGAAGGAACTTGAGGGCCATATTGCGGACGGTGGTGAAGAGGTAGGCCTTGGTTGAGGCGATGTGCCCTTGGGAACGGGCGCGGAGGAGGTTGATGTAGGACTCCTGGAGCACGTCGTCCACGTCGGTGACGCAGGGCACCTGTCGGCGGACATATCGCCGCAGGGCCAGCTAGTGCGGCTGGATCTCCTCGGCGAACCAGGTTTGGTCGTCCCGCGCCGGCTCGGGGCCGGAGGTGGGGCTAGCCGTGGGAATGCTGCTGGGGGAATTCACGGGCCCGGGGAATGTAGAGAACTGCTAGGCCCCGGACAGAGGAAAAACAAGACGGAAGGGTAAAAAGCAAAAATCGTTGCGCGCCCTTCGACAAAAGCATCTCCTCGGGGGTCCTAGTGCAGTGTCCCAGAGATAACTTTCGAAAGTCGCTCGATCTTGCTGAGGATGGAGTCGGCGGTGGCGGTCCACTGGAAAGGACCGGCGTGGCGGTTGTGATGTTTTGTGTAAGCGTCGATGCGCTGGATGAGTTCCTTGACGTTGCAGAAGGAACCACGGCGGATTGAGCGCTGGGTGATCAGTCCGAACCAACGCTCCACTTGATTGAGCCACGAAGAGTAAGCGGGGTGTAGCGGACGTGGTAACGCGGCCGAGAGGCGAGCCAGGCACGGACTTTGGGATGTTTGTGGGTGGCGTAGTTATCGATGATGAGATGTGAGTCGAGGGAGGCCGGCACGCTTTCATCGAGGTGGCGCAGGAAGCCCAGGAACTCCTGATGACGGTGGCGCGGCTTGCACTGGGTTATGACCTTGCCGCTTTGCACGTCGAGGGCCGCAAACAGCGTGGTCGTGCCGCGGCGCACGCAGTCATGAGTGACCCCTTCCACATAACCTAAGCCGATCGGCAAGACCGGCGGGCTTCGCCGAGGGATCGATACCGCTTGCGCCAATGCGCCACGGTCGGCACTGAGAGCCCGAAACGTCGGGCGATCGCCGAGTTGGTTTCACCGTCTGCAGACCGCAGAATCATCTGCGTACGCCGCCCCACCCCGTGCGGCATCGAACGCGACTGGGCGATCTGTTCAAGCGCCTCCCTTTCGGTCGCGCTCAACTTCATCTCAAACTTCTTGGGTCGTCCATTGATCATGTCGTGTAGACCCGACTTATTTATGAAAGTTATTTACGGGACACCACACTAGCGACGGGATTCATTTAGGCATGAACGTCTATCGGTGCATTCGCCGGCCGGACCTGCAACAGAATCAAGTCCTTTTCCCGGCCGAGTTGCCGGAGCATTGAGGTGAGCGTTTCCCAATACAGGCCCTTGTCATCCACACAGACGCCGCCCCACGTCGGGCAACTACATAATTAGCCGCCGCTGGAAATACCGAGATCCCCGCCTTTCTCGCTTTGAGCGCAGCCGGCTTCATCATGTCCACCGCGACGATCAATGGAAGTGTCCAGTGGACCGCACAGAAGAGCCCGGCGACAGTCCGCTACAGCTAAGCGATATGTTCTGGACTACGAAGCCGTCGCCATTGCAAAAGCGCTCCGGATACCGATCTCGAGACTCTTTGGCGCCTGACGAAGCGTCTGCATCTAACTGCCCAGTCCGGCAACTACGAAGGTGATTAGTTCACTGTTCGGAGCCTCGTTTACCTACCTCCACGAGCGCCAGAATCGCGGCGCGAACAGATGCAGGCAGCTTTGCCCAAGCGAGGACAACCTTGGCCACATCCTCCCCGGGAAGGTCAGAACTTAGGGGAGAACTGCGTGGATCGCCGCTTTCCGATTTTCCCGCATCTTCCCCGATTTCAGCCTTTTTCGGGTTCTGCCCGGTGGGTTCGACCCCCCGGGCACGAGATTTCGCAAAGTGAATCGACCACGCAGGCTGCCGGCCGTAAGCTTGGCGAATGACGGGATTCTGAACGGCTGCCTTGAGCTGCTACGGCTGGCAGGCTGGCCGCGTTCCGAATCGGAAAATTGCTCCAGGCCGCCTAAACCCAAGGTGGAACCTGGCCTCCGGACAGGTTGGTTTGAACTCGCGGCTGGTCGGGAGTGTCCTTCGCGATCCTGCGCTCAAAAGATTCGGACATCCTGAAAGCGCGTCCGGAGGGCGCGCTCCACCTTCAGTCGAGCTTCTTCAGGTCCGTGCCGATGCCGAACTCCGTGAAATCATTGATCACGTCCTGATATGGCCGGTCCTGTTTGTAGATCTGCAGGATTCGGCCGTGTTCGTAGTCCGACGTCGGAATGATCTTCGGCTCCTCACCGGGGAGGAAGATCGCGGTGTAGGCGCGCTGGCGGTCGATGAGGCGTCGGATGACTACCATGGGACCTCACGGTGAACCAATTCACCGAATTTTCCAGCGCGAGCTGGGTTTACGTGTGACATTCCGGACGCTTGCCGCGCTTAACCCGCGCGCGCAACCTTCGCCCATGCTCAAAACCGGCCTGCTCAATCCCGCGGTGCTCTCACTGCTGGCGCGCGTCCGCCACACCAACACGCTCGTCATCGCCGACCGCGGGTTTCCGTTCTGGCCGCAGGTTGAGACGGTGGATCTCTCGCTGGTCGATGACGTGCCAACGGTGCTCCAGGTACTCCGCGCGATCCGCCCCAATTTCGTCATTGGCCGCGCCTTCGCGGCCCGCGAGTTCACGAAACACAACTCCGCCGCCACCCGCGCCGCGCTCACGGCCGCGTTGCAGGGTGTCCCGCTGACCTTTGAGCCGCACGTGGCCTTCAAGCGGCGCGTGCCGGGCGCGATCGGCCTCATTCGCACGGGCGACACCACGCAATACGCCAACCTCATCCTCGAGTCCGCCTAAGCCATGCATTACCGCCAACTCGGCTCCACCGGCCTGAACGTTTCCGTCCTGAGCTACGGCGCGTCGCCACTGGGCAACGCGTTTCGCACGATCGACGACAACGAGGGCATCCGCACCGTCCGCACGGCCCTCGACCTCGGCATCAACTTCCTCGACACGTCGCCGCACTACGGCGAAACGAAATCCGAGACCGTCCTGGGGCGCGCACTGAAGGGCGTGCCGCGCAAAAGCTACATCCTCGCCACCAAGGTTGGCCAGTACGGCGAGGGCAAGTTTGACTTCTCGGCGGCGCGCGTGACGCGGAGCTTCGAGGAAAGCTGCGCGCGCCTGGGCACCGACTACATCGACGTCCTGCACTGCCACGACATCGAGTTCGCCGACCTCAACCAGATCGTGAACGAAACGCTGCCGGCCTTGGTGAAATTGCGCGACACCGGGCGCGTCGGGCACCTCGGCATCACCGGCCTGCCACTCAGGATTTTTCCGGCGGTGCTCGACCGCGTCCCCCCGGGCAGCGTCAGCGCGATCCTTTCATTCTGCCGCTACTGCCTCAACGACACCGCGCTCGATCCGCTGGTCCCCTATCTCAAGAACAAGGGCGTGGGCATCATCAACGCTTCCGCGACCGGCATGGGCCTGCTCACCGAGCGCGGCGGCCCGCACTGGCACCCGGCCTCGGATTCGATCAAGGCCGGCTGCCGCCGTGCGGTCGAATACTGCCAGTCAGTCGGTGCGGACATCACCAAACTCGCGCTGCAATTCGCCGTCGCCCATCCGACCATCGCCACGACGCTCGTCGGTACGGCGAGCTCCGAGAACATCCGCAAGAATGTCGCGTACATCGAGGAGCCGATCGATTTTGAACTGATGGCCAAGGTCCTCGAGGTGCTGAAGCCCATCCACAACCACAACTTCACCCGCGGCCGGCCCGAAAACCGGGACGCGTTGATTCCCTGAGTTTGGCACCACTAATTTTCACTAATCAGGCACTCATTTGGTTTCGGATCAGTGGGCCATTCGTGTGCATTAGTGGTTAGTTCCCTCGCCCGATGCTGCAGATCACCCTCAACGAACCCGGCAAATTCACGGCCTCGACCAGCGCGCCCGAACCCCGCACCGCGCCGGGCGAGGCGCTGGTCCGCGTCCATCGCATCGGCGTGTGCGGCACGGACCTTCATGCCTTTGCCGGCAAGCAGCCGTTTTTCAGCTACCCGCGCGTCCTCGGCCATGAGCTGGGCGTCGAGGTGATCGACCCGGGCACGGAACCGCACGGACTCAAGGCCGGCGACCGCTGCTCCGTGGAACCCTACCTCAACTGCGGACGCTGCATCGCGTGCCGCCGGGGCAAGCCGAACTGCTGCACCGACCTCAAGGTGATGGGCGTGCATGTGGACGGCGGCATGCGGCCGCTGCTCACGCTGCCGGCGCGCAAGCTGCACCGCTCGACGAAGCTCGACTACGAGCAGCTCGCGCTGGTGGAAACGCTGGGCATCGGCGCGCACGCCGTCGAGCGCGCCGAGGCCCGGAAGGAGGATTACATCCTCGTCATCGGCGCCGGGCCGATCGGCTTGAGTGTCATTCAATTTGCGCTCGTCACCGGCGCGACGCTCGCGGTCATGGACGTGAGCGCACCGCGACTTGAGTTCTGCCGCAAACTCGGGGTGCAACACACTGTCGTCGCCGGCCCGGAAGCGACCAGCCAATTGAAGGCGATCGGCGGCGGCGACCTGCCGACCATCGTGATCGATGCCACCGGCAACCCGAAATCCATGGCAGGCACCTTTGACCTCGCCGCGCACGGCGGGCGCATCGTTTTCGTCGGCCTTTTCCAAGGCGAGCTGTCCTTCAACGACCCGAATTTCCACCGCCGCGAACTCACCGTCTGCGGCAGCCGCAACGCGCTGCCTGGCACCTTCCGCGACATCATCGCGCTGGTCGAGGCCGGCCGCGTCGACACGCGTCCGTGGATCACGCACCGCTTCAAGCTAACCGATACGCCGACCGTTTTCCCAAAGGATATCGCAGGGAACCCGGCGGTCTTGAAGGCGATGATTGAAGTCTCGTAGAGGAGAAATCCCAGAGGCCAAAAGCCAAATCACAAACAACCGACGGAATTCGAATTTCGGATGCGTCGCGACTCAGGTGATTTTGCAGCACGCGGGAATTTCGTTGGATCCTTCGCACGGCTCAGGATGACGGTTACGATCGTGCCCCTTGGAGCGATCCCTGATTCGCCTTGTCGACACGCTCACGAATCGATCAACCGCTGCCGCCATTTGTTTGGCGTTTGGCCCTTGGCGTTTGTGATTTCACCTCCCTGAGTGCGGTTGACGTCTCTCTTCCGTCGGCAAAGCTCTCGCTGTCATGCCCGACTTTCGCGCCTTCGCCCCGTCCGTGCCGGCTGATGCCCGGGAAATCCGACTGGATGCGGCGGAGAGCCATCATCTCGTCACCGTGAATCGATGCGGCCGCGGCGACCCGGTGGTCGTCTTCAATGGGCATGGCCAGGAATGGGACACGGAGTGCATCGAGCCGGCAAAGGGCGGCACAATCCTCCGGGTGAAGGCGGCCCGCGCCGCACCGGCCCGCGCATTTGCAATCACGCTGGCGCAGGCACTGCCGAAGGGCGCGACGATGGACGAGATCGTCCGCCAAGCCACGGAGATTGGTGCCGTCCGGATCATCCCCGTCACGACCGAACGCACGCAGGTTCATCTCGACGGCGACCGGGCGGAGAAAAAAATCGAGAAGTGGCGCACCGCCGCGATCGAGGCCGCCAAGCAATGCGGCAACCCGTGGCTGCCCGAAATCGCCCCTTTGCAAACCCTGCCGACGGTGCTCACCGGGGGCGGCTACGATTTGAAACTGGTCGCGAGCCTCCATGCTGGCGCGCGCAGCTTGAAGAGCGTGCTGGCCGCGCATGCCGCGAAACATCACGGTCCGGCGCGGAACGTCCTCTGGCTCGTCGGACCCGAGGGTGACTTTTCCCCGGGCGAACTGACCGCCGCCATCACCGCGGGCTGCGTGCCCATCACGCTCGGCCCGCTCGTGTTGCGCAGCGACACGGCGGCCGTCTACGCGCTCAGCATTTTAAGCCACGAGCTAGGTTCGTTGTAGGAGCCGGCTGGCAGGCGATTCGAGGCGCGCGCCGCCCTTGCATATTTTTATCGCCTGTAAACAGGCGCCTACAAAGCTCTCGTTCCCCCTATGAAATCCCCGTTCCGCCGCTTTGCGGCCGGCCTGCTTGCCCTTGCCCTCGCTCCGCTGACGTTTGCGCTGACGTCCCCCAAGGAACATTTCGGTTTCGCCATCGGCGATGACTACCACCTCGCGACCTACACGCAGACCGAGGCGTACTTCAAGAAACTCTCCGGCGAGTCCGACCGCCTGAAGCTGGTCGACATGGGTCCGACCGAGGAAGGACGCCGTCAATGGATGGTCATCTGCACCTCGCCGGCCAACCTCGCCAAGCTCGGTCGTTACCAGGAAATTGCCCGGAAACTCGCGCGGGCGGAGGGCGTGAACGAGGAGCAGGCCCGCGCGCTCGCCGCGGAGGGCAAGGCGATCGTCTGGATCGACGGCGGGCTGCACGCCACCGAGACGCTCGGCGCCGCACAGTTGGTGGAAACGCTGTGGACCTTCGCCAGCCGCAATGACGCGGAGACGCTCCGCATCCTCGACAACGTCATCATCCTCTTCGTACACGCGAATCCCGATGGCCAGGAGCTGATCAGCTCCTGGTACATGCGCCGTCCCGTCCCCGAAACCCGCGTGGTCGATCGCGAGCCACGGCTCTACCAGAAGTACATCGGTCACGACAACAACCGCGACTTCATGATGACGAACATGAAGGAGTCGCAGAACATCGCCCGCCAGCTGTACCTCGAGTGGTTTCCGCAGATCGTGTACAACCACCACCAATCGGGCCCCGCGGGCACGATCGTCGCCGGCCCGCCCTACCGCGATCCCTTCAACTACGTCTACGACCCGCTGATCGTCACCCAGCTCGACCAGATCGGCGCCGCGATGCACAGCCGGTGGATTGGGGAGGGCAAACCCGGTTCCACGATGAAAGGCGGTTCGGTCTTCTCGACCTGGTGGAACGGCGGCCTGCGCACCACGGTTTATTTCCACAACATGCTCGGCCTGCTCACCGAGACCGTCGGCAGCCCCACGCCGATGCAGATCCCGCTGGTGCCCGACCGGCAGATCCCGTCCGGCGACCTGCCGTTTCCCGTCGCGCCGCAGCTCTGGCACTTCCGCCAGTCGGTCGAGTACTCGCTCACCGCCAACTACGCGGTCCTGAACTACGCGGCCCGCAACCGTGACGAGCTGCTGTTCAACATCTGGCACATGGGCCAGCGCTCGATCGAGCGCGGCAGCCGCGATCACTGGACGCTTTCGCCGAAGCGCGTTGAGGCCATGCGCGCCGCCACCACCCCGCCCGCACGGGCCGGGACGCTCGATGACGACGCGTACCGTTTCGCGGGCCACGGAGGAAATCCGATCCCGGCGAAATTCTACGACGAAATGCGCAAGCCCGAGCTGCGCGACCCGCGCGGCTATATCCTGTCGCGCGACCAGCCGGATTTCCCGACCGCGGTGAAGTTCATCAACACGCTGGTGAAGTCCGGCATCGCCGTGCACCGCGCCACCGCGGATTTCACCGTCGCCGGAAAGCGCTACCCGGCGGGTTCCTACGTGGTGAAGACCGCGCAGGCGTTCCGCCCGTACGTGCTCGACGCGTTCGAGCCGCAGGACCACCCGAACGATTTCCAATACGAAGGCGGCCCGCCCGTGGCGCCTTACGATTCCGCCGGCTGGACGATTGCGTACCAGATGGGCGTGAAATTCGACCGCGTGCTTGATGGCTTCGACGGCCCCTTTGAACAGATTCCCTACGGGCAGCTGCAGAATCCCCCGGCCGGTCAGGTCACCAACAACGGCCGCGGCTGGATCGTGAGCCACCAGCTCAACAACAGCTTCATCCTGGCGAACCGCCTGCTGCGCGCCGGCGCGCCCGCCTACTGGTTGAAGTCTGCCCCGGCCGGATATCCGGATTTGGGCGCCGGTGCCCTGTATGTTCCCGCGTCCGACACAGCGCGTCCGATCATCGAGAAGGCCGCCACCGAACTGGGCGTCCAGGCGATGGCCGTCGACCTGAAGTCGGTGGGCGACGCCCTCCAGCTGAAACCCATGCGCGTCGCCTTGTGGGACCAGTACGGCGGCTCGATGCCGTCCGGCTGGACGCGCTGGTTGCTCGAGCAATTCGAATTTCCCTTCGAGGTCGTGTACCCGCAGCAGATTGACGCGGGCGCGCTCCGGGAAAAATACGACGCGATCATCTTCGTAAACGGCGCCATCCCGCTGCCGAAGTCACTCGGCGGGACGAATCCGCGGCTCAGCGAGTTCTTCGTAAAGACGCCGGTCGGCGACGACCTGCCCGCGGAGTTCCGCGGCTGGACCGGAACCATCACCGAGGAGAAATCGATTCCCGCGTTGCGGCAGTTTGCCGAGCAAGGCGGCACGATCATCACCATCGGCACGAGCACCAACCTCGCCTATCACCTCGGCGTGCCGGTCCGCAGCGCCCTCGTGGAAATGGGCCCGCAAGGCCGCGAACAACGTTTGCCGCGCGAGAAGTACTACGTCCCGGGCAGCATCCTGAGCGCGGCCGTCGATCCGACCGCGCCGCTCGCGTGGGGCCTCGAGGCCAAGGCCGACGTCTATTTCGACAACAGCCCCGTCTTCAAACTCCTGCCCGACGCCGTGGCCAAGGGGGTGCGGCCCATTGCGTGGTTCCCAAATGCGACGCCGATGCGCAGCGGCTGGGCCTGGGGCCAGTCCTATCTCGCCAACGGCATCGCCGCGCTCGAGGCGCCGGTGGGCGCGGGCAAACTGTATCTGCTCGGGCCCGAGGTCGCTTTCCGCGCCGGCACGCACGGCACGTTCAAGCTGCTCTTCAACGGCCTGTACCTGAGCACCGCGACTCCGGCGAAGTAAGGTTCGATCTTAGTTAGGTCGGGACGCAGCGCGAATACCGGTCACTTGCGGTTCGCCAGGTACTTCGTCACGTCATCGCCCGACACGCGTCCACCCGGACCGGTGGCTTCGATGTCGGCGATCGTCGTGTGATCGAGACCGGCTTCCTGCGCCATCTTGATGGCGCGCGGCGTCCACACGAGGCTCGCGGCCGGCTTGGCCGCCGCACCCGCGGGGGCTGCGGGCGCCCCACGCACCTCGAGGTGGCGCAGGCTTTCGTCGGCCGTTTCCATCCGCAGGAACGGCTGGCCCGAGGTGATGGAGCCGCCGTTCTTGGCCATGATGCTGACGACCTTCCCATCGGCCGGGGATTCGAAATCGAACGCGGACTTGTCGCTTTCCAGTGCCGCCAGCTTCTGGCCCTTGGTGACCACAGTGCCGGGGGCAACGGCGAGGTTGATGACGGTAAGTTCGCTGACGGTGGCGCCCATGGAGGGCACGGGCACGTCGATGAGGAAGGTGGACATGGCGGGAATTTAGATGACGGACACCATGCGCAGGCCAACGACGCGGTCAATTCGCGAGGCGCCATTAGGGAGTGTTTTCAAACCTCAGGGAACAGTAGAAGCAATAAAAGATCATAGCGTGGACCATGACATTTACATCACGGCTGGAGTTGCCGGAGCCGCTGTGGGCTCGGCTAAAAAAATTAAGGTAAGCGGTCGCGGA
>JBGAKQ010000014.1:0-111920 GCA_044224295.1 Lacunisphaera sp. | reverse complement strand
ACCCGCCCGCCCCCTCTCACTTTCACTCTCACCTTCACATTTCCCAAGTCCCACCCCACTCAAATCGCCGGCGTCAAAGTCCACACCAAGGCCAATATCTATTTCGACGGCAAGGTCGTCAGCCACACGGTGCTCATGCCGGACGGCGCCAAGAAGACCCTCGGGCTCATTTATCCCGGCAGCTACCACTTCGGCACCGGCGCGCCGGAGCGCATGGAAATCGTCGCGGGCGCCTGCCGCGTGACGCTCGACGGCTCAACCGCCGCCAAGGACTACCCGACCGGCACCTTTTTCGACGTCCCGGGCAAAAGCGGCTTCACGATCGAGGTGAAGAGCGGGATCTGCGAGTACATCTGCTCGTTCCTCTGACCCTGGAGGCGGGGTGCCCTCACCCCGCATTTGTCATCGCGGGGACACCACCCGAAATCAGCTCGCGCACATTCGGCCGCGGGCTAAGGTCCCGGCCATGCTTCGCCGACTCCTTCCCCTGCTGCTGCTCGGCTGCCTGCCCCTTGCGGCGACCGAGAAACTAGCCGATGGCCTTTACGCCGAGTTCACCACGCCGCGCGGCGTTTTCGTCACGGAACTCTACTACCAACAGGTGCCCGCCACCGTCGCCGGCTTTGTCGGCCTTGCCGAGGGCACGCTCTCCCCGCGGAACGGCCAACCGTTCTACACGGGCCTCACGTGGTACCGCGTCGTCCCGGGCTTTGTGATCCAGAGCGGCAACCCGGGCCTCAAGGACACCGGTGACGACATCATTCCGCACCGGTTCAACGACGAGTTCGTCCCGGGCCTGCGGCACCGCGACGTCGGCATGCTCTCGATGGCCAACGCCGGGCCGGACACCAACGGCTGCGAGTTTTTCGTCACGCTCGGCGACTGCACGCGCCTCAACTACCTGCACACCGTGTTCGGCCGCACCATCCGCGGCCTCGAGGTGCTGCCGCTGATCCAGCCGAACGACGCCTTCACGATCAAGATCCTCCGCATCGGCGCGGCGGCGCAGGCCTTCAAGGCGGACCCCGACACCTTCAAGGCGCTGACCGCCAAGCTGCCCGCCTACCAGGGCAGCCCCACGCCGGGACCCGCGGCGCACTTCGACGACCCGCAGGGCCTCATTCCCACGGAGCCGCCGCGCGCGAAGAACTTCAACTACAAGCTCGCCAACTTCGAGCACGCGACCGGCGTGCGCATCGTCGCCCGCCTCTTCGCGGCCGCGCCGCCCGCCGAGGAGGACAAGGTGCCGGGCGCTTGGATGAAGGCGCTCGCCACGAAACTCGGCGTCGCCCAGCGCGGCGCGCTGGCGGTGTACTTCCAGGCGGACGACGACTGGCGCGTGTGGATCGGCGATGAATCGACCGCGGCGTTCTTCGGGCGTCCCGCCACACACGCCGACCTGGCCGACGGCGCCGCGTTTCACGAGGTGAAGGAAGCGTTCCTGAATGCGGCCCGCGCCGCCGGCGATGCCGCGTACGCCAAACAAAAGGCCGCCGCCCCCGCCGACCAGCCGCCGCCGCCCCCGCAGCGCCTCAAACTCCAGACCGATGCGATTCTCGACGGCCTGATCCTCAAACTCGAACCGGCTCAGAAATAAACCACCCCCAACCCGTCATCCTGAGCCGTGCGAAGCACCCAAGGGAATGCGCGAACTCCTCTGGATGCATCGCTCCGCTCTGACTGACACGCTTTCCTAAATGAAACTCCCTGCCTTCACCCTCCCGCTTGGTTTCCTCGTCGCGACCGCCGGCGCGTTTGCCGCCGAGACTCCCCGCGACTTCGTCGCCAACAAGCTCGCCGCCGACTACCCGGCGCTCGACGCGCTCTACAAGCACCTGCACACCTACCCCGAGTTGTCGCTCATGGAGGAAAAAACTGCCGCGCGTCTCGCGACGGAATTGCGGGCCGTGGGCTACGAGGTCACCGAGCAGGTGGGCGGCCACGGCATCGTCGGTCTGCTGAAAAATGGCAACGGTCCCGTTCTCTACGTGCGCGCCGATCTCGACGCGCTCCCCATCGCCGAGGAAACCGGCCTGCCCTATGCGAGCCAGGTTCGCGTGAAGAATCTCGCCGGCCAGGAGGTGCCCGTGATGCAGGGCTGCGGCCATGACATCCACATGACGATCTTCACGGGCACGGCGCGCATGCTCGCCGCGATGAAGGACCAGTGGGCCGGCACCGTTGTCTTTATTGGCCAACCGGCGGAGGAAGTCGGCGCGGGCGCCCGCGCGATGCTCACCGACGGCCTCTACGCCCGGTTCCCCAAGCCGGATTTTGTGATCGGCGTCCACGACAGCGCGACGCTACCCGCCGGGACCGTCGGCACGGTCGAGGGCGCCGCGTGGGCCAACGTCGACTCCGTGGACATCACCGTCCGCGGGCGCGGCGGCCACGGGGCCTATCCGCACACCACCATCGACCCGGTGGTGCTCGCGGCGAAGATCGTGCTTTCCCTGCAAACGATCGTGAGCCGTGAAACCCGGCCGCTCGATCCCGCCGTGGTCACCGTCGGCTCGATCCACGGCGGCACGAAGCACAACATCATTCCCAATGAGGTGAAGCTGCAGCTCACCCTGCGCTCCTACACGGAAAACGTCCGCGCCCACACCATCGCCGCAATTCGGCGCATCTGCCGCGGCGAGGCCATCGCCTCTGGTGTGCCGGACGAACTGTTGCCGGTGGTGACGGTCGCGGAGGAGCAATTCACGCCGGTGACCTACAACGATCCGGCGCTCACCCGCCGCGTGCGCAACGTCATCTCGGCGTGGATCGGCGCGGAAAACGTCCGCAGCATCGACCCGGAAATGGGCGGCGAGGATTTCGGACTCTTCGGCCTGAACCGCCAGGTGCCGATCACGATGTTCCGCGTCGGCGCGGTCGACCCGGCGAAATACGCCGAAAGCCAGCGCACGGGCGAACCGCTGCCCTCGCTCCACTCCAGCAAATTTGCGCCGTTGCCGGAACCGACGATCAAGACGGGTGTGACCAGCCTGACCGCCGCCGCCCTCGACCTCCTCGGAAAAAAATGAAACTGCGCCTGCTGCTGCTGGCGGCGATCCTTCCCTCGGTCCGCGGCGACACGGCGTCGCTCCAGCTCGAAATTGCCCGCGACATGCTGCAGCCGGTCAAGCAGCAGATCCGGGAGGAGTTCTACGACCCGGCGTTCACCGGCGTCGACTTCGACGGCGTCTTTCGCGCGGCGGAGCAGCAACTGGCCGGCGCCCGCTCGACCAGCGAGGTTTACGCCATCGTCGCGCAAGCGGTAATCAATCTCGGCGATTCACACACGCGGTTCGCCCCGCCGCCCCGGCCAGTTCTGGTCAAATACGGCTGGGCCCTGCAGATCATCGGCCAGAACATTTATGTGCAGGCGGTGCAACCCGGCAGCGATGCCGAGAAGCAGGGCGTGAAGCCCAACGAGCGCGTGCTCGCCATCAATGGCATGCCGGCCAACCGCGACACGCTGCACCTGATCCGTTACCTGTTGGTTGCCCTCAACCCGCAGGCCGAAGTGCGCGTGCAACTCCAGGACGGCACGGGAGCCGTGCGGGAAGTCACCTTCGCCTCGGAGGTCAAACGCCTGGCCAACAACCTCACGGCTCAAAGCGTCGACCTCATGCGGCTGACCCTCGAGTGGGAGTCCGAGCAAATCAAGGCGCGCAGCACCTTCCGGGACCTTGGGCCGGGTGTCCTCTACTGGAAACTCAGCAGCTTTCTCGACGAGGACGACGTGTCCGCCGGCCTGCGCAAATGCAAGGGTTACGAGCACGTGATCATGGACCTCCGCGGCAATCCCGGCGGCCTCCAAGAGGCCATGCTCGACGCGATCGGCGCTTTCCTCGGCCGCAAGGCCGACATTGGCAGCCTGCGGGAGCGTCAGCGCACGGAAAAACTTACCGCCCGCAGCCGGCACAGCATTGCCGCCAAGCTCTATGTGCTGGTGGATGGCGGTTCCAGTTCAGCGGCCGAAGTTTTTGCCCGGGCCATGCAGCTTGAAAAACGCGGAGTCGTGCTTGGCGATCGTTCTGCCGGGTTCGTCAACCAAAGCCGCGGTTTCTGGCTCTCCAGCGGTCCCTCGGACCGCCTCGTGCCCTTCGGTGTGACGGTGACGACCGCCGCCCTCTTGATGTCCGACGGCCAACCGCTGGAGAAGGTCGGCGTTACCCCGGATGTCTGGCTCGTGCCTCCGCCCAAAGACTTGGCCGCCGGTCACGATCCCGTGCTGGCCACCGCCGCCAAGATGGCCGGCCTCTCTCTCACCAAAGCGGTCGCAGGGGAAATCTCGCGTTCTGCCCGCCAGCCGATCTACGACTAATCATCCATGCGACAATTCGGCATCCTTCTCATCCTCGGTTTCGTTCTCGCCTTTATCGCCTGGCAGGCGCGCACCGGCGTGTTCCGCCGCGCCAATCCCGGCGAACCCGCGAACAAGTACATGCGCTCGGCGATGGAGAACCCGCAACTGACCGAAGCGGATGCCAAAATCATACGTGAACGCTACAACACGGCGCACGTGAACCCCTCGGGTCTGCGCTACATCGTGCGCGCCCCGGGCGACGGCCCGACGCCGGGCATCAATCGCGAGGTGTACGTGCATTACGACGGCTATCTGCTCGACGGCACGAAATTCGACAGCTCGCGTGACCGCGGCGAGCCCTACTCCTTTCGCCTCGGCAACGGCCAGGTGATCAAGGGCTGGGAGGAAGCCATCGGCGGCATGCGCTCCGGCGAAAAACGCACGCTCATCATCCCGTGGTGGCTCGCCTACGGGACCGAGGGCAAGGGCCCGATCCCGCCGAGGGCCACGCTGGTGTTCGAAGTGGAGTTGGTGGGATTTCGGTAGGGCGAGCCCGACACACCCCGTCGCTTCGCGCCACCCGTCTCAAGAGGGGATCCAGAGGGCGCCCTTGGCTGATCCGAGGTCCCCTCTTGAGAGGGGTGCCCGCAGGGCGGGGTGTGTCGGGCTTTCTACAACCCCAACAATCCGCCGTTCCGCTTCAGCCACTTTTCGGCGTCGCGCCACCAGGGACAGACTTCCTCCACGCGCGCCCAGAAAGGATCGGAGTGGTTCATTTCCCGCAGGTGCATGAGCTCGTGGTACACGATGTAGTCGCGCACCGCGTCGGGCGTTTGCACGAGCCGCCAGTTGAGCGAGATGGTGCCGCCGGCGGAGCAGGAGCCCCAGCGCGAACGTTGGTTGCGCACCGTGACCTGCTTCACGTCGGCGCCGGTTTCCGCCGCCAGCTCCCACGTGCGGGCGGGCAGCTCGATCTTCGCGCGCCGCGCAAACTGCGCCTCAAGGGTCGGCCGCAGGTCGCCCTCGAACGATCGCACGCGAAAAACATCCGCCGCCAGGCAAACACTCCCGCCGACCGCATCACCGTTCGCGCGGGCCGGCATCGGCCCGACCGTGGCCTGGCGGATCGGCGTCAGCTCCCCGCGCCACAGCACTTCCGTGCCGAGCGTCCACACTTCCGCCATGCGCGGACGTCGCGCGTGGCGCGCCCGTGCGCGCTCGAGCCAATCGCGGTGCTGTTCCACGAACGCGCGCGCCTCGCGCTCCGAGCCGCGCGCCGGCACCGTGGCGACCGCCACGCCGTCCCGCCGCAGCGTCAGCCGGTAGTGCCGGGCCCGGGCGCTGCGCACAAACACGAGCGCCGGCTTGGCCTCCAACTCCAAAAATTCCTGCGAGTCGCCCATCGGTGCGAGTGAGCTAGACGCCTGTCGGGGCGGACGCCAGCGACATTTTTACGCCCTTCCAGCGACCGGGTAGGGCCTTATGTCAGGGAAACCCTGAGAATTTTCTGAAAGAAAGGGCTCGTGCAACCTGCTTCCGCCTGAATGCTTGCACGGCTGCCAAATCATTGTAGGGTCGCAGCCTCTTAACCGCCCATGTTGTCCGGACCGCAAAATTCGCCACTTAGCCACCGTCGCGCTAGGGCGTTTACCTTGGTCGAAATCATGGTGGTGGTCGTGATCATTGGCTTGCTGGCGGCCGCCGCGCTGCCCGCTTACCGGCTGATTACGCTGCGGTCCCGCGCGGCCAGCGTCGTCAACGACCTCCGCACCTTCTCGACCGTGTTCATCGCCTACAGCATCCAAAACGGACGCTACCCGGACGATGGCGACCCGCAGGTCGTGCCCCCGCAGGTCGCGGGACAGCTCCCCAACAATTTTTCGCAAAAGACCCCCATCGGCGGCGTCTACAAGTGGAACACGGGCGTCCCCGCCGACGGCGTTCCGTGCAAGGCGGCGATCATCATCCAGGCGGACACGGGCAACCCGATCCTAGACGACCTCGACCAACTGGAGGTCGTGGACAAGCAAATCGACGACGGCAACCTTTCCACCGGTAACCTGCAGCTGGGTTCGACGAACTCGCTGGTGTTCATCATCGAGAAATGAGCACTTATCGCATCACTCTCGTGCAGTTGAAGCCCGACGCCGCAGGCGTCGGTGGGCCGAGCGACAAGGTCGAGCACGGCACACACGCCGTGGAGGAGGTCATCCGCCTCGCCACGAAGCTGCTCCAACTGGATCTCTCCAGCACCCGCGCCGAGCCGGGCATCATCGTGCAACGCGGGGACAAGGGCTGGCGCATCGGCGTCCACCAGGGCCGCCTGCGCGTGCACAAGAGCATGTCGCTCTTCGACGATTTCTGGACGGTCGAGCACCCGAACGCACTGGTCGACCTGCCGCCGTTCCATGCTTCGGCCGCTCCAACGTCCCGCGTCAGCCACCCGGCCACGCCGTCCCGCCGTCACGGCCTCGGCCGCACCATTCTCGAGGCCGCCGGCCTGTTTTCCGCCGCGCTCGTCCTCGTCGCCGTCGGTCTCCGCTTCGGCCTGCCGCAGCGCAAGCTCAGCGACCTCCCGCCGGGCGTCGTCGCCGTCACGTCGGCCGATGAACGCGCCACCATCTTCAAGACCGTCGCCGGCGTGTACTCCACGGGCAAGACGGCGGGCAACAGCCTCGTGATCATTTCGGAAGACGGCCAGGTCAGCCTCGGCACGATCGGCAAGGACGGCAAACCGACCAAGCCGCGCATCCGCGAACAGGCCAAGGCCGGCCGCCAGGGCGACATCGCCTGCGTCATCACCTCCTTCGGCGTGATCGCCGGCATCGAGCCCCCCGAGGCCGTCAAGGTCGGCAACTTCCAGTGGCAAAAAGCGCCGGCGTCAGTGACGGCCGTGAACTGACCCGCGCGCCCGCCGCGCTAGGTGTTGGACGTTGAAAGTTGAGCGTTGGACGTTGAACGTTCCGTCCCGCCTCCCGCCCCGCTTGTCCCTTGGTCTTTGTGACTTCGCTGCGGCCTACCCCAGCTTCTTGTAGTAAATCACGTTCGCCCGGAGCGTGCCGTCGGGATCCATCGCCCAATCAGGGATGCCGCCGCCAGCCGTGTAGCCGAGTTTTTCGTAGAGCCGCGTCGCGCCACTGGAGCCGACGCTGGTATCGAGATAGATCAGGGTCCGGCGTTGCGCCCGCGCGGCGTTTTCCAGCGCGCGCATGAGCTCCGTGCCAACGCCGCCCCCGCGCCGCCCCGCGAACACGAGGAGCTTTTGGATTTCGGCCCGATGCCGGCCGTTGCTGCGGGTTTCCAAGGCGATCTGCCCCGCGCCGAGCAGGCGGCGCGCGTCATCGTGCGCCGAAAGCAGGATCCGCCGCCCCGCGCGAATCTCCGCCGCCACGCCGCGCCAGTAGTCGGCCACCTCGGACTCCGCCAGCGGCACGGTGAAACCAATCGAGGCGCCATGGTCCACGGCATCGCGCAGGAGCGAGTGATACTCGATGGCATTGCGGGTCAGTTCGTCGGCGGAGATGGTGGCGATTTTCATCGGGCGAAAAGTCCTAGAGCAGTTCGAGCCGCCAGTCGGGCGCGCGGCCTTTCGCGAATTCCAACCAGCCGAAACTGGCGGGCGCCCCGCGGTTCGGGCGCGTGATGCAACCGGGATTCAGCCAGCGCACCCCGGCGGCATCGGTCTCGTCGCGCGGCACGTGCGTGTGACCATGCAACACGACCTTGCAACCCGCGGGCGCCCGCGCCGGGGGAATGTGCGTCAGGTAACAAGGAGTGCCCGCCCGCGTGAGCCGCAACTCGAGCGGCCACAGGTTGTGCCACTCGTTGTTGCCGAGCACCACTTGCAGCGGCTTTCCGAGCTCCTCGAACGCCGCGAGCGTGTCAGGTTCGCACACGTCGCCGAGGTGCCAGATTTCGTCCGCCGCCGCCAGTCGCGCAGGGAGGCCGGACGGATACCGGTCGTGCGTGTCGGCGATGACGGCGATGCGCATGGGGTTCACCGGACGGCCACCGTGACGCCCGAGCCGATCAGCATCGTGCCCGCCGTGCGATTCAGCCAGCGCATCCGGGTCGAGCTGCGGAAAAACTTCCGGCTGCCCGCCGCGGCCAGCGCATAACCCGCCGGGATCAGGCCCACGGTCAGGACGACAATGCCGCCCATCGCGAGCGCGTCCGCCGCGCCCAGCGTTTCCAAATCGATGAACGTCGGCAGCAGGCCCGCATAAAACGCAATCGTCTTGGGATTGCCGATCGTGACCATGAATCCCCCGACGAAGTTGCGGCGCTGGTCCCTGCCCCCGTCCGTTTCGGCGCGGGCCTCCGCCAGCGCGGCGGGCGTCTCTCGCCACAACTTGATTCCGATCCAGATGAGGTAAGCCGCGCCGGCAAGTTTCACCGCGATGAACAAATCCCCGAGCGAACGGGCGAGCGCCGCCATGCCGAGCACGGCCAGCGTGAAGTAAATCAGGTCGCCCAGGATGATCCCGCCAATCAAGGCCAGCGCCGCACGCAGGCCGCGTGCCAGCGCGCAGGACACCACGGCGAAGATGCCCGGCCCCGGCAGCGCCACGGCAATCGCCAGCGCGACGGCAAAAGCGGCCAGGACAGTCGGATGCATGGCCGGCGAGCGTGCGGCTTTTTAGTCACGCCGCAATCTCGGAGGGGGCGCAACCCCGAATCGCCAAAGACTAGCATGTGGGAGCGAGCTTGCTCGCGACCATCCGCGCGCTCGCCGGGTCGCGAGCAAGCTCGCTCCGACACAAATGAAATCGATGGAGGCGGGGGCCCCCACCCCGCACTCACTCACTTCACCAGCTCCGCCTTCCCCAACGGGACGTACGGCTCCTCCCGGAGATCCGCCGCGCGCTTGCCGGCCAGCAGCTGCCACCACAACCGGGCGTTGGCCGCCACCACGATCAGCACGAGCACCATGAAGGCGCCTGTCACCGCCGCATCGATGTGATTGTTGAGCAGCTGCGAGCGCCAGGTCGCGAGCTCCGCGGGGGTCCCGCCGGCGGCGATCTTCGCCTCCAGCCCGCGCGCAATCGCGAGGAAACCAACCGGCGCGGGCGCGAAGATCTTCATCCAGCCGGCAGTCATCGTAACGGACAACAACCACGCGAGCGGCCCGAGCGTGACCCACGCATAACGTTTGCGGCCCATCTTGATGAGCACCGTGGTGCCGAGGGCGAGGGCGATGACGGCGAGCAGTTGGTTCGCCACGCCGAAGATCGGCCAGAGCGAGTTGATGCCGCCGAGCGGATCGACCACGCCTTGGTAGAGGAACCAGCCCCACGCGCCCACGAAGAGCAGCGTCGCGACCGTGTTGCCGGCAAACGACTTCGTGTCACCCAGCGCCTTCGAAAACAAACCGAGAAAATCCTGCACGAGGAAACGCCCGACGCGCGTGCCGGCGTCAATCGTCGTGAGGATGAACAACGCCTCGAACATGATGGCAAAGTGGTACCAAACCGCGAGGGCCGTCTTCGAACCCAGCACGCCCGCGAACATCTGCGCCATGCCGACGGCAAACGTCGGCGCGCCACCGGTGCGGCCGACCATCGTCTTCTCACCCACGCTGGCCGCGAGGTCGGACATCTGCGTCGTGGTGACCGGATACCCGAGCGCGGTGACCTTCGCGACGACCGCGGCGGGCTCGCCCTTCATGTTGATTGCAAAATACTCGCCCGGCTCCATCGCGCACGCGGCGATGAGCGCCATGATGCCGACGACCATCTCCGTGACCATCGCGCCGTAGCCGACCATCCGGATGTGGTTCTCGCGCGCGAGCAGCTTGGGGGTCGTCCCGGAGGAAATCAGCGAGTGGAACCCCGAGACCGCCGCGCAGGCGATCGTGATGAACACAAACGGGAACCAGGGGCCCGCCACGACCGGGCCCGTGCCGTCGATGAACTTTGTGAGCGCGGGCATCTTCAGCGTCGGCGCCAGCGCCACGATCGCGATGCCGAGCGCCGCGACCGTGCCGATCTTCATGAACGTGGAAAGGTAGTCGCGCGGCGCGAGCAGCAGCCACACGGGCAGGATCGAGGCGAGCAAGCCGTAGCCCATGATCCACCACGCCAGCGTGGTGCCCTTCATCGTCAGCCAGCCCTCCATCGCCGTGCCGTGGACGAATTGTCCGCCCCACACCGCCACGAGCAGGGCTACGACGCCGAACGTGCTGATGGCGACGAGCCATTTCCCGCTCGTGCCGCCATAGCGCATCGCACAGCCCATCACGACCGCGATCGGCATGGTCGCCGCGATGGTGAAGACGCCCCACGGGCTTTCCGCCAGCGCGTTGACGACCACCAGGCCGAGCACGGCGAGCAGGATGATCATGATCGCGATGATGCTGATGAGCGCGATCAGCCCGGCGAACGGGCCAACCTCCTCCCGCACCATTTGCGCGAGGGACTTCCCGCGCCGGCGCACCGAGCAGAACATGATGATGCTGTCATGCACCGCGCCGCCGAGCGTCGCGCCGACCAGCATCCACAGCATGCCCGGCAGGAAACCGAATTGCGCCGCCAGCACCGGCCCGACCAGCGGCCCGGGCCCCGCGATCGCCGCGAAGTGGTGGCCGAAGACGACCCATTTGTTCGTCCGGACGAAATCCTTGCCGTCCTCATTCACGACCGCCGGCGGCGCCCGCAGCTCGTCGAGCGTGAGCACCTTCGCCATCAGCCACGCCGAGTGGAAGCGGTAGCTCACCGCAAACACGCACACCGCCGCGACCACCATCCACAGCGCACTCACATGCTCGCCCCGCGAAGCCGCCAACACCGCCACGGCGCCCACGCCAAGCGCCACCACGAGGAACCACGCTCCAGCCCGCATCCAGGAGGGAAATTTCATTGGGGTATGCCCACCAGTAAGCCACCGCCCCGCCGCGGTCCAAGCGGGAAATCACCCGGGCCGCTTGTAATCCATTATATTACAAGCGCCCGCCCGGCGCGGGCTCACGCGCTGATCCGGCGGGCGGCGGCCTGCGCCTTCAGGCAGAGCTCGGCGGCCTTGAACGCGTGGGCCTGGGTCATGGCTTTTTCGGTGCGGTTGAGGCAGTCGAGGATGAGCTCGCCGAAGAAACGAAAACCGACCTTGCCCGCGAGGTTGAGGTGCTGCTCGCCGCGGTCGTCGACGAGGTAGAGCTGGTCGCCCTGCCTGTCGCGCGCGACGTCAATGTACTTCCGCATCTCGATGTAACCCTTCGTGCCGAGGATCACGGTGCGGCCGTCGCCCCACGTGCCGAGGCCCAGCGGCGTGTACCAGTCGACGCGGAAGAAATTCGTCGTGCCGTTGTTGCCGTGCAACGACGCCTCGCCGAAATCCTCGAACTCGGGATAGTCCGGGTTGGCGTGGTTCGCGATGGCGGCGCTGACGACCGTCGCATCGGTCGCGCCGCTGTAATGCAGGTACTGCTCGATCTGGTGGCTGCCGATGTCGCAGAGGATGCCGCCGAACTTGGCGCGCTCCCAGAACCAGGCCGGCCGACCGGCCTTGGCGCCGATCCGGTGGGGTCCGAGGCCGATCACCTGCACGACCTTGCCGATGGCGCCGCCGTGGACGAGGTCGCTCGCGTGCGCCGCGCACTCCACGTGGAGCCGCTCGCTGTAATAAACCATGTACTTGCGCCCGGTCGCCGCCGCCACGCGCTTCGCCTCGTCGAGCTGCGCCAGCTCGGTGAAGGGCGTCTTGTCGGTGAAGTAGTCCTTGCCCGCTTGCATCACGCGGCACCCGATCGGGCCGCGCTCGTTCGGCACCGCCGCCGCCGCGACCAGCTTCACCGCGGGGTCCGCGAGGATTTCATCGAACGACCGCGCGACCTGCGTGCCGGGATACTTCTCGAGGAAGGCCGCGACCTTCTTCGGGTCCGCGTCGTAAACCCACTTCAACACCGCCCCGGCCTCGATCAGGCCGTTGCACTGGCCGTAGATGTGGCCGTGCTCGAGGTAGGCGGCGGCGATCACAAACTCGCCGGCCTTCACCACCGGACGCGGTTTGCCTTGCGGGGCGTAATTCATCCCATCGGATTTTTGGGCCATCGCGCGAGAAAGGCGGCCGCCACGGAACTTGGCAATCCTTAGGAAATCATCCGGTCCGCAACTCAAGCCATCAAGGCGGAGTAAACCACGGAACACACAGAACACACGGAAGGGATCGGTCTGATTCCGTGCATTCCCCTCCAAGCAGAAGAAACCACGGATTTCACCGATCACACGAATAGCCTAGTTCGAATTCTGTGTGTTCCGTGTGTTCCGTGGTTCCCTCCCGTTCGAGGAGTTTGAGTCCATTTGGATTTGAAGGAACCCGTGGTTAATCCTGTTGCGGAAAACTCCACATTCTCCTCAAGGCAGCAGATACCACGGATTCCACCGATCACACGAATAGCCTGGTTCGAATTCCGTGTGTGCCGTGGTTAAATTCGTCATACCCCTCGAAATAGGTGGAATGCGGATTGAGCGCCTGACGCAATTCCTGCAACGCTAACACCCATGTCATCCGCTCCCCTCGGCTTCGGCATCATTGGCGCCGGCACAATCTCGGCCTTCCATGCCCAAGCCATCGGCCAGCTCACCGGCGCGAAGCTCGTCGGCGTGGCCAGCCGCTCGCTGGAGAATGCCCGCAAGGTGGCCGACAAGCACGGCGTCCTCGCCACCACCGACATCGCCGCGTTGCTGGCGCGGCCCGACCTCCACGTCGTCTGCATCACCACCCCGAGCGGCGCCCACCTCGAGCCAGCACTCGCCGCGATCCGCGCGGGGAAACACGTCGTGATCGAGAAACCGATCGAGATCACCAACGCCCGGGCCGACCAGATCCTCGACGCGGCCGACCGGGCCGGTGTCCGCGTCGCCCCGATCTTCCAAGGGCGCTTCGGCGACGGCGCGCGCACCGTGAAGGCCGCGCTCGACGCCGGTCGCTTCGGGCGCCTCGTCCTCGCCAGCGCCTACGTGAAATGGCATCGCACCGCGCAATATTACACGGGTTATCGCGGCTCGCTCACGCTTGACGGCGGCGGGGCGGTCATCAACCAGGCGATCCACGGCCTCGACCTCCTGCAATGGTTCGCCGGCCTGCCGGCCGAGGTCTTCGCCTGGAAAACGAAACGCGTGCACACCGGCATCGAGGCCGAGGACACCGCCGCCGCCGCGCTGAAATTCCCCAGCGGCGCGCTGGGCGCCTTCGAGGCCAGCACCGCGCTCTGGCCGGGCTGGGCCCGGCGCATCGAGCTTTGCGGGGAACACGGCTCGGTCTCGCTCGAGGATGACCGCATCGCGAAATGGGAATTCCGCGAAGCACGGCCCGAGGACGAGGCCATCCGCGCCGGCGGCGCCAACGCCCTCGGCTCCGGTGCGAGCGACCCGAAGGCCATCAGCACCGAGGGCCACCGCCGCCAGCTGCAGGACCTCGTCGACGCGCTCCAAGCCGGCCGCGCCCCGTCCCTCGACGGCCGCGAGGGCCGCAAGGCCGTCGCGCTGGTGAATGCAATCTACGCGTCGGCCAACAGCGGGAAGCCCGTGACGCTGCTCTGATCGTCAGCCAATCACTCGCCGTAGCGGCATCGAAATCCCAGTGGCCAAACTCCAAAGGCCAAAGAAATTTCAGCTTTCAAATATGCCGCCCCTTTTATTTGGGATTTGGCGTTTGGATCTTGGAGTTTCGCAGAGGCCCACAAAAATTCCCACTACCCCATGACCTCCCCCTCCGTCCCCTGGTGGCGCACGTTTACCCGCGAACACTGGTTCGTCTTCGGCGTGGCCACCCTGGCCTGGTTGTTTGACTGCCTGGACCAGCAAATCTTCAACCTCGCGCGCGACGGCGCGATGGAGGCGCTGATCCCGGACAAAAAACTCGCGACCGAATACGGGCCGTACACGACGTCCGTCTTCCTCGTCGGCTGGGCCATCGGCGGCCTGATCTTCGGCGCGCTGGGCGACCGCTACGGCCGCGCGAAGATGCTGACGTGGACGATCCTGCTCTACTCCGTGAGCACCGGCCTGAGCTCGTTCTCGACCGGGATGTTCGATTTTTGCCTGTACCGCTTCATCACGGGCCTCGGCGTTGGCGGCGTCTTCGGTCTTGCCGTCGCGCTCGTGGCTGACTCCGTGCCGGACCGCGCCCGCGCCCCGGCGCTCGGTCTGCTTCAATCCGTTTCAACGTGGGGCAACCTCGCGGCCGGCCTCATCGGCATGGGCCTCGGCGTCCTCGCCGCGCGACACGCAATCCCGTTTGGCCTGAAACACTGGCAGGCCATGTTCCTCGTCGGCGCGCTGCCGGCGTTCCTGTGCGTGTTCGTGATGCGCAAGCTGAAGGAACCGCAGAAGTGGGTCGACGCCAAGGCCGCGGGCGAAAAGGCGGGCGTGAAGTTCGGCTCCTACGCGGTGCTCCTCGGCCACCCGCGCTGGAAAAAACACGCGTGGTTCGGCCTGATCGCCTGCAGCGCGGGCATCATCGGCCTGTGGGGCATCGGCAATTTCCACCCGAAGATCGTCGGCGACATCGTCGAGAAGACCTTCGCCGGCCAGGGACTCGACGCCGCGGGCATCGCGGACAAAAAGGCCTTCTGGCGCTCGGCCGGCCTGCTGCTGCAAAACCTCGGCGGCTTCGTCGGCATGCTCTCGCTCGCGAAATTCGCGCAGGTCCAGGGCCGGCGCATCGCGTTTGGGTTGGCGCTGTTTCTCTCGTTCCTCACGACGCTCCTCGTTTTCAAATACATGCGGCACCTCGAGGACATGTATTGGATGCTCCCGCTGATGGGCTTCGGCCAGCTGTCGGTGTTCGGCGTGTACGCCGTGTACCTGCCGGAACTTTTCCCGACCAGCCTGCGCAGCACGGGCACGAGCTTCTGCTACAACGTCGGCCGCCTGATGGCGGCGACCGCGCCGTTCACGATGAGTCAGATCACCAAGCGCCTCGGCGGCGACATCGAGGGCTTCCGCACCGCCGGCATGTGGGTGAGCCTCGTCCTCCTCGCCGGCATCGCCGTCCTCCCGCTGCTCCCCGAAACCAAGGACCAACCCTTGCCCGAGGAGTAATGAATTTGGTTTTACAGAAGAAAACGAAGCAAACGAAGACCGATCCTTTGTTACCTTCGTTACCTTCTGTTAAATAGTTTCTGCAATTTTCCCATGAGCGCCAATTACGCCGTTGCCCAGCTTGACCAGATTCCCGCCGTGCCGTGCCCGTGCGGGCAGTCCCGCCGCGCCTTCGTCACGCCCGACAATCCCGTGGCCACCATCCACCTCGTGGACTCGCGCGTAGATACCAAGGCGCACTACCACAAGAAACTCACCGAGATCTACCTGATCCTCGAGGGCGAGGGCCAGATCGAGCTCGATGGAAAACTTTTCCCGGTGAAGCCCCTGACCTCCATCCTCATCAAACCCGGCTGCCGCCACCGCCTCATCGGCCAAATCAAGTTCGTCAACATGCCCGTCCCCGCCTTCGACCCGCATGACGAGTGGTTTGATTAGCGGCGGCTCCGCCGCCGCTAGTTGGAAGTTGAAGGTTGAAAGTTGAAAGACCTTCGCGCCCAACTGCCCTTGGCTTTCGTTTCCGTCCCTTTCAACTTTCACTTTCAACTTTCAACTTTGCTGATGTTCCCCCGCTCCCTCCTTCTCGCCGTCCTCCTCACGCCTGTTGCCTTGTTTGCCCAGAAGGGCGACAAGCCGGGTGAAGCGCAGGGCGACCTGCCCAAGCACATCAAGCCGCCGCCCGCGCCGACGCTGGCGCCCGAGGATGCCCTCAAGACCTTGAAGCTCGCGCCGGGCTTCCGCGCGGAGCTCGCCGCGGCGGACCCGCTCGTGGGTGACCCGGTGGCCATGACCATCGGCCCGGACGGACGCATCTGGGTCGTCGAGATGCGCGGCTTCATGCCGAACGCCGACGGCAAGGGCGAGGACGCCAAGGTCGGCACGGTCGCGATCCTCGAGGACACCGACGGCGACGGCCGCGCGGACAAACGCACCGTGTTTCTCGACAAGCTCGTGCTTCCGCGCGCCATCGCGCTCGTGGGCGACGGCGTGCTGGTCGCCGAGCCGCCGCACCTGTGGTTCTGCCGCGATACGAATGGCGACGGCGTGGCCGACGAAAAGAAAGAGGTCTTCTCCGACTACGGGGGCACGAGCAACCCCGAGCACACCGCCAACGGCCTGATGTGGGCGCTCGACAACTGGATCTACAACGCGAACCACACCCAGCGCTTCCGCTACCTGGGCAACGGCAAGTTCGAGACCGAGACGACCGTCTCGCGCGGCCAGTGGGGCATCTCGCAGGACGACGTCGGGCGCATTTATCACAACAGCAACAGCGACCCGCTGCGCGCCGACCTCATCCCCACCGCCTACCTGCGCCGCAACCTGGCATTCCTCAAACCGGCCGGCGCCAACGTCCAGCTCGCCCCCGCCAACCTGCCAATCTGGCCGGGCCGCGTCACGCCGGGCGTCAACCGCGGCTACAAAACCCTCAACGCCGAGGGCAAAATCACGTCCGTCACCGCCGCCTGCGGCCCGATCGTCTATCGCAGCGGCCTCTTCCCCGCGGAGTTCTACGGCAACGCGTTCATCGTCGAGCCGGCCGGCAACCTCGTGAAGCGCCTCGTCCTCACGGAAGCCGACGGCACCATCACCGCGCGCAACGCGTACGAGGGCTCCGAGTTCATCACGTCCACCGACGAACGCTTCCGCCCGGTCAACACCGCCAGCGGACCCGACGGCGCGCTGTACGTCGTCGATATGTACCGCGGCATCATCCAGCACCGCATCTACATGACGACCTTCCTGCGCAAGCAGGTCGACGAACGCGGCCTCGCGGACGGCACCGGCATGGGCCGCATCTACCGCATCGTGCCGGACGGCTATTCGCGTCCGAAAATGAAATTCAACCTCGCGACCGAACCCTCCGCGCAACTCGTCTCGCGCCTCCGCGCCGCCAACAGCTGGTGGCGCGACACCGCCCAGCGCCTGCTCGTCGAGCGCCGCGACCCGGCCTCCGTCGCGCCGCTGCGCGACCTGGTGCGCGCGGGCACGCCGCTCGCGAAACTCCACGCGCTCTGGACGCTCCATGGCATCGAGCAACTGGACCGCGACACGGTGCTCGTCGCCCTGAAGGATGCCGACGAGCGCGTCGCCGCCGCCGCGATCCGCCTCGCCGAAAAGTGGCTGCGCATGCCGTCCGACACCCAGGTCTATCAAGCCGTGATGGCCGTGAACGCCGCGGCCTCGCCCACGCTGACGCTCCAGCTCGCGCTTTCGCTCGGCGAAAGCCCCGCGCCGGCCGCCGTCAAGGACCTCGCGGCGATCGCCGTTCGCGCCGGCAACCAGCCGTATGTCGCGGACGCGATTGTCAGCGGCCTCGCGGGCCGCGAGCTCGAGTTCATCCAGTTGATCGACGTCGCCAACGCGTCCGAGCAAGCCGCCGCGGCGCTCACGCTCGCCACGAGTTCGCTCCTAAAGACGGGTGACGCCGCGCGCATCACGCAGGTCCTCGCGCTGCTCGAGCCCACCGCGAAGGTCGCCCCGTGGGTGCGCGGCGCCGTGCTCAACGGCGTTGAGCGTTTCCTCCCGAAGACGCCGGAAGGCAAACCGGTCGCCGGCAACATCGCCGTCGAGCCGCGTCCGCTGCTGCTGCTCTCCGTGCAAGGCAACACCCCCGAGGGCAAGAAGGCCGCGCGTCTCTCCGGTTTGTTGAAGTGGCCGGGCAAGCCGGGCCTCGAGAAGGAGTCCGCGGAGATCGCCGCGCGCCTCTCCCCCGAGCAGAAAGTCCGTTTCGACAAGGGCCGCGAGCTCTTCGCCACGATCTGCGCCGCGTGCCACCAGGCCGGTGGCGAGGGCATGGCGGGACTCGCGCCGCAGCTGCTTTATTCGAAGTACGTCCTCGGCAACCCCAACGCGCTCGTCCGCATCGTCCTGAACGGAAAGGAAAAGGAGGGCCTGGTGATGCCCCCGCTCCGCGGCGCGCTGGATGACGACGCCATCGCGTCGGCCCTGACGTACGTCCGCCAATCCTGGGGCCACAACGCCGCCCCCATCGACCCCGCCACCGTCGCCCGCGTCCGCGCCGAAGTCGGCAACCGCGAGGAACCCTGGTCGGAGGAGGAATTGCAGAGCGTCGGGCCGTGAGGCGGCGCTGGGCGCCGCCGGTTGAAAGTTGGAGGTTGAAAGGCCGATCCCGGTAGGGGCCAACACACCCCGCCCTTTGGCCACCCCTCTCTAGAGGGGAGCTCAATGCAATAGATCCCCTGTAGAGAGGGGTGGCCGTAGGCCGGGGTGTGTCGACGCAGCACTAGCCGTGATCTTGCTGCTTCGCTCCTTTGTGTCGCCTTTCCCAAGGCATGGCGATTGGGGGCAATCCCCGCTACCGGTTTGATGGATCGCCTTTCCCAAATCCCGAGAGAAAGAGAAAGATTAAGAGAACGAGAACGATTGGCCGGGCCTCTTTGTGCTGTTTGCGTTCTTTGCGGTTAAATCGTTTGCCGCGTCCGGTCGCGCCGCCGAGGCATCAATGCAGTCGGGGTGTAAAACCCCTCCCACCGATAACCACGCCATCGCTTCGCTGCTTCGCTTCTTCGTGTAATTCCCTTCAGAGCTTCCGGATCTTGATGCTCCTGAACCTCACCACATCCCCGTGCTCCTGCAGGAGGATGGGGCCCTTGGCGGCGAGTCCGAAGCCGGGGATCTTGGCGAACTTGCTCCGCGCCACGCGCGCGACGAAATCCGGCGACCCGCGCTCGTACTCCAGCACCTTGATGCCGTTGAGCCAGTGCTCCACGTGGCCGGCGGGAGTGACGACGATGCGGGCGTGATGCCACTCGCCGGCCTTGGGCTCGATCGCCGCGCCGCTCGGCAATTTCTTGCGGGGGATCAAATCGTACAGCGAACCGGTGGTGCGGTTGCCGTCGACACCGAGCTTGGCGTCGGGATGCCGCTCATCGTCGAGCAACTGGAACTCCAGCCCAACCGGTTCGCCCTTGGCGTCCTTCGACACGAAATACTTCACGCCGCTGTTGCCCACCTCGCTCACGCAAAACTCGAGCTGCAGTTCGAACGCGGCGAAATCCTCGTTCGTCACGATGCTCCCCGCCTTGGGTTCGAACACGATCAGTTCGCCGTTTTCGATTTTCCAACCGTGCGCCGGGAACGCGTCGGCCTTTGCGCTCCGCCAGCCCTGCGTCGTCGCGCCGTCCCACAGCATCCGCCAACCTTGTGCGCGTTCGGCGTCCGTAAGCGTGTTCGGAACCCGGTTGCGCACGAACACGCTGTCCGGCGGCGAGGGTTTCAAGTCCTTCGTCTGGATGCGCAGGTTGCGCCACAGGATGCGCCGGCCGGCGGCCTCGGCCTTGCTGACGCTGTGCACCTGCAGGGCGATGAAGCCGCGCGGGGTGGTCGCATCGATCACGTGCGCGACCGGCTGGCCGTTGATCCAGGTGCGCAGGGTCGGCCCGATCGCCTCGATGCGCACGCGATTCCATTCGCCGAAGACGTAGGCTTTCTGCGTCGCGGGATTCAGGTCGCCCGGAAAAAACCACCCGCGCCGCGCCTCGTCATAGATGCCGCCGGTCCACGCGCGCTCCGAGGGGTCGATCTCCATCTGGTAACCATGCACGCGGCCCTCCTTGTAATCCGGCGTGCTGAGCGCGCGGAACATGATGCCGCTGTTCGTCGGCGCGACTTCCTGCTTCACCTCGCACTCGAAGATAAAATCGCCGTAGGCCTGGTCCGTCGCGAGAAAACTGTTCGGTGACCCGGCCACCGTCGTGCCCACGATTGCTTCGCCCTCGATCGTGAACGGCGCGGTGCCGTTGACGACCTTCCAACCGGTGAGGTCCTTGCCATTAAACAACGGCTGCCAAGGGTTGGCGGTCGGCGTGGAGGTCGTGCAACCAACCAGCAACGCCAACGCCAGCAAAGGCAGCACACGAATCGGGGCAGATCGGAGCATGCGCAGAGCCCACAGCACGCCCGCGCCCGACGCAAGATTGCGCCATGTCACGTATTACGTGACGTTGAGAGTTGAGGGTTGAGGGTTGAGAGGGGGGATGGCGGGTTGAAAGTCGAAGGCTGACAGTTGAAAGCGGCCGACCGACTCCGGCCGGCTCGGTTTGTCTGTGGGAGCGAGCTTGCTCGCGACTCGGGCGCGGCAACACACCCCGCCCTGCGGGCACCCCTCTCAAGAGGGGATCTATTGCCTTGAGCTCCCCTCTAGAGAGGGGTGGCCGGAGGCCGGGGTGTGTTCGGGGGCGAGCCCGCGGGGTGAGGGCACCCCGCCTCCATCGTACCTATAACCGACAACGAACAACCAGCGCCCTCCACCAAACCAAGGCGGTTGAGGGCAACCGCCCCTACCAGTTCGAACTTTCAACCTTCAACTTTCAACCGCGCGCGTCCGCGCGCCTTCAGGTTTCCGATCCCCCCTCTTTCAACTTTCAACCTTCAACTTTCAACCGCGGAGCGCCGCGCAGCGCGGCGCTCCGCTCTTACCGCTTGAAAAAGTCAGCCGTGCCAATCGGCGGAATCCGTGGCTAGCTGTCTCCCGCCTACCCCATGAAACTTCGCCTGCGTTCGCTTTTCCCGTTCTTTGCCCTCGTTTCCTTCGCGATCGCCCAGCGACCCGAGGACAAGCCGTTGCCGCCGGCGCCGACGGTGGCCGTGGCGTTGAACTTCATGATGGGCGCGGCGCAGCCGGGGACGACGGGTTTGGCGGTGGCGGACTACGACGCCTACACAAGCGAGCGCGGGTACGGCTGGGACTTCGGCACCAAGCCGGGCGTGGACACGCCGTTTTTCTTTTCGGCCAAGGTCCCCGAGGGCAATTACCGCGTCACCGTCACGCTCGGCGACGCCAACAACGAAACCAACACGACCATCCGTTCCGAATCAGGCCACATTCACCTGGTCGACGTGCGGACGCCGGCCGGCCAGTTCACCACCCGCACGTTCTACGCCAACGTCCGCCGCCCGGAGATCCAACCGCCCGCTCCGCAAAATGCGCCCGGCGAGCCGCGGGTGCACATGTTCCTGCGCGGCGAGGCGGAGGCCCGGCATTGGGATGAGAAACTCACGATCGAGTTTAATGGCCTGCCACCCGAAGCCTTGGCGAAGGGGGGAGCCCGCCCGCGCGTGACGGCGATCGAGATCGTGAAGGACGACCGGGTGCCGACGCTGTTCATGGCCGGCGACTCGACGGTCGGCGATCCACGACGCGGGCCCGGCGGCAACTGGCCGACGCAACTCTGTCAGTTCCTCAAGCCCGCGATCGCGGTCTGCAACAGCGCGGAAGGCGGTGAGACGAGCAAGAGCTTCATCACCGGCCAGCGGTTCGACAAGGTGCTCAGCCAGATGAAGGCCGGGGACTTTTTTCTGGTGCAGTTCGGCCACAACGACTCGAAGCCCCAGTGGCCGCAGAGCTACACGGAGCCCGCGACGTCCTTCAAGGCCTACCTCGGCGTGTACCTCGCCGAGACGAAGCGGCGCGGTGCGACGCTTGTGCTCGTGACGCCGATGGAGCGCCGCAGCAACGGCGACACCGTCGGCCCGTGGGCGCGCGCGATGCGGGAGTTCGCCAAGGAAAACAACGTGCCGCTCATCGACCAGTGGGCGATGAGCAAGGAAATGTGGGCCGCGCTCGGGAGGGACGTCGGCTCCGCCTTCGCCGACCAAACCCACCTCAACGGCTACGGCGGCTACCTGCTCGCGAAGAACATTGTCCACGGCATCAAGGCCAACGTCCCCGCCCTCGCGAAGTTCATCGTCGACGACTACATCGACATGGACCCCGCGAAACCGGAACCCCCGCCGGCGTATTTGCAGCAATCGCCCGGCCCCGGCGGCAACGCCCCGACCCCGCCGGAGCCAGGAACGCAGAAGCGCTAGCGCGTTGGGTTGAAAGTTGAAGGTTGAAAGTTGAAAGAGGGCGAGCCGGGTTGGCGCTCGGAGGCCTTCGGTTGGAGGGGTTTTACACCCCGACTCCGTAGCCCAAACACACCCCGGCCTGCGGCCACCCCTCGCGAGAGGGGAGCTCGATGCAATAGATCCCCTCTAGAGAGGGGTGCCCAAGGGGCGGGGTGTGTTTGGATGACTCATTGAGAACTGATCATTGAAAATCAGACATTGATCATTGCGCGCCACCGCGCGCCCGATCGACAAGACAAGGCGGTTAAGGGTATCCGCCTTCGCCAAGACTATCGCGGACAAGACCGCCCCTACCGGCTTGATGGATCGCTTCGCTGCTTCGCTCCTTTGTGTCGCTTCTCCCAATCCCGAGAGAACGAGAAAGATTAAGAGAAAGAGAACGATTGGCCGAATTCCCGACTCCGTAGCCACAGGCGTCCCTGCCTGTGGGACGACAGGCACGGCGGTTCACCCGCCAGAGGCGGCGCCGTAGGCGACCAGGGCCTGTCGCGACAAAAGGGCGGCATCAATGCAGTCGGGGTATAAAACCCCTCCCACCGAATACAACGGGCGGTTAAGGGTAACCGCCCCTACCGTTCCCAAGAGAACGAGAAAGATTAAGAGAAAGATTGGTCGGAGCACGCGGCGCGCGGCCCTGCTTCATCCCTCATCCCTCCGCCCTCATCCCTTGCCATCCTATTTCAGGTTTCCCATCCGCCCCCCGCCCCCCCTTTCAACCTTCAACTTTCAACTATCTACCCTACCGCCTCCGCACACACCTGAACCCCGCGTGATTGCTCCCGGTATCCGGGGCTCCTTTGCCGCGGGAGCCGACCATGTAGCGGGTGCAGTATTGATCGGTGCAGAGGAACGAGCCGCCGCGCATCACGCGCTTGGCGACGCCGGCCTCGGCGGGGTCGAAGCTCTCGGCTTGCGTCGGGCCGGTGGGATTCTTCGAGAGCGCGGGGGCCTTGGCGTAGGTGTTGGGGGCGTACCAGTCCTGACACCATTCCCACACGTTGCCCGCGACGTCGTACAGGCCGTAGCCGTTGGGCGGAAAAACTCCGACGGGCGCGATGCCGGCGTAACCATCGGCCGCGGTGTTCTTGTACGGGAACTCCCCTTCCCAGATGTTGGCCATCTTCTTGCCGTCGGGGTTGAGCTCACGACCCCACGCATACAACTCCCCGCTCAACCCGCCGCGCGCGGCGAACTCCCACTCGGCCTCGGTGGGCAGCCGCTTGCCGGCCCATTTCGCGTAGGCCTCGGCGTCCTCATACGCGATGTGCACGACGGGAAAACGCTCGCGGCCCTTGAGGTCGCTGGCGGGACCCTCGGGGTGGCGCCAGTTGGCGCCGGGAACCCAGGACCACCATTGGAAATAACTGTTGAGCGGCACGGCATGGTTCGGCGGCGTGAACACGATCGAGCCCGGCACGAGTTTTTCCGCCGGCACGCCGGGGTAGTCGGCGGCGCGCAGCGGACGCTCGGCGACGGTCACGTAATTCGTCGCCGCCACGAAGCGCGCGAAGTCGGCGTTGGTGACCTCCGTGCGATCCATCCAGAAACCGTCGACCTGCACGCGATGCACCGGCCGGGCATCCTCCATCGCCTCCGTCCCGCCGCAGAGATCCCCGCGCGGGTCCTTCGATCCCATCGAAAATTCCCCACCGGGAATCCACACCATCCCCTCCGGCGCCGGCGAAGGCGGCGGGCCCGCGAGTTCCTTGGTCGGCAGAAACGCCTCCTGCGCAAACGCGGACGCGGCGAGCAACAGGAGCGGGAGCAATCGTTCGGGTTTCATGGTTCTGGGTTCTTTGGCCATCGGGGCACCGGATGACGTCAGGGTATGACGCACAGCGCCGCGTCCGGTTCAATCAACGTTGGACAATGAACATTGAACAATGAAAATTTGCACCCACCGTTTTTCCGCGTGAGCTCGCCGACCTTTGCTTCCCTGACCGAAAACTTTCGTCGCACGTACGGCCGCGCGCCGGCCGTCGTCGCCCGCGCGCCGGGGCGCGTGGAGTTCATCGGCAACCACACCGACTACAACGGCGGCGCGGTGCTGGGCGCGGCGATCGACCGGTACGTGTGGGTGGCGGCCGCGCCCAATCCCACGGGACGGCTGCGGTTGTTCAGCGTGGGCGGGCAGTCGGTGCTCGAGCTGCCGAACGACCCGGGCACGAAGATCACAGGCTCCGACTCGTGGGCGAACTACCCGCTCGGGGTGTGGCGCAGCCTGAAGGATTTCAACCTGCCGCGGCCGGAAAGCTTCGACCTACTCGTCGATTCCGACCTCCCGCCCGGCGCGGGCCTGAGCAGCAGTGCCGCCCTGGAGTTGTCGACCGCCCTCGCGTTGCTCCAGCTGGCCGGCAAGAGCGACCTGCCCCCAGCCGAACTCGCAAAGCTGGGGCGTCACGCCGAGAACAAATACGTCGGCGTCCCCTGCGGCATCCTCGACCAAGGCACGAGCGCCTTCGGGCGAGCGGGGCACCTCGTGCACATCGATTGCCGCGGGCCGGAGTTTGCGCGCGTGCCGTTCCCGACCGACGCCCATCTCTGGATCTTCAACACGCGCGAGAAGCACGCGTTGATCGACGGTTACTATGCGACGCGCAACCGCGAGTGCCTCGAGGCCGCGAAACAGCTCGGCGTGAAATTTCTCGCCGACCTCACGCCGGCGGAGCTGACGAAAAAAGGCGGCGGATTGTCGCCGGACCTCGCCAAGCGCGCCAAGCACATCGTCGAGGAGCACGCGCGCGTGCATGTCACGGTCGAGGCGCTGCAGCGCGGCGACCTGGCCGCGGTCGGCAAGCTGCTCACCGCGTCACACCGCAGCTCGCAGCATTTGTTCGAGAACAGCACGCCCGCGCTGGACCTGCTGGTCGACCTCCTCGAAAAACACCCCGCGGTCCTCGGCGCCCGCCTGACCGGCGGCGGCTTCGGCGGCGCCGTGATGGCGCTCACGAAGGCCAGTTTCACGTCAGGCGACGCCGACAGCATCGCCAAAGCCTACGCCGCCAAACACGGCCGCACGCCCGAGATGATTCATTTGCAGGCAGCGGACGGGGCGGGGATTTGGAAGAGTTGAGGGTTGAGGGGTGAGAGTTGAGGCCGGGTTTCTCCGACCAATCGTTCTCGTTCTCTTAATCTTTCTCTTTCTCTCGGGACTGGGAGAAGCGACAGGAAGGAGCGAAGCAGCAAAGCGATCCATCAAGCCGGTAGGGTGCGGTCTTGTCCGCCGTCTTGTCCGCCATAGGGCTGCCGGCGGCGGAAGCCTTGGCGAAGGCGGATGCCCTCACCCCGCAAGGACGCGCGACATTCGTGGCCGCCCGGCGACACACCCCGGCCTGCGGCCACCCCTCTCTAGAGGGGATCTCTTGCCTTGAGCTCCCCTCTAGAGAGGGGTGCCCAACGGGCGGGGTGTGTAAGACGGCCCACCCGGGCCGCCCCTCTCACCCCTCAACTCTCACCTCTCAACTATTCAACAACAACCCCGCTCCCCCATCCTGCGCCAAGGTGATCTTACCGGGGCTCTTCAACGTGGCCTGGATATCGAGGAGCTTGAACAGGGTGTTGGCGACGGCGGGGACCTTGCGGACTTCGGCGAGGGCGGCGCCGACGACTTGCGGGCGCACGGCCTGGGCCTGGCCGAGGCGCTGCGAGGCTTTTTTGTCGGCTTCGGAATGGATGATCGCGACTTCGTTCTCGCCGGCCTGGCGCATCGCGGCGGTGACCTGGCGCAGGCGATTCACGACTTTGCGCTGGATCTCGGCGATCATGCCGCGGTCACGGAACGCCACCTTGCGGATGTAGGTCGAGCCGAGGCTGAAACCCCACTGCAACGACGTCGGCGTGACTTCCTCGCGCACCTTGCGCGAGAGCGCGTCGCGGTTTTCGAGCAGGACGTCGAGCTTGAGGTTCGAGAGCTGCTTCACGACGGCCGTCGCGACGTTCGCCTTGAGCGAGCCCATCGGGTCGGAGTTCTGGAAGAGGTACGCCTTCGGGTCCTTCACATACGTCTCGAACCAGATGCCCACGCCCATCGGCGCACCTTCCTCGGAATTCACGAGCTGGTTGCGCAGGTAGGCCTGGTAGATGTTCGTCTTCACGGTGTACGCCTTGCCGAAGAACGGAAACAGCAGCGCCTTCGGGCCAAAGTGCGCGATCGGGAAGAAGAGGCCGGGCTCCTCGACCTGGCCGACGACGCGCCCGAAGAACGTGTACACGAGCACGGTGCGCTCCGGCAGCACGCGCCAGAGCTGGAACATGCTGCCGATGCCGATCAGCACGAACGTGGCGAAAAACGTGAGCGGAATGCCGACCGCGACGGAGATGAGGAAAGGTGTCATGTGAGAATCAGAGGAAAGGGTGTCGTTACTGGAGTGGGTTCACGGGGCCGCGAGTGTCATCGCGAGGCCGGCTGGCCGGCCGTGGCGATCCACGGGTGCTCGCGATACGCTGGATTCTTCACTGCGTTCAGAATGACAAAACGGGTTTGAGGAAATCCGGCGCGGTTAAACCTTCAGCACCGTTTGTGCGGCGCGCTCGCGGAGCGGGATGGACGCGTTGCGGACGTAGCTGTCGAGGGCGGCGTCGCCACCCGACGCGTGCATCGCGGCGAGCGTGTGGCCGAGCTCGAGGATCGGCGCGGCTTCGGCTTCGGCGCGGTTCTGCGCGATCTGCACGGCCTGCTCCGCCATCTTGAGTTTCTGGTCGGCGTCGGCCTTGGCCTGGCTGATCGACGCGGCCACCTGGTTCTGCGTCGTGTTGATCGAGGCCAGCGCCTCGTCGACGTCCGTCGGGGGATCGATGTTGGTGATGAGCGCGGCGTCGAGGTCCACGCCGTAACGCGCGGACGTCTTGCGGCACGCCTCCTCCATGTAGCTGTTGATGAGCGAAAGATTGCGGCGGAGGTCGTTGATCGAGACGCCCTCGACGCTGCCCTCGGCGCTCTGGCCGTGGAAGGTCGCGATGCGGTCACGCAGCACGGAGATGAAGTAGCCGACAACGTGCGCCGCGGGATGGGCGACGCCGAAGAGGTACGCGTAGAGATTGCGCTCGCACGGCTTCCACCGGATCTGGCCGGAGATCTGCACGGTGAGGTTGTCCTTGGTGACGGCCTCGATGCTGTCCTGGGAGATGTCCGGATCCCACGTGATGTCGATCGCCTGGATGGTCATGTCGACCTTGTAGAGTTTCTGCCACGGCCACTTGAAGTAAGGGCCGCCCGGCGGGATCACGCGGACGTTCGGGTAATTGTAGCGCGCCTTTTCCTCGGCGTTGAGGAGTGCGCCCAGCTGCGGGTCCTCCGCGGTGGTGCCGGCCGTGCGCTGCACGCGTCCGAAGGTCGTCAGCACGCCGCGTTCGGTCGGGCCGATCGAGTAAACGCCGAACAACAGCGTCAGCAGGGCCGCCAAGCCCGCGCCAAAAAGCAAACCAATCAAGGTCGAGGTAATCATCGTAGGAAGTGTGCTGCGCGTGACCCGCGTCACGCAGGCCGCTATTTCGCCCGCCCCGCCCCCCGGCGCAACGAAATACCCGTTCCACGACGAGCCGGCGTTTCCATACGCCGCGCTGCGCGCCGCAGCGCGGCGAGTTGAAAGTTGAAGGTTGAAAGTTGAAAGAGGTGGCTCGGACCGCTGAGGCACCACTCATGCACACTGATATCCACTGATTGGATTCTGGTGTGATTAGTCGGTAGGGGTCGTTGCCCCCAACGACCCGGTTTGGGTGTAGCCACAGGCGTCCCTGCCTGTGGGAAGACTAGGCACAAGGCCCCGGATGATTTAACCACAAAGAACGCAAAGATCGCAAAGCCTCCGGCCAATCGTTCTCGTTCTCTTAATCTTTCTCGTTCTCTCGGGATTTGGGAAACCGACACGAAGGAGCGAAGCAGCCAAGAGCCCGGTTAGTGCTGCGCAACACACCCCGCCCCTTGGGCACCCCTCTCGAGAGGGGATCTCTTGCCTTGAGTTCCCCTCTCGAGAGGGGTGGCCGTAGGCCGGGGTGTGTCGACGCGCAACGCGTGCTCTTCCCAACGACCAGCGTCCTCAACCAAACCAAGGCGGTTGAGGGCATCGGCCCTACCGGCTCGAGCTTTCAACTTTCAACCTTCCACTTTCAACCGGCGCTCCGCGCCGCCTCTCAACCGGCTTGCCACCGGGACCGGCGCGGGGAATTCTCCGGGGCGTGAAAGCGATCACCTGTCCGCGCTGCCGGCAGCCGATTCCTGCGGAGGACGTCAACGTCGCGCAGGACGTGGCTTACTGCCGCCGGTGCAACGCCGCGGCGTCGCTCGCGGAGTTCGTCCACGACGAGGTGGCCGAGGTCAACCTGCAGCGCCCGCCCGCGGGCACGTGGCACGAGCCGTCCGCCGACGGCCCGGTCTTCGGCGCGTCGCACCGCACCTGGCTCGGGGCGCTGGGCGCGCTGGGGATCTGTCTTTTCTGGAACGGCATCGTCTCGGTGTTTGTGGCCGTCGCGCTCAGCGGGACGCTACACAACCTCGGCATCACGCCGCCCGCCTGGTTCCCCGCGCCGGTCATGAACAAACAGGAAATGGGCCCGGGCATGGTCACGTTTCTCTGGCTGTTCCTCACGCCCTTCATCGTGATCGGGACCGGCATGTTCATTTTTTTCATCTCGTCGCTCGTTGGCCGCACGGAGGTCCGCGTGGGCCGCGACAAGTGCGCGGTCTTCGTCGGCGCCGGACCGCTCGGCTGGACGCGCCGCTTCGACCCGCGCGAGGTCGCCCGGGTCGCCGTCGGCGAGCGTGTTTGGAACCAGAAAAACCAGGCCGCCAAGCCCGAGATCCACATCGTCCTGCGCAGCGGCAAGATCATCAAGTTCGGCTCGTCCCTCTCCGAGGAGCGCTTCCAATTCCTCCTCGCCGCCACGAGGCAGGCGTTGCGGCCGGGTTGAAAGTTGAAGGATGAAAGTTGAAAGAGGTGGCTCGATCCAGTGAGGCACCACTCATCCACACTAATATCCACTGATTGGATTCGGGGCGTGATTAGTCGGTAGGGGTCGTTGCCCCCAACGACCCGGTTTGGGTGTAGCCACAGGCGTCCCTGCCTGTGGAACGGCAAGGCACGAAGCCCCGGACAATTTAACCGCAAAGATCGCAAAGAGCCCCGACCAATCTTTCTCTTTCTCTTAATCTTTCTCTTTCTCTCACGATTGGGGAAAGCGACACAAAGGAGCCAAGCAGCCAAGCGAGCCACAGCCACGGTTCGGTGTATTTGGTGGGAGGGGTTTCATACCCCGACTGCATCGATGCCTTGGCGTATCAGCCGGACGTGACGAACGATTTAACCGCAAAGAACGCAAAGATCACAAAGCGCTCCGGCCCAATCGTTCTCGTTCTCTTAATCTTTCTCTTTCTCTCAGGATTGGGAAAGCGACACGAAGGAGCCAAGCAGCCAAGCGAGCCACAGCCACGGTTCGGTGTATTCGGTGGGAGGGGTTTTATACCCCGACTGCACTGATGCCTTGGCGTAGCAGCCGAACGAGACGGACAATTTAACCACAAAGAACGCAAAGATCACAAAGCGCTCCGGCCCAATCTTTCTCGTTCTCTTAATCTTTCTCGTTCTCTCGGGATTGGAAAAAGCGACACGAAGGAGCAAAGCAGCGAGAGGCCGGCGAGTGCTGCAGAACACACCCCGCCCCTACCGGCTCGAGCTTTCAACTTTCAACCTTCAACCAACAACCGCCGCGCGCCCCCTCAGGTTTCAGGTTTCCGGTTTCCGGTTTCCCCCCGCATTCCCCCCATTGTTTCCCGCCGAATTTCGTGCATATTCCCCGCATGCCTTCCGCTTCCTCTGCTTCTTCCGCGGCTGCGGCCAGCGGGACGTTTAAAATTGGCGGCGATCTGCCGGTGTACCGCCTCGGCTTCGGCGCGATGCGCATCACGGGCGAGGGCGTGTGGGGCGACCCGAAGGATCCGGCGGCGGCGAGGAAACTCCTCCGGCGCGTCGTCGAGCTGGGCGTCAACCTCATCGACACCGCCGACTCCTACGGCCCGGAGGTCAGCGAGCGCCTGATCGCCGAGGCGCTGCATCCCTACCCCAAGGGTCTCGTCATCGCGACGAAGGGCGGCCTCGTCCGCGGCGGGCCGGGCGATTGGAAGCCCGTGGGACGTCCCGAGTACCTGCGCCAGTGCGTCGAGCTGAGCCTGCGACGCCTGAAGCTCGACTGCATCGATCTGTATCAGCTGCACCGCATCGACCCCAAGGTCCCCGTCGCCGAAACCCTCGGCGCGCTGAAGGATCTCCAGGCCGCCGGCAAGATCCGGCACATTGGCCTCTCGGAAGTTTCCGTGAAGGAAATCGAGCAGGCGCAGAAGACGGTGAGGATCGTCAGCGTGCAAAACCTCTACAACCTCGCCGACCAAAAGAGCGCCGCGGTGCTTGATTACTGCACGAAGCACTCGCTCGGTTTCATCCCGTGGTTCCCTCTCGCCGCCGGCGACCTCGCCAACCCCGACAGCCCCCTCGACCAAGCCGCGAAGGCGCACCAGGCGACCGTCTCACAACTCGCCCTCGCCTGGCTCCTGCAGAAGTCCCCGGTGATGCTCCCCATCCCCGGCACCTCGAGCCTCAAGCACTTCGAGGAAAACATGGGCGCGAGCAGCCTGCGGCTGACCGACAAGGAATGGGCGGGGATCGCGGCGGCCGCGGCCGCCGCGAAGGGCTGAGAACTTTAACCGCAAAGAACGCAAAGATCACAAAGAGCTCCGACCAATCGTTCTCTTTCTCTTAATCTTTCTCGTCCTCTCGGGATTGGAAAAAGCGACACCAAGGAGCAAGGCAGCGAAGAACACAGCCACGGTTCGGTGTATTCGGTGGGAGGGGTTTTACACCCCGACTGCATCGATGCCTTAGCGTAGCGGCCGGACGCGACGGACAATTTAACCGCAAAGAACGCAAAGAGCACAAAGCGCCCTGACCAATCGTTCTCTTTCTCTTAATCTTTCTCGTTCTCTCGGGAACGGTAGCGGCGATCTTGTCAGGCCGTAGCCTCGGCGAAGGCTGATGCCCCCAATCGCCATGCCTTGGAAAAAGCGACACGAAGGAGCAAAGCAGCCAATCGAGCCATCATGGCGGTCGCCCGTCGGCGCGACCGTCGGGATATAAAATCCCTCCCACCCCCCATGCGCCAATCCGGGCGGTTGAGGGCAGCCGCCCCTACCGGACATGACATAGCCGTCCGCCAAACGAAAAAGCCGCCAGAAATGGCGGCTTTTCGTTGGCGTCCCCATTTGCCGGGCGGTCGGCCCGGACAAACACCGGGCTGGCAGCAGCCAGCAACGGTGCGGGGATTGATTCGCCCGCCGAACCGGGCTCAGGCCTTCGGCCCACACCTTTGGTGTGTCCCTCTCCCTCCGCTTCGCTCCGGTCGTCGAACCCAAGGGCAGTTGCTCTGCAACTGTCGCCGCCGATCGCGGCGATTCTCATCCCCGTGGGGACGCCACCAAATGAAAAACCCGCCGATTTGGCGGGTCTTCCGTTGGCGTCCCCACGGGGATTCGAACCCCGGTTCTCACCGTGAAAGGGTGGTGTCCTAACCGGGCTAGACGATGGGGACCCAGCACGGAGTCGGGCAAGCTACGGGACGCACTTCCTCGTGCAAGTGTTTTCTGGCACGGACTGCGTGGTTGTTAGTTGTTGGCAGAGGCCCGTTAAGGATTGGTTGCGGGGCCCGCCCAGCCCCGAAACCCCCGCAAACCCCCACTCTAATATGGATAGCACCCAAAAGCCGGCTCCCCGCCACGCCACCGCGGCACGGCCGCAGTGAAGCGGTACGCCCGCGGCGTTCGGCCAAGCCCCAAAAAAATCTGGCGCAGCCAGATACCTCCACCGCAGTGGAGCGAGCCCCCTCGCCGGGAATGACGCAGACGTCGCGTCTGCTAAATTCCCGGCGATGCCTCGGTCGGATACTTTTGTGCTCTTTGCGCTTTTTGTGGCTAAAAACGCATCCGCATTCGGTGGGAGGGGTTTTACACCCCGACTGCGAACGCGGCATCAATCCCGTCGGGATATAAAATCCCTCCCACCAAGAGACCGACGAAGGGATTTGGACAGAAAGTAGCGAAGGAGCCAAAAGGCCGAGCCGGGCCACTGAGGTTTGGCCACAAAAAGCACAAAGGGCACAAAATTGGGCGGAGCTCTTTGAGCTCTTTGCGGTTAACTCACCACTAATCTCCACTGATTGGTCACTCATCGGAAAAACCCCGGAGCCCGATTAGTGAATTCTTAGTGTGAATCAGTGGTGCCCCAAATCCTTCGCGAGGGCCGAGGCAGTCGGGATATAAAATCCCTCCCACCAAAATGCAGCGGCGAGGCGCGGAGCGGAGTCCGCGCCCTACCCGACTCTTTCAACTTTCAACCTTCAACTTTCAACCTAGGGGAGGGCCGCCGCCCCCCCCTAATCGTTCTGGCCTTTGCTGCTTAGCTTCTTTGTGTGGGATTCCGCCCGATGAATTTTGCCAAGATCGCCTCCGCCCTGCCAACCCACGCCGTCACGACCACCGAGCAGGTCGTGAATCAACTCAGGTCTCAGGTTTCAGGTTTCAGGTCTCCGACGCACCTCGCCTCGGGCAAGGTCCGCGAGATCTTCGACCTCGGCGACGCGCTGCTGCTGGTCGCGACGGACCGCTTGTCGGCGTTTGATGTCATCCTCCCCGACGGCATTCCGGGCAAGGGCGCGATCCTCACGCAGATGAGCCACTGGTGGTTTGCGCAGACGGCGCATCTCCTCCCGAACCATTTGTTGCCCGACCAGGCCGGCGAGTTTGCGCGGCGCGGGTTGACCAATCGCGATCTCCAGCTGCGCAGCATGATCGTGCGCAAGCTCAAGCCCCTCGCCATCGAGTGCGTCGCGCGCGGCTACCTTATCGGCAGCGGGTGGTCCTCCTACCAGAAGTCCGGCGAGGTGTGCGGCATCCGGCTCCCCGCGGGCCTGCCGCAGGCGGGGAAGTTGCCCGCGCCGATCTTCACGCCCACGACCAAGGCGCCGAAGGGCCAGCACGACGAGCCGATCAACGACGCCCAGGGCGCGGCGATCGTCGGGCAGAAACTCTACGACCAGGTGAAGGCCCACAGCCTCGCGCTCTACCAATTCGGCCACGACCGCGCCAAGCAGGCCGGCATGATCCTCGCCGACACAAAATTCGAGTTCGGCACCGATGCGGCGGGCCAGGTTTACCTGATCGACGAGGTCCTCACGCCCGACTCGTCGCGTTACTGGCCCGCCGACGAATACCGCACCGGCATCTCGCCCCCGAGCTACGACAAGCAATTCGTCCGCGACCATCTCCTCGCCCTGAAGTGGGACCCAAAGCCTCCCGGCCCCAAACTCCCCGCCGACGTCATCTCCCGCACCCGCGACAAGTACCTGGCGGCCCTGAGGAATTTGGTTGGGTGAGGGGGGATCGAAGTTGAGCGTTGAGTGTTGAGCGTTGGAAGTTGGATGTTGAGCGTTGGGCGTTGGAAGTGGTGTGTTGAGCGTTGAGCGCTGAGCGCCGTTTGGAACCCTGCCCTCTGAGTTCTCTGCGTTCCTTGCGGTTAATCCCGATCGGATTCTTCCCCTTTCAACTTTCCCATCGAACAGTCCCTCACGGGGCCTCGAACTTTGCCTTCAGCGCGAGGAAGCGGCGCTCGACGAGGTAATACGACGCGGTGGCGAGCGTGAGGCTGATGGCGACTTTCCAACCGAGGCGGACGACCAGCGGCGCATGCGGGATGACTTTCTCCACGGCGAAGAACACCGGGAGGTGCAACAGGTACAGACCGTAGGAAATTTTCCCGACGAATACCATCGGCCGCGTCGCCAGGATTTTCGCGAGCAACGAATCGCGTCCGACCACAAGATCCAACAGCACCACCGCGGCGAGGCTCGCCACCAGCACGTAACCGATCCAACCCATCCACGGGCTGTACCACGTGACGATGCGCGGGATCGCGAACAGCGTGAGCAGCGCCAGCGGCGCCAGGAATTGGAGGGCCCGGCTCCAGCCGGGCCGGTCGACACACCCCGTCGCTTCGCGCCACCCCTCTCCAGAGGGGACCTTGAATTGAGCTCCCCTCTGGAGAGGGGTGCCCGCAGGGCGGGGTGTGTTCCGCACCGCCACCACGAAATACGACAGCGCCGCGCCGACCATCAGCGAGTCCATGCGCGTATCGAGTCCGAAGTTGATGCGCTCGTCGGTCCAGGTGCCGACGTGCCACGCGCGGTACAGCGCGATGCCCGCCGCGCCGGCGAGGAGAAGCGCGGCCTTGGTGGCGGCGGGGCGGCCGGTGCGCTCCAGGCCGATGATCACCAGCGGCCACAGGAGATAGAATTGTTCCTCGATCGCGAGCGACCAGCAGTGGTTGAGCCACGTCATGTAGTAACCATAGAGCGCCTGCGCCCAGTTGGCGGTGTAGCTCAGCGCGAGCAGGAGGTCCGTTCCCGGAAACGGTTCACCGAAGAGCGGCTTCGCGACGCCCACCAGCGCGCACGTGAGCAGGAGCGCCGGCGCGAGGCGCAGGAAGCGGCGCGCGTAGAAATTCCGGAAACTGATGTCGCCCGTGCGCGCCCACTCGCCGTGCAGGATCGTGCTGATGAGAAATCCGCTCAGGACGAAAAAGATGTCCACCCCCACCCCGCCGCTCCGAAACCACGGCACGCCCCCGTGCGCGCACAGCACGATGCCCACGGCGACCGTGCGCAGGCCGTCGAGGGCCGGGAAGTAGGGGTGTTTCATGGCAACCGCGCACGGCGCGGCGCGAGAGAAGTGCCGCACCCGCCCGCCAAGGTGGAGCGAAAAAAGCACGTCCGCGCACGGCGCACATAAGAAATACCAGGAAATGCATGCATGCGAAGCGACCGGAGGTCGCTGCGGTTGAGAGTTGAGGGGTGAGGGTTGAGAGGACAAACACACCCCGGCCTGCGGCCACCCCTCTAAAGAGGGGAGCTCAATCCGGGGTCCCCTCTTGAGAGGGGTGGCGCGAAGCGCCGGGGTGTGTCGACGCGCGCGGCGCGCATTCCACCCCGTGGATCGCCACGGCCCCCAAGCGGGCCTCGCGATGACAACCAAAGGGGGCATCTGCCTTCTCAGGGATTCTGTCGCGAGCAACCTCACAGCGGACGCGGCACAGCTCCCCTTGAACTGGAACCGCCCCCTTGAACTCTTCCGCCCGTCTCAGGTTTCCGGTTTCAGGTTTCAGCCTTCGCATCGCCGTCCTTGAATTCCACCGGATTCCTGACTTACCTCTTGCCACTCTCTTTCCACGTGAAATCCCTCCGCCTTCTGTCCGCCATCCTCTGCCTGCTGGGCGCCACGTCGCTCGCGCACGCGTTTCTCGGGGACACCCTCGCCGACATCAGCAAGCACCGCGGGAAGCCGACGGGGCAGCCGGACAAGACCAAGGCGGTGTGGATGTTTGAGGGCGACGACGGCCTGCTCGTGTACGCGGTGAAGTTCGACCAGCGCGGGCGCTCGATCGCGGAGACATTGAAGCCGGGCCAGGTCGGCCGGCGGCTGCACGAGGAGTTCGTGCTGGATTTCATCAAGGCCCAGAAGGCCGTCCTCGGCGACACCAAGACCCTGCAGCTCATCAAGCCGGGCGAGAAATACACCTTCGCCGGCCAGGCGATGTCCGCGGCCGAAAACGAGTACGTGCTCGTCGACGACCCCAACGGCTTCCTGCTCGTGTGGGTGCGCGGGTCGTTGCCGTCGGTAACGGTCCTCACGCCCGCCGCGATGCGGTGAGCGCCGGCGCATGATCCACCGCGCCGCGGGTTTTCAGGAACTGCTGGAGTTTCGTTTCGCGGGGCAGACCAACGCGGCATGCTGGCCGCGGACGTTGCCCGGGGATTTTGCGGAGGTCGCCCGTGCGCTTGGGCCCGGCGAGGGCATCGTCGCGCTCGAGGAATCCCATCTGCGCGGACTCCCGCTCGGTGCGGGCGGACGCGCGGCGGTGGACGTGATGCTCGCCGACCTCGCCCTCCTCCGCGCGGCCGGGCGCGACCCGGGGTTGAACATCATTCACGGCTATCCCCGCGACGATTCCGGCGACCCGGTGGCGACGGACGTGATGTCGTGGCACGTCGATCGCGCCCCGATCGAAGCCGAAACCTGGCTCTGCACGTACTTCGGCGCCGCAAGCGAGGGCCTGCATCCCGCCGATGCCCGGCGCAAGGTGAACGATCCCGCGATCCGCACCGCGCTGTTGAAACAGTACGGCGGCCCGGACGACGCCGACTTCGCCGAGTGGCTCGCGGAAAACCATTACGACCTGCACTACCTCCCCCGCCCCGGCGCGGAGCCGTATGCCTTCGGCCGGCACAACCTGTGGCGCATCACGTGCGCGTGGCCCGGCGCACCGGTGCCCCCCTGCGTGCACCGCGCCCCGGATACCGTGGAGCCGCGGTTGCTGTTGATCAGCTAGGGGCCTCCCGTGAAGCGGGAGGCGGTTGAGAGTTGAGAGCTGAGCGTTGAGAGCGATGGCGCGCGTTGCGCATCGACACACCCCGGTCCCACCACGGCGGGACCACCCCTCTTCCTCCTTCGCCAAGGCTACGGCGGACGAGCTAGAGGGGATCTTGAATCGAGCTCCGCTCTAGAGAGGGGTGCCCAACGGGCGGGGTGTGTTGGCTCTCTCAACCCTCAACTCTCACCTCTCAACTCCCTTTCCCCTTTCCCCTTTCAACCTTCAACTTTCAACTTTCAACTACCCTCCCCCCACCCCCCCTCCTGTCCGTTTCACGGACGGTCATTCGTTGGAGTAAAGTGCCCCCTTTCCACGCATGAAAACCAAACATCCCAAAAATCTCATCTGCATTTGGTACGACACGGACGCCCTCGGGGCGGCCCGGTTTTACGCCAAGACGTTTCCCAACAGCAAAGTGACGGCCGTGCACAAGGCGCCGGCGGATTTTCCGTCCGGCAAGAAAGGCCAGGTGCTCACCGTCGAGTTCACCGTCCTGGGCATCCCCTGCCTTGGCCTCAACGGCGGCCCGGCGTTCAAGCACAGCGAGGCCTTCTCGTTCCAGGTGGCCACCGACAACCAAAAGGAAACGGACAAGTACTGGAACGCCCTGATCAAAAACGGCGGGCAGGCCAGCTATTGCGGCTGGTGCAAGGACCGCTGGGGCATCTCGTGGCAGATCACGCCCCGTGTGCTGACCGAGGCGATGGCCGAAGGCGGCCAGGTCGCCGAGCGCGTGTTCACCGCCATGATGGAAATGGGCAAAATCGACGTGGCAAAAATCGAAGCCGCGCGAAGGGGGAAAGGCGGGCAGAAAACCTGAAACCGGAAACCTGAAACCTGAGAGGGGCGGAACAGTTCAAGGGGGCGGTTCCAGTTCAAGGGGAGCTGTGCCGCCGCCCTGAGGCTTCAGGTCTCCGCCATTGGTGGGAGGGATTTTATATCCCGACTGTCTCGCCAGCAGAAATCGTTCATCGGCCACCGTTCATTGTTCATCGGCCATCTCCGCGGCAATGAACACTGAACAATTGCTCCCGGTTAAAGAGGGACCCGGGAGCCATAGGCTTGGCTGCGGTCCGAAGGGCGGGGTGTGTTGCCTCCCTCAACTCTCACCTCTCAACTCCCCTTCCCCTTTCAACTTTCCACCTTCAACTTTCAACTTCCCACAATCCCCGCATTGCCAACTGGTCCGCTTTTGCTGCAGGTTTTTCCGCGTCGATCGTGCCTGCATGAGATTTCCTGTCCTGCCCCTGATTCGCGTCGTCCTTGCCGGGTTGTTGGTTGCCAGCTTGGTGCCGTCCGCTTCGGCGCGGCTGGGCGAACATGAAAAGCAACTCGTGGCGCGCTACGGCACCGTCGTGAGTCGGCAGCCGGCGCGCAAGTCGGCCAACGGGAAAATGGAAATCTACGGCGAGAAGCTCGTGTTCCGCACGCCCGACTGGCACGTCAATGCCGTGATCATCGGCGGACGCTGCGAGGAAATCAGCTACACCAAGGAGGGCGACTGGACGGCGGTGCAGTTCCGTTTCCTGCTCGAACTCAACGGCGGGCAGAATCAATGGAAGGAGCAACCGACGCGCAATCTCGACAACCACCGCGAGTGGCTGCGGAAGGACAAGGCGAGCGCCCACTGGAGCGCGTTCGGCGGTTTCGTGCTGCGCACCCCGGCGGCCGAGCGCGCGCTCGAGGCGGCTACCAAGTAGGATCGAAATCGTCGCCACCGGCCGCCGTGCATGGGATTCACCGAGCCCCGGCAGGCAGGGACGCCGGCCGCTACGCCGCGCCGAAATCGGCATTGAACGTCCGCCCTTCTCCCGCGTAACTCCCTCGCACCATGAGCATGTCGGCCCTGAAGAGATTCGGCTTAGCGGCCCTGGTGGTTGGCCTGGTGTCGGCGGCGTTCGCGGCGAAAGCGCCGGCGGATCGGAGTGACCTGATGAATTTCCTCGAGCCGCTGTGGGGAAAATCGGCGACGGAGTTTGCCAAGGCGGCGAAGCTCGGGGCGGACGATCAATCGATCGTGAATTCCCCGGCCGGCGCCGAGCGCCGCGTCCTGGTGCTCAGCGAACGCGTCCGCGCCCGGTGGACGCCAAAATCGCTCGCGGCCAACCTGCGCGCGGTCGAGTTCGATGCGAAGCTCGGCCTGGTGGAAGCCGTCGGCACGCTCACCGGCACCGCCGCCGATTTCGAAGCGCTCGTGAAGGAAATGAACGCCCGCTACGGGCAGTACGCGACGCGCACGACCGCGCTTGAGGTGAACACCTACGGCTGGGTTTTTCCGAAAGCGACCCTGAGCCTCAGCAGCAAGGAAGGCGTGCCGAGCGAATTCCGGGTGCAGGCGAACCCGTAGCGGCGCCGTGGCGCCTGCCGCCGGTTTGTTGTTTTGCGTCCGCGCGGGTTCTCATTTCCGTTGCCGCATGCAAACCGGCCAAAAGGTGGTGTGTATTGACGATGTTTTTCCGGCGTGGGCGTTGCGGACGTACACCGCGCTGCCCGTGAAGGGCGTCACCTACACCGTGCGCGCCATGTCGCCCGGGCGCGGCAAGCCGCTGCACATCGTCGACGGCAAGCCCGTGCCGAATGGCGCCGGGGACAACCATCCCGAGATCTATCTCCTCGTCGAGGAACTCCGCAACCCGCCCGACCCGTTCTGCGCCGGCGCCGAGCTCGGCTTCAAGGCCGAGCGATTCGCACCCATGGAGGAAGCCGAGAACGAGGCCGTGGAGGAAGTCGTGGAAGCCATCGGCGGTTTCGCCGAGCGGTAGAGACCGTCGTCCGGTAGAAGGGATTTTATATCCCAACCCGCCATCGAGCCGGGCGGTTGGGGGCAACCGCCCCTACCGGGTTGGTACGACAAAAATCGTGAGACTGCTATCCCGGTGGGAGGGATTTTATATCCCGACGGATCGATGCCGAACAAACCGTCGGGGAATCAATCCCAGCCACCTTCGATCCGGGCGGTTGGGGGCAACCGCGCCTACCGGGTTGGTGCGAGAAAAATTGTGTGACTGCTTTCCGGGTGGGAGGGATTTTATATCCCGACAGATCGATGACGGCCAAACCGTCGGGAAATGAATTCCCTCCCACCGTCGACGAAACCAAACCAGCTTGCGGCATTTTTCGGATTTCCGTGGGGAAGACGGTCCGTTAGCGCTCATCCATGCGGATTCGATTTTTGGCGGCCCTGATGATTGTGGTGGCTGGCTTGCGCGCGCAGGAGGCGCCGATCCCGTCCCCCGCGGCCTTCATGGCGGATTACGCGCAGCGGCTGCTGGCCGGGGACCGCGAGGCCCTGATCCGGCTCTACGCGCCGAATGGCACGCTGCTCATCGGCGATGGGTTTGATGACGTGGCGACGCTTGAGCAGACCGCCGACGTCTATCGCAAGCACTGGTCCGCGCCGACGGCCTTCGCATGGCGCGACCTCGTCTATCGGCAACTCGACCCGCAGGTCGTGGCCGTGACCGGGGCGTTCGATTGGACGAGCCCGGAATTTCCCCAAGGCGCGCGTTTCTCCTACCTCGCGGTGTTGGTCCTGCACGAGAACAAGTGGCGCATCCGCGGTGAACTGGAATTCAAGCAGCCCGCGGTCGAAGCACCCAAGGCGGCCGCGACCCCGGCAGCCACCGGCGCCGTTGCCGGCTGTCCGTTTTGCGAAATCGCCGCCGGCACCCGCCAAGCTGAGGGCGTGGTGTATCGGGACGAGCGCGTCCTCGCGTTCCTGGGCATCGGCCCGCGCAATCCCGGCCACCTGCTGATCGTGCCGGTGACGCACGGGACCGGGTTTCTCGACGTCCCGGATGAGACCATGCACGCGATGACCGACCTCGCGCGGCGTTTGGTGAACGCGATCCAGCGCACCGACCTGAAGATGGAGGGCTTCAATCTCCAGCTGAACACCGGCAAGGCCGCCGGGCAGTCGGTGTTCCATGCGCACCTGCACCTGATCCCACGCTTCGCGGGGGAGGCGCCCGCCAAGACCCCGGAAGATCGCGTCGGCATGGAGGTGCTGGCGCCGGTGGCGGCGAAGATCCGCGCGGCGCTGGCGGCGGGCGAGCCGCCGGTGAGTGCCGGGCAGCTCGCGCCGTCCTCCACCGCCTACGCGATCGACACGCCGTATGAGTTGCCCGCGATCAACACGGAGGTGCCGCTCGAGCGCATCAAGGAAATCTGCGCGCACTACGGGCTGCACGCGCTGTGGCGGAAAATCGAAAAGGACCCGCCGGTGCGCCCGTTCAAGAGCGATGGTTGCACGGGTTGGTTCGACGACTGGAAGGGCGTGAGCCTCTACCCCGCCGGGTTTCTCCACGACTTGAAATACTGGGCCGGCTACCCCGGCGAGGACGTCGAGCGACTGGTCGCGGATGCCGAGCTCATGTCGGACGTCGCGCGCCTGCTCAAATCCACGACGATGGCGGAAACGATGTTCCACGGCGTGCGCGTTGGCGGCGCCGAGCAGCTGAAGGCGCCGTTCTCCTGGGGCTTTGGGCGCCTGAAGCCGTAGGCGCCCGCGTCGCGCGCATCACGTCAGCGCAAATCCCAGCGCGTCGAGTTCCCGCAGGTGAAACGGCGCGCTGGCAAGGACCTCCTCGAGCTTGGCGAGGGTTTCCGGCAGGGTCGGCGCCTTGAACAGGCTGGCGCCGTCCTCGGCGTCGTGCACGTGCACCACCCACGCGCCGGTCGCCTCGTCGCCCACGTGAAACACCGCGCCATGCAGGTAGTTGCCCGGCAAACCCGGGTGGTCGCCCGAACCCGGCACGAGGAACAGCGTGTGAAGCGGGTCGTGCACGGCGACGACGCCGTGTTTCGCGCGGTGATGAATCGGCTTGCCAATCACCGCCAGCCGGTGGGCCTCGGCGCGCGCGCGATTCGCCGCTGGGAGTGACGCCACGTAGCGATCGTAGATGCTCTTGTTCGGCTCGAGCGCGTCGTCGGTGATTTTCCCGGCGATGAACGCCTCGAGGTTGTGCGCGTGGAAGAATGGCTGCGCCGCCAGGGATCGCGCCGTGACGTGCCCGCCCTTGTGATCGGCCGACGGATAAACCTGGCCCGCGGCGTACAAGCGGCGCAGGGCGTCCTGGTAAGCCGGCGTGACCGGCAGCGCCCCGATCGGGCTGGCCTCGATTTTATCGAGGACCGCGTGGTCAAACTCGGCGTTGGGGTCGGACATGGGGCCAAGGCGGCGCGAACGCCGCCCGGAGAGCTGAAACCTGAAACCTGCGCCCTGAAGTTCACAAGCCCTATCTCGCCAACGCCGAGCTGCGGCGCTCCGCCCGGGTTCAGGCTTCGCGTTTCGGCGATCTGATTCCGAGCCCGGACCTAGCAGACGCGCTTCGTCCCGGCGGATCACGCCGGTGCGCAAGCGATCCCGAAGTTTGCAAAGGGCGGGCGGCGCGAACCTGACGGGATGACCATCTCGCTCCTTGCCAGTCGCGCGCGGATCGCCACCCCTTGGGAGCGACGTCGCAGCGCTTTCGGTGCACCCCTCCCTCCACGCCAGAATCCGTTTGGTCCTGCTTGCCACCGTGGTGGCGTGCTGCGCGCCGCTCGTCGCGTGGGCGCACGGCCTGGTGTTCACGCGGGTCGAGGCCATCGTGACGAGCCCGACCGAGGTGGCCCTGACGATCGACTACAACCTTGGGCTGGTGCTGCCGACGCCGGCGGCGTATTTCGCGCTGACCCAGGCCGACGCGGATCGGCAGCGCGCCGAGGTGCAGCGCGTGCTGCCGCAGATCCTCGGGGCGTTGGAGTTCTACGCGGGCGACCAGCGCCTGGCGCTTGAGTTACAAAGTTTCGCGCTGCCCAGGCTCGCGGCCGCGGCGTTCGAGGATCAGGCGCAGGACAAGTCAGCCGAGTTGCGCTTCGTCGCCCGGCTGCCGGCCAAACCCGCGCCGCTTGTGATGGTCGTGCCCTACAACGCGCCCGTGGAGCATCCGGTGCTGTTCGCGGTGGGGACGCGGGTTCACGGCGTGCTCCAGCGCTCGTGGGTCGAGGAAGGGCCGAGCGAGGTCTTTGATTTCGATTGGGCGACGCTGCCCGCCGCCGGCCCGGCCGCGGTGGCGGTGCCGATGATGGCGGCGGCCGCACCCGTCGCGCAGCCGCCGTGGTACGTCGAGTTCTGGACGTACCTGCAGCTCGGTTTTAAACACATCGTGCCGCAAGGGCTCGACCACATGTTGTTCGTGCTCGCGCTGTTTTTCCTCGGGCAAACCTGGCGCAAGCTCCTCGCGCAAACGACGGTGTTCACGATCGCGCATGCGACCACGCTGTTTCTGTCCCGCTACGGCGTGGTCCAGGTGCCCGGCCGGATCGTCGAGCCGCTGATCGCGTTCTCGATTGCCTGCATCGCCCTGGAAAACATCTGGTCGCCGAAGCTCGGGCCGGCGCGGCTCGTCCTGGTGTTTGCGTTCGGGCTCGTGCACGGCCTCGGTTTCGCCGGCAGCCTCGCGGAGGTGAAGTTTCCCGAGAACCAGTTCCTCCTCGCGTTGCTCGGCTTCAATCTCGGCGTCGATTTCGGCCAGCTGCTGGTAATCGCGGTCGCCCTGCTCGCCGTCGGCTGGTGGCGCGACCGGCCCTGGTTCCGCACCCGCATCATGATCCCAAGCTGCGCGGTGATCGCGGCAGTCGGGCTGTTCTGGACAGTGCAGCGCTCGCTCGGGAGTTAACACGAAGCCGCCAAGCAGCGAAGCGAACCTGCGAACTTGCGGCGGGTGGGCGAATTGATCGGGCCCCGGGGCCAAGTCACGCCTTTGCTGCTTCGCTTCTTGGTGTAATCCTCAATCGCCCGAGTAACCGGGGATTTTCGAGACGTCGACCACGTCGACTTGCGCGGGGTCGAGGTACTCGGCGGCGTAGCGCTCGTAGACGCGGGCGCGAATGAAAATGTCGAACAGGTCGGGGTCGATGTGGCCCTCGAGGCGCATCTTGCCGAGGATGTGCAGCGATTCGGTGAGCGTCTTGCCGGGCTTGTACGGGCGGTCGCGCGCGGTCAGCGCCTCGAAGATGTCCGCAATGCCCATGATGCGCGCCTGCACGGACATCTGGTCGCGCTTCAGGCCGCGCGGGTAACCCTTGCCGTCCATGCGCTCGTGGTGCCCGCCGGCGTATTCGGGCACGTTCATCAGGTGCTTTGGCCACGGGAGCGCCTCGAGCATCTGGATCGTGACGACGATGTGGTGGTTGATGATCTGCCGTTCCGCCGCGGTGAGTGTGCCGGCGCGGATGGTGAGGTTTTCCACCTCGTCGGCGGAGAGGAAATCGACGTCTTCGCCGGCCGGATTCCGCCAGCGATACTTCTTGGCGATGGCGCGCACGCGCTCCTGGTCGGCGGCGGACATCGCTTCCGAACCGTTGTTGCTTTGCCGGAGGAACGCGCGGTCCACCTCGATCTCGGCGATTCGCGCCGGCAGCCCGCTGGTGTCGCCCGCGCGCAGCGCGGCGATCTCGGCATCGCGCTTCACGATCTCGAAGCGCGTGTCGATCAGGTGAATCCGGTCGAACAGCGTGTGCAGCTTGGTCGCCTTGTCGACGACGTGCACCGGGGTCGTGACCTTGCCGCAATCGTGGAGCAGCGAGGCGATCTTGAGTTCGTAGCGGTCCTGCTCCGTCAGGTGCCAGAGCGCCAGCGGGCCGGCCTTGGCCTCGTGGACCGCCTCCGCGAGCAACATCGTCAGCACCGGCACGCGGTGGCAGTGGCCGCCGGTGTACGGGGATTTTTCGTCGATCGCCTGGTTGAGGAGCCCGATGAACGACTCGAACAGGTTCTCGAGCTGGGAAATCAGGAGGCGGTTGGTGATCGCAACGGCCGCCTGCGACGCGAGTGACTCGGCGAGACGCTGGGCGGTCTTGTCGAACGCCATGATCAGGCCCGTGGTCGGGTCCTGGGCATTGATCAGCTGGAGCACGCCGATGATCTCATCCTCGTGGTTCTTCATCGGCACCGTGAGGAACGACTGCGAATGGTAACCCATCTTGCGGTCGAAGGCCTTGGTGCCCGTAAAATCGAAACCCTTCTCGAGGTAGGCGTCCGCAATGTTGACCGTGCGGTCCTTCAGCACCGAGTACGCCACGACCATCGAGGTGTTCCCGCGGCCCCGGCTGTCGTGCAAGTGGATCGGCGGGTACGGGATCTTCACCCCGGTCGTGCCGCCCATCGCGATCCCGAGCGAGTCGGTGCGGATGATCTCGAAGGTCAGCGTGTCCTTGCCGGCGACGCGCCGGTAGAGGGTGCCGCCGTCGGCGTTGGTAATCTTCTTGGCCGCGAGCAGGATGATCTCGAGCAGGCGCGAGAGGTCCTTTTCCTGCGAAAGGGCGACGCCAATTTGATTCAATTCCGCCAGCCGGCGGTTCAAGTCTTCGGTTTCCTCGCGGCTGGCCTGGCGCTCCATTCCCCCAGTCAGGCGGAAACCCCCGGCGGGTTCAATCCCGGTCTGGGGTCAATCGTGAACCGGATCGAGGCTTGGCCTCACGCGAAAGCACGCCGCCGTGCGCAGCCCGGCCCCGGGGCCTGAAGTCCGCGAGTTTTTACGGGCGTGGTGCATAAGGCCAGACGGCCCCGAGGTCGCGACCCCACCGCGCAGGTCCACGCTAGTGTTTGCGCAGCACCCGCAAGCGGTGCGCCTCGCTGTCGCCAATGATAACGGAACCGTCGGCGTCGACAAATACACCGTGCAAGCGGTGCAGCGCGCAGGCGCGGGGGTCGCCGTCGCCGCCATCGCCGGCGGTTCCCGTACCGGCGATCCATTCGAGGTTGCCCGTGCTCGCGTCGATCATGCGCACGGTGTGGCTCTCGGTGTCCGCCAGCCACGCGTTCCCGGCGGCGTCGAGGGCGATGCCCTTCGGGCCGCTCAGCGTCGCGAGTTTCGCCGGACCGCCGTGGCCCGTGAACCCGGCGGCGCCGGTGCCGGCCACGTGTCGGATGACACCCGCCTTCAGGTCGAGTTTGAAGACCTGGTTGCCCTCGCGCGTGACGATCCACGGGTTGCCGTCGCGGTCCACGTCGAGCGAGCGCGGATTGTTGAGCGGCGTCCCCGCGAGCGGCGCGCCGTCGGGCGTCGGGCCCGGGCGGCCGGTGCCCGCGAGGGTGCGGATGAGGCCGGTTTTCGGGTCGACGGTGCGGATGACGTGGTTGCCGACGTCGCAAATGTACAGTGTGCCCGCGGCATCGAACTGAATGCTGTGCGGTCCGCGCAAGGTCGCGGCGGAAGCCGGCCCGCCATCGCCCTCGTAGCCGCGTCGCTGTTTTCCGCCCGCGACGGTGGTGATGATGCCGGTCTTCGCATCCACCCGCCGCACGGCGTTGTTGCCGGTGTCCGCGATGAACAGATTCCCGGCGCGGTCGAAACGCAGCTCATGCGGCAGGTCCAGCTGCGCGGCGGTCGCGGGGCCGCCGTCACCCGCGTCGCCCCGCTGGCCCGTGCCGACGACCGTGGTGATGGTGCCATCCGGGGCGATGCGCCGGATGCGGTGGCCGTTGTGCTCGCAAAACCAGATCGCCCCGTCGGGGCCGCGGATCACGCCGTAGGGATCGTTGATCTGCGCCGCGGTGGCCGGCCCGCCGTCCCCGCTGAAACCCATCACGCCCGTGCCAGCGAACGTCGAAATCGTCCAAGTCGCGCCCGCCGCCGGGGAACTCACCAGCAACGCCGCCGCCGCAATCCGGGGTAAGGTCATGCGCGCAGCATGCGCCCGCGTCCCCGCATGGCCACCCCCGCTTTTTCAGACCGTAAGCCCCGACGACCCCGAGCCGGCTTGTAATATAATGGATTACAAGCCCGCCCGGCCCCTTCACTCAACTCTCACCCCTCAACCCTCAACTCCCAATATCACAGCAACTCCAGCTGCGTCCCGTCGGGGCGGCGGAAGTGGGCGGTGGAGAGTGTGGGGGATTCGTGCGCGAGGCCGGCGCGGCGGCTGGCGATCGCGAACATCTGGCGGATTTGCTCGGCGAAGATCCCCTGCCCGCGCAGCCGGTCGCCGAAGGTGGCGTTGTAGAGTTTGCCGCCGTGGAGCTCGCGCAGGCGCGAGAGCACGCGCTCCTTCTTGCCGGGTTCGTGGTCGCCGAGCCATTGGAGAAAAACGTCCTTCACCGCATGCGGCAGCCGCAGCGTCACGAAGCCCGCGCGCTTCGCGCCGGCTTGCGCGGCGGCATCGAGGATCGCCGGCAACTCATGGTCGGTCAGGCCCGGGATCACCGGCGCCACCATCACGCCCACGGGCACGCCCGCGTCGGCCAGCAGGCGGATCGCCCGGAGGCGGTGCTCCGGGCTCGCCGCGCGGGGCTCGAGCTTGTGAGCAAGCGCAGCATCGAGGGACGTCACGGAAACCATCACCGACACGCATTGCCAGCGCGCCAGCTCCGCTAGGAGATCGCGGTCGCGCGTCACGAGGAAATTCTTGGTGATGATCGCGACCGGCTGGCGGAACTCCGCGAGCACCTCGAGGCAGCCGCGCGTGAGCCGGAAGCGCCGCTCGATCGGCTGGTAGCAGTCGGTCGCGCCGCTCATCAGGACGGTCTCCGGTTGCCACTTCTTCGCGGAGAGCTCCTCGCGCAGGAGCTCGGGCCCGCGCAGCTTGACAAGGATCTTCGTCTCAAAGTCGAGGCCGCTGCTCCACCCGAGGTATTCGTGGTACGGCCGCGCGAAGCAATAGGCGCAGCCGTGTTCGCAGCCCCGGTAGCAGTTCAAACCCCAGCCCGAACCGACGTCGGGGCTGGTGATCGGATTCAGGATGGATTCGGTGCCGTCCACGTAGAACTGCGTCCGCGGATGGGGCACCGAGCCGGTCTCCACGAACTCCGCGTCCCGCCAGTCGCCATCCGGCTCCACGTGGAGGGGCTCAAAGCGGTTCGCGGGGTTGACGTTGGCCCCGCGCCCCGCGATGGGTGCCGGGGACGGCGGTGTGGACATGCCTCCACGAATTGCCGGGCCGGGCTGAAACGCAAATCGCGCCGCGCCGGCGGCCGGATCAGAGGTGGTTGTTCTTCAAGTGCGCAAGCGGGTAGAAGGTCCCGCGCCAGGTGATGCCGCCGGTCCAGTGCGTGACGACCATCGAGCGCACCAAAATGAAACTGAAGACCGCCATGCCGACCGGCAGGAACAGGCCGTACCACCAGCGGCCGCCGGTGAAGCGCGCCTGGTCGCAGCCGAGGAACAGCATCAACGCCGCGGCCCCGAGGTAGCACCAGCCCGCCGGCCCGGGAATCAGCGCCCACGCCACCAGCGGCCAGACGAAACCCAGGGCCACGGCGAGCACGCCAAAGGGCGCCACCCACCAGCGGTAGTCGGCCCCGGCGTAGGCGTTTTTCGTGAGGCCGCGGATCATCTCGCCGACGCTGGCGTACCACTCGACGGCGATGGCGCCGTCTCCGAGCACGAATTCGCTGAAACCGCCCGACTTCATCAGCTTCCCGAGCTTCACGTCATCATCCGGCCGCAAATGAATCGGCACATGCCCGCCGAGCTTCCGGTAGGTCGAGGTGCGCACGAGGTTGAAGGCGCCGACGCCCGCGTGGGCGCGGCTGCGCGGGTCCGGCACGCGCCACGGGAGGATGCCGCAGGTGAAGACGACGCTGAACGCGTTCACGCAAATGCCGAGCCAGTGCCCGCGGTCGCTCATGCGCGGCACGGCGGCGAGGTGGTCGAGGGTTTGCGCGCGCGCGTAGGCGACCGCGCGTTGGAGTGTGCCCGGGTTGAAATGCACGTCGGCGTCCGTGAACAAGATCCAGTCCCCCGTCGCCTGCGTGGAGCCCTCCGCGAGCGCGTGGTTCTTGCCCAGCCACCCCTCCGGCAGCTCCTTCACGTGCACGACCTTCAGGCGCGGGTTCGTCGCCGCGAGCTGGTCGAGCAACTCGCCGGTGCGGTCCTCCGAGCGGTCGTTGACCGCGATGACCTCATAATCCGGGTAATCCAACGCGAGCATCGTCGGCACGGCGTGCACCAACGTGTGGGCCTCATTCCGCGCCGCAAAAATCACCGACACCCGCGGCCACGTGGACGGCGCCGGCGCGGCCAGCGTGGCGAGGCGCTTCAGCCGCCGGTTGCCGCGGAAAACCTCCTGCGCCAGCACGAGCCACGCGAGCAGGACAAAGGCGGCGAAGGCAACGGTGAAGGACACGGGCCAACGTTCAACGTCCAACGGCCAACTTTCAACGTTCAATGGTGCTTCCCCGTTGAGCCGCGCTCGGGCGCGCCAGCCGTCTGACGACGGCTGCTCCTGGGGTCGTTGCAGCGTGGCCGCAAGGAAGCCGATGCCGGCCGGGAGGTCCGTCGACGAGCGAAGACCCTACATGGGGGGCGTCGTGTCGCTGGTGCCGCGCTCGATCTTCACGCGGCGGGCGCGCTCGGCGTTGGCCTCGAGGACGGACAGGCGGTATTCGCCAACGACCAGCTTGTCGTCGCGCTTCGGAACGCGGCCAAAGTGGCGGTGGCTCCAGGCGGCGACGGTCTCGCGCGGGATCCACTCGAGCGGCCAGCCGGTCTCGGCCTGCAGTTCGCGCATGGTGAGCGTTCCGCTCACGGTGATGCTGTGGTCGCCGCGGTCGTAAATCGGGCCGCTCTCGATGTCGAATTCGTCGCGGATATCGCCGACGATTTCCTCGAGGACGTCCTCAAAGGTGATGATGCCCGCCAGCGCCTTCTTGTCGTCGAGCACCACCGCGAGGTGGCTGCGCGAGTAACGGAAGCGCTCGATCATGGTGTGCAGCGGGGTGGTCAGCTCGAACTCGAGCACCTCGCGCACGAGCGGGTCGAAGGGCGTGTCCGGCCCGAGCACGCTGATCTGCCAGAGCCATTCGCGGACGAGCAGCAGGCCCTCGACCTTGTCGAGCGAACCCGAGCAGACCGGGAAGCGGCTGTGGCCGCTGGTCTGGGCGATGCGCAGGTTCTCCGCGACCGAGCGGTCGGACCAGAGGGCGACGACCTGGTCGCGCGGGCGCATGATGTGCTGGGCCTGCGTGCGCCGGGCCCGCAGGGACTGGACCATGAGCCGGTTGATGGCGGCGTCGCCCGGGTGGGAGTGGCGGGCGTGGCTGAAGACGTATTCCAGTTCCTCGGCGCTGAAGTCGCCCTCGCCCTCGCCCGTCGGTCGCAAGCCGAGCCAGCGCAGCAGCATGTTGGCCGAGTTGTTCAGCAGCCAGATGAACGGGTAGAAGCAGTAGTAGAAGGCGACCAGCGGAGCCGAGGTCCAGAGGGCGACGGCCCGCGCCTTCTGGATGGCCACGGCCTTGGGCGTGAGCTCGCCAAAAATGATCAGGAAAAAGGTGATCAGGCCGAAAGCGATGGCCGACGAGACGGAGGAGTGCGTCGCCGCGTCCACCAAGCCGAGGCGGTGCAGCAGTTTCTCGAGATGTTCCGCGAGGAAGGGCTCACCCACCCACCCCAGCGCCAGGCTGGTGAGCGTCACGCCCAGCTGGCAGGCCGAGAGGATGGCGCCGAGGTGTTCGTTGGCCCAGAGGGCGAAGCGCACCCGCCAGCCGCCGCGTTTCGCCAGCGGGCGCAGCTGGCTGGCGCGCACCTTCACCAGCGCGAATTCCGCCGCCACAAAGAAGCCGTTCGCCAACACGAGGGCGACGATGCCGATCACTTCGAGAAACGTGTGGAGGGCGGGAGGCATGGCCGAGGAGCGCGGACGCTACAATGCCCCCGGGACCCCGCAAATCATTTGACCAGAGAACGTTTTAAGTACTTTACAGGCAATTTCTTAAACAATTCCAAAACGATTTAGGGACTCGAAAACCCGCAATCCCGGTACCGGCGCCCGAGCCGGCTTGTAATATAATGGATTACAAGCGGGATCGGCAGCGGGGGGGGGGGGAATACAGCGGGGTGAGGGCACCCCGCCTCCAGGGGTCCAACGCCCAACTTCCAACGCTCAACTCTCAACACTCAACGCTCAACTCCATACCCTCAAACCACCTTCTGCTCCGGGGCCTCAGCGAGGTAGGCGGCGGCTTTCTTGTCGTCGAACTCTCCTTCCCAACGGGCGACGACCACGCTGGCGAGGCAGTTGCCGAGGACGTTTACCGAGGTGCGGGCCATGTCGAGGAGGGCGTCGACGCCCAGGATCAGGAATGCGCCGGCCATCGGGAGCTTGAAGGACTCCAACGCGGCCACGAGGACGACGAACGACGCGCGCGGCACGGCGGCGACGCCCTTGGACGTCAACATGAGCATCAGCATCATGGTGATTTGTTGCTCGATGCTGAAATGGATGCCGGTGGTCGTCTCGGCCGCCTGCGCCACGAAGACGGACGCAACCGCGAGGTGGAGCGTCGAACCGTCGAGGTTGAACGAGTACCCCGCCGGCAGCACGAAGCCCACGATGCCGCGCGGCACGCCGACCTTTTCCATGTTCTCGAAAGCCTTCGGCAGCGCGGCCTCGCTGTTGGCCGTCGCGAACGCCAGCGTGAACGGCTCGCGGACCGCCTTCACGAAGGGCCTGAGCGGCACCTTCGCGAGCCAGATGACCGCCCCGAAAACGAGCAGCACGAAAATCACGAGCGCGCCGTAGAGCGTGAACACGAGTTTCGCCAGGGTGATGAGCGAGCCCAGGCCCTGGTGGCCGACGGTCACCGCGATGGCGGCGCCGACGCCGAACGGCGCGAACTTCATGATGATGCCGGCGAACTTGAACATCACCTGCGTGAGGCTCGCGCAGAAATCGAAGACCGGCTTGCCGGCGTCGCCCGCGGCGATGACCGCCATCGCGAACAGCACGGCGAACACGACGACCTGCAGCACGTCGTTGCGCGCCATGGCGTCGATCAGGCTGACCGGGAACATGTGCACGACGATCTCCGGGAGCGTCTGCGGTTTCGCGAGGCCCGCCGTGGACTGCGTCGCATCCATCGCGAGCTTCACGCCGCTGCCCGGCTGGACGACGTTCACCATGAACAGGCCGACCGCGAGCGCGAGGGTCGTGACGATTTCGAAATAGAGCAGCGACTTCCAGCCGATGCGGCTGGCCTTCTTCATGTCGCCCGTGCCCGCGAAGCCCTGCACGACGCTCGCGAAGATCAGCGGCGCGATCATCGCCTTGATCAGGTGGAGGAAGACGTCACGGACGACCTTGAGCCAGGTATCCCAGCCCGCCTGCGCCTCGGGCGTCAGGCCGCTCATCCACCACCCCAGCAGCACGCCCACGATGAGGCCGAGGAGGATTTGTTGCGTGAGGGAGAACTGGTACCACTTGCGCGGCGTGGCGGCCTCAGCGGGGGTGGACATAGGGAAAGTGGCGGGGACTGTACGGGTGCCGCGGTGGCTGGCGAGAGTAAGTTGTCGCGGGCGAGGCGAGGTCCGCTCGCCGCGCTTACGGTTTTGTCGCCGCCAGCGCCACTGTCACGTCCTGCGTGAACTGCACGAACTTGTACAACGACTCCTCAAGAATGCGTTCCTGGTCGCTGTGGGCGCCGAACCCCTTCCGGCCGTCCTCACTGTCGATCGCCGGGCCGATGCCGAAGCACTGGACGCCCCGCTGCCGGAGAAAGGCCATGTCGGTCGCCCCGGTGCTCATGAGGGGCAGCGTGATCACCCCGTAGTGCCGCTTGATCGCGGCCTCAAGGATTTCGAAGGCATCGGTGTGCAGGTTGGAAGGCGGCGCGCCGGGACGGCTGTGGCTTGACGCCAGCTCCACCGTGACGGCGGGGTCGTTGATGAGCGCCCGCATTTGGTCGAGGAAGCGCGGGATGTCCTCGTCGGGCAGCGCGCGCACGTCGAGCGTGGCCTCGGTTTCCGAGGGTATGACGTTCACGCGGTAGCCACCGCTGATCATGTTCGGTGAAATCGACGTGCGCAGCGTCGAGTGATAGCGCGGCTCATTCTCCGCGAGGTACTCCTGCGCGGAGCCGTCCTCGTCGCCCTTGAGGATCGCCCGGTAGCGCGCGGCGTCGGCCGGCGCGCTGATGGTGGCAAGCCGCTCGAAGAAGGCGCGCGTGGTCTCATTGAGGCGCATCGGTGTCCGCCAGTCGGCAACAGCCGCGATGGCGCGCGCGAGGTGGACGACCGCGTTGGAGCGCAACGGCACCGAGCCGTGGCCTGCCACGCCGTGCGCGGTCAGGCGAATGCGGTTCGGAATCTTCTCGGTGGTCTGCACCCCGCCGTATTGCGCGCGGCCACCCGTGCGGACGACGCTGCCGCCTTCCGCCAGGCAGAACTCGGCGTCGATCTCGGCGAAATGATTCTCCACCATGAACTGGATGCCATACTGTACCGCGCCCTCTTCGCCGGCTTCGGCGAGGAAAATGACGTCGCGATCGAGCGGGAGCCCGCTCCGCTTGAGCTGCAGCATCGTCATCAGGCAGGCGGTGACGTTGTCTTTGTCGTCGACGGTGCCGCGCCCGTAGATGTAACCGTCCTCGCGGTCGGCGGAGAACGGCCCGTGTTTCCATTTTTTCGGGTCGATGTTCACGGTGTCGGTGTGGCCCATCAAGAGGAGCGGGCGCTTGCGGCCGCTGCCCTTGAGGCGGGCCACGAGGTTGGGCCGCTTGGGATCCAGGGCGAAGATCCGCACCGGGATGCCCTCGGCCTCGAGCACGCCCTTCAGGTACTCGACCACCGGCCGCTCGCCACCCGGAGGATCGCTCGTGTCCATCCGGACGATCGCCTGGAAATGGCGGAGGGTCTCGGCCTCGAGGGTTTCGGTCGGTGTCTTCGTTTCAGCCGCCGGCAACAGCACGGTCATCAACAGAAGGGCGGAAAGGATCCGGCCCGCACGAGGCATGGAGGCGATCATGGGCCAAACCTAGAGTCGGTTTGGTTCGTGGCGAGCGCAACCCAGCGATGAAGTCCGGCCCGTTCGCCATCGGCCGATCCGGCCTTTACGCCGAAAGCGGATCGGGGCTGGGCAATGTGAGACCGTGACGCACCGTCTGCCGCCACGTCACCTTCGGAAAGCGCGTCCGGAGGCCGCGCTCCACCCCGGACCGGTCACACGATCGCCGGGGCGCTCAGGGTTTTTCGGCGGCGACTTTGCCGCCACTCACCCGCACGACATACGCGTATCGGCAAGGCGCCTCGTCCGGGCCGAGGGTGGGCATGGTCACTTCCAGTCCCGCGTCGACCTGCTTCCACGCAAGGGGTGCATCCAATCCCAACAGGGTCACGCGTGAACCCGCCGGTACCTGGACGTCGCGCAGCAGGAGTTTTGCGCCCGGCCAATCCACCGTGATCGCGTAAAGCGCGTCCGGCTTCTGGGTGAAGAACACTTGCTTCACGGCGCGGCCGTCGCGGGGCGCCTGGCCGATCTGCTCCATGAGCGAGTACTTGATCATGAACTCGCCATATTCCTGTTTGGGTCGCTCACCGGACGTCCATTGGACCGGCCGGCCCGCCGGGCGGGTGCCATAGATGGCCTCGCCGTTCACGCGCAGCCAGTCGCCGATTTCCAACAGGCGTTGTTCCATCAGCGGCGGGATCGTGCCGTCGGCGGCAGGCCCGATGTCCAGCAGCAGGTTGCCGCCGCGGCTCACGAGGTCGATCAGCACGAAGATGAATTCACGCGCGGTCCTGTAGTCATCCACGCGTTCCGCGCGGTTGAGCCCGTAGGAAAAAGCCATGCCCCGGCTCTCTTCCCAAGGGTGGGCGCCATCCGCGAGGCCCGCGGCATACTCGGTCGTGTAGTAGCCACCGTGTTTGTGGCGGGTTTCCTTGCCCCAGCGATCGTTGATGACCACCTCGTCGCGCGACGGTGACTCATTGAACAACCACGCCAGGAGCGACTCACTCTTCCAATCCGCCGAGGGCATGTCCCATTCGCCATCGCTGAAGATGATGGAAGGACGGTAGCGCGTGACGACGTCCTTGAACTGCGGCGTCATGTGCTCGTCGACGTACCGCGCGCGATCCTTCAGCCAAAGCGGGTTGTACCACTCGTAGAGCGAATAGTAGAAACCAAACTTCAGGCCGCGGGCGCGGGTTGCCTCGGCCAGTTCGCCCAGCAGGTCCCGCTTCGGGCCCACTTCCATGGCGTTCCAGGGGCGTCCCCAGGTGCGCGAGGCCTCGGCGCTCGGCCAGAGGGCGAAGCCCTCGTGGTGTTTCGAAGTCGGCACCACGTACTTCACGCCGGCGCGGGCGAAGACATCGGCCCACTGCTTGGCATCGAACAGTTCCGCGGTGAAACGCGGAGCGAAATTCTTGTAGTCGAAGTCCGCCCCATAATTTTTCGCATGAAACTCCCGCCACGGCGCCCACTTCGGATCGCGGCTATTGATGCGATTCCAGTACCATTCCGCGTACTCCCCCACCGTGCCCCAGGCCGGCACCGAGTAGACGCCCCAGTGGATGAACACGCCGAACTTGGCGTCGAGGTACCACGCCGGCGTCGGCCGGCGGTCCAGCGAGGACCAATTGGCTTCATAGCGCGGGGCGGTTTCCGCGAAGCCCGGTGCAACGAAACCAGCGCACAGCAGAACAACCACGGCGAATCTGAATTTCATGGGGTAGTATGGATCCACGGAACCATCTTGATTGGTGGGCCCACCGGGATTCGAACCCAGAACCAAGGGATTATGAGTATGCCATTCTGAACCTACAGTTCGGGTCAAGTGAGCCCTTGTGGTCTTATGTAGGCCCTAGGGAAAAGCCACTTACGACCCAAAAGAACTGTGGCATGAATAACTCCCTATCAACGAAAAAACCGGTTCAGACCACAGTCAGTGTCCAAGAAGTGTCCAAGCAGGATATTCCGCTCGGGCGCCTCTCCCCCACGCACCTTTCCTATTGGGAAAGTCGCGTTTTCCAACCCACCTACACCCGGGAGGGTGAGCGCCTCAAAACGGCGAATTATTCGTGTAAGATACAGTTCGCAGGCCAACGCGAATCGTTTCCGTTGCACACAGCAAACACCGTCGAAGCTGCCAAAAAGGCCCGCGATATCTATATCGATATCGTGCGTCTTGGTTGGGAAGAAACGATCAAGAAGCACAAACCGAAGAAGACTGTTGTCGCTACGGTGGTAACCGTGGGCGAATTCCTGCGACTGGTTGCGCTCACCGGACTCATCACCGCGTCGACCCTGATGACTTACCGAACCAAGCTTCGCAGCTTGATCGCGTTCATTTGCGGGTTCGGGTCCGGCCGCGCGAAGGGTGTGCGTCTGCTTGAATGGCGCGCGCGCGTCGATTCGCAGCCTCTTGGCGTGATAACCTTGGAAGCCATCAAATCGTTCCGCCGTGAAATGCTGGCCCACGGGAGCGACAATAACAGAAAGCTTCATTCAGCAAGTGTCACCATTGACGGGTATATTCGTAACCTCAGGTGCCTTTTCCGGAACGACGTGCTTCAAGCCCTGAAAGATCTCGGCGCCACCGTGAACCCGATGCCGTTCGACCAAATCCCCATGGCGGTGAAAGGGCGTTCCGCCTTCCGGTACGTTTCGACCATTCAGCCTGAAAAGCTCATGCGCGAGGTTGTGGACGAGCTATCTGTTCGTCACCCCGAGTGCTTTAAAATCTTCGTCCTCGCTCTCCTGCTGGGCTTTCGACGAAACGAAATCGATAAGCTCCGTTGGGACATGATTAACTGGGAAAAGAAACACATCGCCCTGATCCCGCATCATTTCCTGTCACTTAAGACCGGGCCTTCTGCCGATGAGGTGCCGATTGAAGCCGGCTTAGTGCAGTTGCTCCAACGGTACCGCAAAATCACCCCTGGCGACTACGTTGTTCAATCTGACAACGCGCCGAGGAAAACATCCACCTATCGACACTATCGGTGCGAAAAGCACTTCAAACTCCTCAACGCATGGTTGCGAGAACACGGGGTGAATTACGAAAAACCCGTGCAAACACTCCGAAAAGAATGCGGATCACTGATCAACGAACGCTTTGGCCTGATCGCGGCAAAAAACCGCCTGCGCCACGCCACCATTGAAATTACCGCAACCTACTACGCAGACGATCGCCGCAAGACCTCCACCGGCTTGGCGGAGATGTTGCCACAAACACCTGGCGTGATGCCGGCGAACGGCGCCCCTCACGACAAGCGGCTCCCCGGTGTAAGCCGACCCGCGCGGAAGCAAAAGAAGTAAACCCGCGTTTTTGGGCTCAAGGGGGGCCGCGGGCTACGCCGAAAATATTCGGCTATTTCGAGCTCGGTGCTGTCGCGCAAAAAAATGCTGTGTTTGGACGATAAGTTTGGATCTAAAAAACCGAAATCATTGGCCAAGGTCACCGAAAAAGTGGGCCGCTCAGGCGCCCGTGGAGACCTAAAGATTGGACGTCGTATTGAGTCGGTGCCATTTTCATTGGCCATCGTTCAGTATCGTCAGACTGAAACCGCCAGAAGAGCAGCACTATCGATAATTGGTGGGCCCACTGGGATTCGAACCCAGAACCAAAGGATTCAAGTTTGCGCCGCTTTCGCGGCTCCTTGGACTATGTCTTCACCCGCGCGGGAGGCGGTGGGGTGACGGGGGTTAATGCGGTGATTAAGGGCGCTGGATCCCTCCGCTAGTCTCTACACCTTCCGCAAATGCATCCGCGGCTCGGCTCGGCGTTACCATGCGTCGCCGCGAAGGCTTCGCCGAATTTCCCCGTATCCCGTCGGTGGTTTCCCTTCCGACGGCACTGAGTTACCAATGAGTCCTCTGCTCTGACCGTTGAGCTATAGGCCCTAAAAAGAACAACCCAGTTGAATGAGGGCAAAAGACATAACGCGAATCAATTTGCATGCTGGCGGTGGGGATCCAAGAAGGTCACAAAATAGGTGTATCGTTCCCTTCGGGCGCGCGGCGGTGCCCGGGTTGAACGGTGAATGAAGCTCAAGAGGCGAGAGCGAGGGTGCGCGCGACGGCTGGAGCTGGCGCCAGCGCGCCGAGTCCGAGGACCAGCTCGTCGAGTTCGGTCTGGGTGGATTCGAGATACCTCGCCGTGGTCAGCGGGGATGCGTGCTGGACGATTCTCTGTGTTCGGACGAGATCGTGACCTGACGCGTCATAGACGGCCCTCACGAATGACTTGCGTAGACTGTGCGTAGAAATCCTGGTCGCATCGATTCCGCACTCGCGGCAGAGGTTCTTCAGGAGACGATGTGCCTGCGTCCCGCTGATCGGCCGGTTGGCGCCTGAGCGCGACAGGAAGAGAAATTGGTCCGCCGGCGGAACGCAGCCGAGCGAGGCGATGTAGTCACGGATCACTCCCCTCGCCCGCTCGTTCAGCACAACTCGCCGGCTGCGCACACTTCGCTTACGCACACCCTTGCCGCCCTTGAGGTCGGCGCGCGTTACGGTGACCTCGCGGACAATGTCTCCACCAGCCCCTAGCACTTGGCCAACAGTCCAGGTTAGGAGTTCGGTGATGCGATACCCGACTTGGGTGCCAGCGATAATGAGCATTCGGTCTCGATAGCGGCTACGCTCAAGGAGGTGGGATTCGAGAGTGGAGATTTCGGCGAGGCTGAAGGGGCGAGCGGGCATGTCAGAGAGATCCAAAACGCTCCCCGTCAGTTTTGGCCCCGTTGAGCGTGGTCTAATAAGGATAGCGGCAGGCTCCTTATTAATAACTAGGATCTCAGCGAACGCGAGAAGCTCGTCTTCAATTCCGAGCGTCTCAATTTCGACGACCCGCACCTGCTAAGCCGGTAAGTGGCCGGGCCGATGGCACGGTGGCTTGAAAACCGCGGCCTTTTCGCACACCGGTTCATAAACGCAGGTGCGACAGCAAAGGTGGGTTTCAAATCCGCGGATCTCGCAAAAGGCCTCGTGCTCCTTGGCGCTGCGAGGACCGCATTGCGCGCGGTTGGCGCTAGTAACCTGATTTGACTTGATCGTCTCGATGTGGCGATGCGCGCAATGATGAGTGCATCCGCTGGGGAACCACACGCGGGGACTTGTCAATTGTATCGCGACAGGTCCACCTTCCGGAAAATGGACGCCGGTCTGCTGGGCATCGGCCCAGCGATGAAAATGGCAATTTGGTATCGACGGGGCCGGGCGCAGGTAGTGGGTGCCCAGGCCTGTCACGATCTGATATTCGTTTGCTTTGCCTCGCTGCACTCCCGGGAGCAGGGCAAATCCGTCGGGGTCCGCATAATGTTGCTCCACGCTGATCCAGGTGTAAGCGCCGGGCCGGACCGCAAGGATCGCATTTTCGAGGTGGGTTGCCTTTGCGGCCACCGCGTCCAAATGGTCGGGTATATCCGCCTCGTTCGGCGGCAACTGTTCGGTGGCCCGGGAGTCGACCCGGAACCACCGTGATCCCGGGTTGCGAAGGAAGACCACCGGGGATACCTCGATGCGTGGCGTGGTGGCATAGAGCCCGTCGTGCTCCACGTATTTGAGCATCATGCCGCGGATGGCATCCAGCGGCTGGGCGGCCGGGAAATGAAACAGAAGATCCGCCGGTTCGAGCGGGGGCGTGTCCTTCGCCAGCGTGTGGTAGTCCAGCAGCCCGAATAGCTCGTTGAACTTTTCCTCGATCTCGCCGTGGAAGCTCGCATCGATGCCGTCAGCCACGAAAATCCGGAAATGTTCTGGCAGGGCATTTTCTGGATCAAGGAACTGGATTTCAGGCCGGAGGAAAATGATGCACCAGTAGCCATCCGTGATCACGACCCGCTTGGGGCATACCTTGGTATGATCATGGACTGATTTCACATAGTCGGCCGTTTGCCCAATCCAGTCAGACCAGTCATACTTCAGTTCCAGTTTCTTGTCCTTTAGGCGCGCGATGATGATTTCCTCGATGGTCTCGGCCTTGGCGGTTTTGCCACGCGCTCCCGCTCCCTTGGGCTGGACTCGGGACGGAAGCGGGCTGCCCGGCCGCTTGGCCTCCACGATCATCAGCGGCTTGTCTGTGGCGCGGTCTAATCCGCAATAGTCGATGTGCCTGCGCTGGTTGACTTCCGTCGACTGCACCGGCGCTTCCGGCACCAGATTGGCCAGGTAGGGCCCGCTGGCGGAGGTGATGTTCCAATTAAGCGCCGCCAGCAGGGAATCGATCAGGTAGTTGCGTCCATGGGCTTCCAGCGCGGTGCTGATCTCATCCGGCAAGACGCCCCCGGCGTTTTGCTGTTCATGATGGTGCTGCACCGCCTGGATGCGCGGCAAATAGGTAGTCCGATAATCCCGCGCTGCGTTCCGAAACACCTGGACGGCGTCTGTGGCGTTCCGCCGTGTCATCGGAAGATGTCTTCCAAGCCGAACGTCAGTTGCTGGGCGGCGGGCCAGCCAGCCTCGACGAAGGTATCCAGGATTTCCACCAGCGCGCGCCGGCATTGCTTGTCGTCCTTCAGCAATCCGCGGTGGGTCGCGATGAACTCCTTGACCAGCCGCACCGCCATGTCAGCCACCAGCGATTCGAACTGGAAACCGCCCGCCTTGCCGCTCTGCACCGCGCGGCTGATCTCCAAGAACACCGCCTTCGGGTCGAACTCCACCAGCGATTCGAGGGTTTCCACCAGATGATAGCTCACGCTCGGCACCTTGCTGGTGCCCAGCAGCGCCAGGATATCCTTCATCTCAGCCCAGAAGCGCCGGCGCGCCGCCGGGCTCAGCTTTTCCTTCCGCCCGCCGCCGCGTTCACGCTGCTCGAATGCGCCGGAGGCGAAGTAGACCGTGTCGCAAACGGAATGGATGCACCGGTGGATTGCCTCGACCTTTTTCCGGACCTTCTCCGGCACCTCTTCGAGTGGCAGCTTTTCATACTTCGCCGCGAGGTGCGCCAGTTCCTCACTGGCGGACACCAGGATCCTCCGGAGCAATTTCTGGGCCCGCTGGCGGGTCGCGGTTTCCATCGCGCTGGCCGGTTCGACCTCGCCGTAGGCCAGATAGCCACGGAGTCCGGCGAGAATGTGGCCGGTATCCTCCCGGTTAACCCACGGGGTCGTCGCCACCGTTTCAAGGTGCTTGCCGACCTCCCCCGAAATTCCCTCGATGTGCAGCGAGAGGAAATAACTCAGGCAAATTTCCCTCGGCCCGTCCCGCCCGTCCTTGGTTCCCACGCGCTGGAAGATGATCTCGGCCAGTTCGATGCCCTTCGCGGACGTCGTCCGGGAGACCGTGGACACCACGCTAGCGAGCACGCTTAAGCTGGGATCGGCCTCGGCAAACTGGCGCAGCAACCGCCACATCCGGGCTTCATTCGAGCGATGATACGCACCCGCATACCGGGCGATCGTGAAGCGGATTTCCGGCTCCGGGCATTTGGCCAGCAGGTCGATGGCCTGTTCGACCGCCTCCTGCGTCGCCGGGGTCAGCTTGTCCTTGGAAAGGAGCAGCCCTTCGACGGCCGCAATCCGGGCATTCGGGCTGCCCCATCCCGGCATCCGGTCGAACTGTTCGTTGGTTTCGAGCGGCCCGACGGGAGATTGCTCCGCTACCTCCAGCAACACCTGCCGACCGAACTCCTTCAGGGCTTCCAAGCCGCCTTCCGTGGAGCGCAACACCCTCGCACAGTCCTCCGCCAGGTAGGCATGCGCCTGCTCAAGCAGTTCAGGGGAGATGGCGGCGTTCCCCAAGGCGGCCTTGATTTGCTGCAGGCGATTCAGGCGCGCCCCGGGCTCCTCGGCCGGCGGGTCCTTCGGCACGGAGTTTTCCACCCGGACCTTGAGGGGGCGCACCAAATCGAGCAGGGCCTTGTTCGCCGGCTCGTCCACGGGAATACCCCGATGCCGCAGGAATTCCTCATCGGACACATTCGAATGCTCGAACGACCCCATGCTGAAATGGGGCGTGTTGGGCGGCGGCCCGCCGTCCTTGTCCAACTCGGCAAGCCGCTGGCGGACCGCATCGGAGACCACCGCGGAGCGTGGGAGACAGCCGATGAAGCGGTCGCGCAACTTCTCGCCGTAGTCGTTTCCATTCTCCTGTTCCGCCAGTGCGAGCAGCGCCGCCTCGATGACCGTGCGTTCCCCCTCCGACAGGATTGGAAAAACCGCCTCCAGGAGTCCGCCGATTTCCTCGGTGAGGTCGATGCTGGTCAGGGCTGCATCCTCGATGGCCAATGGCGACAGCTTTCTCCCGATGGCCTCGGGATGATCGGCGCCGACCTTGAGGAGCCGGCGCCACACCACCGCATGGCGCGAGTTTTCAACGATGCTGGCCAGCAGCTGGTCAACTTCAGCTCCCTTCGCCGGATCACCGGCGATTTCGCCCAGGTATTTCTGCACCTCGTCCAAGAGCGAAAGTGCCGAACCTTCCCGGTTCCTGAAGCTGCTCTTCGAATCCCAGATGGAGCTGTAGTCGGTTTGGATGACCACATCCCGACCCAGCAAGCGAAGCTTGGCCGGCTCGATCGGATCCTTGCGGGGATGCTCACTCTCCACATACGACGCCACCGCAGCCATCGCCGCCACGACCGCTTCACGGGGAAGTTTGCGAATCACCCCAGGGAACGCCTCCGCGAGGGAATAATGCACGCTACCCCAGTCCTGCCGCACATTGCTGAGCAGCGGCATGATCCTACTGCCGCCGCCCATGTAGGTTTGCTCCTCGCTATCGCTGGCCTCCGTGAATGAGATCCGATAAATCTCCGCGACTAGTGCGGCGTCCAAGCCGGCCAGTCGCGGCACCTCCTGGGCCAGGAAAAAGAGTTCCGAGTGGCCGTATCTTGCCACGCGCCCGCTTTCAAGCATCCGCCGCAGCACGGCCCCAGACGCACCGGGGTCGGAAGCGAAGCTCCGTGCGACCGACTCGAGGCCGACCCGAACCAGGCTGCCGTCGGCCGGCCGGCCGGGCTCAAGCGCATGGCCGAGCAGCTTGCGGCCGGCTTCCCCGATGGCGGGCTGCGCCGCCGCCGGAATCCCTTCCGCTGGATTGCACAGCAAATGGAGCAGATGACGGAGGGCATAGGCGAACACGCCGACGTTTCGCGCCAGTTCCACTGCGAACGCGGCCCAGCGCACCGCCTCGGCGTCGTCCTTCCGCTTGATCCCGCCCTTGGCCGCTTGTGCGCCGATCAGGTGGGAGACCGTGCTGGTCACGGTCCGGCGGCCCTCCTCGGTGGCAATCGCCGCATCAATTGCCGCCACAAACGGCTGGAAATCCCCAATGACCTCGAACGATTCGACGGCCACGGCCGGCCCGATGATCTTCCCGACCAGCGGGATGGCGGGATCCTGCTCCAGCACGTCAAGGAGCTGCCAGAAAGATCCGTGGCCCGCGGGTCCCGTCGCCCACAAATGCCGGAAATGAAGCACGAGGCTCGGCCGGAAGGCCACGACGCAATCGGGATCGGCAGCGATCAACTCTGCGACCCCCGCATGTTCGATCCGGAACAGCAGCCGCGCCACGGCGTAGTCAAAGAGCAGGTGGTGGGGGAATTTCAGGTTCTGCCGGTCGAGCCCTCCGGAGGAACCCGGGCGATATTCCTGCAGGATGCTTTCGCTTAACAAATCCTGTAAAATTTTCGACTCGCTGGTAGTCGCACCCAGCGCCGCCCTTGAGGCATGCAACAGGCGCGATCCGAACATGGACTGTGCTACCTTCCGCAACACGGTTTCGCGCGCATCGCCCAATCCATCGTGCCGGATCACCCGGGCCGCCCAATAACGGTCGAGCAGCTCGATCTGGGTGCGGATAGGGGTGAGGGCCTCGATGGCAACGCCTTCGCCGACCAGTTCACCGAGCAGCCGCAGGTTGAACGGCACGGCGATCAGCTTCTTCATGTCGGCGTTGTCGCCGGCGACAACCGCCTGCACCAGCTGGTCCAGTCCCTTCGATTGGGCGGCGAGTTGTTTCAGCTCCCCCGGGTCGAGCAACGGGACCTGGAAATGGCTGACCTTGCCAAATTCATCCGCCCTAAATTCCTTATGGGGTTTGCCCGCGAACAGCGTGTGCAGCCGGTGGTCATGCCGGAGATCGAACATCCGGATCGAGGCGACCACCCGGCAATTGCTGCCCGGTTCCAAGGCCGCCTCGATCACATTGCGGAACATGTCGCCGGCGTAATCCGTGCGGGCGGCGTCGAGGGCGTCGGTGATAAAGACGACGGGTTGGGTGGCGGTGCCCCAGTTTGCGAGCACGTCGTTGAGCGGATGTTCCAGGCCCAGTTCGCCGCGCAACTTCTCAACGCTGGACGATTCGATCTCGTCGGTCGCGAGGCACAGCACCGGCAGGCCTCGTGCCATCAGTTCACCGGCGAGATCGTGTAGTGCACCGGACTTGCCGGCCCCGGGTTCGCCAATTACCAACATGGACGACTCGATCACCGCGCGCGCCAAAGCCGTGGTCGACACCCGCTGGATCTTCACCTTTTCGCTTCGCCCGACCTTGATCTCCGAGAACCGTGCGAGCAGCCGGATCGTCTGCTGCGAATACTTGCGCAGCTTTTCAATGTCGGCCTGATAGGAGGGCAGAGCGTTGAGCGCGATGCCCGCTGCCGACAGGGCCTGCCGGAGTTCTCCCTGGCCGCCGCCGCCGCGGTTGCGCGAATACCCCGTGCAAATCTCGAGCATCCTGGCCCAGGCAAGGTCTGCCTGCGCGGGATCGCCCACGACCGAGCGGCGCACCAGCTCCTTTGCCTCGCGCTCCCCGCTGCCGCCCGCTTCCACATCAATCACCTCGACATACGTCGCCTTCAGCAGGGCGAGCAAATTGGCCTCGTCTGGCATTCGACCATCGTGGCTGCACCACGCCGTCGCCGCATGGCCGCGAATCGTTTCAAGCACAGTCTTCTCCGCAGCGTTGAACGCCGGATCAGCCAGACTGCCCGACGGAAGCAGGCGTAATTTCGCCAGAGCGTCACGGCAATCTGTCGCGATTGTGCCCGACGAATCCCGGCCAATTGCCAGCACGAGACGATCACGGACGGCATTGAAACGGCGGTCCCAAACCCGGGGCGGTGTGGTGGTCAGGGCAGGGCGCAGCACTTGGCGCGCAAATTGGTCGAAAACCGATGCGAGCGCCGAGTCGCTTCCGCTGCTTGCCGAAATGGTGCGCTTAACCTGGATGAATGCCAGGTCGTCATTCGAGCTGCCCACCAGGATGTCGTCGACGGGCTGTTCCGTTTCGCACCGGATGAAGCGGAGACTCGAGTTCGCCGGCCAGCCCCACAGTGGCTGCGCGACGGTCTCGGCCAGCACTCGCACCGCCAGCCAGGCGGCGACCCGGTTCTGAAAATCGATACCCGCCGTGGTCGCAACCCCACCTCCCGTGCGTTTGGGTTCAGAAGTGTTAGGCTGCGACATATGTGCGATTCTAAAGTGGGGCGCCTTGGTGTCACCTCGGAAGTGTGAGTTCTTCCTATGGGACCACGCACTGACCTCGTATTAGAACACCGTCTCTCCGCTCTTACAAATCTTCCCTCCGTTTAGCGACGCCAGCGCACCGGAATATATGGTAATATGGTCTCTCCGCGCATGATTTTTTCCGAGGAACCCCGCCACCGAGTCTCCGAAAAGGATTGCCTACGCATCGAAGCCTGGGCCCGCAAATCTAACCACCACGCGATCCTCACCCTGATCGAGTCCTTTTCGCGCCGCCTGGAATTCACCCGTCCGGTTCTCTTCGGCACCCGCCGCGACCATGACGTCTTCATCGTCGGTCTGCCCAACCGGATCACAGTCAGCGGCATCATACGCACTCTTGACGAGACCTTTGATCCCCGCGCCCGATTTACCCACACGCATGGCAACAAAAAACAAACCGAGGACCTCAGCGCCGAGATCGATGGCACCATCGCCGAAACCCTTCGCGCCGGCTTCGAGCGCGTCTGTTTCCTCGAGTCCACGGGCCTGTGCCAGCGCGGCGTCATCCGCGCCCACGCCATTCAGGAAGCCCTGATCCGCCAAATCGCCGTCAACGGTCACGTCATCCAGTTCAATCTCTTCCGCCGATATCCCCGGCCCAACTTCATCAACTGGCCCCAGCCCGTCGGCGTCGACCGCGCCAGCACCTTCACCGGCTTTTGTAGCTACCACGATCACGAGGTCTTCAAACCCATCGAAAGCGGGCCCTTCACGCCCAACCCCGAAGGCCTCTTCCTATACGCCTATCGCGCACTCTGCGCCACGCTCTATACCGCCAAATACCGCTTCGAACTCGTCAAGGCCATGGCCGCCCGCGTGGAGGCCCGCGGCGTCGACACCGGCTCCCGCCTCGACAGCGACATCGCGGGCAACGACCTCAACATTCACGAACTCGATGAGATCAAATCGACTTGGGACCGCGACCTCGCCGCCCGCGCTTTTGATCGCTACGATCACCTCGTTCTGACATGTCCGAAGACTCCGGACATCATCGACACGATTTTTATTTCTCCTCCCAAGAACTTTCGAGGTGAGTTCGGTCAGTTCAGTCGCTACCTGCGTAAGCTCGAATGGCTCGCCTTTACTGTCGTGCCCCGCCTCGGTGGCGGTGGCCTCGTGCTCATCTCCGCCGAGAAGGGCAGTGCAGTCTGGCCCAACTTTACCCAATCGCTGCTGCACTATCCGCCCGAAAAACGCACCATGGTTCTCGTGAACTACATGGTCAGCTATTTCGGGGAGACATTGATTTTTTCTCCGGCTTGGTGGGACCGCCTGCCGGTTAAGAGCCAGGAAGCCATCGTCAACGCCAACAATGCCGGTTATTATCCGCGGCATCTGAAAGGCCTCTGCGAATGGGGGCCGTTGCTTCCGCTGCGTTAGCTCAAACACGTTGGCGTCAACCTGCCGTCTCTTCACGGTAATTCGCCAGACTGATCTGGCACGTTTCAACCTGTCCGAACCTGCTAGGACAGGCCTACTCCAGTGTAATATTACCGCACATTCGATGCCTTCGCCGCTCGCGTGAATGTTTCGCCCTTAATGTGATGTCGTCCACGCGAATGCCAGTCGGTCGATTTCCGTTTTTCGGCACGCCCGCGGGGTCTAAGGCAGGCCATGATGTAAGGCGCATTAGGCTGACCGCGCAGACGCCTCCGGGCGGGAACCCTTCATCAAAATGCGCCCAAGTTCGCACATGAAATACGGCGCCGCTTCGGGATGCTGATGGAGGTGGGCTTCCAGCAAATGAATTAGGCTCTTTGCTTCGTCAGATACCGCCGCGCGCGACTGGATTTGCCGGGAAGGTGCACCCGGGAACTGGCTCACCGAAGATTCAGTAACAAGACCGAGCTTAAAAGCTTTCTTGGGATCCATCCGATACCCAAGTGATTCAAGCCGATGAAAGTCGTCGAGGTTATAGAAAACGACTCGGCTGTTGGCCCAAGTTCCGCGGAGTGTCCCATCTTCGCTCCGACGTTTGATCGTCGAACCCGAAATCCCGAAAAGATCGCCGAGCTCTTTTCGGGACAGTTTGATTTCGCTTTGTGCGGACATTGTGTGGGGCGTCGGCGTCGCCAGGCGGGCTACAGAACTAGTGGGCAGCCACGGGTAGGAAATACGCCATGGCGTCGCGGAATGCATAAGCTTCCTGGTCGCAGCTGAACTTGGTACGGAGTACCAGATAGCCGTTCGATTCGACGGACGCCGACGACCACTTGCGGATGCCAACTAGGGTCGCCGCGGCGGTCCTCCACTCGTTGGCGGTGTACCAGTGAACGATTTCGATCGGATCCCACGCCGAATCCCACGCCTGATCAAATTCAAGAAGGAGGTGGATGGCGCAGGGAGGCCGGCGATTTTTGCTGGAGCGATCAGCGGCCAGTTCGCCCTTGTCGATAGCGAGGTCAGGTTGGAAAAACTCCAACGTGGCGATCACGGCTTGGACCGAGTTGTGGTCGGCGCCGCGAAAGAAGCTGTTCTGTGCGGCGCGAAGGATTTGGATTTTTCCATTCATACCAGTCCTCTTTCGCGTTTAGGCATCGAAACGGAAGGGCTTCTTTTGCAATCCATGAAGAATCTCATCGATGAGACATTTGGCTAACCGGGTGGTCGTTATCGTTCTGAGCGGTGTCCTTTTCCAAATTCGAGCCGTGAGCGGATGAACCTGGGCCAGTGCCCGTGGCCGCGGGGACATGCTCCAACTACCCTCTCCGTTTTCGCCGCACCCAGTGAGAATTGTGCGCTTAACCCACCATCCTTCCGTCGGTCGCAAGGCTAAGTTTGATCACTCCAGTCCGGAGAGCGCACACGTCATGCAGAGGTTTCTTGCCCGCTAATATTCTACGCCTCGGAATAATACCGACTGTTTGGCAGGGAGACGCTCCTTCCTGCCCCACATTTGTGCACATATATGTGGCTATTTTTGCACGTATTATTCCGAAGCTAGAAATTCTCTGGCGGCGAATATTCCCATGGGCGGAATATTATAATCGCTGGCCTTTAGGCCATCCCGCACAGGGGATAAATGACGCTGTCGCACGTCACTGCTCCCACGCGAAAATATGCGTCCAAACTCTCCGCCTACTTCGCCGCTTCCGACATTTGGATTAAGCGGTGATAACGGCAACGCACCTCGACGCCAGCCGTCACCCATTGAAAGACGCCGTCTCTTTCGGCTCGGCTGACCGCGGGCGCAGATAAATCTGCGAACCGGCTCCAGCGGGCAATCAGACCGGGCGCCGCTGCTTCGGAATACAGGAGTAGCAGCACCTCCCGCCCGTCGGGCAGTGCCCCCACCATTGCCGCCTCCAAACCATTCGCGATATTTGAGACTCCTGATATATTGGCGTCGGCGATCTCCCGGAGCCGGATTGATAATGTCGCCAGATCGACATCACGAAGTTTTCGCAATTCCGGCACGAGCTTGGTCGTTTCCTCTTCGGACTTTTGGAGGCTCACCCCCCGAAGTATGCTATCGAGACCCTGAACTGTCGGGGCTTTGAACGCGCAGACGGTAATAGCCCCAAGGACCACCAGGAGCGCGAACCCGCTCCCGACCTTAGTGATAACCTTTCTGGCACGACTCGCTTGGGCCGGCGCGGTCGTGCTTTTCGGAGTCGCAATTTGTGCGGGTAACTGAACCGGCTGGGCAGCCACACTCGGTTCTGCAATCGCGCTGGAGTCGGTCTTCGGCGACAGCGCGCGCTCCTTAGTGGGCAAGCCGACCACCGGAACTACGGGAGGTGCTACTCGATTCGCCTCAGGCAGCGCGATTGGCGGCTGCCGGTAGGTTTCGATTACAATGCGAGTGAGCCCGGCGATCGTTTGTTGGAAGAGCGGGTTCTTCGCCAGGTCCGCATCCGTGATGTGGATTTGCAGCGCGTAGATTTGTTTGCTCGGAGGGTCTTTGCACGCCTCCACCTTCATGTTTTTCAGCAACTCGAGGAGTCGTTGCGAACCGACCTGGAGGCCGGGAGCGATCTCGACGTAACCGAGGGGCGCCTTAATCCAACGGCATGCATGGTCGGCGTGCGGGGTTATTTGCCGCATCAGTCTCGCGAGCTTTTCCTGCGGCATTGCGCGCAAGCAATTGAAGACGTCTTGGTCGGACGCGTTCGGCGGTTTACCCGGCTTGCGCACGGGTTTGTCCGTGAGGTCTGTGGTCGAGCTCATATTAACTTAGATGGGCCAGTCGGTCGCCGGCGTTTCGAGAAGATTAAGCATCGAACGCGGAGACCACCATGTGGCGTGGAAGAAGATGGCGGGTGAGACCGCCCGCGCACATTCCAGGATCACGTGAAGTGCGACCGCTTCGTCGGCGGAGAGCACACGAACTTTTTCGGCGAGCCCGATAGCCTTGGTGAGACCGCCCTCTTGGTTATCCCACGGATTTTGGAAGCGAACGTCGGAGCGAACGAGAAGAAGGCAGTTTAGCTTGGCTGCGAATACTTGTGAGAAAGCGCCTTGGTGATCGTCGTCGGAGCTTTCGGTATTCGCAGCCATAGGATCGATTTCGGCGAGTTCATCGCGCGTAAGCCGCGCGTAGGCATCGTGCAGGACCCAGGCTTCGGCTTCGGAGAAACGCGCGGCGACGCGCTCCGCAGACTCGAAACACGAGATCAGGAGCGCATGATGAAGCGCCGACTCACGAGCACGGTGCAGGACGATGGCGTTGTGCGTTTGTACGAGAATTTGTTGGTTCATAATAAGGCAGGTGGTTAGGCGTTTTGGGAAGCGGCCTTCTTTTGGAGGGCGCGGTGGATGAACGCGGGCAGGTCTTCGACGAATTCCCGCGCGGCCTGCGAATGATCTGCCTGGTAGAGAACGCCGGCAACGTCCACCCGCTCGAAATCGAGCATGCTGGCCCGAGGCTCGTCCGCCACCGGATGCCAAATGGTATAGTCTTTCCAGCCGCAAAAGAAGTAGACCCGGGCGTCACAAGTCGCCACGGCAACGCGAACTTGGCGGCCACCAGGCCAGTAGTAGCAACGAATCGTCATGTCCCGAATCTCTCCGGCGAAATGGCGCAGCAGAAAGGCCGAGAGTTCCCCCTCGCAATAATCGCGCAGCTGATCTTCCGTCCCCGGAATCTTGGGGAGGAACTTGCGGATAATCTCGCGAGCGACGCTTTCCGGGTATCCCGCAGGTTCAGCGAGAACGGTCGCGCCGACGATGCGGCTAACGGCAGTGCCGGCGTGTTTGATCGGCACCTTACCGGGATCGAACGGCGCAATGCCGTCCGCCTGTTTCTTCTTAGCATACGCCTTTGCCGCATGGGCCAGCAGCGGAGCCACGTTGAGGAGCACGCGTTTCGGGTATAGGGAGTTATTCTTACGTTTCATGGTTATATGTTGTGCCTTCGCCAGCCCGACCGTGATTGAGCGAACAAACGAAGGCTCTAGTCGCCTTTTGTGCATTGGTCGTGATTTCGGTAATGTTTTTTTCGAATCTCTTGCCGCGCCGAATTAAGCCGGGAACGCCAATGCTGCGTTCAAGCGAACCACCTCGCGGAGCCCGCGAGTGGCCGATACTTTCGACCCCGTCCGCAGTCATGGTCCCGTTGCAGATGAGTTTCTTGGCGCCGCCGGCCTTTCAGTCCCCAAGATATGCCCGAAGGCGGACGCGCCAAAGGTGCGGAGGCCGCGGATTTTCAGTTGTTCGAGTCTCGCCGCGATCTACTAACAAAAATGGCTTTGCCGCGACCGGTCTCAGATCGTTAACCAACGTTGCGGTCTCCGTCGAGCAGCGCAGATCGCAAACCTGAACGACGACGACGCGAGTCACGAAAACCTCCATCAGTTTCTCGTATTCTTCCGCAATTCACCACGGTTTTGTAGTAAGATGCGATCGTTTGACGACCGCGCAGCCCCAAAACGGCGGGTACAAAACCGGTCACAAACCAGAGAGTCCCTTAAACGCCGCCAGATTGGCCGTATTGAAGTCGGACAAAATGCTTCTCCTCATATTGACCGAGGTCGCAAAGCGCTCTGTAGCGAACCAGAATCGATTCGTGTTCCAGGTGCGTTTATTTTCGTTATACGGGCCGCTCATTTCCACCTATATCGAGGTAGCGGCAAATTCTCGGCCTTTTATAGGCGTTTGTTTTGGAATCCGGTTTTCTCGCCACCGAACCGTCAAATCATCGAGGGTCGCGTAGTTTTCGGATAATGTTTCTTTTGCGGGCGTGCGCGCGGGGGTCGAGTTGCCGGTAGTCCGCCGTCCGCGAATACTGTCGGCTCGGTATGTTCAGTAACTTCATCGCGAACAGGACGGCCTGTGTCGAAGCGCAATGAGGTTGAAATGAGCCTGAAAGCTTCCAGCTCACGCCGGAGCGGACGCGTGGAGAAACTCGCGAGTTTGTCTCAACGATGAGCGTTTATGGTGTAGAGCAAAACTACCCGCGCCAAATCTAGTCGGCCATATATGAATACCGAACGTAGCACTGTGATCGGAACCAATTCTAGGGGTGTGCCCGTCCGTCTTTTAAGTGTCGTCTCATCGATGAGATTATTCGCGTTTTTTTGAATTAGTTCTTCGCGAACGTCAGGAGCTGCACATAGGCTCTTGGTGCAAACTTGTTCTCAATCTCAACAATCTCAGCCCGACCAAAAACCGGCGGATTCCCTCAGTCGTGAGGAAATCGCCAATGCAATTCGCGTCCGCGAAGATCATTTGAGGATCCGCGCCGCTGGCAGGATCGGCGACGGTCGCGATCTCATTTACATTCGTGATCACGAGATGTGGCGCGCGACGCACAGCAGCATGGAACGGTATGCCCTTGAAAAATGGGGTATGCCGCGCGCCACCTACCATCGGGCGGTCCAAGCTGGCGAGGTGATCGAAAGCCTCCTCGCAAAAATGGCACCGGAGGAAGAGGCCCTCCGCGAGGTCGTGGAGCGCCACCGGGACGAAAAGGCTCTCGCCAAGTTGCGCGCCAGCGTGCCGGAGCGGTCGTGGCTGGCGGTTTACCGTATTGCCGCAAACTATTCCCGGCCCCACCCCCCCGCGTCGGAGCACATCGCCAGGGCCATTAGCCCCGCCGGACTACTCCCTCCCCGCTCGGACGAGGAGTTGGAGGCGGCCCGGGAGACCCACGGAGCTAAAACGATGTGGGAAATTCAGTCGCGACTTGCCTCCGGCGCGAAGATGAATGGCAAAGAAACGAAGAGCGCCGGCAAACAGTTGCGCGTTAGCCTTCGCAATCTGGGCATCAAAAGCAGAAACCGAAACCGGCGGCGTAAAAGGAAGCCCCCGCAGAAAACAGCCCGAGCAGAAGCGCTCGGGCTGTCTTTTTACTACCTGCCCACCTTGAGTGCGCTGAATAGAAGTCCTCGGCGAAAGGCTTCACTCATTGTCGGGCAGGACATGCCCGCACGCATGAACCAGTTCTGGGTGTCCCAATAAAGAGCGAAGTCCCCCACGTGCGTGGAAATTGATCCTTCCATCGCGAATTCCAGTTCCAGGTTCCATGCGATCACCGTGGCAAACTCATCCTCGTTTCTGAGGAATCGAATCACGCTCGCGACCTGATCATCCGTAATTTTTCGGCCAACCTCATCACTGAGGATAGCCTTCACCGCTTCGTGGAAAGTCGGCGCCGAATCGTTCACGTGGTTCTGGATTCCGCGTATGACGTGGTATGCCACGGGCGTGCCCTCCGTTTCCGGATTGCGGTCCGCCAATCGCACGGCTCGGTCCCAAGACGCCTCGGGAGTAAGCTCCCAAACGTGAATGCTTTTCTTTATGGCGGCAATATGCTGCTTCAGTTCTTCGTTCATATGGTGGTGCTTCACCTAGGCGCGTAGATTGCACGCGGTCGCCGGAGAAGCGGATGCGACGACCTCCTGGTAGACGGTATCAGTCGGAAGAAGGGAGACGGCTATGACCAACTTGGCTACAAACCCAGCAGGGTTGGGAAAGCAAAACGTCTCGACGTTGCGCTGTAAGCACTCGCCAAGCGCGCCGAAGGCGCGCGCTACGAGTGTTTCTCGGAATCCTGAAAGGCTCCCGGGTAAGCAGATCCAAACCATTTAGCTGAAGTTTTGCCGCACCTGCCGTGCGAAAATGATTGCCAATGTTCGAGTGGCGACGGTTTTTCCATGCTCGTCCCCGTATTTCGTGCGAAAATGATCTTGGACGAGTTCGAACCAGCGAGCGAATTTCATGCTCGCACGCGTTGGTCCGATTTCGAATTTTTCGAACAGACGGAGAGACAGTTCTGCGCTTTTAGCAGCCTCACGAATGTCCTGCTCCATCGTGTCCCACGGCGTATGAACTGCCGCGAGCAGAGCGTGCTCGTCGCCTTTTGCCGCGGCCAGAATCTGCGCGATGCCCTGGGGCATCCTATTCTGATTCATATGTTCGTGGGCTGCCTGACTTGGCGGATTTGTTCCTGCGGGTCTCACGCAAAGCGCGCTCACCCCGCTTCTTGTTTGCGCGGTACCTCGCTAGCCAACTGGGCCAAGAGCGGCTACGCGGCGTGAGAGCGTGCCGCTGCATGGACTGGTACACTGAAATGAACACATCGAGGTTTCGCATTCCGCGCCGCTTCAGTCGCGACAGTGCTCGGGCCGTTAGCCCAAGCTCGACGACGATTCGCTCGACCGGAAACCGACGCCGGTCGCTGAGCGCCAACTCAAGCGCTTTGAAATCAGTAATGAAGGTTCGGCTGCGAATCTCGTTGGATTTGCGTTTCATGGTGTCGTCTCGGGTGGTCCCGGTAACAGGTGGCCGCCAGGGAAAAAGCCTTTTTCCAAGGCGTAGCCGAGAAGTTGCGCTTGGCCCTTGAGGCCAAGCTTCGCCTGGATGTTTTTTCTGTGGTCGGTCACCGTGGCCTCAGAAATCTTTAGGACGCTGGCAATTTCGCGGTCGGTACGACCTGAACCAATTTGCGCCAAGATTTGCCGCTGACGGTTCGAGAGAATTCGCGTGAAGGAATTGGCATCAAACCGCAGCCGTTGAACTACGTCTCTGATCTCTGGTGACATCACCCCGCCCCCAGCCAACGAGATGAGAATCGCGTTTTCGATGAACCGCAGTCCTTCTGATTTGTGGACGATCGCGGTGACGCCAAGTTGCAGCATTCGGTGGATCAATGCCTCTTGTTTGGAGGTGGTAAGGACCATTAGCCGACCGTTCCCGCGATGTTCAGTCTGCCGCTCTATCCACCCGAACGTATCCCCGTCGTCCAAGTGAAGGGTGACGATTGCGAGGTCGAATGGATCCGCGGAGATGCGCTCCAGCTTGCGGTTCGTACGAGCAGGCAAGACTTGGAGGTCCGGAATCATTGTTGCCAAGTGGGCGCCCAAGAGGTCGGCGAGGAGCGTTTCGCTCTCAGCGAGAATGAGGCGGCAAGGCATTGATAAACTAGCTGTGGAAAGTCGACTTTGGAACAAGCAGCCAAAGCCCTCGAAAACGCGGATGACGTCCCCCTATTTCGTGGGGGTTGGGCCGAACTGTTGGCGGGCGTTACACGCGCGTGCCGGCACTCTTGGCGTGGCGGTCGAATGCAATCTTGTGAACTGAAGGAGGCCTTTCAGCGCTCCGCAGAGATTGGGAATTGGGAAACCCACAGCGCCTCCCCGGTCTCAAAGAGACCTGAAAGCGCCGCACAGCCCGCGGCAAAGACCGCGGCGAGCAGGCGTTTAGATGGGAAACCAAGCCTGGATACGCGCCACTATCAGACGCTGGCCGGGAAATCCGGCCGAAATCGCCGGCGTGGCAGATTTCCATTTAGGAAGGGGCTTCAAGATCAAAACCTGCATTCAGCGCTGTATTCATTGCGATGCATAAAAATCCGTCCCCTTCGATCAGGCGAAGATCTTCGAAGCCGCCGCGCTAGCCGCAGGTGGTAAGCGGAGTCGTCGCTGTTGGTCACGCCCGCCGCCTGTCCCGCGGGTCCGAGCATGCAGATGAAATAGCGTCGCTGTTCGCAGCCTCGATGATCTTGGCCATGTTGGCCTCCCAAGCGGTGCCGCTATACGGAGCGAAACCGTCATCGCGATTCAGAAACGAGTCCTCGAATGCAGCCCCGTCCAACCGATTGGTGACCGCGGTGCCCCTGTTGGCCAAGGTCTCGGACCTCCTTCTAGAGGGCGGTGGCAGTGATTTGCTCGTTGCCTCGGCCAATCATCAAACTGAGCAAGCATTCGTCGTTGATGCGGTCGCTGAGTCGCTCTTGGAACTGGTGGCGGCGGGTGGCCGACGTGATCGCGTTGATGTCGGCCGCGACCAGCACAAAAACATTCATCAAAAAGTGAAGCCAAGGGGAATTGCGCATCATACACCCCGAAATAGCTATCCGCTTACGCCCCTATCCGCCTGCATCGGCGCCCCGGAGCCTCACATTCACGGTCCGCCGCATATCTCTATTTTCACAGGGCCGCTGCGCGTCGTGGCAACTCCGCGCCCCCTGACAACAATTCTGCCGGTCATATCCGGGTGATATATGCATCGATATTCCAACGCGCCCGCCTTGCCGATCATGAGCCTCCAAGCCGTCTTCGCATTGATCACGCCGGAGTCAAATGCCCGGGCGCTCCGCTCGGTCACGGTATGAGGCACCAGGTCGGTGTTGACGAATTCCACCGTATCGCCGGGTTGCACAAAAATCACACTCGGCACGAATTTCATGCTCTCTATTCGGACAATGTGGTTTTTGGGGCCAGCCGGCTCCGCAGCCGACCCCCAACCACCGCCCAGTATAAGCAGGAACGCGCAGACGGAGAATGCAGCGCCGAGCCGTTTCATGGGCGGCTCCTTTTATTTGAGGGACGCCTGCAGATGCTTGGCATGACCAAGATGCTCGATGAATGCCGGGCGCACCTGGACGAGCAGCGCCTTGAGTTCGGCGTTCTGTGCGTTGGGAATGAGCGCGGTGTCGAGCGCCTGGATGACCTGCTCGTGATAGGCGACCTCGTGATCGACGTAGGCTTTGTCGAGATCTGCACCGTGTAGCGTACGAAGGTGAGCCAGGTTCTTGTCGCCGCCGTCCTGAAGGGCCTTGCTCGTATCATTGGCTTCAGGCGTGACCTTGAGTTTCGTGACTAAGGCGACCGCGCTCTGATTCACGGCGGTATGGTCGGTGACCATCTTTTTGGCAAAATCCCGCACGGCGGAACTCTGCGTGGTCGTCGCGACAAAACTCCCGGCGTCCACATCGACCTGGTTGGCCACCACAACGATGGCCGCAATCTGCGCGTCGTTCGGTTGCGCGCGTGCGATGGCTGGCATGGCGACGACGGCAGTGGCAAGAGCGAGAGCAATATACTTGGTGGTTTTCATAGAGAATACTATCGTTGGTTAGCGGTTGAGATTAAATCTGCGTACATCCCATTGGATGCAGTCGGGCGCGGCACGTTACAAAGAATCACGTAAGCGGTTCAGCTCTTGCGCCAGACAATCTCGCCGCCGAAGAAATTGCCGACCCCAAGCGCCATGAGCAGCAGAAGCTCCATTCCGAGGAAGACGGGACCGTGGGTGATGATCGGATATCGCGAATATTCAATGGCGAGAATACTGGTGTAGGCGACGAGTACCGTCCCGTTGAGCATCATATGCCATAGGCCATCCAGCAGGCGGCGGCTATCACCCTCGCGCTGCAAGCGGAACAAATCGATCAAACCGCAACCCGCCGCAAGCCAACCGAGGCCAGTGCCGACAACCAGGCACCAGAAACCGACGGTGCCGGCCACGCCGGCGGGCAGCTGTGGGCCGAAATAGTGCAGGGCGGCGTGGGCTGGCCACAGTGCCACCGGAAAATGGATAAGCATTACATGCACCGGATGACCACGGATGTCCATGATGGCACCCTACCGCAACGCCACGACGGCCACGGTGCCGACTGCGGCGAGCGCAACAACCGCATGAACGACCACAAGAAACAGCGGGCCCGGTTTTTTACGGAGATCGTTGGCGAATAACACGGCGCCACCGAGAGCGGCCACCACGAGGAGAATTATCGCGGTGGTGAGCAAGGCGTGGGGGTTCTTGGCCGCATAGAGAATCAAAACAACCAAGCCGGCGGCACCAACAACGCCGTGCGCAAGCACAACTGGCTTGGTAGTCGTCTGCTTCTTGAACAAAGCGATAGCGACCGTGAGGCCCAGGACCGCGGAGAGGACGAAGAAGGCTATACTGATTACGAGCATGGTGAGGAGGGGCTTGAATTTGGTTTTAGTGAACGCTCGTTTGATGCCACAGACCGGTCAGGGTTACAGCTACAGGTTGCGAGGATACCGCGGTCTGTGCTGCCGCCACCGCGACCCCACGGATCCAAGCGCCTGGGCAGGGTTTGAAACTGTTCGCGCCCATCGCCCCAGGCCGAAGCCCGGAACGGAAGCATGCATTGCTTCTAGCTAACTCCGCAGGATGGCTTTCATGACCCGCGCTGTTAGCGGATCACAAAATTCTGCGCGGTATGGAAACAGTTCCAGACCGGCCGCACTCTCGAGCAGCATCGATTTCAACCGCTCACGCGCGCGGTGCAAAGTGACCTTAACACTTCCCACGGAAACCCCGAGACATGCGGCAGCCTCGTCAGTCGTGAGGTGCTGGACTTCCCGCAGCATGTAGACCATGCGCAGATTGGGCGGCAGAGCGCTAATCGCGCTTTCCAATAGGATCTTCATTTCTTTGAGATTCAATCGGGTGGCTCCTTGTGGAGCGGCGGTATCCTGAATTTCGGCTTCCTCCAGAAGCATCTCTTCCCGAGCGCTTCGACGGCTGCGTAGCATCATGAGACACTCGTTGATCATGATTCGGGTTAGCCAAGTGGAGAAGGAGGCGTTGCGCCGGAAGTTTCCCAAGTGCAAGTAGGCCTTAAGGTATGTATTCTGCATGGCGTCCTCCGCTTGCTCGTGCTGTCGTAAATAGCTAATCCCAACGCGGAAGAGCCTGCGGTTATAGCGGCGCACCAGCACCTCGAACATCTCGCGGTTGCCACGGTTCACCTCCTCAATGGCCTGCAAATCGCTGATCTCAGGATGAAGGTCGTTGGTATCGATCAGAAGGTCGTTCATCAGATGATTCGATGCCGCAGCATATGAAAAGTTACAGAAGCTGGTGCTTCACGCGCAATCAGTGCCACTATTGAAGCCGATAACTTACCACAGCGCCCTCCAGCGGAGCCAGCGGACTTCCCTACCCGAACAGTTTATGGTCCTAAGCATCACGCACGCAACGAAAGCCGAGATTGGTAGTCGCGCTGTCCGGCGTATTGCTGCTGCGGGCATCGACGCGGTATCGGTTGCAATAGCTCTCGTGAAAAAGGTAGCTACCGCCGCGCATGACTCGCCGAGTGCCGACTGCAGGCCCAGTGGGTTCTGCGACCGGCGACCTCCGGTAATAATCCGCCTCAAACAAGTCCCAACACCACTCCCAAACGTTACCAGTCATCTGATACAACCCATATCCGTTCGCCCGATAACTCTTCACCGGCGCCGGGCCATAGTGTCCATCGGCTTCCGTGTTATGCGTCGGAAAGGTTCCTTGCCAAACGTTCATAAGATGACGTCCGTCCGGTTCGAGCTGCTCACCCCATGGGTAGCGGTTGCCGGCGGGCAATCCACCGCGCGCAGCGAATTCCCACTCGGCTTCGGTTGGGAGCCTTTTACCCGCCCAAGCCGCATATGCCACGGCATCGTTCCATGACACTTGAACGACCGGGTGAGACCAACGCCGCTTGATATTTGAACCCGGACCCTCGGGATGCCGCCAATTGGCGCCATCGACTCGGCACCACCATTCACTTCCCTGCACGACCAATCGCACGGATTTCGCCTGCTGCGCAGCCGTGAGGTGACCGACGAACACAAAGGCCCAACCGAATTTCTCGGTCTCGATCTTGTAGCCAGTGGCATTCACAAATTCATTGAACTGCTCATTTGTCACCGCACAGGCGTCGAGCCAGAACGGACTAAGGACAACACGATGCACTGGCCCCTCCCCATCGGCGGGAAAGCCGTAATTTCTTTCGTTCCCCATTGAGCATTCTCCGCCAGGAAGCAATTTCATGCCGCGGTGCTAGCCGTCGCTATCCGCTGGAATGCCCCTACCCCGTCCTTAGAGGAGCTGTCTCGGCCGGGAGAGCAGCAAGCTTGGCCATTCATCGCTCAATTCCAGCAAATCGCTGGCGCAAAACAAATCCATTCTCGGTTTGGACGGACAATTCGTCTCTTTGAAAGGATGACACTACCATATTTTTTTAGAAAACTCGGGCGCCTTCTGGAATCCCCGATGAGGCGCGCGCAACTTCCGAAACAAGATAATCTCATTCCTTAGGAGCCACATTGTACAATTTCTGCAGAAACCGGTTCGCTTTTGAGAAGATTGCCCGACGGAAGCTTTTGCACCGCGTTGCATCGGCATATAGCGTATCGTGGTTCAGCCATGGCACCATTGCCTGCGGCTTGCTGATAGTAGCGAACCTGCCTTCATGCCGCCCGGTGTACATCGAACATCCGGCCGGCCCTGTTCATCGCACGCTTTGAGCCATGAAAGCTTGTCTCACCGCGGTCCGTTGCCCTTCCCTCGTCGCCCGGTTCTGCGCCCTCGCGATTGCCTCCTGCTGGCCGCCCCTCCGGGGCGACACCATCGCCTTCAATCTCACGTCCGCCACGATTCAGGACGTTGGGGCCGCCTTTAACGCGGGCGCACTCAACGCCGAAAAGCTGACCCAATTATTTCTCCGGCGGATCGATGCCTACGAAAAGGCGGGGCCCAAGCTGCATGCCCTCATCACCCTTAACCCCAGGGCGCTCGAGGAGGCGCGCGCCCTCGATGTGGAGCGTGCGACAAAGGGACCGCGCGGCCCCCTGCACGGCATTCCTGTCCTCATCAAGGATAACATCGACGTCGCCGGCCTGCCCACGACCGCCGGTTCCTATACCCTGCGAAACTCCCTCGCGGTGAGCGATTCGGAGCAGGTCCACCGTCTGCGCGCCGCCGGCTGTGTCATCCTCGGCAAAACGAATATGAGCGAATTCGCCAGCGGCGCGGCGGTTTCGACCTTGGGCGGACAAATGCTGAATCCTCACGCGCTGGATCGCACGCCCCGGGGCTCAAGTGGCGGCAGCGGCATCGGCGTGGCCGCCGGGTTTGCCATGTTCGCACTCGGCACCGATACCGGAGGCTCGATCCGGCGGCCTTCGTCGGCGACCGGCATTGTCGGCCTGAAACCCACCTATGGATTGAACGGCCGCAACGGAATCGTTCCCCTCGCCCTCTCGCTGGATACCGTCGGCCCGATGGCTCGAAACGTCGCCGATGTGGCCGCCGTGCTGAACGTGATGGCGGGCCGCGATCCGCGCGATCCGGCAACCCAGGAGGCAGACGCCCGACGCGCCGCGGATTATACGTCCGGGTTGAAGGCCGATGCGCTGAAAGGCGCCCGCTTCGGTCTTCTGCGGGACTGGATGGGAATCGATTCCGGTGTGGACGCAGTCGTCGACGCGGCAGTCGCCGTCTTGCGCCAACAAGGCGCCGAGGTGGTGGATCTCACTCTCCCGCGCTACGTCCTCGGAGTGGGCAGCGGATTGTATGAGGCGATCCACGATCCGGAATTCCATCAGCAGATCGACGCCTACCTGGCCGCGCTCCCGGGCGGAAACCGGCCCCAAAACATTCAGGACCTCGTCCAGCTCACCGAAAGAATCACGGCGCCCACGCCCGAAGGCTGGGTGCCCAATCCCGACCGCCTCGTCTCCCTGCGGCGTCAGGCCAAAAGCGGTACTTTGCAGGATGCGCCTTATCTGGATGCGCTCAACGAGGGCCGGAAAATCGTCCGGGAAAACCTCGCCTGGATTATGAGCCGGCAGAAGCTCGACGCTTTCATTGTTCCGACCAGCTCACGTCCGCCGGAACTGATCGCGCCGGCCCCGCGCACCGAACCCGCGGGCCGGACGCCACCGCCACTCGCGGGCTCGGTGGACCAATTCAGCAATATTACCGGTTGGCCTGACCTCGTGGTGCCGGCCGGTTTCACCGGTGACCCCGCGCTGCCGGTCGGGCTCTCGTTCATCGGTCCGGCCTTCAGCGAAGCGCGCCTGCTCGGTTACGGCTATGCATTTGAAGTCGCTCTGCCCGCGCGCCGACTGCCCGTGAACACGCCGGCGCTTCCCGGGGAAATCTTCACCTACGCCCGCCCCGAGGCAGGAACCCCGTCCACCCCCGTGCGTTGACCTGCGGCCATCGAGCCGCACCCTTTTGTCATGCGCCTCCCCCTTTCACGCCATCTCCTCGCCCTGGGCTTTCTCGCCCTGTCGCTCTCCGGCGCAGAAGCCGGACGGTATCTGCGCACGACGGACATCGACGCCACGACCGTCATCCCCAACGCCCCGGCGGACAATTCCCTGACGACCCAAGCGGACATCGAAACCGTCTATCAAGTCCAGTTGCGTCGCACCCCCGAACAGATCGCGCTAGCCAGCTATTTCGCGGATTTCGACGTCTTCCAATTCGATGCCGTGATCGGCCAGTGGTTCACTGCGGCTAATCTTCCCCGCGCCGCGGTGTTTTTCCGCCAGGTTTACGACGATCGTTTTGCCATCAGCAGCGCCGCGAAGAAGGAATGGGGTCGCCCGCGGCCGCCGCTGCTCGACCGGCGCATCCACGCTTGCATCGCGCTTCCAAGCAGCGGCTCCTACCCCAGCGGCCACTCGACGCAAGCCTTCCTGTGGGCAGGCTTTTTGGCCGAGGTTTTCCCGCAGCATCGCGCCGCGCTCCGTGAGCGGGCTGAGCTCGTCGCCTGGTCGCGTGTCATCGGCGGGGTCCATTATCCCTCGGACATCACCGCGGGACGCATCCTGGGCGATCGTTTGGTGGCGGAGTTTCTCAAGCGTCCCGCGGTGCGCGCCGCCTTGGATGAGATCCGCGCCGAAAGTGCCGCGTTTTCCTCGGCGACGGCAATCGACGCAGACGGCGCCGTGCGGACGCCGATCACCCCCGGGCGCTGACGCTCTGGGGCAGGTTGTGCTCAGAGCACCACGCGGTGCTTTTGTTGAAGCGAGGCCAGCACACCGGCGATCACCTCCATCGAGATCAACGCGTCGGCCGCGGTGCTCTCCGGTTTCCTCCGTCCGGCAATTGCGTCCAAAAATGCCCCATGCTCCTGCACATAAAGCGGGTCGCGTTCGGTGGAAAACGTCTCGCTGACCACGGTGCGGTCGCGATTCCGCCCCCAGCGCAGCTCGCCCTTGAACATGTCGAGCGCAACCCAGCCTTGATCCCCGATGATCTCGTAATCGTGACGATCGGGTTCCTGCAGGTAATTCAGATGAATGGTCGAGATCAGCGGCGTCGCATAATCGCACACCACGGCCGCGAAGTTCGGCTTGGATTGCAGCGGCAAACTGCCGCCCTGGCCACCCGCCACATACACCCCCAGCGGCGCAAATCCGGTCAGCCAATAGAAGATGTCCGGCTGATGCGCATAATCCATGAACAGGGCTCCTTCCATCCGGCTTTGGTAACGCGACTGGGAGTTCCGCAGCGTGACGTAGGTGCCGACGAGACAATGCAAGTGATGGAGGGATCCCAGCGCGCCCTGGTCAATGAGTTCCTTGACGCGTCGCAATGCCGGGTGGAAATGCAACTGGAAGCCGACCGCGAAGATCGCGGTGGAGCGGGCGGCGGCCGCCGCCATCGTCCGCGCGCTTTCCAAGCTGTCGCTCATCGGCTTCTCGCACAACACGTGGATGCCGAGTTGCAAAGCGGCGATCGCCTGAGCGGCATGCAGCGAATGCGGCGTGGCGATGACGACCATCGCCGGCCGCGTCGCCAACATCGCTTCGTAGGAATCATGCAGGGCCGCCGGCTCGCCGAGTTCCCGCCGGGCGAAAGCCACGGCGTCCGGGACGCTCTCACACCACTCGACCTGCAGCTCACGCCGCTGCGCCAGCAAGCGTGCGTGCCGGCGCCCGATGGAGCCCAAACCAACGACCACAATCCGATTGTTCAGCGCCATAACGAAAATCCTCCGTCCACCACCAAGTTATGGCCGGTGACGTAGTCTGAAGCCGGGGAGGCGAGAAAAAGCGCCGCACCTTTCAGATCAATGCCATCACGACCCATCCGACCGAGCGGCGTGCGATCGCTGTAATCTTTTACGAAGCCCCGCGGCATGTCCGCCCGCTCGAAGCCGCCGGGGGAAATGGCATTCACGCAAATCCCGGAGGGCGACAACAGGCCAGCCAAATCCCGGGTCAGGCCAACGATGCCCGCCTTGGCCGCCGCGTAGTCGATGGGTTGCCCCTTAAGACCGTTGCGTTCGTAAACCCGCCGGTCGCGGCCAACCAGCGCCGCCACCGAGGCGATGTTGATGATCTTGCCGGCACGTTGCGCGACCATGATCCGGCCCACCGCCTGGCAACAATGCAGCACGCCCGTGAGATTCACCGCGATGAGGTTCTCGACGTCCGCCGGATCCCGTTCGCAGAGATGGGCCGGGCTCTGCCCCGAGCCGCCGCCAGCATTGTTGATCAAAATATCGATGCGCCCCTTCCACTCTTTCGCGCTCTGAACGGCCGCGGCGACCGCGCGGTGATCCCGATGGTCGAGCGCCAGCGGCAAGGTGGCCACGCCGTACGCGCTCGCCAGATGGCGGGCCGCTTTTTCAGCGGAAGAGAGCGTGCGCGAAGTGATCACCAAATGGCACCCGGCCTCGGCCAGCGCCTCGGCCATATCATGGCCGAGGTGATGTGCGCCGCCGACGACGAGGGCGACTTTTCCATCCAGGCGAAAGAGGCCAAAAACTGAGGTACTCATGGGGTCGATGGTTGGCGGCAGCGCAAAGTCGCTCGGAAAGTTCCCCGCGTCGCCATGGGTGCAGACTGCGGATCCAGTTCAGTCGATGCAGGCGAGCTTCGACCGGACTCATTCCGACCATCGATAGCCGTAAAGAAACGCCCGCCGGAGGACAAAGCGAACTTTGACGGCCGCAGCCGGAGCCCGCTCCCCTCCCAGCCAATGCAATTCGATGGACTCGTGGTCGCCCGTGACCGGCACGCACTCCGCTTCGGTGAAACCCGGCACGGGATGCCCGGCGGCATCGAGCAGCCCCGCCCGCAGCTCGCCGCCCGACTTCACCCGGACGTTCAATGCGAGACGCTGGCCGGCGTGGCGATCCGGACGTGTGACGGCCTCCGCCGCCAAGGCGCCACCCGCCGCGGGCGCAAGCGCCCAGAGTCGGTCCGCGGCCCAGGAAGCACGGCACAACGCACCATAAAATGGCAGCGTGCCTTTGCGGAAACCGAGAATGGACTCGTTGCCGGTTTCAACCTGTGGTTGGAAACGGGTGTCGATAATCGCCGAATGAATGCCTTCGGTCCCTGAATAATAAACCTGCATCCGACCGTCTTCGATGATCGGCTGGCGCATCTGCCACATCAGGCCGCCGCCAAAATCCCCCAGGGGCGGATTCGGCAGCGCCGGCCGCCGGTCGGGGCGCCACCAATGGATGCCATCGCGTGAAGCCGCGAACACCAGGCACATGGTTTGGATCGAGGCATCGTAATAATTGACCAGTGCCACGTACCCACCCTCCACCGGCACCGGACAGATCTCGAGAAACTGGGCGAAATCCGAGTCCCGGAAATCGCGGCCGAGCACCGTCGAGACCTCGCTCCAGTGGGTGCCGTCCGGACTGGTGGCGCGCCCCACGCGGCGCAAAAGCTGCTTGGCGTTGACATCATAAGGAATGATCCGGTCGCCGGGTTCCTTGTCCGGATATACTTTGAAATAGGCGACGTAACCGCCCTCGGGCTGCCGGTAAACATAACACACATCCGTGCCGCCCTTGATCTCCAGCGGTCCCTCCACCAGGCGCCAAGCCTTGCCGTCCTTGGAGCGGTAGCGATACATGCCGTATTTGTCCGGTGGACCGGGAAGAGAACCCACCTTGTCCGGGACACCGGCCTGCTTGGGCGAACGCAGTGCAAACAACTCGTAGGGCTCCGCCTGGTTTTTCCGGTCGATCAGCACCGATGCGTATTGCGCGGTTCCGCCCGAATCGAAATCCAACAGGATGTTGGTGCGCGAATGGCCCGGCCACGAAACGAGTGACAACAAGGGGCGTTCCCAATGCACGCCGTCCTTGCTCTCCAGGTAGGTCAGTCGCCGGCGGCGCTCGTGCACCGAAGTCAGTCCGTCCATCTGTGCTTCCGCCGGGGTCGACACCTGCCAGGCCTTCCACAACCCATCGATCGGATCGTGCAGCACCGTGCCGTGTCCCATGACGCTGCCGGCATCCCAGGGCATCGCCGGCTCGAGCAATGGATTGGCGGGATCCGGCTTCCCCTCCTCGACGCGCCAGCCCGCCAGCTGCAACGATTCGAAATCATCCGGCATCAGCAACGGCATGCGGTCCGCCGCGTAGCCGCCGCCAGCCGCCAGGCCAAGCAGCGCGAGACCGACCAACATCCGCTTACATTTCGCGTCGTGCAGCTTCTTCATGGAAGGGTCGAAAAAAAGGTCTCCGCTTTTTCAGCGGAGACCAATGCTCAAAACGTGAACCGGACGCCCGCCCGGATGTTGGAACCGAACCAATAGCTCTGGGAGATGTGGTCCTTGTTGGCGGCCGTGTAGCTATCGACGGTCTCATCCGTGATATTCTGCCAGTTGATGAAGGCGGAGAGATTCGTCGTGAACTTGTAGCCTAGTTGGGCGTCGACGAAGTAGCGCGCGCTGTTGTAAACGTCCGTGTAGGAATTCGCGCCGATCGTGGCGAGGGAGTCACCCTTGTAGTTGTATGCCACGCGGGCCGACAGGCCGTACTTCTCATAAAACAGCCCCACGTTGACGATTTGCTTCGGCGAATCAAACAGGCGGAAAGTCTCTCCCGGGCGGGTGGACACCTTCACCGACGAGTCCATCAAGCTGACGTTGGCGTCCACGCCAAAGCCATCGGCAATCCCGCTGATGAAGGAGGAAAACGGCACCTGCGCGCTGAGTTCCACGCCTGACAGCTTGGCGGACTGGCCGTTTTGTTTGCTGGAGAACGTGAAGACCGGGAAGAAATAACCCGCGTAGGTCACATTGGTCTGCAGCGTGCTGTAGGTATAGATGGGATTGGCGATATCCTTATAGAACGCCGCGAGGGAGACGATGCCACCGGACTTGAAATAATGTTCGATGGACAGGTCGTAGTTGAGCGACTCAAACGGCCGGAGCTCCGGATTGCCGGCGGTGAGGGAGCCACCGGAATTGTCCAACGTGGACTTCGGCACCTGATCGCTGTAGGCCGGCCGGCCGAACGTGCGGGTGACTGCAGCACGGACCAGGGTCGATTGGGAGGCCTTATACCGAAGCTGGAGATTGGGCAGGAACTCGCCGTAATTGAACGTCACCGTCTTGAAAACCTGCTGCGGCGCGCCGGTCACCGGATCGGCGAAGAACGACGGCGCCGTCAGCGGCGCGTTGGTGTGTTCGTAGCGGAATCCGCCCAACAACGTGAGCTTCGGGGTCAGGTCCACGCTCGCCATAGCGTAACCGGCCCAGATCTTTTCCAGGACATGATAGGTGTCTTCACCGCCGTTCGAAAGCGACGCGGTGAGGTCCCGCACCAGCTTGCCCTGGGAGAGCAGCGAATCGAACGTCGCGCGGGATACATCGGGATCGACGGAGATCGGCAGGCTGAAGCGGCCGTCCATCACGGACAGCGGACTCGCTCCGGGCGGGGTGTTGAAATTGGCCAGCGTGTAGCCCGGGGCCGTGTAGATGCCCACATCACGGACGTTATTGCGGTCACGATCCGAATATTTCGCACCGACCTTCACGAAGCCTTCCCGGCCGCCAAACCAATTTTTGAAGTCCCTTTGCACGTCGCCACGCAGTGTGCTGGTCGTCTCCCGATTATCGATCGTGTCGCCGCGCACCTGGCGGACGTTCGGATTGGCCGTGGCCAGCAGGCTGGTCAGGTCATACTTCGGGTACGGCTTGCTGAAATCGATCACGAAGCCGCCGGGGACAGCGACGTTCCCCGAGCGGAAGGAAAAGTTGCGGTAGACCGGCTGCTCATCCGGCGCATCCGAGTAGCTGGCCTGCGCGCTGATCGTGTAGTCGCCCAGGATTTTCGATCCGCCGAAGATCAGGTTCGTCATCTGGGTGTCGCGCGAAAAGCTGATCATGCGGATATCGTAACGCACCGTCGCCAGCGAGGCCTGGGTCGGCGACAGCAAGGTCGTGGCGCCGCCGCCCGTGTAGAGCTGCTCGTTCTTGTCGTTAGTCTCTTTGAACTTGTTGAAGAACGTCTGCAGGTAAATCCGAGTGCCGTCGTCCAGGCGGTAATCGAGATTCAGCGAGCCGCCGCGCTTGGTGCGCGTATCGAGATCGTAGTCCAGGCGGGGCTCGAACAGGACCGGCGCGGCAGCGGTTCCGCTCCACTGGCCCATATACATATCCCGGCGGGTGTACCGATCCTCGTAGTTAAGGCTGAGCGCCACGCCGAGTTTGCCGGCGGCCACGGGAAACACATTGGTATAGGTGAAATCGGCGGCGACGATGGGCTTGCCCTTCCAGCCCTGATTCTCGCCGTATTGGATCGCGCCGGAAATAAACCGGCCCTTGTGATCGAAGCCCGAAGGAGTCAGCAGGTTGATGGCGCCACCGAGGGAAGTGCCGTCCATATCCGGGGTGAGGCTTTTGATTACTTCGACCTGATTGATGAGGCCGGTGCCCAGCAGATCCATCGGCGCGCTGCGTCCGGTGCGACCGAGTTCGGCCGGCGTGGCCAAGGTGGCGCCATTCATGGTGACGGCGTTCAGGTTGGGATCGGTGCCACGGATGCTGACAAAGTGACCTTCGCCGTTATCCACATCGAGACCGACACCGGGCAGACGGGCGAGCGCCTCGCCAATATTGTTGTCCGGCAGCTTGCCCGCGGCATCGCTCGAAAGCACATCCTTGATGTTGGCCGCATTGCGCTTCTGTTGCAGCGCCTTGGACCAACCCTCGCGGTATCCCTCGACGACCAGCTTGTCCATTTTCAGGATCTTTTCGCCCATGGCGATGGAGACCGGCACGGAACCGCTCGCGGGCACCTGGACGGATTGTGTCTGGTCCGGATAGCCGGCGGCGCTGATCGTGAGGGTGGCGCCGCCAGCGGGGAGATCGTCGAGGCGGAACTGGCCTTCGCGGTCCGCGTAGACGGTGCGCCCGCCAACCCCCGTGGTGACGACTGCGCCGGTCACCGACGCGCCGGTGTTCACGTCGTTCACATTTCCGATAATCGTGCCGGCCGGGGCAACCACGGCACCGGCGAGGCCGAGACAAAACCCCAGGAGCAAGCCAAGGGGTGGGACGGTCGATGCTTTTTTCATGACGTTCAGGGGTAGGTGGCGGAGGTGATTGACACGCCGCCCCGCCGATCTCGGCCGGGCTGGGAACTCGTGTCGCCGGCAAGCGAAGTCGTTTTCGCCTCCAACTGAACACTCAAACGGTGGTCCTAGAAAAGAACCAAAGGCCGGCTTCAGTTGCCAGCCGCAACCGCGCAGGCCGCCACCGTTTCTCCCTGATGGAATTCCGGCAGGAGTTCCAATTCGCGCAAGGAGGCCTGGCCTCCTTCCAAAATCTCGAGCACCGGCCGGAGCAACGCCTTGGCGAGGCTGTTCGGCGGCAGGATGTATCGCGCCGGAGAAGGCAGCAAATAGGAGAGAAACAAATCATCGTCCCGCGAAATGATGGAGATGTCCCGGGGAACCCGGAGGCCCGATTGGGTCAGGTGACCCCAAACCGTGAGATAATGATAAGTGTTGGCCACAATGAGCGCCGTGGGAGGAGCCTGGCGCGCCAAGAGCAGCCGCAGCGCGTGACCGATGCCCGTCACGCTGCCGTCATGCCAGCAGGTGATCGCCTCGGCTCCGGGATGACGTGACGCGCGGATTCCTTCGACGAGCCCCGCCTCGCTTTCGAGATCACCCGCCAGCGGCGGCTTCGACGCCAATAGCGCGACGCGGCGATGCCCGAGACCCAGCAGCACGCCGGCCGCGTGGCGGCAGATGGACCGCAGGTCGAGATCGCGATACGCGAGTGATTGGTTCGCGTGGACGTGGCCGACCACGAGACATCGCGGATGGTGCCGGCTAAACCACTTCTGGGTCACCGCACTGGAACGCAGGAGGATCCAGCATCCATGGGGATGCTGGGTCACCAGTTTGCTCAAGGCCTGCGTCGGATTGCTGCCGAGATACTGCTGGCCGTAGAATATGCGCAGCAGGCAATGATGCTCGCCCAGCAGTGCGCGCAATTCATCGATCCACAAGGTCTGGCTGGGCCGAAGGCGTTCCGGCGGATCGGGCATGAGCAGGGCGACGTCCCTCAGCGGGGTCGCTGTCGCCTTGCCGGTGGGCTGGACCAGAATCCGATGGCCGCAGCCATGGACCGCGCGGATCTGGCGGTCCTTCTGCAATTGGGCCAGCGCCGCCCGCACCGTGTTGCGGCTGATCTGGTATTTGGCGCACAGCGCCCGTTCCCCCGGCAGCCACTCCTTCCACACGCCGCGCGCCATTTCCTCCTTCAGGATCTCGGCCGTCTGCGTGACGAGCGAGTGGCGCTTGGGCAATTCCGGCATGGGAGCGACGTCTGGCGTTAAGCGGCGCGTGGCGCCGTGCGCGGGCCTTATCAGCGGTGCGGTCGCTTGCGTCCAGAAAAATACCGTTGGCCGATGTTCCCTTGCCCGGCCGCGCAGGGCGTGGTTTGGTTTTGGTACCAGCTTTCTGCCATCGTCGGCCGCCGCCTTCGCCCCCCCAATCTCCGGCCGGACCTGCCCCGGCGCATCGTTCCCCCCGCCATGTCATCGCCCTCCGCAACCCTGCCCCGTCTTGCGTGGATCACCGTCGCGCTTCTCTGGGTGGTCGGCCTGCTCAATTACCTCGATCGTCTGGTCATCACGACGATGCACGACCCCATCGTCGCCGCGGTGCCGATGACGGAGGCGCGCTTCGGCCTGCTCACTTCGATCTTTCTCTGGGTCTACGCCGTGTTCAGCCCCGCCTGCGGATTCCTGGGCGACCGGGTCAGCCGCAAATGGGTGCTGCTCGCCAGCCTGGTGGTCTGGTCCTCCGTAACCTTGGCCACCGGGCATGCCCGCACCTTCACCCAACTGTTATGGTTGCGTGCCCTGATGGGCATCAGCGAGGCCTGCTACCTGCCGACGGCGCTCGCGCTCATCGCCGACTATCATCGCGGACCGACGCGTTCCTTCGCCATGGCGCTGCACGGCACCGGCATCTACACCGGCGCCGCGCTGGGCGGTGTCGGTGGCTACCTGGCAACAACCGTGGGCTGGCGGACCGGCTTCATGTTGCTCGGCGCCATCGGCGTGGCCTATGCGCTGGTGCTGATGGTGTGCCTGAAGGACGCACCTCCGGTGGAAAATCAGGATTCTGCGACGACGCGCGAAACGCTGCGGCCGGCCCAAATTGCCCGTGAGCTCTTCAGCTCGAAGTCATTCTGGGTGCTGCTTGGCATCAATGCGCTGATCGGCATCGCCGACTGGACGATCTACGGCTGGCTCCCGGTGTTTCTACATGAGCGGTTCTCGCTCGCTCCCGGCCAGGCCGGACTCACCGCCACCAGCGTGCTGCAGGTGACCTCCTTCGCCGGCATCCTGATCGGCGGCCTATGGTCGGATCGCTGGAGCCGGACCAGTCCGCGGGCGCGCATGTTGGTGCCAACCGTCGGCTACCTCATCGGCGCGCCGGGCCTGCTCTTGCTGGCGCTGCACCCGGTGCTCCTGCCCGCTTTGGCCGGCCTGACCTGCTATGGTCTCGCGCGGGGATTCTTCGACGCCAACCGGATGCCCATCATCCGTCAGCTCGTGAACGAGCGTTACAGCGCCACCGCGTTCGGAGTCACGAATTTCGTCAGCTGCGTGACCGGCGGACTCATGACTTTTGCCGGTGGCAGTCTGCGCGACGCCCACCTTAGTCTCTCCATCGCTTACCTCGTCTGTGCGGGAGCGATCCTGCTCACCGCCGGCCTCTGCTTCCTGCTCAAGCCGCAGGCTCGTTGAACCGCCCGGTTTATCCTGCCTAATCTGGTCGGTTAAACTAATCCCCGCAACCCCGTGCGCATCCTCCAAATGAACGTCCCAAGATCCCTCCTGCCCTGCCTCGTTTGGTTCGGTGCCGCCTCCGCTCTTTTCTCCGCGGAAGCCCAGAAGGTCCTGCTCCTCGACGCCACTCTGATTGAGCGCAGCGACAACCTCCGCATCGCCATCGGCCGCCCCGAGAAATCCGCGCACAACCCGCTGTTCGGCGAGGACCGCCCCTGGGAGCCCCGCTTCGACAACATGTATCCCAACGTCGTGTGGGACGAGCAGGCCCGTCTATTCAAATGCTGGTATAGTCCGTTCCTCGTCGAAGTGGAGGACTGGATCGGATCGACGCCGACTCGCAAACGCTGGCTGTATCCCCGCGAATCGGGTTTGTGCTACGCGGAATCAGTTGACGGGATCCATTGGAAAAAACCCGCTTTCGATCTCCTTCCGTTTCGCGGCCAATCGAGCAACATCCTGGTGCGGGATATTCACGGCGTAGGTGTCTTTCTCGACCGGCACGAAACCGATCCCAACCGGCGCTACAAGATGACCTTCGTCAACCAGGACCAAGGTCGGTATGCCGGCCTCGGCGTGGCGTCCTCTCCGGATGGCATTCATTGGAGCCCGCAGACCCCGCTCACCCATGTGAAGGTCAAGGGCGACACCCACAACAACGCGCTCTGGGCGCCCACCTTGAATCGCTACGTCGCGTTCACCCGCGACTGGGACCCGCGGGATTGGAAACGCGACAGCAACGGCAACATTCCGGCCGTGCGCCTGGTCGCGCGAATCGAAAGCGAGGACTTCGAACACTGGAGCGATTCCCAGGTGGTGCTGCGCGGACTCGATGACCAGCATCAGATCTATGAGATGCCGGTTTTCTATTATGGCGGAGTCTATCTCGGACTGCCGGTCGTCTACGACTCCCATGACGATCGCGCGCACCCCGAGCTGGCCTGGAGCAAAGACACCGTCAACTGGCACCGCATCGAGCCCGGCACGCCGCTGATCCCGTGTGGCGAAAAAGGCGCCTACGACTGGGGCTGTGTTTATCCCGCCGTGTATCCCCTGGCCGGTCCCGACGGAATCAAGCTGTTCTACGCCGGCAGCGACGGCCTCCACTTCGGCGAACGGAAAAGTTATTTCGCCCTCGCCACCCTGCGTGCCGACGGCTTCGCCGCCGCCACCCCGGCCGATTCCGGTCAGCCCGGCTCGATCGTGACGACGCTGCGCACATTTGACGAAGGGACGCAGCTGCGGCTGACGGCCGACACGGAAAACACCGGCAGCGTGCAAGTGACGCTGCTCGACGGGCATGATCGGGAAATCGCCCGCTCGGAGCCGCTGACCGGCTCAGTCACTTCCCGGCCAGTCGTCTGGCAAGGCGGTGCCGTCAACCCATTGCACGGATCGCTTCGCCTGAAATTCACGCTCCTGCATGCCAAGCTCTATTCCTACGACCTCGTCCCGGCTACCGTCGGAAAGTAGCGAGTCTCGTCAGCCCGGGTATGCAGGCGGAGCGCGGGTTCCACCTTCAACATCGTTATCAGGCGACGCTGGCGTAATTGAAGAAACCCAGGGCCTCCAGGTCGGCCCGCAAACCGGATTCGGCGGCGGCCGTCAGGTTTCGCAAAGGCAGGCGAACGGGACCGCAATCCACTCCGATGAATTTCATCATGACCTTGCCCGCCGGAAGCCCGCCGCGACGGTGCATGACGTCGATGAAAGCCTGCGCCTCGGCTTGGCATTTCTCCGCCGTCTTGCGATCACCCGCCTTCAAAGCCTGCATAATCCGCAGATAGAGCGGCGCAGCATAGTTGTAGGTGCTGCCCACGGCGCCGGTCGCGCCGCGGTCCAGGCCGGAGAGCAAGATTTCATCCCGACCGAAGAGCACATCGTAGCGCTCCCGGGCAAGCGCTCGCGTAGCCGAATAGTCCACGATGTCTTCGTCCGTGAATTTGATCCCCGCCAATGTCGGGATGCGCGTGCGGGCGTGCTCCAGATACTGCGCCGCCGGAATGCGCAGCCCGGTCATGGACGGCATGTGGTAATAATAGAAAGGCAGGCGCGGGGCGGCGGCCGCCACCCGTTCCGTCCAAAGCACGAGTTCGTCGACCCCCGGTGGCTTGAAAAAGGAGGGAGCGATCGCCGCGATGGCATCTGCCCCGGTGTCCTGGGCATGGCGGGCCAGTTCACAGCTTTCCTCGAGGCTGAGATGACCGACGTGAACGATGAGCTTCAGCCCGTCTGGCAGCGCGGCTTTCCATGCTTCCACCACCTGGCGCCGCTCGGCGCTGGTCAGGGAAAAACCCTCCCCCGTGGTTCCGCAAATGAATGCGCCCATGACGCCATTGCGTTTCAGCAATCCCGCCAGGCGGGGAATGGCGCCCAGATTGAGCGTCGTATCGGGAAGAAACGGGGTAAAGGGTGCGGCGACGAGGCCGGGCGGAAGAGTTTTCATACCATGTCGGACAGAAATTTGTCCGCGCAGCCTAGGGCGTGCCACGGCACCAGCAAGCCGCACACACTGGTGCAATCCTAAGACCATTACCTATCTCGCGGCCCCGCAGGTTCCTTTACCAAACCAGTGCTCCGCGATTGTGGCTCGCCCACCCGGCCCCAGCGTTCCCTGACGCAGGCCGGTTGGTTTCCTTTTCTCGGCCTGAACAACCTGAAGAATCCGCGCAGTTGGCGGCAGATCTCATGAGTTGGATCCAAGATTATACCCCGATCAATCACAGTCTCTATGCTTCGGCCCTGGTCGCGCTGATTCCCGTGGCCTTGCTGTTGGGCCTGCTCGCGTTCGCCCACGTGCGCGCACACCGCGCGGCGCTCATCGGCTTGGGGGTGGTGCTGATGATCGCCGTCCTGGTTTACCGGATGCCGCCCCTCCTCGCGACGGCCGCCGCGATTTACGGCGCGCTCTACGGACTGTTGCCCATCGGATGGATCGTGCTCAACGCCATCTTCCTCTACGACATCACGGTTGAAACCGGTCAGTTTGAAATCGTGAAGCGATCGATGACCGGTCTGTCCGCGGACCGTCGCATCCAAGTTCTGCTGATCGCCTTTTGCTTCGGCGCCTTCATCGAAGGCGCGGCGGGCTTCGGCGCGCCGGTGGCCATTTCCGCCGCCATGCTGATCGGCATCGGCTTCCGGCCCTTGCCGGCCGCCACGCTGTCCTTGATCGGCAATACCGCTCCCGTGGCCTTCGGTTCGCTCGGCATCCCCATTATCGCGCTTGCTCAAGTCACTGGACTGCCGCTGTCCGATCTCACGGCCATGGTCGGTCGCCAGCTGCCCTTTCTGAGCGTGCTCATCCCCTTCTGGTTGGTGGCCACGCTCGCCGGATGGCGCGGCATGCTCGGAGTATGGCCCGCCTGTCTCGCGACCGGCCTGACGTTCGCCGTGGTCCAGTTCCTCGTGAGCAACCTGCACGGTCCGTGGCTGGCGGTGCCCGCCAGCGCGCTGGCCTCCTTGGGTGCGCTGCTCCTGCTGCTGCGCTTTTGGCGGCCGGCGACGACGTGGCGTTTTCCCGATCAGCCTGCGAAAACGCCGTCGTTAACGTCCCAAGGCGAACGCTTGTCCGGCGGGATGTTGTTCCGTGCCTGGCTGCCTTGGTTGCTGCTCACGGTGGCGGTCGTGGTCTGGGCCCTGCCCGCGACGAAGTCCGTACTCAACACGCTTTGGCAACCGTCCTTCGCCATTCCCTATCTGGATGGCGCCGTCCACAAGGCGCCACCGCTGACGAATGACCTGCATGCCGAACCGGCGATCTACACGCTGAATCTTTTTTCCGCCACGGGCACGGCGCCGCTGCTGGCGGCGCTGATCGCGGGCACGCTTCTCGGACTGGGGCCCGGCAAACTGGTGGTCCTTTACGGGCGCACGCTGCGACGCGTGCGACTCTCCCTGCTGACCATCTCCGGCATGTTGGCGCTCGCCTATGCCTCCCGTTATGCGGGCCTCGATTCGACGCTCGGCCTTGCCTTCGCCACCACCGGACCGCTCTTCCCGTTTTTCTCCCCGCTGCTGGGCTGGATCGGCGTCGCCCTCACCGGCAGCGACACCGCCTCAAACGTTCTGTTCGGGAACCTGCAGCAGGTCACCGCCCATCAACTGGGAATTCCCCCGGTCCTGGCCGCCGCCGCGAACAGCACCGGTGGCGTGGTGGGCAAGATGATTGATGCCCAAAGCATCGTGGTCGCCGGCATCGCCACCGGCCAGCAAGGCCAGGAGGGCTGGATTCTGCGCGGCGTTTTCCGCCACAGCCTCGTTCTGGCGGTGATCGCCGGCTTCCTAGTGCTGCTGCAGGCTTACGTCTTTCCCGGCGTGGTGCCATGATTTCCGCCTTCGCCTGCGATCAACAATCCCGCGGCCGAAATCGCTTCTCCCATGATCCTCGACTCGCTCGTTCATCATTCCACTTATCACACCTTGGGACCCCGCTTCGCCCGCGGATTCGCTTGGCTGACCCGGTTTTCACCGGAAATGCCTGATGGCCGATACGACCTGCTTGCCAACCATGATTTGTTTGCCCTGGTCCAGAGCTACCAGACCGCGCCGCTGGGCCTGAAGCAGTATGAATCCCACCGGCAATATGCGGACATCCAATATGTGTGTTCGGGCACGGAGGCGATCCACTACGCGCCTGTTGATAACCTGATTCCTTTGGCCGACTATAACGCTGAAAAGGACTGCTTGCTCTACCGTGATCCCACTTGGGGCACGCCCCTCCGCCTCGCGCCCGGCGCGTTTGCGGTTTTTTTCCCGTCGGATGGGCACAAGCCCGGATGCATCGACGAAACGCCCGATTCCATCAAGAAGGTCGTACTGAAGGTTCGGCTTTGAAGCGCCCCCGGCTACGCATCGGATCGGAAATTTCCGTCAAGCCTTGGTCACCTGACGGCGTCCGCTTTCGAGGACAAAGGAAGCCCGGGTTTTGAGCGGAGCCCCTTCGCGGGTCACGTAGGGAATGGTTTGGAAATCCGTTCGCCAGACGGCGAGCGTCACCTCGCAGCGCACATACCCGCGTTCGTTGTTGTGGTATTTCACGAACGGATTTTCCGCCAACAGGCTGGGCAGGTAGTCGGGCTGATCGCCGCCATCGCCACCCGAAGTGATCGACGTGCCCAGGAACTCGACTGCGGCCGCCGGGCCGGTGTGGCCGTCGAAGTCCACCGGCAGTTCGTTCACCCAGTTGTTGTGCTTATCGCCCGTGAGCACGACGGGATTGGCGATCTGGTGATCATGAAGGTGACGCAACACGCGACGGCGCTCGAACTCGTAAACCGCCCACTTGTCGACGTCCACGTTCACCTCCGGCCCGGGCAATCGGTCCACCGCCGCCATCAGAACCTGTTGCGCGAGCACGTTCCAGCCCGCCGGCGAATGGTCGAGCCCGTCAAAAAGCCAGTCGCGCTGAGCGGCGCCCAGGATCGTGCCCGCCGGATCCTGCAGCGGCGGGCCGGGCTTCTGTAACCGCGGGACCGCGGGCTGATCAGTGCGATACTGACGGGTATCGAGGACGTTGAAGCGCGCGAGCCGCCCGAAGTCGAACCGGCGATAAAGCGTCGCATCGGGCCCCATCGGACGGGCGCTCGGCCGCAGCGGCATGTGTTCGTAATAGGCGCGATAGGCGACCGCCCGGCGGCGCAGAAACGGCGCGGTGTCCGTCACGCCGGCATCGCGGGTGAAAGGACCGGCGTAATCGTTGTCCACCTCATGATCGTCCCAGGTGACGATCCACGGCGCCATCGCGTGGGCCGCCTGCAGGGCCGGGTCGGATTTATAGACCGCGTACCGGCGTCGATAGTCCTCGAGTGTCAGGCAACGCGTCGCCCCATGCAGGCGGATGGCCTTGGCGTCGTCGGCGTTCTCATAGATGTAGTCGCCCAGGAACACGACCAGGTCGAGGTCCTCCCGCACCAGATGATTATAGGCGGTATAATAACCCGCGTCGTATTTCTGACACGAGGCGAACGCAAACCGCAGCCGTTCGGGCAACGCGCTCGCCGCCGGCAGCGTGCCGGCGCGACCGGCCGGACTCAACTCGCCGCCGACTTCGAAACGGTACCAGTAAACGCGTTGCGGACGCAGCCCCGCCACTTCCACGTGGACGGCGTGCGCCCAATCGGCGCTGGTCTGCACTTCGCCGCGGGCGACAACGCGGGCGAAGGCCTCATCCTCCGCCACCTGCCATTTCACCTTCATCGGCTCGGGCGACATGCCGCCATCGGGATCGAGGGGTTGCGGTGCCAGCCGGGTCCAGATCACGAAACCATCGGCCGACGGCTCGCCGGAGGCGACGCCGAGCGAGAACGGATAAGCCTTGAAGCGGTTCGAACGGACGGCCGCGTTGGCCCGCGGCAGCCAGGCTGTGGCCGCAAGCGCGGCGCTGCCCAGAATGAAAGTTCGCCGGCTGAAGGGTCCCACGCCGGAAACCGCCGGCTTCATCGGACCGAAGGTTTCAGGCTCACACCCGGCGGCGGCGTCACGCGACCGATGATCACTTCGCGACCCGATTTGCTCAGCGTGTAAAGCACCCCGCCGTCCTGCGGGTCCCAACTGAAAGCCTGACCCTGTGCGGTGATGGGCAGCGTCGCGACCCAGCGCAACGTCGGCCCGGCCTCAGGCATTTCCAGAACATAGAGCGCGGTGTCGTCGTGCCCCGTGACAAACAGGTAACCGCCCGGACCGAAGGCGCCGCCGGAAACACTGAAGCCCCGCTTCGACAACTGGCTCATCAGGTCCGACGGAAATGCCCAGCCACCCGTCTCACGCCATTCGTCATCGTATTCCACCAGCTGCGTCCATTCCGGTCCGCGGTTCGGCTCCGCGCCACGCTGCCCATAATGCACGAAACAGGCGATCCAGCGGCCGTGGCGGCGATCCAGCCACGTGAACGAGCCATCGGCGCGCCCGAAGCTGTGCGTGCCGATGTGCCGCATGGTCGCGGGATCCCAGATTTCCACCGAACTGAGATTGGGCACGCCGGGATAATTCGAATGCGCACAATACAGCCGGCCTTCGTAAATGATGCCCGCATTGAGGTGCGTCAGCGGCTGGCCTTCTGGACAATCCCAGCCCGCCACGCGCTCCCCCGAATCCTTGCGGTATTTTCCAAGCGCGTGATTGGAGATGATGTACAGGAACTCGTTGTCCGCCGCCACTCCCTGCCGGGCTTCCGGTGCGGCGATTTTCCTGAGATCCGAATAATGCCAGCCATTCGCGCCGGGCACCGATGCAGCCGGCGCGGCGGCCGGCGTCGCCGGTTCCGCCGCGAACGACAGGGAGGAAAGCATACCGACCGCAATGAGAAGCCCACGTAATTTCATGGTCCGATTCAATTCGTGCGCACAGCCGGGGACGAGTTTGTGCGCGCCAATCCGAAACCCAATAACCCGCCGATTACGAGCGCCGTTCCTACCAGGAGCAGCCCCTGATCGTAGCCGCCGGTGCGATCGCGAATCTGGCCCATGATCGGCGGCAGGCCGACCCCGGCGATGTTCGCCACGGCGTTGATCAGCGCGATCGCGCCGGCGGCGGCCGCGCCGCCCGCCAGGTATTCGGTGGTCACGGCCCAGAACACCGGCGTGACCGCCCAGTTCATACCGACGGCGGCGACCAGACACAGGTAGGTCGCCGTCGGACTGCCGGCATGAATGCTCAGGGCGAGCAGGATGCCGGAGATCAGCAGCGGCAGTCCGAGATGGAAACGCCGTTCGCCCGTCGCGTCGGAATGACGGCTGTTCACGTACATCAGCACGCATGCCAACAGGAAGGGCAGCGCGGACAGCAAGCTGACGACGAAATTGGATTCGCCCGACAGGCCTTTCAGGATCTGCGGCAGAAACAGGGTCACCCCGATCGTGCCGAACGCCTGCAACAGCCAGAAGAGCGCCAGCAGCCAGACCTTGGCGTCGGCGAAGGCGCGGCTCCAACCGGCCGTGTGGCTGGCGGGCGCGCGGGCGGACTCGGTGGCGATCGTCTGGGCGAGCCACTCGCCCTGCTCCGCGGGCAGCCAGCGCGCGTCCTTCACGGTATCAGGCAGGTATTTCAGGACCACCAAGCCGAGCAGGATCGCCGGCACGCCCTCGACAAAATAAAGCCAGCGCCAGCCGGCGATGCCGAGGACGCCGTGCATATTGAGCAGCGCGCCCGACAGCGGCAGGCCGACCACGGAGGCCAGCGCCGCGGCGATATAGAAGAAAGACATCGCCCGCGCCCGGTTGCTGGAAGGAAACCACCGGCTGATGTAATAGATGATGCCCGGGGTGAAGCCCGCCTCGGCTATGCCCAAGAGCAGCCGCATGCCGTAGAGCTGATGCGCGGTCTGGATGAAGGCCATGCCGCAGGCCACGAGTCCCCAACTCACCATGATGCGCGCGATCCAACGCCGGGCACCGACGCGGACGAGGATCACGTTGCTCGGCACCTCGAAAAGAATGTAGGTGATATAGAACAATCCCGCCCCCAAGCCGTACATCTGCGAAGTCAGGCCGAGATCCGCGTTCATCTGCAACGCCGCCACCGAAATGTTGGAGCGATCCAGGTATGCGATCAGGTACAACAGCATCAGAAACGGGATCAGCCGTCGCGTGATGAGCCGGATGGTGTCAGCTTGGAGTGCTGGCGAGAGGGGCATGAGGAGGAGTTTTTAGCGCGTCAGGATCTGGCGCGCGCGGATGGTCGTAAAGCCGCCAGGCCTTCGGAGCAAGCGGTCGTGAGGAAGGTGATGTCCAGGCTGTAGCCGATGAAACGATAGCCGTCCGCCATACGGTCGCGGACCTGGCCCGGCGCTGGCGGCACGACGTGGATGCCCGGGACAATCTTGTGGCGCCGACAGGCATCGAGAATCGTGGCGCGCGCCGCCAGGTAGTCGGGGTGCTCGAACTGGCCGGTGATCCCCATCGACGCCGTCAAATCATAAGGTCCGATGAAAACGCCGTCGATGCCGCGCACCGCGAGGATCGCATCGATGTTGCGCACGGCTTCGATGTGCTCGATCTGCACCGCGACGAAGATCTCGTCGTTGGCCCGGGCACATTCGTCCGCGAGCCTCAGACCGTATTCATTGGCCCGGCAGAAACCGACCCCGCGCAAACCCATCGGAGGATACTTGGTGGCCTGCACGAGCAGGGCCGCTTCCTCCGCGGTTCGGACCAGCGGCGCGATGACGCCCCGGGCGCCGGCATCCAGGTAGCGTTTCACGAACGAATAGTCCACGCCGTGCAACCGCACCACCGCCGCACATTCGGGCCGGCCGGAGCGGATCGCCTGGAAGAGCGGCTGCACCTGGGCCAGGTCGACCGCCGAATGCTCGGCATCGACGCAGATGAAATCGAAGCCGCAGGCGGCCATGAGTTCGGCCACAATCGGGCTGCCGCTGTTGAGCCAGCTGCCGATGACGGTCTCACCCGCCAGCAGGCGGTGCCGCAGGGAATTTTGAGCGGCGGTGTTCATGACGTGGCGAATGATCCGACCGGAATCTTGACCACCAGTTTGAAAACGTGGTCGAAGTCCTCGAGGCGGATCTTGGGCCGGTGCGCATCGACCGGCGTGTGAATAGAGAAGAAGCCGGCCGTCTTGCGCACGCGGCCGCACGCCGGGCCGGCGTGGTGAAAGAGCAGGTCCTTGATGGCGTCGTAATCGCCGTCGTTGGCCAGCGAGGCCCGGGGGGCCCAATCGATGCCTTCCCCTCCCGCGAGCGTGTACTGGAGATCCACGTAGTTGCGGTGCGTTTCAAACCGGGACTCCTCGGGCGCGCAGGTCGCGTAGCCCAGGATAAGCGCATATCCCTCGGCCAGCGGGTAGCGGCCCTCGGCCGGTTTGGCCGGCAGCTGCCGGATCCAGGCCACGGCGCGTTCGGTTACCGGACCGAGCGCCTGCAGGCCCATGATTTCAAAATCGTCCAGTCGTCCGTAGATCATGGTTGGAAAGGGTGTCAGCCGAATCGCCGCCCGAGCGCGACGAGGCCGGAAGCGGCAAGCACGAGGGAGCATCCGAAGGCGGCGATCAGGCCGGCGTTCAGTGCCAGCCCGGCCGCCTGCTCACGCATGAGCGCGCGGCGATTCACGAGGAGAAAGGCTCCGGCCACCGCCAGCGGGAGCACGAAGACCTGTCCGATCTGCCCCGCCAATTTGTGCAGCGGCAGCAGATGCGCGCCCACCAGCGGACCTGCCGCACCGAGCAGGCACGCGCCCGCGCTCCAGGCGCGAAACGAAACCGTGTTCATCGACCAACCGGTCCCGTTGAAGTCAGCGAGCAGCAGGGGCAACACCATCGCCATGGGAATGAACGAGGTCACCCCCGCGCCGATCGCGCCGAGCAGAAAGAGGCCGGCCGCCACCCGCCCGCCCCGCGCTTCCAAAGCCGGCGCCAGATCGAAAAGATCGCGAACGCCCCCATTGCCGCGAGCGGCCACGCCGCAGGCCATAATGGAGCCGACCAAGACCACCAGGCCGACCGCGGCGATGAATGCGTCGCGTCGCTGAAAGGAAAACGTCATGGAATTGCCGGGCGTCCATCCCTTGCCCCGCATCATCAGCGCGCGGACGAGAAACGTCGGCGCCGCCACGGCGGTTCCGATCAAGGCAACGCGCGCCGCCCAGCCGCCCTCATCCGCGGCGACTGGAATGAACACCTCCGCTTCCTTGGAGGAAAAACCGGCGATTCCCGCCGCGCCGATGAACCCGATGAGCATGAGCGCGGAGGCTACGACCATCGTCTTTTCCCAAAGATCGTAGCGCCCGGCACGCAGCACCGCGTAGGTGCCGATGCCGAGCAAAACCGAGCAACCGAGCACCGCCACGGGGCTTTCGGACGGTATGGCCGGCAGCGCCAGTCGCAGCGCCTCACACGAGAGCCGCGCCACCAATCCGGCCAGCACCGGCAATCCGCTTACCTGGGCGGCGGCCGCCCCGAGCAGAACGATGATCGCGAGGAAGCTCCCTCCCCGCAGGTGCATGCGCATCCCATGGAGGGCGGTGCTCCCCGTCGCCACGGCGTAGCGTCCGTACGCTTCCGCCAGCGCCCAGAACAAGATGCCTCCGAGCGGAAGAACCCAGGCGAGGCGCCAGCCGGAGAGAAAACCCGCCGTGCCGAGCTTGGTCACGGCGCCCGTGCCGATCGTGTAACCGACTCCACAGATTCCCGGACCCGCGATCAGGAGCGTCCGGGAAAAAAGAGCAAACGGTGGCGATCCGGCATTCACGGCAAATCAGCGCCGGTCAGGGCGCGGGCTTCTCCCAGGCGTAGGCGTAGAGGAAAGCGCGCTGCAGGATGAAACGGGTCTTCACGGCCGCAGCGGGTGCCTGCGCACCGCCGCGCCAGCGCAGCGTGACGCGCGCGTGGTCCCCCGTCACAGGTTCGCAATCCGCCGCCGTGAAGCCGGGCACCGGCTGGCCGGCTTCGTCCAGCAACTCGGCGCGGAAGACGCCTCCCTCCTTGACGTGAAGATTGGCGGTCAGGCTCGCGCCGGCGAATTTGCCCGGACGCGTGACGGCCTCGCCGATGGTCCTTCCGCCAGCGGACGGCACCAGCGCCCAGAGCCGGTCGAACCGCCAGGAGGCGCGCATCAGCGCCGTGTTGAAAGGCAGCGTGGGTTTCTGGATGCCGCTGACGAATTCGTTGCCGACCTCAATCTGTGGCTGAAGCCGGGTGTCGTGAATCTCGCCATGGATGCCTTCGGAGCCGGCATAATAGACATACATCGTGCCGCCCTCGACGATGGGATGGTGCATCTGCCAGTTCATCCCGCCGCCGTAGTCACCCAGCGCGACCGCGGGCAACACGGCCCGCCGATCCGGTCGCCACCAGTGAATGCCATCGCGCGAGGCGGCCATCTGGAACGTGATGGTTTGGATCGACGCATCGTACGCGGTGACCAGGGCGACATAACCGTCCGCCGTCTTGACCGGGCACAACTCGATGAACTGCGCATAGTCCGGATCGCGCCAGTCGCGCGGCAGCACCAGCTGGTCATTGCCCCACTCCGAGCCGTCGGGACTGGTCCGCCGGGCGATGCTGCGCAAGCCGCCCCGCGGGTTATTGTCGTAGGTGATGATCCGGTCTCCTTCCCTCAGCTTGTTATAGGTTTTGAAATAGGAAAAATAGGAGCCGTCAGCCTCGCGGTAGACATATGAGACATCCGCGCCCCCGCCCACCGAGGCGTGAATCGGCCCCTCCACGAGCTTCCAATCCTTGCCATCCTTCGACCGGTAGCGATAGGTGCCCAGGCGCTCCGCGGGACCAGGCAGATGGCCGACCTTGTTTTCCTTCATCCCGCCGTAAAGCGGCCCGCGCATGACGAACATTTCATAGGGCCAGGCGTGGTTGGCGGGATCCACCGAGACCGACGCATAGACCGAAGTGCCGCCCGAATCGAGATCCAGCAGGATATTCGTCCGGTCGTAACCCGGCCAGCGGACGAACGGCAGCATGGGACGATACCAGACGACCCCATCCTTGCTTTCCAAATAAGTGAGCCGGCGCTGATTCTCATGTTTGGCGGCGAGCCCCACGAATCTTTCCTCAGCGGGCGTGGAAACCTGCCAGGCTTTCCACAACCCGTCGGTGGGATCGTGCAAGACCGTGCCGTGCGCCATGATTCCGCCCGAGTCCCAGGGCATGGCCGGCTCGAGCAGCGGGTTGGCCGGATCCGGCACACCCAGCTCCACTCGCCAGGAAACCAGCTGCATCGATTCGAACTCGTCCGGCATGAGCAGCGGCAGGCGCGCGGATTCGGCGGCCGACAACGGCCGGACCACCAACCCCAGGACACAGCCGAAGGCGGCGAGCGATCGGCGGGAAAACTTCCCAAGCAGGTGGTTTTTCATGGCGGAGAACGAATGAGGCCGGGAGAGCTGGCGGAGCGGATGGGCGGACCTAACGGCCCGCCCATCCCTAACACCCCAGGACAAACCAAGCGACTTTGGATAACGTGCTCAGAAGCGGCGTTCGACCATCGCCGACAGGCGGCGCGGCATCGTGCCGCTGTTGGCGGTGCCGGTGGTAATACGGTCATCGAGCACGTTCTGCATGCGCACCTGCGCCTCCCAAGCACCCTTGGAGGCGCGGCGCACGATGCGAACACCGAGATCCCAACGCAGGCTGGAGGACTGGAGGACGATGTTGTCCGGATTCAGCACGACGTCATCCGTGAAAGCGAGGGCCGTCTGGCCGTAGAAGGACCAGTCGCCGGTCTTGTGAAACAGGTAGTTGCCAGCGAAGTTCAGGCGGGCGGGACAGTCGCCGCGGCGCTTGCGCGACAGGACCGAACCGTCGGCCTGGACCGCGTTCAGCGCGGTGTGGGCGAACGCCGCGGAGCCGTAGAACGAGAGCCGCTCGGTCGGCGCGCCGGAGATCTCGATCTCGACACCCTCGGCGGTACTGCTCGGGTCGATGACGTTCTCGCGCCAGTTGTAGAGCGGATCGAGTTCGTCGTTGCGGTTGGTGCGAAAGTTCACCGAGCGGATGTCGCTGCCCTCCTCGATCTTGTAGTAGGAAACGTTGAAGGTCATCCGACCGCCGTAGAGCTCGGACTTGAGGCCGACCTCCTCGAGCTTGACGCTGCGCGCGGCGGAGATCAGCTCGCTCGGGTCGCGCGAGGTGATGCCCTTGTTACCTTCGGGATAGCGGAGCTGGGTGTTGACCGGGTCGCGCTGCTGCGCGTGGACCGCGAAAACCGTGAGCCAGGGCAGCGCGCGGTAGGAGCCGCCGAAGCGATAAGTGCCGTCGGTCGGATCCGGGCGGGACTTGGTGAGCTTGTTGGCGCGGAGATCGTTGATGTCCTCGTAAACGTCGTCATAGCGCCAGCCACCGAGGAGCTGCACCTTGTCCTGCCAGAACTTCACCGAGTGCTGGATGTAGGCGGAAGCCTCGGTGACATCGCGGATGGTCCAGGTGGTGACGTTCTTCGGGGGCAGGTCGCTGCGCTTGAGGTTCAGGAACGCGCTGTTGTCGAGGATGCGGAAGATGCCGCCGGTCTCGGCGCGACTGAAGCGATTGAAGATATGGCGCTTCGTGTACTCGTAGCCAACCAGGGTTTGGTTGACGAGGCTGCCGAGATGGTAGTCGAAGAGGAAGTCGCCCTGGTAGGAGGCAAATTCGCTGTCCGTCTCGGTGAGATCGTCGCGCAGCGCCATCGTCCAGTCGATCGGCGGCCCGAGCGGATTGTCGGCGGCGAAGACGTAGTTGCCGAAACCGCGGAGGCGGGTGCTTTCGCGGTCCACCTGGCCCTTGAACAGCAGGAGACCCTGGCGGGTGGAGAACCACGGGGCGAACTTGTGATTCAAGGTGGTGGTCACCTCGTACACGGCAGCATGCGGGTCGAGGAAGGAGGCGCTCTGCGGCGTGGAGAGCGGCATCATCTTGATCTGCGCGAGCGCGCCGTCAGGCGGGAAGGTGCGGATGACCTGGCCGTTGGAGGCCCGGGCGTAGAACTGGCGCTCGTCCTGGATCTCGAAAAACTCGCTGGACGGCGTGCGGCCGGCCTGAACGCTGCCCTCGATGAGGAGATCGGTACGGTCGTTGAAGCGGAACTGCATCGACGGGTAGATGGCGAACTGGTCGTACTCCTCGTTGTCGAGGTACGTGCCGCCCCCGGTGTAGGCCGCGATCAGGCGGTACAGCACCGAGCCGCTCTGGTTCACCGGGCCAGTGGTGTCGAACTCGCCCTTGTAATAACCCCAGCTGCCCGCGGTTGCGCGCAGCGTGGTAGACTGCCGGGACTGCGGCTTCTTGGTGATCAGGTTGAGCACGCCGCCCGCTTCGCCGCGGCCGGTGGTGGCGGAGCCGAGGCCCTTGATCACCTCGACGCGCTCGATATTGGAAAGATCCTTGAGGTAGTTGAGCGAGGTGCCGGTGGAATAGCGGAAGCTGTTGCGGAACTGGCTGAACACGTCGATCGAGCGGATCTGGAACTGGTCCGGGCCGCCGCCGCGCGTGGTGACGCTGGGTAGAAAGGCGATCGCCTCGCCGAGGGTCGGCGCGGCGAGTTCCTTCATGAAGCGCGCGGTCACGATGTTGACCGTCTGCGGGACGTCCCGCAGCGGGGTGTTGAGGCGGGTCAGCGACGTCGAGGAGGTCACGCCATAACCGCTGGCGTCCTCCTTCGCCGTCACGGAGAACGGATCCAGGGCAAGGACTTCCTTGTCGCCCGGCGGAGGCGTTTGGGACCAGGCCAGTGGGGCGGCGGACAAAAGCATCATCGCGGTGACAATGCGGGTACGGGTGCGGGTGATCGCAGGGTTCATGGCAGTTAGGTTCAGCAACGAGAGGGACCGAGGGGTGACAAAAGGGGGGCCCGGGCGGGCCGGAGAGACAAAGGGTGGGGCTAAACGCGCGGGGCTGGGACGGGACCTAAGTTTCGCGCCGGTTGACAGGCAAACGGGTTTTCATGTTATGGTAACTCGCATGGCGATCCCCCCGACCTCGAAAAATCTCCGCGCGATCGCCCAGCAGGCGGGCGTTTCGGCGATGACGGTCTCGCGCGTGCTGCGTAATTTTCCCAGCGTGGCCGCCGAAACGCGCCGCGCCGTGCAGCAGGCGGCGAAGAAGCTCGGCTATTCGCCCGATCCGCACATGGCCCGGCTGATGGCGCGGGTGCGCAGCTACCGGCGTCGCCGAGCCGAGGCGGTGATCGCGCTGGTGCGCGACGACATCCCGGGCGACGAGCTGCTCGACCACGCCTACCAATACGTGGCGCTGCACGATATCCGCACGCGCGCCGAGCGCCACGGCTACCGCGCGGAGGAATTCCGCCTCGACCGCCACCGCATGTCGGCCGCCCGGCTCGGGCAGATCCTCGAGGCCCGCGGCATCGAGGGACTCATCGTCTCGCCGCAGTCCTCGCACAGCATCGGCATGGAGCTCGACTATTCGCGCTTCGCCGCAACCACCCTTGGCTACGGGCTGACCCAGCCGGCATTGCACCGCGCCAGCACGAACATGACGCGCGGCATCCTGCAAGCGGCGGCGGAGCTGACGGCGCGCGGCTATCGGCGTATCGGCCTGGCCGTGACGCAGTGGGTGGACAACCGCTCGGATCACACCTACTCGGGCGCCATGCTCACCTACCAGCAGGGCATCCCGCCACGCGAGCGCGTCCCGCTCCTGCTCTTTCCCGAAAACAACCTCGCGCAGGAGTTCGAGATCTTCCGCGCCTGGTTCAAACGCCACCGGCCGGACGTCGTGATCACCTTCGATTCCTATGTCCCCGAATGGCTGACGGGAAAGCTGCATTTGCGCATCCCCGACCAGATCGGCGTCGTAGTCCACGACTGGGTCGAGCATCACCGCGATTTCGCCGGCATCCACCACCGGCGCGCCCATGTCGCCGCCGCCGCCGTGGACATGCTCGCCACCCAACTGATGCAGAACGAGCGCGGCGTGCCCGATATCCCCCGCCAGACCCTGATCCCACCCGCCTGGGTCGACGGCCCGAGCATCAGGGCAATCCGGTAGCAAGTGCCTTCAAACCCGCCAACTCCGGGGGGTCGGCTGATCGCCGACTGAAGTGGAGACCGGATGGACGAAAGTTCATCACGGCAATTAGCCACGCCTCCGGGCAGTGACTCATTTTGTCCGATACTGCTGTAGGTCGGGGTTTATCCCCGACATGTCGGGCGTAAAGCCCGACCTACATTTCTTCAAAATGAGTCACTACCCGCCTCCGACCCAAAACCGTAGCCGATCAGGCGGAGAGGTCTTCCAAGCGCAGCCGGTAGGCGGAGCATTCGTGGTTAAAATCCCTCTTCTTCGCCCGCCGCCAGTCACTTTCATGTTACAATAACAGCTCGGCGGCGATTGCACTGGAAGGGGGGCGCCCGGCAAATGGGGCTTCGCCTCCGGGCGATCTGCGATGTCCTCCCCCGCCCTGCCCCTCGTCCTCATCACCAACACGGTGCCGGCTGCCGCGCTCGCCCCCCTGGACGGGATTGCCCGGGTCATCCAAGGGCCCGCGGAGGGCAACCTCACGCCGCGCGCCGAGGTCTTGCGCCTGGCGCCGGAGCTCGCGGGCATCATCAACCAAGCCGAGTTGCGCGTCGACGAGGAGCTGCTGGCCTGCGCCCCGCGGCTGCGCATCGTGGCCAACATTTCGATCGGCGTGGACAATCTCGATTTGCCGGCCATGACCCGGCACGGAGTTTACGCCACCAACACGCCGGACGCCTTCGTTGAATCCACCGCCGATTTCACGCTGGGACTGCTGCTGACGCTGGTGCGGCGCATTCACGAAGCCGACGGCTACGTGCGCTCCGGAGCCTGGCGTTCCTTCCAACCCGGGGTATGGGACGGCGCGCTGCTCATGGGCAAGACCTTGGGCCTCGTGGGCTATGGCGCAATCGGCCAGGCCGTCGCACGCCGCGCCCGGGCCTTCGGACTGCGGATCCTGCATCACCGGCGCACACCCGACGGAAGCCCGGAGTACGCCGACCTCGACCAACTGCTCGCGGAGTCCGATTTCGTTTCGCTGCATTTGCCGCTCAATGCCGACTCGCGCGGATTGCTGAACGCCTCGCGGATCGCGCGAATGAAGCGCGGGGCTTGCCTCGTCAATGCCGCCCGCGGCCGCGTGGTGGATGAAGCGGCGTTGGTGGAAGCGCTGCGTTCGGGCCATCTGGCGGGAGCGGCGCTCGACGTCTTCGAAAACGAACCCCAGGTGCACCCCGGGCTGGTGAGCCGGCCCAATGTCGTGCTCACGCCGCACATCGGCGGCGGCACCCGCGAAAGCCGCCACGCCGCCCGGCATTTCTCCGCCACCAATGTCGCCCGCGTGCTCCGCGGACAACCACCGCTCAATGCGCTCAACACCCCCGCCAGGCCGGGGAAATGATTCCCGTGCCGTCGCGATCAGACCGGATCGGTGACAATTAAATAGACCCGCCCAAGTCTTTGCCCTAACAGCCTTCCGTCGGCCGCATTCCTCCCCCGCCATGAAAATCACGCGCCTGGAAACATTCCATTTTCGTCCACGCTGGCTGGTCGTGCGGGTGCATACCGACACCGGCCTGTCCGGCCTCGGCGAGGCCACGCTCGAGGGCCGCTCCCTCACGGTCGAGACGATGATCGGGGAGATGGGCCGCTGGCTCATCGGCCAGGACCCGCGCCGCATCGAGCACATCTGGCAGCACCTCCATCGGGGCGGCTTCTATCGCGGCGGACCGGTGCATTGCTCCGCGCTGTCCGGCATCGACATGGCGCTGTGGGATATCCTCGGCCAACATCTCGGCGCCCCGGTGCATCAGTTGCTCGGTGGGCGCGTCCGCGATCGCATCCGCATGTATGCGTGGACCGATGCCGGTACCGCCGACGACTACGTGAATTCCGTGCGCGACCTGCGCGAACACCGCGGCCTGACCGCCTTCAAGTGCAACGCGACCGGCCCGATGCGGCCGCTGTCGAATCCGGCCGGACTCCAAGTCGCCGTCGAACGCTTCCGCGAACTGCGCGCCACCGCGGGCCCGACGGTGGACATCGCCGCCGATTTCCACGGGCGGTTGACCTTCCCCGATGCCAAGCGCCTCGTGAAACTGCTGGAGCCTTTCCAGCCGATGTTCATCGAGGAACCGATCCTCCCCGGCGACGCCGGCGGCCTGCGCGAGATCGCGAGTTCGACCTCCATCCCCATCGCCGCCGGCGAACGCCTGTGCACGCGCTGGGAATTCCAGGAGCTGATCGAAAAGCAGGCCGTGCGCATCGTGCAGCCGGACCTTGCGCATGCGGGCGGCATTTCCGAAACCCGTCGCATCGCGGCGATGGCGGAATCGCGCGACATTCTCATCGCCCCGCATTGCCCCATGGGGCCGGTCGCGCTGGCGGCGAGCCTGCAGCTGGACGCCGCGTGTCCGAACTTCCTGATTCAGGAGCACGTGACCCTCGGCGAGAGCCTGTTGCAGCAACCTTTCGTCCTTGAAGCCGGCTATATCCGCGTGCCCGACCGTCCGGGCCTCGGCATCGCGCTGGATGAACGCAAGCTCTCCGCCGAGCGATTCGACGGCGTCTGGGACAATCCACGCTTCACCGCCGAGGATGGAGGCTTCGCGGAATGGTAACGCCCGACGCCAGCGCCCATTTTGTTTCCTGCGACTGGGGTTCCTCGCGGCTCCGGTTGCGCCTGGTCGAGCGTTCGCGCAACGAGGCCGTCGCGGAACATCTCACCGACCAGGGCATCCAGAGCATCGCCGCCGCCCACCCGGATCGGAACGCGCGGCCCACGGTGCTTGGCCAGGTGCTCGAAAGCGGACTGGCGGCGCTCGGCGTGGCCGCCCGATCGGACGTGCCGGTGGTCATTTCCGGCATGGCCTCGTCGACGCTCGGCTGGCATTCGCTGCCCTATGCGTCGCTGCCCGCCCCGATTGACGGCCGCACGTTGCGCTTCCACGATTTCAAACTATCGGGCCGGCAGGTGCGGCTCGTTTCCGGACTGCAGTCGGCCAGCGATGTGATGCGCGGCGAAGAAACCGAACTGGTCGGCCTGCTCGGCGATCCGGCGCGGCGCGCACTGGCCGAGGACAGCCTGGTCGTCCTGCCGGGCACCCATTCCAAACATGTGCGGCTGCGCGGAGGGCAAATCGTGGATTTTGCAACGTACCTGACCGGCGAGCTCTTCGCCCTGTTGGCCCGCAACAGCACCCTCGACCTGCCGGAAAACGCGCCCTTCGACTCCAGCGCCTTCATCCGCGGCGTCCGGGTCAGCCGGGAACGCGGTCTCAGCGCCGCCCTCTTCCAAACCCGCGCCCGGACGGTGCTGGGGTTGATGCCGGCGACCCACAGCCGGGCGTTTCTCAGCGGCGTGCTCATCGGTGCGGAAATCGAGGCCCTGCCGGACAGTCCCGCCGGCGCCGTGGTGCTGGCCGCAAACGAAGCCCTGACGGAGCCGTACGCGCTGGCGTTGGCTGAACTCCGGCCGACCGCGGCGGTGACGCGCATCGCCCCGGACGAACTCGCGAATGCGACCATCCGGGGACACGCCCGCATCCTCGCACATCCCTGACATGACGGCGGCTTTCGATCCGGTCCGCTTTGGGAAAATGCCGCTCATCGCGATTCTGCGCGGCGCGGCGGAAGGCGCGGTGGCGCCTGTCGTGGACGCACTCGCTGACGGCGGCATTCTCGCGTTGGAAATCACCATGAACACGCCCGACGCGACGCGACAGATCCGCCGGGCCCGCGAAATCGCCGGCGAACGGCTGGCGGTCGGCGCCGGCACGGTGACCTGCCTGCGGGAACTCGACGAGGCCTGTTCCGCCGGCGCGAGCTTTATTGTCACGCCGGTGATCGACCCCGAGGTCATCGTCGCCTGCGTGCAACGCAGCCTGCCGGTCTTCCCCGGTGCCTTCACGCCTTCGGAAATTCACCAGGCGCATCGATTGGGCGCCACGATGGTGAAGCTTTTTCCCGCCAACCGGCTTGGCCCGGACTATGTACACGACCTACGCGCGCCGCTTCCCACGATTCCTCTGCTCGCTACCGGCGGCATTACGCCCGAGTCTCTACCCGCCTACGTAAACGCGGGCGTCGCCGGCTTCGGCCTCGGCAGCCCCCTGCTGGATGCCGCGCGGCTTCGAGCCGAGGACTGGTCTTGGCTCCGCGCACGCGCCAAGGAATTCTGCGCCGCCTGGCAGGACAGCCAGAAGGCCGCCGGAAAATAAAGCCTCGTTCGCTGCAGGCGAAGGAAGATGCGATTTATTCCGGGCTACGGGCCTTCCTCCAGCAACAGAACATTGTCGTTGATCACCGGGTGTCCCCGTTGATCAACCAACGCAGGTTTCGGAGTCAGGTTTAGTTCATCCAGTAGCGCCGCGCTCGCGGCAGCACCAATGAGGTTTGGCTTACAGCGCCAAGTTTGGAGAGGGGCAAAGGTAAGTGGGCAGGCAACTTCCATAGAGGTCACCTAGTTTGTAAGCGTCGTTCCCGGTGCCTTCTTGACGGAGGATCGTAGCTACGAAAGCTACGACGTAATGGTAACCAATCTGACGTAGGTCTCGTAGTTACGAGAGCTACGACGCGGACGCCGGTTGCCAGTGGGTGGGCAGCAGC
>JBGAKQ010000013.1:0-124114 GCA_044224295.1 Lacunisphaera sp. | reverse complement strand
GAAAACTTCTTCGCTCGTCTCAAACGCTTCCGTCGCGTGGCCACTCGCTACGACAAGCTCGCCCTCACCTTCCTCGGCTTCGTGCAATTCGCCGCAGTCTTGGATTGGCTCACTCATGAGGTTTGAAAACACTCCCTAGTTCCTACCGGAATGGAGGCGGGGTGCCCTCACCCCGCGGGTCTGACGGTTCAATCCGCGCACCGCGCCAGTTGGAATCGCGTGGAGGCCCGGAAGGCCGACCCGCCAAACAAAAAGCCGGACTCGACGAGTCCGGCTTGGAATTCCCGGAACTAATCGTTCCTCAGAAGAACCGCACCGGCTTGTTGGCCATGCGTTCGTGCTCTTCGGCGGAGCAGCCGGCGTTCGTGGCGACGTTGACCGGGGCCGCGTTGGGCTTCACGAGGTTGTTCGCGAGCATGTAATTCTCGACCTCTTCACCGGAGATGTCGGCGAGCATCACGCCATCGATCTCGACGCACGGCGACAGGGGCTGGCCGGACTTGCGGACCATTTCCTCGTAGTTCGCGCGGTTGTTGATGATGTCGATGTCCTCAAACTCCAGGTTATGCTTGCGCATGATGGCGCGGACGCCATTGGACCAGCCGCAATGCGGTTTGAGATAGGCTTTGATTTTCATGATTGAGTGCGGAAATGATGGGACGGCACAACTTATGCGGCACCCTTCGCTCTTCAACTTAAACTTTCAGCCCGCGTAGCCCCCTTTCCGTCCGTGTCCGCCTCCTTCCCCATCCTGCTGGCGTCCCAGGCCTCGGAGTATGCCCGTCTCGGCCTGGCCAACATCCGCCGCGAATATCCCCATTACCTGCAGCACATGCTCAACGGCCCGGAGGACGCCCGCACCCCGCGGGAGCTCCACCCGGCGTTCTACGGCAGCTACGACTGGCACTCATGCGTGCACCAGCACTGGATGCTTGTGCGGCTGGCGCTGATGTTCCCGCACCTGCCGGAGCGGGACGAGATTCGCCAGGTGCTGAACGAGCACCTCAGCGCCGAGAACATGGCGGCGGAGGCCGCCTATTTCCAGGCCCCGGGCCGTGAGTTTTTCGAACGGCCCTACGGCTGGGCCTGGCTGCTGAAGCTGGCGCAGGAGGTGCGCGCCTACGACGCGACGCTCGAGGCGAACATGGCCCCGCTGGTCTCGTACATTCGCACGGGTTTCATGCGCTACCTGCGCGCGCTGACGACCCCCGTCCGCAATGGCGTCCACGGCAACACGGCCGTCGCCGTTGCGCTCGTCCTCGGCCATGCCCGCGCCCACGACGACCAGGAGATGAAACTCTTTTGCACCGCCCGGGCCGCCTACTGGTTCGGCCACGACGTGAATTATCCCGGCCACTATGAGCCGTCCGGCGAGGACTTCTATTCCCCGTGCCTCGTGGAGGCCGGGTTGATGGCGCGCATCCTCCCGCGCGAGCAGTTCATCCGCTGGTTCGACCGGTATCTGCCCGACCTCGCCAACGGCCAGCCCGCCAATCTCCTCAAACCCGCGAAGATCAGCGACCCGACCGACCCGAAGATCGCCCACCTCATCGGACTCAACCTCAACAAAGGGTGGGTTTGGCGGCGTCTCGCCGGCTTGCTCGAAGCCGATGACCCGCGCCGCGCCCTGGCCATCGAGGCCGGCGCCGCGCACTACGCGGCCGCGCTGCCGCTGCTCGACGCGCGCGACTTCAACCGCTCGCACTGGCTGCCGTCTTTCGCGGTTTATACGCTGACGGAGTGAAGCAGGGCGCGGACTTCGTCCGCGCCGAGGCGGTCACGGAGTGACCGCCCTACCAACGATTCTTCTCACCATGACCACCATCCTGCTCCTGTGCCTCTCGAACATCTTCATGACCTTCGCTTGGTACGGTCACCTGAAGTTTCTCCACGACAAGCCGCTGTGGGTGACGATCCTGATCTCGTGGGGCATCGCCTTCTTTGAATACCTGCTGATGGTCCCCGCCAACCGTCTCGGCTATGGCAAATTCACCGGCTACGAGCTGAAGATCATCCAGGAGGTCATTACGCTGGTCGTCTTCGTCGGCTTCGCTTCCCTGGTGCTGGGGGAAAAGCTCAAGTGGAACTACGCGGTGAGCCTGCTCTTCATCGGTCTGGCGGTCTATTTTGCGTTTGGGGTCAATCGCACCCCCGCGGCGGGCGCATGAATTCTCTGCCCTCATTTTAGGCGCTTTTTCGGACACTCCGCGCTTGCGGGTGCCGCCGGCACCGCGAAAGTCTCCTGACATACCGTTGTCAGCGCCCTGCGCTACGATGCCCCTTTAACCCTCATCACACGATACCCATGTCCAAAGCCGATAAGTCTAAGTCCGACGCCCGCGTTGCCGTCGCCGAGAAGAACGCCAATCCCGCCCGCGAGAAAAACATCGAGCTCGCCGTCTCCTCAATCACGAAGCAATTCGGCGAGGGCTCGATCATGCGCCTCGGCGACAACGCCAAGATGAAGGTCGAGACGCTGTCGACCGGCTCCCTGGCCATCGACCTCATGCTCGGCGTCGGCGGCCTGCCGAAGGGCCGCATCATCGAGATCTACGGGCCGGAATCCTCGGGTAAGACCACCTTCTGCTTGAGCGTCATCGCCGAGGCCCAGCGCCAGGGCGGCCTCGCGGCCTTCATCGACGTCGAGCACGCGCTCGACCCGAAGTACGCCAAGGTCGTGGGCGTCAATCTCGACGACCTGCTCGTTTCCCAGCCGGACTCCGGTGAGGACGCGCTGAACATCATGGAGACGCTCATCCGCTCCAACTCGATCGACGTCATCATCCTCGACTCCGTCGCCGCGCTCACCACCAAGGCCGAACTCGACGGCCAGATGGGCGACGCCACTGTTGGCGCCCAGGCCCGCCTGATGTCCCAGGCCATGCGCCGCCTCACCGCCGTCGTGAGCAAGACGAACTGCGTGTGCATCTTCACGAACCAGATCCGTGAAAAGATCGGTGTGATGTTCGGCAACCCCGAGACGACCTCGGGCGGCCGCGCTCTCAAGTTCTTCGCGTCGATCCGCCTCGACATCCGCCGCAAGGACCAGCTCAAGACGCCGGACGGCAAGGTCATCGGCAACCGCACCAAGATCAAGGCCGTGAAGAACAAGGTCGCCCCGCCGTTCACCGAGTGCGAGTTCGACATCATGTACGACGAGGGCATCTCCGCCACCGGCTCGCTGCTCGACCTCGGCCTCGATCACAAGGTGCTCGAGAAGAAGGGCGCCTGGATCGCGTTCAACGGCGAACTCGTCGGCCAGGGCCGTGAAGCCGCCAAGGAAGCGCTCAAGTCGAACGCCGATCTCGCCGCCAAGGTCAAGGCCGGCATCCTCGAGAAGGTCAGCGTCAAGGGCGGCGACTCCCTCACGAGCGAGAAGGAAGACTGAGATCGCTCTCTTTTTCGCACCTCAAGCCGCGGCCCACGCCGCGGCTTTTTTGCGCCCTGACAAAAGCCTGGAGGGCTCAGCTCCAGCTGAGCCGTCGTACGCCCGCCGCACCGCGGACAACGCCTCCGCTTGCCTATTCCTCTCGGAACCCAATCTTACTTCGGCCGTCCCAAGGTTGTCATGCGCACCACCCCTCGCCTTCTCCTTTTGGTTTCCCTGGTCACGGTCGCCGGTGTGGCGGCCTCGAAAAAACCCGAAACCAAGACCGAGCCGCTTGACGCACCGCCCGTGCTGGTCTCCACCAAGGGCAACGCGCCGCGTTGGAAAAACGTCGAGGAACTGAAGCAGTTTGCGCTGCGCGGTGATGCCAAGGCCTGCCTCGAGCTGGGCCAGCGCAGCCTCGAGGGCGATGGGGTGCCGCGGGACATCAAGCAGGCGGAAGTGATGTTCGAACGCGCCGCCAAAGGTGGCCTCGCGGATGGCTGGTTCCGGTTGGGCAAGATTTTCCATGACGGTCTCGATGGTGCCCCGGACTACGCCAAGGCGCTCGAGTACTTCACCCTCGCCGCCCGCGGGGGCATTGCGGAAGCGCAGCACAATATCGGCGCCATGCTCGTGAGCGCCCGCGGGGTGAAACGGAACTACGTCGAGGGTCTGGCGTGGCTCATCGTCGCCAAGAAATCGGGCGCCACGTCCGACGCCGAGGACCAGGTCCGCAACCGCCTCGCCCGCCGTCCAGCGGAGATCGCCGCAGCGGAAACCCGCGCGGCGGAAATTGCCGCCAACCTCGCGAACGCGTCGGTGCGCACGGACATTCCCCCACCCCGGGCGGAACCGGCCAAACCGATCCTGCCCACTTCGCCCGCCCCGAAGCCGAGCGTCGCGGCGCCGAAATTCGATCCGGTGGCGCCGCCCACGATTGTAGTGCCGATCGAGCCCGCCGCGCCAGGCAAGCCCTGAGCCGGGCACGGGGTGCGGCGACGCGGGCTCCCGCGTTTCTCGCTCGTGAAAATTCCGCGCGGCGATTTTAGTGCGCAGATCCTATGGTCCGCCACCTGCACCGCGAACAATTCATTCCCGCCGAGCCCGCGCGCGTTTGGGAATTCTTTGCGACGCCGCTGAACCTGAACGAGCTGACTCCGTCCGACCTGCGCTTCCGCATCCTGGGTGAGATTTCGTCGCGCATGTTCGCCGGCCAAATCATTCGCTACCGCATCTCCCCCCTGCCCGGCATCTGGTTAAAGTGGGTCACGGAGATCACCGCCGTGGAGGAAGGCGTCCGTTTCGTGGATGAGCAGCGCGCTGGTCCCTACAAGCTCTGGCACCACGAACACCGGTTTGTCGCGGAGTCCGGCGGTGTGCGCATGTTTGACCACGTGACCTACGAGGTCGGCTGGGGTCCGTTCGGCTGGCTCGCGGAGAAACTCTGGGTCGCGCGCCAGCTGAAGAAGATTTTCGACTATCGCGAGCGCCGCGTCGCGGAGTTGTTCGCCCGCAGCTGAACGCGGTCAGCGCGCGGCGACGGGAATCACGAGTTTCAACGCCGTGTGCGTGGCCGAGAAGCCGCACACCTTGTTGTCGACCAGGCCGGCCGCGCGCGCGGCTTTCATCACATCGACATCCTTGATCGTCGCCGCCTTGCCCTTGAGCGACACGACCCAAATCGCACCGGCCGGCTGCAAGTGGGCCTTGAGTGCTTTCAGCTTGGCGAGGTCCTCGGCACTGTCCGCGGCATAGAACAGAAAATCCAAGCCGGGCCCGGGTTTCGCGGCGGGCTTGGCGCCGATGCGCGCCGTGGCCTGGGCGAGAAAACCCACATCCGTGACGCCGACAACCGCGACCCGCGAGCCCGGCTTCAAGCCGAGCTTGTCGACCAAGCTTTTCGGCGAGCGAATCTTCTCGCCCCACTTCGCGGCCGTCTTCTCGTCGGCAAACGCGAGCACGGTGGAACCACCGGCGTGCGTCAGCTGCAGCGTGCCGTCGGACCGCGAGACCGCGGCTGTCACCGACTTGAAGGGCACGTCGAGCCGTGCGCCGCCGCGGATTTCCAGGCGATCGCCGTCAAGGTGCACCCGCACTGCAAGCGAATCGCGGCCTTGGCGGAGGGTGCAGGTGGCTTCGAGGCCCATGTCAGGGTTGGGGTTGAACGTCCTCGCCGAACTTGCGGCCAAGATCGCGCAGGTATTGCTCCATCGTTGTCGTGTGCCCGAACACGTAGCGAGCCAGGAAACGGAAGAGCGGGTTCTTCACGAAACCATCCTCGGTGATGCGCAGCGCGGTGCCCGTGCCTTCCGGCGTGAAAACATAGGTCCAGCGTCCGCCCCACGGCAGATCGACATCGGCGATTTCCACGACGAGACGCTCGGCGGGACGATCCTCCATCACGCGATACGTCACCACACCCTGCGAGGAGGTTTCGCGGTAGCGTTCATGTCCGGACTCCGCGGGCAGCAATTCGATGCCCTTCACGCCGGTGCGCCATTGCGGGGCCGCGGCGAAGTCGCGCACCACCCGGTAAACCGCTACGCGTGGGGCGCGATACACGGCGCGACGTGTGGCGGCGTGGTCGCGGGGCAGCATCGCTCCAATGAGGACGCAGACGGCGACCACGGCGATGAGCGCGCCGATGACGATGAGGACAATCTTCATGCGGGTGCTTTTTGTTTGGGATTGCGGAGCTGCAACTGGCGCGCGGCCCGTGCCAGCAGGGCCAGTCCGCCGACAGCGAGAGTGCGTTCGGCGGGCGTCAGGGTGATCAGGAGAAGATTCACGCGACCCGGATCGAGAATGGAGGTCGCGGCCATCGCGTCGCTGCCGGTGCGGGTCAGATGGAGATTAACCTGGCGCCGATCCTCCTCGCTGACGCGGCGCGTGATCAGTCCGCGGCGTTGCAGGCTTTGCAATTGCGCGGTGAGCGTCGACGCGCCGACCCCGAGGTGCCGCGCGAGGCGGCCGGCGCGCATCGGTTGTTTCTCGTCGAGATGCCCGAGCAGCACGATGTCGCGGTCGGTGAGCCGGTGCGGGTTGTGACGGGCGCGTGTGTGTTCGACGTGGCAGGCGAAATAAATCTGCGGGTAGTGGCGAAGCACGTCGCGGGTCAGGGCTCGGATCATGCGCCCATCCTACCCGGACGGAATTTCTTCGTCAAAATGAAGGGTTCGCCGGCCGGGCGTACCGGGGATTTGCTTTTGCATCGGGCGGGCCGGTGGCTTTGCGTGAGGCGATGCAGGACCCGACCGACACGATCGCCGCGCCCGCCACGCCCACGGGCGTGGCGGCGATTGCGCTCGTGCGCGCGAGCGGGCCGCGCATTGCCGCGCTGACGCGCGAGATTTTTGGGGCGACTCCCCCGCCCCGCATCGCCACGCACGCCGACTATCGCGATCGCGCAGGCGCGCTCGTGGACGACGTCCTGTTCACCTATTTCGCCGCACCGCATTCCTTCACCGGCGAAGACACGCTCGAGATTTCCTGTCACGGCAATCCCTTCATCGCGCAGAAGATCCTCGAAGACCTGCTGGCCCGCGGATGTCGTCCGGCCGAAGCCGGTGAGTTCAGCAAGCGCGCGTTCCTGAACGGTCGGATGGACCTGAGCCAAGCTGAGGCCGTGATGGACCTGATCCATGCCCGCAGCGAAAAGGCGCTGGCCGCGGCCAATCAGCAGCTCCGCGGGGCCTTGGGACGGCAGATGGAATCGCTTATCCAGCAGCTGGTCAACATCTTATCCATGGTTGAGGCGTATGTGGATTTCCCCGAGGAGGATTTGCCGCCCGAGGATGTGCGCGCCTTGGAGCGTCAACTGGATCAGTTACTTCGCGACGCGAACCGGCTGATGGCGACCAATCGCTATGGCGAGTTGCTTCGGGAAGGCATCAAGACGGTGATTGTCGGCGAACCGAATGCCGGGAAAAGCAGCTTGTTGAATCGCTTGGTTGGACGTGACCGTGCGCTTGTAAGTCCCGAGCCAGGCACGACGCGCGATTACCTCGAGGAGCGCATCACGATGGGACCGCATTGGCTGCGGTTGATCGACACGGCGGGGCTGAATCCCGCGGCATCTTCCCTCGAGAAACGCGGGATCGACAAAACCTTCGAGCAGGCTGCGAGTGCGGATCTTTTTCTCTGGGTAATCGACTCAACCCGGCCCACCCCCAGCCTGCCGCTGGCGCTCGCGAGCCGGATGACGCCCGCCAACACGATCGCGGTGTTCAACAAGCTGGATTTGCCTCCGTCGGCGGAGGCGGCGTTGCCTCAGCCGTTCCCGAAGGTGCATTTGTCCGCGCTCAACGGTGCCGGCGTGGAAGCGCTGCAGGCGGCGGTGACGAAACTCGCGGAAGCGTTCCACGTGGAAATCGGCGACGAGCTTATCGCGATCAATGCGCGGCATTCGCACGCGCTGCAGAGCGCCAAGGAGAGTTTGGAAGCCGCCCGCGCCAAGATTTCGTCCGGGGAACCGGGCGAATTGCTCGCGAGTGATCTCCGGGCCGCGCTGGCCGCCTTCGGCGAGGTCTCCGGCAAGGTCGACAACGAGCGGATCCTCGACCAGCTCTTCGCCTCCTTCTGCATCGGAAAGTAGTGTGACATCAAAATATTTATTTCGATAAGGAAGCTATTTCGTGCTCTATAATCCCCAACCGTTTGAGGTGATTGTCTGCGGCGCCGGCCACGCCGGGGTGGAGGCCTGTTTGGCGTCCGCGCGGATGGGGCGCTCCACCCTACTCCTCACCGGCAATATCGACACGATCGCCCAGATGAGCTGCAACCCGGCGATCGGCGGCCAGGCGAAGGGGCAGATGGTTCGCGAGATTGACGCGTTGGGTGGCGAGATGGCGATCAACACGGACGTGACCGGGATCCAGTTCCGGCTGCTGAACGAGTCGAAGGGACCGGCCGTCCAGTCGCCGCGAGCCCAATGCGACAAGAAAGCCTACCAGTTCCGGCTGAAGCACACGCTGGAGCTGCAACCGAATCTCCAGGTGTTTCAAGCGACGGTGACCGGCTTGATCTTCAAGTACGGAAAAGTGGTGGGGTGCCGGACCAACCTGGACATTGAGTTTCTCGGCACGACGGTCGTTATCACGACCGGGACGTTTCTCCGCGGCCTGATGCACGTCGGCCAGAATAAGAACGAAGGTGGCCGGCTGGGTGACTTCAGCGCGAAAACCCTGTCCGGAAGCTTGCTCGAAGCCGGCATCGAGCTGCAGCGCTTGAAGACCGGGACCCCGCCACGAATTCTCGGACGCAGCATCGATTTCAGCGGGCTGCAGGAGCAGAAGGGCGACGCCGAGCCGACGCTGTTCGCATTCCATGACACCCGGGGACAGGCCGACCTGTTCCACGTGGAACAGACCGGCGAAAAGCGGGCGGGGTGGACGCCGGGATCCGAACAGGTTTCCTGTTGGATGACCCATACCACGCCGCGTTCAGCGGAAATCGTCCGGGAAAACCTCCACAAGTCCGCGATGTATTCCGGGGAGATCGAGGGCATCGGCCCGCGGTACTGTCCGAGTATCGAGGACAAGTTCGTGCGCTTCGCGGACAAACCGCGCCACCTGCTTTTCTTGGAGCCGGAGGGCCGGAACACGAACGAGTATTATATCAACGGCCTGTCGACGAGCCTGCCATTCGACGTCCAGCTGGAGCTGGTCCACAGCATCCCAGGACTGGAGCGCGCCCAACTGCTGCGACCGGCCTACGCGGTCGAATACGACTTCGCACCACCGACGCAGATGTTTCCGTCCTTGGAATCGCGCAAGGTCGAGAACCTCTTTCTTGCCGGCCAAATCAATGGCACGTCCGGTTACGAGGAAGCGGCCGCGCAGGGCTTGGTGGCGGGGGTCAACGCCGCGCTGAAGGCAAGGGGAGAGGCGCCGATGATCATCAAGCGCCATGAAGCGTACATCGGTGTTTTGATCGACGACCTGGTCACGAAGGGCACCACCGAACCCTATCGAATGTTCACCAGCCGCGCCGAGCATCGTCTGCTTTTCAACCACGGCAGCGCGGAACTTCGCTTGGTGGAGCACGCGCAACGACATGGTCTGTTGTCGACCGATCGTTTGGGACGAATCGCGGCCAAGAAGAGCCGTATTGAGTTCTGGGAAAACAGCTTAGAAAACTCAAAGGCAACCGGCGGCACGTGGGCCGAGCTCCTGCGCCGGGAGGCGAAACCGGCCCTGCCGGCGGAGTTTCAGGCGGAAACTAAGGCCGTCCAGGAGGAGGTCCTGTATCGCGTGCGCTATCGCGGATACTTGGAACGGGAGCGCCGGCAGATCGAGAAGCTGAAGGACGTTGAGAAGATCAAAATCCCCTCCTCGCTCGATTACCTGGCGATCCCGGGACTGCGCCGCGAAAGCGCCCTCAAGCTCGCGCAATTCCGCCCGGTCAACCTTGGCCAAGCGAGCCGCATCAGCGGCGTGAACCCGGCCGACATCAGCATCCTGATGGTCCTGATCGCCGCCGCCACGCGCGAGAATCCGCCCCCGGCCCGGCGCGATTAGCGCCGCGCGCCAAGCGGTGTAACAATCCGGTGACAGCCGTGAATTCACTGGAAAGGTCCACCGTGGACCGGATAATCGCCGCACGCATGGAGAAGAAAAAGATCCTCGTCGTCGACGATGAGCCGGATGTCACCGATCTGGTGGCCTACCACCTGAAAGCGAAAGGCTTTCAGGTCGAATCCGTGAACGACGCCACGGCCAGCCTCTCCAAGGCGCGCTCCTACCAGCCGGATCTGGTTATATTAGACATAATGATGCCGGAATTGAGCGGCATCCAGATCTGCCGGATCCTCCGCAAGGAAGCCAAACTCTCCAAGGTCCCGATCATTTTCCTCACCGCAAAAGCCGAAGCCCATGACCGCATCGAGGGCTTCGAATCCGGGGCCGACGATTACGTGGCAAAGCCCTTCAGTCCGAAGGAACTCGTGCTCCGCGTGGAATCCATTTTCCGCCGTCTGGACGCCCCCAAGGAGCCCGCCGCCACGCGTTACCAGGTCGGTGACATCGTCCTCGATAGCGAAACGCACCGCGTGACCGTGCGCGGCCAACTCCTCGAACTCACCGCCACCGAGTTCAAGCTCTTGCGCCTGATGATGGAGCGGCAGGGGCGCGTCCAAACCCGCGAGCACCTGCTGCTCAATGTCTGGAACTACGCTACGGAAATCGAAACGCGCACCGTCGACACGCACGTGCGCCGCTTGCGCGAAAAACTCGGGCCGGAAGCCGGCTGGGTTGAAACCATTCGCGGGGTGGGTTATCGCATCGCCGAGAAAAAACTCCCGGCATGACGATTGCGGTCATTGTCCTTCTCAGCGCCGCGCTGGTCTTTTTGCTCTGGATGCTCCAGCGCCAGAATCGCGCGCTCGCGGAATTGCGCGACGCCGTTCGCCACCAGCGACCGTGGCTCCGCGAAACGGACTCCACCGGCGATCTGCCCGCCTGGTCGGGCTTGGTGGCGGAGGTGAACAGCCTCATCACGGCGCACACGACCCTCAACCAGCAGCGCACCGATCAGCTCGCGCAGCTCGACGCCACGCTTGGCAATTTGCGCGAGGCCGTGCTCATCGTCGATGAGTCGAACTACGTGCACTTCGCGAACCGCGCGCTGCGCGACATCTTTCCCGCCGCGCGGGACCTCGTGAACCTGCGCCTCGAACTGATCGTGCGCAGCAGCCCCTTCCTCGAGTACGTGCGCGCCACGCGCCAGGGCCAGGAACTGCCCCGCGCGGAATTCGAGATCATCGACGGCCAGAATCTCCACTGGATCGAGGTCTCCGGCGCGCGCATCCCTTCCCCCGATGGCAAGGCGAGTTGGGCGTTGTTTGTCATCCACGACCTCACCAACCAGCGCAAACTGGAGCGCGTGCGGCGCGATTTCGTGGCCAACGCCTCGCACGAGTTGCGCACGCCCCTCAGCATCATCAAGGGCTACGTGGAAACCCTGGTCGACGGCCACGAAACGATGCCGCTCGAGGATCGCGCGAAGTTCCTGAAGACGATCCAGCGCCACAGCGAACGCCTGAAGTTCATCATCGACGACCTGCTGGCGTTGTCGCGGTTGGAATCATCGACGCCCGGCCTGACCTTTGCGCCGCTGGCGCTGGGGCCGTTTCTCAGTGGGCTGGCGGATGACTACCGTCATCGCCCCGCCGCCGCTGGCCACGAGCTCACCGTGCAGGTCGATCCCGAGCTCACGCCAATCGACGCCGACGCCGAGAAACTCACGCAGGTCTTCGGCAACCTCATTGAGAACGCCCTCAAGTACACGCCGAAGGGCACGCGCGTGGAAATCGGGGTGCACGGGTTCGGCATCGGCCACGTGGAATGTTACGTCCGCGACAGCGGCGCCGGGATTCCCGCCGAGGACCTGCCGCACATCTTCGAGCGGTTTTTCCGCGTGGAAAAAGGCCGCTCGCGCGAAACCGGCGGCACCGGCCTCGGCCTCAGCATCGTGAAGCACATCGTGCAGCTCCACGGCGGCGAGGTCTGGGCGGAAAATCGCGACGCCGGCGGCCTCGCGATCCGCGTGCGGCTGCCACGCAGCCAGGCGCGAAAAGCGCCCTAAGGAGAAAGGCCGCGCCGCGGGTCAGCGCCATTTGGCGCTTGGCGTTTGGGATTTTTGCGAAGCAATAACTTCGTGTCCTACAAACCCGAGTTCCTCGCCCGCATCAGCGAACGCCGCGCGGCGCTGCGCCAGGAACTCGCGACCCTGCTGCCGTCGCCGCGCGCGATCGTGTGGGAAATCGGCTCGGGCCACGGGCACTTTCTCGTGCAGTACGCGCAGGCGTTCCCGGGGAAGTTCTGCGTGGGGGTGGACATCATTCGCGACCGCCTGAATCGCAGCGGCAAGAAGCGTGATCGCGCGAAGCTGACCAACTGCCACTTCGTGCAGGCGGAGGCGCGGGAGTTTTTCGATGCGTTGCCGGCGGACGTCACGCTCCAGGAGATCTGGGTGTTGTTCCCGGATCCCTGGCCCAAGAAACGGCACCACAAGAACCGCATCCTGCAGACGGAATTCCTCGAGGCGCTCGCCAGTCGGGCGGGGGAGGGCGCACCGCTCTACTTCCGGACGGACCACGCCGAGTATTTCAGCGCGGTGCAGGCGCTGTTTCCCGACCTCAAGACCTGGCGTCTGGACCCGGCGGCGCCCTGGCCGCTTGAGCAGGAAACCGTCTTTCAGGCCCGCGCCCCGGCCTACCAGTCGCTCGTGGCGATCAGGACATCACATCCAGCCAAACCAAGAGAAACAACTGCCCCAAGGCCGCCACCGCCAGTAGGCCCCAGGTGAATTGCATGAAATAGTTGTGGGCGAGCTTCCGTTCGCCGTTTTCACGCCGCGGCGGCTCCGTGCGGTCGAGGAGGGGGGAAGGGGCGGACGCCATCCTTTACAAATGATGCGGGGTGGGGCGGCGAGGCAAGCGCGGGTTCAGCATAAGCTCAAACGGGCCGGCAACCGGCCGGGCCTAATTCCACCAATCTCCCGGGCTTTTTTAATTTCGGGGGTTGACGCTTTGGAGAGCAAAAACCTACCTCTTGGGCTTCCACCCAAAGCTCCCACCGGACTAATAATGCTTACCGCTAAGAAACTCCTCGGTTTGGCCGCTTCCCTGAGCTTCGCGACGCTCTCGTTCGCTTCGGAAGGCGAGGGAGTTGCCCCGGCGGCCGCCAAGCTGGTCGACTTTGGCAATGGCTGGGCCATCACCAACAGCATGATGACCGGCTGGGTGATCTCGGCCCTGATCGTCGTCGCCATCCTTTACGCGGTCCGCAAGCCCCAGATTTTCCCGACCAAGAGCCAGGCGGTCTTCGAATCCATGTTGGAGGGCCTGCGCGAACTCTTTGAGCCGATCATCGGCAAGAAGGCCTTCCCGGCGGCGTTCCCGCTGCTCGTCACGCTCTTCATCTTCATCCTCATCCATAACTGGATGGGCCTGCTGCCCGGCGTCGGCACCATTGGCTACGGGCACGATGTCGACGGCCACTTCCACCTCACGCAGCCGTGGATCCGCCCGTTCAATGCCGACTTCAACGGCACCATCGCGCTCGCGCTCGTTTCGTTCGGCGCCTACCTGATCATCATCTTCAAGTACGCCGGCCCGAAGCTCATCCTCTGGGACCTCTTCGGCAACAAGGCGGACAAGAACGAAACCCCGGGCTGGCTCTATCCGTTCCTGTCGCTCGTGTTCCTGATCGTCGGCTTCATCGAGGTGTTCTCGATCATGATCCGCCCGTTCACGCTTTCGGTCCGTCTCTTCGGCAACGTGTTCGGCGGCGAAAACCTGCTGCACGGCACCGGCTTCTTCTTCGTGTTCTATTTCATGGAGCTCCTCGTCGGCCTCATCCAGGCCGTCGTCTTCACGCTCCTCTCCTCGGTCTACATCGGCCTCATCTGCAACCACGGCGATGACCACGATCACGACCACAAGGAGGGCCACGCCGCCGAGGCGCACCACTAAGACTTTACCGCCGGGAGCGTGCCTCGCGTGCGCACGGCGGCAACCGCAACCACAACCAAATCCACCACATGTATCCCATCCTCGCTGAAATCACTGGCAACATTGCCAGCGCGTTCGGTCTCCTCGGCGCCGCCATCGGCGTCGGTCTCATCGGCCAGAAGGCCGCCGAGGCCGTCGGTCGCAACCCCGGCGCTTCCGGCAAGGTCCTCGTCCAGGCCATCATCGGTATGGCGCTCGCCGAAGGTCTCGGCATCCTGGCGCTGTTCCTCGCGAAGTAATTCCCCTGTTTGAACCGGCGGCGCGCCGCGAAATCGCCGCGCCGCCAACCCCTTTCCCGCCATGCTGAACCTCCTGCTCGCAGTTACTGAACCCGCTGCCCACGGCGCCGCCGGTCCCCTCGAGGGCCTGAAGGACACCTTCGTGCATTTCGGCGTCGAGCCGAAGTACCTGGTGATGCAGATCGTCAGCTTCCTGATCCTCTTCGGCGTCCTCTACAAGTTCGGCATCAAGCCGACCATCGCCACGATGGAGGAGCGCAATGCGAAGATCGGCGCCGGCCTGAAGCACGCCGAGGAAATGCAGGCGAAGCTCGCCGCCGCCCACCAGGAGAGCGCCGCGCTCGTGAAGGCCGCGCAGCTCGAGGCCCAGAAACTCATCGACGAGGCCCGCAAGTCCGCAAAGGAATTCGCCGACAAGCAGCAGGCCGACGCCGTCGCCCGCGCCGCGGACACGCTCGCGAAGGCCCAGCAGGCGATCGAACTCGAGCACAAGAAAATGCTCAACGAGGCCCGCGGCGAAATCGCCCGCCTCGTCGTCAAGACCACGGAGCAGGTCCTGGCCAAGAAGCTCACCGACGCCGACCGCGCCGCCTACAACGAGGCCGCGACCCGCGAACTGGCGGTTTAATTTAATCCATGCGCGCCGACAAAAAGACCAAGGCCCTCGCGAAGCAGCTCTTCAAGCTGAGCCTCGTCAACGGCGCCGTCTCGCCGGAACAGGTCGAGGGCGTCCTCGGCTACATCGAGAAGAACGTCCCGCGCGGCCAACTCGCCCTCCTGCAACTCTATCACCGCGCCATCAGCGCGGAGCTCGCCAAGTCCAACGCCGTCGTGGAACACGCCGGCCCGGTCAGTGACGCGACGCTCCAGTCCATCGCCGCCGCGATGACCCGGAAGTATTCCCGCCCGGTCGCCGCGACCGCCAAGCCGAACCCGAAGCTGCTCGCCGGCCTGCGCATCCGCGTCGGCTCCGACGTCTACGAGTCCACCGTCGCCGGCCAGCTGGCCAACCTTTCCAACGCTGTTTAACCCCACGCCCCCTTAAATTCTTTCCGACATGAGCAACGTCATCGCCCAAATCGAACAACAGATCGCCAAGCTCTCGAGCAAGGCCGTCAAGAAGAACACCGGCACCATCCGCTCCGTCGCCGACGGCGTGGCCAAGCTGGATGGCCTCTCGGACGTCATGTACAACGAGATGGTCGCGTTCCCCGGTGGCGCCATCGGCATCGCGCTCAATCTTGAAGAGGACGAGGTCGGTTGCGTCGTGCTCGGCGACATCTCCCAGCTGAAGGAAGGCGACGAGGTCCAGACCACCGGCAAGCTGCTCTCCGTTCCCGTCGGCAAGGGCCTGCTCGGCCGCGTCGTCGACGCCCTCGGCCGCCCGGTCGACGGCAAGGGCCCGATCGAATCCAAGGAAGCCTACCCGGTCGAGAAGATCGCGCCGGGCATCATGGTCCGCAAATCCGTCAACCAGCCGCTCTTCACCGGCATCATGGCGATCGACTCCATGATCCCGATCGGCCGCGGCCAGCGCGAACTCATCATCGGTGACCGCGGCACGGGCAAGACCACGATCTGCATCGACACGATCATCAACCAGGCCCGCATCAACAAGGTCGGCCTCGCGTCGGGCAACAAGGACTTCCGCCCGGTCTACTCGATCTACGTGGCCGTCGGCCAGAAGCAGTCGAACGTCGTCCGCACCATCTCGGCCCTCGAGGCCGCCGGCGCGCTCGAATACACCGTCATCGTTTCCGCGACCGCCGCCGACAACCCGGCCAACCAGTACCTCGCCCCGTTCTCCGGCGCCGCCATCGGCGAATGGTTCATGGAAAACGGCATGGACGCGCTGATCGTGTACGACGATCTCTCCAAGCACGCCGTCGCCTACCGCCAGATCTCGCTCATCCTGAAGCGCCCCTCCGGCCGTGAAGCTTACCCGGGCGACGTGTTCTATCTCCACAGCCGCCTCCTCGAACGCGCCGCGCGCCTCGACGGCAAGGGCTCGCTGACCGCGCTGCCGGTCATTGAGACGCAGGCGGGCGACGTGTCCGCCTACATCCCGACGAACGTGATCTCGATCACGGACGGCCAGATCTTCCTCGAAACCGACCTCTTCAACCAGGGCATCCGCCCCGCGGTGTCCGTCGGTCTCTCCGTCTCGCGCGTCGGTTCCTCCGCGCAGATCAAGGTCACCAAGCAGGTCGGTGGCAAACTCAAGGGCGAGCTCGCCCAGTTCCGCGAACTCGCGGCCTTCGCGCAGTTCGGTTCCGACCTCGACGCCAAGACCAAGGCCCAGCTCGAGCGCGGCTCCCGCATCGTCGAACTCTTCAAGCAGCCGCAATTGAACCCGCTCGCGATCGAAATGCAGGCCGCCGTCCTCTGGCTCCTGCAGAAGAATTACTTCGACTCGATCGACGTGAAGCAGGTCGTCGCCGCCGCGAACTCGCTGAAGGACTACCTCACGACCCGCAAGGCCGACCTCCTCACCTCCATCCGCAACGAAGGCAAGCTCACCGACCAGATCGAGGCCGGCCTCAAGGCCGCCGCCGACGAGTGGAAGGCCACCTTCACCGCCAAGAAGTAATTACGAAGGACGATTTACGAATTACGATTTCCCGAACCGTCGCTGAAACCGCATTCGCAAATCCCCGCACCCACTCGTCCATCGTAAATCCGAAATCGTAAATCCAGATGGCTTCCCTCCGCGACATCCGCCGGCGCATCAAGTCGGTCAAGAATACCCGCCAGATCACCAAGGCGCTGGAGCTCGTGGCCGCGTCGAAGATGAAGAAGGCACAGCAGGCCGCCCTCGCGGGCCGCAGCTACGCCAGCCTCATGGCCGAGATGCTCGCCGCCGTCGCCGGTCGCGTGGAGGAGAGCTACCACCCGTTCCTGCAGAAGCGCGACGTCAAGGTGCGCGGCATCATCCTCGTCACGTCGGACATGGGCCTGGCCGGCGCGCTCAACGCGAACCTCTTCAAGCTCGTCATCGATGAAGTGAAGGGGCCCGCGAAGTACGCCGTCATCGGCCGCAAGGGCGCCCAGTTCATCGCCCGCACCAAGCGCGACCTGCTCGCGGAATTCACGGTGTCCGATCGCGCCTCGTTCAACGAGGTCAAGGTCGTCGCCGAGTTCATGGTGAAGCAGTACCTCGAGGGCGTCGTCGACACCGTCGAGCTCATCTACCCGCATTTCCGCAACACGCTCGTCCAGGTCGCGACCAACCTGCCGCTGCTGCCGTTGCAGAGCCTCCAGGCGGTCGTCGCCGACCTGCGGGCGGACGCCGGCGGCAACGTGAAGGGCGATGATCGCGAAATCCTTTTCGAGCCCGATGCCAGCACCGTCCTCGAGGCGCTGCTGCCGCTCTACATCAACCGCGAAATCTACCAGCACGTGCTCGACGCCAAGGCGTCCGAACACAGCTCGCGCATGGTCGCGATGAAGACCGCGAAGGACAACGCCACGAAGCTGATTGGCGACCTCACTCTCGAATACAACAAGGCCCGCCAGGCCGGCATCACCCAGGAAATCCTGGAAATCGCCGCCGCCTCGTTCAGCAGCGCTTCCTAAACTTTCAACAACCACAACTTGTAGGAGCCTGCTCGCAGGCGATCAACCCCACCACCGTTTAAGTCATGAGCAATACCGGCAAAATCGTCCAAGTCATCGGCGCCGTCGTCGACGTGCAGTTCGCCGAGAACGCCATCCCGCCGATCTATCAGGCCCTCACCGTTGACTTCACCGTCTCCGGCAAGAAGGAGACCCTGACCCTCGAGGTGCAGCAGCACCTCGGTGCCGGCGTCGCCCGCGCGATCGCGATGTCCTCCTCCGAGGGCCTCGTGCGCGGCATGAGCGTCACGGACACCGGCGCGCCGATCTCGGTGCCGGTGGGCGAGGGCGTCCTGGGCCGCATCTTCGACGTCACCGGCACGCCGGTGGACGGCAAGGGCCCCGTCACCTTCACCAAGAAGTACCCGATTCACCGCCCGCCTCCCGCGCTGGCCGACCAGAACACCAAGGCCGAGATCCTCGAGACCGGCATCAAGGTCATCGACCTGATCTGCCCGTTCATCAAGGGCGGCAAGGCCGGTGCGTTCGGTGGCGCCGGCGTCGGCAAGACCGTCGTCATTCTCGAGCTCATCAACAACATCGCCAAGGCGCACGGTGGTTACTCCGTGTTCGCGGGCGTCGGTGAGCGCTCCCGTGAAGGCAATGACCTTTACCACGAAATGTCCGAGGCGGGCGTCATCAACCAGAAGGACCTCAGCAAGTCCAAGGTCGCGCTCGTGTTCGGCCAGATGAACGAGCCGCCGGGTTCCCGTATGCGCGTCGCCCTCTCGGCGCTCGCGATGACCGAGTACTTCCGCGACGAGAAGAACCAGGACGTGCTCCTCTTCATCGACAACATCTTCCGCTTCTCGCAGGCCGGTTCCGAAGTGTCCGCGCTCCTCGGCCGCTCGCCGTCCGCGGTGGGTTACCAGCCGACGCTCTCGAACGAGATGGGCATCCTCCAGGAACGCATCACCTCGACGAAGAAGGGCTCCATCACCTCCGTGCAGGCCGTGTACGTGCCCGCCGACGACTTGACCGACCCCGCGCCGGCCAACACGTTCGCGCACTTGGACTCCACCATCGTGCTCGAGCGCTCCATCGCCGAGCTCGGCATTTATCCCGCGGTCGATCCGCTCGCCTCCGTGTCGAAGGCGCTCCAGCCCGACATCGTCGGCGAGGAACACTACAAGGTCGCCCGCGAAGTGCAGCGCGTCCTCCAGCGCTACAAGGATCTCCAGGACATCATCGCGATTCTCGGTCTCGACGAACTGTCGCCCGAGGACAAGCAGACCGTCTATCGCGCCCGCAAAATCCAGCGTCTCCTCTCGCAGCCGTTCGCGGTGGCCGAGGTGTTCACCGGCACGCCGGGCAAGTACGTCCCCGTCAAGGAAACCGTCCGCGGCTTCAAGATGATCCTCGATGGCGAGCTCGATCACGTGGCCGAGGGCGACTTCTACATGAAGGGCGGCATCGACGAGGTGATTGCCGCGAGCGGCAAAAAGTAACAGGTAACAAGTTCCAAGTAACAAGAACCCAAGCCTTCATTTCTGATACTTGCTACTTGTTACTTCATACTTTTCCACGAAATGCCCTTAACTCTCGAAATCGTAACGCCGGAAGCGAAGGTCTACTCCGACACCATCGACGCGGTCGTTGTCCCGACGGTCGAGGGCGAGATCGGCGTGCTGCCGGGCCACATCCCGCTGCTCACGCAGGTCCAGGATGGCGAGCTCCGCGTCACCAAGGGCGGCACCACGCAGTGGCTCGCCGTCGGCGGTGGCTTCGCGCAGATCGACGGTGACCGCGTCCGCGTCCTCGCGGAACACGCGATCACCGAGGAGAAGATCGATGAGCACGCCGTGGAAGCCGCGATGAAGAAAGCGGAGGAAGCGCTCAAGGCCGCGAAGGACATGGATCCCCAGCAGTACGAGCACCTCCAGAGCCTGGTGCGCTACTCGGGCGTCCAACTCGCGGTCAAACGCCGCCGCCGCTAAAACCGGCTTCCCCCATTTTCTGCGCGCCCTGTCGGGCGCGCTTTTTTTGGCCAATTTTGGTGGACCCTGCGCTATCGCGCAGGGAGAGCCCGCGCGGAGCGCGGGCTCGAAATAAATACCGGCGCGCTGGGGCGCGCCTTGGCCACATGCAGGTCTCGAAGCAAAAGATCGCTGTGCCGCGTCCGGGTCGGGATGTAAAATCCCTCCCACCTTCAGAAAACAAATAGCTATCCCGGTGTTTAGATTCTGGTTATTAGATAGTTATATCAAACCGCACACTCATCGGCCAATGGAAGCATAGCCAAAAACAACGGGTGATGAGTCGGACCCATTGACATTGAAACTGAGTCTCACAAGTTTTGGCCCAGATGCCCACGTCACCCCTGCCGCTCTCACCGCTCTGCCAGCTGCCTGCTGGCCGGACCGGTCGCGTGTGCCAGCTGACGGGTGACGAGGGATTCTGCCAGCGGGTGCGCGAGATGGGATTTGGTGAAGCCTCGCTCGTCACGAAGATTTCCGGTTCCTCGACCAGCCTCTGCATGGTGAACGGAACCCGCATCGCCCTCAACCATCGGGCTGCGATGAGCATCCTCGTCGAGCAGCTCCCCGCCCTGAGCATCGCCGTGGGGCCGGCCAGCACGCGTTGAAGCTGCCGGCGCATATCAACCTGCCGGGCCGCAAGCGCCCGGCGGCATCTTCCGACCGCACGCCGGTCTATGCGATGGTCGGAAACCCGAATTGCGGGAAGACTACGCTCTTCAATGCCCTCACCGGGCTGCGCCAGAAAGTCGGCAACTACCCGGGCGTCACCGTCGAAAAGAAAATCGGCATCACCTATTCGCAGCACGGCCGCCCGATCCAGGTGATCGATTTGCCGGGCGCGTACTCGCTCGCCGCGCGATCGCCGGATGAAGCGGTCTTGCGCGACGTCCTGCTTGGTCGCCGCGAAGACACGCCGCAACCGGATCGCATCATCTGCGTCGTCGACGCCGCCAACCTCGAGCGCAACCTCTACCTCGTCCACCAGATCCTCGACCTCGGCCGTCCGGTCATCATCGCGCTCAACATGATGGACATGGCTGCCGAGCACGGCATGCGGGTCGACGCCGCCGAACTCGAGGGCGAGCTCGGCGTACCAGTGATCCCGTGTGAGGCCGTGAATGGCCGCGGACTGGTCGAACTGAAACTCGCACTGAGCCGACTCGAGCTGCCGCTCGCGCGCCACCGTTGGGATGTGCCCGCGCCGATCGCGCCCGCCGTCGCCGAACTGCAGGCCTCGCTCGTGAAAAACGACAGTCGCTCGCCGCTCATCGCCCGGGCTGAGGCGCTGCTCTTGCTGACTGATTTCGATACGGTGCGCGTGGCGGGTTCGAAGACGCTCAGCCCGGGCACCCATGAAATCCTCGACCAATGGCGCCAGCGTTGGAACGCCCAGGGCACCGACTGGTCGGCGGAACTCATTCGCAGCCGGTACGACGCGATTGGCCGCCTCTGCCACGATGTGGTGCATCGTTCGAAGGACACCGGCCCCTCGCGGTCCGACCGCATCGACGCGATCCTCTGTCACTCGTTCTGGGGCTGGCTCGCGTTCGGCGCGATCATGAGCCTGATGCTCTACTCCGTCTTTTCCCTGGCGTCCTTCCCGATGGATTGGATCGACGGCCAGGTCGCCGCGCTCGGCAATCTCGTGAAGGACCACATGTCCCCGGGCGACTTGCGCGATCTCCTCACCGATGGCGTCGTCGCCGGCGTCGGCAGCGTCGTCGTGTTCCTGCCACAGATCCTGATCCTGTTTTTCTTCGTCGGTCTCCTCGAGAGCACCGGCTACATGGCGCGCGCCGCGTTCATCATGGACCGCCTGATGAGCAAGGTGGGCCTGAGCGGACGCTCCTTCATCCCGCTGCTCAGCTCCTACGCCTGCGCCATTCCCGGCATCATGGCCACGCGCACCATTGAAAACGCGCGCGACCGCCTCGTCACGATTCTCGTCGCCCCGCTCATGAGCTGCTCGGCGCGCATCCCGGTCTACTCGCTCCTCATCGCCGCGCTGCTGCCCACGGACAACGCGTGGCAAAAGGTTGGGCTCGCGGTGGCCATGTACACGATCGGCACCGTGGGCACGTTTTTCTTCGCGTGGCTTTTCAAGCAAACCCTGGTGAAGGGTGGCACGCCGCACATGATCATGGAGCTGCCGGCCTACCAGCCGCCCCGCTTCAAGGAAATCCTGCGGCACATGGTCGAGCGCGGCTGGCTGTTCCTCAAGAACGCCGGCACGATCATCCTCGGCATCTCGATCGTGCTCTGGTTCCTCACGACGTATCCCAAGCACCCGAACCCCGCGGCGACGCCCACCGAGCAGATCGCGCAGAGTTTTGCCGGCCGCGCCGGCCATGCCCTCGAACCCGTCATCAAACCGCTGGGCTTCGACTGGCGCATCGGCATCGGCCTGATCACCTCCTTCGCGGCGCGCGAGGTGTTTGTGAACTCGATGGGGGTGATCTTCGGAGTCGAAAACGCCGACGACGACACCACGCCCCTGCGCGACGCGCTGCGCAATGCCCACTGGCCGACCGGCGCCCCGTTGTTCACCCCCCTGGTTTGCCTGACGCTCATGGTGTATTATGTCTTCGCCATGCAGTGCATGAGCACGGTCGCCGTCGTGAAGCGGGAAACCAACTCCTGGCGCTGGCCGCTGTTCCAAATCGCCTACATGACCGGCACCGCCTGGATCATTTGCTTCGTCCTCTACCAATCCGGCCGCGCACTGGGTTATTAACCATGAGGACTGAATGCATTTTTGCCTTCTTTGTGTTCCGTGGATTCCGTGGTTAACTTCTAAATGACGGCCAACCTCCAAACCATCATCGCTCTCAGCATTGTCGCCATCGCCGCGGCACTGTTGCTGCGGTCGTGGTTTGGCAAGAAGAAGACTTCCGGTTGCGGCAGCGAAGGCTGCGCGGCCGTGAGCCCGGAAGTCCGGAAGCTTCAGGCCAAGCTGAAAAGGTAGGGCGGTGACTCTGTCACCGCCTCGGCGCGGATCCCGCGGCGGCGGGACGTCCTACCTCACGCCACGGCCGGCTGCGGCACCAATTTCCGTTTCCCAATCGGCAACACGATCAGCGCCGCGATCACGCACAGCGCACCCGCGCTGAAGAAAGCCGCCGTGTAGCTGCCCGTGACCGTGCGCAATGCGCCGGCGGCGTACGCCGCAAATGCCGCCCCCACCTGGTGACTGGCAACCACCCAACCGAAGACGATGCTGGCCTTTTCGCGCCCGAACACTTCGCCCGTGAGCTTCACCGTCGGCGGGACCGTCGCGATCCAATCGAGGCCATAGAACAGCGCGAACACGCCCAAGCCCACGGCGGGCCCGAGCAGGGCGGACGGCAGGAAGAGCAACGAGAGGCCGCGCAGGAAATAATAGGCGAACAGCAGATAACGGCAGTTGTAGCGGTCGCTCAACCAACCCGATGCCGTGGTGCCGAGCAGATCAAAGAGTCCCATCGCCGCCAACAGGCTGGCTGCGCGCACCTCGGGAATGCCGCAGTCAAACGCGGCCGCCACCATGTGCGTCCCGATCAGGCCGTTGGTGCTCGCACCACACACGAAGAATGATCCCGCCAGCAGCCAGAAATCGCGGACGCGAACGGCTTCGAACAGCGCGTTCACGGCCATTATGGCGGGATTGGTGGAGCGCGTCCCGGGCGCCATAGGCTTGGCGACGGCGGCTGCCCCCAACGCGCTGGATTGGGCGGCTTGCCCGGCCCCTGAAGCGCCTTGGGGCCAAGGCGCTCCACCTTTCTCCCCATACGGCCGCTGGCTGACGTCGCGCGGATCATCCCGCATCAGCCAGAGAATCACCGGAACCGCCACCAGCGTCGCCGCGGCCACGATCCAAGGTGCCGCGCGCCAATCGCCGTTGGCGGTGACGGCGCTCGCCAGCAGTGGGAGAAAGATGAGTTGCCCAGTCGCGGTGCTCGCCGTGAGGAGGCCCATCACCAAGCCACGCCGTTCGGTAAACCAGCGGTTGGCGACTGCCGCACCAAGCACCGTCGCAGCCATACCGGAACCCGCGCCCACCACGAATCCCCACAACACCACGAACTGCCAGTAGTGCGTGGCGACAGTTGAAAGCCCATAACCGGTCGTCAGCAGCAGCATCGCCGCCGCCATCGTCTTCCGCAGCCCGAAACGCTGGTAGAGCGCCGCGGCGAACGGGCCGATCAGGCCGTAGAGGAAAATATTGATCGAGACGATCGACGAGACCGTCGCGCGGCTCCACTGAAACTCGTTGCCGAAGGGCAGGAGGATGACGCCCGGCGTCGCGCGCGCGCCGGCCGCGGCCAGCAGCGTGAAAAAGGTCACGCCCGCGGCGATCCAGGCATAGTGCAGCTTCCGGGCGGGCGTGGAGGTCATGGTCGAACGGACGTTTGCAATGACGGACTTCGGGTCAAATGGCCATCCTGCTGTGCGCGCACTTTTGCCGCCGACTGTATGTCTTTGCGTTTGCCGGGTCTGGCTCGGCCGGTAGTCTCGCCGGCCTATGCCCAACCGTCCCCTGTTTACCCTGGCGGTATTGTTTGCTTTGGCCGCCAGTCTCGGTGCGCAAGAAAAGACCCAGGTCTTCACGGGCGCGCAAATCATCCCCATCGCGGGCGAACCCATCCCCAACGGCGTGCTCGTCGTCGCCAACGGCAAGATTGTCGCCGTCGGTTCCGCCGACCAGGTCAAGATTCCGGCGGGCGCGGAGCTGCATGACGTCACCGGCAAGGTGCTCATGCCCGGCCTCGTCGATTCGCACAGCCACATCGGCGGCGGCTCCGGCGCCGATGGCTCCGGCCCCATCCAGCCGGACGCGCGGGTGCTCGACGCGATCGACGTGCGCGATGCCTCCATCCAAAAGGCGCAGGCCGGCGGCATCACCACGGCCAACGTCATGCCTGGCTCGGGCCACCTGATCAGCGGGCAGACCTTGTATCTCAAATTGCGCGACGGGCGCATCGTCGACGACCTCCTGATCAAGTTGCCCGACGGCACCGTGGCCGGGGGCCTCAAGATGGCCAACGGCACGAACTCGATGCGCGGCGCCAACGGTTTTCCCGGCACCCGCGCCAAGTCCGCGGCGCTCGTCCGCGAACAGTACATCAAGGCCCAGGAATACCGGGAGAAAATCAAGCGCGCCAACGGCGACGCCGAGAAGATGCCCGCCCGCGACCTCGCGCTCGAGGAACTGGTCGAGGTTCTCGAAGGCAAACGCACCGTGCAGCACCATACCCACCGTGCGGATGACATTCTCACCGTGCTCCGCATTGCCAAGGAATTCGGCTACAAGGTCGTCCTGCATCACGTGAGCGAGGGCTGGAAGGTTGCGGACGAAATCGCCGCCGCGCACGTCGCGTGCTCCGTCATCATGGTCGACTCTCCGGGCGGAAAGCTCGAAACCCGCGACATGGACTGGCGGACGCCGGCCATGCTCGAAAAAGCGGGGGCGCTGGTTGGTTTCCACACCGACGATGGCGTGACCGACTCGCGCCTCTTCCTGCGCTCCGCGGCCCTGGGCGTACGCGCGGGCATGACCCGCAAAGGCGCGTTGGAAGCCGTCACCATCGCCAACGCCAAGATTCTCGGACTCGAATCACGCGTCGGCTCCCTCGAGGCAGGCAAGGATGCGGACTTTATCGTGCTCTCCGGTGACCCATTGAGCGTGTACACCCGCGTCGAACAAACCTGGATCGAAGGCCGGAAGGCCTTCGACCTCGCTGATCCCCAGGACCACCTCTACGCGGTTGGCGGCCCGGGGGCCGGCGACCCGCATCGCGCCCACCTTTGCTGCTTCACTGCCGCCGCGGATCTCGGCTTCACGACCACAGAGGACGAACAATGAAATTCCTTTCCCGCCTCATCCTCGCCGCGGCGCTTGCCGCCGGCGTCCACCTCAAGGCCGAGACCCTCGCCATTGTGGGCGAGACCGTCCACACCATGGCCGGCGCGCCGCTCAAGAATGGCGTGGTCCTCGTGCGTGACGGCAAGATCGAAGCCGTCGGCGCAGCCGCCACCACCAAGATTCCCGACGGCTACCGCGTGCTCAAGGCCGTGGTCGTCACCCCGGGCATCATCGACGCCCATGCAACCGCCGGCCTGTCCGGTGTGCTGAATCAGCCGCACGACCAGGACCAGCTTGAGAAGTCCGGCGCGTTTCAACCCGAGCTGCGGGCGATCGACGCCTACAACGCCAAAGACCCGCTGATCGCGTGGCTGCGCTCCTATGGCGTGACGACCATCAACACGGGACATTCGCCCGGCGCACTCGCGTCCGGCCAGACCATGATCGTGAAGACGCTCGGCCGCACCGCGGACGAGGACGTCGTCAATCCCGCCGCGATGACCGCGGTTGCCCTCGGCAACAACGGCCTCAATCGCGCGGATGCCGGCCCGCCGAAATCCCCCGGGACGCGCGCGAAGGCCGTCGCCATGCTCCGCGCCGAGCTCATCAAGGCGCAGGAGTATGCGAAGAAGCGCGAGGCGAAGGACGAGACGAAGCGCCCGGCCCGCGACCTCAAGGCCGAGACCATGCTGCGCGCCTTCTCGGGCGAGCAGCCGCTGCTGGTCAACGTCCAGCGTCAGCAGGACATCCTCTCCGCCCTGCGCGTCGCGAAGGAATTTGGCGTGAAGGTCGTCCTCGACGGTTGCGCCGACGCGCCCGCCGTTCTCGACGAAATCAAGGCCAGCGGTTTCCCCGTCGTGTTGCATCCCACCATGGCCCGCAGCAACGACGACACCGAGAACCTCAGCATGGAAACCGCCGCAAAGCTCCGTGCGGCCGGCATCCCGTTTGCGCTGCAAAGCGGCTTTGAATCCTACGTCCCGAAGACGCGCGTCGTGTTGTTCGAAGCCGCCATCGCGGCCGGCCGTGGCCTCGGTTTCGATGCCGCGCTCGCGAGTGTCACGACCGAAGCCGCGAAGATCCTCGGCATTGCCAATCGCACCGGCTCGCTCGAGAAGGGCAAGGATGCCGACCTCGCGCTCTACGACGGCGACCCGTTCGAATACACGACCCACTGCACGGGCACGGTCATCAACGGCGTGGTCTTCGCCGACGGTGCTCATTGAGCGCATCAGGAACAAATCTGTAGGAGCCTGCTTGCAGGCGATTTCACTGACGACAACCGCGCGGCGGTCGAATCGCTTGTAAACAAGCTCCTACCGGCTTCTGTATCCCGCATGAACGCTGCCGTCATCACCGAGGTCAAGAAACCCGTCGTCCTGCAACAGGTGCCCGACCCGGTGGCCGGCAGCGGCCGGGCCGTCGTGCGGCTCAAGGCGGCCGCGCTGAACCACCGCGACCTCTGGATCCAGCTTGGCCAGTATGCCGGGATCAAATTGCCGCTCATACCCGGCTCCGATGGAGCCGGCATCGTCGAATCGGTCGGCGCGGGCATCGATCCCACCTGGGTCGGGCGCGAAGTGATCATCAATCCCGCGCTCGATTGGGGCGTCGACACGCGCGCCCAAAGCCCGCAATTCCGGATCCTCGGCCTGCCCGACAGCGGCACATTCGCGGACAAGATCTCGATCCCCGTCGCGAATCTCGCGCCGAAGCCCGCGCATCTTTCCTGGCAACAGGCGGCCGCGCTGCCCCTCGCGGGGCTCACGGCGTGGCGGGCGCTGTTCACGCGCGCGCAGCTGACGGGCGGCGAGCGCGTCCTCATCACCGGCGTCGGTGGCGGCGCCGCGCTGTTTGCGCTGCAGTTCGCCGTGGCGGCCGGCGCGGAAACCTGGGTCACGTCGAGCTCGCCGGAAAAAATCGCGCGGGCCGAGAAACTCGGCGCCCGCGGCGGCGTGAACTACCGCGAGGCCGATTGGGCCGCGCAATTGCAGAAAAAGGCCGGCGGGCTGTTCGACATCATCATCGACAGCGCCGGCGGCGAAGGCTTCGCCCGGCTCATCGAGCTCACGAGGCCCGGCGGACGCATCGCCTTCTTCGGCGCAACCGCGGGCAATCCGCCGGGGCTGGACCTGCGCCGGTGCTTCTTCCGGCAGATCAGCATTCTCGGCACGACCATGGGCTCCCCGGGGGACTTTTCCGGGATGACCCAGTTCGTCGACATGCACCGGCTCGTGCCGGTCGTGGACAAAGTGTTCCCGCTGGCCGAGACCGAGGCGGCGTTCCGCCACATGGAAGCGGCGGCGCAGTTCGGGAAGATCGGGCTGGCGATCTGACGCCCGGCTGGAAACGCCGCGGGGTTTTCCAATCCAGTCTGGCTTGTGACCGGACGGGGGTCCGATTGCCTCCCGGCATTCCCTGATTCCCATGAAGACTGTTCCCTCCGCGGCCCTCGGCCGCTATATTTCCCGGCGGCCCGAAGAGGCGCGCCCCGCGAGCCCGTCCAACTACGTCGTCGAGGGCGCGGCCAACGTCACCGCGTCCGACCTCACCGGCCTCCGCCAGCTGTTGCCGCAGATCCGCAAGAAACTGGCCGGCGTCAAGGACTCCGCCCGCTTCCGCGAGCGCGTGGAGTCGCTGGTGCAGTACTTCGATGAAACCGCCGTGCTCGGCGGCACCGCCGAACGGCGCGAGATCGCGTTTGTGCTCTTTTATTTCCTGAAGGGCTACGACCTCATTCCCGACACGCTGCCGGAAATCGGCCTGCTTGATGACGCGCTGCTAGTGGAAACCGCCTTCAACCGCAACCAGCTCGCCCTGCGCTCGCACTGGGCCAGCCACGGCCGGACCTGGCCTGAGGCCGAATGAGCCCCGCGCTGCCCACACCGGACTTTAACTGACCATGGATTACATCCCGCTCTTTCCCTTCGCCGATTACTGGTGGTTCTACGGCTTGTTCACACTGTTCGTGCTCGGCCTCCTCGCGCTCGACCTCGGCGTCTTTCATCGCGACGCGCATGAAGTCGGCTTCAAGGAGGCCCTCGGCTGGAGCGCGGTCTGGATCAGCCTCGGGCTGCTGTTCGGGTACGGGTTGTACCAGTACGGTCTCTGGAAGTTTCCCGCGGACCCGCGGCTCGTGGGCCTGGATCATGCCGCGCTCGCGAAACAGGCGGGCCTCGAATACCTCGCGGGCTTCGTCGTCGAGAAATCCCTCTCGGTGGACAACATCTTCGTGTTCGTGGTGATCTTCGGCTACTTCGCGATCCCCGCGCGGTACCAGCATCGCGTCCTCTTCTACGGCATCCTCGGCGCGCTGCTGTTTCGCATCCTGTTCATCGGGGCGGGCGCGGCGCTCATGCAGTTCCACTGGGTGATCTGGGTTTTTGGCGGCTTCCTCATCCTCACGGGCATCAAGTTGCTCTTCGCGCCCGAAAAGCCGATCGATCCCGAGCACAATTTCCTGATCCGGTTGCTACGGCGGTGGCTGCCGGTGACCACGCGGATCGAGGGGCCGAATTTTCTCGTGCGCCAGCACGGCATCCTGCATGCGACGCCGCTCCTGGTGTGCCTCGTGTTCATGGAGTTCACGGACATCGTTTTCGCCGTCGACTCCGTGCCCGCGATCTTTGCGCTGACGAAGGAACCCTTGATCGTGTTTACCTCAAACGTCTTCGCGATCCTTGGCCTCCGCGCGCTGTTCTTCCTGCTCGCGGGGGTCATGCACCGTTTCCACCTCCTCAAGTACGGCCTCGGCCTCGTGCTCGTGTTCGTCGGCCTGAAGATGGTGTGGCTCAACGACGCCTTCGGCGGGAAATTCCCGATCACCTGGTCGCTGGGCATCATTGGCAGCCTGATCGCCGGGTCGATCCTACTGTCCTTCCTGATGCCCAAGCGCTCAGCCGCGTAGGTAGGACATCAACTCGTGCACCAGTGCCGCCGTCGCTTCCCCCAAGAACACGAAATAGAAGACCCCCGCGATAAACACGAGGTAGCCGCCCAGAATGAACAGGCCGTCGCGCTCCAGCAGCCCGGCGGCCACGAGGAGGATTGTCCACGCCGGGAAACTGTTCGTGAAGGGGATCGGCAGCGGTAGCAGCAGCGCGACGGCCGCGATCAACATCAGCAGCGCGTGCAATTGCGCGAGGAAGGGCGTCTCGGTGAACCACGTCAGCCGCGGCCGCAGGAACTTCTCGAAAAAACGCAGCACGCGTTCCGCGACGCTGAACAGCTTGCTGAGGAACCCCGGCGGGAGCTGCTTGCGCTGCAACTTCATCGGCAGCCACGGGCGCTGCCCGAGGGAAAGACGGAGCGCGATCACCGCGATCGCCAGGCCAAAGGGCGTCGACAGGCCGGGCAGGGGGATCGGCGTGATGAAGGGCAGGGCCAGCAGCAGCACGAGCAGCATGTACGCGCGGCCGTGCAGGGTGTAGATCACCTCACGCAAGGTGATCGCCCGCTCGCCGGAACGGTCGCGCAACTCCGCCAGCTCGATCGAGAGCTTGCGCGGCGGCGGGTGGTTGGCCCGGACGGGGATTTTCATGGTCGCCGTCCCGATGACTGGTCGCCCGTAAACAGGCTCCTACCAGGAGTGGTGGGGTTCATGTGCCGCGTTTGTTCCCGTAAAGCTCCACATGCAGCCGCGGGGCGTAGCGGTAGCCGCGGGCCTTGCACAGTTCGCCAAGCCAGCCCGCCCGGGCGCGCAGGGTTTCCACGGTGGTGCCCTCGGGCATGAGCAGGATTTTCGCGCGGGGAATCACCATGCCGAGCTGCGCGAGGAGGGATTCGATTTCGGTCACGTCGGCTTCCGATGACACCACAAACTTCAATTGGTAACCGTACCCCGCGAGCCACGCCTTCACGACGTCCGGCTGCCAGCGCAACGCCGCATGCTTCTCGCGCCAGCTGGCCGGGAGACGTTCGTCGGGCAGGGAATTGGCGAGTTTGGGACTCAGCGACGCCAGGTCGCAGGCAATGCCGGCGGGCGCCACCGTCGCCGCCGTCTCGATGGTCAGGTGATAACCCAGCTGCTTGAGCGCCGCGGCCAGCGCGGGCAGCTCCTTCGCGATCATCGGCTCGCCACCGGTCAGCACGACGTGTCGCGCCGGGTGTTTTTTCACCTCGGCGACAATCGCGTCGACGCTCATCGTCGTTCCCTCCGGCGACCACGAGGCATACGGCGTGTCGCACCAGTTGCACCGGAGGTTGCAGCCGCTGGTCCGCACGAACACCGACGGCACGCCGGTGAGCTCGCCTTCACCTTGGAGCGAAAAGAAAATTTCGGAGATCAGCATACCCAAGAGAACGAGAATGATTACGAGAACGAGAACGATTGCCAGGGTTTGGTCGTTCTCGTTCTCTTAATCTTAATCGTTCTCTCCTCCTTTTTTCGGCTTCGCCGGCAGAGGCGGCGTCGCCTCGTACGTGGTTGGATCGGGCACCCCCGCGAGCGCGAACGCCTCGCGGCGTTCGACGCACGTGCCGCACTTGCCGCAGTGGATGGCGCCGCCCTTGTAGCAGGACCAGGTCTGGGAAAAATCCACTCCCAGGCGCGCGCCCTCGGCGGCAATCTGCGCCTTGGTCATCGCGATGAACGGACGCAACAACTGGATGCCCGCATAGGTGCCGAGTTGCATCGCGCGGCCCATGGCCTGCATGAAGTCCTCGCGGCAATCCGGGTAAATGGCGTGGTCGCCGCCGTGCGCGGCGATCACCAACCCCTCGGCGCCCACGCTCTCCGCGAGGCCGGCGGCGGCGGCCAGCATGATGCCGTTGCGGAAAGGCACGACCGTGCGCTGCATGTTTTCGTCCGCGTAGTGGCCCTCCGGAATTTCGCCGCCGCTCTTCAGCAGGTCCGACGCGAACAACTTGCCGATAAAATCCAGCGGGATGACCTGGTGCGGCACGCCGGCCAGCCTCGCCTGGGCGGCGGCCAGGGGCAGCTCGCGGTGGTTGTGCTTCGCGCCGTAGTCGAAACTCACGGCCGCGCGCACATCATGCCGCCATCGCGCCCAATGGAGCGCCGTGACGGAATCCATGCCACCCGAGCAGAGTACCACGACTTTCATGTCCGGCAGATTGGCCACAAAAGGGACAAAAACCACCAAAAGATGCCGACAACGGACGGTAGCCGGTGAACCGGTTATGGGTGGAAGCGCGTTGCCCCCGACGCGCTTCAGGACGAGCGCTCCCAAGCCAGCGTGTTGAGGGCAACACGCTCCACCTTAAAACCGATCCATTTTGGGCCGTTTGTCCCCCCTCCGTCCCACACAATCCCGGCTTTACTGCCCCGGAAATTTTGGCTTTTTTGACAGCTCCTTGCTGTCCGTGGGCGGACATTCTTGATGATCATCCTGCACGATCCCCTTTGCGCCGAGTACGGTTCGCACATGCGACCCGAGCAACCGGCCCGCGTGCTGCGCAGCGCAGCGCACCTGCGCGCGGCCCATCCGGAATGGACCTGGCAGGTGCCGACGATCGCCGACGAGGCAATCTTGCGGACCGCCCACACCCCTGAACTGCTCAAGCGGGTCCAGCAGCCGCGCGACCTCGACAACGACACGCCATACTTCCCGGGGATCTACGATCACGCCCGCCGCGCCGTGGGCGCCGCCCTGGCCGCCAGCGACCTCGCCCTCAACGGCCGGAACGCCTTCGCCCTGATGCGGCCTCCCGGACACCACTGCACCCGGACCCAGGCGATGGGCTTTTGTTACCTGAACCAGATCGCCATTGCCGCGTTGCGCGCCGCGGACACCAGCCATCGCGTCGCCGTGTGGGATTTCGACGCCCACCATGGCAACGGCACCGAGGATATCCTGCGCGACCGCCCCAATCTGCTCTTCGTTTCGGTGCACCAATTTCCGGGTTACCCGGGCACCGGCACCAGCTCGTTCAGCAACTGCCAGAATTTCCCGGTTGCCCCGCACACGCCCCGCGAGGCCCACATGGCGGACCTCGCGCGCTCCTGGGACAAGGTCCTCGGCTTCCGGCCCGACCTCGTCCTGGTGTCCGCGGGTTTCGACGCCTATGTCGGCGACCCCATCACGGAAATGACGCTCGAGCGCGACGACTTTGCCACGCTCGGACGCTGGTTGCGGGAAAGCGGCCTGCCGGCTGCCGCGATCCTCGAGGGCGGCTACAGCCCCGACCTGCCCCAACTGATCGATGCCTTTCTGAGCGCCTGGCAACACTGAGTCCCTTCCCTTGCACGCTGTCCCCCACTACCAACTGATCACCCGGCCCGAGCAACTCGCGCCGCTCTACGCCGCCCTCGACCGCTGCAGCGAGATCGCGCTCGATACCGAGGCCGACAATCTTTTCCGCTACAAGACGCGCGTCTGCCTGCTGCAAATCCACGTCCTGAACGAGATCTACCTCGTCGACCTGCTGGCCGAGCTCCCACTCCAGGATCTCTGGCCCCGCCTCGCGGCCAAGCCGCTGATCATGCACGGCAGCGACTACGACCTCCGGCTGCTTTGGGAGCTTTGCCGCTTCGAGCCGCACAGCCTGTTCGACACGATGTTCGCCGCGCAGCTGCTGAGCATCCCGCGGTTCGGGCTGGCCGCGCTCCTCGAGCAGCATTTCGGCGTGAAGCTCGACAAGGATCACCAGAAGGCCAACTGGTCGCAGCGACCACTGGACCGCGACATGCTCGATTATGCGGCGATGGACGTCCATTACCTGCCGCGCCTGCGCGACGAACTGAAGAACGCGCTCACCAAACTCGGCCGCCTCGAGTGGCTCGAGCAGCGCTGCCGCTGGCAGATCGCCGCCGGTCGCGAGGGTTTCGCCGCCCCCGACGAGAACGCGTGGCGGGTCAATGGCTCGGAAAAACTTCGCGGTCGCGGCCTCGCCGTGCTCCACGCGATCTGGCACTGGCGCGAAAGCTGGGCCGAAAAAATCAACACGCCGCCGTTCAAGATCGTCGGCAACGAGATGCTCGTGCGCATTTCCCGCGCCGCCGACGAGGGCGCGCCGCCGGAGGAAGTGATGCGCGTCAACCTCGGCCGCCGCCACGACCGGCTCTTCCCCTCGCTGGCCGAAGCCATTCGCAAGGGCTTCGCGACCGACCCGAATACCCTGCCACGCCGCGAGCGCCGTCGGGACTTCAACCCGATGACGCCCGACGAACTCGCGCGCCAGGACCGGATCAAGGCCGACCGCGACCGCCTCGCCCAGGGGCTGAGTCTCGATCCCACACTCATCGCCACGCGCTCGCAGCTCGTGCAGATTGCGCGCGACCCGCAGAGCATCGACGCCGTGCTGCTGCCCTGGCAGGCGGCGTTGTTGAAGGCGGAGCCGGCCTGGAAGAGTTGAGTCCGCGACGCATGACGCGCGCAACACACCCCGTCGCTTCGCGCCGCCCCTCTCTAGAGGGGATCCATTTGCACTATGCTCCCCGCTTGAGAGGGGTGCCCGCAGGGCGGGGTGTGTAAAGCTACGCGAACCCTGCATGACCGAATCCGCGAACATCGCACGCCACCTGCCGCTGATGGCGGCCCGCCAGCCGGACACGGCCGCGATCAAGATTCCACGCGGCCGCACGAGCGACGGCCGCATCGATTATCTGACCCTTTCGTTTCGCGAACTCGACGAGGAGGTGAATGCCTGGGCCGGGAAACTCTCAGCCCGCGGGGTGAAGCAGGGCGACCGGGTGCTCGTGATGGTTCGCCAGGGTTTGCCCCTGATCGCGGCGGCCTTCGCCCTCTTCAAACTCGGCGCGGTGCCGGTGATCATCGATCCCGGCATGGGCCGGAAGAGTTTTCTGGCGTGCGTGGCCCGCTCGAAACCGCGCGTCCTCCTCGGCATCCCGCTCGCCCAGGTGTTGAGCCACGTTTTCCGCACCGCCTTCGCTTCGGTCGAAATCCGCGTGTGGGCATCGGGATCCGCAACCGCCCGGCTCACTGCCGGCTCTCAACCCTCAGCCCTCAACTCTCAGCCGGTCGCAACCGCGGCCACCGACCTCGCCGCCATTCTCTTCACCTCCGGCTCCACCGGTGCGCCCAAGGGCGTGTGTTATGAGCACGGGATGTTTGCGGCGCAGGTGCAGCTGGTGCGGGAGACCTATCAGATCGCGCCGGGCGAAATCGACCTGCCGATGCTGCCGATCTTCGCGCTCTTCAACCCAGCGCTTGGCATGACCACCATCGTGCCGGAGATCGACCCGAGCCGGCCGGCGACAGTCGATCCGGAAAAAATTGTCCAGGCGATCCGCCAGGAAAACGTCACCAACTCCTTCGGGTCACCCACGCTCTGGCGGATTATCAGCCGCCACTGCCGCCAGGAAAACGTCACGCTGCCCTCGATGAAACGGGTGCTGATGGCCGGCGCGCCCGTGCCGCCGGCGTTGTTTGCGGACGTCCAGCAGATTCTGCCAAATGGCACCGCGTTCAGCCCCTACGGGGCAACCGAGGCATTGCCGGTCAGTTCCATTTCGGCGGCGGAAGTCCTCACGCGGCCAAGCGCAAAGGATCAAACGCCAGTTACCAAAGGCCAAAGGTTAGATCAGGAAATCCGACTCGGAGATTGGCCGCTGGAACTTGGCACCGCCGCCGCCACCGCCGCGGGCCATGGCACCTGCGTGGGCCGTCCCGTGCCGGGCGTCACCGTGAAGATCATCCCGATCAGCGACGCCCCCGTGAGCGACGTCCGGGAACTCCCGCCCGGCCAAATCGGCGAGATCATCGTCACTGGTCCCATGGTCACAAAGGAATACGACCAGTTGCCGGAAGCTACGACTGCGTCGAAAATCCAAATCACAAACGCCAAAGGCCAAACCACGGGCGAGAACGCGTCTGGCGTTGGAATTTGTGATTTGAACGTTGGCGTTTCCGCGCCAGCCGGCGCGGTTTGGCATCGCCTCGGCGATCTCGGTTACCTCGACGTGCACGGCCGCCTGTGGTTTTGCGGACGCAAGGCGGAGCGGGTTGAGACGAAGTCCGGGCCGCTTTACACCGAACAGGTTGAGCCGATTTTTAACGCGCACCCCGATGTCGCGCGCACCGCCTTGATCGCCACGGGGCACGACGGCCGGCGCGCGGCAATCGTGGTTGAGCCGCGCTCGCGCGAAGTCGTGGCCACGCCGTCGCTGCGAAGAAAGCTGGTGCGCGAATTGCGAGGCCTGGCGGCGGCGCACACGCATACAGACCTGATCCGCCTGGCGTATCTACATCCGCATTTCCCGGTCGATGTTCGCCACAACGCGAAGATTCACCGCCTGGCTCTCGCCAAGTGGGCGTCGACTCACGCGGGCTACGAACTCGACAAGCGAGACGTCGCCCGCGAGATCTTGAAACAATGAGCGATACCGCGGACCATTCGTCGCCCGCGCGGCCGGTCGCGCGTTATTCGTCCTGATCCCGATGGCTGTGCTTTCCCTTCGCCGACTTTCCCCGGTGTTCATCACCGGCGCCAGCGGCTTCATCGGCGGCAAACTGGCGGAACGCCTCCTGGGCGAAGGCCGTCCGGTCCGGGTCTTGTCCCGCCGGCCGCTGCCACATCTCGAAGCCCTGGGTGCCGAGGTTATCCTCGGTGACCTGCGCGACCGCCACGCGCTCCGGCGGGGCTGCACCGGCGCCGACACCGTGTTTCACGTCGCCGGCCGCGTCGGAGTCTGGGGCCCACGCGACGAGTTTTATGCCGTCAACCTCGACGGCACCAACAACGTCATCACCGCCTGCCAGCAGGCCGGCGTGCCGCGGCTGGTTTACACGAGCTCCCCGAGCGTGGTGTACAACGGCGGCGACCTCGCGGGCGTCGACGAAACCGCACCGCTGTGCCGGGAAGCGCCGTGCGCCTACCCGACGAGCAAGGCGGCGGCCGAGCAGGTGGTATCCCGCGCGAACAGCCGCTTGCTGGGCACCGTTTCCCTCCGTCCGCATCTCGTGTGGGGACCGGGCGACAAGAACGTCGTGCCGCGCGTCCTCGCGCTCGCGAAGACGGGACGACTGCGGATCGTGGGATCGGGGAAGAACCGCGTGGATGTCACGCACATCAGCAACGTGATCGACGCCCACCTCCTCGCCGAGGGCGCCCTGATCGAAACGATGACCGACCTGCCCAGCGCGGACCCGAATCGTCGGCCCAGCCCGGGCGGCAAGGCCTACTTCATCACGAATGGCGAACCGGTCGTGTTGTGGGATTGGATCAACCAAGTGCTGCGCGGCGTGGGCATTCCTGAAATCACCAAGCGCATGCCCCTGGGTGTCGCCAACGCGATTGGCGGGGTCATGGAAAAGCTTTGGGGGACCTTTCCGTTGAAGGGCGAGCCCCCGATGACCCGCTTCGTGGCGAAGGAACTGGCCACCGACCACTGGTTCGACATCACCGCCGCCCGCCGGGACCTGAACTACCACCCGCTCGTCACGGTGGAGCAGGGCACCGCGGAGCTCATCGAGCACTATCGGAAAGGGAATCCGTATTAGCTACGCGTCTGGTTTCTTCGGGTCGGCATCGACGACCTTGAACCAGCGCCGGTTGGTCGTGAACTGAACGTTCTTCTTGCCCGTCCAGGCTTCATAAAACGTGACGACCGCACAGTAGTTTCCCGGTCGCGGGAAAACCACCTGGCCGTTCCACAAGAAAAAGGGAAATTTGCGATACTCTCCCGGGCGCAACGTGGTGGTGCCGTCGGGAATTGGCGGAATCGAAACGAAGAACTGGCGCTGCAACTCGCTGCCGGCTTCGTCATAAACCGTCAACTCGACCTTCAGCCGGTAGTGTGCGGCCGTCCCGTTTTTGCCGCTGGAGTCGCGCCACACATTGAGCTCCACGGGTTCCTGCTCGTCCCAGCGAATTCCAATGTGGCCCGTCAGGTAGCGCGCGCCCCCGCGCGGACACTCGATTTCGTCCGGCAGAATCAAGACCGCTTTCTTCCGGATGATCTCTTGGCCGGAGCAGACCGTCCCGAGAATCAGGCCTAGCAGCAGGAGCGTCTTCATTCCTAACAGGGGGTGTGAGTTCCTCACCCGCTCCGCTGCCGCACCGCTTCGAAGAGGGTGATGATCGTGGCCATCGCGACGTTGAGGGAGTCGGCCTGGCCGGCCATCGGGATGCGGACCAGGACGTCGGCGTTCTTCATCCAGAACTCGCTGAGGCCGTATTGCTCGCTGCCCATGATCACCGCGAGCGGACCACGGAGGTCGGTCCGCGTGTAGAGGTTGTCGGTGTGCGGCGTGGTGGCCGCCGTGCGGATGCCCTTTTCCTTCAGCCAGGCGTGCACCGTCTTGCTTTCGGCGACGACGACCGGGACGGAGAACAACACGCCGGTGGAGGCGCGCACAACGTTGGGGTTGAAAATATCCGTGACGGCATCGCACACGATGACGGCGTCGCACCCGGCCGCGTCCGCGCTGCGCAGGATCGTGCCGAGGTTGCCCGGTTTCTCGATCGACTCGACGACGAGCAGGAACGGTTTCGCGGACAACGCGAGGTCCGCGAGCCCGCGCTTCCATTGCGGCGCCACGGCCAGCAAGCCATCGGGCCGTTCCCGGTAGGCCACCTTCGCAAAGGCTTCCTTGGACAACTCGAACAACTGGGCGCCGGCGTGGTGGGCCTGCTCGATCAGCGCGGGTTCGTTTTCGCCCAAAAACCAGTCGCGGCTGAAATACAGCTCCTTCGGCCGCACCCCCTTCTCGAGGGCACGGCGGATTTCCCGATAGCCTTCGACGAGGAACAGGCCGGCCTCGTCGCGATCGCGCCGTTCGCGCAGCTTCACGAGCTGCTTCACGCGGGGATTCTGGAGGCTGGTGATGCGTTCGGAAGGAGGAACCACGGAACACACAGAATACACGGAAAGAAGACCCAGCAATTGCCTTTTCTCCGGGCTTCTGTGTGGTCTCTGTTTCCGTGGTTAAAAAGAAAAAGTTCAACGATCAGCCCATCCCCTACCACCATGAGTTGGAGGTGGAAATCGCGACGCTGACTAATCTGGGCGTCGGCTTGGGCCGGGTTCCTCTGCCCGAAACTCAGGTTTCAGGTTTCAGGTCTCCGGTTTCGCCGCCGACCGGCGGCTGGGTGGTCATGGTGCCATTCACGCTCCCTGGAGAGCGCGTGCGGGCGCGGGTTTTCCGCAACCACAAGAATTTTTCCGAGGCCGACCTGGTCGCGGTGCTCACCCCTTCACCGCACCGCATCGATCCGAAGTGCCCGCTTTTTGGCCGCTGCGGGGGCTGCCAGTACCAGCACCTCACCTATGCAGAACAGCTGAAATGGAAGCGCCAGCAGGTGGAGGAGCTTTTGAAATACATGGCCAGCGTGGAGTTTCCCGTTGCGCCCGTAATCGGTTCCCCGCGGGAATTTGGTTACCGGTCCAAGATCACGCCGCATTTTTCGGCGCATGCGCGCCGAAAAGAAGGATCAAGTGACAAGGATCAAGTCACAGGAGAAATTCATCCGATCGGATTTCTGAAGCAGGGCACGCGCTTTGACCTGATCGACGTGCCGCAATGTCCGATCGCGACGCCCGAGATCAATGCCAAGCTGCCGGAGGTCCGCGAGCGCACCCGCCAGCGCCTCGCCGCGGGGGAATACAAGCGAGATGCCACCCTGCTGCTCCGCCACGCCCAGGAGGGCGTGATCACCGATTACGACGCGGTGATCCATGAGGTCATCCACTCCCAACCCGCCGCCCCGCTGCGCCTGCATTTCCTGGCGCGCGACTTTTTTCAGAACAACCCCTTTATCCTGCCGGCATTCACGTCCTATGTGCGGACGCAAGCCGCCGGCAGCGGGGCGAAATTCCTGGTGGACGCCTACTGCGGCAGCGGCCTGTTCGCGCTCAGCTGCGCGCCGGCCTTCACCAAGGTCGCCGGGATCGAGTTGAGCGAAACCTCCATAAAGTTCGCCACCGAGAACGCCGCCGCGAATGGCATCACCAACGCCAGCTTCCGCGCGGGCGACGCGTCCCAGATCTTCGCGGGCCTGGAGTTTCCGCCCGTGGACACGGCCGTCGTCATCGACCCGCCACGCAAGGGCTGCGACGAATCGTTTCTCAACCAACTCTTCGCCTTCGGCCCGCGGGCCGTGGTCTATGTGTCCTGCGACCCGGCCACCCAGATGCGCGACCTCAAGGGTTTCCTTGCCGCCGGCTATCGGCTCACCGCGGTGCAGCCCTTCGACCTGTTCCCCCAAACGCGTCACCTGGAGTGCGTGATCACCTTGGTAAAAGGGTAGGGCGGTGACTCCGTCACCGCCGAGGCGCGGAACGGAGTCCGCGCCCTACCTGAACTTTTCAGCATGTTCGCTCGCAAATTAAATCCTGGGCTCGAGCTGCGGCCGCTGCAGCTCACTGACGCGCCGGCGTTGTTTGCCGTCGTGGACCAACATCGGAAGTCCCTGCGGGAGTGGTTGCCGTGGGTGGACGCGACGAAATCCGTGGCGGACAGCACCAAGTACATCGCAGACACCCTGCGCGACGACCGCGAGACGCGGGCGTTCACCTCGGGCATCTGGTCGATGGGTCGCCTGGTGGGCGTCATCGGCCACAACCGCATCGACTGGGCGCACCGCATCGGCTTTCCCGCCTACTGGCTCGCGCCGGACGCGGCGGGGCAGGGAATCATGACGCATTGCCTGCGCGCCGTGATTGAAAACGCGTTTGGGGAACTCCGGCTGCGCCAGCTGGTGGTGGCCGTCGCAACGGAAAACCATCGGGCCCAGAAACTCCCGCGGCGCCTCGGCTTCAAGCAGGTCAGCGTCCTGAAGAAAGCCGAATGGCTCTACGACCATCACGTCGACCACTACGTCTACAGCCTGGCGGCCCCGTCCGCAGGTGGCACGGCGGAGACCGGTGAATAACTCCCGGTGGATTTTCTAAATTTTAGTGGGATAATACCGATAGTTAATCAGACCCGTTACTTTACCAGTCCCTTGCGCTGTGCCCCAGCGGCGCCGCGCCAACAAACGGCACCATTGAGTGCCGCGACCCCCGACCGCCCCGTGCGGCCGCTGGCCATAAAATAAAAGGCGCCGGTGTTTTCACACCGGCGCCTGCTTTGGTCGGGGCGCTTGCCGGGACGCGCCCGGGCCGTTGGGGGCAACGGCCGCCACCTATTTGCCTTCAGAATCGAACACCGGCTTTTCAATCGTGGGCTTGCCGCCGATGTAGCGGCTGAGCCAGTTCTGCATTTCCCAGTGCCAGTAGATCGAGTTCTGCGGCGTCAGGACCCAGTGGTTTTCATTCGGGAAAATCACCAGGCGCGACGGCACGCCCATCGACTGCAGGATCTGGTAGAACGCGGTGCCGTTCACGTAAGGCACGCGGTAATCCATCTCGCCGTGGATCACGAGCATCGGCGTCTTGAAGTTCTTCGCGTACGTCGTCGGGTTGTTGCGCTGCATGCCCTCGGGGTTGTTCCAAGGCGTGCCGCCGAGGACTTGCGTGAAGCCGTACGGCGTGACGTCCGCGCCGTATTGCGTGATGAAATCATTCACGCCGGCGTGGTTGATCAGCGCGGCAAACCGGTCGGTGTGGCCCTCGAGCCACGCCGCCATGTAACCGCCGTAGCTGCCGCCACCCGCGGCGAGGCGCTTGGGATCGATGTTGGGGAAACGCTTCAGGAGGTAGTCGGTGGACTTGAGGATGTCCTCCGTCGGCTTCAGGCCCCACTCGTTGAGGATGCTCTGCGCAAACTTCTCGCCGAAGCCGGTCGAGCCGTGGCGGTTCACCCAGGTGACGATGTAGCCCGCGGCCGCGAACACATGCGTGTTCCAACGATAGCTCCAGCTGTCGCGGTTCATCGTGTGCGGCCCGCCGTGCATCAGCTGCACGAGCGCGTAGGTTTTCTTGTCGTCGTAGCCCGGCGGCAACACGAGCCAGCCCTGCACCTTGTCGCCGGCGGCGCCGTCGAACCAATAGCTCTCGACCTTGCCTAGATCGAGCTTGGCCATGAGCTCATCGTTGAAATGGGTGAGCTGGCGGACCGCGCCGGTCGCGGGATCGAGCGCGAAAAGCTCGTTCGGGCGGCTGGTCGTGTCGTTGAGGAACACGACGCTGTTACCGGCCGTGGTCACGTTCGTCGAGGAACCCTCCTTGTAAACCGCCGTGAGGCCCGTGCCGTCGGCGTTGAGTTTGAAGACCGGGACGACGCCCTTGTCCTCCAGCGAGGTCCAGATCGTTTTGCCGTCCGCGGAGAACTCCACGCTGCCGACGGAGTAGTCCAAGGTCTCCGTCACCGGCGTGTTCTTCCCGGTGGCGACGTCGTGCCGCCAGAGCTTGCCCGATTCGCCGTTGCCGTAAGGGATATCGGTGCGCACGAAGACCAGCGACTTGCCGTCCGGCGCCCAAGTGGGGCTGTCGTCGTCGCCGCGATTCTCCGACGTGATGTTTTTCATCACCCCTGAGCCGTCCGTCGGCACGAGGTGGATGTCGACGTTGAGGAAGTCCTTGTAGGGCGGGGGCGTCACGTTGACCGCCAACGCCACCCATTTTCCGTCGGGCGAGACATCATAGTTCACGTCGCCGCTCGTTTGAAACAGCCGCGCCGACTTTGGCGTAAGGTCCTGGTATTCCTTCGTCGTGACGTTCACACGCACGAGGCGGTTCGCGAGGTTGTCCGTCAGCCAGTGGTCCCAGTAGCGGAACTGCCGGTCTTCCGTCACCTTCGCCGTCATCTTCGATTCACGCCGGCGCTTGAGTTCCTTTTTCATCGCGGCGACGTCGCTCTTGCCCAGCGAGCCCGCGAGTTCCGGCACGACCGTGGTCGCGACGATCACGCCGCTCCCATCGGGCAGCCACTTCGGGCTGGAAACGCCTGTGGCGAGTTCGAGCACTTTCTCCGGTTCGCCGCCATCGGTGCGGACCACATAGAGCGAGGCGTTCTCGTCGTCACCGCGCTTGGAAATGAACGCGATGGTTTTGCCGTCCGGGCTCCAGACCGGCGTGCCGTCCGACACCTGCGCCGTTGTCAGCCGGCGCGGCTCGCCGCCGGCCACGTCGATGAGCCAGAGGTTGGACGTACTCTTGTTCTTTTCGATGGACCATTCCTGGACGCTGAACACGACGGTCTTGCCGTCGGGCGAAAGCGCCGGGCTGCTGAGGCGCTTGCAGGCCCAGAGATCCTGCGGGGTGATGGGGCGCTTGTCCGCGGCACTCAGGCCCACGGAGACCGCCACCGCGATGAGAAACGCGATAACGCGAGGGGATTTCATAGGGGGGCGATCCTTGGCCGCGGCCCGGACCGAGTCAAAGTTCGTTCTCGTTCCCTTAATCCTAATCGTTCTCTCAAACCGAATGTCTGGGAGAACGAGAAAGATTAAGATTACGCGAAAGATTGTTACCGATACTCGATCCACTCCGGCGCGGAGTACTGCTCGATCAAACCCTCGACCTCCGCCTCGTTGAGCTCCGGCCAGGGCATTTCCTGGATGTCGACCCGCAGCGCGGTTCCCAGCGCGCTCACGAAGCGGGTTGCGAAGTCCTCCCAGTCGATGTCGCCCAACGCAGCCTTTTCGATCGATCCCTGGAAGAGCAGGCCGTGTTTGTTGCGCTTTTGCGCCGCGCCGGCGATCTTCGCGCCCGTCCGGGCGTTCACGACGTCGTAAAGTTCGGCGCGCTGGAAGCAGACGCCGCCAATCGCGTCTTCGGCGCAGGCTTCACATTCGGTCTTCACCTGGGCGGGCTGGGCCAAAGCCACCAGGGCCTGCGTCAGACATTCGTGAACGATCCGATAGGACTGGGCCGCCCGCTCATCGTACAGGGCGTGGCCCCGCGGCAACACCAGGGAGTATGTCCAGTCATTGCGATGATCGACGATTCCGCCGCCGGTGGGCCGGCGGCAAAGGTCGACGGATTCCCCGGACGGAAGATTCGCACGCACGAAGGCGATTTTCTGGCTGAAACCAAAGGTGAACGCCGGTCCCCGCCATTCGTAATGCCGGAAGCGCGGTGCCGCGGTCGCCGGGTACCGCTGCAGCAGCAGGAAATCCAGCGCCATGTTCTCCGCGGCGGCGCCGGTGCGGACGGGAAGGACGTGGAGCGAACTCATCACCACCACTCTTTTCCTAATCCGCGCGACCGCAACCCGTCATTGCCCGCTTGCCGGCGGCGGCTCAAACCCCCGCGGTGTCGAGCAGCCGGCGCGCGCGCAGCAACAGCGTGCTCAGGGCAAACGGCTTGGGCAGGTGCACGACGGCGCCGGCGGGCAGTCCGCCGAGCACGGCCTTCGTCGGGGCCGTCACCGAGGTGCTGATGACGCGCAGATTCGGATTCGTCGCGTGCAGGCGGCGCAGCAGCGCGGCGCCTTTTTCGGTGTGCACCTGCAACAGGACCAGTTGCGGCGCCACGCTGGCGGGCACCTCCTCGGGTTTCGCCGCCTCGGTGACCTTGTAACCGTCGTTCGCAAAGATGCCGGCGATCATTTTGCGGAGAATGGCGTCCGCATCGACGATGAGCACGCGCTCGGTGCCGCGCATCGCGGGCAGGGTGCCGAGTTTCGTGACGGAGGTTTCCTCGGGCTCGGCGGTCTCGGGCAGGAACACCTCGAAGGTCGCGCCCGCGCCGGGTTTGCTCTGCACCGCCAGGTAGCCGCCGTTTTCGCGCACGATGTTCTGCACAGTCGGCAGCCCGAGGCCCGTGCCGCGCGCCTTGGTCGTGAAGAACGGCACAAAGAGGTTCTTGAGCGTGGCCGGATCGATGCCGTGCCCCGTGTCCGTGACCTGCATCGACGCATATACGCCGTCGGGCATTTCCGGGACGCGCCGTCCGGCCTGTGGCGTCACGCGGTGGGTGCCCGTGCGGATCGTCAGCTTGCCCCCGCGCGGCATGGCCTCGCGCGCGTTGAGACACAGGTTGAGCAGCACGCGCTGGAAGTGCGCGGGGTCGATGCGGGCGTTGGCGAGGTCGGAGGCGAGCCGCAACTCGACGGTGATGTCCTCGCCCGCCACGCGCCGGAGGATCTCCGCCACCTCGCGGATCAGCGTGTTGAAATTGACGACCTTGACGGCAGTCTCGCGGCGGCGGCTGAACTCGAGGATCTGGCGGGAAAGGCCCGACGCCTTCAGGCCGGCGCGGTGGATCTCCTGCAGGTCCTTCTGTGCACCCGGCACCCCGGCCAGCTTGGCGCCGAGGATCTCGCAGTAGCCGTTGATGACGGACAGCAGGTTGTTGAAATCATGCGCAACGCCCGCCGCCAGCAATCCGACGGTCTCCTGCTTTTGCGATTGCAGGAGGGCGTCCCGCAGCAGGCGCTCGTCGGAGATGTCGCGGTAGAAACCGATCAGGAAGCCACTCGCTTCGCCCCGAATCAGGATCGGCGAGAAGTTCCAGCTCGCATAGAACTCGGTGCCATCACGCCGTTGGAGCCAGCCTTCGCCAACCACCCACCGGCTCGCCGTCGCCAGGCCCGGGGCGATGAGGTCGGTACGCGGGCCGTGCAGGAGCCGCGTGTTGCGGCCGAGGAGGCTCGCGACGGGATAGCCGCTGAGCTCCGCAAACTTGTTGTTCGCGATGATGATTTCCACGCCGCCGCTCTGCCACTGGTCGCGGGTGACCACCGATGCCTCCGGCAGGGGAAGCAGGGTGCCGGACATCGCCGCGATCTCCGGCGGCAGCGGAGCTCCCGGGCTGGCGGAGGCCGCGGCCGGTTTCGCTTTGGCGGCAGCCATTGGTCAGGGAGCCAGCCGTTCCACCACCCAGTCGCCGCCGGCTTCGCGCCGGTAACGCAACCGGTCGTGCAGGCGGCTGCGCCGGCCCTGCCAGAATTCCACGATGTCGGGCACGAGCCGGAAGCCGCCCCAGTTCGGCGGCAACGGCACCTCGCGGCCCTCGTACTTCTTCTCGACGACACGATAACTTTCCTCGATCACCGCGCGGCCCGCGATCGCGGTGCTCTGCGGCGAGGCCCACGCACCGAGCTGGCTCTGGCGGGGGCGACTGTGGAAATAGGCCGCCGATTCCTCGCGCGTGACGCGCGTCACCGTGCCCTCGACGACCACCTGCCGTTCCATCGGCAGCCAGGCAAACAGCAGGGTCGCGTGGGGATTCACGTCGAGCTCCCGGCCCTTGCGGCTCTCGTAGTTCGTGTAGAAGACAAAGCCGCGGCCATCGCAGGCCTTCAGCAACACGATGCGCGCGGACGGACGTCCATCGCGGCCCGTGGTGGCGAGGGTCATCGCGTTTGGTTCGAGGACCTTGGCGGCCTCCGCCTCCTGGAACCACTTTTCAAACTGTCGGAACGGGTTTTTCGCGAGGTCCTTCTCGAGGAGCCCTGCCATCGTGTAATCCTTCCGCATGTCGGCCAGTGCCATGGTGCCGCCATGGTGTCCGTGCACTCCGCGCTGTCAAAATCATCCGGGGCCTGCAGGCTGGGGTGGTGCTGACTTTTCCCGACCTCCCCCTCTGGGCCTATCCCGTCCTGTTCGCGGTGGGCCTCATCGCCGGCACCGTGGATGCCATTGCCGGCGGTGGCGGGTTGCTGACACTCCCCGCGCTGCTCTCGTTTGGCTTCCCGGCGCCCCTCGCGCTGGGCACGGCGAAGTTCCAGGGGTGCTTCGGTTCAGGCTCCGCCGCCTGGAGTTTCGCTCGGAAAGGCGCGGTCGACCCGCGCGAATGCCGGCTCGGATTTGGTCTCACCGCAATCGGCGCACTGGGCGGCGCGTGGGTGGTGCGGTCCGTTCACCCGGATTTCCTCGGCACCCTGATTCCGTGGCTCCTGGGCGCGATCATCGTGTACATGACGTTCCGCCCGCAACTGGGGGAAACCAGCCGGCATCATCGCATGGAACAGGTGCCCTTCTACTTGTTGTTCGGGCTCGGCTTGGGGTTCTACGACGGCTTTTTCGGCCCCGGCGTCGGCTCGTTCTGGACCATCGCGTTTGTGACGATGCTCGGCCACGACTTCGTCCGCGCCGCCGCGCACACCAAGGTGATGAACTTCGCCAGTAACGTGGCCGCGATGGTGTTCTTCGCGATCGCGGGCGCGATCTATTGGATCCCCGGCCTGGCCATGGGCGCAGGCCAGCTCATCGGCGGCCGCCTCGGCGCCCACCTCGCAATGACCCGGGGCGCCCGGTTCGTCCGGCCGATTTTCCTGACGATGGCCGCGCTGGTGGCACTGAAACTCATTTACGGCAGCGTGACCGCCAAACCATGATCCGACCCATGACGCCCGCGCACTACCTCGACCGGCACGAAGCGGAGCTGACGGCGTTCCTGCAACAGCTCATCCGCCTGCGCACCGTCAACCCGCCGGGCGAAAACTACGGCGAAATCACCACGCTGCTCGCCCGGGCCCTCCGGGAAACGGGCCTCCGGGTTCGCCGCGTGCCGGTGCCGCGCGCGCACCAGCGCCGCACCCAGCCCGAGCTGCTCGCTTACCCGCGGTACAATGTCATCGGCGTCTGGGATGTCGGCGCGCCCAAGACCATCCACTTCAACGCGCATTACGACGTCGTGCCGGTGTCGGGCCACTGGCGCCACGGCGACCCTTTCAATCCCGTGGTGGAGAAGGGCTGGATCTACGGCCGGGGCAGCGCCGACATGAAGGGCGCGATCGCAAGCATCGTGTTTGCCCTCCGGTCGCTGCGCGCGAGCGGCGTAAAACCCAACCTCAACGTCGAGGTTTCCTTCACCGCGGATGAGGAAACCGACAGCGCGCTCGGCACCGGCTGGATCGCACGTCACGGCAAACTCAAGGCCGACTACGCCGTCGTGGGCGAGGGCGGGGAAGAAGACGTGATCTGCTGCGGCCACAACGGCGTCGTGTGGCTGAACGTCCGCGTGCACGGCCGCGCCGCGCACGGGTCCCTCCCGGAAGCCGGCATCAACGCGCTCGAAAAGATGTCCGCGCTTGTCCTCGCGCTGGACGCCCACAAGCGCGCGCTGGCCAAGCGCGTGTTCGTCACGCCCGACGGCCAGCGGCGGGCGCCCACCTTGAACATCGGCGGCGTGTTCGCGCCGGGCGAGGGCGGCAAGGTCAACACCGTGCCCGCCGCCGCCAGTTTCTCGATCGACCGCCGCGTCCTGCCGACTGAAAGCGTGGCCGCCGCGGAGCGCGAACTCCGGGCGTTCCTGAAGTCCGCGGCCGCCAAGATCCCGCAGTGCCGCATCACGATCGAGAAAATCTCCGACAACCACTCCTGCTACACGCCACCCACGCATCCGTTCTTCGCGGCCATGCAGGCCAGCGTGGCGCGGGTGCGTCGGCGGCCGGCAAGATTTACCGTGTCGACGGGCTTCAACGACATGCACTTCTTCGCGCAGGTGCTCAAACGGCCGACCCTTGGGTACGGTCCGAGCGGCATCGACTACCACGCCGTCGACGAACGCGCGCCGGTGAAGGATCTGGTCAGGGCCGCCAAAATCTACGCGGATTTGCTGACGACGTTTAGGGAATGAAGGTGGAACCCGGCCTCCGGACGGGTTGCTCTCATCCTCATCCCACCAATTGGCCGCGCGCCGTGAAAACGCGTCCGGAGGCCGCGTTCCACCTCAAGGCAGGTTTGCCAGCACCCGCCGCACGACCGCCGGGATGATTGCCCGGTTGTTGGCGTGTTCCCGGCCGTCGGTAAATGTCACGATGATCACGCGTCCGCCGCCCGGCAGCTCGATGAGGGCCGCATCGTGGCGCGCCCAGCTGACCCAGCCGGCCTTGGACCAAAGCTTCATGCCCGGCGTCAAGGCCGCGCCGCTGAACCCCACGCTCTGGTTGTCGGGATCGTCGGTCTTCGGCATGAACGGGTCCCGCGCCATCAGCGCGAGCATCTCCGCCGAACGGGCCGGCGTCACGCAACGCCCCGCGACGATGTCCGCCAGCAACCGCGCCGTGTCGTTCGTCGACAAAAAATTTCTCGCCGGCGGATTCGCATCCATGTCCTGTTTCTCGCGGCCGAACGGGCCGTCGCCCCAGGTCTTGCGGGTGGCGTTGACGTTGGTGTAGCCGAGCGACTGGAAATACTTGGTCACCGCGAGGCGCTTCTCGTGCCACGCCGCCAGCTCGGCCGGGGGCAGTTCGGGTCCGCCGGTGGTGCCGCTCAGGACGTCCACCAGGTAGTTCGTCGCGTCGTTCGACGAGTCGACAATCATGTCCCGCATCGCGCGCCGCAGTTCCGGCGTGTCCGCGATCCGGCCGTCCTCCAGCCAGCGGTGCGTCGCGGCCAGGTAGAAGAGCTTGATGACGCTCGCCGGGTAAAAGCGTTCGTCGGAACGGAAGTACGCGGACACCGGTTCGGAGCCGCGGAGGTCGATGACGGTGACCGCCAGCTGCTCGACCTTCAGGCCCGAGTCGTGGAATTCCACGATCGTGTCGCGCACGGCGCTGTCGAGGGCCGCCTGGAGCGGGGTGGTTGGGGGTGCCTTCAAGCTGGCGCCGGACGCGATCGCCGCCGTGGCGGCAAAGAGGAGGATTTGTCGCATCATATCAGGAACGCAGGCCATGGCGGATCATGCTGACCGCGATCGCGGCGAGGAGCATGGAAATGATCTTGGAAATGGCGCGCATGCCGGTCGCGCCGATGCGCCGGCCCAGCCAATCGCTGTAGTGCAGCGCGAGCACGACGAGGACCAGGTTGAACCCCAGCGCGGCCAGCGTGGCGATGAGGCCGATCGCCTCGTTTTGCGCCAGCACCAGCAGCGTCGTGATCGACGCCGGGCCCGCGATCAACGGCATCCCCAGCGGCACCACGCCAAAATCGTCCGGCAATTTTTCCGGCTCCGCCGCCGATTGAATCAGGTCCTTCGCCGCGAGGATGAACAGGATGAGTCCACCCGCGATTTGGAAGTCGCCGACGGAAATCCCCAATGCCGCAAAAATGCTCGTGCCGAGAAACAGAAACCCGAGCGCCACCAGCCCGCCGGTCCAGATGGCCTGGTCCGCGATTTTTTGCCGCCGCTCCGCCGCCACGTTCTGGCCCAGCCCGAGGAAAATCGCCGCCAAGCCGATGGGGTCGATGGCGACAAACAGCGGGATGAACGCCTGCAGAAACTTGGTCAGCCAATCAGGCATGGAAAGACGGTGCGCGGGGCGCACCGAAGTCACAAGGAGCAAGTAACAAGTGGCAAGAAGTCCGGTGGATTCGGTTTAGCTGCGAAGGAACTGAGGGAGCGCACTTACGAGCAGTCGGTCCCTGTTACTTGATACTTGGCAGTTGTTACTTCGCCGCCATCTCCGTCAGGAGATGGCGGATGGCCCCTCCGACCGCGGGGTGCTGGAACTTAAAGCCCGTCGCGAGGAGCTTCTGTGGCGTGGCGCGCTGGCCGTGGATGGCGAGGTTGCCGTCGGTGTGGAAGAATTTCTCCGCGGCGAAACGGACGATGAACTCCGGGGCCGGCGGACACCACGGGCGGCCAACGATGGACCGCAGCTCGCGCATGAACTCCGCATTCGTGACGGCGCCCGGCGCGCACAGGTTGTAGACCCCGGACAGTTCGGTCCGCGCAAGCGCGGCGACAAAGGCCGCGACGGCATCGTCGCGATGCACCCAGCTCATGTACTGCCGGCCGGTGCCGGCCGCGCCCCCGAGGAATTTCCGGGTCATCGAAAGCATGGCCGGCAGCGGGCCGGTCTTGGCATCGAGAACCGGGCCGAGGCGCAGCACAACGCGACGCTGCACGTCCGGCAGGTCCGCCTGCGCAAACGCCTCCTCCCACAGCCGGCAAACTTCCGCCAGGAAGCCCGGGCCCGGCGGGAGCGTTTCTTCGCAAAACCGGTCCCCGGCATTGCCATAAAATCCCGTGGCGCTGACCTGCACCCAGACCGGCGGCGGACGTTTCGCGCGCGCGTAGCCTTTCGTCAGGGCCTTCACCGAATTTACCCGCGACTCCAGGATCTCCCGGCTGTTCTCGAGCGTGTGCACGCAGTTGATGCTGCGCCCGGCGAGGTTCACGACGGCCGCGGCATCCGTCAGCTCGCTGGCCCACGCGCCACCGGTCTCGCCATTCCACCACACCGGCCGCACCGACGGCAGGTCATCCGCCGGCGGCATCCGGTCCGGGTCGCGCGTCAGGACCACCACCTCCCATCCCGATGTCGAAAGCGCGCGGGCCAACGCATGGCCGAGAAAACCGCTGCCGCCCGCGAGAATGACTTTTGCCATATGCGGACGCTGTAAAGGTGGCCGCCGCTTTGCAACCCAGTGCGGTGCGGCCTGCGGCCTGCGGCCGCAAAATCTCAAATCACAAAGGTCCAAATCACAAACAACGGGAAAATCCCAAAAGCCAATGGTCCAAAATCCAAAGAAGAGAACCGGCAAAGACCAAATCCTAAAAGAAAACCTGCCGTGCTCCGCACCTGCTGATTCTGCCCCGGCCCCTTGATCATTCGCTGGTTTTTGGAGGTCCTATTGGTGTTTCCCCGTTGTTTGTGATTTGGGATTTTCCCCCGTGTTTGTGATTTGGACCTTTGGGTTTTGGGATTTCTCTCCCACGAGGCTTAAAGTGTTTGGAATTTGCCCCCCTGGCGTTTGGAGTTTTCCCCTTCCTCGATTCCGTGAGCGCCACCGCCATTCACTTCCACGACCTCACTCGCGACGCCTGGCGTCTGCAGGTGGTGCGCTGGGGTTTCAGCCCCGTGCACGCGGCGCGGTTGTGGGCATATGTTTACCTCGAGGGTGTGGACGACCCGGCGGCGATGACCGAACTGCCGGCGCGGTTCCGCGCGAAGGTGGAAAGCGACCTGCGGTTCACGCGGCTGCCAGTGGCCACCGAGACCCACAGTTCCGACGGGTTCACGCGGAAGTACCTGTTGACGCTGTCTGACCACCGGAAGATCGAGACGGTGCTCATGCGTTACACGGGTCGCGTGACCGCCTGCATCAGCACGCAGGCCGGTTGCGCGATGGGCTGTGTTTTTTGCGCCACTGGCCAGATGGGTTTTGCGCGTCACCTCACCACCGGCGAAATCGTCGCGCAGGCGCTGCATGTGGACCGCGTGCTCCGCGCCGCGCACCCCGCGCCCAACCGTCTGGCCAACGATCCCCGGGCGGGGGAACGGCTCCGCAACATCGTGCTGATGGGCATGGGCGAGCCGCTGCACAATTACGACAACGTGATGACCGCCGCGGAAATTCTCTGCGATTCCGCCGGCCTGTCGCTTGGCACCAAGCAGTTCACGCTCAGCACCGTGGGGGTGGTCCCCGGCATCCTGCGCATGGCGGAGGAGAAGCGGCCGATCAACCTCGCCGTGTCGCTTCACGGCGCCACGCAGGCCGAACGCGCGGCGCTCGTGCCGGCCGCGAAGAAGTGGCCGCTCGATGAGCTCATGGACGCGTGCCGCACCTTCATCGCGAAACAGCAGCGCCGCATTTTCTACGAGTGGACCCTGATCGAGGGGAAAAACGACACGCCCGAGCAGGCGCACGCGGTTGGCCAGCTGCTCCAAGGCCAGCGCGCGCAGGTGAACCTCATTCCCCTGAACCCCACCGCCGGCTACCACGGCGCGCCGACCGGACAAACCGCGGCCTACCGGTTCCAGGAAATCCTCAAGGAGTACGGGCTCCCCAGCACGATTCGCCAGCGGCGCGGCATCGACATCGCCGCCGGCTGCGGCCAGCTGGCGACGGCGAAACGCTGAGGGGGGGTGCCAGGGAGCGCGCGGAAGGAGGGCGCATCGGGCCGCCCACGCGCCTATTTGTAAAAACCCCCTCGGCGGGCGAGCGGTTTTCCCTCTCATATCGCGCCCATTTAACCTTTGCCAATCTCCCCCGGGACTCTACGTGTCGACGTCCCATGAAATTCGTTCGTCTCTCCCTCCTTTCCCTCCTGGCCACCGGTTTGGTCGCCTCCGCTTCGGCGCAGACCACCGCCGCCAAGCCCGCCACGACCCCGGCCCCGGCGGCCGCGACTCCGGCGCCCGCCGCGGCGAAGCCCGCCCCGAAGGCCCTCGAGACCGCCCGCGTTGCCTACGTGAACAGCGGCGCCTTCCTCGATGCCGCCACCGGCATCAAGCAGCTCGTCACGGTTTACAAGAACCTCGAACTCGAGTTCGCCCCGCAGCAGAGCGAGCTGAACCTCCTCCAGGAAAAGCTCCGCACGATCGTCGCCGAGCTGAAGAAGCTCCGTGAAGCCGCCACGCCGGACGCGAAGGCGATCGAGGAGAAGCAGAACGCCGGCCTCGCGCTCCAGCAGGAACTGCAGCAGAAGCAGCAGGCCGCCCAGCAGGCCTTCCAGGCCCGCCAGCAGGAACTGCAGGGCCCGGTCAGCATCGAGCTCGGCAAGGAAATCCGCCTCTTCGCGCAGGAGCGCGACATCTCGATGATCTTCGACCTCGCGAAGCTCGGCGACGCCCTGCTCGACGCGAAGCCGGAGCTCGACCTCACGGCCGACTTCATCGGTTACTACAACGCGAAGCACCCGTAACCCGCCGGCGTTCCGCCCCGCGGAATCACGCGCGGCACGACCGCCAACCTCAGGCCCGGCTCACGCCGGGCCTTTTTGTTTTCCCAATCTGTCATTGCGAAGGTCCCGCGCCAGCGGGACCTGAAGCAATCACGTCTGATCGCGTTGCCACGCGCCTTCGCCCCCACACGCGTGGATCGCCGCGGCCCGGTGGGCCTCGCGATGACAGGGTGGTTGTGATGGCCGCCCAATGGGAGCTGTTGCCTCCACACGTCACCCGGGCGCGGGGTGGGGGCACCCCGCCTCCACCACATTTGTCATTGCGAGGGTCCCGCGTTGGCGGGACCTGAAGCAATCACGTCCGATTGCGTTGCCACGGGCCTTCGCCTCCGCACGCGTGGACCGCGGCGGCCCGCGGAGCTTACGCCAGCTTCATCACCAGCGCGGCCACGTCGGCGGCTTGTGCACCCGGCGAAGTGAGCCAGGCGTTGGCGTGCTGGAAAGCGGCGGCGTCCGGGGAAATTCCCTGCGCCTTGAGGCGCAGGATGGCGGCGACGAGCGCGAGCTGCGCGCGGGCATCGTCCGGATTCGCGCGGGCGGCCGCCAGCAGCACGTCGGTGCATCCGACCACTTGTTCGGGCGCGAGGATGCCCTTTTCACCGAGGAACATCGTCTGCGCGGCGCCCAGGCCCTGTACATACGCCATGGGTGCGGCGGGCGCGGCATAAGCCAGGCCGGAACCGGCCGGCTTCCACTCCATGTAGCCGCGGATCAGCTCGTGGAATTTTTTCAGCTCGGCGTCGGCGTCGGACGGCGTCCACTTCGTCGTGAAAACCTTCAGCTCGCGGTATTTTTTGACCTCCCAGATGCGGAGGCTGAGCTCGTAGTCGTCGTTGCGGTTGCGCAGCGCGCCCGTGACCACGTAGTCGATGCCGCCCTCGACGGAGTCGTTGAGCTGGCGGACGTTTTCCGCCGCCCACTCGCCCGGAAAAATCGCGTAGTGCCGGCGATCCGACGTGCCGATCGCGGCGATCGGTTCGTAGCCCGCGCTGGCGGCGAAGGTTTCCGCGAACCACAGCGGGAGACCGCGCGAGAGGCGCGCCAGCGAATCCTCCGGCTGCGCCGCGCGGGTGGGCGCGTCGGCGACGCCGAGCAACGCACACTGCGCAAACGCCACGCGCCGAAGCCGGCCGTCCTTGCGCGCCAGGAGGTGCGGCGCGAAGGACTCGAGTCCGTAGAACCAGATCGGCTTGCTGATGCTGACCAGCGCAATCTTGGCCTCCGCTTCGGGCGTCGGGAGATTCTGGGCCTCGGTCTCGCTGACGAACAATTCGGCGACCGCATTCGAGAAGCCCACGAGGCGCGCCTCGAGTTCCGGGCGTTGCAGCGAGAAGAGCAGGTCGAGCAGGTGCTGCGCGGCCTCGGCGTTCCGCGTCACGAGGTACGCCTGCAGCAGGTTGATGCCCGCGGCCGCGCCGTGGCGGTCCGCATCGTACCGCGGCGCCAAGAGCTCGATCAGCTCCTTCACGTGGCCGCTCGCCCCGAGATCGCCGGAAATCGTGACGAGCACGTCGGCGCGGTCACCGGCGTCGGCGAGGACGCCTTCATAAATCGCCATGGCCCCGGCCACATCCCGGGACTTCAGCTTCTCGCGCGCCGCCGCCAGCTGCGGCAGGACGCCACCCGCGGCGCTCGGCTTGTCGCCCGCGGCAGCGGCGTTCTCAGGTTTGTCGGCAGGCTTGCGGTCGAAGAATCCCATGGGCTGCCAGCAAACGAATCCGCCCGGCCGACGCGAGGCGGTTTTGTCGCCCACCGCCTTCCGGGGTGAATCAGGCCCGCGGCTCCGGCAACCGCCCCGGCGCGATGCCAGCCCGGGCCTCGATGGTCGCCAGCACCTTGGGGACGTACATCCGGGTCTCGACCGGGAGGCTGTCGGCGATCTCGGCGAAGGTTCTGGCCTTCTGCTTTTCCAAGGCGCGGCCCACTCGTCCCTCACCCGCGTTGTACGCCGCGAGGACCAGCGGCCAGTCGCCGAACCGATCATGAAGCCGGCGCAGGTATTGCGCGGCCGCCCGGGCGGATTTTTCCGGATTCGTGCGTTCGTCCGGCAGGAACGTCTGCAAGCCGAGGCTTTTCGCCGTGTCCGGCATGAGTTGAAACAGGCCCTTCGCGCCCACGGGGCTCATCGCCGAGGGATTGAAGGTCGACTCGGCCTCGGCCAGCCAGGCGAGCTCCGGCGGCACGCCCTCGGCGCGGAAGACTGCCTGGATGCGCGGCAGGAGCACCGCGGCCCGGCTCGGCGCGGGTCGCTGGCGCATCCGCTCGAGCCACGGTTCGTAATGCGGAATGTCAGGCCGTGCTTCGCTGCGCGGGAGATCGCGCACCGGCGGCTTGGGGGTGACGGGCGGACGCGGACGTGGCGCCGCCGCGAGCGTGGCCTTGGCGACCTCGATGTAGTCGAGCCGCTCCGACAACCAGTCGGCATAGTCCGTGAATTCCGGCAGCGCGCGGAGCGCCACCAAGGCGGCGCGGGCCTCGGGCTCGTAAGCGGCCAGCCGACGCAGGTCATTGCTCTCGAGCGCCTGCTGCAGCCGAAACGCAAAATCGTTCCACTCGCGCGCGGAGGGAAAACGAAACTGCTCCTGCAGTTCGTCCGGTGCGTATTCCTCGAACAACTCCTTCGCGCCGTCGATCAACTCCTCCGCCGAAACGCCCGGGGAAGGCGCGGGCGCTGGTGCAGGCGGCGCCGCCAACCCCATGCCGCCCACCAGCGACAAGCCCAAAAAAAATTTTCGCATCGCCTAACGACCGGCTGCGGCCGGATTGGTGCCCATCGCACCCTGGACCGCCGCCTTCAACCGCAGCCCGGGCTGTTCCTGCCACTGGATGGCCGGCTCACCGAAATAACGCGCGGTGTTTTTCGCCCCCCAATCCGTCGTCGCGACGCGGTAGGTTTTATCGGGCGCGATGTCCGCGGGGCCTGCCGCAAACGAAAACTCGCCGCGGCGCCGCTCGAAGGGCGTGTCCGGGCCGAAGTTGGCGGCGGCCAGGAGCTCGCGGAGGCGCGCGCCGCTGACTTCCGCGGTGAAGATCGTGCCGTCGAACCGGACGCACGCATCGAATTGCTCGCGCGTGACGTCCCCCGCCGGCAAGCCCGCGCCAAACGTGGTGTTCCCGATGAACGCCGCATCCACACCCGCCGCAGTGCGCAGCGCCCCGGCGACGAAGCGCGCTGCGTCAGCCGGCGCCAGCGCCTGCGGCCGGCGCCCGACGACCGCCCGGTCCTCGTCGGTCAAAAACTTTGCGCGCGTCTCGCGAATCACGGCCGCCAGTTCCGCGTCACCCGGCGCATCCGCGGCCACCGCCTGCTGCTCCACGCGCCAGCGGGGCCGGCCCTCGGCGTCGCGCTCGAGCCAGGCGAGCGTGAGGAATTCGTTCCAGGAGCCGGAGTGCACATAGGTCCCGCGCGCAAACGCGTGCACGAAGCGCTGGTGGTCGTGGGCGCCGGCGAAAAGCGTGCCCGTCGGCACGAGCGGCATGATTTCCCGGTCGGCCTTGATCCCGGCGTGACTGAGCACGACGGGAATCAGGTGACGCGGATCGGCGCCAACCGGCTCCGCCAGCAACCGGCGGAAGTTCATGCGCGCCCACTCCACCGGGTTGGCCAGGTCGAGAGTGGGGCGAACCGCGACGCGATAGGTCGAGAGGTGGTCGGTGGTGAGCCCGACCACCACCAGCTCATTGGCGCCGAGCCGCAGGCGGGTGGTGGCCGGCGCAAAGGGCTGGCCGGTGCCGCGGTTCGTGATGTTGCATACAACCGTCACGCCGGTCGCCTGCAACCGCGCGGTGGTTTCGGTGAGATCGTAGAACTCCGGCTCGTGGTTGCCCACATTGACGATCGTCGGGGCGCGCCGCGCCAGCGCGGCGAACATCGCAAAGTCGATCGAGCCCGCGCTGCGGCGCGCGACGACGTTGCCGTATTCCAACGTGTCACCGTTGAGCAGCACGGCGAGCGGCAGTCCCGGGTGCTCGGTTTTCAACCGATCGACGGTGGCGACGACCTGCGCCGTGCGTTCGTACGCCGAGTGCTGGTCGCCGGCGATCACCAGCAGCGCCTCCGGGGCGGCGGCGGCCGCCAGGCTGCAGGTCAAAATGAAGAGCGCCGCAAGTTTCATGGGATGCAGCTTGTCGGGGGAAAAAAACCGCGCAAGCCTCCGGCCGCGTGCTGGAGAATCCCGTCCATTCCTACGATGCCCTCACCTGGCTCGGCCGCGTGAGTGTGCACCAGGATTTTTTCTGGTTCTTCTCGCTCCTCATCTGGGGCGTGAGCCTGGTGCTGTGGTGGCGGCATCCCGAACGCCAATCCTCCTGGGCCTGGTTGCCCGGCGCCGGGTTGGTCACCGTCGGCACCGCGCTGGTGCAGTTCGGGATGTTCAACCCGACCTTCGATTTTTTCCAGGACCGGCTCATCCCGGGTACCGTCGCCAACTACCGCCCGGCGGTGGTCGATCCCTACTGGCTCGCTGACGTCCTCATGGGCGCCCTGCTTGCCGCCACGGCCGCCGTCTGGTTTTGGCGTGCCCCGTTCGCGCGGCGCCGGCCGGTGCTGCGGTGGCTCGGCGTGTTCGCCCTTACGCTGTGCGCGGGCCTCCACGCCGCCGACCCGGCGCTTGGCGGGCCCGTCACCGCGCTGCTCACGGCATTCGCGGCGGTCAGCCTGGCGCCGGCGGTCCCCGCGGGGTCGCTCGCCCGCTATGCGCTGCTGCTCGCCGCGGCGTTGCCGCTCGTGTCCACGGTCGGGCCCGTCGCCCTCGCGTTGGGCATGTCGCAAAGGTCCGGTGCGCCCACGCCCGCGGGTCTGGCCACGGCCTGTTACCAATTCATTCTCGGCCTGATCGTAATGCGCGGCCTGGCGCGCGGCCTGAGCGCCCGCCTGCCTGCGGAAACGGTGCCGCTGTTTCACCGCGACCGCCTCGTCTACGCCGGCGGCTGCGCGGTCCTCATTGTCACCGGCATGATCTGGGCGATCCAGACCGGCCGCGACAACCGCCTCGAGATCCAGCAGAACCGCCTGCGCACCACCGCCGCCCACGCCAAGGTCTTCGATCCGGCGCTGCTCGCGCCGCTCCACTCGCCGAACTTCCAACTCGATTTCAAGTCGCCCGCCGGGGAACCCGCGCCCGCGCGGTCGGCATGGCTGGCCACCGGCGTGGCCGAACCGGCACGCCGGCGGCTGGCCGAGGTGGTGATTGCGACGCCTTTCCTAGACCACGCGCGCTTGGTCGTCATTCGTGACGGCTGGCTGGTCGCGCCGCTGTCATCCTCCCGTGACAGCCACACCGGCGAGGTCGAGGTGCTGCGTCGCGCCACCGCGGCGGACCTCGCGCAATGGGAACGCAAGGAACCGTACGTCGAGGAGTCGCCCGTGCCGGAGATCGGTTATGCCTATTACTGCCGCGCGCCCATCCTCGCACCCGACGGGACGATGCTGGGCTGGCTCGATTGCGTGCGCCGTGAATACTACCTCAGTGTCGAGCGCCGCTGGCGGGCAGCGCCGTTCCTGATGACGTCCCTCGCCGTCCTCCTGCTCTCGCTGCTGTTCGTCCAAAGGCAAATCGGCCGCGAGCGGGAGATCGCGATGCGCAACGCAGCCGTGGCGGCCGAAGGCAACCGGATCAAGACCGCCTTCCTCGCCAATGTGAGCCACGAGCTGCGCACGCCGCTGCAAAGCATTTTGGGTTACAGCGAGCTGCTGCGGCAGGAACTCGGCGACGCGCACGCGGCGCGTCTGGACGCGTTGCGCCAGCAGGGTGAGTTGATGACGCGGTTGGTGAACGACCTGATCGACCTCAGCGCCGTCGAGAGCGGTTCGTTCCAGCTCTCGCTGCGCCCCGTCGCGCCGGCGGAGATCGTCCGGCAAACCGTCGAGTCCCTCGAACCCCGGGCCCGCGCGAAGCAGCTCTCGCTGCGCTGCGACATCGGCGAGGGCGTGCCCGCCGGGATGCTCATCGACGGCGGGCGGCTGCGGCAGGTGGCCACCAACCTGGTCAGCAACGCGCTGAAGTTCACGGATCGCGGTTCCGTGGAAGTCAGCCTCGCCGCGGTCCCAGCCGCCGGCGGGCGAACCACCCTGCAGCTCGCCGTGCGCGACACGGGGCCGGGCATTCCGCCCGAGCAACAGGCCCGGTTGTTCAGGCCCTTCACGCGGTTGGCGCAGACGGCGGACAAGGAAGGTTCCGGCCTCGGCCTCGCGCTGTCGGCGGCATTGTGCCGCGCGATGGGCGGCGAAATCACCGTCGTGAGCGACGGACGCAGCGGCAGCAGTTTCACGGCGACGCTCAGCGGCGAACCCGCAGCGGCGCCCGTGATGGCCACCGCCCTGCGGGCCGAAGCGGCGGACGCCGTCCCGCGGCGCGTGCTGGTGGTCGACGACAACCGCCTTGTGCGCGACCTTTTCGCCGCGTCCCTCACCGAGCGCGGCGCGAGGTGCCGCGTGGCCGCTTCCGGCGCGGAAGCGCTCGCGCGGCTGCGCGAGGAGATTCCCGAGGTGATGATCCTCGACCTGGCGCTGCCTGACGGCGATGGCGTGGATTTCGTGGCTTCATTCCGCGCCGTGGCTCCCGGCCTCCGCATCATCGGCGCCAGCGCCCATGCGGGCGCGGCGGATCGCACGCGCGCGCTGGCGGCGGGCATGAACGAGTTTGTGGTGAAGCCCGTGCCGCTCGATGAGCTGTGGGCCGTGGTCGCCGGGCCGCAGGCCGCGAAACCGGCCCGCGCGGAACCTTCCGCGACGCTCAGCCGTGAATTGCTCGCGGCCTTCGCGCGCGAGCTGCCGGCCAAACGCGCGGCGCTCGCGTCGGCGATGCAGGCCAGCGACTGGAAGCAGGTGCGCGCGTTGGCCCATTACCTTCGCAACAGCGCGCTCGTCGTGCAGGCGCAGGACCTCTACGCCGCGTGCACCGGACTCGAGGAGGCGGTGGCCGCGGGCCGCGCGGACGACGCGCGCCACTGGTGGTCGCGCTGCGCGCCGCTGCTGGACGAACCGCCGGTGTAACGTCCCAGATGGACTGGGGATTTTTCCTAGTCCACCGCTGGGGCTCAACAGCTTCCGGCAACTTACCGCTTGAGCGCGCCCGCTTTCTGCGCTGAGTCACGCGCATCCCTTGATGGAAAAGAAAACCCGCATGCGCGTCCTCGTCGTTGATGATCACCCGCTGTTTCGCGCGGGCGTCGTCACTGCGTTGAAGGGCGAGGCGGACTTCGAGGTCTGCGCCGAGGCCGACAACGCTGCAAATGCGCGCGCGTTCGCGGCCAGGTTTTCACCCGACGCGGCGGTGGTGGACTTGATGCTGCAGAATGACGACGGGCTGAAGCTCGTCCGAGAACTGCGCACCGACCTGCCGAGCCTGCGCATCGTTGTCCTGTCGATGCTCGACGCCGCGATCTATCGCCCGAAGGCCATCCAGGCCGGCGCCAGTTTCTTCGTCTCGAAACTCGAGGGTCCGGCGGCGATCGTGAACGCGCTGCGTCAGCCCCTGTCGGCGGCGCGCCCGGGCCGGCAGGCCAACGCCGCCCACGAATTGGGCGAGCTCAGCGAGCGTGAACTCCAGGTTTTCGTGCAGCTCGGACAGGGTCGGTCCACGCAGGAAATCGCCGCGGCGCTCAACGTGAGCGTCAAGACCATCGAGTCGCATCGCGAGAATATCAAAAGCAAGCTGGGCCTGCCCCACGCCAACGCCCTCGTCGCGCGCGCCGCGCTGTGGGTGCGCGAGCAGGGTTTGGCGCGCTGAGCCGGGCGGCGCGGACGCCCGCCTTGCCGAATGGCCCTACGGGGCTCCGCCGGACGAAATCGGGGAATTTCCTAGGGCCGGCGGCTTGTCCTGCCGGCTCTTTTTTTGGCTAATGGCGTCAGCCGACCCGCTATGAAATTCGGATGGATCGAAGTCGTCTTGATCGTGCTCGCCACCGTCGTCGTGACGCTGGTCAGCGTCTGGGCGTGGGAGGAGATCAAGGCCTGGCGCATCAACCGCGAGTACGGCCCGAACAACCGGCGCAGCAGCAAGCCGGGACGACGCAAGACGGACTGACCGGGAATTTCCATCCGCGCTGATCCGCGACATCCGCGGCAAAGTTCAGTCGACGACAATGACTTCCGCGGATTTCGCGAATTGACGCGGATAAAACCGAGGACGCGTCTGTTTTGCGCGAGAAGACCGGTCTTCTGAGCGGGTTTTTCCCTCGTTGACCGCGCGGTTGGGCCGGGTAGTTAGGCCTCTCCACGGATGAACCGCGTTCATATCAAGACGTACGGTTGCCAAATGAACGAGCGCGACAGCGAGGCGGTCGCGGCGCTTCTGCGCGCCCGGGGTTATCGGATGGTGCCGGATGAGGACAATTGCGACGTGCTTTTGCTGAACACGTGCAGCGTCCGCGACGCGGCCGAACAAAAGGCGATCGGCAAGGCGGGCTATCTGTCCGCGCGGAAGAAGAAGCAGCCGGACTTCATCTTGGGCATCCTCGGTTGCATGGCGCAGAACCGCGGCGCCGAGTTGCTCGACCGCCTGCCGGACGTCGACCTCATCGTCGGCACCCAGAAGTTTCACCAGGTTCCGGACTACCTCGACAACCTGCGCGCCGCCCAGGCCGCCGGCGCGCCGATTCCCACCGCGATCGTCGACATCGCGGAGGAGGCCGGCTCGCAGAACACGATTCGCGACCATGTCCTCGAGGAAAAACAGGTTTCCGCCTTCGTCTCGATCCAGCAGGGCTGCAACATGGATTGCGCGTTCTGCATCGTGCCGAAAACGCGCGGCGACGAGCGGTCGCGGCCGATGGATGACATTGTGCGCGAATGCGAGCAGCTCGCGGAGCGCGGCGTGAAGGAAATCACGCTGCTCGGCCAGATCGTCACGAGCTACGGCCGGCGCGACTACGCCCACACCGGTGGTGTCACGCCCTTCGTGCAGCTGCTCGAGCGGGTGAACGCCATTCCCGGCATCCAGCGCATCCGGTTCACGTCCCCGCACCCGCGCGGCTTCAAGGACGACCTGATCCAGGCCTACGGCCGGTTGGAAAAACTCTGCGAGTATGTGCACCTTCCGCTCCAGTCGGGGTCGAACCGCATCCTCAAGGAAATGAACCGGCCCTATTCGCGCGAGCGCTACTTCGAGATCGTGTCCGCCCTGCGCGCCGTGCGGCCCGACATGTATTTCTCGACCGACATCATCGTGGGTTTCCCCGGCGAAACCGAGGAGGACTTCCAGCAGACGCGGGAGCTGTTCGAGGCCTGCAACTACGACATGGCCTACATCTTCAAGTACTCGATCCGCAGCGGCACGCCGGCGGCGGATCGCGGCGACCAGATTTCCGACGAGGTGAAGGAGGCGCGCAACCAGACGCTGCTCGGCCTGCTCGAGGCCAATTCCAACCGCCGCAACGCCACCCTGCTTGGCAGCACGCAGGAGGTCCTGGTGGAGGGCCCCGACAAGAAGGGCCTGAAGTTCATGGGCCGCACCCGCGGCAACCGCATCGTCCACTTCGACGCCGACGCCCGCCTCGTCGGCCAGCTGGTGCCGGTGAAAATCGAGCGCGCCTCGACGGCGGTGCTGTACGGCTCGCTGGAGCTCGCAGGAGTTGAATGAAAAATCGTTCTCGTTCTCTTAATCTTAATCGTTCTCTCTTCCGCAATGACTGCCGCACAATTCGATCACGAAAAGCTGCGGGCCTATCAGGAAGCTCTTCAATTCGCTGCATGGGTTGAGCCCATCATTGAACGGCTTCCCGGAAAGTTATCGGCGCGCGATCAACTGGATCGCGCCTCCACCTCGATCGTTTTGAATATCGCCGAAGGAAACGGCAAACGGTCGCATCCCGATCGGTGTCGGTTTTTTGATATCTCTCGCGGATCTGCCCTGGAATCTGCCGCCTGCCTGGATGTTCTCGTCGCCCGCAACAAAATCGCGCCCGACGATGTTGCTGCCGGCAAAGCCATTTTGGTGGGGGTCGTTTCTTTGGTGGCCGGCCTCATCGCCCGGTTTGGCGGCAATGTTCAGGAAGATGCCGCGAATTTTGATTCCGTTATTCGAGAGAACGAGAACGATTAAGAGAACGAGAACGATCACCGATGTCCCTCTTCCTCGCCACGCTTCTTCCCGGCCTGTTCCTTGCGCTGCTTGGCGGGATCTTGCTGGCGAACAACTCGCTCGTGGCCTCGACGGCCAAGGCGTTGCCGCGGTCGAATCGCGCGGCGTGGCTGTTCTTTGGCGCGGGGGCGGTGTGGTTCGTCTGGCGCTGCTCGCAGCTCAACGAGTCCGACCTGATTTTCTTCAAGACGCCCGGCCCGGTGATGCTCGGCTTCGGCGTGCTGGCGGCGCTGGCGTTTGTGTACACGCCGGACTTCCTCGCGGTGCGCGGGCTGTCGGTCCTGATGCTGCTCGCGGCCGAACCCCTGCTGTACGCGGCGTACATGGAATACAGCCATCCCCAGCGGCTCTTGATGGTCACCGCAGTTTACATCGGCCTCGCGCTGGCGATTTACCTCGCGGCCGCGCCCTACCGGCTGCGCGATATCTTTGAGTGGTTGTTCGAGCGGCCCGCGCGGCCGCGGCTTGTGGGCGCGATCCTGCTTTCCTACGGCCTGGTCACGGCGGCCGCGGCGTTTACCTACTGAACCATGGCCGCGCCCGCCTCCGCGAAAACCGCCCTCCTGATTCTCGCCGGCCCCGCCGGCGTCGGCAAAAGCACGCTTTGCGACCGCCTGGTGCGCGAGGTGCCGGGCTTCGAGCGCGTCGTCACCGCCACGACGCGCCCGCCGCGGCCCAATGAAGTGCACGGCCGCGACTACCATTTCCTGTCGGAAGCCGAGTTCGACGCGCGCCTTGCGGCCGGCGATTTCCTCGAGTGGGCGTGGGTGCACCGCAAGTACCGCTACGGGACGCTCCGCTCCGCGGTGCTCGACCGCCTGCCGCACGCGAGCCTCGTGATGAACATCGATGTCCAGGGCGTGCGCAGCGTCCGTGCCGCCGCCGAGAAGCTGCCGCTGTTGAAGTCGCGCCTCGTCACGATCTTCGTCGCGCCTGATTCCCTCGACGTCCTCCGCGAACGCCTCCAGGGCCGCGGTCCGGTCACCGCGGAGGAACTCGAGCGCCGCCTGCAAAGCGCCGAGCTCGAGCTCGCGGAGCGCAACTCCTACGACTACGTGATCCACAGCAAGACCAAGGAGCAGGATTTCCTCGCGCTGTTGGATTACTGGGCGCAGGCGAGGAAGAAGCTAGGTTAAGTCTGGACAGCAATTCGCTTCCGCGCCGTCATTCCGGAGGACGGGCCGTCACTCCATGATATTCTTTTTGCGTCGGGTTCTCCTTGCAGGGTTTCTCGCGGCCACAGGTTTTTTCGCTGGGTGCAACACCACATCCCCTGCGTCCAGGTCTGGGAAGCCGCCAGCGGTTTCGCCGTCATCCACTCCGAAGCCAGTCATTACCCCCATCACCGAACCGGTGTCACCGACGACCCTGGCTGCGGCGCAATATCGGCTTGGACAGCAATACGAGCGGGGCGATGGTGTGCAGCAAGACTTGGCGGCCGCCGCCGAGTACTATCGCCTTGCAGCCGCCCAAAACCACGTTGACGCAATAAATCGACTGGCGGACTTGTGGCGGAAAGGCATTCCGCCCAACGGACGCGACTATGAAGAGGCCCTCAGGCTGTCTCTCCGAGCCGCATCTTTAGGCAGCGCGGAAGGGCAGGCCGACGCCGCCGCGATGCTGGCGATTGGGCGTGGTGCACCAAAAAACTCCGGAGAGGCCTTCCGGTTATTCTGTCTGGCGGCGAGCAACGGACATGGCTACGCCGCTCACCGGGCTGGTCGTCTGTTGTCACACGGGGAGCTGGGTAAAGTCGACTATGCGGAAGCTCGGAAGTGGTTCGATCGTGCCGTGGAACTCGGCTACCATACTTCGTTGATTGAAATCGGCCTCCAGTATCTGGAAGGGCGCGGCCGTCCGGTGGACTACAACGAAGCGTTTCATTGGTTCGAACGCGCTGCCCGCGAAGGGGAAGATTGGGCGCAGAACCAAGTTGGTTCCATGCTGCTGAATGGTCTCGGCATTGATCGCGACGATGAGGAAGCCGTCGGCTGGTTCCAACTGGCGGCCGGACAGAAGTATCCGGACGCATTCATCAACTTAGGGATATGTTATCTCACCGGCCGAGGCGTAATTAAGGATTTATCGAAGGCTGAGCACTATTTCCGCCAAGGCCTGGCCTTGGGCGAAAAAGCGGCGGGTGCCATTAATCTGGTCTCGGTGGCGGTCAACACTCCGGACCGAGAACACCGTGCTGCTTTGCTGCGCGAAGCCTCGGCTACATTATTCGAGATCGATTCCGACCCTGAACCAATGGTACTCCTCACACTTGGGCGAATACTCTTGCGGAGCGACAACCCTTTGCGCGACCCGGCACGGGGCATCACGATCCTGGAAAGCCTCCGTGATGCCGACCCTACGGTTCTGATGTCTCTCGCGACCTACTTCCTTCAGTCTGGAAAATGGGACCAAGCTCGCAACTATCTCGAACTCGCAGTGGCCAAAAATGTCCCGGCTGCTGACCGTTACCTTGGACTCGTTTACCTGATCGGTCTCGGCGGCGCAACGGACCCGTCGCGCGGTGCCGCACTTCTTGCCAACGCTTCCAGCGCACGCCCGATGGAACTTGCTTACATAAATTACTTTGGACTCGGCGTGCCGAAGGACGAGGCTCGCGCACGCGCGCTGATCCGTGAGGCCGCCGAACGCGATAAAGAGCTGCGGCAAACCATCGACGGAATGCCGGATAGTCGCCTACTGCCCGCAATCTTTCAACCGGAACCCAAGGTCGAATCCTTAAATCCCCCAAACGAGGCGGGTGACAACCATCCACCGGCGATCATCGAAGTATGCACTCCCTCTTATCCGCTGCTGGCGCGGCCGCTAGAACTTAAATGTGACCTCGTGGTGGAGTTCATCATCGATGAATTGGGCCGGCCCGGAGATATCCGGATCACCGGCACACCCCTTGCCTGTTTCGCCAATTCAGCCATATCCGCGGTGGCTCGGTGGCGCTTTCGCCCGGCCATGAGGAATGGCATCGTCGTTCAGACACGCGTCTCCCAGCCTTTGTCATTCAATTTTGAGGAACCAACGGGATCAGCCGCCTCCGGGGGTCCCGCACATTGAAATCCTTCGGTGCTTTGTTCCTATTCTTGATGGCACTTCCGGTGGGGCGAAGTGCCGAGAACTCCGTGACGCTCGAATGGCGAAATTACTACGCGGCAGCGGTTGCCGAGGCGACGAAATCCGGCCGGTCACTGCTCCTAAACTTCACGGGCTCAGATTGGTGTATTTGGTGCTCCCGGTTGCGGGATGAAATCCTCCAGACACCGGAATTTGCCCGGTATGCTTCCGAGGCCCTCGTACTAATCGAGGTCGACTTTCCACGGAAGAAGACGCTGCCGAGTGAATTGAAAAAACAGAACGCAACCCTCGCAGAACGATTCGGCGTCGACAGCTTTCCCACCTTGCTGCTGATTAACCCGGAAGGGAAGGTCATAGCGCGGCTAGGCTACATGCGAGGTGGCCCAAAAACATTCGTCCGGGAACTGAAGCGCTGCATCGCCGCACCCACCACCCCAAGCCCGTAACTACCATGTTCGGCACGCCGTTTCCCCGCAGCGACCACTGTGACGGTACGCATTTCTTCAATCCCGCGGGGCAACTGCAGGCGCGTGGATTTCATGACCTACCGCGCTGGTGGTATCAGCGCCTCGTTCGCCGTCAGTTCACGCCGTGGCCGCGCACGGTGCCCGCGCCGCGCGTGCCGGAAATCCCGACGGGCGTCCCGGCGCGCCATCTCGCCGTCACCTTCATCGGGCACTCCACCTTCCTGCTGCAGCTACCAGGTTTGCACATCCTGACGGATCCGGTCTTTGCGACGCACGCCGGGCCGTTCGGCTTGTTGGGCCCCAGGCGCGTGCGGCCCGCCGCGCTCCGACTGGGGGAGTTGCCCCGCATCGACGTGGTGCTGCTCAGCCACAATCACTACGACCACCTCGACCTCGCCGCGCTGCGCTGGCTTTCCCGGCAGCATCGTCCGGCCATCGTCACCACGCTCGGCAACCGCGCCTGGCTCGAGGCCCGCGGGGTCGGGCGGGTCACGGACCTCGATTGGTGGGGCTCGCATCATCCCGCGAAGGACTTGGAGGTCATCTGCACCCCCGCGCAGCATTTCACCGCCCGCACGCCGTGGGATCGCTGTCGCACGCTGTGGGGGAGCTTCATGCTGCGGACCGAGATCGGGCTGGTTTTCTTCGCGGGTGACAGCGGCTGGGCGCCGCACTTCGGCGAGATCCAGGCGCGCCTCGGCTCGCCCCGGCTTGCGTTGCTGCCCATCGGGGCGTACGAGCCCCGCTGGTTCATGGAGGCCGTGCACGTGACGCCCGACCAGGCGGTGCGGGCGCACCTCGCGCTCGGCGCGCGCGAGTCGATCGGCATGCACTTCGGCACCTTCAACCTCACCGACGAAGGCATCGACGCGCCGTTGCACGACCTCGCCGCCGCGCGCGCGACGCACGGCGTGGCGCCGGAAAGTTTCCACACACTGGATTTCGGCGAGACGCGGACGTTCCGCGCGAGCTAGCACGCGTTGACCACAACGGGGCTTGCGCGGGGCTGGGACGGCCCGTAGGTAACAACACCGGGCCAGTCGGTATATCCCATGAAAACTCCGCTAGTGCTCTTGTTAGCGCTGTCGCTGGCCGGCAACGCCGTGCTCGCTGTGATGTCATTGCGTTCGTCCAACGCGCCGGCCCGCGCCGCGACGGAATCAACCGCGACGGCCGTGACCCAAACCACTCCCGGGTCGAAGTCGACGTCGGCTGCCGCCACGGAAAAACCCGCGGCGACCATCGAAGTCACGCCGGCTGTCTGGCACACTTTGAAACCCACCGGGAACCTGAAGACCCTCGTCGCGAACCTGCGCGCCGCGGGTTTCCCGCCCAATGCCATCCGCGCCGTGACCAACGCCATGCTCACCGAGCAGCTCGGCAACCCGGGCGAGAACCTGCCGTTTTGGAAACAGAACTCGAACAATCCCGAATACCTGCTCGCGCAGCAGCAGCTCTCCACCCGCCGGCGGGAGATGTATGAGGATTTGCTCGGGGCGGACGCGCGGCCGTCGGCCGCGCTCGATCCCGGGACGCGCGAACGGCGCTATGGCGCGTTGTCCGACGACAAGATCGACCGGATCGAAAACCTCAACCGGGACATCAGCGAGCTGCGCACGAAGCTCTATGCCGAGCGGAAAAACGGCGACCCGCAGGCCATGATGAGCGCCCAGGCCGCCGCGGAGCAGGAACTGCGCGCGGAGCTCTCGACGATCCTCACGCCGGCCGAACTCGAGCAATACGAAATGCGCTCGTCTCCCTCGGCGTCCACCGTGATGAGAAACCTCAAGGGTTTCGACGTGACCGAGACGGAATACGCGGCGCTCTACAAGGCGCAGAAGGCCTACGACGCCGTCGACCCGATGCGCAATGGCGGCACGTTCAATCAGGACGCGATGATCGCGCGCAACGTGGCCCAGGCGGAATTGATCGAACAGGCGCGCACCGTGCTGGCCGACGACCGTTTCTACGAATACCTCAAGAGTGCCGACCCGAATTATGCGCGCGCCGCGCAATTCACGGCGAATTATCCCAACATCACGCCGGCCATGACGTACGAGCTCTCGCAAATTGAGCGCAACTACCAGAACTCGATGATGTCGCTCGCGCGCTCGGTCACGCCCGGCACGACCCCCTCCGCCGATCGCATGGCCCAGCTGACGTCCGCCCGAAAGGAATACCAGGACAAGATCGCCTCCCTGCTCGGGCCGGAAGCGGCCGCTGCGTATGCCCAGCGCGGGCGCGGCGGGATCATCCAGGCAACCTCGGCCCGCAGCCTGCCCTAGGCCTGCGCTCGCCGGCCCCGGCCGTGCGCCGCTGCATCGCGCACCCGGATGCCGATCCGTGCATCCGGGTCCGGGTTTGCCCCGTTATCTGGTGTAAAACCGCCCCACGCGCCGCCCGCCGCCCCCTTTCCATTTGTGTTTCTGAAACCCCGGAGCATTACTGCCTCCGCCTGACCTGCCCCGGTTAACCCCATGACCGCCCCTGGCGCCACCCACGCCTTGTTCACCGCCCGCTCGATGAGCGCGCACAATCGCGCCGAGATGCGCGCGGCGTTCGACCATGGTTTGAAGTTGGCGGAGCGCGGACGCCTCACGCTCCGCGTGCCGCACGAAAGCAAGCCGGTCCTCAACAAGCGCGGCATGCACTACCACTACCGGCCCGAGATTTTCCTCGGGCTGTCGGGGTGGACCGAATTCAGTTTCCCGCGCGAAAGCTTCCGGCTCGGACCCGAGGAAATCTGCATCATCCCGGCCGGCGTGCCGCACGGCGAAGTCGTGCAGCCGGGTCCGGACAAACCATTCCGCAACCTCGTCGCGGGTTTCTACAACAACACCCTCAGCCTCCACCTCGCGCATGAGGCCCGGCCGGGGAAACCCGACATCGAGGTGATCGAGTTTTTCGACGCGCCCAATCTCGACGTCTTTCTCACCCTCGCCAACACCACCGCGCAGACGCACAGCATGCAGGGCCCCGCGCGCGACGCGGTGCTCAAGGGCCTGCTGCTCGCGCTGCTCGGGCTGTTTCGCAACATCGTCGAGACCGGCACCGGCCAGCTCAACAGCGACATCGGCAAGGTCTTCCAGGCGAAATGCCTCGTGCGCGAGCAATTCGCCAACCCGGACCTCGGCGTCTCGCACATCGCGGAGCAGCTCGGCTGCTCGCCCGACTACCTCTCGCACCTCTTCCACACGGAAACCAAGGAACGCCTCACGCACTACATCCAGCGCATCCGCATGGAGGGCGCGGTGCTCGCATTGGAAACGACCCCGCTCACCGTCGCCGAGATCGCGTATGCGAGCGGGTTCGCCGACCCGGCTTATTTCGCCCGCGTGTTCAAGCAGCACAAGGGCGTGACGCCGCAGGATTACCGCGCTGCGCTCGAGGCGCAGCGCCGTCAGCAAGAGGAACAACCCAAGACCGTCTATTACGACCGCGTGGACTTCACGCACGGGGTGCCGCAGAAGAAAGGGTAGGGCCTCTGAGGAGATGCCTGGTTGGTGGGAGGGATTTTATATCCCGACTGCATTGGCCGCCGCCCGGGTCGGGGTGTAAAACCCCTCCCACCACAAACCCATTCGGCCTATCAGCGCACGTAAACCCGATACCCCCACGCGGGCAGCGCGACCTCGCTGTTGCCTTCGGCGAAATCGACCTGCTCGCCCGTGAAGAATTCCTTGTAGAGGCCGGCGTACGGGCCGTCGACAAGCTTCACCTTGCGCGGTTCGGCGGAGAAATTGATCACGACGAAAACCTTGTCGTTTTCATTCGCGCGGACGAAGGAGAAGACCTTGTCGGGATCCGAGTTCACCACCTGGACCATGCGCGCGCCCCAATGGGCGTTCCAGAGCGCGGTGTTGCTGTGCTTCAGCCCGAAGAGCTTCCGGTAGAAATCCGCGTAGCGGTTTTCCTTCCACTGGATCGGGTCCTTTTCGAAGAAGGCGAGTCGCTTGGTGTTGCCGGCTTCCTGGCCGTTGTAGAGGAGCGGCATGCCCTCGCTCGTGACGGAGAGCACGATCGCAGCATCGAGACCGTCCTTGAACTGCTCATACTCCGTGCCGTCCCACGCGTTCTTGTCGTGGTTGCTCACGAAGGTCATGCGCATGATGTCCTGGGGGTAGAAACCCTCGTTCCACGCATAGTAGTTGAAGAGCGCGCCTACGCCGGCCTTGCCGGTGCAGATCTTGTGGACCTCCTCGTACCACTGCCACGCGTACGTCGCGTCGAAGGCCAGCGCATGCAGGTCCCGCGACTCCCACTCGCCGAGCATGAACACCGGCTTGATGGCATCGAGTTCCTTGCGGAGGTTGTTCCAGAAGTCGACCGGCACAAAGCCTGCGACGTCGCACCGGTAGCCGTCGATGTCGGCTTCCTTCACCCAGTACTTCATGACGTCCGTCATGTACTTCCGCAGTCCGGGCGAACGGTAGTCGAGATTGATGATGTCCGACCAATCGAACCACGGCGTCGGCCGGAACTCGCCCTTCCAATCGCGCTGGTAGTAATCCGGGTGCTCGGTGGCGAGGGCGTTGTCCCATGAGGTGTGATTGGCGACCCAGTCGAGGATGACCTTCATACCGAGCCTGTGGGCGGTGGCGACGAAGCTCTTCAGGTCATCGAGCGTGCCGTACTCCTTGGCGACGCTGTAATAATCCTTCACGGAGTAGGGCGAGCCCAGCGAGCCCTTGCGGTTTTTCACCCCGATCTCGTGGATGGGCATGAGCCACACGATGTCGACGTTGAGCGCCTTGATCCGCTCGAGCTGCGCCTCGGCGGCCTTCAACGTGCCCTCCTGCGAAAACTGCCGCAGGTTGATCTGGTAGAGCGTGGCGTTCTTCGTCCACTCCGGGTGCTTCAACTTCACATACGGCTGCGGCTGGTAGCGCGCGAGTTCGTCGGCGCCGCGCACAAAACCGAGGGCGAGGAACAGCGCAGCGAAAAAGAGGGAAATGCGGCGGTACATGGGGACGAGGATTAGGAGTGGGTTTGTATAGTCGAACGGTCATCCCGAGCCGGGCGAAGGATCCACGACTTTACCTTGGATGCTTCGCTGTGCTGAGAATGACGGGTCGGGTGGATTGAAAACGAAAAACCGCGAGGAACGGGCTTGCGCGACCGGTTCAGTTCACGCCGTGGCGTTTTCCGGCACGCGTTGGAGCGCAACCACGGCGACCAACAGGCTCGCGCCGCCCAACATCACGGCCGCGATGGCGTGGCCGCCGAGGAGGTGCTGCACCACCGGCCCGAGCAGCGTGGCGGCGAGGATTTGCGGCAGGACGATGAAGAAGTTGAACACGCCCATGTAGAAACCCATTTGGTTCGCCGGGATGGCGTTGGCCAGCAGCGCATAGGGCATCGACAGGATCGTGGCCCAGCCGATGCCCACGCCGGCCATGGCGAGGAGCAGCAGCTTGGGATCGTGCATGAAGCCCGTGGCGAGCAAACCGACGCCGGCACAGGTGAGGCCCGCGCGATGCAATGCCTTCGCCGGCACGCCGCGTTGGGCCAGCGCGACGAGGACGAACGACGCCGCGAACGCCACGCCATTGTAGGTGGCGAAGCACACGCCGCCCCACTCGATGCCGCGCTGGTACTCCGGGGAACCCGGCTGCCCGCCGAAGATGCCGTGGGCGATGGCGGTCCCGAAATAGATCCACATGCAGAAAAGCCCGAGCCAGGTGAAGAACTGCACGAGCGCCAGGCGCCGCATCACGAGCGGCATCTGCGTGATGCCGCGGACAATCTCACCCACGAACCCAAGCGGCGCGGCGTGGCCCTCTTCGGCGGTGGCGGGCTCGGGCGGGTGTTCCTTGGTGGTGAAGATGGTGTAGAGCACCGAGACGAGGTACACGCCGGCGCCGATGTAGAAGGCAAGCCGCACGGATTGCGGGATGGTGCCCGGCGCGGCGTCACCGGCCACGCCGAGTTGCGTCAGCATCCACGGCAAGGCCGACGAGAGCACGGCACCGAGGCCGATCAGCAGGCTCTGCATCGCAAAGCCGACCTGGCGCTGCGCCGGCGGCAGGAGGTCCGCCACAAAGGCGCGGAACGGCTCCATGCTCACGTTGACGGAGGCGTCGAGGATCCACAGGAGCCCGGCCGCCATCCAGAGCGCGCCGGAGTTCGGCATCGCGAGCAGCGCGAGGCTGGCGAGAACCGCGCCCACGAGGAAATACGGCCGCCGCCGGCCGAGGGTGCGGTGCCAGGTGCGGTCGCTGTAGTAGCCGATGATGGGCTGCACGATCAGGCCGGTCAGCGGCGCGGCGAGCCAGAGGATCGGAATATCGCCCTCCGAAGCGCCGAGGTATTGGTAGATGGCACTCATGTTGGCCATCTGCAGGCCCCAGCCAAACTGGATGCCGAAGAAGCCGAAGCTCATGTTCCAGATCGCGGGGAGGCTGAGGGGTTGCTGTGCTCGCATGGGGTGGGGCTCGGTTACTAAATCGTTCTCGTAATCCTAATCGTTCTCGTTCTCTCGAACCCTGATCACGAGAGAACGATTAGGATTACGAGAACGAGAACGATTTGGCCTGGTTCTTTAGTGATGCTCGGGGGGTTCGCTGTAGTCGCGCAGCGGCCGGTCGGCCGTGCGATCATAAAGGGTGATCCAATGCCGCAGCTGCGCGACCGGTTCGCCAGCGAGCGCCGCGATGTTGGCGGCCGTGAACCGCCAGCGCCAGTTGCCGCCGCCGTTGGTGCCGGGGCGGTTCAACGTCGCGCTGGCCGGCAGGTCCAGCAGGTCCTGCATCGGCACCACCGCGAGCCGCGACGTCGTCGCCAGGGCGGCGCGCACCAGCGGCCACGCGGAACGCGCGCCCCGCAGCTGATAATAATCATCCACCTGCGCCGCAGTCGCGGCATCCAGGGATTCGAGCCAGCCGCGGGTCGTCACGTTGTCGTGCGTGCCCGTGTAGGCGACGCTCTCCGCGGGGAAGAAGTGGGGGAGGTTGACGTTGTTCGCGTCGTGTCCGTACGCGAACTGCAGGATCTTCATGCCCGGCAGCCCGGCGCGGCGGCGCAGCTCCACGACATCCGGCCCGATGTAGCCCAGGTCCTCCGCAATGATCCTTGCCGTCGGCAGCGCGGCGCGCACGGCGTCGAAGAACGCCAGCCCGGGACCCTTGAGCCAGCGTCCGGAGCGAGCGTCGGGGGCGTTGGCGGGAATTTCCCAATAGGTGTCGAAGCCGCGGAAATGATCGAGGCGGATGATGTCGTACAACGCAAAGGCGCCGCGCAGGCGATCGATCCACCACGCGTAACCCGTGCTCGCCAAGTAATCCCAATCGTAGAGCGGGTTGCCCCACAGCTGGCCGGTCGCGGAGAAATAATCCGGCGGCACGCCGGCGACGGCGAGCGGCTGGCCATTTGCATCCAGCCGGAACACGGCGCGGCTCTGCCAGGTGTCCGCGCTGTCGAGGGCCACGAAGATCGGCACGTCGCCGATGATGCCCACGCCGCGCTCGGCCGCGTACTGGCGAAGGCGGCTCCACTGGCCGAAGAAGACGTATTGGTAGAAGACCTGCCGCTGGGCTTCGTGACAAACGCTCGCCGGCGTCGTCGCCGGCAGGGCGCCGGTCCAGGTGCGGTACTCCGCCGGCCACGTGGTCCAGGCCCGGCCGCCAAAGTGCGCTTTCAGCGCCATGAAGGCCGCGAAAGGCCGCAGCCACCCGGCGTGTTCCCGCTCGAAGTCACGAAGTGAACCGAAGTCCGCCAGCCGGTCAGCCTTGGTCGCGGCAAACCGGTCGTGCGCGCGGGCCAGAACGGGCCAGAAGTTTTGGTACAGGCCGCCGTAATCGGCCTCCGCCGCCGGCAGCGCGCGCAGCGGGGCCAGTTCCGCGGCCTGGAGTAGGCCCGCGGCCTGGAGGTCGCCGAGGTCGATGAAGTAGGGATTGCCGGCGCGGCCGGAAAACAGCTGGTAGGGTGAATCGCCGTAGCCGGTCGGCCCGATGGGGCAGATCTGCCAGTAGCGGACGCGGGCCGACGCGAGGAAATCGATGAACGCCCGCGCGCCGGGGCCGAGGTTGCCAATGCCGTAATCACCCGGCAGCGACGACAGGTGCGCGAGCACGCCGGCGGTGCGGATCTGGAGCCAAGTCTGGGGATAGGAGTCCATTGCTCAGCGGAATTCGATGACATGGCCCCGACCATCATCAGGGAGCCGCAGCGTGACCGTGCGGGCTGCGTTATCGCAAGCCCAGGCCGAGGCGTCGGCGGGTTTTCCATCCACGATCACCGTGCGGGGCGCCGCGGTGTCGTGCAGCACAAATTCAAGGGTCCGCGCCGGCGGCTGGAAGGCCCCGGTCGCCTCCAGGTGGAGCCGCCCGCCTGCCAGCGACAGCGTCGTGCGGCGAAACGCGCCCTGCTGGTATGCGGGACTGGCGCCATCGTCCTCATAAAGCGAACCCGCGGCCTGGCCGGCGGCATCGGGATAAATATCAAACCGCAGCGGATCCCACGGCTTTTCGCCCGTGTGCCGCATCGGCGTCGTGGAGGGGACAATGCTGCCTCCGCGGACATACAGCGGCAAATGATCGAGCGGCGCACTGACGACGCGAACCGATCCCTGTGGGAGCGAGCTTGCTCGCGACCCATCCGTGGCAGTCGCGAGCAAGCTCGCTCCCACCGGTTTATCGGCGGCCAGCAACTGGCCGGTCCAGTAATCGTACCAACGACCCGCCGGGAAATAGACTTCGCGCTCGCGTTGCGCGGCGCGGGTAATGGGGGCGGCCAGCAGCGCGTCGCCAACCATGAACTGGTCGTCAATCGTCGCCGTGTTTTCATCGGCTTGGAAATTCAACACCAGCGGCCGGAACAACGGCAGGCCCGTGCGGGAGGCCTCTTCCATCGTGGTGTAGATGAACGGCAGCAACGCATAGCGCAGCTTGATGAACTTCCGCACGATGTCCTCGTAGTACGCCCCGAACCGCCAAGGCTCCTTGTCGTAGGTGTCGATCGCGGCGTGGTTGCGGAAAAACGGGGAGAACGCGGCGATCTGGTAGGAACGCGCCAGCAGTTCGCCATCGCCGCGGCCGATGAAGCCCGGGATGTCGGCGCCGACGAACGGCTGGCCGCTGAGGCCGAGCGAGGCGAACATCGGGACGTTGAGCGCGAGCGAGGCAAAGGTGGCGTTGTTGTCGCCCGTCCATTTCACCGCGTAACGCTGGATGCCGGCATAGCCTGCGCGCGTGACGACAAACGGGCGACGGTCGGGTTGCAGGCGCTGCAAGCCCTCATAGGTGGCGCGCGCCATGTTCAAGGCGAAGGTGTTCCGGAGCCCGTTGTAGGGCGTCTGCTGCCCGAGGTCTTCGAAGCGGATATTCTCATGCAGCTTGCCGCTCGGGTCGCGGAAATCCGCCGGCTCGTTCATGTCCGTCCAGATGCCCGCAACGCCCACATCCGTCAGGGCGCGGTGCTGGTCGCCCCACCAGCGGCGCGCGGATTCCTTGGTGTAGTCGACGAAGACCGAACGGCCGGGCCAGACTTCGCCCACGTACACCGAGCCGTCGGTTTGTTTGAGGAAGAAGTCCTGGCGCGCGCCCTCGTCGTACACGCGATACCCGCCCTCGGGTTGAAACTTCACGCCGGGGTCGACGATCGTGACCACCTTGATGCCCTGCGCGGCGAGACGCCGCATGAGCCCGGCGGGATCGGGGAAACGTTTCCCGTCCCATGTGAACACCCGGTAGGCGTCCATGTAGTGGATATCGAGGTACAGCACGTCGAGGGGCAGGTCATGCGCGCGGTATTGCTGCGCGATGTGCTCGACGAGTTTGTCCGGGTAGTAGCTGTAGCGGCTCTGCTGGTGGCCCAGCGACCACAGCGGCGGCAGCGGCATGCGGCCGGTGAGTTCCGTGTAGCGGTTGATGACCTTCTTCAGCGACGGGCCGGCGAAGAAATAGTAGTTCAACTCGCCGCCCGCGGCGGAGTAGTCGACGGATTCCTGGGTCAGGTGACCAAACTCAAAGGTGGAGCGCCAGGCGTTGTCGTAGAAAAGCCCGTAGGCTACGCCGGCCTCGAGGCCGACGTAGAACGGGATGCTCTGGTAGAGCGGATCGGTGCCCTCGACGTAGCCCGGGGTGTCCGAGGTCCAGAGCGTGAACTTGCCCCGGCGCCGGTCGAGGCGGGCGGCTTTTTCGCCGAGGCCGTAGAAATGCTCCTCGTACCCAAGTTTCTTGGCGGCGCTCACGGCGCCGGTTTGCGGATCGCGCGCCATTGGGCGGGCGTCGGCATTAAGGATCTGGCCGTGGGAATCTCGAAATTCAATGAGCAGGGGATCGCGGTTGATCACCACCTGCAGTTCGGCCGTGGTCAGGGTGAGGGCGGCCGCCTCCTCGGTGAGTTCGAACTTCACCTCCGGCCAGTCGGTCTTCGCAATGGCCCAGGAGTGGTTGATCGCGGGCGCCTGCCCGGCGAAGTGTGCGCGCACGCGGATGAGATCCGGGGCGAGCACGCTGAGGGTGACACTCGCGCCATCAGTGGTCGCCAACTCCACGCCCCGGGCCGACCGCTTGGCCGTGGCCACGGCGCCGATCGCGGTCGCGGTCGCGGGACCGGTCTCCGCGGCGGCGGATTCCGCCACCAGGAGCGAGCAGGCTAGGGCGCAACAGATTGAGCGCATGCGGGGAGGGAAGGGAGGAGGGAGGGATGACGCGGTCACCGGGTGTATCGCCGATGCCGATTGGCACCGGAAGCACCCGGAACGGGAAACCGGCGGGCCCGCCTCCACGCGGCGGGCACGGGTTGTCTAACAGGGAGCGAAAGAGCGGCCACCAAGGTACCTTGGTGGCCGCGGGGGATGCACGGTGTCGTTTCCGCTTAGAACTTGTAGTTCACGCCCGCGAGGTACGTGCGGCCATACTTCTGGTATTCTTCCATCTGGGCCTTCGTGTCGCGGTAGGTGAGGTACTCGGAGTTCGTGAGGTTGTAGACCTGCAGGAGGACGCCGAGGCCCTTGAGCGAGCCGGTCTTGAACTCATAACCAACCTGCGCGTCGACCACCGCCTCGCCGGCGACGTAGCGCAGGGCGCGGTCGTTGCCGAACGCGGTGACTTCACCGATGAAGTCCGAGCGGTCGCGGCGGCTGACGCGCGCGGCAAACCCGTTCTTTTCGTAGTAAACCGTGAGGTTGGTCACCGTCTTCGACAGGCCGGGCAGCGAGATCGTGCCGCCCGCGTCGACCTTGATGTTGGACGTGGTGCTGGACGCCGAGGCCACGAAGCCGAAGCCGTCGAGCGACTCGCTGAACAGGCTGAACGGCACGGAGACCGTGGCTTCCACGCCCTTCAGGTTGCCACCCTTGCCGTTGAGCGGGCCGGAGAAGTTGCCGGTGTTGCGAATCGGCACGACCGGGCTGCCGGAGGAGGCAATCAGGCTCGTGAAGTCATAGTTGCCGATCGTCTGGTCGTAGATGTACGTGTCCAGTTTCTTGTGGAAGCCCGCGAGGGAGACGTAGCCCTTGTTCTTCGCGAAGTACTTCTCGATCGAGAGGTCGATCGCCGTAGCCTTCCAGGGGTCGAGGCGCGGGTTGCCACCGGAGGCGCCCGGGATGCGGGTGCTGGTGTCGATGCCGAACTCGACGGCGGACTTCAGCTGGTCCATGCGCGGACGGGCAACCTGCTTGGCGCCCGCGGCGCGGACGATCCAGCCGTTGTTGAAGTCGAACACGAGGTTCGCGCTCGGGAGGACATTGGTGTAGGTCTTGCCGTCGCGGTTCTTCTTCACGCTGTTCGTGGCGGTGTTCCAGAAGTTCGAGGTCGAGGACTGGTCGACGCTTTGGACCTGGACGCCGATGTTGCCGCGGAGACGGACGTCGCCGCCGAGCACCGTATCGATGTTGCCCTGCGCGAAGGTGGTGACGATTTCCTCGTCAACGCGCCAGGTCTTCGGGATCAGGTACGCGAAGGCCGTCGTGCTCGGGGTGAACGGCTGGTAGTAAGCCTTGAGGGCGGCAGGCACGTCCCAGGCGATGGCCTGGCCGCTGCCGAGGAAGCCGAGGTTCGTGTTGGAGAGGACGCCGGTCGTGACACCCTTCGGGGCGCCGGCGGCGTTGAGGCCGGCCTCGCCCTGGGCCTTGTCCTTGGAACGATCCGCGTAGTTCACGCCAAAGTCGACGTGGTCGAAGAACTTGCCGAGCGTGCGGGACGCCGTGGCGCGGTAGGACGTGAGCTGGTCGGTGACCATCGGGGTCTTGCCGTAGCCGGCGCCATAGATCGTGTTGCCGATCTGGACGCGGGCGGCGTCCGCATAGTTGCGGCCGTAAGCGATGGTCGGGAAGTCCCCGGTCGCGAAGTTGTAGGTCACGGTGTCGAACGCATAGGCGCCGGCGGCGTTGCGGTAGTGGGCCTGCGTCTCGAGGTTCAGTTCGTCGCGATCCGCCTTCGAGTAGCTGGCGTCACCCACGAACACCCAGTTGTCGGTGCGATATTCGCCGTTCCAGCCGAGCGCGGTGAGCTTGTCGGTGCGGTCGTTGTAGATGCCGCGGACGAGCGGGTTGACGCCCGTGACGGTGCCGCCGAGGAGGGAGCCGCCCTTGATGCTGGTCGCGGTGTAGGTCATGCCGGGGTTGCCCGCGGTGCCTTCGTTGTCGTTGTAGCCGCCGATGTGGGTCTCGATGCCGCGCGCGGTTTCCTCGCGGCGGAACTTGGAGTAGTAGGCATCGATCACGGAGCTGAAGTTCGGGCTCGGGCGCCACTGGAGGACGGCGATGAAGCCGTCGCGGGAGTTGGTGCCGCTGCGCGCGAAGCTCTTCAGGCCTTCCGTGCTGCGCGTGCCGGCCGGCACGCCCGAACGGCCGCCGTTGTTCCAGCCGTAGGTGCCGGATTCCTGGCCAACGATCGGGTTGTTGAGGCGGGCCCAGCCGAACGCCACGCCGACCTTCTTGTCCGCGGACTGGTCAATGTACGTCGCGCTGAGGCGATAGCCCTTGTTGTCGGAATCGGAACCGAGGCTATCCACCGAATTCACTTCATAGCGGGCGTTGAGCACGATGGCGCGGCGCGCATAGGAAAGCGGCTTCACCGTCTGCAGGTTGAACGTGCCCGACAGGCCCTGGCCGACGAGCGCGGCGTCCGGGGTCTTGTAGATGGTAACGGCCGCCATGAGTTCAGACGGATATTGGTCGAACTCGACGCCACGGTTGTCACCGGTGCTCACCTGTTCACGTCCGTTGAGGAGCGTGGTGGCGAAGTCCGGGGAAAGACCGCGGACCGAGATCACCTGGGCGCGACCCGCGACGCGCTGCGCGGCGAGGCCGGGCAGGCGGGCGATCGACTCGGCGATGGAGATGTCGGGCAGCTTGCCGATGTCTTCCGCGGCGATCGACTCGACGAGCGAGACGGTTTCGCGCTTGGTGGCGACGGATTGCTCGATGCCGAAGCGGAGGCCGGACACGACGAACGGGTCGAGGGTCACGACTTCTTCAGCGGGTTTCGCCGCCGGCTGGTTTTGGGCGGAGGCGTTGATGGCCGTCTGCGCGAGCAGCAGGCCCGTAACCAGTCCTCGGGTGAGGAACCGGCGCGATGCATTGGGTTTGGGGACTTGCATGGTGTGTGAGGGGGTTAAAAATCCAGCCGCGGGGGCGGCAGGCTGTGGGGGAGGGGGGGGTAGGAGGCGAAAACGCCTCCGGGGTTATGTTTCGAAAAGAACCGCGAACCGGATGCACCGCGACTGGGTTTGGTCCCAAAAAACCGCGATGACTCGGAAAACTCTTAGGTCGGCCGCCGGGCCTCCCTCGGGGAGCGGGCCCGGGTGGGCCTCAGTCGACCTAAGTTTTTTCCGGCCCTTGCAAGACTTGTCTCCCGTGGGCGATTTGACCGTCCGGGGGGCCGGCACATCGTGAACGCACCCCATGACCCCCCTCCGCCCCTGGCTGCTGTCGCTGCTTGGCGCCAGCGCGCTCTCCGCCCAAACCCTCCCCGCCATCAGTCTCCCGCCCGCCACTCATCCTGGCGCCGGCCAGACCATCTATATCCTGATGCCGGACCGCTTCGCCAATGGCGACCGCTCCAATGATACCGGCGGCATCCCGGGCGGACCCGAGCAGCACGGGTTCGACCCCACCCGCAACGGCTATTACCACGGCGGCGATTTCCCGGGGCTCATCGGCAAACTCGACTACCTGCAAGGGCTCAACGTCACCACCCTCTGGACCACGCCGCCCTTCCGGAACAACCCGGTGCAGGGCATCAGCGGCTCGGGTTACCATGGGTACTGGATTACCGACTTCGAAAACATCGACCCGCACTTCGGCACCAATGCCGACTACCGGGAGTTCGTCCGCCAGGCGCACGCCCGCGGGCTGCGCGTGTACCTCGACATCGTCGTCAACCACACGGGCGACATCATCCAATACCAGGGCGATAAATACACCTACGTCGACACGAAGGCCGCGCCCACCCGCGATGTGGCCGGCCAGCCCTTCGACGAACGCGCCGCGGCCTACAACGGCCTCAACAACCCGGAGGCGTTCCCGCGACTCTCGCCAGACACCAGTTTCGCCTACCGTCCGGTCGTGCCCGCCCACCTCGCTCAGGTGAAGAATCCCGCGTGGCTGAATGACGTCACGCTCTACCACAACCGCGGCGACAGCCTGTTCGCCGGCGAGAGCGCGACCCGCGGCGACTTCGTCGGGCTCGACGACCTCATGACCGAGCACCCGCGCGTGGTCCGGGGCTTCATCGACATCTTCGGCCAGTGGCTCGGCGCCGGCGTCGATGGTTTCCGCATCGACACCATGCGCCACGTCAACGCCGCCTTCTGGCAGGCCTTCAATCCCGCGATGCGCGCCAAGGCGCGCGCGCTCGGGCGGCCGGACTTCCTGCAATTCGGCGAGGTCATGAACGCCAGCGGGGACGTCGCTTACCTCGCGGAGTTCTCGACCGGCACGATGGCGGCGGATTCCACCACGGACTTTCCCTTCGCCGGCGCCGCGCGCGCCTATGTTTCCCAAGGCGGCCCCGCGGCCGCCCTGCATGCCTTTTTCCTGCAGGACGACCGGTACACGGATCACGACAGCAACGTCCACGCCTCGGTCACGCTGCTGGGCAATTACGACATCGCGCGCTGGGGTTACTTCCTGCTGCAGGACAATCCCGGCGCCTCGCGCGAGCAGCTCGCCGACCTCGTTCGTCTCGGTCACGGGCTCCTCTACCTCGCCCGGGGCATGCCGGTGCTCCACTACGGCGATGAGCAGGGCATGCTCGGCCGCGGCGGCAACGACCAGCAGGCGCGCGAGGACATGTTTGCCGCGCAGGCCCCGGACTACCGCAACGCGCCGCTCCTCGGCACCACGCGCACGGGCGCCGATGACAAGTTCGACGTCTCGCATCCCTTCTACCGTTTCTTCGCGCACCTCGGCCGCCTCCGGCGCGAACACGCGGCCCTGCGCACCGGCGCGATGGTTCTGCGGCCCACCGCCGAGCCCGGCCTGTTTGCGTTCTCGCGCATCGAGCGCGGGGAGCGGATCGAGTACCTCGCGACGTTCAACAATTCGCGCGCCGCGACGCTCACCACGACGGTCCCGACGAGCCAACCCAACGGCGCCCGCTTCGTCCCGCTGTTTGACTCCCAGGCGCCGGAGACTCCCGCCACCACCGCGCTCACCGCGGGCGCCAACGGCACCGTCGAAGTGACGCTGGCGCCGCTGCAATTCGCCCTGTGGCGCGCGGAGCGTCCGTTGGCCGCGCCGACGAACGCGCCGGCGATCTCGCTCGTGGCGCCCGTGGCCGGCGCCGCGTGGGAGATCACCTCGCGCGAATTTGACGACCTCGTGCTGCCTTCGCGGCGGGAGTTGCGCGCCGAAGTGACGGGCAGCGACGGATTCGCGGAAGTTACCTTTGTGATGACCCGCGCTTCGCGCCCGGGCCAGTTCGAGCTGCTCGGCACCGACGACGCCGCGCCTTATCGGATCTACTGGACGCCCCCCGCCGATCTGGCGCCGGGCGACAAGCTGACGATCCTCGCGACGGTGAACGACCTTCGCGGCCACACCGCCACCGCAAGCGTGGCGGACGTCACCGTGGCGCCGAGCAAGGTTTCCTTCGGCATCGCGGGCGCCAAGAACCCCGTCCTCACCACGCAACCCCCGGCAGAGCTCAGCGTCGCGTTCGGCGCGGAACTCCGGCTAACCGCCGCCGCCACCGGCTCCGGTGAACTTGAATATCAGTGGTACCAAGATGGGGAACCGATCCGCGGGGCGACGTCCGCGAGTTATGTGGTTGCCCAAGCCGGCACCGCGCACAGCGGCCGCTACCGCGTCGCCGTGCACAACCTGGCCGGCACCACGCTGAGCGGCGAGACGCTCGTCAAGGTTGGCTCCGCCCGCCTCGTGCACCACGCGGCGTTTCCCTCCGCCTTTGTGGACGCCCGCCACGTCGACGTTTGGCTCCCGCCCGGCTACGATGCCAATGCCGCCGAACGGTACCCGGTCATTTATTTCCACGACGGCCAGAACCTCTTCAGCGGGAAACACGCCTTCGGCGGCAGCAGTTGGGGGATCGATGAGGCGATGCACCGCCTCATCGCCGCCGGCGGCACGCGCGGCGCCATCATTGTTGGCCTGTGGAACAACGGCCTCACGCGTTTCATGGAATACATGCCACGGAAGGCCGTCTCGACCCCCGACATCGGTTTCGGCCTCGGCGACCTGCGTGTGGCCTCCGCGCGAATCAACTCCGATTCCTACCTGAAGTTCATTGTTGAAGAGGTGAAGCCGTTCATCGACCGCACCTATCGCACGCGGCCCGACCGTGCGCACACCGCCATCGCCGGTTCCAGCATGGGCGGGCTCATTTCCGCCTACGCGGTGGCCGAGTATCCCAACGTGTTCGGCGCCGCGGCGTGCGTCTCAACGCACTGGCCCGCCGGCGATGGCTGCGTCGTGGACTTCCTCGCGAAGCACCTGCCCAAGCCCGGCGCGAACCGGCTCTATTTCGACTTCGGCACCGCGAACCTCGACGCTGCGTACGAGCCATTCCAGCAGCGCATGGACGCCGGCTTGCGCGCGCTCGGCTACACGGAGGGCCGTGATTGGGTGACGCGCAAGTTCCCCGGAGCGGAACATTCCGAAAAATCCTGGCGCGAGCGCGCCACCGAGCCGCTGACGTTCCTGCTGGCGTCGCCTTGAACGCCTTTACCTGGCTTTAATGGCCGCCGTGCTTCTTGCGGTATTCCTCGCTCTTGCGCAGGTCGTCGCGGAGGTCGCTCTCGGTCCAGCCCTTGTTCAGGAAGAGGTTCTGGTAGTGCTTGAGCCCGTTCGCGTCGACCTCCCGTTCCAGCACTTCAAGGAAGGCGCCCCGCACGACCTGCTCGGCGAACTGCTTGCGGTAACGGTCGCTGGTGCGGAGGTAGTCGCGCAGCATGCGGTCATTCCAGCCCTGGTCGGCCAGGCGCGCACGAAATTCCTTCCGCTCGTCCGCCGCGGGCTCGCGCGCCAGCAGGTCGGTGAACGCCGCGGCAATGACCTTGTCCGGATCGCCCGGCCGGTCGCGCTCGCGCCGGCGCTCGACGCGGATCGATGAAATGCGGTCGTTCCAGCGGACGTCGACGCTGCCGGCCACGAGACGCCCGCTGAGATCGCGCACGCTTTCCGTCAACCGGATCGCCTCGCCCAGGAAGCGGGCGTTCTCGTAGGCGTAGATCTCGACGTCTCCTTCGACCCGGATCGACGTGATGCTGTCGTTCAGCTTGGTCCCGTGTTCGAACATTTCTCCGGACATGTTCTCGATGGCGTCGCCGGGGTAGAGCACGAGGGAGTCGCCGCGAAACCCGGCATCCTCATAAACAATGATGCGGCCCGAATCCCGGCGGCGGTCGCGATTGCGATCGCGGTCCCGATCCGCACCACGCGGCTCGTCCGCCGAAGCGGACCAAAGCAGGCTGCAACTCAGCAGGATCAGGGAGAGGGGGGAGGCTTTCATGCCGGCATGCGACGCCCGGGTCGGCGGGAATATTCACCCCCAAACGCGTTTGGGCGCAATCTTTCCCCGCGCGTCCGGTTCAGGGCGTCGGTTCGGTCTTCCCGGCCACGTGGGCGCGGGCGAGGGCCGCGAGTTGTTTGACGACGTCCGCATAACGCGGGTCATTCACCAGGTTCTTCAACTCGTGGGGGTCATTGAGTGGATCCGTGAGGAACGCACCGGCCCCGGGCCCGAAGAATTCCGCATAACGCCAGCGCTCCGTGCGCACGACGACGCCCGTGATGCCGCGACCGCGTTCGTTCCACACCGAGTACGCCGGGTGGTCCCAAGTGGCGTCAGGTTGATCGAGCAGGGGCGTGAGGTTGCGCCCCTCCAGGCCCGCCGGCATCGGCAGGCCGGCCAGCGACACAATCGTCGGGTAAAGATCGAGCAGTTCCACCACGCGGGGCGAGGCATGGCCGTTGCCGCGGCGCTGCGGGTCGTAGATGGCGAGCGGCACGCGGGTGCCCTGTTCCCACAATGAGCCCGCCTTGGACCACTTGCCTTTTTCGCCGAGCTGATAGCCGTGGTCGCTCCACAGGACGACCAATGTGTCTTTCTCGCGACCCGCGTCCTTCAGCGCCTGCAGGACGCGGCCGACGTTGGCGTCGACGTACGACACGCACGCCAGGTAGGCGCGGATCATCTGCCTGGCTTCCTCGGGCGAGGCGTCGCGCTTGATGAAGAGGTCCGCGTTGATCGCGCGAATCGAGGCGCGCGGGAAACCCTCGGGCACCGTCGGACGCGGCGCGAAGTCCACCGGCAGCTCGATTTTCGCGAGGTCGTACAAATCGAAGAACTCCTTGGGCGCCACCAGCGGGCTGTGGGGTTTGGCGAGGCCGAAACCCAGGAAGAACGGCGCATCGCCCGGCTTCCATGCCTTCAGGTAGGCGATGGCCTTTTCCGTGTTCTGGGTGTCCCCCTGCTGCGCAATCTGCGCCGGGTCGGTGAGCGCCTGCCAGCGGTCCGAGCCTGCGGCCTGACGGACGTCCCCCGCGATCGCCCGGTCGATGCGCTGCTTCTCCTCGGCCTCGGTGATCGCGGTGGCTGCGACCGAGCTCGCCGGTTTCGGAGCGTTGAAGTTGTGCGGCACGCCGCCGATGTCCCACGCGGCTGCGTCGTCGATCGTGTCGCCATGGAAAATCTTCCCGTGCCGCACCGTCTGGTAGCCGTGTTGTTTGAAGTACTTTGGCAGGCTGACCAGGTCCGGGTACCATGCGCCGAACCAGTCGCGGTTGCCATAAAGCTCGAGCGTGCGCGGAGAGCGTCCGGTCAGCAGCGAGGCGCGCGACGGATTGCACAGCGGGTACTGGCAGTAGGCGCGGTCGAACTTCACGCTGCGCGCCGCAAACGCATCGAGGTTCGGCGTCACCGCGCGCGCGCTGCCAAACGCCGCAATCTCGGTACGGAGGTCGTCGACGGAAATGAAGAGGACGTTCATTCGCGGGGTGTCCGCGGCGAACAAGCTGGTCGTGAGCACGCCGGCGAGGAGGAGTGAGCGCATGGGACAGCTCCACCTTTTCCCGCGCCAGACCGCCTTGGCAACCCTCTCCTTGCCGAATCTTTCGGGGCAGGAAGGTCAGGCGTCCGGTTGGGTGGCAGAAAAAACGCCGCCCGACGGGGCGGCGTTGCCAAAGCGGGTCGATCAGGCCTGCAGCTGCGGACGCGTCGGCTCCGGCCAATCCACGTGATAAAACTTGCCGCGGGGCTGGTCGACGCGCTCGTAGGTGTGCGCGCCGAAGTAGTCGCGCTGCGCCTGGAGCAGGTTGGCCGGCAGACGGGCCGAGCGGTAGCTGTCGTAGTAGGCGAGGGCCGACGAGAACGTCGGGGCCGGCACGCCGTACTCGGCGGCGAGCGACACGACCTTGCGCCAGTTTTCCTGGGCGGCCTTCACCGTCTTGTTGAAATACGGGTCGAGCAGCAGGTTCGCGAGGTCCGGGTTGCGCGCGTAGGCCTCGGTGATCTTCTGCAGGAACGCCGCGCGGATGATGCAACCGCCGCGCCAGATCTGGGCGATCTCGCCGAAGTTGAGCTTCCAATTGTATTCCTTCTGCGCGGTGCGCATGAGCTGGAAGCCCTGCGCGTAGGAACAGATCTTCGAGCAATAAAGCGCATCGTGGATCGCCTGGATGAGCGCCTTCTTCGAACCCTTGTAGGCTTTCTTGCCGGGACCCTTGAGAATCTTCGAGGCGGCCACGCGCTCCTCCTTGATCGCGGAGATGCAGCGCGCGAAGACGGACTCGGCAATCGTCGGCGCGGCCACGCCCATGTCGAGCGCGTTGACCGAGGTCCACTTGCCGGTGCCCTTCTGGCCGGCGGTGTCGAGGACCACATCCACAAACGCCTTCTTCTTCGTGGCCGGGTCCTTCTGCTTGAGGATGTCGGCGGTGATCTCGATCAGGAAGGAGTCGAGGATGCCGGCGTTCCATTCGGAGAAGATCGCGCCCATTTCCGCAGGCTTGAGGCCGAGCAGGCCGGACATCAGCGCGTAGGCCTCGCAGATCATCTGCATGTCGCCGTACTCGATGCCGTTGTGGACCATCTTCACGTAGTGGCCCGCGCCGTTCTCGCCGATGTAGGTCGTGCAGGGCACGCCGCCGGTGACGGGCTGGCCGGGCTTCGCGCCGAGGAGCGGCTTGCCGGTCTTGGCGTCAACCTTCGCGGCGACGGCGTCCCAAATGGGCTTCAATTCCGCAAACGCCGCCGGGTCGCCGCCGGGCATGAGCGACGGGCCGAAGCGCGCGCCTTCCTCGCCGCCGGACACGCCGGAGCCGATGAAGCGGAGGCCTTTTTCGCGGAGCGCCTTCTCGCGGCGAATGGTGTCGGTCCAGAGCGCGTTGCCGCCGTCGATGATGATGTCGCCCGGCTCGAACACCGCGGTAAGGCCGTCGATCACGGCATCGGTCGGCTTGCCGGCCTGGACGAGGATGATGGCCTTGCGGGGCTTGGCGAGGGAGGCGGCAAATTCCTGGAGCGTCTTCGTGCCCACGACGCCACCCGGGGTGTTCGGGTTGTCGGCGACGAACTTGTCGGTTTTCTCCGTGGTGCGGTTGTAGACCGAAATCTGGAAGCCGTGGTCGGCGATGTTGAGGGCGAGATTCTGACCCATCACGGCGAGACCGATGAGTCCGATGTCAGAGTGCGATTTGGCCATAAGAACCATCAGAGGTAGCGGCCGCATCGCCAAAGACCAACCCGATTTTCACCCTGAAACGTGTAATATGGCGGCCCGTAGCGGCAAGCGTCCCTGCCGGCCGATTCCAAGACACCACCGGCACGGAGGTTCACCCGCCTTCGGCGGCGCCGGAGGCGACCAGGGCCCGTGGCTACTGGAAACCGCTCAGCCTGTTGGCTGGTCAGGGTTTGGGCGCAGTCTGTTGCTTGGACGCGTACGAGTTCGCGCTCGGGAAGAAGGGCGCGATGCGCTCGACGATCGGGGTCATGAACTTCGGCTCGTTGCGATTGTAGACCCAGGAGAAAAAGACGACCGTCACCACGACGAAAACGATCACCGCGGCGATGATCTTGTTCATCTTCATCACGCGACGGAACAGGAAGATCGTCAGGATGAACGCCGCGACCGCGATGCCGATCTTGGCCCAGATGGCCGGCGGCAGCGTCTTGATCTTCTCGAGGGCGGTGACAGCGAGCAGCAGCATGGGTGAACCAGTTAGCCGGAAAGCCCCGCGAGACGAGTCATTTTTGCCGCCCCGGCGGGGGTTTACTGCCGTTTCAAAGGTGGAACGCGGCCTCCGGACGCGTTTTCAGGATGTTCGGAGGAGGTAAGAGAATCGGTCCGCCCAACCACCCGTCCGGAGGCCGGGTTCCACCTCAATACCTTCCTGCGATCCCAAAGTAATCCAGCAGCCAGGCTTCCTTCCAGATGCGGAAGCGGCCCTCGGGGGTGATCTTGCCGTATTCCTCGCGCTCGGAATGCGGGAGCAGATAACCGAGCTGCGTGTTGATCATCTCCATTTGTTGCTGCTGCTGGTTGATGTCGTCGAAAGGACTGACGTCCCACGCGATCGGCGTCTCACCCGACTGGCGCACGCGCTCCTCATGCCGCGCGACGAGTTTCGCGAGGCTGCGGCGCCAGGGGCTGCGCTCGACGTGCCAGCTTTCCGGATAAAAACCGCCGAAGGGAATGTAGAGGTTGTCCGTCACGTAGCGCCGTCCGCCCGTGGTCCGGGTGGCGAGGCTGTAGCAAACCGTGATCGCGCCGTTTTCCTGGGGCACAAAGAGCACGTGCAGCCGGAGGGTGCCATCGTGGTTGTGATAAACCGAGGTGCGCAGCCACACGCCGCCGCCGAGCTCGGCCTTGAGCGCCTGGATCGAGGCGAAGCGCTGGTCGCGCAGCCAGTCGCGCACCTTGAGCAGGCGGCGCTGCGTCGGCCATTCGTCGCCGCTGCTGTTCACCACGTAGCGCGGGAACAGCGGCATCGGGCTGAGGCTGATGGCGCTTACCTTGAGCCAGTTGAAACCCGACTCGAGCAGGAACCAGAGCAGGAACACCGCGGCGGACACGGCCCAGAACGGCCGGTCGATCCACCCGAATTGTTCGTTCGTTTCCGCGGCAAACAGCGCGAACAGGATCCAGCGCATCCAGCGGATCGGGATCGCCAGCACCGGCGACGCCACGCGGAGGTTGATGTAGAACAGCAACAGCAGCACCGCGACGGACGGGGCGAGAAACAGGGACATTGCTTCCGGCATGGCTAGTGGGTGGAGCGCGTTGCCCCAAACGCGCTCAGTCGCGCCGGCCTTCCAGCGAGCGTCTTGGGGGCAAGCCGCTCCACCGCGGAATTCATAACGATCCTCAGCTCAGGCGCACCGGCATGATCACGCACACGAAACTCTCGAGTGTCTTGAAAACGCCAGGGCTGACTTCGTCCTTCAATTCGAAGAACACCTCGTCCTTGGTGAGCGCGCGCAACGGATCCATGACGAACTGCGGGTTGAACGCCACCTGCAGGTCCGGACCGCTGTAGGAAATCGCCATCGACTCGTGCGACTCGCCGAAGTCCGGGGAGGACGCGGTGATCTCGAGGAGGTTGGCGGAAATCTTGATTTTGACCGAATTGGACTTCTCCGACGTGACCAGCGCGGCGCGGTGCACGCACTGGAGGAACAGCTCGCGCTCGAGCTTGATGCGCTGGTGGGTCTCCTTCGGGATGACCTGCTGGTAGTTCGGGTAGTTGCCCTCGACGACCTTGGAGAAGAGGAAAATGCTGTCGGTCAGGCCACTCGCGTCCTTGCCGGTCTCGATTTGGAACGCCGCGCGGCGCTCGTTGAAGGCGATCTTGAGCTTCTCGCCCTTGCCGAGCAGGCGCAGGAGTTCGGCCACGGTCTTGGCCGGCAGGATGATGGCGCCGGCGCTGCCGCTCGGCACGGGCATTTCCTTGCTGACCAGCGCGAGGCGGCGGCCGTCGGTGGCGACGAGCGAGAGCTTGCCGTCCTTGAAGTTGAAATAGACGCCGTTGAGGATGTAGCGCGTCTCGTCGGTCGACTGCGCGTACGAGACATTGCTGAGCATCGTGGCCAACTCGACCTGCTCGAGCGTGAAAGCCTTGTCGTCACCGGAATCCGGCAGCTTCGGGAATTCCTCGGCGCCGATGCCCATGATGCGGAAGTTGGAGCCGCCGGACGCGATCTTGACCTGATGGCTCGCGGTGGAGTCGAACGAGACATCCACGTTCGGCAGTTCGCGTACGATCGTGGCCAAACGCTTCACCGGGAGGGTAACGGAGCCACCCTCCTTGACCTCGGCCTTGATCTTGCAGCGGATGCCCAAATCGAGGTTGGTCGTCGTGAGGGAAATGTAATCCTTCTCCGCTTCGATCAGCACGTTGCTCAGGATCGGCATGGCCGCCTTGGAACCTACGACATTGAGGACCTGGGCCAGGCCGTTGCTAAAGTGGTCGCGGTTGATCTTGAATTTCATTCGGCGATGGAAGGGGTGTTTCGATAACTAACAAAGGGTGATTAGAGAGAGATACAATAATGAAAAAGTATCCGTATTATTATGTATCCCTTTTATGCTGATAACCCTCGGTTTTCCGAGTGAAAAAGGCCCGCTGGCGAGCTGTGAAGCCAGCCTGAATAACCCCGAATAACCGGCCGCTTGTTCACAGCGGAAAGTTATTCGGAAGATCCCTGCTTCATCTTCACAACCTTTCGACGCAGCGCGCGCATCTGCGCGTGGCGCACTCCGCGCTGGTAATGCGCGAACAGGCCGTAGGCGATGTAGCCGAGGAAAAGGAAGAAGAGGGCGACCTCCTGGAGGCGGACGATCAGCACGATGCCCACGAACACGAAAACAAAGGTCTGGAAGCGGGTCTTGGTCTCCCAGTTGATCTGCTTGAAGCTTGGGTACCGGATCGTGCTGACCATCAGGAACGACACCAGGATGAGCAGCAGCGGCAGCGCAAGCGTCAGCTGGCGGAGCTCGCGGGCGTTCGCGGCGAGGTTCAGCAGCAACAACACGAGCGAGGCAACCGTGCCGGCGGCGGCGGGAATGGGCAGGCCGACGAAATCCTTGCTGGATTCGGCCTCGGTGCGGTGGAGGAGGGGGTTGGTGATGACGTTGAACCGGGCCAGCCGCACGGCGCCGCAGAGCAGATAGATGAACGCGACCACCCAGCCCAGCTCGCGGAACCACTGGAATTCCTCCCGCGGCGCGAGGATCAGGAAAAACACCATGAGCGCCGGCGTCATGCCGAAGGAAACGACGTCCGCCAGCGAATCGAATTCCGCGCCGAAGAGCGACGTGCGGCCGCCCATGCGGGCCAGGCGGCCGTCGAGCGAATCAAAGATCACCGCCGCCAGGATCAGCCACACCGCCTGGGTGTAGAGCGTGATCCACGAGAGATTCGGGTGCAGCGTCAGGTATTCCCCGCCGTCGGTGAGCAGGCGCGCCTGGATGCACTTGATGACCGCCGCGAACCCGCAGAACAGGTTGCCCGCGGTCATGAGGTTCGGCAGGAAATAGATCCGGCTCGCCTGGGTGACGTTGTAAGGGTTGTTGCGCTGGTCGAGGTCCGACATGGGAGGGGTTACTTGCGTATACCTTTGTAGGAGCCTGCTTGCAGGCGATTCGGACGTTTCGTGGTCGGCGGGCGCACCGAATCGCCTGCAAGCAGGCTCCTACAGTTGGAAATCGTGTCGCAGGACATCGAAAGGACCGTGCGGATCTACTTGGTGAGGCTCTCGAGGTATTTCCAGAACTTCGAGTCCTGTTCGAACAGCTGCTTCTCGGAAACCGGGAGCTTCATCCGGAAAAGCGCGTCCTCGAGCGAATCCTTGTGCAGGATGTAGTGGGTGTGGAGCGTCTCGCCCTGCACCTCAAAATAGAACCGGAAATCGCCAGCCCGGAGCCGGTAGAAGTCCTTGCCGCTGCGGTGAAACTTGCCCAGCGGTTCCCGCGGGTGGGCGAGGTCGGCCGGCCGGATCTTGCTGATCGGCTCGATGGCGTCGAGCTGCGCCAGCTTGTCGAGCTTGTTCAGCTCGCGCATGCTTTGCTCGGAGAAAGTAACCTGGTACATGGTGGGTGGGACAGGGCCGTAACCGTGAAGGGAGCGCCCCGTCTTGTCTAGGCTTCGTCACCCCTATATCTCCCCGGACATGAAAACCAGCCCTGTTTCGCTGTTTCTTTGGACCACCGCGCTCCTGACGGTTCCCGCTCTCGCTCAGGATGAAATGAAGCCCGCCATGGCGCCCCAGGGCTCCCTCAAGCAAAACTACAAGGAATACATCAAGAAATGGGACAAGAACGGCGACGGCCGGCTGGATGAGGACGAAAAGGCGGCGGCCCATGCCGAGATGCGCAAGGAGGGTCCGGCTGGCGAGGGCGAGCTGCGCAAGCGGGTCATCAAGCGTTTTGACAAGGATGGCGACGGCCGGCTGAACGACGCCGAGCGCGCCGAGGCCGAGAAGGCCCGCGAGATGCTGGAGCGCAACGGCGGCGTGGACCGATTCCGCGAACGCGTCCTGAAGCGCTTCGACCACGACGGCGACGGCCACCTCAACGAAACCGAGCAAGCCGAGGCGGACAAGTTCCGCGCGGAGCAACTCAAGAAGTTTGATGCCAATGGTGACGGCAAGCTCAACGAGGCGGAACGCGAGAAAGCCCTGCAGGCCTTCATGGACAACGGCCCCGCCGCGAAGAAGAAAAAGAAGGAGTAGCGAAAGGCGCTCCGAAAAGGAGGAGCCCGTTTACGGGCGATTCGGACTCGCGCCGACCGGTCGCGTGCCATCGCCTGCAAGCAGGCTCCTCCAGGAACTCCGATCCACCAGGGATTTGATTCCAACGGCCTAGCCCGTTGCCCTGCATCGCTATTGCGCGGAGGTTCGCCGCGGGTAGAGTGCCGCACCTTTTTCCCCCATGGCTGTTACCCTCGCAGACATTCGCGCCGCGCGCCGACGCATCGCGGGGGGCGTAATCGTCTCCCCGTGCCCGGAGTCGATCCCGCTCTCTGAAATCACTGGCGCGCGCATCTTCTGCAAACTCGACAATTTCCAGCGCACCGGCTCGTTCAAGGAACGTGGCGCGCGCAACGCGCTGCTCCAGCTCGACGCCGCGCAACGGAAACGCGGCGTGATCGCCGCCTCGGCCGGCAACCACGCCCTCGGCCTCGCCTACCACGGCCGCCTGCTGCGCATCCCGGTCACGGTCGTGATGCCGGACTACGCGCCGCTCATCAAGGTCAGCACCTGCAAGAAACTCGGCGCGCGCGTGATCGTGGCGGGCCGGGATTTCGCGGAGGCCCGCGCGCAGGCCGACGCCCTCGTCGATCGCGAGGGCCTCGCGTACATCCACGGTTTTGATCATCCCGCCATCATCGCGGGGCAGGGCACCATGGCCCTGGAAATTCTCGAGCAGGTGCGCGACGTCGACGCCATCGTGTGCCCGATCGGCGGCGCCGGCCTGATTTCCGGCATCGCGGTGGCGGCCAAGGCGCTCAAGCCGCGCGTGAAGATCATCGGCGTCGAGTCCGTGGCCACCGCCAGTTTCACCGCGGCCTTGAAGGCGAAACGGCCCGTGACAATTCCCCGGCGCGCCACGCTGGCGGACGGCCTGGCGGTGTTGAAAGTCGGCACCAACGCCTTCGACCTCGCGCGTGCGCGCGTCGACCAGGTGGTCCGGGTCTCCGAGGACTGGATCGCCCTCGCGATCCTGCGCATGGTCGAGCTCGAGAAAACCGTCGTCGAGGGTGCGGCCGCCGCGCCGCTCGCGGCAATGATGGCCGGCCTCCTCCCCAATTTGCGCGGCAAGAAGGTCGTGCTCACCGTCTGCGGCGGCAACATCGACCCCGCGATCCTCAGCCGCGTGATCGAAAAGGGCCTCGTGCATGACGGACGCCTCACGCGCTTCACCGTCGTGATCAGCGATCGCCCGGGTGGCCTGGCCGAACTCACGCGCGTCGTCGCGGCCTGCGGCGCCAGCATCAAGGACATCGAACACGATCGCGCTTTCAGCGGCCCGGATGTTTCCGCCGTGAACGCCGTGTGCACCGTCGAAACCCGCGACCACGCCCACATCCGCGAACTCCACCGCACCCTGCGCAAACACGGTTTCCCGGTGTCGGTCGCGAAGTGACCCCAACACAATGTAGGGTCGCCGCGCGTGCGGCATTTGATCGAGTGTAGCAGCGATCGTCAGATCGCTGGCGCCAGCCGTCTGACGACGGTTGCTACCTTGAACTCAGGCTCGCCGAACTGTAGGAGCTTGTTTACAGGCGATCAGGACGCACGCCGACGGACCGCGCCCCATCGCCTGTAAACAGGCTCCTACAAGATGAAAACGGAAACCCGAGCGACACCTGCAGCGTGCCGCTGGGATCGAGCGGAAGCCGACCGAGGATGCGGCCGGATTGCATACGGAACGAGCAGCTCGTCCGGCATTGGATCAAGTGTAGCAGCGCTCGTCCGATCGCTGGCGCCAGCCGTCTGACGACGGTTGCTACCTTGAACTCAGGCTCGCCGAACTGTAGGAGCCTGTTTACAGGCGATCAGGACGCACGTCGACGGACCGCGCCCCATCGCCTGTAAACAGGCTCCTACAAAATCCCGAGGGAGGCCCCCGGCGAAAAGGCCGTCCGCGAGGTTCGCCAAAGCCTGTTGCCATCGAATCGGCGGTCCGGTGTTCTGGCGCGCGATGATGAACTCGCCCCATTGGATCGGTCGCGCGCGCGTTTTCCTTCTCCTGCTGGTCGGCGGGGTCTTGAACCTGCCCCTGCTCGCCGCGGCTCAGCCCGAGGCCGGACCGCGAGCGCCAACGCCAACGCCGGTTTCGTCGACGCCGCGCAATTTGGTTTCTCTCCGACGGCGAGCGGGCTCGAGAACATGCGCGCCCTGCAACAAGCGCTCGACCAGACCGGCACCATCACCATCAGCCGGCCGGGCACGTACCAAATCGCCGGCACGGTGTTCATCGGGAGCAACACGTCGCTGGTCTGCGGCAAGAATGTTTTCCTGAAGAAAGTCGCCGAGCAGGGCGCCTTTTCCCATGTGCTGCTCAACAAGGGCGCGCTGACCAAGACCTACGACGAGCACATCACGGTGCGCGGGCTCAGCGTGATCGCGAACGGCATCGATGTCCGGAAGTTCCTCGTGTACGGCCTGCACGGGCAGATCGCGTTCTTCTACGTGAAGAATCTGCGCATCGAGGATTTTCGCTGCGAGGACATCGGCAAGGCCCAGTACGGGATCCACGTCTGCACCTTCGAGGATTTGCTCATCGAGAACGTCCTGCTCAAGGGCGACAAGGACGGCGTCCACCTCGGCCGCGGCAAACGCTTCACGATTCGGAACGCCACGTTCCAGACCTTTGACGATGCGATCGCGCTGAACGGGCACGATTACGATGTCGGCAATCCCGAGCTCGGTTGGATCGAGGACGGGTTGGTGGAGAACTGCCACGACCTGGCGGACACCAAGGAGCGGATCGGCTACTTCTGCCGCATCCTTGCGGGCGGTTGGCGCGACTGGGAGCCCGGCATCGAGGTGCAGAAATCCGACACGGTGGTTTCAGGCGGCCGGCTCTACCGGGTGTTCGCGAATCCCGACGGCGCGAAGTACAAATCCGTGACCCGACCGGTCCACGAGACCGGCGCGCAGGAGCTCGACGGGATCAAGTGGGTGATGGTGCAGAACGACCTGACCTACACCGCCGGCGTGAGGAACGTGACGTTCCGCAGCATTTTTTTGCACAAGCCCAGGACGGGCTTCTCGATCCACTTCGACCAGGACAAGTACAGCCGCTCCTATTACCCGGGTTCAACGGTGCCCCGGCAGGAGCAGCTGCGGTTCGATGACATCCGGGTGATCTACGAGGAGCCCTCGCTGCTCTTCGACGTGTGGACGCCCGTGGACGTGCTGAGCATCACGAATTCAAACCTGCGCAACAATCGCATCCGGTTTCACGGCAAGGCCGACATCACCGATTGGGGCACCACGAAGATCGCGTTCAGCAACTGTGTTTTCGCCCACGCCGGCGCGCTGGAACTGATCAGCAACGAGCTGCCGCAAAGGCGGATTGAATTGCAGACCCAGGGAAGCGTCGTGCTCCACGACGGATTCGCGGCGAGGGTTTCGCCGGGACCGGGTACGATTACCGTGCGTTCGGATCTTCCGGGGCTGGTGCCTTGATTCGGGGAACGTGGGTGGCGGGAGGATTCCGCCTGGAAATCATGAAATCGGGCAGCGGGAAATCTAAGTTCGTGAAATTGTTTCGGTTGGTAGATTCCAGATTTCTGATGCCCGATTTTCCGTTTTCACGATAGGTTCTCGCGCCCCTGGCCTCAGATCCAATCCGGCTTCGCCACGGTCCGCTCGCCGCCCGCGGTGCCGGTGTTCACGGTGGCGGCGGGTTCGAAGAGCATCACCTCGACCTCCTGCTCCGCCACCGGCCGGTGCTCGACGCCCCGTGGCACGACGAGCATCTCGCCGGCCGCGAGGTCGACGTGGCGGTCCCGAAATTCCATGCGAAACGACCCCCGGACGACGAAGAACATTTCGTCTTCATTTTCGTGGGAGTGCCACACGAACGGCCCCTGGAACTTCACGAGCTTCACGTGCTGGCCATTCAGCTCGGCGACAATCTTGGGCGACCAATGGGCCGTGAATTTCGAGAATTTCTCGGCGAGGGTGATTTTGTGCATGGGAGGGTTCAGGGTAGGAGCCTGCTTGCATGCGATGCGGAATTTAGTCCGTTGGCGGGCGCCGTGAATCGCCTGCAAGCAGGCTCCTACAACCGGCCCGCGGCAAAAACAAAAAAACGGGGCTCGGCTGTGCCGGCCCCGTTCTTGCGAATGGGTTAGCTCTTCAATTGGAGGGTCGCCGCTCGCCGGCGGACCTTGCTGGTGGCGGGACCCACACTGGCGAAGAGGTCCGGCGACCAGCGCCGACCCGGCACGGAACGGACGCGCCCGTTGGGAATTAGCGCGTCAGCAGGCTGTCGATCGACCACTTGCCGCCGCCGAGGATCAGCAGCGCCACGACCATGCCGAGCGCGAGCAGGTGGAACTCGATGCCCTCGCCCTTCTGGTTGCCAAACCAGTTCATGAAAAACCCGTTGGACCTGTGTTGGGCGGCCGCGACGAGCATTACGCCGCCCACGCCGAGCGCCGCGACGCGGGTGCCCAGGCCGGCAATGAGCATCACGCCGCCGACGGATTCGGCGAGGATGGCCAGGAAGGCGAAAATCCACGGGGCCCCCACCTGGGTGGTGAGGTAACCCATGGTGCCCTTGAAACCGTAGCCCCCGAACCAACCGAGGGTCTTTTGGAGGCCGTGGGGGAGGATCATGATACCAAGCGCCAACCGCAGGGCGGTCGCCGCGAACGTGTCGCCGGTGGCGACCAGGGAGGAGAACAGGCTAGGTAGTTGCATACACAACTAAAATTACCTATTTAGTTGCGCATGCAACAAAAATCGTTTGGTTCGTCTGCATGAAAACCACGCCCCCCGAGGGCCACCTGAATGCCTGGCGTCAGTTCTACCCGGCATTCTGGCGCATTTACGCTGCGATCGAGGCGGACCTCGCCGCTGCCGGCCTGCCGTCGCTGAGCTGGTACGACGCCCTGTACGAACTTTACCTCGCGCCTGGCCGGCACCTGCGCATGAACGAACTCGCTGGCCGCGCGTTGCTTAGCCGCAGCGGGCTCACCCGCCTGGTCGACAAATTGGAAAAGGAAAAGCTCATCGAGCGGAAATCGTGTCCGTCGGACGGCCGCGTGCAGCACGCGGTCCTGACCGAGAAGGGCGTCGAGCTGCTCCGGAAGATCTGGCCGGTTTACCGCGCGGGGATCGCGAAGTATTTCGCCGCGCATCTCTCCGATGCGGACGCCGTCCAAGTCGAGAAAGCCCTGGGCAAGGTCGCCAAGGCGCTCGGCGCCCCGGCCGCGAGCTGCGAGCCGAAGGACTGAGGGCGACGCGGGAGAGTTTCGCCCCGTACCAACACACCCCGCCCTTCGGGCACCCCTCTCCAGAGGGGATCATGGCTTGGCAGGTCCCCTCTGGAGAGGGGTGGCGCAAAGCGCCGGGGTGTGTTCGCCCGCCCGCGGCGAAGCCCCCAGCTTCGTCAAACGTGTTCAGTTCTTCTTCTTTACCGGCTTCTTTTCCGCCGCCTCCGCAAAGGCGCGATCATCGTCGTCGACTTCCTTCGCGGCGGCGTTCGCCGCCGGTTTCTCGGCACCGCCCGCCGCATGCGCGGAGGCGGCCGGGCTGGGGGCGTCCGCCGGCAGGTGCTTCAAGCGTTCCGTCAATGACGGGTGGGTCGAGAAAACCTGCGTCTGGCCGGCGGAGGTGCCCTGCAATCGCGTCAGCACCGCGCGCAGCGCGCCGGGAGCGTACCCGGTCGTGATGGCGAGCTGGCGGCCGGTGGCGTCCGCCGCGTACTCGGTTTGCGGGTCGAAGCCTTTTTCGAAAAGCGTCTTCACGATCAGGTCGGCGCCGAGGTTCACCTGCTTCAGCTGGTTGTCGACCTGGCGCGCCTCGCCGCTGCGCTGCACGAGCTGGCTCAGGCCGGCGCTGAACGCCTCGTTGCGCGCCACGATGTTGAGCGCGTGCTTGCCGGTGATGTGCGCAATCTCATGGCCGAGGATCGCGGCGAGCGCGTCGTCGGTGTCCGCCAGCGCATAAAGGCCGCGCGTGATGAACACATAACCGTCCGGCGCGGAGAACGCGTTGACCGCCGCCGAGTCGAGCACGCCGAAACGCCACGTCAGCTCGGGCCGGTCGGAGTAGCGGGCGAGGCTGAGGCCGACGAGGTTCACGCGACGCATGATGTCCTCGTCGCGGACGAGCCCGCCGTATTTCCCGACGATTTCCAGCGCCACGGAATCGCCGATGATCTTCTCCTCCTCGGGGCCGATGCCGGCGACGCCCTTGAGGACTTTCCCGGCGTCCTTCGCGGTATCGAGGCCCTTCTTGAGTTTGTCCGTGTTGTTGAGTGCCTTCGACAGGCCGCCCAGGTCGAGGGCGAATGCCGCCGTGGCGAGGCACGACGCGCCGAGCAAAACGCGAAAAAGTTGGCGCGGGCTCATTGGTATTCCCCCTTCTTCTGTTCCTTGAGGAACGCGTCGACCTGCGCCGGCGTGAAGGCGCTGCATTGGCCCAGGAGCCAGTGGAGATCCTCGCGCGCGTTGGCGAGGTTGTGCTGCGCGGCGTAGTCGTTGGCGGCGGGCGTGAGCGGACGCGCGGCGGCGGTCGCCGTGGTCTGGCTCGCGGCCAACCCGAGGCCATCGGCGCCCTTGCCCTCCGCGGGCTTGGTCTCGCTCAGGTTGCCGGCGAACACCCAGCCGGCGGCGGAGCCGTCCGCGACCTTGTACCAGGCACCCCGGGCCTCCTGCACCTTCAGCGCGCGACCCAGTGACACTTTGCCGGTGACGGCGGCGAGTGGTGCGGGCTCGGCCAGCAGGTTGGTTTCGAATTTCTTGGTGTAGGCGGTGCCGCCCGCGGTGAGGGCGGCCTCGAGCGACGCGCCGGTGGCGAGCACCAACGCGGCCGGCCAGAGCCGGGTAAGGGGTGACGTTTTCATTTGGAATGCAAGGTAAGCACCGGTTCCCAATCCGCCGGCGGCGGTTGCACGGCGTAAAGTTGGGCCTGCCGGAGCAATTCGACCGTGACAGCGTCATCGGTTCGCGCGGCGAGCGCACGGCTAAAATCCGCCGCCGCTTCCGCGAAGCGGCGCGCGCTGAAGGCGGCGTAAGCCGGCAGGTAGGCCTCCAGGAAAGTCCGCTGCGCGGGCGAAAGGTCGTCGGGCGCGCCAATCAGCTCATGCACCTCGATCGCCTCCAGCTTGCCCTTCACGCGCAGGCGCGTGAGCGGACGCGTTGCCATGCGGCCGGCCACCGCGCGGGCCGTGGTCTCGCCCAGCAGGATCCCGGTGCCGAATTCCTTGTTCGCGCCCTCGAGCCGCGAGGCGAGATTCACCGCGTCGCCCATGACCGTGTAGTTCCTTTTCCGCGAGGAGCCGAGGTTGCCGACGATCATCTCGCCCGTGTTGAGCCCGATGCGCACGGCCAGCGTCACGCCGGTGGCGGCATAGCGGACATTGATTCCCTCGAGCGCCCGCTGCGCCGCCAGCGCGGCCCGGCAGGCGGCGAGCGCGTGGTGGGGCTGCGCGGCGGGCACGCCGAACACCGCCATCACGGCGTCGCCAATGTACTTGTCCACATACGCGCCCTCGCGGTGCAGGCACTCGCTGGTTTCCTCGAGGTAGGCGTTGACCACCTCGACCATCTTCTCGGGTTCGTCCCGCAGCTTCTCGGAGAGGTCGGTGAAACCCGCGAGGTCGGAGAAGAACACCGTCGCCTCCCGGCGTTCACCGCCGAGACGCAGCGACGCGGGGTCGCGGACGAGGTTGGCGACCACCGCCGGGTCCACGTAGGCGCCGAACATCGCCTGGATCTCGCGCTTGCGGGCCTGCTCGCGCCAGTAGCTCTCGGCAATCACCCCCACCAAGGCGAGCAGGCACGCGGCGACCGGCGTCGCGGGCGGCACAAACCACCCGGCGGACAACAACGCGTACGCGCCCCCGAGCAGCGCCACGGACAGCGCGAGCGCCGCGAACACGGGTTGGCGCAGGCCGGTCTGGTGCCGGCCCGCAAAAAGCACGATCGCGATCGCGGCGAGGGCAATCAGCAGGAGCAGGGGCCGTGGTGTTTCCGCAATGAAGCCAGTGGTGGCGAGATTGGTCCAGGCGGTCCAATGCAGCAGGACGCCCGGCTCGACGTCGCCGACGGGCATCGGTTTGAAATCATAGGTCCCGCTCGCGTTGGCTCCGACGAACACGGTCCGTCCCTTCACGGCATCAGCCAGCGTTCCGGCGATCGGTGACTCCGCCGCCAGCGCGCGGGCGATCGATTCGGCGCCCAGGTCGGGCGCGGCGGCCGTGATGCGTTCGAGCAGCGGGCGCCCGGCCGCGATGTACGGAGCCGCGGACAGTACCGGCACCCCTTGGGCGCGGAGTTTTTCCAACCCGCCTTGCCACCGCACCAGCCCGCGCTGCGGCGCCGCCGGTTGCGACAACGTGGTTTCAGCGAGCGAGCGGTTCGAGTCGTAGCGCCGGGCCACGCCGTCGGCGTCGACCATCAGATCCACCACGCCGGTCCGGGGCCGCGCAAAGAGCGCCGGGTGTTGGGCGACGAATTCTGGCGACCAGAAGACCGGGGCTTGCGCGGCCGTGCGCGCCAGCACGACCTCGGGCATGGCGGCGGCGAGTTCCGCGAGCAGCAAGTCCTGTTCGGCGGCGGATGATTCCTCGAGGAAGGTGAAATCCACCGCGATGCGCGCGGCGCCGGCCTGACGCAGTGCGACCAGCAGCTGGGCAAACACCGCTCGGGGGAATGGCCAGCGCACGCCCAGCTCGCTCATCGCCGACATGGTTTTCTCGTCCACGAGCACGATCGCGGAATCTGCCGGGCGCGGTGGCGCCTTTAGCGGATGCCGGCTCGCCGCGTCGAAGAACGTGCGGTCAAGCGCCGGCCCCAACGGCGAAAAATGAAACACCAGCAGCAACGCGATGGCCGTGAGGAGCCACGTCCAGCGGGAGGCGGGGAACAAGCGTTGGGCGGCGGAGGACAACGCGCCGATGAGACGACAGCGCTCGCACCGAGGCAAGTCGGCGACGCACGCCATTCCTTATCTGCGAGATCCGCGGGAAATAGGCAGATTCCTCCGCGGATGGCGCGGATGGACGCGGATAGGGGCAAACGGTTTGAACACAAAGATGCGAAGGAGCGAAGCGGGGTTGCGGTGACGATTTGATCACGGCGCAAAGACTACCACCGATGACTCACAGCGTCCGGAAACCATCGGCGGAGATGGCGTCCTTCAGACATCCGCGTTAATCCGCGAAATCCGCGGGAAAAAAGCAGAATTCTCCGCGGATGGCGCGGATACGGGCACCGGTCTGAACACCAAGCGGCCTCAGGCCTGACCCGACACGGCTTCGCGCACGAGGGCGCTGATCGCGGGGGGCAGCGCGAGGCCGAGTGCGGCTTGTTGGGCGGCGGGGCTCATTTTTTTCCAGGTCTTGCGCAGGATATCGACGAACTTCTCCCGCGGATACTCCGCGTGCTGCGCGGCAAACTCCTCGATTTCGTTTTCGAGAAACACGAGGCACGCCGCGTCCTCGAGCGCCTGGCTGCCGGGGTTGGTCTTGAGCGCCGTCTTCGAAATCCACGTGGCCGCCTCCGCGGCTTCGTCCGCCGGAACCCCGGCCTGGAGCAACAGGCCCTGCGCGCGCTCGGCCTGTTGTTTGTAGAGCGACTGGCGCCATTTCAGATATCCGACTTTGCCCTCGGGAAAACTTGTGCGGGGGACCCGCCAGCGTTCCAGGTGCTGGCAGCGGGCCGCGAGACGCAGCACTGGCCGGGCATCGGGCACGAGCCGCGCGACCCAGGCCTCGACGCGTTCGCCATACACGAGCTCGGCGGCGCGGCCGTCGGGCGCGCGTTTGGGATCGGCGCCGTGCGCGGCATCGATCAACTCGCGGGCTCGGTGATAGACGTCCATGCCCGGACTCTTGACCCGCCCACCGGAACCCCGCAAGCTCGCGGCCAGTTTATGAACCGGCGCAGCTTCCTGCGGGCCGCAGGCGCGACCGGGCTTGTGCGAGTGATGCATGGCCCGGCCGCCGGTTGGAACTTTGGGGCCGGATCGTCAACCCCCGCGAGACGGATGGCCGTTTCACCGCGGTGTCACCTGCAAAGGAGCCCGAGCCATGGCATGGCGCATTGATGAAGCGGTCATTGTTGGCGAAATCGACAACCGCATCCGCGGGCAGGTCACCGGCCGGCTGTGGCTCGTGGGTCGCGCGGCGCCCATCATTCTGGAACTGCAGGGGAATTGCTGCCGCGATCTCGCGGGACGTCTGTTGCGGTTCAGGAATCCCCATCCGCAGCCGGCCGAGTTGAACGGCTTTCGCGGCTGGCAGCAGGGCGTGGTTGGCGACATCACGGCATCTCGCAAGGTCAAGGTGCCCGCGATCCCGCTCGAGCAGGTCGGCCGGGCCCTGGCCGCCGGCAAACCGTTTCCCTGGCATTGGGCGAACGCGTTGTACCTCGAGTGGTTCAGCGAGACCAATGCGCGCGTTGTCATTGAAAGTGCGCGCTTCGAACTCACCATCGCCGGCGCGGCGGGATGGGAGATGTCGCCCGAGGAGGAGGCCGCGCAGCGGGACGCAAACGCCGCGGCGCTGCAGAAATTCCTGGCGCGTTTGCACCGGGGAGTTTCCGGGTTGGGCGCAGCGGGGGACCAGCGCACGCCGCCCTGCGGCGACCGGTTGGCCGATCGCATCGCGGCGCGGCTGGCGGGTGAGGGCACCGCGGCCGACTGCGAGCGGATCCTGTATGAGGAAATCGACCGCCTGCGCCGCGAGCGCGAGCGGCGGGAACGCGGGTCCGACTGACGTCTCAGTCGTTCAGGTCGCGGTCCTTCCAGTATTTCGTACCCTGCAGTGTCGCCTGCAGCGCGAGGCCGTTCTTGGTGAGTTGGTAGAGCTCGACGCCGTCGACGACGTTGCCCGCCATCGCGAGTTGTCCGCCTTTTTCATTCGATTTCGCCGCCGCGTCCGCCTGGCCGCTGAAATCCCAGCCCTTGTCGATGAACGACTGCAGCTTCGCCTTGTCGTGGAAAATGAACACGCCGCGAAAATCCTTCACGCCGAGGCCGATCCCGAGGCCGGCCGAGCCCATCTTCATGAAGGTTTCCTTGCCCTTCTTGTCGACGACGAGGCCGTGGCCGCCCGCGAAGCTCGCGAGCACGAGGTTCACGCCGACGTTGGAAAACACCGCGTAGCCCTCGGCCTTCTTGATGCGGTTCTTCAGCTCCGGCTTCTGCTTGTAGAGTTCAGCCAGCACCGTATCGCGCATCTCGCGCGTCTTGACCTTCTTGTCCTCGAGGGAGTCCTTGGCGGCGGCGAACGGAACGGCAAACAACAGAGCGAGGACGACGAAAACCGGCAGGCGACGCGAGATGTTCATGAAGGCATTAAACTGCACGTTCCAAAGGCCCGCAAAGGCAAAACCCCGTAAACAAGCTCGCGTAGAAAGAAAATCGGTCCAGATTTTGGTCGGGCCATATCATGGAAAAAGCAATGGATGTTGCACAAACAGTGCAACCAGCGGGCAATTTGGTGATGAATGTCGGCCTTCTTGTCGGAGGCTTTCTTGTCGGGGTAAGTTTGATCTTTCTGGGGAGAAAGGTCATTCGCCGATACAAATGGCACGGATACCCACACTTGCTTGTTTTGATTGATGCGTCGCTGGTGGTGGTGGGAACCATAGTGACAAGCGCATTGGAGCTCTGGAAAAAATCAGTGTGGTCGGCGTTCGATTCATATGCCGCTGGAGGATACGCCCTCATGGGTTTGGTGCTCGCGGTCGGCATCGGATCCAAAGTGCTGCTGTCGGTGGCAAAAGAGATCAACGCGACGCGATTGACAGAGCTCACCGCCAAGGCTGAGGCAGCCGAAAAAGAGCGGGATATAGCACTCAACGCGGAAGCGCTTATTTGCGAGGTGATGCAAGCCAAGCTGAACCGACTAGCAGAACGGCGGCGAACCAATCTAGGAACGCTTGAGACCGCGCTAAATCCCAAGAAGCAAATACATGTGTTAATTCAGGTTTTACACGGGCATTTTTTGAAGCGCGTTAAAATTGGCCATCGTTTGCGGATCGGTATCTACATGCCGGGCGAAGACAGCATCACGTTGGACGCGCTTTATTCTTGGAATGGAACAAAGGACGATTGTTTTAGCCACAAGCATGGGGATTTCATGAAAATCACGAACCCAGGCGGCGGACGATCGGTTGTCGTAGAGTGCTGGCTTGCAAATGACCCGTTCCAGTTTGTGCCAGATGGAGAAGCGGCACAGCGCGCCGGAAAATTCCGATATTTTTATGCCGGACAAGAAAAGGAGCTCCGAAGTATGGCAGCATACCGACACAATCTGAGTGGATTGTCGGCGACAGACGCCTTTGTCATCACACTCGATAGCAATCAACCCAACTTGTTTTCTGCCGATGTAGAGGCAGAATGCCGTTTGCTACTACCCGCCTTCAGTCGTAGAATTGAGTTGGAACTTTTAGCCCTCCCCATAACACAAACGTAATTCCCCTCGTGCCATGACCGCAACAGCCCGACTATTTCGTGAAGCGCTCGCCGACCGAGCCCTCACTCGTGAGACGGCCGCAGAAGCGAAGCAGATTGTTGAACGCGCAGGACAAGCCGTAGAGCACTACAAATCGGAAATCGCACAACGCGTAGCGCATGTTGTTGTGGCGGAATCCAAGGGTGTGCCACCGAAAACTGAGCAAAAAGCTAGGTGACGCCCGGAGATAAGGGATGGGGTGGAGGCTGTTTAGCCGGCCTTCCAGCACGCAAGAGGCTAACGCCAGCGCACTGTCCGTCAAATCAGGGCAACCTCAGGTTTCTCCTGTCCCACAAACCAGCTTTGGGGGCGTAGAGAAAGCTGACTCCGTCATGGCTTCCCAAAAGCGGCGTGGATGACCTCAAACGTTATCCTGTGGCTCAATAATAGCGGTAAAGCGCGCCAGCCATCGTTGCACCAAACCATGATCGGCGACTTCGGAGGAATATGAAAAACGCCGTCTTCATTGCATGCTGCATCTTGGGTGTGGTTCTGGCTGGTTGTTCGAAGCCGCGGGAATACCTGACCCGAAAGCCAAACGCGGAGGAGTTTTCGGGTGATTGGCGGTCTTCGGATGTTATTCCCGGCTCAACCGGCGAAATCGGCATTAAGATCGCGCCGGCAAAATCCTGCGAAGTGAGTGCGCTACCGATCTATGATCAAGACGCACGCGGATACAAAGTGTTCTCCGGCTCCGGGCAGTGGATGATCAACGTAGCGATTCCGAGGAAGAACGGTTACCTTTTGGTCGTCATGCCCAACACAACAAGGCTTTCTGCAGCCCTCGAGATCATGACGCTGGATGGTGAGATGGTCTTGCAGTACTCCCCGGATCCCGAGACGCCGCAACGCGCGATTTTCAGGAAGATCCGCAAATAGCGCTAGGGATTTCGCGCCCACAGATCCGCGTGCAGCAAGCCCCACTCGAAAGTGGCGTGCCGATTGCGGATAAATCCTTGGGCAAACAGCAAATCGTCGGGCGGCGTGAGTCGCTGGGCTTTCAGCCGCGTCACGACCCGGAAAAACCAGTACATCAGCGCGTGCACGGCCTGCGCGCGCCAGCGGGCGAGGCCGCGGGGCGGAATGGCGAAATCCGAAATGATCCATCGCGCGTCGGGCGTCGCCGCGCGGGCCAGTCCCGCCACCACTGCGGCGAGCTGCGCGGGCGGGAAGCAATCGAGGAAAAAATGGGTGGCAATCACGTCGAACTGCCCGGCAGGGGGTGTCCACGCGGGCAGCGCCGCGTGCACGAACGTCACGCGTCCGGCGTCGATCCCCACCCGCCGCACGCGCCGGCGCGCCACCGCGAGCATGCGCGCGCTGGCGTCCACGCACGTGAGGTGCAGTTGCGGGTGGCGCCGCAGGAGCGTGACGAGCGCCGGTCCGTGGCCGACACCGGCGATCAGCATGCGCCGCGCGCCAGACAGTTCATCGAACCACGCCGTGCGACAGCGCTGCAGGCGGGGTCCGGCCAGCAGTTTTTCCAACCAGGCATAGTGGGGCGCGAGCACGTCGAACCCCGGCCGCCCGGCCAGCGCCCACCAACCGCCCGCGATCGCGGCGCCGGCGGCATACGCGACCACGTCAAACCAGTCGCCGGTCGCATTGGGGAAAAGACGTGGGGCGACCGCCTCGGCGGCGACGGACCACAGCAGCCAGGCGCCAATGATCTCGCGCCACGTCGGGAACGCGTCGTGGCGTCGCAACCCCAGCCGGCGCTGCACCCACAGCCATAACGGGAGCGCGGCGGGAATCAGCAGGTAGTCCGTCGAGTAACTGTGCCAAAACACCGCGTCCGTGTGCGGGCGGATCAGCCAGCGGCACGCGGCGTAGACTCCGCACGCCAGCAGGCAGAGCGGATCGAAACCGTAACGAAACCGGGTCACAGCAGACCCGCGATCAGCAATCCCGCCCCGAAGGTCAGGGCCAGGCGGACAAGGAAGTGGGTGCGTGGAGGAAGCGTGGAGAACATGACAGGTCAGGGATACTCTTTCCGCGCCGACAACGCAAACCGCACGGACGCGATGACACGGTTTCTAATCGCGGCTATGCAATCAGCCCGCGGAAAACGGCACCAAGGGCGGGTCCTTTTTAAGGTAGAGCGGATGTCCCGGCGAGCCGTTGGCGTTCCGCGCGAGACACACGAAGTTGAAGTCCCGCAGCAGCTTCACCGTGTGGGCATCACGCCCTAGGTGCGTCCCGTGACTGCCCCACGCGGCGACCACCTTGTCGCAGCGCCGCGCGCATTCGACGAGCCAGCGATCATTTTCCGGTCCGACCGGATCCTTCGCGGCTTTCATGTCCTCCGGCAGCGTCGCCCGCCACGCGAAGAGGTTGGTCATGATGAAGCCGTCGTAGCCCTCGCGCAGCGTGTAGCCGAGGATGCGGCGCAGCGTGGGGTCCAACTGGTTCTCGTCCGCCGTCGACGGGTTTAACCCGATCCACATCAGCAACCGCCCGCCGCCCAGCAGCGGATCCGGCCGGTGGATCAGCGTGTAACGATGCCGCCGGTCGCGGGAGAAGACGCATTCGTTGTCCATGGAGAGGGTTGGGCGCAATTGTAGGAGCCTGCTTGCAGGCGATTCGAGACGTTGTTGAACGAAGGACGTTCAATCGCCTGCAAGCAGGCTCCTACAAGTCTGGTCGAGCCTCAATACACGTGCTCTTCCAACAGCGCGAAGAGTTCCGCCTCGGTGATTCGGCGCTGCTGCATCGAGTCGCGCTCGCGCAGGGTGAAGGTGTCGCCGGGCTTCTCGATGGTCTCGAAGTCGATCGTCACGCACCACGGGGTGCCGGCCTCGTCCTGGCGGCGGTAGCGTTTGCCGATGGCGCCGCCGTCGTCGTACTGCACGGCGTAGCGGCGCTGGAGCTTCCTGTAGAGCGCCTGGGCGCGGCCGGTGAGCTGCTCCTTGTTCTTGAGCAGCGGCAGCACGGCGACCTTCACCGGGGCGATGCGGGGCGAAAGGCGGAGCACCGTGCGCTTCTCGACGTTGCCCTTTTCGTCCTTCACGTCCTCTTCCGCGTAACCGGCGCACAGCACGGCGAGGAGGATGCGGTCGACGCCGACCGCGGGCTCGATGACGTGCGGCACGAACTTCTTCTTCGTGGCCTCGTCGAACATCTCCTGCGGCTTGCCGGAAGCCTGCGCGTGCTGGCCGAGGTCGTAGTTGCCGCGGGCGGCGATGCCCCAGAGCTCCTGCACGCCGAAGGGATACTTGAACATGATGTCGACCGTGCCCTTCGAGTAGAACGCGAGCTTCTCCTTCGGGTGCGCGTAGCGCGACAGGTGGGACGCCGGCAGGCCGATGCTCTTCAGCCAGTTTTCGCACCAAGCGATCCATTCCTCGTGGGCCTTCGCCCAGTCGGCGTCCTCATGGATGAAGTATTCCATCTCCATCTGCTCGAACTCGCGCGAGCGGAAGATGAAGTTGCGGGGCGTGATCTCGTTGCGGAACGACTTGCCGATTTGCGCGATGCCGAACGGCAGCTTCACGCGGGTGGTGTCGACGACGTTCTTGAAATCCACGAACATGCCCTGCGCGGTCTCGGGCCGCAGGTAGGCGACCGACGAGGCGTCGGTCATCGCGCCGACGTTCGTCTGGAACATCATGTTGAACGAGCGCGGCGCCGTGAGGCTGCCCGGCTCGCCGGTGGCGGGCGAGGGGATGAGCGCAATCTCGTCCTCCTTGGCCTCGGTCATGTCCTTCGGCGTCACCGGCGCGAGCGTGCCCTGGATCGCTTTCTTGCGCTTGAACGCCTCGGCGGCGGCCTGGAGCTCCTCGCCGGTCTTTTCGCTCTCGAGGGCCGAGACGTAGCCGACGGTCTTCCCGTCGATCACGACGGGCGAAAAGAACAGCTGGTCCGCGCGGTAGCGCTGCTTGCTGACCTTGCAGTCGACGAGCGGGTCGGTGAAGCCGGCGACGTGGCCCGACGCCTCCCAGACCTTCGGGTGCATGATGATCGAGGACTCGAGGCCGACGATGTCATCGCGGCGGCGCACCATGTCGTTCCACCAGCAGTCGCGGATGTTCTTCTTCAGCTCGGAGCCCAGCGGGCCGTAGTCGAAGAACCCGTTGAAGCCGCCGTAAATTTCGGAGGACGAGTAGATGAAACCGCGGCGCTTCGCGAGCGACACGACGGCTTCCATGAGGTTGGCGGATTCGGCGGCGTTGGACATGGTGGGAAGGATCGCCCCCAACTGGATGTGGGGAGCAGCCGCCGAGCAAAGGGAGCCACGCGGGCGCGGTCAAGGCCGCGTCGAGTCACGCCTTTGGGCGCACCGGCACGTGCACCTCGGAGCGTTTCACGAGCCAGGGCGTGAACGGTCCGTTCCAATACACCGCATAGGCGGGCCCGGCCGCCTCGACGTCGCTGCGCTGCGCGAGCCACGCCAGCAGGGCGTCGCGGGTCTTCGCAAAATTTTCCTCCGAGTAGCCCCCGCGCGCGCCGCGGACGGCCACCTGGCGCGCGGGCATTTGGATGACCTCGACGCCCTTGTCCGAGCCCGTGACCTTCGCCACCTCCTCCGGCGCGACCCAGAAGTACATGGCCGCGTTGTCGATCTGCGCCTCGACGGGCACGGTCATCTTGATGTCATGCGACGAGATGTAGTTGAACAGCGGCCGGAACAAGCCGCCGCTGTTCTCGAAATAGTTTCCGGCCTTCGCGGATTTCAGGAGCGTGCCGGCCGGCAGCGTTTTGATTTCATTCACCCCGGGGGCGGTCGGCGGGAAGGCTTGTTCAGTGGCCATGGCGGCGAGGGGGAGGAGGCTGAGGATAAGGGCGAGGCGACGCATGGGGTCGGGCTATTACGGCCCGGGGGTTTGTCCGAACGCGCCGCCGCCTGCAATTCGCTCTTGCGACACCGTCCTGCCGGGCAAGGGTGGGCGGCTATGAAAGCCCCGTTCACCGCCAAGGAATACCGTCAGCTGCTCGAACTCGTGCACCTCGGCATGTGGACCGTCACGGGCTACCAGGGCGAGGACACCGCCGCCGCCAAGCGCTACTACGACCTCGACCAGAAGCTGCTCGCGCTGGCGACCGATGCGGGCTGCGCGGATTTGGTGGCGACAATGGACGACGGCAGCCTGCAGCCGTCCCCGAAGCTCTCGGAGGACGAGCGCGTGCGGGAAATCCAAAGCGAATTCCAGAATGATGTCTTCTGGCACGAACTCGTCACGCGCCTCGCCGACCGCGACCTCGCGGGCGAGCAGGTGAAGCGGGCCATGGACACGCCCGGCGTCGACCCCAGCCCGACCAGCGACGAACGCCTCAAGAAGCTCGAGGACCGCTACTGGGCCGAATTCGAAAAGAACGATCTTGCGAACATCGTGCTCCTCCGCGGCGGGAAAGGGTGAGGCTCAAGAGCTCCCCTCTCGAGAGGGGTGGCCGCAGGCCGGGGTGTGTGGGTTTGGTTGAAGTGTTTGGTTCGGTTGAAAGTTGAACGTTGAAAGTTCGATGTCGGCGCGAGCTCCGGACTTGTTGGCGAAAGCTTAGTCATCGATACGCGGCCCTCACTTTGGTGCGTGAGTCCTCAGTCGGGGCGTAAAGCCCCTCCCGCCCAGAGCAGAATTCGTCGCGTCAGTACGCGATATCGAGCTTCTTATAAATGAAGTGCATCAGCCACGCGGGGCCGATGAGCAGGAAGACCACGTCTTTGAAGAACGACGGCTTCTTGCCCTCGATCTTGTGGCCGATGAACTGGCCGATCCACGCGAGCACGAAGGCCGCGAGGCACACTTTCCAAACGGCGATCGGCGAGAAGTGGGCGAGGGCTTCGATCAGGCAGTAGCCCGCCGAAATGAACGCCAGGAGCCCGAACGCAAGCGGCACCGACAGCCGGAAATAGAAAGCCAGCGCCGGCAGCAGCAAGAGGTGCAGCCAGTTGAACCAAGGGGCATGGGTCGCGATCGCGGCGGGGACGGGCAGGGACCACACCAGCCCCATCACGCAGATGAAAATGATCGGCACGCAGATCCAATGAATGGTTTCATTGGTGTCGTCCTGGTGGCTCTCGCCGTACTCGGCGAACCATTGGTCGGCAGACTTCCGGGGGTGGCCCATGGGGTGAACGGGCCTGCAGGTTGCCGGGCGCACCGCCCCGGCGCAAGTCTCGCGTCTGGGCGGGGCCTCTACGGTGGGAGGGATTTTATATCCCGACTGGCCGGAACCCTACTTGGTTTACAGGAGGCCGCAAAGACCGATGACACGGTTTCAATCCGCGCCCATCCGCGTCATCCGCGGTAAAAGACAGGGATTCTCCGCCCATGGCGCGGATGCATTTGGGATCGCAGGGAGTCCGGTATGGGCGGTTGTCCCCAACCGCCTTGCTCGGGTTTTGGGGTGGGAGGGATTTTACATCCCGACCGTTTGGCGCGGGAATGCGGTGCGGGCGCATAAATCGCCGCCGGCCTTAAAAACCGTCCCAGGCGCGGCACTGAAACCCGGGTTTGCGGTCTGACGGCCGATTCCCAAACTCCCCCGTCGCATGAAAGTCTTCCGCTTGCTGGCCCTGCTGTCGTTGTTGCCCTGCCTTTCGCTCGCCGCCGAGCGGCTCATGAAGGTCGACAAGAGCAAGACGTTCGTCGACGTCGACGTTGACGCCACGCTTAACTTCACCGCGCACCTCGACGCTTACGATGCACGCGTGATCGTCGACGACGCCACGGGCAAAATTAAAAACGCCGTCTTTTCCTTCAAGTTCACCGACCTCAAGACCGGCAATGCCGAGCGCGACGCGCACATGATTGCCTGGCTCGGGGGCGGGGTGCCGGAAGGGCGGTTCGAATTGGGCAACCTCGCAGTGACGCCCAACGGCCAGGGCCAGGCTTCCGGCCGGTTGATCTTCCACAACACGACCGAGCGCATCGAGTTCCCGGTGGAGGTTGCCAAGACGGACAGCACGTACGTCGTCACCGGCCAGGTCACGATCGACTACCGCAACTGGGGCCTGAAGAAGATCCGCAAAGCGATGGTCTTTTCCGTCGATCCCGAGGTGCGCATCCGCTTCAAGCTGACCGGCGAGCCCGGGGACCCCGTCGCCCCGGCCGCCCCCGCCAAGTAGCCGGGCGCCGGCCCCGACCCGCGCGGGGGTGCGCCAAGAAATGCAGGTTACCCGGCCAACCGAGGGCCATCAGACAAGAAATGCGGCATTGCAGGCTTGCCAACCCCGGCGCCGCCGAATGGTGTTCCTGCACCCACACATGAAAGCGACTAAATTGGTCCCCGGAGTTGCGTTGCTGGCAGGTTTTTTCACGGCGAGTCTGTTTGCCAACGATGCGAAGAGCATCTCTTACACGGACAGCGCCAAGGTCCCCACAGGGGGCAAGGTTGAAGGTGCCGTCTACACCTTCGTCGACCCGGCGGATCCCGCCGTCGCGGACCTCGCGCAGGTCGGCTACAAGATGATCGATTTTGTCGGCACCAAGCTCGTGAACGAAACCACCCGCGAGCTCGCGTCGCGTGACACGAAGGAAGCGGTGGCGATCCTGCACCTGAAGGACATGCCGCTCCCGAAGACGCAGCCCGGCCAGCCGAAGCTGACCGCCGTCAAGCGCACCAGCCTCCACATCCGCGAACCCAAGAACACCGCGGACGGCGCCGATCGCGCCGCGCTGCTGAAGATTTCCGACCAGCTCACCGACGAAGGCACCGCCGACAAGATGCTCGTCCAAAAGATCGAGCAGGACGGCAAGCTGGTCGAGTGGCGCGTCTATCGCCCGATCGCCGCCTCCAAGTCCTGCCTCGCCTGCCACGGCGACCCGACGAAGTTCGCGCCGGGCGTGAAGGAAGCCCTCGACGCCCAGTACCCGATGGACCAGGCGATCGACTACTCCGCCCAAGCCTGGCGCGGCGTCCTCCGCGTCTCCCTCGAGCCCGTCGCGAAGTAACGCGCAACGAGCGAAAATTTCCAAGGCCCGCCCCAGCGGGCCTTTTTTATTGGCCGCGATCCTGTAGGAGCCTGCTTGCAGGCGAAACCCACTCACTCCGTCGGCGGGCGTCCCGAATCGCCTGCAAGCAGGCTCCTACCACGGATGGTCCACACGCAGCGTCTTCATCGAGTTGCTGGCGAAGTAGCGCGCCCCGTCCGAAACGGGAGATGCCCGTCGCGGGCTGGCCTTTTTGTTGGCCGCGATCCTTGTAGGAGCCTGCTTGCAGGCGAAACCCACGCATTTCGTCGGCGGGCGTTTGGAATCGCCTGCATGCAGGCCCCCCACCACGGCTCACACATCGAGCGCCACGTTACCCTTTGGCTGTGCAATGCACGCCAGGCAGGTCCGCGGTTCGGGCGGGGAGCCGGGATGTTGCACGTAGGTGACGTCACCATCGGGCATCATCACCAGGCAGGTGCCGCAATTGCCCGTGCGGCAACCCGAGGGGATTGCGATGCCGGCTTGTTCGGCGAGGTCGAGGAGCGTGCCACAGGATTCATCCCACGGCCGCGTCGTGCCGGACTTGCGGAACGTCACCTGGTGCTTGGTCACGGGTCCGATCGAAGGCGCCCGTTTCACGCTGAGCGGCCCAAACGCCTCGTAATTCAACCGCTCCGCCGGCACGCCCCAGGCCTTCAGGCCGGTAGTGAGCGCGTCCATCATCGCGCTCGGGCCGCAATAGTAGAACGCGCAGTCCTTTGACGGCAGCTCGCTTTGCAGCAACTCGGGCGTGACGCGCCCGGCGATGTGGTAGTCCTCACCGAGGCGGTCCTCCGGACGCGGTTGCGAATAGCAGATGCGAACGCGTGCGTGTGGGTGCGTGCGGGCGATCGTGGCGAGTTCCTCTTTGAAGAGGTGTTCTCCGCCGTGGCGGACGCCAAAATACAGCCACACCGGGCGCGGACTCTTTGTGTGCACCAGCGTGGCAAGCATGCTGTAGACGGGCGTCAGGCCGATGCCGCCGCCGATGAGCACGGCGGGCGTCGGGTCCTGTGGATCGAGGACGAATTTTCCCGCGGGCGCGCGCACGTCGAGCACGTCGTTCTCCTTGATCTGTGAATGGAAATGCGTCGACCCGAGCCCGCCCGCCGGCGCGGTGGGGGAGGGCAGCACGCGTTTGATCGTCACGCGGTAGTACGGCTCGTGCGGGTGATTGCTCAGGCTGTAGCAGCGCACGAGCTGCGCGCCCTCGCGGCCGCTGCCGGGCAGGCGAAAGGTCAGGTATTGGCCCGGTTTGAACGGCGGCAGCGGTTTGCCGTCATGCGCGACGAGGTGGAACGAGCAGACGTTCGGCGCCTCCTCGACGCGCTTGCGCACGACCATCTGGCGAAAGCCGTGCCACGGCACGGGTTCCTGGGCGTTTTTCTGGCGCGCCTCCCGCGCAGTCGCCAGTTCCGCCGCAAGGCGCGCGTACTCGGCGGAACGGTGCTGGGCCGCCTGCCGCCGCGCCCGCGCGGCAGTCCACAGGCTCAGCGCAGCCCGCACTGCGGCGAGGCCGATGAGGCCGGCGCCCAGCCAGGTCCAGAAGGCAGGCGTGGGTGTGAACACGCCCACGTAGGTGACAGGCCGGCGACTTTGTTGCGACGGAAAAGTATTCCCGAAATCACGCTGGCGGCGATGCGGCCAAAAAATGGTTCCACGCCGGCGCGATTCCTGCCATTCAATGTGCGGCCATGCGCCTCCCTTCGCAGCACACCGGTTCGGTTTCGCATTCCATCGTCCTTCAGGGCTGGCTCGCCCTGCTCGCCACGCTCGGCTTCGCGGTTGCGGCCCGCGCCGGCATCCCGATCCCGAAACCGGAGAAGGTGGGCGGACCCGAATCCTGCGCCGAATGCCATTACGAGGAAATCGAGTCGTGGAAAAAGAGCGTGCACAACCGCACCGTCAACGAGCTGCACCGCAAGCCGGCGACGACCGAGATGCTCACGAAGCTCGGCCTCGGCAAGATCAAGGCCGAGCGGCAGTGCATGGAGTGCCATTACCTGAACCGGCTGGAGGACGGCGAACTCATCGCCACGAACGGCATTTCCTGCGAGTCCTGCCACGGCGCCGGCCAGGATTGGGCCAAGACCCACGGCGATTACGGCGAGGGTTTCAAGAAGGCCACCGAGCCCGCCGCGCACCGCGACCGCCGTCGCGCCGAGGCCATCCTCGCGGGCATGATCATGGCGGAGAATTTGTATGCGCTCGGCGCGAGTTGTTACCAGTGCCACGTGATGAACGACGAGAAGATCGTCAACGTCGGCGGCCATCCGCCGATCAGCGAGGGTTTCAATTTCCTGACGTGGTCGCAGGGCGAGGTTCGCCACACGATGATCCACACGGACTACAAGGAAAACCCCCCGGCCACGCCGGAGCACCGCCGCCGGCTGTACGTCCTCGGGTTGATCCTCGAAACCGAATTCTGCATGCGGTCAGTGGCGCTCGCCAAGGAACGCGATCTTTTCGGCAAAACCCTCGCCCGCCGCGCCGACGCCGCGCGCAAGCAGCTGGCGCAGATCCAGGCGCTCGCGCCCACGCCGGAAGTGGGCGCGGTCGTGGCGGTCGCCACCGCCGCCGAACTCAAGATCAACAACGCCACCGCGCTCAACGAGGCGGCGGAAAAACTTTCCACGCTCGGCCGGCAATTCGTCGAGCGCGTCAAGGGCGAGCAGCTGGCCGCCATTGACGCCCTGATCCCTGATGCCGCGCAGTACCGCGGCAAGGTGCACATCCCCAGCGGCGGCGCGCGCTGATCCCATGGCCAAGTCGACCAGTCGTCCTCCCATTCGCCCCGGCTCGCAGGCGCCGTACCTGCCGGCGACGCGGCAGGCGGGCCCGGAACGCTGGGACAAGCCGTTCGACCCGGAGATGAGCGAAACGGACGTCGATCTCATCCTTTCGCACCCGATCTTCTACTCCACCTCGCCCGAGCGCTTCCCCGCCTCGATCCCGCTGCGGGGCGTCATTCGCAACGACGCGCGCCTGCACCAATACCAGTCCGGCGAGATCATCGTGCGTCGCGGTGACTACGGCCACTCCGCGTTCGTGATCATGGACGGCGCGGTCAAGGTGCTCACCAAGGAGCCGCCGGCCGAACTTCTCGGCCGCCGCCCGCCGCAACGGGCCTCCGTGTGGGGCAGCTTCAAGCGCTGGCTCAAGCGGCCGCACTACGCGGAACAGGCCACGCGCGACGGCCCGCCGCCGGGTCTGCGCGTGGGACAGGGCGGCCATGCGAGCATTTTCCTGCAGGACGTCCCGGGCGTGCTCGGCCCCGACCGCACCATCACGCTGCGCGAGGGTGAATTGTTCGGCGAGATTGCCGCGCTGGGCCGCACGCCGCGCACCGCGACCGTCATCGCGGAGGGCGAGGCCCTGCTGCTCGAGATCCGCTGGCAGGGCCTGCGCGAGATCCGCAAGTACTCGCCGTCCTGGAAGGAACGCATCGACGGCCGTTACCGCGAACGCAGCCTCAAGCGCCACCTCGCGGAGACGCCGCTGCTGAGCAACCTGTCGGACGCCTCGCTGCAAAAGGTGGCCGACGCGACGCGCTTCGAGACGTACGGCGAATTCGACTGGCACACCTCCTACCAGCAGATGCGCGACGCGAGCGCGAAGGAGCTGATGGAGAAGGAGCCGCTGATCGTCCGCGAGGGCGATTACCCGAACGGCATTATTCTCGTCCGCAGCGGCTTCGCGCGCGTGAGCCGTCGCTACAACCACGGCGAGCGCACGGAGAGCTACCTCGGCAAGGGCCAGGTCTTCGGCCTGCAGGAAATCGCCTCGGGCTGGAAAAGCACCCCGGTGCCCTTCCGCTCAAGCCTCCGCGCGCTGGGCTACGTCGACTTGTTGTTCATCCCGACCGCCGTCCTCGAGCAGTACGTCTTGCCCGCGCTGATGCCGGCGCAGCTGGCGGAACTCACGAAGCCGCCGGTGACGGCCGTGCAGGACGAATTGCTGGAGTTCATGGTCGCGCAACGGTTCATCAACGGCCGCGCGACGATGCTGATCGACATGGACCGCTGCACGCGGTGCGACGATTGCGTCTCCGCCTGCGCCGCGACCCATGACAACAACCCGCGCTTTATCCGGCAGGGCCCCGAGGCCTCCGGCGTGATGGTGGCGAGCGCGTGCATGCACTGCGTCGACCCCGTGTGCATGATCGGCTGTCCCACCGGCGCCATTTACCGCGAGAACATCGACGGCCTCGTCGGCATCGATGCCAACACCTGCATCGGTTGCAGTGTCTGCGCGAACAGCTGCCCGTACGGCACGATCCAGATGGTCGCGCTGCACGACGAGGACGGGCTGCCGATCGTCACGGAAGACACCGGTGCGCCGATTCGCCGCGCCACGAAGTGCGACCTCTGCATCGCGCAACCCAGCGGCCCCGCGTGCGTGAACGCGTGCCCGCACGATGCCCTCGTGCGCACCGACATGCGCGCCGGCGCGGAACTGGCCACGTGGCTCAAACGATGAAAACCTTTAGCGCCCGCCGCTGGCTCCTGGGTTCGCTCACCGCGCTGGTCGCGGCGCTGCTCGCCTTTGGGACGCAGGTGGGTCGCGACATCCTGCATCCCGTGGCGGTGTACACGGGCACGCTGCTGCTCCTGCTCGTGCTCGTCCTCACGTTTTTCAACGCGCGCAAGAAGCTGCCATTTTTCCCGCTGCTGAGCGCCAGCACCTGGCTGCAGGCCCACATCTACCTCGGCTGGCTGTGCTGCTTCGTGTTCCTGCTGCACACCAGCGGCCGCCTGCCCTCCGGCCGGCTGGAATTGATCCTCGCGGGCGTGTTCTTCGCGGTCGCCGCCAGCGGGGCATTCGGCCTTTGGCTCAGCCGCTGGCTGCCGCCGCGGCTCGTGCGTTCCGGCGAGAGCCTGGTGTTCGAACGCATTCCCACGCTGCGTCACCGCCTGGCGGACGAAGCCCTCGGGATCGTGCGGCGCGCGGAGACCGAACTGCAGTCGTCGACGCTGCCGGACTTTCACCTGCGCGTGCTGCACGGGTACTTTCTGCGCGTCCCGCCGCTGATCGCGCCGCTGATTGGCGATGACCCGGAGTTTCACCGCGTGCGACAGGAACTCGAGTCGACGCGGCGTTACCTCAACACCTCCGAGGAAAACCTCGCGCGTTCGCTCGCCGACCTCCTGGAGGCGAAGCGCAACCTCGATGTCCAGTACGCGGGCCAGCGCCTGCTGAAGCTCTGGTTGTTCCTCCACATTCCGCTGACGTATGCGCTGCTGGTGTTCATCGCCGCGCACGTGTGGCTCGTGATCCATTTCTCGCACCGGCTCTGACCGCCCTCCCATGCGCCGCCTGCTGCAAAGCATCATTCACAATCGCAAGCTGTACGACCGGCCACAGGACGAGTGGACGTGCGGCCGCGCGGCGGAGGGATGTCCGTGCATTTTTGGTCCGGGCAAGAAGGGCGAATGCCGCGCGACCGGCCAGTGCCTGCCGGCGCGCAAGGGCGACCGCTGGGTTTGCACGCGCGCAATCTCGCTGGGCGGTTCATGCGCCGCGGGCCCGGGCTCGGACGGCGTTTGTGGCTGTCCGGTCGAGGAGTGCACGCCTGTGCGCAGCCTGCGCGCCCGGCGCGGACGCGTCACGCGGCTGACCGCCTTGGTGGCGGCGGGCGTTGCGATCATGACCATCTGGGGCAGCTCGCGCACCGAATGGTCGAGTCCCGGCCCGGTGAGTGCGCAGCACGCGATGTCCGCGCAGCGTTGCACCGACTGCCACGTCGAGTTGTCCAAGCTGCCCAGTGGCGTGCCGCACAAGCGCCAGGTCGCCAACAACCAGCTTTGCCTCAACTGCCACGATCTCGGCGCCCACGGCAACTCCCCGCACGGCGTGACCGCCGCCGAACTGCTCGCGCTCGGGCGCAAGGCGGACCCGACGACGCCTCCGCCGCCGGCCATGCTCCGGGTGGCACACACGCTTGCCCGCGGCGGCCCGGCGGAACCCGCCTGCGCCAGCTGTCACCAGGAACACCACGGCCGCGAGGCGAACATCAAGGAAATGAGCGACCGCCAGTGCCAGGTCTGCCACCAGGCGCCGTTCACGAGTTTCGTTTCGGGGCACCCGGCGTTCACGAGTTATCCCGCGACCCGCCGCACGCGGCTGGAGTTCGATCACCTCGCGCACTGGACCAAACATTTTTCGGAAGACCGCATGGTGGCGAATGCGCCAACCTCCTGCGCGGATTGCCATGAGCCCGCGGCCGACGGCCGCAAGATGCTCGTGCGCGGTTTCGAAAAGAGCTGCGCGGCCTGTCACGCCGGCCAGATCGAGGGCGTGGGCCAGGCGGGTCCGAAGGGGTTGGTGTTTTTCCGGCTGCCGGAAGTGGACGTGACGTCCCTCGAAAAAGCCGGCGAACCCGTGGGCGAGTGGCCGGAATTCAGCGAAGGCGACATCACGCCCTTCATGCGCTGGATGCTGGAGGGCGACCCCGCGGCGCAGAAGGCGTTTGCTGAACTTACCGGCGTGAAGCTCGCGGACCTGTCCAAGGCCACGCCCGCGCAAAAAGCCGCGGCGGCGAAACTGGTGTGGAGCGTCAAGGGCCTGATGGCCGACCTCATCACGCAGGGCCAGCAGGTCATGTTGCGCCGCCTGAACACAAACGCCGGGCGCGCCGGCCCGGCGCAGCACGCGGGCGGCTTCTCGCCCGACGGCCTGCAGGCTGCGCAACAGGCGTGGTTGCCGAGTTTGCTGACGGAGGTCGCCGCCTATCGCCAGGGCGTGAAGCCCTCGCCGCGCGCGGCGCGCGAGACCGCGAAGACTTCCGGGACCGGCGCACGGAAAGCGTCGGCCGCCGCCGATGCGGACGACTTGCTGATCGATTTGCCCGGTGATCCGGTCCGCAGCAACCTGCCGGCGGGTGCGGCGGTCGCCGCGTCCAAGGCCACCGTCACGGCGCCCACCATCGCGCCGCTCGAATACGATGATGCCGAGGTGCGCGTTTCCCAAGGCGGCTGGTATCGTCGCGACGAGGCCTACACCGTGAACTACCGTCCCCGCGGCCACTCGGACGAGTTCCTCACCGCCTGGTTGGAAACCTCGGTGCATGAGGACGGCCCGGCGGCGCAGGCGATTTTTGCGCAGCTGTCCGCCACCGGCGCGCCCGGGCTTTGCTTGAAGTGCCACTCGGTCGACAACCGCGGCGCCGCGGCGGTGATCAATTGGGAGACTTCGCGCCCCGAGCCGCACCAGCGGCCGTTCACGACCTTCAAGCACGCGCCGCACTTCAGCCTGATGGGCGTGGAGGGTTGCGCGACGTGCCACGTGCTGGATGCCAAGGCGGAGTACGCGAAGAATTTCGGCGCGAATCGCGACCCGCTCGTGTTCCGCAGCAGCTTTGCGCCGCTCACCAAGGATTCCTGCACCGCCTGCCACCAGCCGCAGCTCGCGGGCTCGAGCTGCCTGCAGTGCCACAACTACCACACCGGCGAACTCACCGGCCTGCACCTGCGGGCCAAGGTGAAGGACGTGAAGGTGAAGCCGACACAGTAGGGTCGGGGCGTGGAGGCGCCGGTTCGCCATCGGATGGGGGTGGCGAGTCAGAGAGGTGTTTTCAAATTATCGATTTCGTCATTCTGAGCCCCGCGAAGAATCCAAGCGGTGGTGCGCATCCCCTTGGATCCTTCGCACGGCTCAGGATGACGGCAGCGTTAGATGATCTGCCGGATCGAACCGCTCGCCCGGGACCGAAGCTTGCGCCGGGGCGAAACTCGCCAACATTGGGGGGACATGCGCTTTCTCGCGCTCGTTTTCGTCAACCTTCGCCGGCACAAGCTGCGCGCCCTCATCGGCGTCGCGGGCATCGGCTTCGGCGTGGCGGCGATGCTGACGATCCTCTCCATCGTCAACGGCGCCATCGGCATGTTCGAGCGGATCCTGGCGGTGGATTCGCACTACCTGGTTTTTGAGAAAAACGTCTCCGACCTGTTTTTCAGCAGCGTGCCCGATGCCAAGACCGCTGCGTTGCGCGGCATGGCCAACGTGGAATCCGCGGAGCCGCTCTTGTTCGGCTTGGTTGCGTCGGGCGACCGGCCGATCATCACCTGCTTTGGGCTCGAGCCCACCAATCCGCGTTTGGCCAAGGCCACCTGGCTGGCCGGGCGGCGCGAAGACTTCGGGACAGTCAAGGAGGGCATCTGGCTCGGTGCGCGCGCGGCGGAATTTCTCAAGGCGAAAGCCGGCGAGCGCGTCGCGATCGGCAAAGGCGAGTTTACGGTGGCGGGAATCTTTTCCACCGAGAACGGCTTTGAGGACGGCGGCGTTTTCCTGCCGCTCAAGGACGCGCAGGCCTTCTTCAGCCGCGAAGGCGTGGCTTCGGTCGTGGCGATCAAGCTGCACGACCAATCCCGCGGTGCGGATTTCAAGCGCGCCGTGGAATCGGCGCATCCCGGGCTGATGGCGCTCGAGAACCGCGAGTTCAACCAGAGCTACACCCAGTTCAAGATCCTCAACCTGACCGCGTGGGCCGTCGGCCTGTGTGCCTTTCTCCTCGGCGGCCTCGGCGTCGCGAACACGATGTTGCTCTCCGTGTTCAGCCGCATCCGCGAGATCGCCGTGTTGCGCGTGTGTGGTTTCTCCAGCCCGCAGGTTGCGGCGCTGATCCTCGGCGAGGCCACGGTGATTGCCGCCGGCGGGCTGCTCCTCGGGCTCGGACTCGGGTACACCGCGCTCTACGCGCTGCACCACGCGCCGCAATTCAACGGCTACATCCAGCCCATCGTGAAACCCGCCATGCTGGTCGGCATCGTCGCGACTGCGCTCGTCACCGCCGTGCTCGGCGCCCTCTGGCCCGCTCGGTTCGCGTCCAAAATCCAACCCGCGGAGGCGCTGCGTTATGAATAACTCCCGCCGCCGGAATCCCAGGCCGACCCGGGCGGCTTGTAATCCATTATATTACAAAGGCACGGGGGGTGGCGCGTGAATGCCGAGACGTTGATCACCGCGCGGGATCTACGGAAGTCCTATGACCGTGGTCGCGTGCGCGTGCTCGATGGCGTCGGGCTCGAGGTGTGCTCGGGCGAGATGGTGGCGCTGTGGGGGGCGTCGGGTTCGGGCAAGAGCACGTTGTTGCACCTGCTGGGCGGGCTCGATGTGCCCGATAGCGGGGAACTCAGCGTGTGCGGCCTCGATCCGCGCAGCGAGGCGCACCGGCTTGAGCTTCGCCGGCGACACCTGGGTTTCGTTTTCCAGCTCCACAACCTCATTCCGGACCTCACGGTGGGCGAGAACCTCCGCGTGCCCGCGCTCGCCAATGGCACGGCCGGCGACCTGACACAGCGCCGGATCACGGAGCTCGCGGAGGCGGTCGGCATCGCGCACCGGCTCGAGCATCGCATCCAGGACATTTCCGGGGGCGAGCGACAGCGCACGGCGATCTGCCGCGCCCTCATGAATTCGCCGCGGTTGTTGCTGGCCGACGAGCCGACCGGTTCGCTGGACGAGGAAACCGCGGACACGGTGTTCGCGCTGTTGCGGCACCTGGTGCAGACGCGCGGGATCGCGGTGGTGCTGGCGACGCATGAGCGGCGCTTCGCGGAGCAGTGCGACCGCCGTCTGCGCGTCCGGCAGGGCCGGATCGAATCGGCGTGAACCCGGAGCTCGCCGTCGCCGTGCGCCGCCACAGCCTCGCGTGGCTCGTGGCCGCGAACGCCGTGGGCGCGCTGCTGGCGACGCTCTTGTTGTGGCCCGACCTCAATGATCCGCTCGCACCCTTCACTTACGGGCGCTGGGTGCCGCTGCATCTCAACTGGCAACTCTACGGCTGGTGCGCATTGCCGCTGGTGGGCGTGCTCTTTGCACAGTGCCTGCCGACGGATGCACGGGCGCTCGCGGGCGGACGCCTGGCGCTGAATGCGTGGAGTGGGGCGCTGCTCGTCGGCGGGCTGACGTGGCTCGCGGGACGCGTCAGCGGGAAACTCTTTCTCGACTGGGTTTCGCCCGCGCGGGAACTCTGGGCCGTGGCCGGGTTTGTCCTGTGGGCGGTGCTGGTCACGCAGGCCTGGCGTCGCGGGGGCGTGCCGATTTGGGTGTGGGTCCTGTTGGTGGGCCTCGCGGCGGTGCCGGGACTGCTCTATTGGGCGGCCGCGCCGAACGTCTATCCGGCGGTGAACCCGCACAGCGGCGGCGCGACCGGCGCAAGCTTGTTGGGATCGACACTCGGGGTTGTGGCGATCTTCGGCTTGTTGCCGTGGATGTTGCGGATCGAACCCACCGGTCCCGCTTGGCCGCGCACGGTGTTTGTCATCCTCTTCGCGCTCTCGCTGCCGTTGTACGCCGGCATCGGCCACAGCGACGCGTCGCATCACCGCCCTGACCAGCTTGTCGGCCTCGGCAGCCTCTTGTTGTGGCTGCCGGTGACGCGCTGGTATGCGCGTGGCTTCGCCTGGGCGCCGAACTCCCGGCCGTGGTTGCGCGCAGCGTTTGTGTGGTGGTGCCTGCTGGTGGCCAGCGGCTGGTTGACGTTTCTCCCGGGGGTTTCGGAACAGCTGAAATTCACGAACGCGCTCGTCGCCCATTCGCACCTCGCGATGGCTGGCTTGGTGACGAGTCTGCACCTGGCAATCCTGCTCAACCTCGCGCCCGCGCGGGCCCCGGCCAGCAGCAGCTTCTGGCTCTGGCAAGTCGGCTGCGCGCTGCAGGTGGCCGCGCTCGCGTGGCTCGGCTGGCACGAGGCCGATGCGCCCACGCTCCTGCAGGCGTCGCGCGGGCTGGCGGATATTTGCTACGGGTTGCGTTTGGTCGCCGGCATGGCGATGTTGGCCGCGTCCGCCCACTGGCTGCTCGTCCTTTCACGTCATGAACCGTCCCACGCTTGAAAAACTTGCCCGGGTGCTCGCGCTCGGCGCGGGCGCCCTCGATGCCGGCACGGGCTTGGGTTTGGTCGTGGCCCCGGCCTTTACGCTGGGCTTGATGCAGGCCGGCACGGTGGGCGCCGAGGCGGAGACCTACCTGCGTTTCACCGGGGTGTTCGTGGCCATGGTGGGCTTCAGCTACCTGTGGGCGTGGCGTCGCGGATCCGCGACGCTGCGAATCGTATTCGTTCTCACGGC
>JBGAKQ010000012.1:0-140462 GCA_044224295.1 Lacunisphaera sp. | reverse complement strand
CCCGCAAACATCGGGACCAACGCGATGCAGCTGTTGAACGCCCGGTAGGTCGGCCGGCCGTTCGCGTCGCGATCAACCAGCGCCACCGAGCACGCACCGCAATCGCCCTCGGCGCAGCCTTCCTTGGAACCGGTCAGGCCGTTCGCGCGCAGCCAGGCCAGAAGCGTCGTGGTCGGCGCCACGCCCGCCGTGGAGACCGCGCGGCCGTTGACGATCAGGTCGAGGCTCGGCGGGGCGGACGGGTCAGATGGCCGGACGGTTGACATCCTTATAATAGAGATAGCTCGCCGGGACCTTGCCCATGGCAACGAACCACTGCGCGCAATATGACGCCATCCAGATCGCATCGCCGGCCTGCACCGGGTACCACCGGTTCTCGAGGCGGTACACGCCGGCGCCGCCGAGCATCACGAGGCCGTGCTCCATGACGTGGACCTCGACGAACGGCAGGTGGCCGCCCGGTTGGTAAGCAAAAACATTCACCGCCATGTCGAACGCGGGCTCGTCGGGCAACAGAACCTGCAGGTTCGCCGCCGGATCACCGAGGAACGGCGTGCCCTTCACTTTCGCGGCGTCGCCGATGATCGCCTTCGGCAGCGGCGCGCCCGGGAGCGCGACGTACTTCTTTTGGAAAAGCGTGAGCTGGGTGCCCGCCTTGGGGGACGTCAGGCTCCACGGCTGTCCCGCCGGCACGTAGAAAAATCCGCCCTCGGAAATCTTGGCCTTGTCCTTGCCCACAGTGAGCGCGCCCCCGCCCTGCATCACGTAGCCAAAGGTCTGCGTCCCGCTCGCCGGCTGCGCCGCGCGACCGTCGGCGGTGAACGTCACCAACAACTGGGCGAACTTCGCGCCCATCGCCTCGTTGATGAGGACGACGGCGGTGGCGCCAGTGATACCCGGGACGGAACTGTTGACGTGGTTGCCCGGCGTGATGAGCGCGTGGCGGGCGGCGATGTGGGCGCGGGTGTGGCCGAAAAGGTCAGGCATCGGGAGGAGGATTAGAAGGCCACAAAATGCACAAAAGGCGCAAAAGGAGGAGACGAAATCTCAACTTACTGGGCTTGTGCCGGCCATCGTGGCGATAAAGTGTTCAGCCGGAATCTGTCATCGCGAGGCTGACTCCGTCAGCCGTGGCGATCCATGCGCCCGCCCGCGATTGCCGCGTCGCTTCGCTCCTCGCAATGACAGGCTGAAAACACGACTTAGTTTCCGGGTCGCAGGAACTGCCCTTTCGGCGATCCCGAGGCAACCCTGCCCTCGGCCCAGACCGGACAGCCCCGCACGTAAGTGTGGGTCACAGCGACCTTGGCTGCCCGGCCGAGATACGGGCTGATCGGGTGCCGCGTCCACAACTCGGCGGCCTTGATCGTCCGCTTCGGACCAAACTCAACCAGCGAGAAGTCGGCGTCGCGGCCCTCGGCCAACAGCCCCTTGCGGTGGTCGAGGCGGAACCGGCGGGCCACATTCCGCGCCAGCACGGCCGCGAGTCGCGGCAGATCCCTGTCCGCCGTGGCGGCGCACTCGTTCATGAGGAGTTGAAACCCATGCTGCACGCCGGCAATGCCGCCCCAGATTTCGAAAAAGTTCTTCGACGTCTTCAGGTCGGGCGGCGATGGCGAATGGTCTGACCCGACCGTGTGGATATTCCCGGCGCGCAACTCCGCCCAAAGGCCCAGCCGGCGTTTTTCATCGCGGATCGGTGGCGCACATTTCGCCGGCGCACCGAGTTTCGCGACGTCCTTGTCGTTTAAAAGCAGGTAATGCGAGCAGGTCTCGGCGGTCACGTCCACCCGCAGGCCCCGCGCCTCGGTGATCAGCGCAATGCCCTCCGGGCTGCTCACGTGCACGATATGCAGCGCGCAACCGGTCTCGCCCGCAAACTCCAGCGCCTGGCGGATCGCGGCGAGTTCCACGTCGACCGGTCGCGACGCCAACCAGGCCTTGGCATCGTGTTTGCCGCGCGCCTTCTGCTCCGCGGTGAACTTCGCAGCCAGGGCGTCATCCTCTGCGTGCACCGCGACGAGCAGCCCCAGCTTGGCGGCGCGCTTCATGCCTTCATAAAGCGACTTCGCGTCGACGCGCGGAAAGCTGTCGATGCCGCTGTTGGACATGAACGCCTTGAGCCCGATCGCCCCCGCGTCGCGCAGGCCCGCGAGCTTGTCGAGGTTTCCCGGCACGAGTCCGCCCCAGAGCGCAAAGTCGACGCAGGACTGTTGCTCCGCCAGCTCGCGCTTGGTGCGCAATGCGGCGGCGTCCAGCACCGGCGGCTCGGAATTGAGCGGCATGTCGAAGAAGCAGGTGCCCCCACCCGCCGCGAGCGCCAGCGAGCCATGAGCGAGTCCCTCCCACTCCGTGCGGCCGGGCTCGTTGAAATGGACGTGCGCGTCGATGATGCCGGGAAAAACATACCGACCGGCAGCATCGAGCTCCGTGTGCGACTCATCGGTTACCTCGGGCGCCAGCCGGACAATCTTGCCGTGCAGGATGCCCATGTCCGCATCCACGATCGCGTCGGGCGTGACGACCCGTCCGCCGCGCACGATCAGGTCGAGCTTTTCGGGCTCGGCTGACTCCACGAGATTCTTGCCGCGACGTTTCATCGGAAGCGCGGATTGAGAATTGGAGGGCTCAGCTCCAGCTGAGCCGTGGCCCCGCGGGAGCGGGGCCCTCCAACTGTCGGCCACGTGATCATGCGCGATATTCCTCCGCGAGTTTCTCGAGGAAATCCGTGACCACGGCGAGCGCGACGGCGAGATCCTTAGGCGAGGCGTATTCGTCTGGGTGGTGACTCAAGCCATCGCGGCAGCGCACAAAGAGCATCGCGATGGGACAAAGCGCCGACATCACCACGCCGTCGTGGCCGGCACCGCTGACCAACGAAAGCGACGTTCCCTGGACCGTTTTCACGCTGCGTTCCAAGGCCCGGGTGAGCGTCGGCGAACACGTGACCGCACCGTTGTCCTGCGTGCGCTGCCAGCGAACCTGCAGGCCGCGCTGCCGGGCGATCTGCGCCGCGAGACGGCCGAGCTTCATCAACGCGCCGCGGCGAATGCCATCCCGCGCGTGGCGCACATCCAGCGTGTGGGTCACTGTCCCCGGAATCACATTGGCCGCGCCCGGCGCCACGGACATCGAACCGACGGTCGCGACCAATCCCGCGGTGCCGCGAGCGAGCTTTTCGGCGGCGAGCGCAAACTCTGCGGCGCCGGCCAGCGCGTCGCGGCGCAAGGCCATCGGCGTGGTGCCGGCGTGCCCCGCCTTGCCCGTCCAGGTGAGCTTGAAACGACTTTGGCCCGCGATTGCGGAAACGACGCCCACTGCGAGGTTCTTGGCCTCGAGGACCGGACCCTGCTCGATGTGGACTTCGACGTAGCCCAGCAGTTCGCGACGGGCGTGCGCGGGCTTCGGCAAGGTGAAATGGCCGCCGTTGTGCGCCTTGAGGACGTCCCCCACCGTTTTTCCACTTTCATCCCGCAGCGCGAGCGTCGCCGACTTGAGCCGGCCAGTGTAGCCTTCGCTGCCCAGGTAGGCGCTCGCGAAACGCACGCCCTCCTCCTCGGAAAAACCCAGGATCTCGACCGCGAACGGCAGCTGCACGCCGCGCACCTTGAGGTCGGCCAGCGCCACGATCGGCAACAGCACGCCCAGTGATCCGTCGAATCGTCCCGCATCGTGCACGGTGTCGAGGTGGGAACCCAGGAGCAGGGTCTTGGATCCTTTTCCCCGCGGCGTTGCCTCCTGGCGGCCGATCAGATTGCCCACCGAGTCAACCCGCACGGTGAGCCCCGCCGCCCGCATGCAGTCGCCGACGAGCTGGTTCGCGCGCTCCATGGCGGGCGACAGAAACGTGCGCGTCAGGCGTTCCGGCTCGTCCGAGACGTGCCCGAGTTCGTCGAGCATCGCGACGAGCAGCTCTGCGGCTTCGCGGCTCATGCGTTCAGCTACCGCGGTACGTCTGGTAAGCCCACGGGGTGACGAGTAGCGGCACGTGGTAACTCGCGCGCGCATCGGCGATGGCGAAGCGGACCGGCACGCGATCGAGGAACGGGCTGTCCTTGTGGTGCGTGACGAAGTAGTCCTTCACGAAGAAGAGCAGCTCGTAACTGCCGACGGCCATCGTCGGGCCGAACAGCAGGGGCTCGTCGGTGCGGCCGTCGAGATTCGTCACGACAGCTTTCAATTGGTGCGGCTTGCCGTCGAGGTTCCAGAGCTCGATGCGCATGCCCATGGCGGGGCGGCCGGTGGTGAGGTCGAGGACGTGGGTGCTGAGTTTCGACATGGGAGGACTTTTAACCACGGATTACACAGATTAACACGGATAAATTCAGGTTAGGAATAGACTCATCCGTGCCAATCCGTGAAATCCGCGGTTAAGCGGTTTTCAGAACGTCCTGCAGGCGGAGCCAGGCGATCTTTTCGATTTCACCGAGGGCGGTGGTGAACTCGGTCTCGGGCGGGTTGTGCGACCGGATTTGCATGGCGGACAGGATCGCGGCCTTCGCGTTGAGGCGCGCGCAGATGATGAAGGGGAAACCGAAACGCGCCTTGTAGGCATCGTTGTTGCGCGTGAAGGCCGCGAGCTCGGCGTCCGTGAGCTGATCGAGCCCGGCGCTCGCCTGCTCGCGCGTCGACTCCGCCGTGAGTTTCTTTTGCTGCGCCAGCCGACCCGCCAGGTCCGGGTGCGCGCGAATCAGCGCCAGCTGCCGGTCACGCGGCGCCCCGCGCATCGTCGCGCACAGCGCCGCATGGAGCGCCTCCGCCGAGGCGAACGGACGCTGGGCCCAGGTGAGCTCCGCGACCCACGGCGAATGTTCGAAGAGGTGACCCAGCGCGGCGGTGAAGGCCTCCTGCGGGCTGACATTTAGACTGGCGAGAGTGGCGGACATTCAACGCAGGAAAATCTCAAACGCCAAAGGTCCAAACGCCAAATAAATCCCAAGACCCAAATTCGCGGCAGCGATTTCCCCCTCCGTCGTCCTGATCCCGCCACGGCGGGAGAAGGATCCAAGGAGTCTCGCGCATTCGCGTGGATCCTTCGCACGGCTCAGGATGACGCATGTGGGCATGGTTTCGTTTTCGAATCTTTGAATCGCCGCTGGGTTTCTTTGGCCTTTGGCCGTTTGGCGTTTGTGATTTCCCGTCTAGGGCAGCAATTCGTACGCCGGGAGCGAAAGAAATTCGTCGAATTCTGCGCTCTTCGACATGCGCATGAAGAGATCGACGGCTGCCTTGAAATGCCCGGAATCGTAACGCTCGTCTCCGTACTCGGCGCGGATGGCGGCGAGCTCCAAGGGGAGCAGTTCGTCGTAGAGTTTCGCGGTCACCGGGCGGCCATCGTCGAGTTTCGCGCCGAACTTCAGCCACTGCCAAAGTTGCGAGCGGGAGATCTCGGACGTCGCGAGGTCCTCCATGAGATGATGAATCGGCTCCGCGCCGGAGCCACCCAGCCAGGCCTCCAGGTAACGCACGCCGACGTGGAGGTTCCAACGCACACCCTTTTCCGTGATCGGACCGTGGAGCGGCGCGAGCAAGTCGGCAGCGGTGACCTTCACGTTATGGATGACGTGCAGCTGGTTCGGTCCCTTCATGTGTTCACCGAACGCATCGAGCGCGGTCTGTACCAGGCCGGGGTGCGCGACCCACGTGCCGTCGTGGCCGGCCTTGACCTCGCGGGTTTTGTCAGCGCGGACCTTGGCCAGCGCGGCCGCGTTGGCAGCGGGATCGTTCTTGATGGGAATCTGCGCCGCCATGCCCCCCATGGCGTACGCGCCGTGCCGGTGGCAGACGTTGATGACGTGGGTGACATACGCGCGCAGGAACGGCACCTCCATCGTGATGAGCGTGCGATCGGGGAACATGTAGCCCGGGCGATTGCGCAGCTTCTTCACCATGCTGAACATGTAGTCCCAACGGCCGCAGTTCAGCCCGGACGCGTGCTCGCGCAGCTCGTAGAGAATCTCCTCCGCCTCGAAGGCCCCCGTGATCGTCTCGATCAACATCGTGGCCCGAATCGTGCCGCGGGGAATGCCCAGCGCCGCCTGCGCGTGGATGAAGACATCATTCCACAGCCGCGCCTCCAGGTGGCTCTCCAGTTTCGGCAGGTAGTAGTAGGGCCCGCTGCCACGCGCGAGGAGCGTCTTGGCGCAATGGAAGAAGTGCAGTCCCCAATCGAAGAGCGACGCGGACACGCGGCGGCCCTGGTAGTGGACGTGTTTCTCCTCCATGTGCCAGCCGCGCGGGCGGGCAACGATCACGGCGATCTTGTCCTTCAGCGCGTACTTTTTTCCCTCGGGCGACGTGTAGGTGATCGTCCGTTGCGCGGCGTCGCGCATGTTGATCTGTCCCTCAATGCAGTTTTCCCAAGTCGGCGAATTGGCATCCTCAAAGTCCGCCATCCAGCACTGCGCGCCGGAGTTCAGCGCGTTGATCGCCATCTTGCGGTCGACTGGGCCGGTGATTTCGGTGCGGCGGTCGAGCAGGTCCGCCGGAATCGGCGCCACCTTCCACGCGCCGCCGCGGATGGCGGCCGTTTCCGGCAGGAAGTCCGGCAGCTTGCCGCCGTCGATTTCCTTTTGCCGCTCGACCCGCTTGGCGAGCAACTCGAGGCGACGCGGGCCGAATTTCTCAAACAGGCCGGCGACAAACGCGCACGCCTCGGGCGTGAGGATTTCCGTGTAACCGGGTTTCAGCGGGCCGCGGATTTCCAGGCCGCCAATGATGGGGGAAGCACTCATGGGGATGGTCGCACAGCAAAGCCGCCCGACCCGGCGGTGTCAGCAATAGAGTAGCCGACGACGACCACGGCGGAACGCGCTCTGCACCCAATGGCCCAGGCCGGAACGCCTGCCCTACTTCAACCTTCAACTTTCCGGTCGGGTGTGCTCTCCTCCGCCCCATGAGTCACGAAACCTTCATGCGCGAGGCGATCAAGCTGGCGGAAGTCGGGATGGCCAAGGGCCAGGGCGGCCCGTTTGGCTGCGTCATCGTCCGCGCCGGCCAGGTCGTGGGCCGCGGCAACAACCGCGTGACCTCGACCAATGACCCCACCGCGCACGCCGAGGTCACCGCGATCCGGGACGCGTGCGCGAACCTGAAGACCTTCCAGCTGACGGACTGCGAGCTCTACACGAGCTGCGAGCCCTGCCCCATGTGCCTGTCAGCGATCTATTGGGCGCGCATCCCGCAGATCTGGTTTGCCAACACGCGCCAGGACGCGGCCGACATCGGCTTCGACGACGATTTCATTTACCGCCAGATCCCCCTGCCGCTCGAAAAGCGCGCGATCAAGATCAAGCAGGTCCTGCGCGACGAGGGCCTGACGACCTTCAAGAGCTGGGCGAGCAAGACGGACAAAGTGAAGTACTAGTCGGTGCCTTCCAGCCCGGTTTGGCAACCTGACCGGAGCGAAAGGCCCAGTGCGGCGGGAACGCTCTCCCGCGCGAACGACTGGATTCTTCACTTCGTGCAGAATGACCGGAAAGGGGCGTTTGTCGGGTTTGACCGGACACACTCAACCCGGGTGAGACGGCGATCTTTTGTGTAACCGAAGCCAGCAAGCGGGGTTCTCGGATGGCACCTCACGCCATCCATGCTCACCGACCTGCGTCTCGCCGTCCGCCAACTCGCCAAAGCCCGCGGATTTACCGTCATCGCCGTCCTCACGCTTGCCATCGGCATTGGCTCCTCGACCGCCATGTTCAGCGCGCTCCGCGCGTTGGTGGTACAACCATTCGATTATCCCGAGTCCGACCGGATCGTGCAGGTGTGGTCCGGCGAAGGCGGCGGCTGGCCGCTTTCGCCCGCGGACTTCCTCGACCTCCACGATCAAAACACTTCGTTCGAGAAATTCGGCGTCTATTCACCGACGTCAGTCAACATCGGCGTGGAGAACGCCCAGGCGGTCGCCGGGGCGCGTATCACCGCGGAAGTGTTGCCGGCCTTCGGAATCGGCGCCATGCGCGGCCGGCTGATCACCGCGGAAGATTGCGTCGAAGGCGCCCCGGCGGTTGCGGTGATCAGCTACAAACTCTGGCAACAGACCTTCGGCGGCCAACCCGACGCGGTCGGCCGGCGGGTGCGGGTCAACGGGGCTGACACGACCATCATCGGCATCATGCCCGCCTCGTTCGAATTCGCGGCCCCCTGGATGCGGACCGAGGACTGCCAAGTCTGGGTCCCGTACCGTTTTTCCGAGAAGGAACGCACGCAGCGCGACAGCCACTACCTGTGTGGCGTTGCGCGGCTCAAGCCCGGCCAGTCGCTGGGCGTCGCCACGGCCGAGATCAAGGCGATCGGCAAGAAACTGACGGCGCTCTATCCCGATTCCAACACCCGCAAGGAGTTCGCCGTCTACACGCTCAAGCAGGAGATGACCAAGGAAGTCGGCCAGCGGGTCTGGATGCTCTTCGGCGCGGTGGCCCTGGTGCTGCTCGTTGCCTGCGCCAATGTCGCGTCCATGCTGCTGGCGCGCAGCGCCCAACGGCAGGGGGAGTTTGGCGTGCGCGTGGCGCTGGGCGCCACCCGTGGTCGGCTGATCCGGCTCGCGCTGACCGAGAGCCTCCTCCTGGCCGGACTCGGCGCGGGCTTCGGCCTCCTGGTTGCGCTGGCCGGGATCCGCGCCCTGCAGGTCATCTCGCCGGTCACTGCGGCCCGCAAGGCCGCCATGACCCTCGACGGCTGGGCGCTGCTCTTCGCACTCGGCGCGTGCCTCCTCACCGCGCTCCTCGCCGGCCTGCCGCCGGCGCTGGCCGCGGCGCGCACCTCCCTGGCCGGGATCATCCGGAGCGACGCCCGCGGCGCGGTGGGTTCGCGCTCCCGCCATCACATGCTGCGGGGTCTCATCGTGGCACAGATCGCGGTCGCCTTCGTGCTGGCGAATGGCGCGGCGCTGTTTTCCACCAGCTATTTCAAGATCATCGCGCAGAACAAGACCCTCGACACCGAATACGTCCTGACCGCCAAGCTCAGCCTCCGCGGCGACGCCTACAAGGAAAACGAGGCGCGCGTGCAGTTCTGGAAACGCCTGGAAGAAAAACTCTCCACGATCCCGGGCGTGCTTTCCGTCGGCCTGACCTCCAAGCTCCCGCTCGAGGGTGGCAGCAACACGAATGCGCTCGTCAACGACGAGGTCTACGATCCCGCCGTCCGGCGCACGAGCGTCGAGCGCTCGTCGATCACCCCCGGCTATTTCGAAACCATGGGCATTGCCCTGGTGCGCGGCCGCAACCTGACGGCGGCGGACGACATGCAGAAAGAGGGCGAGCATCGCCTGGGCGTGGTGGTCAACCAGGCTTTCGTCGACAAGTGCTGGCCCGACAAGGATCCCATCGGCCAGGTCTTCCGCGCCAATCAACCCAAGGATCCGTGGTACGTCGCGACCGTGGTCGGGGTCGTCGAGAACGTGCGGCAGTGGAGCGCGACCGCCAAGGTCCAGCCCGAGATGTACACGACGCCGCCGGGTCATTGGGGCACCACGGTGCACCTCAACCTGCGCTCGAACCGACCCGCCTCGTTCCTCGCCCCGCAACTGCGCGTCGCGCTGGCGGAGTTGGATCGCGAGATTCCGCCGGAGGACATCCGCACGTTCAACCAGGTCGTGCGCGATTCCTCCGCCGGCGAACGCGCCATGGCAAGCACGGTGAACTTCTTCATGGCAGTGGCTCTCGGCCTGGTCGCGGTCGGGCTTTACGGCACGCTCAGCTACCACATCGTGCAGCGCACGCGGGAAATCGGCGTGCGGCTCGCCATCGGCGCGGTGGGCGGCGACATCCTGCGGCTCGTCTTCGGGCAGGGCCTGCGCTGGGTGGCCATCGGCCTGCTCCTCGGTCTCGCCGGCAGCTTCGCGCTCGCCAGCGTCCTGAAGAAAATCGTCTACGGCATGGAAGGCCTGACCGCCCCGCCCCTGCTGCTCGCTGCCGGCGTCGTGGCATTTGCCGGCGCGGTCGCCATCTTCATCCCCGCCTGGCGCGCGGCCCGGATGGATCCACTGGTGGCGCTGCGGATTGACTGAGGTAGCGGATTTGGTGGGAGGGGTTTTACACCCCGACCGCGGAGGCGGCATCAAACCCGTCGGGGTATAAAACCCCTCCCACCAAAAAGACTATGATTCCGTGAGCGCGACAAACCCCCACTTCGTCGCCGAAAACAACCCGCGGTCACTGAGCTTCAAATCCGGGATGACGAGCAGCGCCATGAACGACAGCGTCATGAAAGGTGCGTCGAGCTTCGAGCCGAGCTGCTTCGCGGCCGCATCCAGCGTCGTGTAGCGGCGCGCGACCACCCGGCCATCCTGGTCGGACATCAACCCCGCAATCGGCAGCGGCAGCACCGCGCGCCGGCCCCGGCCCACCACGCTGAGACCGCCGCGGGCCTTGATCACCAGGTTCACCGCGGCGCAGAGCGACTCATCGTCCGCGCCGACCGCCACGACGTTGTGCGAGTCGTGCGCCACCGAGGAAGCGATGGCGCCGCTGCGCAAATTGAAACCGCGAATGAAGCCGATCGAGATCGGCGCGTGCGGCGCGTAGCGGTTCACGACGGCGATCTTGAGGATGTCACGCCGCGGATCCGCCATGACGGCACCGTCAACCACGGTCAGCTTCTCGCGAAGATGCCGGGTGATCAGCTGGCCGTTGAGCGCCTCGATGACGTTGATGGTCGGGCGCGCTCCCCGCGGGCGACCACCGCGCGGATCGGGACCGCGCCCCACCTTGAATTCGGATGCCGTCCGCGGTTGCGCCTTGAACGCGTTTGGCGTCTTCGACGGCTGCCGCGGCAGCCGGCTGCGGCCGTCGCGCGCCACCAGCTCGCCACGCAAGTACGTCCGCTGGACCTTCAAGTTCTCCCACCCCGAAAACACGATGAAGTCCGCCGGGTCGCCGACCCGCAGCAGCCCCACATCGAGGCCATAGTGCTCGACCGGCAGCACCGAGGCGCAGCGGAGCGCGTCGAACAAATCGGCGCCACCCGCAATGGCGCGCCGCACGTGTTCGTCGAGGTGCCGCACCATCAGCAGATCCGGGTGCAGGTCGTCGCAACAAAACATGCAGGCGTCGGCATCGGTCTGGAGGAGCGGCTGCAGCGCCGCGAAGTTCCGCGCGGCCGAACCTTCGCGAATCAGGATCTTCATCCCCGCCTTCCGCTTGTCCTGCGCCTCGGGCAGGGTGAAGCACTCGTGGTCGGTCGTGATGCCCGCGGCCGCGTAGTTCGCGGCGACCTCCCCGCGCAGGCCGGGGGCGTGGCCGTCGACGGGTTTGCCGTGCTTCCGCGCCGCGGCGATCATCGCCATCAGCGACCGGTCGCGGGCGAGCACGCCGGGGAAGTTCATGACCTCGCTCAGGTATTTGATTTCCCGGCGCGCGAGGAGTTTTGCGACGACCCGCGCATCGAGCGCCGCCCCGGCCGTTTCAAAGGTCGTGGCGGGCACGCACGAGGGCGCACCGAAGTTGAACTTGAACGGCGTCCGGCGGCCGTCGCGGACCATGAAGTCAACGCCCGCCACCCCGAGCACATTCGCGATCTCGTGCGGGTCGGACACGGTGGCCACGGTGCCGTGCACCACCGACCAGCGCGCGAACTCCGCCGGCGGGAGCAGGGAGCTTTCGATGTGGATGTGCGCATCCACGAAGCCCGGCGCGATGAAGTGTTTCGCGCGAACGCGGGGATCCTCGGTGATCCGGATGATGCGGCCCCGCGCCCACTCTACGGTCCCGGGAAAGATCCGCCGCGCGTGCAGGTCCACGATTTGGCCGGAAAGGCGCTGCACGCGGCGTTTCATTGGTCCGGACTATGATTTGTAGGAGCTTGTTTACAAGCGATTCGGCACGGGGACCGGCGGCGCGAGGCCTGGGTCGCTTGCAAGCAAGCTCCTACGTCGAATGAACGCGCGCGCGCTACGGCGGGCAAAATTCCACTCGCAAAACCCGCCAACCGGTGCACGTTTCGACCCCATGTCAGCCCACAATCTGTCTCGCGAATACCAGAGCCCGGTCACGCCCCGCCTCGACGACGAGGAGGAAGAGGAGCGCGCGGAAAGCCCGAAGCCCACGGCCGCCCCGGTCGGCGCCCAGATCCAGAAGAAGTTCCTGGAGCAACGGAAGATTTTCCTGTGGGGCGCGGTGACCGACGAGACCGCGAAGGACCTGACGGAAAAGCTGCTTTACCTTGAGACCACCGAGCCCGGGAAGGAAATCACCTTCTACATGAACACGCCCGGCGGCTCGATCACCGCGGGCATGGCGGTGTACGACACGATCAAGCTCATCACCTCGCCCGTGAAGGTCGTGGTGACCGGCATGGCCGCGTCGATGGGTTCGATCCTCCTGTCCGCCGCGAAGAAGGGCAACCGCTACATCTACCCGCACGCCCGCGTGCTCATCCACCAGCCGCTCATCACCGGCCGCATGGTGGGCCCGGCGTCCGACATCAACATTCAGGCCAAGGAAATGGAGAAGCTTCGTTTCGAGCTGAACCAGATCCTCGCCACCGCCTCCGGCCAGTCATTTGAAAAGGTGGCCAAGGATTCGGACCGCGACTTCTACCTCAACGCCGAGGAAGCGATCGCGTACGGCTTGGCGGACAAGATCGTCGACAAGATCTGATTGGGGGAAGTACCAAGGTACAAGTGACAAGTAGCAAGGGCCGGACGCCGCTACTGGTCTTGATACTCGATACTTGGTCCTTGCTACTTCGCTGCCGGCGCCGCCGGCAGCGGATCCAGGTTGCTGAGCTGCTTGGCGAACTCGAGTGAGAGCAACAAGTCGCCCGCGGCATCCGCGGTCTGTCGTGCCTCGGTCAACATGGTCTTGAAAGCGGCCGAGGTTGGCGCGGTCGTGTGCGCCAGGTTCTTGTAAACCTGCAAGGCCGGGGCCCGCGCGCCATTCGCCGCCAGCAGCCGCGCGATCTCCAACAGGATTGGCCAGTCCTGCGTCCGGATTGTTTTCATGGCCTGCGCAAAATCCACCGCGGCGACCGCGCCGGCGGCATCCTGTGCCGCCAGGGCGTGCCGGGCGAGGGCAAGCCCGAGCACAAGGCTGGGCTGCTCTCGCAACGCCGCCTTGAGTTGGGCCCGCGCCTCCGCGGCCTGCCCGGCGGCCGCGAGCCGGTTCGCCCGCCGCATCACCGCATAGGCGGAATCGCCCCGCTCGTCGCCAGGCGGCAAGGGCCGGTACAAGGGGTCGCCCACCGCCACCGCCTGCCAGCTCAGCGACGGGAGCGCGAGGTACACGGCGTCGCCGAAGTTCATGCCGCGCGCGAGTCCCAGCGCCAGGAGATCGGGGCGATGGGTGAAAACCAGGTAGGGCTCGAACACATTGCCCACCGTGGCCGTGACCCCACGCGCAACCAGCGGCCCGGTCCAACCGGTCGTTTCAGAATGCAGAGTCTGCGCCGAGAAGCTGTGGATGTGCAGCGCGACCGCCCCGGGCGGGAAGACAAACCCCTCGCGCGCGAAGGGTCCGTTGAGATTCACCGCGTACCACCCGAAATAAAACACCGGGGCATCGAAGCGCGCGGCCTCGTCGAACAACGCGTTGGTCGTTTCGACGTCCCCATCGAAGCCCAGTCCGGCAAGGACCGTGCCGGCTGACTTCAACCAGCGATCCCCTTCGGGAACGGGGCCGCCGACATCCACATAGTAGCGGCCCTGCACGCCGGCCTGCTCCGCTTCAAGCGCGGCGGTCACTAGGTGCTGCGCACTTTTCCACGTCGGCCCGTCGAGCCGGCTCACCTTCACCACGAGCTCCTGGTCGAACGCGGTGGGCTGGGCTTTGCCGTACAGCGGATTCGGCTGCATTCCCGTCGGTTCATAGCTGCCGGCCGCGAGCAGGCTCAGCTCGGAGTCGACGGCCGCGCAGTTGGTATTGAACTCCGCGCGGATGGGCCGCTCCGGTTTTTCCGGGAGCAAGGTCGGATCCGGGTAAATCCGCAGCGGCACGCCCCGACAGGTTACGAGGTAGGCAATGCGGTGGCTGCCGCGCGCGAACCGCCGGCGGCCGAACCGGTCGAGCAGCTCGCTCGTGGTCCCCTCGATCCAACCGCGGCGAATCAACTCATCCTGCAGCGGCTGCCAGACCTGGTCGACGAACTCGCGCCATGTGATGCTCTCCTCGGTCGGCAGCGGCAGCGCGATGACGTTGGCCACGGGGATGGACCGGGCCTGCGCATAGAAGCCCGCCAACTCGACGGATTCCGGCTGGCGGCTGTTGGCGAGGATGACGACCCGTGACCCGAGGTCTTCCACGTTCGCCGGAACATGGGCCGGCAACGCTGCGCGGAGCGTGAGCGGAAATGCGCCGGCAAACCCGAGCAAGACAACCAACCACGCCGCGGCCTTACTTTGGCGAACACCGCCCGGCCCTGCCGATCTCAAGTTCACTCTTTTCCGAGGAGATAACCGAGCCACACCGCCGCGAGGCAAAGCACCACGGAGAGCAGCACGTTGGCAATGGCGGCGCCCCACTGCCCTTTCTGCATCTGCTCGAGGGTCTGCCAGCTGAAGGTGGAAAAGGTCGTGAAGCCCCCGCAAAAACCGGTGGTCAGCAGGCTGCGCATGGTCGCGGCGGAACTGCTCTCCAGGGGTCCCAGCCGGGCCATCAGCCAGCCGATCAACAGCGAACCGAGCACATTGACCGTCAGCGTCGCCCACGGAAAACGTCCGGGCAGCGACAGCGCCACCATCGCACGCGCCACGGAGCCCGCGGCGCCGCCGAGGGCGATCCACAGCAGTGTGGGGACCGCGCTCATTTCGCGGCCGGATCCGCCTTGCCCGCGCGCGCCGCCAGCTGGCTGCGCAGGAAGGTGTCGATCGGCGCGCTCTTCCACGCGCTGATCCAGAACGTCGCCAGCATGTTGCCGCCCGTCAGCAACTGCCGGGCAATGAACTCACGCCCTTCCGGCGAAACCGGCTTGGGCGGGTTCGGCTGCTGGCCGTTCGCGTCCGGCTTCTCGTTCCCGAGCTTGCCGTCCTTTTCGAGCTGGTAGAGCGGCTCCACGAGCTTGTTCTGTGTGAGGATGTAATCCATCGCGACGACGAAAAAGGGATCACGGCCGTCGTTGCGCGCGTTCAGCGCCAGCGCCTCGCCGGGACGCACGCGGGGGGCGAGCTCCGCCGCGCTGATCTTCGCGCGCGCGACAATGCCACCGTCGACCCAGCTGTGAAACCCGCGCCAGGTCGTGTAGCCGTTCGGGTTGGGCCCCTCCCAGCCGTTGTGATGAACGGTGGTGTGCAGCGGCTGCGCGCAGTCGGCAATGTAGTGCGCCATCACGCCCATCGCGTAGATCACGTCCTGCCTGGCGTTGGCGATTTCCTCGGGCGTGCCGCCGAGTTCCTCGTAAGCCTTGAGGTAACCGAACGCGGAACGGAGCTTTTGGAACCAGTCCGCGATCGCCCACGGCGCCGAGCCGGGCCATTCGCGCGTGCGGTCAAGGTTCCTGGCGGGATCGACCGGGCGGAACTTCTCCGGGTGCGCCGCGCGGCCCGCCGCGAAGGCGACGGCGAAATCCAGGCGGAACGAGGAGAGCGTGTTGAGATCCAGGCCGGCGTCCGACACCTCCTCGACGTCGAGGAAATGATCCGTCCAGCTCGCACCGGATTGCTTCAGCCACGGATCCACGTTGCGCCAGCGATCGGGCACATTGCAGAGAAAATCAATGCGCGCGGCGGCCTCGGCGTTGCGTGCGAATTCCGGGTAGTCCGCGGGCAACGCGGCCAGCCCCAGCTTGGCGACGATGCGGTGACCTTCCCCGTCCCACGCGAAGGCGCTCACGGCGGCGGCACAGGCGGACAGGGCAACCAGGGGACGAAGCAGGGATGATCTCATTCCGAAACGCCTACCAGTTTTGCCCGCCCGCGCGAGCGAAGAAATGCCGTGGCGATCACGCCCGGCCGCTTACTTTTTCTTTTCCGCTTCCGGCGGAGGCGGACGGAGCGCCGCGAGCGTGGCGGCATACTTGGAAATTCCCTCGGCGATCGACTCCGCGATCTGCGCGCGAAACTCCGGCGTCGCCACGCGGCGCGCCTCGGCGTCGTTGGAGAGGTACGCGGCTTCGACCAGCACGCCCGGGCATTTCAAGGTGCGCAGCACGGCGAGACGGTAGCGCTTGTAGCCGCGGTCGGAGGACTTCAGGTCGTCGACGAGCTGCCGGTGCAGCTGGAATCCCAACAGCGTGTTCGCGGTGTCCTGGCGGTTGCCGGGATAAGCCTCGCGGATCATCGCGCGGTCGCGCTCCGGTTGCGTGGATTCCTGGAACTGCGGGGTCATCACATAAGTTTCCACGCCGTAAACGCGGTCGACGTCGCGATCGATCGCATTGAAATGAATGCTGATGAACAGGTCGGCATTCTCGCGGTTGGCGACCTCGGCCCGCAGCGGCAGGTCGACCTCGGGGTTGTTGGTGAAACGCTTGTCGGTCATGCGCGTCATGACCACGCGGTACCCGCGCAATTCGAGCAGCTTTTTTAGCCGCAGGCCGACGTCGAGGGTCATGTCCTTCTCATCGAGCTTGAGCCGCAGGTTCTGTTTGCCCGGGTCGGTGCCGCCGTGGCCCGGGTCGATCACGATCAACCGCGGCGGCGCGGGCAGGAACGCGGTGTGCTCGGCGGGCGCGAGCAACGGGGCAAGCGTCTTGATCACGTCGATCTTGGTGACCCACAGGTCGTCGCCGCTCAGGTAAACAAGTTCGCCCAGGAAAACGCGCGCGCCGTCGAGATGGAAGTCGCGCTGGTCCTTTTCAAACACGACCCGCGGGCCCCGCGCGTCGCTGAGCGTCATCTCGGTGCGCGGCTTCGACCAGCTGACCTTCAGGCCGTAGCGCTTGGCGATGTCCCGGATCGCGACGTAATCCTCGCCGCGAAATTTCGTGAACGGCCAGAGCTGCGCCGGGCGCGTGGGCGCGGCGCGGACCGGTTCGGGCGCGGGTGCCGGTGCGGCCGCCTTGGGAGCGGCGGCCGACGGGGCGGGCGCGGGCGGTTTCGGCTGCGCCGGGGCGGCGCAGGCGGTCAGCAGCGCGAGCACGAGCCCCAGGGCGTGTGCGCAGGAGCGCGCCATGGCATCCGGCCGCCGGCTTAGTGCGCGGCGGGCGGCGGGGTGGCCGGCGCCGGGGCGGCGGCCTCGCGCACGTGGAATTTCGGCTTCCGCTTGTTGGCCGGCAGCGGCGAAAGCATGACGTTGATCTGCTTGCCGTTCAGCTTGGGCGGGGAATCCGGCGTGCCCATGGTCTCGAGGTCGGCGAGGGCGCGGTTCATCACGTCGAAACCCATCTCGGTGTGGGCCATCTCGCGGCCGCGGAACTTCAGGCGGAGCTTCACCTTGTTGCCGTGGTCGAGGAACTCCTCGGCGTGCCGGACCTTCGTCTCGAAGTCGTGCTTCTCGATGCGGACGGTGAACTCAATTTCCTTGAGCTTCGCGCCGGCCGGTTTGCTGTGCGCGTGCTTCTTCTGTTCCTCGTACACGTACTTGCCAAAATCCATGATGCGGCACACGGGCGGCGTGGCGGCCGCGGCGACCTCCACGAGGTCGAGGTTGAACTGCATCGCCAGCGCGATCGCCTTCTGGGTGTCCATGATCCCGAGCTGACGGCCTTCCGGACTGATGACGCGCACCTGGGGCGACTTGATCCGCATGTTGCGGCGGATGGCGGCGAAGGGATCGTTGTTGCGACGATTGTCGCGATTATAAGGGGGCCGGCCGCCGGGCGAAGGAGAAGAGAGTGCCATTCAGGTGATTGGATTGCTGATCAGGTATGTCGGGGGGCTGTTTTTGCCTCTAACGGCAGGGATGACAACACCTATTATTTCAGAGCGAAAAACGGGGGATCAAACGCTGAAACTCTCGCCACAGGAGCAGCTGGCCTTGGCGTTGGGATTCGAGAACTTGAAGCCGCCGGCGACCATTTTGGACGAGTAGTCCAGCACGGTGCCCTTGAGGTACAGGGCGGTCTTCGGGTCGACCACGACCGGGGTGCCCGCGGAGCGCACCAGGATGTCCCCGCGCCGCGGTTCGGTGGTGAACTTCAGCTTGTAGCTGAGGCCGTTGCAACCGCCACCGGTGATGGCGATGCGCAGGTAATTACCCTGCTGTTCGCGGGCGATGAGCGCGGCGACCTTGGCGCCCGCTTCGGGCGTCAGGCGGACGAGCTGCTCGCTCCCCTCGCGGACCCCCTCGGGCAGGGGTGGTTTGTCGGCTACGATGGACACCGGCCCACTCATGTTCCGGATCGGGATTTAATCAAGCGTCGCGCCACCGTGACGGCATTCCCAAAACTGCGGGCACTCGCCTTCCCCTGCCCGGCGATGCCAAAGGCCGTGCCGTGATCCGGACTGGTGCGCACGAACGGCAGGCCGAGCGTGACGTTCACCGCCTCGTCGAAATCGATGACCTTGAGCGGCGCGAGGCCCTGGTCGTGGTAGAGGGCGATCACGACGTCGAACTCGCCGCGCAACGCCCGCGCGAACAGCGTGTCGCCCGCCTCGCACTGCGACAGGCCGGGAAACTCCGCGCGCATGTGCGCCAGTGCGGGGTTCAGCAAATCCCGCTCCTCGTAACCGAGTAGGCCGCCCTCACCCGCGTGCGGATTGAGGCCACAGACGCCGATGCGCGGAATGTAGGGCCGCTTCCCGGCTCCCGGCGCCTGCGGGTCGGAATCGGTTGAGCCCGCGCGAAACGCGCGCGCCAGCGTGTCCGCCGCGACCACGGTGCGGTGCAGCAAATGCGGTCCGAGCAGCCGTGACACCTCGTGCAGGGGCACGTGCCAGGTCGCCAACACCACGCGCAACCGGCCGCCGCAAAACGCCATCACCGGATCGCCGCCCCACTTCGCGGCGAAGAATTCCGTCTGGCCGGGAAACGCATAACCGATGTTGGCGAGCGCGGCCTTGCTGACCGGGCCGGTAACCACCCCGGCGAACTCGCCCTTCACGCAACCCGCCGCCGCGCGTTCCATCGCCGCCCACGCCACCAGTGCCCCTTCCCCATCGGGCCGGCCGGGCGTCGCGGCAAAATCCTCGAGGCCAACGGCGAGCTTGGCGCCCGCTGCCGGCAGGGATTCCAGCCAGCGGGCGGGGCCGATGACGGCGACCTCCGCGGCGTCGCGCGGATTTTCCGCCAGCCATTGGGCGATGATCTCCGGTCCGACGCCGGCGGGATCGCCACAGGTGAGGGACAGCGGCTTCATTGTGCGCTCCCGGGTAGGGGCGTCGCTTGACGACGCCCGGCGCGCGCGGCGCGGACCGCGCGGGCGTCGTCAAGCGACGCCCCTACAAATTTTCCAAGCATGAGTGCCGACTTCACTCCAAGATCGTCTCACCCGCCGCCGGGCGCACGAAGCCGCGCTTGCCGGTGGCGAAGAATTCCAGGAAGCGCCGCGCCTCGGCGCTGGCGACGCCCGCGGCGAGGCGCGCCGCGGCGGCTTTGCGGGGATCGCCGCCCGCGAACACGGTGCGGAAACAGTCCTTCAATTCACGGATCGCATCGCGGCTGAATCCGCGGCGCTTCAGCCCGACCACGTTGAAACCCGGGACCTCGTCGCGCTCGGCGACCATCAGGAACGGCGCGACGTCCTTCGTGAGCCGCGTGAGCCCGCCCACCATGACGCCCTCGCCGATGCGCACGAACTGGTGGATGCCCGCGCCGCCGCCGACGAAAGTGAAACTGCCGATCTCGACGTGACCCGCGAGCATGGCGTTGTTGGCAAGCACGACGTCGTCCGCGACGATGCAATCGTGCCCCACATGCGTGTTGGCCATGAGGAAACAACGCGCGCCCACGATCGTGTTTTTGCCCGCGTGGATCGACCGGTTGATTGTGACGTGTTCCCGGATGACCGTGCCCGCGCCGACGTGAACGCCCGAGGCGGTGGCCGGGTCGAACTTCAAGTACTGGGGATCACCGCCGACCACGGCGAACGGATGCACCACGACGCCGTCGCCGAGCACCGTGTGCCGGCGGAGGATGGCGTGCGCCTGCACGACACAACCCGCGCCGAGCGTGACGCCCTCTTCAACAATTGCGGTCGAATGAACACTCATGGCTTGGGCGTTCGGCGCGACGTCGCGAGCCGGTCCGACAGCAGGTCGAGTTGCGCGTCCTTCAGGAGATCGTAGTTCTTCAAAATGCGGATCACCTGCAGCGTGTCGGACTTGCCGTAGCTCTTGTTGATTTCCACGCGCTCGATGATGTCGAGCAGCATGGAGCGGAAGGAAATGATGCCGTCGATGCCGTGCTCCTTGAGCATCGCCACGCTCTGGGAGCGGAACGGCTCGGCGGTCGGCAGGCTCGGCAGCACGAGAATCTTCGTGACGTCGGGCGCATTGCCCGGTTCCTCGGCGTCGATGGGGAAGAAACGCGTGACTTCCTTCAGCACGTTTTCCTCGAGTAAGCGGAAAATCTCCGGGCTGCTCTTCAACATGTTCGGCGTGAACCGGCCCGTGTGCCAGCCCTTGACCACGACGATCGCGCGGTGGACGTAGGCCAGTTCGTTCGCGAAGAGGAAAAACTCCGGTTTACGCGAGCTGCGGGTGTAGGCCGGGTTGTACACGACCAGGTCGACTTCCTCGTCGCCGGTCTTGCGACGCGCCTGGACCTGATACTTGCGCACTTGGCGGACCAGAAAGCCGTTCTGCTCGAAGTATTCCCGCACGATGCCTTCGTCGATGGCTGACATATGCTAGTTTCGTTTAGGGGTTCCCGGGGTTCGCTTCATCGAGGGGGGCTCAGGAAGTAAGGTAGTTCGAATATCGGGATTCTAAAATGCAAAATCACGTGGCGCCCAGTTCGCGCCAGACCGTCTCCACCGTCGCGGCCGGGATGCCGGCCCGGGTGGCAGCGTTGCCGAGGGAGTTCATCACGACGAACCGCACGCCATCCGCGCGGTTCTTTTTGTCCCGGGTCGTCGCGGCCTGCAGGGCCGCCACGGGCAACGCGTCGCGCAGGCGCACCGGCAGTTGGTGGGCGACCAGCACGCGCTCGATCCGCGCAATGGCGTCGGCCGGGATCAAGTTGAGTTTGTGCGAAAGCCGCGCCGCGCCCGCGAGCCCGATGGCCACGGCCTCGCCGTGGAGATACGCGGTGTAACCGGTGACCTGTTCGATCGCGTGGCCGAAGGTGTGGCCAAGATTCAACAAGGCGCGTCCACCCTCGGGCGCCAGCTCGCGCTCGTCGGCGCGCACGATGTCAGCCTTGAGTTCACAGCAGCGGCGCACCACGGCCGGAAGATCCGCGTGGGCGGGCGTGAGCACCGTTTTTTCGAGGCGCGCGAACAACGCCGCGTCACCGAGCAGCCCATACTTGATGACCTCGGCCATGCCCGCCGCAAACTCGCGCGGCGGCAGCGTCTCGAGAAACGCGATCGCGATGTAGACCGCCTGCGGATGATGAAACGCGCCGACGAGGTTCTTGCCCGCCGCGAGATTGATGCCGGTTTTTCCGCCCACCGAACTGTCGACCATGGCCAGCAGCGTGGTTGGGACCTGCACGTATTGGATCCCGCGCAGGTAGCTGGCCGCGGCGAAACCGCCGAGGTCGCCCATCACTCCGCCACCCACGACCCAGAGCTGGCCTTGGCGCGTGATTTTTTTCTCCGCGAGGAAATCCTGGATGCGCCCGAAGCTCTCCAGGGACTTGGTTTTTTCGCCCGCCGGAAAAGTCAGGCGCGGCGTCCCGCCAAAAGCCTGGTCGAGAAAAGGTCCCATCGCGCGCGCCACCCCTTCGTCCGTGACCAGCACCGAGGCACAGCCTTCACGGCTCGCCTGTTGCACGGCGGCGCTGATGACCGCCGGGCTTGTTACAAAGTGGATCGGGTAGCTTCGTGATCCCAATTCGACTGTGAGGCTATCCGCCATTGAGTCGTTAAAAACCAAACACTTGCACAGGTCAATGCCCGTTCGAGGTGATTTATGAGACATATTCTCAAGTCCGGCGTTGACATGAGACTGCGTCTCATCCTCAGTCATTGCGTAATCGCACTCATCCTCGTTTTTTCCGTCCGCTTCGCTCCCTAATTTCCAACCTGCCGCCGCACGTTCCCTGGTCCAGACCAGCAAGTGTGTGCGGTTCATAGCCCGGCCCAGGTCGGCGGCAGGTTGAATCCCTCCTTCAATGAACAGTCCACGCCACCCAATTGAGACCGAGTCTCGCATCCTCTCCCGCCTTTCGCGGGAGCTCTGCCTGAGCCTGCTGCTCACAGCGGGAGCCGTCGCTTCCGCCGAAATGGCGCCGAGCTACCTGCCGGCGGAAGAGGAAGTGCTCCACTTGGAGAAAGTGAAGGTGGTCGGACACCTGGCGAGCAACACTTACACGATCGAACGCAGCCGCTCGGCGACCAAGACCGACACGGCCCTGGTCGACATTCCCCAGGCCATCACGGTCGTCACGCGCGAGCTGATCGACGACCAGGCCATGCGCGGCATCGGCGACCTCACGCGTTACGTGCCGGGCGTCGGCATCGCGCAGGGCGAGGGCAATCGCGACACGCCGGTCATGCGCGGCAACAGCACCACCGCGGACTTCTTCGTGGATGGCGTGCGGGATGACGTCCAATACTTCCGCGACCTGTACAACGTCGACCGCGTCGAGGTGTTGAAGGGATCGAACGCGCTGATCTTCGGGCGCGGCGGCTCGGGCGGAGTCATCAATCGCGTGACCAAGCAGGCCATGGGCAAGCGCCGTTACGAACTCGCGCTGCAAACGGGCTCGTGGGACCAGTATCGCGCAACCCTCGATGCCGGCCAGGCGTTGAACGACCAGTTCGCTTATCGCGTCACCGCGATGTTGGAGGACAGCGGCAGTTTCCGGGACGACGTCACCCTCCGCCGCCACGGCGTGAACCCCACCTTCGCCTGGGCGCTCGCGCCGCGCACCACGCTGCACTTCGGTTACGAGTATTTCCACGATGAGCGCGTGACTGACCGCGGCGTCGCCTCCTTCCAGGGCCGACCGCTGGCGACGGACCCGTCGACGTTTTTCGGTGACCCCGCGCAAAGCGAAACCTGGGCCAAGGTGAGCACCGCGTTTGCCGTGCTCGAGCACAAGTTCGCGCGTGGCGCCGTCCTGCGCAACCAGACGCGCATCGGCGGCTACGAGAAGTTCTACCAGAATGTTTTCCCGGGCGCCGTGAACACCGCCGGCACGAGCGTGGCGATTAGCGCGTACAACAACGCGACGGACCGCGACAACCTCTTCAATCAGACGGATGCCGTTTTCAATTTCGACACCGGGCCGGTGCACCATCAGGTCCTCGCCGGGCTCGAACTCGCGCGCCAGGAGACCGACAACCTGCGCCTCACGGGCTACTTCACGACCGTGTCGCCCACCACCACGTCGGTGCTCGTGCCCGTCGCCAACCCGCGCACCACCCTGCCCGTTTCGTTTGCGCCGGGCGCCACCGACGCGAACAACCACGGCGTCGCCAAGACAATCGCGGCCTACGTGCAGGACCAGGTGCAGCTCCTTCCCCGTCTGCAGGCCGTGGTGGGTCTGCGGCTCGAGCGCTTCACCATCGATTTCCTGAACAACCGCACGGGCGTTCGCTTGGAGAATACCGACCAGCTGCTTTCGCCGCGCGCTGGCCTGGTTTTCAAACCCATCGACCAGGTTTCGACCTACTTCAGCTACAGCACGTCGTACGTCCCGCGCGCAGGCGAGCAACTGGGTTCGCTGAGCCTCACCAACCGCTCGTTGGATCCGGAGGAATTCACCAATTACGAAATCGGCGCGAAGTGGGACGTCCGGCGCGACCTCGCGCTCACCGCCGCCATCTATCGGCTCGACCGCAGCAACGTGGTGGCGCCCGATCCCGCGGACGCGACCAAATCGGTCCTCGTCGACGGCCAGCGCGCCCGCGGCGTGGAGCTCGGTTTCACCGGACGCCTCTCGAAGGACTGGAGCGTGGCCGGCGGTTATGCCTACCAGGACGGAGAAATCCTCGCGACCCAGTCCGCGACGATTATCGCGGGCGCGCGCCTCGCGCAACTGCCGCGGCACACGCTGTCGCTTTGGAACCGCTATGATTTCAACAAGCGCTGGGGCGTCGGCGCCGGCGTCATTTATCGCGACGCGATTTTTGCCTCGACCGACAACACCGTGAAACTGCCGGGCTTCGGGCGCGTCGATGTCGCGGTGTTCCATCGATTCAACGACCACTGCCGCGCCCAGTTGAACGTGGAGAACGTGTTCGACCGCGTCTACTTCGCCACCGCGCACAGCAACAACAACATCAGCCCCGGCTCGCCGCGGGCGGTGCGCCTCAGCCTCACCACGACCTTCTGAAAACGCTTCGTTCCGTCCTCTTCTGGCTGCATCTCGCCGCCGGCCTCATCGCCGGCGCGGTGATCGGCATCATGTGCTTCACGGGCGCGGCCCTCGCGTTCGAGCAGGAAATCACCGCCTGGGCCGAGCGTGATGCGCGGCAGGTGGCGGTCCCGGCCAACGGTTCGCGCCTGACGCTGCCGGAACTCCAGGCAAAACTGCGCGCCGCCCAACCGGAGTTTCGCGGCGGAAGCATCACGTTGGAAAACCGAGCCGACGCGGCCGTGGCGTTCAACGCCGGCCGCGAAAACGGCTACTATGCGGATCCCTACACCGGCGAAATTCGCCAGCCTGCGTCCAGCCGCGTTCGCCACGCGATGCGAGTGCTCACTGAATGGCACCGTTACCTCGCGCGGAGCGGCGACAGTCGCGCCACCGGGAAACTGATCAACGGCGTGTGCAATCTTGCTTTCTGTTTTCTCGCCGTGAGCGGACTCTTCCTCTGGCTGCCGCGCATCTGGTCCTGGCGCGGGGTGCGCGCGGTCGCGATGATCAATTTCCGCACTGCTGGCAAGGCCCGCGACTTCAACTGGCACAACGCGATCGGGCTCTGGTCGGCGCCGATTCTGATCGTCCTGACGCTGACAGCCGTCCCGATCTCCTTCCGCTGGGGCGGCAACCTCATCACCCGCCTTGCCGGCGAGGAAGTCAGCGCAACGCCGACCGCCCCGACGTCCCCGCCGACGCCGATCATCAAGCCGCCTTCCCCCGAGGCGCGTCCGCTCGGCTACGACGCCCTCGCCGCGATCGCGCAGAAAGAACATCCCCGCTGGACCCAGCTCACGTTGCGTTCCGGCGGCGCCGCCCCCGGTCGCGAAGGCGCGCCACCCGACGCACGCCGCGAAAACCGCGGCGGTCTATCGGCGGTCACGATCACGCTCCGCGAGGCGGGCAGCTGGCCGCGCACGGCCGTGACGACCCTGATGCTCGATCCCTTCACCGGCGAAATCCTGGCACGCGCCGGCTACGCGGATTTGCCGGCTTCGCGACAAATCCGTTCATGGACGCGTTTCCTGCACACGGGCCAGGCGCTGGGCTGGGTCGGGCAGTTGGTCGCGGGCCTCGCGTGCGTCGGTGGCTGCTTCCTCGTCTACACCGGCTTCGCACTCTCCTGGCGGCGGTTTTTTGGCAGGAAACCGACGCCGACCGAAACGTCCGCCGCACGCTGATTCCGGTGGCGGATGCCGACGCGGCGCCCGTGAACTGGGGCCTTCGGCCCTACGACCCGCCCCTGCAAATGCAGGCTCGCCAGCGCGCGGTCGCAGCCGGAAAATACCGGCATGTTCCGAAGCGCACCATGGACCCTGGTGGGTCTGCTGTTGCTGGCCTGCCCCGCGTGCGCGAGTGAGATAACGAACACCTGGATTCGCGGCGTGTTCACGGGCAAGTCACCCCGCCCGGTTGCGCTGGCGGAAAGCGAAGCCTGGCGTCAGGCCGGTGCGTTGGCCGAGCGCGCCCCCGATTCCTTCGTCCTGGTGGGCTCCGGGCAATCGATGCAACCGCTCTACGCCCCGGGCTCGATCCTGGTGCTCCAACGTTTCCCCTTTGAACTGCTCGAGCGCGGCCAAACCGTCCTCTACCGCAATCGCGCCAACCGCGTCGTCGCCCATGTGCTCGTTGCCCGCGCCCGCGATGGCTGGCGCGTGGCGGGGCTCAACAATTCCTCGCATGACATGGAGCCGGTCTCGGCGAACAACCTGGTCGGGGTGGTGATCGCCGCGTTCCAGCCGGTGGCGGAATCGCGCGTGCGGCTGGCGGGACTCAGCCCCTGACGTCGCCCGCGGTGCGCTGCGGAAAAGCCCAGCGCAGAAACTCCGGCAGGGCGCGGGCCCACGTGTACTCGTGGTGCTCGCCGCCGGCGATTTCGTGATACACGACGTCGCGCCCGCGCACGAAACCCTTGGCGACGAGTTCATCGACCAGTTCGGTCGTGTCCTGGATGGCGTCGATCACGCCGTTTCCGTCGCGGTCGGCGCTTTCATCGCGCGTGCCGGCCTCGAACCACAGCCGCAACGGCGGGCGCGGGCCCGAGTCGCGCACAAGGCGGTGCGGGATGCGGCTGGCCTGCTGCGCGGCTACGTCGGAGTTGTCCGCGCGCCACCAGAGTGATCCGGAAAAAATGCCCGCCAGCCCGAACAGCTGCGGCCGGCGCCACGCGGTGTCGAACGCGCACAATCCACCGAGCGACGCCCCAAAGACACCCGTCCGGTCGGCGGTTGCTGCGACGCGGAAATTGTCACGGACCCATGGCAGGATTTCACCCGCCAGCAATTCCTGCAGGCCCTTCGCATCGCGGCCGCGTCCCGCGAAATCCAGCTGACCCGCGGTGCCATACTCCTCAACGCGGGCCGCGGACGCCGGGACCGCGACCACCACCACGGGTTCGATCTCCCGCGCACCGACCAAGGCGTCGAGGGTTTCGGCCAGTCGCCACTGGGGCATCGTCTGGCCGTCCAGCGCGAGCAAAAGCGGACACGCCGGGGTGCGCGTGGCCTGGTACCCAGGCGGCAGGTAAACCGTGACGCGCCGCGGTACTAGACCCCGCACGGCCAGCGGTTCGCTCTGCCGGGCGACGGTGCGCGTGAGGGGTCGTCGTGGCTGGAATGGCTTGCCGGATATCAGGAATCAGCGGTCCGGTGCGGCGAAAACGACATCATGCGGGGCCTTCCTTTGGCGGGTCCCGGCCGGATTGTCCACCTTCCGCCGCGTGGGCTCCGCGCTTGCCCCGGACGGGAATCGTCGCCCGAATAACCCGATGCAATCCCCTGTCACCCGTCCGCCCGACCCGGCGGTTCCCACCGACCTGCACACCGGCGGCCTGGCCGGACATCCCCGCGGCCTGACGACGCTGTTCATGGCCGAGATGTGGGAGCGCTTCTCGTTCTACGGCATGCGGGCGATCCTGATGCTGTTCATGGTGCTCGCGGTGACGGAGGGCGGCCTGGGTTACGACGACAAGAAAGCCGCGGGCATCTACGGCACCTACACGATGAGCGGCTACCTGCTGAGCATCCTCGGCGGGTTCCTGGCCGACAATTTCATCGGCGCACGGCGCTCCGTACTGATCGGCGGCATCGTGATTGCGCTCGGGCATTTCACGATGGCGCTCAATTCCGAGCTGACGTTTTTCATTGGTCTCGCATTGGTGGCGGCTGGCACGGGCCTGCTCAAGCCGAACATCTCGACCATGGTGGGTTCGCTTTACGCGACCACGGACGAGCGACGTGACGCGGGTTTCTCGATTTTCTACATGGGCATCAACATCGGCGCCCTCATCTCGCCGCTGGTGTGCGGTTACCTGGCGCAGAGCGAAGGATGGAAGGCCCGCCTCGCGGCCTGGGGCCTGGATCCCCGCAGCAGCTGGCATTGGGGCTTCGCGGCCGCCGGCGTGGGCATGACACTCGGCCTGATCGTTTATGTGCTGCAGCGCGACCGCCTCGCGCATGTGGGCCATGCACCCGCGCCGAATCCCGATGGCTCGCGTCCGTGGGGCCGGCTCGGCCTCGTGCTGCTGGGTTCGCTCGCATTGATCACCGCGATGTGGTTCAGCGACACCTACACGTGGATCGTGTACCTGCTCTTTGCGCTGCAGATCGCGCTGATCCTCTTCTTCGCGTTCCGCCCCAGCCAGGAAAGCAAACGGCTCGCGGCCATCCTGATATTCTTCTTCGCCGCGCAAATTTTCTGGGCGATCTTCGAGCAAACGGGTTCGAGCATCTCGCTGTTTGCGGACCGCCTGACGCGCAACGAGGTTTTCGGCTCCGGTTTCCCGTCGTCCTGGTGGCAGTCCGTGAATTCCATTTGGGTCATCCTGCTCGCGCCCGTCTTCGCGCTCCTGTGGACCAAGCTCGGCCCGAAGCAGCCGTCGAGCCCCGTGAAGTTCGCCCTCGGCCTGTTGTTCATTTCGCTCTCGTTTGCGTGGATGGTGCCCGCGGCGCGGCTGACCGCGCAGGGCTTGGTGAGCCCGATTTGGCTCGTTGTCCTTTTCCTGTTCCAGACCATCGGCGAGATGCTGCTCAGCCCGGTGGGCTTGAGCACGATGACGAAACTCGCGCCGCCACGACTCCTCGGCCTCGTCATGGGCATTTGGTTCCTGGCCGCCGCGCTCGGCAACAAGCTCGCCGGGGTGCTGGCCGGAGAATTCAAAAGCGAAAACCCCGCGGAGCTCGCGACCTTCTTCTGGCACCAGGCGCTGTCCGTCGGTGCGGCCACGCTGGTCCTGTTCGCGTTGGTGCCTTGGGTCAAACGCCTGATGGGCGGTATCCGTTGAGGCTCCCGAAATGAGGAAGGCGCGGTTTTGAAACCGCGCCTCCCTGGCTATCACTGCAATACACCCAAATCGTACAGGGGTTGGGCTCGCGCGCGCACATTGGGCCAGTTACACGCGCGAGCCCTTTTTGGTCACCTCTCGCACCCGCTACCGGGCACGAAAATCACGCCCGGATTCAAGCATACCGGCCCAAAGGCTTAGAGTATCCAAAACGCCTAAATTTAGGTGGTGGTCCGTTAATCCCCAAATATCCGCCCGTTACGCGGGTATCTTGGCTCCTGCGTCGGGCTGAAGGGCTAGCCGTCCGGCCCGTGGCCCCACCCTTGCCCAAGACCGGAACGCCGCTAGGTTCTCGCCCCGTGGAAGCCCTTGCGATCGTCTTCGTTGTTGTCGTCTCCGCCATGATATTTGTCGGGACGTGGATTGGCGTCCGGAACGACAGTGGCCGCCACCCCCTCGCAGCCCGGGACCACTTGGAAGCGTATCGCGACTCGCTGAAGCAAAAGGCCCAGCGGGCCCGGGCGGATCGATGGGATGAAGCGATGGTGGCGAAAATCGATCATGAGCTCGCAGAGGTGGAATCCCGTCTGGCCCAAATGGCCAAGCAGGGAGCCTGACCTATCGGGCTTGACGGCCGTGGCACAATCCGCGGTTCTCCCGGTCATTCGTCCGACATGAACCGCGCCACCCAAAAGCCTTTGCCCATGACCCGCCGTGGTTTGGCGGCGATGTGCGCGCTGGCGGTGTGGTTGCTCGGGGTGTTCGGCTCGAGCGCGGAACTTCACGGCGCGCTGCACAGCGATGCGACCCACGCGGGCCACACCTGCGCGATCACGCTGTTCAACCACGGCGTGGAGGAGTCGGTTGCCGGGCGCGACCTCGTGGTCGGCCCCCTGGATTTTTCAGTCGAGAAGCAAACGGTCGCGGCCGAGGTCGCGATCGCGCAGGTCAACCACCGGTATCCCCCGGGGTGCGGACCGCCCCGCTGCTAGGATCAGTGTCGTGTCCGGCGGCCCTCGGGCCAGCCGTTGATTGTTCCCGCCCGGCCGCGCGCCGGCGGGATGTGCGTTTACCTGAATCCTGCTCCTGGCATGAAAACCTTTCGTAATTCCATTTCCTTTTTTGTCCTCGCCGGCCTGGCCGGCGCCCAAACCTCCACGCCTCCACCCGCCCGCACCGACCACGACCAGCCCCTCGCGCTGGACGCGATGGTCGTGAGCGCCGGGCCTGACGCCAAATCCGCCTTTGACCTCGCGCAGGGCACCTCGGTGCTCGTCAGCGAAGACCTCCGGCGCACGGTCATGGCCACCCTTGGCGACACGCTGGCCACCACGCCGGGTGTCACCGCCACCTACTACGGCCCGGGCTCAAGCCGCCCGATCATCCGCGGTCTCGGCGGCGATCGCGTCCGCATGCTCGACAACGGCGTCGGTTCGCTGGACGCGTCCAACGTCAGCCCTGACCACAACGTCAGCGTCGAACCGCTGCTGGTCGATCGCATCGAGGTGCTGCGCGGGCCGGCCACCCTGCTCTACGGCAGCTCCGCCGTCGGCGGCGTGGTCAACGTCATCGACAACCGCATCCCCGCCACCGCGCCGGAACGGGCCCTCAGCGGCCGCACCGAGGTGCGCTTCGACTCGGCCTCGCGCGAACGCACGGGCATCCTCGCCGCGACCGCCGGCAACCGGGATTTCGCGTTTCAGGTGAACGGGCTGCGCACCGTCACGGACGACGTCCGGATCCCCGGCTACGCCGACCCGGCGAACCCCGCGAACCGGGGCACGTTGGAAAACAGCGCGATCTCCACCCACAGCGTTTCCGCCGGCGGGGCATGGTTTGGCGACGCGGGGAACGTCGGCGCCGCCGTCAGCGAGTATGCGACGGTCTACGGCGTCCCCGTGGGCGAACCGATCAAGATCGACATGCGGCAACGCCGCGCGGATTTCCGCGCGGAGCTGGCGCGGGCCTTCGGGCCGTTCAAGTCCGCCCGGCTGCGCTTTGGCCTCGCCGACTACCGGCATGCGGAAATCGACGCGACCACGGGCCTGCCCAACACGGCCTTCGTCAACCGGGCCCACGAGGGTCGGCTGGAACTCGCCCAGCGGGAAGCGGGCAATCTCACGGGCACGATCGGCCTGCAGACATCGCGCAGCGACTTCTCCGCCGATGGTGAGGAAGTCGTCACCCCGCCCTCGCTCACCTCCAACCACGCGCTGTTCGCGCTCGAGTCCTACCGGATCAGTCCCGAGCTCGCGCTCCAGTTCGGCGGGCGTTACGAGTTCCAACGGATCACGCGCGGCGAAGTTGATCCCGGCGTGCCAGCCTATCCCGGCTACGCAGCCAAGAGCGGGGAGCGCCGCCGCGACGACGGCGTGAGCCTCGCGACCGGCCTCGTGTACAACCCGGCGCCGAACTACTCGGTCGGGTTGTCGCTCGCTTACACGCAGCGACTGCCCACCGCACAGGAACTGTTTTCGAATGGTCCGCATGGCGGCACCGGCGCCTACGAGATTGGCAGCGCCGGCCTGCCACAGGAAAAGTCCTTCGGCGTCGACCTCACGCTGCGCAAGCGCGCGGGTGTCGTCACCGGCTCAATCGGCGCGTTCGTGAACCGGATCCAGGACTTCACCTTCGAGCAGTTGGACCCGGCCCGTTACTTCGACGAGGACACGGGCACCTTTCTCCCAACGCCCATGGCACCGACGGCCCACGGCCTGCCCATCTACCAGTACGTCGCCAGCGACGCCCAATTCATCGGTGGCGAAGCGGAAGTGGAGATCCACCTGATCGATACGCGCGAGCGCACGCTGCACCTCGACCTCAGCAGCGACTACGTGCGGGCGCAGCAGACCTCGATCGATGAACCCCTCCCGCACATCCCGCCGCTCCGCGCGGGCGCGGCGCTGCGTTTCGAAACCGGTCCGTGGAGCTCCGGGGTCAGCGTGCGCCATGCGTTCCGCCAGGACCGCACCGCGCCGAATGAAACCGAAACCCCGGGTTACACCCTCGTCGGGGCGGACGTCAGCTATCGCGTCACGCGGGGCAACTTCGATTGGGAATTCTTTGCCCGCGGGTCGAACCTCACGGACGAAGACGCGCGCACCAGCACGTCGTTCCTGAAGGACGTCGCGCCCCTCCCGGGCCGTAGCGTCACGCTGGGGGTTCGCCTCGGCTTCTGAGTTTCCGGCCGGGCGTCCGTGACCACGGGCGCCCGCGCCGCTCAGGTGTCCCCACGCGGGGGCCGTTGCTCGAGGACCACGCCGCTGATGCGCCACGCCTCGCCTTCCAGGACCAGCCAGTAGCGGTAGACGGTGCTGCGATTCTGTGCGTCGAAAACCGTGACGCTGACCTGGGCGACGCCCTCGCCGTCATCACGCACGACGCCCAGGTCCGTCCGGGCCGAGCGCAGCAGCGGCGTGTAGCCGCGCTGGATCATCAGCGCGAACACCCGCTCGTCAAACTGCCGCCGGATGGCCCGCGCCGCGAAATCATATGCCGCTGCAAAATCGCGCGCCCGCAGCGCGGCGAGCTGGGCCTCGACGACGGCGCGCACCTCATCACGGACCTTTTTCGAGCTGAGGCGCATGTCCGGCTCGGCAGCCCGACCGGTCGCCCCCGCGAGCAGCGCCACCACCGCCAGCGCAACGCACATCGCGCGACCGAGGAAAGAGAGGGGGTTCATCGCTGCATCCCCGGACCTCCAACCGCACGACTGTCCCGCGTTGATCCGCATGGCTCGAGCGAAAGTCACGCCTCCAGACCAAACACCGCGCGCGCGTAGTTGTCAGCCGAGAAAGGCTGCAGGTCATCCGGCTGCTCGCCAAGGCCGATGAAGTAGATTGGAATCTTCAACTGGCGGTAGATGCCGACGATTGCGCCACCCCGGCTGGTGCCATCGAGTTTCGTCACGATCAGCCCGGTGAGTCCAAAGCTCTGGTTAAATACCTTTGCCTGTTCGATCGAGTTCGCCCCCAGCGAACCGTCGACCACGAGCCAGCGGTGCTGCGGGGCAGCCGGGTCGTTTTTCTGCAGCACGCGGCGGATCTTCGCGAGTTCCTCCATGAGGTTGCCCTTGGTGTGCAGTCGCCCGGCCGTGTCCACAATCAACCAATCATGGCCGCGCGATTTCGCCGCCTGCCAGGCATCGAACGCGACGGCCGCCGCGTCGGCGCCCGTGTGGCTGGCCACGATCTCGATCTTCAGGCGCTCGGCCCAGCTCTTCAGCTGCTCCACCGCGGCGGCGCGGAACGTGTCGCACGCAGCGACGATGACTGACTGGCCCTCGCCCTTGAGCCGGTGGGCGAGCTTCGCGGTCGTGGTGGTCTTGCCGGATCCATTCACGCCGATCATGGCAATCACCACGGGCTTGTTCGTCGGCGTCTCCAGCCGGCCTTCCGCCCCGGCCAGCACCCGCTTGAGCACCGCGGCGCCGATCGCGGCGGCCTGCTGGCCCTTGAGTTCGGGATCCTTGCGGTAGGCGGTCTTGATCTCCTCGAGGATCTCGGTGGTCGTCTCGACGCCAAAGTCCGCGGTGTACAGCGCCTCCTCCAACTCCTCGAGGGACGCCGCATCGATCTTGCGACCGCCAAACAGGCCGTGCGTCTTGGCGGCAATGGCCGCGACGGTCTTCGTCAGGCCGTCCTTGAATTTTTTGAAAAGGGAAAACACGCGTCGAAGTACGAAGGGGGATTTACGAATTACGAATCATCTGACTTCGCGGCCGGCGGATTTCTCCGACGTAAATCGTAATTCCGAAATCGTGAATTATTCCGTCGCCGGCTTGCGCGAGTCGCGGCCGAGCTTGTCCTTCATGCGGTCGAGGATGCCGTTGATGAAGCGTTTCGCGTCCGCGCTGGAGTACTGCTTGCTCAGGTCAATCGCCTCGTTGATCGAGACGACCGGCGGGATGTCCTTGCGATGCAGCATCTCGAACATGGCGAGCCGGAGGATGGCGAGGTCGATGCGGGCCACGCGGTCGAACTCCCAGTTGTGCGCGAGCGACTTGATGTGGCCGTCAATCTCGTCGACGTGCTCGAGCGCGCCGTGGATGAGCTCCTCGGCAAAGGCGTAGTGGTCGCGCGGTTTCTCGAGGTGCGTGAAGAACTGCTCGAGGTCCGCGGCGAGGTTGGTCGGCCGGTTGACGCTCCAAGCGTAGAGATACTGGAAGGCCGCGGCGCGGCACTCACGGCGTTGGGTGAACTGGCTGCTCATGATTTTTTTGCCAAGGCGCGCCGGAGCGCGGCCATTTCCAGGGCCGCCCGCGCAAACTCCCCGCCACGGTCGATGCGACCGGTGCAACGGGCCCGGGCCTGCTGGAGGTTGTCGGTGACGACCACGCCGTTGATGACCGGCCGGTCGCTGGCCAGGGCCACCTGTTGAAAGGCATGCGAGACGCTCTGGCCGACCATCTCGTGGTGATTGGTGTCCCCGCCAATGAGCACGCCCAGCGCGATGATGACATCGCGGCGGCGGTCGCGCGCCAGCCATTGCGCGGCCACCGGCAGCTCATGCGAACCGGGCACGCGGGCGATGGTGACGCGGTTTCGTTTGACCCCGGCGGCGGTGAGGCCCGCCAGCACGCGATCGAGCAGCGCGTTGACGAGTTCCTCGTTGAAACGCGCGGCGGCGATGCCGACCGACAGACCGGCGCCCGCAAACTTTACGGCTTTCGGGGCGGCGAGGCTCATACGGGGATCTGCTCCACGATTTCCAGGCCATAACCGTCGAGGCCGACGACGCGACGGGGTGAATGTTGCAACAGGCGGATTTTCTTCAGGCCAAGCGCAGTCAGGATCTGCGCGCCCGTGCCGTAGTCGCGGAGGTTGGCTGGACCCGCCGCGGCGCCCGCCGGCTGGCTGGCGTTGAGCAGGGCTTCCTGCATCCGGCCGGTTTGCTCCATATAAAGGATGACGCCGTGGCCGGCCTTCGCGACGCGCTCGAGCGATGCGAGCAGCGAACGGTGGCTGCCCATGCCGGTCGCGTGGAATACGTCGCTCAGCAGATTCTCGGTGTGCACCCGCACCAGCGTGGGCGACGCGTCGAGCGTGCCCTTGGTGAACGCGAGGTGGTGACGGCCGTCGACCTTGCTCCGGAAAATGTGGAGTTGGAATTCGCCGTATTCGGACGCGAACGGGCGCGCGGCCACGCGTTCCACCAACTGCTCGCGCCGGTGGCGGTACTCGATCAGCGCGGCGATCGACACGAGCGGCAGCTTATGGCGCTCCTTGAACACGATCAGCTCCGGCAACCGGGCCATCGTGCCGTCGTCGTTGAGCACCTCGCAAATGACCGCCGCCGGTTTCAAGCCCGCGAGCGCGGTCAGGTCCACGGCGGCCTCGGTGTGGCCGGCGCGCTCGAGCACGCCGCCCGGCCGCGAACAAAGCGGGAAGATGTGCCCCGGCTGCACGAGTTCGTCGGGCTTGGTCGACGGGTTCGCGAGCAGCGAGATGGTCCGGGCGCGGTCGAATGCGCTGATGCCGGTGGTGATTCCCTCGGCGGCGTCGACGGACACCGTGAACGCCGTGCGGTGGGCCTCGCGGTTCTGTTGCACCATCGGATTGATGCCAAGGCGCTTCAATTGCGGTTCCGTCATGGGCACGCAGATCAGGCCGCGGGCGTGCCGGATCATCATGTTTACCATTTCGGGCGTGGCCTTTTCCGCGGCCATCAGGACATCGCCTTCGTTTTCACGACCCTCGTCGTCGGTGACGACCACCATGCCGCCGGCCGCGATCGTCTGGATCGCGGTCTCGATGGAGTCGAAAGGCGGAGTGCTGGCCGACATGGGAGCGGGCCAGCTTTGCATTCCCGTCGCGCCTGTCAAATCCGGCCTCCGGGCTGGTTCCGAGCCGCCCTTACGGCCAACCAGCCGGCCCCGCCTGCGTTCAGCCCTTGAAGGCGACCGTGTAATTCTCCACGGCCTTCGCTTCGTCCCCCTCCCCTTGGAGCAGGGTGAGGTAAACGTTGAAATTGAAGGGCGGAACGACCGGCTTTTGGCCCACCAGCGCCTTGCCATTGGGATTCAGCACCGTCCGATTGTCGCCCGGGCTCCGGGGATTCGGCCAGCGGGCCGTGGCACGGGTGACGTCCACCGCCGCCAGTTTGTGTTTCTTGTCGTAGAAGCTGAGCTTGAACACGCCTCCGACCACCTCGAGTGAGAGGAATGTCCCGTTCGGGCGGGTGATCACCGTGCCGGGGATCTTGGGCAATTCCTCGGGCTTCTTCTCGGTCTTTTTCGCCGGGGTCGCCTTGCCCGGGGCCGCTGGCGGCGTGGTCGGGTTGGCGGCGGGAGCCTTGGCGTCGGGCGCGCGGGGATCCGTCGGTTTCGCGGCCGGCGCGGTTTGCGCAAACGTCAGGCTGGTGGCGAACAACAGGCAGGCGGCAGCAGCGAGGGATTTCATGCCCTTACTCTAGAATCTCCCGCCGCCCGTGCAAGCCCGGCCTCGGGGAAGGCCCGGCAGCCGATCGTTTCGCAGGGAATTCACTTCCCGGACTGCCTCATTTTGGCTCGCAGGTCCGCCCAACGAGCGAGCCGCTCTGCGATCTTTGCCTCCCAGCCCACGGGCTTGGGCGTGTAAATCGTGAGTGGCTTTTCCAGGTAGGCCTGCCCGGATATGTTCTCCGGGTAATCGTGCGCATAGAGGTACCCCTTCCCGTGTCCCGCGCGCTTGCTGGCTTGGCCGCCCTTGTCGCGCAACGGCACCGGTACGGGCTGCACGGGCGACTCCTTTAAAACCCGGTGCGCCTCGCCGAGCGCCAGCGTGGCCGTGTTGCTCTTCGGGGCGGTCGCGATGTACAGGGTCGCGTGCGCCAGCGTGAGTTCGGCCTCGGGCAACCCGATGAAATCGCACGCGTGGTGCGCGGCGACGGTCAGCGGCAGCGCCTGCGGATCGGCGAGACCGACGTCCTCGCTCGCGAGGATGACGAGCCGCCGCGCGATGAACCGCGGGTCCTCGCCGCCGGCGAGCATCTTCGCGAGCCAGTACATCGCGGCGTCGGGGTCGCTGCCGCGACAGCTTTTGATGAACGCGGAAATCGTGTCGTAGTGCTCGTCCTCGTCCGCGTCGTACCGGATGCGCCGCTCGCGGGCGAACACCTCGAGCTCCTTTTCCCCGATCGGGGCCTTTTCCGGCAGGCTCAGCGCGATGACCTCGAGCGCGTTCAGCGCGCGCCGCAGGTCGCCGTCACAAAGCACGGCCAGGTCGGCCAGCACCTTGTCGGCCGCCGTGTGCCCGCGGGCGCCGAGGCCGCGCTCAACGTCCGTCAGCGCCCGGCGCAACACCCCCGCGACCGCCTCGGTGCCGAGCGGCTCGAGCCGGAACAAGTGGCTGCGACTGAGCAGCGGCGGGTTGACGTAGAAACCGGGATTGTGGGTCGTCGCGCCGATCAGGCGCACCGAGCCTTCCTCGACGTCCGGCAGCAGCAGATCCTGCTGCGACTTGTTGAAGCGGTGCAGCTCGTCGATGAACAAAATCGTCGCCGCCTCGGGCTGCCGGCGCGCGGCCGCGAGGATTTCGCGGAGCTCGGCGACATTGGACATGACGGCGTTCACGCGCACGAAACGACTTTGGGTTTCGCGCGCGATTGCTTCCGCAATGCTCGTTTTGCCGCAGCCGGGCGGCCCGTAGAACAGCAGGCTGCCGAAACGATTGCTGGCGATGAGCTGTGGCAGGAGGTTGCCCGGCTTCAGGATGTGCTCCTGGCCCACGATTTCGGCCAGGGACCGCGGCCGCATGCGCGCCGCCAGCGGCTGCCGCGCGCGCCGCGCCGCGTCGGAAACGGGCGATTGCGCCGGAGACGCGAGGGTGTCCTCGCCGAAGAGGGAGCCAGAATCGTCAGCACGAGCCATGGGAGCTTCGACAGCGTGTGCCGGGTTTCGGCAGAAACAAGTTTGAAGGCGCGGCCCAATCTTGCTCCCCTCGCCTCGCTGCCCCGCCGGGCCAAGGCGCAGAGTTTCATGCCTTCGCCCGCCTCGCATCTCCGCGCACCCCTGCTGTGGCTGCTTGGGCCGTTGATCGCGGGGTTCATTGCGGCGCGGATTTGGCCGGTACCGACATCGGACCTGCGAGCCCTTGCCCTTGTCGCCCTGCTGGCCGGCGCCGTCGCCGTCGTTCTCGCCGCCCGCCCCGGCCGCGTGGCCGGCATCGCTTGGGCGGGGACGGTCTGCCTGAGCGCCGGCTTCGGCGGATTTGTCCTGCTGCTGCACCACTATCCGTACGTTCCCAACGAGGCAGAACGTCCGCCACGCGAAATCACGCTGACCTTTGAAGTGCGCCAGACGTTCGCGACCTCGCCGACGGGACGCCAGTGGAGCGGCGTGGGGAGGGTCGTTGCCGCCGGCGCGGGCAATGACGACATCGCGGGACGCTTGGTGTACTACTCCGTCATTCGCCGGATCAGCATTCCGCCTCAACCCACCGGCCGCTACGTGATCCGCGGGGTGTTGGAGCCGTTGCCCCGGGGTTCTGCCGCGGACGACTTCAACGACTACCTGGCCAACCTGGGCGTCAGCCATCGCATCGTGCGTGCGCGCATCACCCGGGAAATCGCCGCTCCTGGTGCGTTTGCCCTGTTTTGCGTGCGGGCTCACCAACGGCTCGAAGCCATCCTGAAGCAGGGATTGGCGAGCCGGCCCGAAACCGCGTCGACCTACGTCGCAATGCTGCTCGGCGGCAAAGCGGCGCTCACGCCCGAACAGGAAAACGCCTACATGCGCAGCGGCACCTTCCACGTGTTTTCCATCAGCGGGCTGCATGTAGGGGTCATTGCCATGGCCATTTACATCGCGGGGACCTGGGTGCGCATTCCGCGGCTCTGGCTCAAGCTGCTCGGGTTGCCGGTGCTGTGGTTGTATGTGGAGGTCACGGGTGGCAGTGCGCCGGCGATGCGCTCGTTCCTCATGATCGCGGCGGTCACGATTGCGCAATCGACACGCCTGCCCGGGAACGCGCTCGCGGGCCTGGCGGCCGCCGCCTGCCTGACGCTCCTGCTGGATCCGATGCAACTCTTCAGCACCGGCTTTCAAATGTCGTACTCGGTGGTCACGGCCCTCCTCGTGATGGGACGTCCCCTCGCGGACCAAGCCGTTGCCGCGTGGCAGCCGTTCGCATTGAAGCCGCGGGGAGACTGGCGGTGGTATCACCACAAGGTGGCGTGGCTTGGCCGACATATCCTGGGCGCCGTTGCCGCCGGTTGGACCGCTTTTCTCGCCAGCACGCCGTCCGGCATTGGTTACTTCGGGATCTTCTCGCCCGGCTCGCTGCTGGCGAACCTGTTGGTCGTTCCCCTGTCGATGGGCGTCATCTACGCCGGTTTCATTTCCCTGCTTGCGGGCCTGCTGGGGCTCGCACCGCTGAGCGCGGTGGCCAACTTACTCGCCGCGCTGACGGTCGAGGGCATGGACCTCCTGCTTCGCTTCGGCACGGCGATTCCCGCCATGTGGTTTCCGGCCCGCTTTCGCGCGGACTGGCTCGCCCCCGCCTCGCTGGTGCTCATGACCGCCGTGTTTCTCGCGGGCGCGGGCGTCCGGTGGTCGCCGCGGTTCGGTGGTTTCTGGCCGCCGGCGGTCGTGCTGGCCCTGCTGGTGATCTTTGGCGTCACGTTTGCATGAGCTTGGCCGCCCGCCGATCGATTGGACATTTTCCGTGTGTTCGCTGTATTCCCGGGTAACTTCCTCGACCATGAAAAGCGCCTACGAACTCGCGATGGAACGCCTTGCCAAGTCGGACCCGTCCGCCGCCCCGTTGAATGCCGAACAAAAGGCCCGCCTGGCCGAGATTGACCGCGTGTACCAGGGCAAGCTCGCCGAGCGGGAGATCTTCCTGAAGCAGCAGCTCAACGCCGCCCTGGCCGACCAGAATCTCGAAGAGGCCGAAAAGGTGCGGAAGCAGATCGCCAGCGAGAAGGCGCGCATCGAGGAAGAACGCGAGGACGAGAAGGAACGCGTCCGGCGGAAGAAATGATGGAGGCGGGGTGCCCTCACCCCGCTCGTCCGAGATTTGCGGGGTGAGGGCACCCCGCCTCCACGCCTACTTCGCGAACTCGAAATCCGCGGTCAGCGTGTGGTGGTCGGAGGACGGCGTGGGCCGAACCTTCCAATCCGTGGGCCGCAGGAAGTCGTTGTAGAAAATGTGATCGAGCACGTAGGGCCGGCGGCGCCACGTGATCTCCGTCGACTGCACGGTCTTGTAACCCGCGTCGGCAAACTGCTGGATGAGCGACTGGTGCTTGCTGACGTTGAAATCGCCCGTCAGCAGCGCCGGAATGCCGCTGGTCTTGCGCAGCTGTTCCTCGACAAGCTTGCGCTGGTCCAGGTGGACCTCGCTGCTGGACTTCAACATGAAGAACGCCAGCAGGTGCGTGTTGAAGAGGCGGACGTCGCGCCCGTGGATCGTCGTGGTCGCACCGAGCAGCAGCCGGTCGGTCGGCGTCTTCTTTTCGCCAAAGAAATCGAACTCCACCGGCGGGGACGGCAGGTTTACGCAGATGTGCTCGCGCAGCGGCGTGCGGGAGAAAATCGCCAGCCCGATGCCGAACGGCAGCTCGCGCGGATCGGGTTTCGGGTAGCAAAAATAACTGTCGTAATCGGAAAACTCCGCCTTGAGGCGGGTGTAGTGCGGCGGCGGGTTGGCCTGTTGCCCGTTGGGCAGGGCATGCTCGACCTCCTGCAGCATGATAAGGTCGGCGTCGTGGGAGCGGATTTCCGTGATCGTCTTGTCCAGGTCGATGGGCGCGTGGTCGGGATAGGCGTCATCCCAGGGCTGGCCGAACTGCATGTTGAACTGCAGCAACCGAAACCGGCCGTTTTTACCACTCACCGGACACCTCCGCTCAGCGACGGCGCCGAAGGGACCGTCAGGGCGCCGACTAGGGGTAAAAGGACACGTGTTGGCGCTCGGCGGAACATAAACTGCGTGCGGTCCAGATGTTCGCGGAGGCCAAATTTGCAGCAAGCCTATTCTGGCTCGGCGGTTCCCTCGACCACCCAGTCTTTGGCCTCTGGAACCTGCCGGGAAAACTCCCGGAGCGCCGCCCCCAAGTGCTCCGCATAGCGGAAATGGGCGCCCATGCCGGTGCGCAGCTCAGCCTCGTAAATGAACTTGTCCGCCTGGGTCGTGTGCTCGAAGGGGGTCTGGGCCCCCAGCAGCAATGAATACACGTACGCGGCGGAACCGCGGGTCATCAGCTCCTTGGTCAGGGCCGCCTGCTCGTCGAGCAGGGCCTGGTGGGGCGCGTGCGGGATTTCCGGCGGCAGGTAAAAACCGGCCTGGATCAGGGGCGTGTAGCGATGGCCGGTGCGGTGACGGTTGAGGTCGCGGAGCTCGGCGATGGCCATGTTGTTCCAGGCAAAACTCACCCGCATGCGGCGCGTGGCCTTGCCCTGGTAACCGTAACGGTTCGCGCGGTGCTTCAACGCCTCGGCCACCGGCTGCGTCTCCTGCAGCCACGGCGGCGTCTCGCGGTCGATCTTAACCCAAACCTCATCCTTGAGCGGCCGGGTCGACAGCCGGGCCAGCCCGAGCGCCACGCTGTCCGCGAGTTCCTGCTGCACTTGGGCCTGAAAGGACTTCTCGGCGAAACTGTGGCGCATCAACCGCGGGGACTGCTTCAGCAACTCGTCGCGGATGAGTTTCGCAGCGGCCGTCGCTTCCGGCATGCCGAGCGAATCGAGGTGCTTGAGCGTCGCCGCCCACATGCGCGAGCTTTGCACCAGGCCAAGGTTGGTGCGCGTGGCGAGCGGGATGAAATAACGCGCGCGATCGAGCGCGTAGTTTTTCCGCAGGCGCGTCACCACCGCCGGCTTCGCGTCCTTGGGCAGGCGCACGAGCCCGGAATTGGCGAGCGCTGCCTGGTCGAGGCGCGCGTACTCGGCGTTGTAGGCGGCAAAGGCCTTCGCCATCACTGCCGTCCAACGCGGCGCGAGGTCTGCCGGGATGCCGAGTTCCTCCGCGGTCGGCAGGTTGGTCGCGGCCATCGTGATGTAGCGCGTGCTCGATTCCTGGCCATCGGCCATCTGCGCGATCTCAAATATTTTGTACGCGAGCCACATCGAGACGTCGTCGATCGCGATCGCGAGCCCGCCCGTGAGCCCGCCGATCGAGGCGTGGCCGTAGTCGACGAAATTCAGGATGCGGTCGATCGACGCGTCCGGATTCGCCAGGTCCACCTTCTCGAGGATGGCATGGATGCCCTGGTTGCTCCGCGAATAGCGGGCGAGCACGGAGGCGAGCAGTTCAGGGGTGACCTTGGGCAGGTCGGCGGCCGCGGGCGGCGGCACTAGGGCGAGTCCGGTAACCTTCATGCGTGGCCCAGCGAAAACGATTCACCGCCCGGTGCGAAGGAAATAAACCGGACTTGGCCGCAAAATTGAGATCCCGGGCTCATTGGCCGCAGGAAAACGCAAAGAGCGCGGAGCATGCGCGCATCCTGCAAACGCGTCCGGAGGCCGCGTTCCACCTCAATTCAGCGCAAACGAGCTTGGCAGCCAACGGTCCCCAATCGCATCGTGCAGCATCACCCCACCCCGCCACTTCCCTGCGATGCTTCTCGGCCTGGCGCTAGCCGGCGCGGTTGCCGCGGCTGAAACCGGGACGCCCGCCATGCCCTCTTCCCTCACCCGCTACACCCTGGGCTTCGATTCGCCGGTCGACGCGGGCCTGCAGGCCAAACTCGAGGACCTCGATGCCCGCCTGCGCACGAAGTACGGCATGGAACCCAATCAGACCTCGGTGGGCGTGCTCGACCTGAATACCCTCCGCCTCGCCTTGGTGCGTCCGGACCGCATCGACTACGCCGCCAGCGTGCCGAAAATCGGCATCCTGCTCGCGTGGTTCCAACTGCACCCCGAGGCCGCCACGAATCTCGATCCTACAGTCCGCCACGAACTCGGCTTGATGATCAAGGTGTCGGACAACGCCATGGCGGCCAAATATTCCCAGCTGCTCGGCCTGAAAAACATCCAGGAAGTGCTCAACGGGTACGGCCTGTACGACCGCGCCCACGGCGGCGGCCTTTGGGTGGGCAAACACTACAGCAAGAACGTCGAGCGTTACGGCGATCCGCTTGGCAACCACTCGCATGCCGCGACCGTCCGGCAGCTGCTGCGCTATTATCTGCTGCTCGAACAGGGCCGCCTGGTTTCGCCGGAGGCATCGGCGACGATGAAGGGCATTTTCGCCTCACCGGACATCGAACACATCCAGGACAAGTTTGTGCAGGGCCTCGCCGGGCGCGACGTGCAGATCCTGCGCAAGGCCGGATGGTGGGAGAATTGGTTTCTCGACACCGCCATCGTCAGCGGCGGGGGGCGTCACTACCTGATCGCGGCGATGACGCATCACCCCAAGGGCGACGACTACCTGGTCGAATTTGCCACCGCGGTCGACGAATTCCTCCGGTAGGGCGATGACTCCGCCCTGCCCGCCGTAGCCTCTGTTACTTACGGCAGCAACCAGCTGGTCAGCGGCTGCTGGTAGAATCCGAGCAGCACCGTGGCGATGCCGAGGAACGCCAGTGTCGCGATGCCAACCACGGCCGGGGCCGTCACGGCCGCGCGCGGGGTCGCACCGGAGCCAGCCGGGGACTCGAAGAACGCAGCCCGGATCCAACCGAAATAGTAATAGATCGAGATCACGACGCCGATGATGGCGACAATCAGGAGCCCGTACAGGTGGGCATGGAAGGCGGCCACAAAGATCAGGAGCTTGCCCATGAACCCGGCCAGCGGCGGAATACCCGCGAGCGAGCCGAGGCCGAGCGCCAGCGCGGTGCTCAGGAACGGGCTCTGGCGCGTCAGGCGGTCGTAGTGGTCGAGCTCGTTGTTCGCCTCATCCGGACCGGACACATAGGCCATCACGCCAAACACGGCCATCGACGCCAGCATGTAGGTGAAGAGATAGAACCAAACGGCACCGCCGGCCCACGGCACGGTCAGCGAAGCGATCACCCCCATGAGCAGGTACCCCGCGTGCGACACACCGGAAAGGCCCATCAGGCGCTTCGTGTTGCGCTGCGTCAGCGCGGACAAGTTGCCAAACAGGATCGTGGCCGCCGCCAGCAGCGAAAGGACCGGCACCAGCACCGCGGAGAGCGGGGCAAACACGTGGTTTACCAACACCAGCAGCACCGCGAAACCCGCGGCCTTGGAGGACACCGCCAGGAACGCCGCGGTCGGCGTGGGCGCCCCCTGGTAAACATCGGGAATCCAAATCTGGAACGGAAACGCGCCGATCTTAAACGCCACGCCGCCCAGCACGAGCAGCGCGCCGGCCACCGCGAGGAAGTTGTTCGGATTGTCCTGCAGGAATGCGCGGACGGTGTCGTATTCGAAGCCCGTGTGGACGATGCCGCCCATCTCGACGCGGCCGACCGCGCCGTACAACAGCACGATGCCGAAGAGGAGGATTGCGGAACTCAGCGCGCCCTGCACCAGGTACTTCAGGCCGGCCTCGAGCGAAAGCGACTGCTCACGGTAGTAACTGACGAGGATGTAGAACCCGATTGTCACCGTCTCCAGCGCCACGAAGAACATCACGAAATGATTGCTCTGCGCGAGCAGCATCAGGGCCGCCGTGACGACGAGCACGATGTGATAGAACTCCACGCGCGGCGCCTTGGCGCGCGGGAGGCAGACCGACGCCAGGAAACACACGAGCAGCGAGGACAGCAGGAAGAAGATGCGGGCGATCTGGCCCGGCGTGCTCAGGCGGACGAGCCCGCCGAAGAGGTCCTCGCCTTCCCAGATCTGGTTGAAGTGCAGGCCAACCATGCCGAGCGTCATGAGCAACGTCAGCACCGCCATCGGCGGCACGAAACGCAGGTCCTTTTTCGGGACGAGGATCTCGAGCACGAGCAGGGCGAGCGCGCCGGTGGCGACGGTGATTTCCGGCCCGAGGGCCCACCACTGGTTCGAATCGGCGACCGTTTGCAGTAATTCCGTGGTCATGGCGGCAGGTTAGCGGGTCGGCGAGGCAGGCACGGTGGCGGCGGCAACCGGCGCGCTGAGCGCCTGGTCCACCGGGAGGGAAATGGCCTTCGGGTAGAAACCGAAGAAGAGCAGCGCCGCGATCAGTATGAGCGCGGGCAGTTTTTCGCGCCAGTCGAGGTCCGCCGGCGGGTGCTGCGCCATCACGCGCTGGAGCGGTTCGCTCGGCGATCCAAAGAACACGCGGGCGGCGGCGCGGAGGCCGTAGATCGCCGAGATGACCACGCCGGCGATCGCGACGGCGGTCAGCGCGGGCGAGAACTTCCACAGGGCGACGAAGATCGTGAGCTCGCCCCAGAAGTTCGCAAAACCCGGGAGACCGATGCCCGCCATGGTGGCCGCGACGAAGAACGCCGCGAGGACGGGTGTCTTCTGCGCAAGCCCGCCCATTTCCGCGAGGTCGAACGTGTGGGTGCGGTGATGGATGCTGGTGGCGAGGAGGAACAGCAGCGCGACCGACAGGCCGTGGGCGACCATCAGCATGACGACGCCGCCGGTGCCAATCGTCGACAGGGCCGCGATGCCGAGGAAGCAGTAGCCCATGTGCATGACCGAGCTGTAACCGAGCATCTGCTTCAGGTCGCGCTGGGCCATCGTGACGAAGCCGACGATGAGCACGTTGCCGATCGCCGCCAACAGGGCGAGTTTCCAGACCCAATGCTGCAGGCCGAGCGGCAGCAGCGGGATGGCGATTTGGACGAGGCCGTAGAGACCGAACTTCTTGAGGACGCCCGCGTGCAGCATCGCCGCCGAACTCGGCGCGGCGCCGTAACCCAACGGGGCCCATGTGTGGAGCGGCCAGAGCGACACCAGCGTGCCGAAGCCGAGCAGGAGCAGCGCGCCGATGATGTTTTGCGTCGAGCCGTGGATGGCCTGCGCGGCGACGGCGTCCTTGAGCTCGATGAGGTCAAAGGAGTTCGCCCCGCTCTTGAGATACAGCGCGATCAGGCCGAGCAGCGACAGCATCGCGCCGGCGGTGAGGTAGATCGTGAGCTTCATCGCCGCGTAGTTGCGATCGCGGCCGCCCCAGATGCCGATCATCACGAACGTCGGGATCAGCGCCAGTTCGTGGAAGAAGTAGAAGAAGAAGATGTCGACCGACGCGAACACGCCCAGCAGGCCGCCGTGCATGATGAGCAGCAGCACCAGGTAGAGCTTCAGGCGCTCGGCGCCCGAGCGCAGGGCGTACAGCCCCGCCGCCAGGCCGACGATCGCCGCCAGCAGGAACATTGGCAGCGCAATGCCGTTCAGGCCCAGCTTCAGCGTGATGCCGAAACCCTGCAGACCGGTGAAGGTCGTGCTCAGGAACTGGTAATTCTGGGCGCCCTCCGCCGGGAACTGGGACCAGAGCCACAAAGCCAGCAGCACCGGCACCGTGAAGGCGACCGCGGCGAGCTTGGTGGAAAAACGCTTGGGCAGCCCGCACGCGATGACGATCGCGGCCACGAGCGGCGTGGCGATGGCGAGCTGCAGAAGTTGGGCGTTGGACAGGATCACAGGAAATTGAGGTGGAACGCGGCCTCCGGACGCGTTTTCAGGACGCCCACAGGCAAGCAACCCGTCCGGAGGCCGGGTTCCACCTGCGAAGGCATGTGCGACGAATTCATTTCTTTAAAAAACTCCGGCGGCGTAGGCCCACAGCAGGGCGGCGCCGGCGAGGAACCAGAAGACGTAGGTGTGCAGGCTGCCGGTGTAGAGCGCGCGGGCGCCGTAGCCCACCAGGCCGACAAAGCCCGCGAGGCCGCGGATGATGGCGCCGGCGAGCACGATCTGCTCGAGGAAGTTCAGCACCATTGCGAAGCGCTGCTGGATCTTCGCCACGTAGTAATTGTAGGCCTTGTCGAAGGATTCCTTGAGCGCGGTGAGGCCGGCGTAGAGCGCGCGGGACTTTTCCTCCAGCGTGTCGGTGGCGGCGGACTTGTAGAAGAGCAGCGCGGAGCCGGCGCCGACAGTCATCACCGCCAGCGAAACCAACAGGATCGTGGTGTGGGCGCCGCCATGGGCTTCGGGAATCAGCTCGGCCAGCTCACCGGCGAGCTTGTGGTAGGCCCCGAGCCCGAAGAACCAGGTGCCGCCAAAGATCGAGAGCGCAGCGAGCAAAATCAAGGGCAGCGTCATGACGATGCCGCTCTCGTGCGCATGGCCCGCCGCCTCGCTGCGCGGCGCACCGAGGAAAGTGATCTTCCACAGGCGAACCATGTAGAACGACGTGAGCACGGCGGTGAACGCGAGGATCGCAAATACCGCGGTGTTTTTCGTCATCGCGAGATACAAGATCGCATCCTTCGAGAAGAAACCCGCGAACGCCGGCATGCCGATGATGGCGAGCACACCGATCGTGAAGGTGATGAAGGTGACCGGCATCTTCTTCGCGAGCCCGCCCATCTTGAAGATGTCCTGCTCGTGGTGGCACCCGTGAATCACGGAACCGGAACCGAGGAACATCAGGGCCTTGAAAAAGGCGTGCGTCGTCAGGTGGAACATCGCGGCGCCGACGCCGGCGGCCAGCACGACCTCGTGCACGGCGCCACCCATTTCATGTTTCGTGACGAGCGAGCCCAACCCAAACGCGGCCACCATGTAGCCCAGCTGCGAGAGCGTGGAGTAAGCCAGCACCTTCTTGATGTCGCGTTGGACGATTGCACACAGCGCGGCGTAAACCGCGGTGATGGTGCCGATCCACATGATGACCTCGAGCGCCTGCGGGACCATCAGCACGTTGATGCGGCAGAGCATGTAGATGCCGGCCGCCACCATCGTGGCCGCGTGGATGAGCGCGGAGACCGGCGTCGGGCCTTCCATCGCGTCCGGGAGCCACACCTGCAGGGGCATCTGCGCCGACTTGCCCATCGCGCCGCAGAAGAGCAGCAGCGGGATCGCGGTGCTGAACACCAAGCCGCCGGCGCCGTGGAGCTTCTCGAGCTCGGAGAAATTGACCGTGCCGTTCAGCCAGTAGCACATGATGATGCCGAGCAGGAAACCGAAGTCGCCCACGCGGTTGACGATGAAGGCCTTCTTCGAGGCGTCCGCCGCGGACTGCTTCTCATGGTAGTGGTTGATCAGCAGCCAGGAGCTGAAACCGACCAGCTCCCAGAAAATGAAAATCATGAACAGGTTGTCGGCGAGCACGATGCCGATCATCGAGAACATGAAGATCGACAGGCCGCCGAAGAACCGCGCGCGGGCCTGGTCATCATGCATGTATCCGAGCGAAAACAGGTGGATCAGGAAGCCGACGAAACCGACGATGAACAGCATCAGCGCGGCCAGGTCGTTGTACTTGATGCCGATCGAAACCGCGAACGTGCCGAAGCGCAGCCATTCCCACGACCGCTCGAAGCGCTCGCCATGGAGCAGCAGGATGATCGAGATTGCGGCCAGCGCCGCGGCGGTCGCGGTGGAGACATAGGACGCGAGGGCCCCGAGCCGGCGCAGGAACAGCGCGATCACCGCCGCCGAAGCCAGCGGCAGGAGGAGCATCAGAAGGGCGTGATTAAGCATCGAATGCATGTCAGTGCTTCAAGTGGTTCAACTCATCCACCGACACGGTGTGACGCTGACGGAAGAGCGCGACGATGATGGCGAGACCGACGGCGACCTCGGCCGCGGCGATCGTCAGGATGAAGAAAACGAACACGTTGCCGTCGAGCGTCCCGTTGAACTTGGAGAACGCGACCAGCGCGAGCGTCGACGCCAGCAGCATCAGCTCGAGGCACATGTAGATCACGAGCGTGTTCTTCCGGAGCAGCACGCCGAAGAAGCCGATCGCAAAGAGCAGCGCGCTGACGAGCAGGTAGGCGGAGAGGCCATAACCGGAAGCGGGTTCACTGATGGAAGTGACCATTGCAGCAAGTAACGGCGTCATTTGGCGTCCTCCGTCTCCGTGTATTTTTTGCTGAGCACGATCACGCCCAGCATGGCGATGAGCAGGAGAAAACCGACGACCTGGACCGGCAGCAGGTAGGTCGTGAAAAGCTGCTCGGCGTAATTTTTCATCGTCGGGGCCGCCCCGGCGTTGCCCGCCGGCAGGACCGCGCGTTCGCGAAGCGACCAGATGCCGAGCGCCAGCAGCGCGCCGCCAATCAGCGACGCCGCAACCGTCAGCTTGCCGAACGGCTTCTGCGTGCCCGGGGTCGTGTCGAGCAGCATGATGATGAAGAGGAACAGCGCCACGACCGCGCCTGCGTAGACCAGGAGCAGCACGAAGGCCAGCAGCGGCGCGTCGAGCAGGACGAACAGCCCGGCCATGCCGACGAGCGACAGCAACAGGAACATCGCGGCGTTGACCGCGTTCTTGTTCACGACGACGAGCAGCGACGTGACGACGGTCAGGACGGAAAGAATGAGGAACAGAGTGTCGGACATCTCAGAAAGAAGTGGGAAGCGAGGAGCGAGGAGCGGGAACGTCAGACAAGCCGAGCTCCACGCATTCGTGATGCCCGATGCCCGCTTCGCGATTCTCGCTGCTGTTTTTCATCAGTGTGCGTTGCCGTGTTCCGCGGCGGCCTTCTTTTTGTCCCACTTGAAATGCTGGTCGGGCAAGGTGCCGCCGAGCTCGTAGAGTTTGGCCTTGTCGTTGACCATCTCGGCGCGGGTGTAGCCGGTCATGGAAAACTGGTTCTGCAGGAAGATCGCCTCCTCCGGGCAAACCTCCTGGCACAGGCCGCAGTAAATGCAGCGCAGCATGTCGATGTCGAACGCCTGCGGCGCCTTCTCCACGTGGGCGCGATTCGCCTGGTCGGCGGGAATCTCGCCCGGGGTGATGCGGATGGCCTTGGGCGGGCAGACGAACTCGCAAAGCTGGCACGACACGCACTTCTCCCGGCCATGCGGATCCTTCACGAGCGTCGGCACGCCGCGGTAACCCGGCGGGATGGGCGGACGAACCTCGGGATACTCCATCGTCACGTTCGGCGCGAAGAGGTGCTTCAGCGTGACCTTCATGCCCGCAAAAATCTGCGGAAGGTAGAAGCGCTCCGAGAGCGTGAGGGGTTTGCGTTCGACGACGTAAGCCATGGAAGTCTTAGCTCCGGGTTTGGATCCACGCGATCGCGAGCGCGTAGACGAGGAGGTTGCCGATCGCGAGGGGCAGCAGCTTCTGCCAGCCGAGCTTCATCACCTGGTCATAACGGAAGCGCGGCACCGTCCAGCGCACCCACATGAACACGAAGATCAGGAACACCGCCTTGCCCATGAAAATGCCGATGGAGATGAGACCCATGACGATCGGGTTGAGGAACACCGGCGAGGCGTGCGTGCCGAGCCAGCCGATCACGCTCGTGAGGGGCACGAAGGGCAGCGGGTTCCAGCCGCCGAGGAACAGCAGGGTGAAGACGCCGGAGCCGATCAACATGTGCGAATACTCGGCGACGAAAAACAGGCCCCACTTGAGCGAGCCGTATTCCGTGTGGAAGCCGCCCACGAGGTCGGCCTCGCCTTCCGCCATGTCGAAGGGCAGGCGGTTCGTCTCGGCGAAGAGCGCGACCATGAAAACAATCGCCGCAACGGGCATCGTGATGATGAACCAGAGCCCGTGCAGGCTCTGCAAGGTGAAGCCCTGCCAGGTGCCGCTTTGGAACTGCACCACCTGGAACAGGCTGAGCGTGCCGCTGCCACCCGGGGCGTTGACCGCCAGGAAAACCGGCAGCACCGCGAGGGTCATCGAGAGCTCATAAGAAATCAGCTGCGCCGACGCGCGCACGCCGCCGAGGAACGGATACTTCGAATTGGAAGCCCAGCCGGCGAGGATCAGAGAATAAACACCGAGCGAGGAAACCGCGAAGACCGCGAGGATGCCGACGTCGAGGTTGGCGAGCACGAGCGGCAGCGCGCGGCCGGCTTCGTCGAGGTACATGCCAAACGGCACCACGGTCACCGTCGTCAGCGCAGGGATCATCGCCACCACCGGCGCGAGGTAGAAATACAGCTTGTTCACGTGACCCGGGACCGGGTCCTCCTTGAAGAACATCTTGCCGCCGTCGGCCATGAGGTGGAACACGCCGAGCCGCTGCAGGAACGGGCCGATCACCGGCAGCCAGGCCGCCCAGAACGGGATCGCGCGGTTCGGGCCCGGGCGGCCCTGCATCCAGGCGGAAACCTTGCGCTCGATCAGCGAGCACGCGCCGCCGAAGGGGAACATCACGCCGATGACGGCGAGGCCCTTGATGACCGCCTGCACCAGCGGGTGGAGGCCATTCCAGAGTTCGATCACGGCGGTCATGAGGTGACCTCCGGAGTAGCGGCAGGCGTCCCTGCCTGCCGACCACAGGCACGGAGGCCTGTGGCAACGAGGTTATACCGGCGAGATGGAAACTCGATGGACATGATCACGCAGTGGCGGCCGCGACGGCCGGTTTGTAGTGCAGGGTCTCGCCCTCGACGAAGGGCAGCGCGGCCCACGGCGTGCCGTCGAGCAACAGGCCGGTGGCGGGGACATTCGCGTAGGTGGCCAGCGCGAGCGGCTTCACCTCGGCGGCGATGACAGACCAGAGCACACCGAGATCCGAGGGCACCGTCGCGCGGGTGATCGCACCGACGAGCTTCGCGAGCGTGCTGAGATCGTCGGCCACGCCGGCGGGGCCGGGGACGGCCTTCGCGAACTTCTGCAGGCGGAACTGCTGGTTCACGAACGTGCCGGCCTTTTCGAAAACGGTGAGCGTCGGAATGACGATCTTGGCGGCATCGCTCGTGGCATTCCGGTGCGTGCCGAGATAAATCACGGAAACCTTCGCGAGCTGCGCCGCGGTGAGGCCGGCGGCGGTGAGATCCTCGCCGACGGAGACAATCGTCTTCACCTTGCCGGCGTCGACGTCCGCCGCGAGGCCCGAGAGTTGCTGCGCCGGCAGCGCGGTGATGAGGCCGGTGACGAGCGCGCCGCGGACGTTCGGATTGCGGTCGGCGGAGAGGAGGAGCTTGTCGCCCGGCCCCACCCGGCTGACGAGCACCGCGGAAACCTTGAGCGCCTCGGCGAGCTTCTTCGTGAGGAACTGTTCCTCCACGGAGCTGCGGCCGGAACCGACGATCGCAACGCCGCCGACATTGAGCAGGTCGGTCGCGGCCTTGAGCGCCATTTCCGGGGCGGTGGCGGCACCATTGATCGCGGGGGCGACCAGGCGATTCTCGGCGCGAACCTGCTTGTACAGCATGCGGCCGGAGTCGGTCATCCACACGTCGTTCACGCCGTCGTTCTGGCGCGGGGTGATGCGATAGATGATGCCCTCGCGGCTCCATACCTCGGTGTTCGCGCCGACGGACGACTCGGTGTCGATGCTCGGCGTCTGCTTGAGGAACCACACGCGCATCTTGAACCGGAAGTCGGTGCTCGTGAGCGCGCCGACCGGGCAGATGTCCACCGTGTTGAGCGAGTAATTGTTCGCGAGCTGCTTGCCCGGGTAGCACGTCAGGGTGCTGTAGCTGCCGCGGTCGACGAAGCCCAGCACGTCGTCCTTCGCGACCTCCTTGCTGAAGCGGATGCAGCGCGAGCAGAGGATGCAGCGCTCGTCATCGAGCGTCACGCGCGGCCCGAGCTGGGTGCGCTTCGGCTTCACGTTCTTCTGCTCGACGAAGCGCGAGTAACCGCGGCCGTAGGCCGTGGAGTGTTCCTGCAGCTTGCACTCGCCGGCCTGGTCGCAGATCGGGCAGTCGAGCGGGTGATTGATCAGGAGGAACTCGGTCACGCCCTCGCGCGCCTCGCGGGCCATCGGCGAGTTCGTCCTCACATGCAGGCCGGGCGCGGCGTTCGTCGCGCAGCCGATCTGCGGGCGCGGAATCCAGTTCACCTTCTGCTTGCCCGTGGCCGGGTCCATGATCGGCGCCTTGGTGGCGGGATCGACGGCCGGCATGCCCATTTCGATGAGGCACATGCGGCAGTTGCCCGCGACGGTCAGCTTCGGGTGGTAGCAGTAGTGCGGGATCTCGATCCCGAGCAGCCGGGCGGCCTCGATCACGTTCGTGCCCTTGGGCACGGCGATGTCCTTGCCGTCGATGTTGACGGTCACGAGGTCGGGTTTGGGCGGAGCGATCATTTCAGAAATCAATTAACCACGGAATACACAGAATACACGGAAGGTCCGATCCCCCGAATTTCCCTTTCTGTGTGTTCCGTGTGTTCTGTGGTTTTCATCAGATCAGCGGCAGGGCTTCGGCCGGTTTGGGGGCCTTCTTGTCCTGGTGGTAGTTTTTGAATTCGTCGCCGAACTTCGCGATGAAGCTCTGCGTGGGCCACGAGCACGCCTCGCCGAAGGCGCAGATCGTGCGGCCGGGAATCTGGTCGGCCACGCCCTTGAGCAGCGCGGCGTCGGCCTCGCGGGCCTCGCCGTGCACCATGCGCGTGGTGATCTTCTTCATCCACAGCGAGCCCTCGCGGCACGGCGTGCACTGGCCGCAGCTCTCGTGGGAGTAGAACGCGTTGATGTTGGCGAGCGCCTCGACCATGTTGACCGAGTCGTCCATCACGATGACGCCGCCGGAGCCGCCCATCGTGCCGATCATGGCGAGCGAATCGAAGTCCATCGGGACGTCCTCGACGCCCCAGTCATAGTCGACCAGGTCCGCGCCGACCTTGCGCTTGCCCTTGTAGCGTTCGCCAAAGCGCATGATCTTCGCGGACGAACCGCCGGGGATGACGGCCTTGAACTTGCGGCCGGGGAGCGGGCCGCCGCAGACGTCGTTCAGCAGCTGGCCCATCGTGATCTTGCCGGCCTCGAACTCGTAATAGCCCGGCTTCTGCACGTGGCCCGAGACGCAGAAGATGCGCGTGCCGGTGTTGTTCGGCGTGCCGATCTTCGTGTAGGCCTCGCCGCCAAAGTCGGCGATGTGCTTCACGTGGCAGAGCGTCTCGACGTTGTTCACGATCGTCGGGCACTGGTAGAGCCCAAGCACGGCCGGGAAATACGGGGGCTTGATGCGGGGGTTGGCGCGCTTGCCCTCGAGCGACTCGATCAGGCCGGTTTCCTCGCCGCAGATGTAGGCGCCCGCGCCGCGGTGCACGAAGATGTCGCAGCTGTAGTTGGTCCCGAGGATGTTCTTGCCGACGAAATTCTTGTCGCGCGCCTCCTGGATCGCCTGCTCGAGGATGCGGGCGCCGTGCGGCATCTCGCCGCGGATGTAGATGTACGCCTGCTTCACGTTGTTCGCGAAACAGGAGATCATCGTGCCCTCGATCAGCTGGTGCGGATCCTGGTGAATGATGTAGCGATCCTTGAAGGTGCCGGGCTCCGACTCGTCCGCGTTGACGATGAGGTAGATCGGCTTGCCGCTCTTGCGGTCGACGAGCGTCCACTTCACGCCGCAGGGAAAACCCGCGCCGCCGCGGCCGCGCAGGCCGGACTTCTTGACCTCGTCGATCAGTTCCTCGGGCTTCCGCTGGAACGCCCGTTTCATGACCTCATAACCGCCATGCTTCAGGTAGCAGGCGATGTCATTGGTGTAGCCGGGCTCGTCGATGTGAGCGAAGATCAGGCGGCGTTGTTGCGGAGCGGGCATCGCGGGAAGTGAGCGTGAAAGTAAGGGTGAGAGGAAACGTCAGTCGTTGGCGACGAACTCGATGCCGCCGGTCCAGCGGGCGGAGAAATTGTACACGGTCGCGATCAGCACGCCGGCCAGGAACCCGCCAACGGCATTGATCACCGGCGTGAAGAACGCCAGGCCGCCCGCCAGGAACCAGGGCACCGCCGGAAACACCTTCGGCACCAGCACAATCCCGCTTTCGGTCGCCGTGAACGCGATGCCGAGCGTGATGAGGAAGATCGGCGCCAGGATCATGCCGGCAAAGCCGTTGATGACCGCGAGGACGATGCCAAAGCGGATCGGCGGAACCTGCAGGATGCGAACCTTCTTCACTTCTTGGAGGCCGCCTCCTTGCGGATCTGGTCGCTCAAGGCCTTCACCTTGGCGGCGTCGACCTTCTCGTGCAGGTCGTCGTCAATCATCACCACCGGGCCGGTGCCGCAGCTCGCCAGGCACTCGACGAAATCGATCGTCACCTCGCCGTCGGCCGACACCTCGCCCGTGTGGCAGCCGAATTCCTTCTGGAACTGGTCGCACACCTTGTAGCCGCCCGTGAGCGCACAGGACAGCGTGCGGCAGACCTTGATGTGGCGGCGCCCGATCGGCTTCTGCCGGAACATCGGGTAAAAGGTCACGACCTCGTACACGTTGATCGGCTGCAGCTCGAGCTTGGCCGCGATCCACTCGATCGCCTCCGTGGAAATCCAGCCGACATCCTCCTGGATGAGATGCAACAGCGGCAACGTGGCGCTGCGCTTCACCGGGTAATGGGTGATGACCTCGTCGATTTGCTTGAGGGTGGCGGGCTTGAGATTCACGGACTGGGATCAGGGAGCAGACGGTGTGATTTACGAATTACGGTTTACGAGGTACGTAAGAAAAGGTCTTCGGAGAGCGCGAGTGGTTTGGAAATCGTAAGTCGTAAATCCGAAATCGTAATTCAGTTAGCGGTCACACTCGCCCATCACGAAGTCGAGCGAGCCGAGGATGGAAACGACGTCGGACACCAAATTGCCGACGCACAGTTTCGGGAGGATGGAGAGGTTGCAGAACGAGGGGCTGCGGATCTTCATGCGGTACGGGACGCCGCCGCCCTTGCTGACGATGTAGAAGCCGAGCAGCCCCTTGGGCGCCTCGCCCTCGAAATACACCTCGCCGGCCGGCATCTGCGGGCCCTCGGTCACGATCATGAAGTTGTTGATGAGCTCCTCCATCGAGGTGAGCACCTTGTCCTTGGGCGGGGCGAAGATCTTGCGCGCATCCTTCGCGTACCAGTCGCCCGAGGGGAACTTCGCGAGGCACTGCTGGATGATGCTGATCGACTGCTTCATCTCCTCGCCGCGGCACAGGTAGCGGTCGTAGCAGTCGCCCTTCGCGCCGACGGGCACGTCGAAGTTGTACTGCTCGTAGCCCCAGTACGGACGATCCTTGCGGGCGTCGGTCGTCACGCCGGAGCCGCGCAGGTTCGGGCCGCTCAGGCCGTACGCAATCGCGTCCGCCTTCGAGATCACGCCGATGTCGACCGTGCGATCAAGGAAGATCTTGTTGCGCGACAGCAGGCCGAGGATCTCGTTGAGGATCGGGATAAATTGCTTGCAGAACGCATCGACCTCCTCGAGCCAGCCCGGGGGCAGGTCGCGGGCAACGCCGCCGATGCGGCTGTAGCTCGTGGTGAAGCGCGCGCCGGTGAGCTTCTCGAACAGCGTGTAGAGCTTCTCGCGCTCCTCGAAGCAGTACATGAACACCGACCAGGCGCCGACATCGATGCCGTACGCGCCCAGGCCCATCAGGTGGGCGGACACGCGCGCCATCTCGGAAGTGATCACCCGGATCGCGTTCACGCGATCCGGCATCTTCAGGCCGGCGAGTTGCTCGACGGCATGCGCATAAATCGCGTTGTTCGCGAGCGGCGCGAGGTAGTCCAACCGGTCCGTGTACGGCACGAACTGGTTGTACGTCATGTTCTCCGCAATCTTCTCATCACCCCGGTGCAGGTAACCGACTATCGGGTCGGCCTTCTTGACGATTTCGCCATCCAACTCGAACTGGATGCGCAGCACGCCGTGCGTCGAGGGATGCGAGGGCCCCATCGACAGGGACATTTTCTCGGGATCGAACTCCTTCGGGAGGTTCGCGGCCTTCGCGGCGGCGTCAGGATAGGAAAAGTCGGTGGCCATGTTACTCGGGTTTCTCGCGCTTTTCGTTCCAAGCCTCGTCCTTGGCGCGGGGTTCGGCGTCGCTCATCGGCTCACCCGGCGTGGCCACGAAGGGGCCGCCGGCCATCGGCGCGGAAATCACGCCCACGCCGATCTCGGCGTTGATGTCGGCGTCGGACATTTCCGTCGGCAGGCCCGCGAGCGGGAATTCCTTGCGGAGCGGGAAATACGGGTACGCCTCCCACATGAGGATGCGGCGCAGGTCGGGGTGTCCGGTGAACTTGATGCCGAACATGTCGTAGGTCTCGCGCTCGTGCCAATTGGCACCGGGCCAGAGGTGGCTGACGCTCGGCACCGCCGGTTCGGCATCGGATCCACAGCTGGCGGCGACACGGACGTAAGTGTGCTTTGTGCTCGAGTAGAGGTGCCAGACGACGGTGAACCGCGGGGAAACCTCAGCGGTCCAGTCGATTGCGGTGACATCCATCAGGAAATCATAGCCGCGGGCATTGCGGAGGTATTCCAGCAAGGCCACCGCCTGATCGGCCGGAATATTGAAGGCCGGGTGGTCGGCGCTCGGCCGCGGCGTGGCCGAGGGAAATTGCTGGCTAACGGCGGACGAAAGGTCGACGTCGGTGTTCATGCGCGGCGGGAATCGCGTCAGGCGGCGCTGAACTGTTTCTTGAGCGCGGGTTCGCGGCGGACCTTGGTTTGGAGCTTCATGAGGGCATCCAGCAAGGCTTCCGGGCGGGGCGGGCAGCCGCTGACGTATACGTCCACCGGCACGATGCGATCGACCCCCTGGAGCGTGGCGTAGCTGCGGTACATGCCGCCCGAGCTGGCGCAGGCCCCCATGGCGATGACCCACTTCGGGGCGGCCATCTGGTCATAGATGCGGCGAACGACCGGGGCCATCTTGTAGGTCACGGTGCCGGCCACGATCATGCAGTCCGACTGGCGGGGGGAAAAGCGCATCACCTCGGCGCCAAACCGGGCGATATCGAACCGGCTGGAGGCGGTCGCCATGAGCTCGATGGCGCAGCAGGCCAGGCCCATGGGCATCGGCCACATGGAGTTCGTCCGCAGCCAGTTGATCGCGGAATCGAGCGTGGTGACGGTGACGTCCCCCTCGATTTTGCTGTTGTAGGCAACTTCTGGACTAGCGGTGGCCATTGTGTGTGTAAAAATCGACCCAACCTACCACCCCACCCCCTCCACGCAAGGCGCTTTCCGCGGTTTTCGGGAGAAATTTTCAGGAAGGGATTTGCCGTTGACCGATCCCGGCCGATTTAACTTAACTCGACCCCTTGCACGGTCACGGAGAGGTGGCTGAGTGGTTTAAAGTACCCGCTTGGAAAGCGGGCGTAGGGAAACCTACCGGGGGTTCGAATCCCCCCCTCTCCGCCATGCTTCGCAGAGCGTAGCGACCGCGAAGCATGCCCTCCGAAGCCTTGGCGCAGGAGGGCACCCTGAACGCCGGCGCGGAGAGCTACGCATGGCACGGCCAATCTTTGCCCCCGAGATTCAGGAGCTTCGCAGAGCGTAGCGACCGCGAAGCATGCCCTCCAAAGCCTTGGCGCAGGAGGGCACCTTGATCGCCGGCGGTTAGAGCTACGCATGGCACAGCCAAGCTTCCGATCGCTCAATCCGGGAGCTTCGCAGAGCGTAGCGACCGCGAAGCATGCCCTCCGAAGCCTTGGCGCAGGAGGGCACCCTGAGCGCCGGCGCGGAGAGCCACGCAGGGCAAGGCCAATCTTTGCCGCCTAGATTCAGGTCTAAGCGAACTTTGTCTGTGCCTTCCGGCGGAGGCATGGTTCCCGCCATGTATTATGTCTACTTGATCGAGGGCGCTTTCGGACATCGATACGTGGGCTTCACGACTGATCTGCGCCGTCGAATCGACGACCACAACCAAGGCCGCCTCCCAAATACACGGCGGTACCGGCCTTGGTCCCTTCGCACCTACTTGGCGTTCTCACACAAAAAGCAGGCTCTTGGGTTTGAGACCCATATCAAAGCCGGGTCGGGCCACGCATTTGCCAAGAGGCATCTGTGGCCGGACTCACCCTAAACTCTCACCTCCCCGACACCCGCCCATCGATTTTCAGCTCCGCTCCACCCGCTGCCTGCAACCCGCGCAAATCCACCTCCTTGGTCAGCGGGCCACCCAGCTTCACGACCACCGGATCGGTCGCGCTCGACCCGCCCTTGTGGGACCAGCCGACCGTGCTATCCACCACGACCAATCCTTGCGCGTTTTGCACGTCCATCAGCGGACCTTGCGTCGCTGCTTCCACGTTCACGCGCTCAAACCGAATCCCCGCCACATCGATCAGCTTCACCCCACGCGTGGCGGTGATCGCCACGTTTTCGAACCGCACGTTGCGCACCGGCATCTCGGGCAAGCCCTGCACCCAGATCGCCGTGCGGGCGCCGCGACACACCACGTTGCGGATCGTGATGTCGCGAAACGCGGGCGTCGTCTCGGAAACTGGCGGCAGCGTCTTGACGTAAGCGGCCTCGTCGAGCGACTCATCCGCCTTTTCCGTCGGCGCCTCGCCCGCGTAGTACAGGTTGAAGTCAATCGCCTGCGTCGGGATGTTGATCATGTTGATGTCGGTCACGAAGATGTTCTCCACCACGCCGCCGCGGCCGCGGGTGCTCTTGAAACGCAGCCCGATGTCGGTGCCGAAAAACGTCAGGCCGGCGACATACAGGTTGCGCACGCCGCCCGACATCTCGCTGCCGATCGTGAACCCGCCATGGCCATGGTTCACGATGCAGTCGCGCACGATGAAGTTCTCCGTCGGCCGGCCCCGCGCGCGGCCCTCGGCGTCCTTGCCCGACTTGATGCAGATTGCATCGTCACCCACGTCGAAACTGCAGTTGTACACGATACCGTTGCGGCACGAATCGAGGTCGAGCCCGTCGCCGTTCTGCGCGTACCACGGGTTGAACACGGTGATGTTGCGAATCACCACGTTCTCGCAAAGCAGCGGATGAATGTTCCAGGCGGGCGAGTTTCGGAACGTCGGCCCGTCGAGCAGCACGTTGCGGCATTCCTTGAGGCTGACCATCACGGGCCGCAGGAAGTCGCGCACCCGCTCCGCGGCCTCGCGGGATATACCGCCGTTTTCCTGCCGCGAACCCGCCAACGCGCCCTCGCTGGGCCACCACGTCGTGCCTCTTTCGTCAACCACGCCGCCGGAAGCGACGAGGTTGCGCCACTGCTCCTCGGTCGTCTTTCCGCGCTTCACGGGGCGCCACACTTGTCCCGAGCCGTCGAAAACGCCCTCGCCCGTGATCGCGATGTTGGAGACACCCTGCGCCGAGAGCGGCGACTGGCAACGCAGCCGCCGGCTGCCCTCGAAGCTCGTGTCAACGAGCGGATAGAGGGTGCGATCGGGACTGAATAAAACCAAGGCGCCGGACTCGGTGTGCAGCTGGATATTGTCCAGCAGGACGATCGGGCCGGTGAGCCAGATCCCGCGCGGGACGACCACGCGGCCACCACCCTTTTCCGCCACGTGGCGTATGGCCCGGGCAAAGGCGTCCGTGTTGAGCGTCCGCCCGTCACCGACGGCGCCAAAATCCACGATGGAGACGCTCAGCGCGGGAATGTGCGGAACCGACAACGCGGGCATCGGAAACGGTGCGCCCACCAGGACCGCAGCCGGTACTGGCGCTAGGTAGTCGCGGCGTTCCTGGTCCACCACCGCATCGGCGCGAACCAACAGGAAGAGTGCGACGAGGACAAAGGGCGAGAGCTTGGGGAGATTCATGGGGTATGGGGCAGACGCACCACGATCAGGCCACTGGATTGGCGGAGGCAATGACGACCGGTGTCATCAAAACTACCGACAGTCCCGCGTAAAAGCGGCCGAAGGTGACACGAAAGATCACGCAACCCCGTGTTGCCATGCACCCGCGATTGCGCAAGCTGCCCCCCAGCATACCCATGGCCCCGAAACGCATTGTCATCGTTGGCGGAGGCTTTGGCGGAGTGAAGTGCGCGCAGACCCTGCGGGCGCACCTGCGGCCGGGCGACGCCGAGATTTTCCTGTTCAACAAGGAAAACCACCTCGTCTTCAGTCCGCTGCTCGCGGATGCCGTGGGTTCATCGCTCAACCTGCTGGATGTCATCGTACCCCTGCGCCAGCTGATGCCGGGCGTGCACTGCCGCACCGAGGAGGTGCGCGGCGTTGATCTCGCGAGCAGCCACATCGAATACGAAAGCCACGACGGCCAGGCGCGCACGCTCGCTTATGACCACGTGATTCTCGCCTGCGGCAACGTTTCCAACCTGAACGTCGTCCCCGGCATGGCCGACCACGCATTCCCGCTGAAGACGGTCGGCGACGCCGCAGTCCTGCGCACCCACATCCTGTCGCGCATGGAAAAGGCCGAGGTGTGCGACGACGATGAGAAACGCCGCTGGTATCTTTCGTTCATCGTCGTGGGCGGCGGCTACAGCGGCGTCGAGACGGCCGGTGAGATCAACGACCTCGTGCGCTCGAGCCGGCGGTTCTATTCCAACATCCGGGACGAGGACATCAGCGTCACGCTCATCCACTCGCGCGAACAGCTCCTGCCGGAAATCAGCCCGCCGCTCCGGGAATTCGCGCGCGAAAAGATGCAGCGCGCCGGTGTGACGATGAAACTCAACGCCCGCGTGACCCTCGCCACCGGCGAGGGCGTGGGCCTCAAGGATGAATTTGTCCGCGGCGGCACGATCGTCTGCACGATCGGCAGCACGATTGCCCCGGTGGTTGAACGCCTCGACACGCCGAAGGAAAAGGGCCGGTTGTTGACCGCGCCCGACATGCGCCTGCGCGGTCGGGCCAACGCCTGGGCCATTGGCGACTGCGCCAACATCATCAACGCGCACGACGGCCAGCCCGCTCCGCCCACGGGTCAGTTCGCGGAGCGCCAGGGCCGCCAATGCGCGCAGAACATCACCCGCTTGATGGCCGGCGAGCCGACGCGGCCGTTTTCATTCAAGGTGCTGGGGCAGCTCTGCTCGATTGGCGGACACAGCGCCGTGGCGGAAATGTTCGGGTTCAAACTGTCGGGATTCGTCGCGTGGTTTGTTTGGCGCGGCGTGTACCTGTTCAAGCTGCCGTCGCTCTCGCGCCAGATCCAGGTCGGGTTCGATTGGGCGTGGCTGCTCGTGTTTCCGCGCGACCTGAGCTGCATCAAGACCGACGTGACCGACCGCGTCTCGCATGCACACTTCGAGCCTGGCGACTACATCGTCAAGCAGGGTGAACCGCCGTCCGGCTTCTACGTCATCGAACAGGGCGAAGTGGAAATCGTCCGGGCCCTGCCCGACCGGCCCGGCGGCGAGGTCATCGCGACGATTGGCGCGGGCAATTTCTTCGGCGAACAGGCGCTGATCAACAACCAGCCCCGCGCCGCCTCTGTGCGGGCCCGCACGCCGGTGGAGGTCGTGGTGATGGGCCGGCATGTCTTTGAAACCATTTCCAAGTCGCTCGCGCCGTTGAAGCACGCGCTGACCGCGGCGATCACCCGTCGCTCGACCGGGGGCTGGCAGGACCGGCCGGCGGTGCTCGAGGCGCTGCGCCATTTCACGCTGACCGAATTCGTCGAGCCCGCCCCGGCCCCGCTGCTGGGGCCCGCGGAGACCCTTGACCAGGTCTGCCACCACTTTGCGCAACACCCCTCGGATTTCTTCTTTGTCTCGCCCGACGGCCAGCGCCTCGACGGCATGATCACGCTCACGGACCTGCTCCGCGCGCAGAACAGCGGCGTGAAGCCCGAGACGCCGCTCGCCGAGTTCATGAAGAAGGACCCCGCCATCCTTGCCGCCACCGACACGGCGCTTGTGGCCGCCTCGGCTTTTCGGGAACATGGCTACAAGACCCTGCCGGTGGTGGCCGACAAAACCAGCCGCCGCATCGTCGGCGTGGTCCGCGTGCGCAAGCTGATCGCCCGCGTCCTCGAGGTGGTCCCGCCGCCGACCGGGTCCACGGTGCCGCCAGTCACCGGGCAATAATTCAAACGCCAACTTTCAAGTCCCCAAAAACCGCTGGCTCGTGCAGCTCTCGGTTTGGATTTTCGCACCCTGGCGTTCGAAACCTTAGTACGGAATCCCTGTTTGCCAAAACGTCCTCCTGAAGTAGCCTCTGCCCTTCACTTTTCGGCCGATGCAAGACCTCACCGACCTCTATCAGTCCGTCATCCTGGACCACAACCGCCGTCCGCGGAACCGCGGCAAGCTGCCCACGGCCAATCGGGTCGCCCATGGCGACAACCCGAGCTGCGGTGACCAGTGCACGGTTTATCTCCGGCTCGACGGCGACAAGATCGGGGACCTCTCGTTCGAAGGCTCCGGCTGCGCGATCTCCCAGGCGAGCGCGTCGCTGATGACGCTGAACCTCAAGGGCAAGACCATCCCCGAGGCCGAGGCGATCTATGCCGACGTGCACAAGCTCGTCACGACCGGCAAGGTGGACGAAGACAACCTCTCCGACCTCGCGGCCCTCGCCGGCGTCCACCAGTTTCCCGCCCGCATCAAGTGCGCTACCCTGGGCTGGCACGCGGCGCTGAACGCCGCCAAGGGCGACCCCATCACGGCCACGACCGAGACGCACAAGGATTGAATGAATCATTCTCTTTCTCGTTCTCCTAATCTTTCTCTCGGGGGTGCGATCCAAGAGAACGAGAACGATTAAGAGAACGAGAACGATTATGCCTTTCGACATCGCCAAAATCCGCGCCGACTTCCCGATCCTGCACCAGCAGGTCAACGGCAAGCCGCTCGTCTACCTCGACAACGGCGCCACCTCCCAGAAGCCGCGCAGCGTCATCGCCTCGCTCGTCAACTACTACGAGCGCGACAACAGCAACGTGCACCGCGGGCTCCACGCGCTGTCGATGCGCGCGACCGACGGCTACGAGGGCGCCCGCACCCGCATTGCGAAATTCATCAACGCGGCCGACCCCGCCGAGGTGCTCTTCACCCGCGGCACCACCGAGAGCATCAACGTCGTGGCGCGGAGCTGGAGCCACGCCCACCTGAAGCCGGGTGACATCGTCCTCACCACGGAGTTCGAGCATCACTCCAATCTGGTTCCCTGGCAGCAGGCCGCGAAGGCCGCGGGCGCCACGCTGAAGTACGTCCCGCTGCTTGGCGCCGACGGCGAAGGCGGCCTTGACCTGGCGGCGCTGGACAAGCTGCTCACGCCGCAGGTGAAGCTCTTCGCGTTCACGCACATCTCGAACACGCTCGGCACGATCAACCCCGCGGCGGAACTTTGCCGCCGGGCGCGCGCCGTCGGCGCGGTCACGGTGATCGACGCGGCGCAATCGATCGGGCATGTGCCGTTGGACGTCCAACAGATCGGCTGCGATTTCCTCGCCTTCTCGGGCCACAAGATGTGCGGCCCCACCGGCATCGGCGTGCTTTACGGCCGTCGCGCGCTCCTCGACAAACTCGCCCCGGACGAGACCGGCGGCGGCATGGTCGTGCAGGTGACCTACGAGCAGGCCACGTGGAAACCCGCGCCGGAACGTTTCGAGGCCGGCACGCCCAACGTCGCCGACGCCATCGCACTCGGTGCTGCCTGCGATTACCTGGACCAGATCGGCCGCGACCGCATTGCCGCGCACGACACCGCGCTGGTGAACGTGGCGATGGAGAGGCTTACCGCGTTGCCCGGCATCCGCATCATCGGGCCCCGCAAGGGCGCCGCGCGCAGCGGTCTCGTGAGCTTTGCGTTCGAGAACGTTCACGCGCACGACGTGGTGACCTTCGCGGACGAGGACGGTGTCGCCCTGCGCGGCGGGCACCATTGCAACCAGCCGCTTATGCGGAAGCTCGGCCTGACGAGCACCACCCGCGCGAGCTTCTACCTCTACAACACCGAGGAGGAGATCGATCGCCTGGTGAAGTCCCTGCAGCGCATCCAAAAGTTCTTCGCGGGCTGAACCTGGATGGGAGGGGCTTTACACCCCGACTGTTAGGCGCGCAGCCTGAAGCAGGCAGACAATCTCCTGGGCCGCGCCTGCGCCGCGACCACCGGCGTGCGCGCTTGGAAATTCCCCGGCGAATTCCAGCAACGGCAGGCTTGCCGGGGGATGCTGAATCTCCTTTCTCCTGCGCATGCGCAAGCCCGACAAACCCGCCGAGGTCATCCTCGAGAGAACCATTTTTGCCAGCCGCTGGCTCCAGGCGCCGCTCTACCTGGGTCTGATCGTCGCCCAGGGCATCTACGTCTACCAGTTCTTCACCGAACTCTGGCACCTGCTGCACTTCGCGATCCAGCACCCGTCGGAAATCAAGGACCCGAGCACGCACATCATGCTCGGCGTGCTGGGCCTGATCGACGTGGTGATGATCGCCAATCTCCTGATCATGGTGATCATCGGCGGCTACGAGACCTTCGTGTCGCGCCTGCACCTCGATGACGACGAGGACCAACCCGAATGGCTGAGCCACGTGAACGCCGGCATGCTCAAGGTGAAGCTGGCCACCGCGCTCATCAGCATTTCCTCGATCCACCTGCTGAAGACCTTCATCGAGCTACGTTCCCCGGAGATCCACCCGAACACGGACGCGGTCATGTGGCAGGTCGTCATCCATCTCGTCTTCGTGCTCTCCGCCGTGGTGCTGGCGTGGACCGACAAGCTCATGATGGCCGGCGCCACCGCCCTCCACGCCGCGGAAAAGCCCGCGCACTAATTGGGACCTTGCACGCCCGCGGAATTGCCCTTGGTTAGCGGCGTGGATCCTAAGCAATTCAAACCCGCCAGCGTCACCGCCCAGGCGCTGGGGTGGGTTGACGACAAGACGCGGGCGGTCACGCCCGCGCTGCATCCGTCCACCACGTACGTTCGCGATCCGGACAACCAATACCGGTCCGGAGGCGGTTATATCCGCGCGGACAACCCGTCGTTTGACCAGGCCGAGGCGCTCCTCAATCACCTTGAGCAGGGCGCGGGCGCCATGCTGTTCAGCTCCGGCATGGCCGCCGCCACCGCGGTGTTTCTTTCCCTCAAGCCCGGCGATCACGTCGTCGCCCCCAAGGTCATGTACTGGGGCCTGCGCAGCTGGCTCCAGGGTTTCGCCACGGAATGGGGACTGAAGATCGAGTTGGTCGACACGACCGACCAGGCGGTGCTGGCACGCGCCATCCAACCCGGCCGGACGAAATTGGTGTGGATCGAAACTCCCGCCAACCCCACGTGGGTCGTCACCGACATCGCGGCCACCGCCCACCTCGCCCACCAGGCCGGCGCCCGCCTCGCCGTGGACTCAACCGTCGCCACGCCGGTGCTGACGCGCCCGCTGACGCTCGGCGCAGACATCGTCATGCACGCCGCGACGAAGTATCTGAACGGCCATTCCGATGTCATCGCCGGCGCGCTCGTCACCGCGCGGGATGACGACCAATGGAAGCGCCTCAAGGCCATCCGTCACGACATGGGCGCGACCCTCGGCACGTTCGAGGCATGGCTGCTCCTGCGCGGGATGCGAACGCTGTTCGTGCGCGTCGCCGCGGCTTCGCAGGGCGCGCAGCGGATCGCGGAACATTTCTCGCGGCATCCCAAAATCTCGCAGGTGCTCTACCCCGGCCTCCCGTCCGCCCAAGGCCACGCCGTCGCGGCGCGGGAAATGTCCGGCGGATTCGGCGGCATGCTGTCGCTGCGGGTGAAGGCCGGCGAAGCGGCCGCAATCGCGACCGCCGCCCGGGTGCAACTCTGGAAACGCGCCACCTCGCTGGGCGGCGTCGAGAGCCTCATCGAACACCGCGCGAGCGTCGAAGGCCCGACGAGCCCGGTGCCGCCGGATTTGCTGCGCTTGTCCGTGGGCCTGGAAGATCCCGCCGACCTCATCGCGGATCTCGAGCAGGCTTTGGCTTAGCGCTGCTCGTCCATCGACGTAGCGACAGGCCTCCGTGCCGGTCGCCTTCACAGGCAGGGACGCCTGTGACTACCGCCAGCCTTACGGAATCCGCAGCACCATCCCCGGCTTCAGTTCCGCCGGGGATCTCAACACGTTTTTGTTGGCCGCGAGGATGTCGTTCACGCGCGTGCGGTTGCCGTAGTACTGCTGGGAGATTTTCGAAAGCGTGTCGCCCGCGGCGACCGTGTGGCGGCGGTTGCCGGCGGTCGCCGGCGGGGTCTGGTTGGCCGGGGCCGGCGCCGGACGCGTGGGGGCGACCGTGGGCGGGCTCGGCTTGGGAGCGGACGCCGCGGGCCGGTTGGCCGGAGCCGTCGGCGAGGGTCGGGTGCGGACGGCCGGTATCGTGTCGACGGAAAAATTGAAGTTCGATGCCGCGGCCGGGGCCGAAGTCGCCACCTCGGGTGAATTCGTGGCGAGCACCGGCGTCGTCCCGCTGGCACGCCCGGCCTTCACGTCGGCCAGTTCCTGTTTCAGCGCCTCGTTTTCCTGCTTCAGCTTGTCGAGCGCCGCCACGAGGTCCACGCGCTGCAGCTGGTTCTCGAGGGGCTGCGCGGGCAGCGTGCGCGCGAACTCCCGCGTCGCCGCGTCGATGCGCTGCCGGATCAACGGGGCCTGCGGGCTGTTGGGCCGCAGAGCGAGGTACTTCTTGAAATGATAGATCGCCGAGAGCGGATCGTTGATGTGCTGCGCGTACAACAGGCCGATCTCGAGGTGCGACTCCGGCGCGTCCTCGCCGCGCTTGTCGATGACCCGCAGAAAGGCGTTCAGGGCCTCCTGGCGGCGGCCGCTCTTGAGGAGCGCCTGGCCTTCGCGGTAGGCGGGTTCGTCGATCTCCGCCGCCGTCTTCACGCGGTCGTTCTCCGCGCAGCCGGCCAGCAGCAGGACGCCCAGCAACGGGATCCATCGGCGGAAAGCATTGAACGCAAGGCGTGGCACGGGCGAAATGATTTGAACGACGATACGCGACCGCTAGGTTTGCCCCGCCGTTCCGCCAACACAAGTTTTAGATGCCCCTCACCGACCGGACCATTCTCGCGCAAGCCCGCCGCTGCCTTGAAATTGAACAGGATGCGCTGGCGGCGACCGCGAAGATCCTCGACCGCGACTTCGTCGCCGTGGTGCGCGCCGTCGAAGGCGTCGTCGCGGCCGGCCACAAGGTCATTTTTTCCGGCGTGGGCAAAAACGCCCACATCGCGGAAAAACTTACCGGCACCCTCAACAGCATCGGCGTGCCGTCCTGCTTCCTCGATCCCACCCAGGCGCTGCACGGTGACCTCGGGCTGTGCGCCGCGGGCGACCTCGCGATCCTGCTGAGCAACAGCGGCGCGACGAGCGAGATGCTGCGACTGCTGCCGCTGTTCGAAAAGTTCGGACTCGAAACCGTCGCCCTCACCGGCGCCCCGACGAGCGAACTCGCGCGGGGCGCGGACTACCGGCTGATCTACTCGGCCCCGCAGGAGGCCTGCCCTCTCGCCCTTGCCCCCACCGCCAGCACCACCGCCGCCCTCGCCCTCGGCGACGCCCTTGCGATGGTGCTGCTCGAAAGCCGCGGACTCACCCGCGAGGACTTCGCGAAGTATCACCCCGCCGGCACGCTGGGCATGACGCTCCTGCTGCGCGTGAAGGACATCATGCGCACCGGCGACGCCTGCCCAGTCGTGAAGGAGAAAGGCACGACGGTCCAGGCCGCCATCTTCGCGATGACCAAGGCCAAGGCCGGCGCGGTCGCGCTCGTGGATGCACAGGGGAAACTGAGCGGCATCTTCACCGACGGCGACCTGCGCCGCAGTGCGCTGGGTGGCGGGCCCGACTTTCTCGGCAAACCGGTGGGTGATTTCATGACTCGTGGCGGCAAAAACGTCCCCGCCGAGGCGCTGGCTGTCGAAGCCCTGAAGCTCTTCCAGCAGTTCAAGATTTCCGACCTGTTCGCCATCGACGCGAAAGGCCGGCCCGTCGGCTACATCGACGTGCAGGACCTGCCGAAACTGAAGATCCTGTAGGTCGCGTAATGCGTCCGACAGCGGACGTTATAGGGCCCGCGGCGGCGCCCGCCGGCCAGCTTCCGTGTTGCGCCCGGGGAGCGCGTGGCTTGTGCTGGCGACATCATGAACTTCCGCATCGAAACGGACACCATGGGCGAGGTCCAGGTCCCGGCTGACAAATACTGGGGCGCCCAGACCGAGCGCTCCCGGAATAATTTCCGCATCGGGCCCGAGGCCAGCATGCCCCGCGAAATCATCCACGCGTTTGCCATCCTGAAGAAGGCCGCGGCGCTGGCCAACCACGAGCTCGGCGTGTTGCCGGCCGAGAAGCGCGACATGATCGCCCGCGTGTGCGACGAGATCCTCGCTGGCAAACTCGATGACCAGTTCCCGCTCGTGATCTGGCAGACCGGTTCCGGGACGCAGAGCAACATGAACGCCAACGAGGTGATCGCGAACCGCGCGCACGTCCTCGCGGGCGGCAAGCTCACCGACGCGAAGAAGGCGTTGAACCCCAACGACGACGTCAACAAGTCGCAATCGTCGAACGACACCTTCCCCACCGCGATGCACATCGCGGCGTACGAAGTCACGGTGAGCGTGACCCTGCCCGGCATCCAGCGCCTCCGTGACAGCCTCGACGCAAAAGCCAAGGCCTTCGCCAAGATCGTGAAGACTGGCCGCACGCACTTCATGGACGCGACGCCGCTTACGCTGGGCCAGGAGTTCAGCGGTTACGTCCAGCAGCTCGACAACAGCATGCGCGCCATTCGCAACGCGCTCGAGATGATCCGCGAGCTCGCGCTCGGTGGCACGGCCGTCGGCACCGGCCTCAACACGCCCGCCGGTTACGATGTGCTCGTGGCGAAGAAGATCGCCGATCTGACCAAGCGGCCCTTCGTGACCGCGCCCAACAAATTCGAGGCCCTTGCAGCGCACGACGCGATGGTCGAGCTGTCCGGCGCACTCAAGCGCACGGCGGTTTCGCTGATGAAGATCGCCAACGACATCCGCATCCTCAGCTCGGGTCCGCGCTCGGGCATTGGCGAGATCATCATCCCGGACAATGAGCCCGGCTCCTCGATCATGCCCGGCAAGGTCAATCCCACGCAGCCCGAGGCGATGACGATGGTCTGCGCCCAGGTCATGGGCAACGACGTCGCCGTCGGCATCGGCGGTGCGACGGGACATTTCGAGCTCAACGTCTTCAAGCCCGTGATTGCAGCCAACGTGTTGCAGAGCGCGCGGTTGATCGGCGACGCGTGTGTATCCTTTGCCGAAAAGTGCGCCGATGGCATCGCGGCGAACGAGCCCATCATCAAGCGCCACTTGGAGAATTCCCTGATGCTGGTGACGGCGCTCAACCCGCACATCGGGTATGCGAAGGCCGCGGAGATCGCCAAAAAGGCCCACAAGGAAAACACCACCTTGAAGGCCGCGGCTATCAAGCTTGGTCACCTCACGGCGGAGCAGTTCGACGCCTGGGTGCGACCGGAGGACATGACCGGATCGCTGAAGTCCTAAAAAAACAAGGCCCGCGCGAGCGGGCCTTTTGTTTGGGACAATTTATCGATCGATCAGAAACGGAGCGCCACGATCTGCGGCATCGGCGTGCTGAACGAGTCGATTTCACGCGCGAGGCGGGTGTTGCGGTCGGCATCGGTGTCGCCCAGGCGGCGCGCCAGCTTTTGGCGGACGACTTCAGGGAGCGACGGCTCCGGGCTGAGCTGGCGGCCATCGTAACGGGCCAGCAGTCGGTTGCGACGGGCGTTGCCGGTCGGGATGGAGGCAAGTTCCTCGGCCGCCGGAGCCACGGATTGCGGGGCGGCGCCTAGACGGCTGCCCAAGCCCGCGGGGAAATCGACTTCGGCGGATTCGGTGCGACTGAGATTAGCCGCCAGGAGGCGATCGGACGGGCGCTCGACCGCCGGGGTCGGCACCAACAGCGGCATCAGTTCAACCACTTCCTCGGAATTCTCGGATGTCGCGCTCGCCACGGAGATCGCTTCCTCGGGTTCGGTGGCCGTCGTCATCTCGCTGCGATTCACCAGCGGGGAGCTCACGGCCACGGCGGGTGCGGCATTTTCACGTTCCGCCCGGGTCGGCACGCCGACCGGGCCGGCGTCAACCTGGGCCAGCTGCGTGGGCGCGTAGTATTTCACCGAGACCAATGTGAATGCGAGAATCGCGGTGGCACCGACCGGGAGATAAGCGCGGCGCGAGAAAAACTGGGGCAGTTCCTGCCACCACGGCCGCTTTTCCAGGAGAGCCGTCAGCTGCTTCTGGCGGAGCTCACGCTCGAACTTGGTCCAAAATTCCGCATCGGGGCGCTCCGCACGCTTCAAACGGAGCAGGTCTTCCACGGTGACTTTCGAACGTTGGTTCATTTCCGGCATAATCAGGACCCTAGATATTTACCGAGTTCGCCCTGCAGGAATTGCTTGGCGTAGTGAAGTCGTGAACGAACGGTGCCTTCGGAGCAGCCCATGACTTCGGCAATCTCGGAGTGGCTGAGGCCATCAATCTCAAAAAGGGTGATCACAGTGCGGTGTGGGATAGACAATTTTTGCATCGCTTCGTTCAATTTTTCCTTGAGCTCCTGCAGGTAGGTATCCCGATCTGCACCCTTTTTATCCGTAAGCTGTTCAAGGATTTGCGTGTTAACGCCATCCTCTTGAATCTTCTCCAGGCTGAAAAAGCTCCGCATCCGGTTCTTTCGCAGGTGGCTCAGGGTCGTGTTGACCGCGATGCGGTAGAGCCACGTGAAAAACGAGCAGTTGCCCTGGAAGCGATTGATCGACTGGAAGGCCTTGATGAAGGCGTCCTGCGTGAGGTCCGACGCGTCCTCCCGGTTGGCCGTCAGGTTGTAAACCACGCCGAAAACGCGTTCGCGGTACTTGACGATCAGCTGGTCGAACGCGGCCACGTCACCCGCCTGCACCTGCCGCACGATGGCCAGGTCCGCGTCAGCCTCCAGCTGTCGCTCGGGCGAGCTGATAATGGCCTTGGAGAAGACCTTCGAGAGGTTCATCGCGCGGAAAGACAGGTTACAACGAGCCGGGAGCCACGCAAATGCAAATTAGGGTGAACGGGGAACCGACAGGGCGGTAACCTGCTTCCGGAGCATATCGCCCAACTGCATCATCAACGGAACCGGCGTTAGGCTGGCGTATGGCGCGAGGGCCGCACCAGCGCTGGCGAGCTCGTCATCGATCGATTTGATCACGCCGGAAGCGATGCCCAGCTCCTGCATGCGCTGTTTGCTCGCCGGCAGGCCCAGGGGCTGTCCGCCGCGCAGGGCGGCGACCATGGCGTTGCGCTCGTCGGCTGACACCCGCTCGAGCAGCAGCATGAGCGGCAGCGTGAGTTTGCCGGTCGCGAGATCGGTGCCCAGGGTCTTGCCGATGCGTTGTTCCTCTCCGACAAAGTCGACGAGGTCGTCATAGATCTGGTACGCAATCCCAAGATGGTGACCGAAACGATCCGCGGCCTGCGCGAAGGCCAGGTCATGGCCCGACAAGCGGGCTCCGAGAAAACACGAGACCCGGAAGAGTTCCGCGGTCTTCAAGTCGATCATCCGGCGGTATTCGGCGAGCGAGATGTTGATGTCGCGGCGGCGCAGGGTCTGCATGATTTCACCGGAGCAAACCTTGCGCGTCGATTCCGACACGAGGCGGCAAACCTCCGTGGTCGGAAACTGCGAGGCGATGTGGAGCGCCTGCGAGAAAAGCGCGTCACCGAGCAGCACCGCTGCATCCGGTCCGAACTCGCGCGCGGCGGTTCGCCGGCTGCGCCGGATTTCGGCGCGGTCCATGATGTCATCGTGCACCAAGGTGGCGAGGTGCACCATTTCGACCACGCCCGCGGCGCGGACCAGGTTATCGGACACCACGCCCTCCCCCTGCCAGCCGCTGACGAACACCAGGGTCGGCCGCAGCCGCTTGCCGGAAGTATCCAGGCAATAGGCCGCCATGCTACGGATCTCCGGCTCGAAATTCTCGACCTCACCCCGCATGAAACGATCAAGCGCGGCCATCTGCGGCGCGACGCGCGCAAACAGGCCGGAAAAATCCTGCGGAGGAGAGGGCGGCATGCCCGGTGGGGTCATCACACTTGCCATCACGCGAAAACTAGGCGGGCGGTTCCAAATGGCTAACAAATACTGCACGCAGTCTTGCCACGAATGACGTCGATAACATTTCGTTAACCCATGGACAACCCGTGGATGCTGGGCGGGATGATTGTGGCGGGGGCCGTCGTCGCCAAATGGTGGACGGATGACCTGCGCGCCAGCCGCGGCCCGTCGGTCCCGGCCAAGGGTTTCCCGGGAGCGACGCCCGCCACCCCTGCGGTCATTGGTCTGGGCGCGCTGGGAGCCTTGGCCCTGGTCGCCCTGGAGACCGCGGGCGAATCGGCCCTGGGCCTGACCGACCAGCAGTCCCGCATGACCGTGCTGTTCGGCGTGTACACGCTGGTCGCGGCCTTCCTGGAAGAACTCGTTTTTCGCGGCTATTTGGTGATCGAGAACCGCGGCCGCGCCCCATTGTGGGCCGGCGTCGTCGGTGCGTCGGTGTTGTTCGCGCTGCTGCACCCGTTCCTGTGGGCGTGGAAGGATGGCACCTTCCAGATTCACCTCACGACCAAGGCTTGGTTCAGCACGGGCATGGTCTTTGCAGCGTCGCTGTGGTTCTATGCGGTGCGTTTCCTGCCGGTGAATCCCGCCCGCTCGCTGCTGCCGTGCATCGCGGCGCATCTGGCGAAAAACCTCGCGGTCTTCGCCATCAAGGGCGCACAGGGATTTGTGGGCGGTTGGTGGTAAGCAGCCGCGCGGGGTCCCAGGAGGGAGCGGGCGAACCCGCTTCTACACTGCCTATGGAGGACACAGCCGTCGGCGCGCGGCGGTGACGGAGTCACCGCCCTGCCCTCGGAATGCCGGGCAAAAAAAAGACCGGCGGAAATCCGCCGGTCTGAAAACTGAGGGGCTGGCCGCTTACTTGCCCACCTTCGGGGTGGTGTAGACGTCCGTGCCCGCCGGAGCGCGGAAGCCGGGCAGCTCGTCGCGAGTCAGGCCGGTCGCCTTGATGGCACGCGGATCGAAGACCTCCTCCGGAGCACCACCCTCAGCCGACACCGTCTTGGCCGTGATGAAGATCAGGAGGTTGGTGGAGACATTGTTCACGCTCTTGTTGGAGAACAGCCGACCGAGGACGGGGATGCTGCCAAGCACAGGAACTTTGTTGCCGCCATCGGACTTCGAGTCGGTGATGAGGCCGCCGATGCCCATGGTGAAACCGTCCTTCAGGGAGACCTGCGTCTTCACCTTGCGAGTCGAGATGATCGGAATCGAAGCGCCGCCCGCGCCACCAAAGGTGGTCGACTCGGCTTGCTGGCTGACTTCCGGCTCGAGGTTAAGCTTGATGACGCCGCGGGCGTTCACCTGCGGGGTGACCTTCAGGATGATACCGATCGGCTTGTAGGTGAAGCCGGACACTTCAAACGTGCCGCGCTCGCTGTTGTAGTTGTAGGCCGGGATCGGGAATTCCTGGCCGATGTTCAGCACGGCCTCGGTGTTGTTCAGCGTCACGACGGTCGGGTTCGACATGACCTTCGTGTTGGACTGGGTCTTGAGCGCCGAGATGATGACGTTGAAGTCGGAGGCCGAGAAAACCGCCGTGGCAACGCGGCTCGTGCTGCCGTTATTCACGAGCGAGTTCAGCGCGTCGACCGCGGTGGACGAAGTGGCAATCGAACTCGTATTGTTGTTGTTGCTGCCGTTGAAGGTGTTCGGAGCCGTGAAGGTAATGCCGCCCGTGGGAGCCACCGCCAAGCCAGCGACGCCGGTGCTGGCGGGGACGGTGCTCGGCGTGATCGCCGTCACGGCGCCCGTCGTCGGATTGTAAGTCGAGGTGGCGAAAGAGCCATTCGTGGGGTTGATGTTCGTGGGAGACGTCACGTAGGTAATCGTATTGCCCGCGGCAGTCGTCGCCTCGTTACGGCCGGTCGTGCCGTTGTTGCTGGTCGAATTCGTGCTGTTGCCAAAGGTCTGGTCACGATTGCGGCCCCAGCTCTGGCTGATGTTGCCCACGCCGAGGGACATGCCCTGCAGGGAGGCCCAGTTGACGCCGATGTTGCGAATGTCGCGGTCGGTGACTTCGACAAACTTTGATTCGATCATCACCTGGTCGGTGGCCTTGTCGAGCTGCTCGATGATCTTGGCGATGCGCTGCATGCGGGTCGGGCGCTCGGTGATGACGAGGGCGTTGCTGCGCGCGTCGATGACGATCTTGCCACCCGAGGCCGCGTCAATGAGGCCATCAATGGTCGGCTTGATGTCCGCAGCCTTGGCGTTGTTGAGGACGAACACCTCGGTCGTGCCGGGCTCCTGCTGGAGCAGCTCGTTGCTCACGATCTTGATGATGTTGCCTTCGCGCACGTAGGTGTAGCCGACCGGGGTCAGCACGACGGTGAAGATCTGTTCCCAGGTCACGTCACGCAGCTTGATCGACGTCTTGCCGGTCAGGGTGTCAGGCACCACGAGGTTGAGCTCGAACAGGTCGGCGACGTTGCGGAGGATGGTCTTGATGTCCTCGTCCGGGAAGTCGACGGAGAGCGTGTCCTTGTCGCGGCTTACCGGAGCGGCGACGGGCTCGGAGCCCTGCACGGTGGCCACCGGAGCCGCCGGCGCGGCCGTCGCGGGAGCCGCGGCGGCGGGGGCCGGGGTCGCCGGCGCCGTGGGTTCGGACTGAGCGAAGCCGGGCAGGGTCAGTGCCGTGGCGACGAGCGCGGTCAGGAGTGTGCGGGTGCTCATAGATTCTTCCTTATTTGATGCTACGGGTAAATTCCTCGCGGTTCAGGCGGAGGGTAAAGTTGGTGCGGTCGATGCTGACGACTTCTAGGGTGTACTGATTGCCTTCAAAGGTAATTGTTAAAACGCCACCGGCTTTCACCCGCTTTTGACCGAAGAGCAGCGTCGGCTGGCCGCCGATCACCATCGAGCCGCCGGGCTTGATGCTGCCCGCAATGGCCTGCAGCAATTCACGGTCGTTGCGCGGGCCGGCGGGGGCCGCCGGCGTGGCGGGGTTGGCCGGATTGCCCGTTTGCGCCGGCACGTTCGAGACGCGGCCGACAGCAGCCACGGCCTCCGTGAAGGCGGGGGAGTAGAAAGGGTCAACACTGACCGCCGGGATTTCGCGCGGGGCGACGAACGCCTTCGCGCGGTCGACCGACTGCTGGCGTTTGACGGGACTGGTTACCGCGTCGGCGGCCGAAGCCACCACCGTGAGACCGATCAAAGCGCCGATAATGCGTGCGTGGAAAAAGCTCATGGCTGGCCGAGGAGTTCGATGCTGAGCGACATGGTGACGGCTTGGGCCTCACCGCTCATCGTCGATTTGGTGAAGTTGGCGTTGAGCACGCGACAGAAATGGCGGCCTTTTTCGACGCGCTGCAGGAAGGCCATCACGTTCTTGTACGGGCCCTGTACGTTCACGTTGAACGGGATGCCCGGATACATCGACTTGCTGCTCTTGGCGCGGGCGTTCTGGCGGACGTCGAGCAACTTGACCTCGGTTTCCGCCTCGAGCTTGTAGAAGTACTGGAGGTTGACCGCCAGCTGGCCGTCGCGCACGAGGCGGCTCTCGAGTTCCTTCGTGGCACCCTGGATTTCCGCGACTTCCGCGGCCAGGTTCTTGGAAAGGGTGACGTTGGTCGTGACCTTGGTCGCTTCGGCGGCCTTGGCGTCAAACTCGCCCTGACGCTTTTCCAACTCGCCACTGCGGTAGTAGAGCCAGCCGATGCACAAAAGGCAGATCAAACCGCAGGCGAAGCCGATTGGTTGCTTCTTGATGCGCGCAATGATGTCAGCGGAGGTCATTATTTCTTCCCCTCGGGTTTGACTTTCAGCGAGATCTCAAAGGCCATCAGCCCGGTGGCGCTGTCAGGCGTGAGCTTGTCCAGCGTGATGGGATCAAAAACCGATCCCAGCCGCGGGTGGGTCTTGAGGAGCTCGACGTAATTGGAGGCCGAGCCGGCCGCCTGGTCGCGGGTGCCGGCCACCATGCCACGCAGCGTATATTGCTGGCTTTTGACGTCGGCCGGGAGCCGCAATTCCGCGAAGTCGATCGAGATTTCCTTCGGGAGGGTCTGGCCGACCAGCAGGATGAATTCGCTCGGCGAGAGCGGCATCTTCATGAAGGCCTCCGCCTCCGCGATTTTCTTCTCTTCGTCGGCGAACACCTGCGAAAGACGGAGCGCCTCGGCGTTCTGCTTCGCGTTCGCGTCGATCTTCGCCTGCGCCTCCGCAATCTGGGCGCTGAGATTCTTCAGGCGGAACTCACCGTACCCCAGCCAAAGGATCAGCGCAGCCGCCACGGCCCCGGCCGCCGTGTTGACGAAGAAGGTCGTGCGCACGACCTTCGTGTCCGGCAACCGTTCAAAGTTGCGGAAGTTGGGGTGCCAGAGCGGGGCCGCTACGGGCGCGTCACTTTTTTTCGTCAGGGACAGCATTTTGGTAAGAGGCCATCAGGGAGAACAAGCCGGTCCAGCGTTCCTCGGGCGAACCCAGGGTCACGCCCTCGGCGAGCTTGATGTTGAGGGAATCGAGCCAGGGGATCATGTCCATCTTCAGGGTCGGCACGCCGAGCGCACCACCCATCGTGGTCCCGAGCCAGCCCAGGCTGGTCGGAAGCTGGGAGCAGAAGACGCTGCTGATGGACTGGCCGGTCTGCACCTCGTAGAAGCCGATCGAGGACTGGAGCTCCTTCAGCAGCTTCTTCACGAGCGCGCCGCCCATGCTGGTGAAATCAAAAGTGTTCGAGTAAAACAGCTTCCGGGCGGACTCCTCGTCCTTCAGGCCGAGCTCCTTTTGCACCACCGGGATCATCGCGGCGATGCCGCTCGGAATCGGCCGGGAAATATCAACGCCTTCGGAACTCAGGATAAAGCTCTGCGTCGAGTCCTCACCGATTTCCAACACGAGCACCGGCGACTTGGACTGCTTGAACTTCAGGTAATTGACCATGCCACCCAGCGTCGAAACCGTACCAAGCTCGAGGCGCTCCGGGTAAATGCCCTGCTCGAGCAACTTGTCCTGAATCGTGACGATGTCATCCGAGGGCAGGCCGCAGAACAGCGCCTCCTTCTGGGTCGCCTTGACCATGTCATAGTCGCCCCCGTCCTCCGCATTCAGGGCCTTGATGGTGTACTTGTCCGGCTCGACGCGGAATTGCTGGCTGTAAATCTCGCTGAAGTAGGCGGGTTCCTTGACCTTCTTCACATCGAGCGTGTGCCGACGGATGATGCGCTTGGGCGGATAGATACCACAGGTTGCATGCGCATAACCGGTCGAACCGCGGCCGTCCGTGCCCTTGATCCATTCCGTGATGCTCGCGACGTCAGACGTCGGAAACTCCTTCAGCTCCTCAACCAAGTAAGGCGCATCAGGCTGCGAAAGCTTGGCCAGCAGCGTCGTGTATTCGCCGATTTCGACGCAGAAGCCCTTCGATTTTTTCGCGAAAAACATGCAGTGCGGGAAGTTGGTGGGAGTGTGTGCTTACGGGTAATTTTCGGGCGCGAGGTGTCAGGTGAGTGCCATTCGCGACCAAGCAAAACCTATTTGCAGGACATGCTGGATATGGGGCACTTACCCACCTGCCAAGCAAAAACCCATTACCCGGCCATCCGGCCCCAGCAGTTTCCCTAATGTTTTACTTTCAGGAGTTTTCATCCAAAAAAGCAAAAAACCCGCCAACGAGGGCGGGTTTGTGAAAATACGACGGCTTTTGGGGCCGCTGGCGTTACTTCTGCCAGGTACGCTTCTTGTGGCGGTTCGCCTTGAGGCGCTTCCGGCGTTTGTGCTTCGACATCTTGAGACGTCGTTTCTTTTTCAGATTTCCCATGGTTAAAGTGTTTGGTCGGCCAAAGTGCGATTCGCCGCCGGCACTGTAAAGCACAATTTAAGCGTCGAAAGGCACCGCCGCCCGGCTGGCCGTCTCGGTAAAAACCAGCTCGGCGGCTATCGCCGTCACCGGCAATCCCGTGAGCGTCGCCAACACGCGCCGGTAAAGCCCAAGTTGGGTGCGGTGCCGCTCCACTGCCCTCGCCCGCGCTTCCGGCGCTGACCCACGGTCGGTCTTGAAATCGTAAAGGGCCGCCCGACAGATCCGGCCGCCTTCGTCAAAGCCGAGCACCACCCGGTCGAACACGCCGGTGACCCAAGCCCCGTCCAAAACGATCTCAAAGGCACGTTCCCGCCACACCTCCGCCCGGGCGACCGCCGCGGGTTGGCTCCACACTTCCGCCAACCCGGCAGCCGCCACGCAAGCCAGTGCCTCCTCGCTGGCATTTCCCGCTGGCCAAACCTTGGCCCACCCAGTCGCAGTCGCCACCCCGCCCCACTCGACTTGGGCAAGAAGCGCATGCACCTCGCGACCAAAGAGCGCTCCTTCACCCACACCGCCCGCTTCCAGCGCAAACAGCCGCTCGGCCGCAATGTCGTGCTTGGGCGAACCGGACGGCGTGCGGGCCAAGCGACGTGAAACCGGCGCCAAGTCGATCGCCGCCAGCCCGTCATCGTCGGTTTCATCCGCCGCGACCGGCTTGATGCCCTCATACCAGCGGGGATCCCCTTCGGACCACGATTCACCGAGCGTTTCCCGGATCAACCGGGGAAAGTTATGCGACTGCGAGGTTCCGACCGGCTCGGTGATCACGTACATCGCCCGCTTGGCGCGGGTCATGGCCACATACAGGACCGCGAACTCTTCATAACAGGCGTCGGCTTCCCCCACCGCCACGTGCGCCGACAGCACCGCATCCTGGGCATGGAAAACCTCCGCGGGCAGGTCGAGTACCCATTCCACCGTGCGGTCCGCGCGGCGTTGCACCGCCAGGCCGCGCCGGCGCGCCGCGAGGCGCGTGCCTTCCAGGTCCGGCAACACCACGAGGTCAAAACCCAAGCCCTTGGCCTTGTGCACGGTCATCACCCGCACGACCGAGGCGCTTTCGGCGTCGCGCACCGTGTGCCGCTCGGCGAACTGCACGAACTCTGCCACGTCGCGGCTGCCCGTCTCATCGAAGAGCCGGGCCGCCACCGCCAACTGCCGGCCACGCTCGCGGCTGAAAGCATCGTCGGGCGCGAGCGCCGGCTCGAGCCGCCGCACCCAGGCCTCCACCGTGCGCTCAAAACCCTGGGACTGCAGTTCGGTGAGGAGTCGCACGGACACCTCATCATCGGTCGACAGGCCCTCCGCGGCCAACGCCGCTTGCATGGGCGTCATCTCCACGTGCCGCCACGCCGCCCGGTCGCCGGGATGCGCCGCGGCGCGGAACAGCGCCAGCACCGCACACGACAGCGGATTGTCCATGCCGACGTGGAGGTCCGACTCAGCCACCGCGGGCAAACCGCTCTCGCGTCGCAGATAGTCCGCCAACCGCGCCGCCGTGTCGTTTTTCTGCACCAGCACCGCGACGCTCAACCCGCGGTCAAGCGGCGTGGTTTCCGTCAGGATCCGCAGCGTTTCCGCAAAACGCCCGGCCTCGTCGTCCGCCGAGCGCAATTCCGCGTAGCCGCCGAGCTGGGGGCGCGCGCTCTCGTGCGGACGCCATTCCCGCGTCCATCGCGCGACGGCCTCCGCTGGAAACAAGCGGCGGAACGCATCCGCGTCGCCCATCACCCGGTTCACCATCGCAATCACCGCCGGGCCCGAGCGCCACGAACGATCGAGACGCTCCTCCCGGATCGCGCCGGGCTGCGCTTCATTATAGTGGTCGAATATCTCGCGAAACAGCCGCGCGTCGCCCTCGCGCCAGGCGAAGATGGCCTGTTTCACGTCGCCGACGTAGAAAAACGTCCGCTCGCCCGCGGGATCCTGCACCGCTTCGTCGATCAGGTTCCGCAGCACGCTCCATTGGCCGAAGCTGGTGTCCTGGAACTCGTCGAGCAGCCAGTGATCGATCTGCGCGTCGAGGCGCCAGTCAATGAACAGGCGCGCTTCCTCCGCCGCCTCGCGACTGAGCAACTGCGCCCCGGCGTCCGGCCGCAGGAGCCGTTGCACGTCGGAAAACGTGAGCCGCCCCGCCCGCCGCACCAGATGGTCGTACATCTCCTCGTAGGCGCGGAGCACCGCGAACATGCCCTGCGTCGTCTCGAGCCGGCGCGCGAGTTCGGCACCGACGATGCCGGTGACGACCGTGCGCAACGCGAGGTTCGCTTCCGCCGGCAGCGTCATTTTTTTCCGCTCGACCGTGATTTCCGTCAGGCCGGGCCACGCCTTGAACGCGTTGTCGAGGATGTAGGCGACCGGCTTCGGCAATGGCGCGCCCGCGGCCCAGTCGGGCAACAGGGTCAGGAAATCCTGCCAGCGACCGCGCTGCTTGTCGTCCATGCGCTCCCACGGCAGCGCCGCATTCAACCGGCTCGCCGCATCGGCGCGGCGGCGCGGGTCTGCCGCCGCGAGCCACGCGCAGCCCTCCGGCCAGACCCGTTCGGCGCGTCCCCACGCGGCCGCGTCGGGCGCGGAGCGATACACTTCAGCATGTTCGTCGAGAAATCCGTCCAAGCGCGCCCCGAGTTGCTTCTCCTCGGTGCCAAAGGTCGCCCGCTTGAAGGCCTCGATGAAATCCTGTCGGGCCGCGCCACCCTCGGCGTGCGCGAACATCCGCCGCAGCACCCGCCGGCGTTCGAGGCGCGCGGCGTGCTCCTGCAACACCTCGAAGTCGCCGCCCAATCCAAGTTCAAGCGGGAACGCCCGCACGATGCGCGCAAAGAAACTGTCGAGCGTGCCGAGCGTGAGCCGGTGCATCGTCTCGGTAACCGCGCGGAGCAAGCCGAGAAAATCGCCACAACCCAGCGTCGGCCGGCCGATGGCCTCCGCCAGTTCGCGCGCGGCTTTCTCGTCGCGCGCGGCGCGCGCGAGCTTGCCGAGGATCTCGTCGAAGAACTCGCCCGCCGCCTTGCGGGTGAACGTCAGCGCCGCGATGCGCTCGGGCTTCGCGCCGTGCGCAAGCAAGCCGATGTAGCGGTTCGTCAGGGCGTGCGTTTTGCCCGAACCGGCCGAAGCCAGGATCATCACATGGCCGGCGGGATTCATGTCGCGCCCCTCCAATGCACGCTGTCGGCCGTGCCGTGATGAAAGAGCCCGGCCAGCGCGTCGTCCTCTTCGCGGGCCGCAATCTCCGCGGGCGGCCAGAAGCGACCGGCCGCGATGCCGGCCGCGGCACCCTCCGCGCAACGACGCGCCGCGGCGCGCCACGCGTCGTCGTAGTCGGACCACACGTGCAGCCCGGTTTCGCCAACGGCCTTCGGGAGATTGAAATAGCCCGCGATCACCGCGGCACCAAACTCGCCGGTCAACGCCTCGAGGTACAACGGCAGCTGGAGGTCGGTCCAAACGTACTCGCGGCCGCCGATCGAGAAGCGCGCCCACGCGGGCGCCGTTTCTTCACGGCGCACGCCGCGCACGTGGGCGGCCACCGGGGTGATGCCTTTGTCGGAAGTCTTGTAGTCGATCACCCGCACCGCCCCGCCGGGCCCGCGCTCGATGCGGTCGATCTTGCCGCTCACGGTGATCGCCCCGATCGCGAGTTCGAACTTCCGCTCGACGTGCTCGATCACCCAACCGGCCGCGCGTTGCTCGGCCTGCACCTCCGCCGCGCGCGCGAGCCGCTGGCGGGCGGATTCCACCTGCACGATCAATGGCAGCGGCCACTCCGCGCCGTAGCGGGCGCGGGCGCGCTGGTCGATCGTCGCGCGGAGAAACTCCCGCAGCGCCGCGGGGTCGACGGCATCACGCAGCGTGGGTTCGAGGCCCATCGCCTCGAGCGCGGCATGGCACAGCGTGCCGAAGTCGAGCGCATCAAGCTCGGTCTTGAAGGGATCGACCGTCTCCATGCGCAACACGTGCTTGAGATAAAACCGGAACGGGCAGCGCAGGTAGTCGCGAAACGCCGTGACCGATACGCGCGTCGGCGGCGGCGCCACGGGCGGGGCAAGTGGCCAGGCGCGACGCCACGAGTGACCCGGCCGGCGGGCGGGCGCGGGCCGGAACAGGGCTGCGACGCGCGCGGGCAACGCCTCGTCCGCACAACGCAACAGCAGGCGCGAGGGCCGGAGGGGATCGCCTGCCGCGGACGCCTTGCCGACGAGCAGATCCAGCCGACCGTCGCGGGCGCGTGAGGCCACGAGCGCCGCGAGCAGGTAGGCATCACGGGCGTAACGGGCCTCATTCGTCTTGAGTCCCAACCAGCCGCGCAACGCCTCGGGGAGAAACGCGTCACCCGTCACGGTTTCGGGCACACGTCCGTCGTTCAGGCCCGTCACGACGAGATGCGGTGCGTCCTCCCACAGCAACTCGAGCCAGCCGAGCAGATCGAGCGCGCCGGCGGGACGGGACTCGAACCGCGCGCTGGCGCCGAAGCGCGCCAACGCGAGATCCCACCAATCGGCCGCGCCCAAGCCGGGAAACTGATCGCGCGCGGCGGCGGTCTCCCGGAGGACGTCCATCCACGCTTCCGCCGACTCCGCCAGCGCCGAACCGCCCGCCACCCGCCGGGCCTGAAAAATGGTCGCGAGCACCGCCGACGCGTTGTCGGGAAAGCGACCGTCCAAAAGCCGCTCGCGTAGTTCCACGGCCACTTCCATCGCCGCGCGCGCCATCGGTCGTGCGGCCGTGTGCGCCAGCGCCGCGACCATCGTTGGCGACAGGTGTCGCGCGTGCACCTCGTCGAGCTCCTGCAACATTTGCGCGGCGGAAAAAGTCGATCCAAGACGCTGGCCGACCAGCGCGATGAAATCCGGACAGCGCGCCAGCGCCTGCATCGTTTCAAAGGCCGGTTCGCGCACGAGTGCGGCCAGCGCGGCGAGCAGCGGGAAAAGCGCGTCCTGCCGCCGCGGACGGCCCGCGGGGTTGAAGGGCGCGAGGCCGCGGTTACGCAGGGCGTGCTCGAGTCCGGGTGCGACTTCCGCATCGGCGACGCCAATCGCCAGCCGGCCCTCGGGCGCGCCGTAACGCCCGGCGAGGGCGGCGACGCGCTCGGCCTGCTCGTTGGCGTCGGCGCAAATCCGCACCTGCCCGGCAAAGTCCGGCAACTCCAACGGACGCCGCGCCCAGGCGTCCTCGATCGGGCGCCCCCATTCATCAAAGAGGTCTTCGCCACCAACCGGGCCAAAAAGCACGACGTCCGTCGGGACGTGCCGCGCCCATTCCGTCAGCACGCCCACTGCGAGCGGCAGCGGGTCCGGCGTGCCGAGCACCACGATGCGCGTGATGCCCGCGGGCAGCCCCGGCGTTTGGGCGGCGGCGATGCGCGCCACCTGCTCGACGACGCAACCCGCGCGCGCGAGCCGGGCGTCGCAGCGCCGCTCGAGCTCGGCCAGTTGCAGCCAGCGCTCCGTTTCGGGCAAGGCATCGCCTGCACGGCGGGCGACGTCCCGCAGGCGCAGGCCGTTTTCCCCGAGCGTCGCCTGCAGGCGCTGCAGTTGCGCGGCGAGGCGCGTGGCCCAGGCAAAATCGCGCGACGGCGGGTCGATCGGGAAAACCGCGCGGAACTCCGCGAGGTCGGCGGCGGCCAACACTTCCGCCCACGCCAGCTGTGCCAGCAAGGGCGGGGCGACCGTCGTGTCCGCCGGTGCCGCCAGCAGGTCCTCCGGCAAATTCACGCGCGGGGCGAGCACCGCCGAGCCGCGCGCATGGGCATGTTCCGCCAGCAGTTCGCGCAGCCGGCGACCCGATTGCCGGGTCGGCACGATCACCAGCACGCCGCTCAGGTCGAGCGGACCCGTGCCCGCCCAATCGCCCGCGAGCCAGGCCGCCGCCTGCGGTGGCAAGGGGCGGTCCCACGGCAGCAGCACGCGGCGGACTTGGTTCGGCGAAGGCACGGCGGAGCATGAACAGCCAACGGCCGCGTGAATTCAACCCCACATGCGCGTCCCATCGGAAGGAGGCGCCCGCGTTCCGCCCAACAAAAAACCCCGCGGCGGTGAGGCGCGCGGGGTCTTAAAATTATGGAAGCGAGCTGGCTCGCGACTCCGTTACTTCTTCGCGAAGATCAGGCTCGCGTACTGGGCCTTGTGGTTCGACGCGGCGTTCTTGTGAATGACGTTGCTCTTCACGGCGCGGTCCAGGGCGGACACGTAGGCGATCGCGGCGGCGCGGGCCTTCTCGGCGTCCGAACCCGCGGCCTTCACGGCCTTGGCGAGGGACTTCAAGCGGGTCTTCACGGCCTGGTTACGGGCGGCGTTGCGGAGCGACTTACGGGCGGCTTTGATAGCGGACTTGGTATTGGCCATGGCGGTTGGAAAATTTGGAAGGGCGAAAGACCCAAAATCCCGGGGGTGAGTCAAGGGCGAATTGTTTGGGGGTGGTACGCGGCCTCTGGACGCGTTTTCAGGACTCGCGCCGGCCGAAACGCGTCCAGGGGCCGCGTTCCACCCTGCAAAGGCACCACCCGCCTTGTAAAAATGGAGCGGGGCGCGCCGCTAGTGGCAGCGCGCCCCGCGTAGTGTCTAGTTCCGAAGCCGATAAGCCGGATTCTGTTGGCGCCGCGAAGGCGCCATGGTCTTCATTTCTCTCAGGCCCGCTTACGCAGGCCTGCCCCGCCGTCGCTCGCTTGCGCGAGTGTAGGCGGGATGCGACTAACCCGGGACTATCCGACGGGCCGCCGAGTCCCCTATTTAGTCTTGCACCGGATTGGGTTTTTCGTGCCGCCGTCGTTACCTTCGGCGCGGTGGGCTCTTACCCCACCTTTTCACCCTTACCCTGGCCAAGCCGCCTTGCGGCGACTCGAACGGGCGGTCTGATTTTCTGTGACACTTTCCGTCAGGGCGCCTTGAAACGCCCCGCCCCCGCTTTCGTGGGGAATCCCGCCCTGTGGTGTCCGGACTTTCCTCTCCTGGTTCAAAGAACGCGGAGCGAAGACCTGGCTCCGAAACTAGGATTCCCAATACACTATGCGTCCGCACTGGTCGCAAGTGGCAATTTCCGAGCCCGTCCGGGCGGCTGACGCGACGTGCGGGGGCACTTTCAAGTGACAACCGCCGCAGCGGCCGCCGTTGACCGGCACGCAAACCGGGTGGCCCGGCCGCACGGCGACACGATCGTAGATTTTCAATTGCGCCGGCGGCACTTCCGGCCGGCGGGCCGCCACTTCGGCCTGGGTCGCCGCGAGGTCGCCCTTCAACTGCGTCTCGTGTTCGCGCAGCTTGCGGATCTTCCCCTCGTGACCGGCGATGTTCTGCTTCAGCTCGGCCTCCGCGGCGGCGAAACGCTTCTTCGCCTCGTCGATCGAGAACATCACCTTCAGCTCCTCTTCCTCAAATCCGCCGATCTGCGCCTCGGTCAGCTCGATCTCGTGCGTGAGCGCCTTGTACTCGTCGTTCTTGCGCACCTCGAGCTGCTGCGTGCGGTACTTCGCGGCCTTGCCCTCAGCGGTCTTGATCTCGACCTCGAGCAATTTCTTTTTCGATTCGAGCCCGTGCCACTCGCTCTTGGCGGCCTCGATCGCGGCTTTTTCCGCGGCGATTTTTGCCTCCACCGCGGCGATTTCGCGCGGCGCGGCGGCCAGTTGCTGCTCCAATGCCAGTCGCTTCGTATCGGATTCCTGGAGCGCCAGCAGCTTGGACAGATCGAGTGCAGCCATGGCGGCGACATTGCGGGTGCACTCACCCTCCGGTCAAACGAAACTTTCCGCGGTGGACCGGGTCGATCCCGGGGTTGATTTTTGACTGAAATCCGACCCAAAAACCGACCGCTTTCAGGGCTTAATTTCCGGGCGAAAAAACGCAGTTTTTAATCGTTGCAGACCAATGATTTAAATTAGTGTTTTTTACGGTTAAAATAAGTCAAAAAAACGAGAGAAAACCCTTGTCGGAGTGCGGTTATTCCAAGACATTTTTTCAACCCATTTTCGTTCTAAATGTCCGACTCCGAAGAAGCCTCCAATCTCGCCAAATCCAACGCTGCGGCCGACGCCTACGACGCCAATAAACTGGGTCAACTGAAGGGCCTCGAGGCGGTCCGCAAGAAGCCCGGCATGTACATCGGCGGCACGGACGAGCGGGCCCTCCACCACTGCGTTTCCGAGGTGCTCGACAACTCGGTCGACGAACATCTCGCGGGCCATTGCTCGAAGATCGAGGTCGCGATCCACGTCGACGGCTCGATCAGCATTCGCGACAACGGCCGCGGCATCCCGGTCGACATCAACAAGGACTCCGGCCTGCCGGGCGTCGAGCTCGTGCTCACGACGCTGCACTCCGGCGGCAAGTACGGCCAGGGCGGCTACAAGTTCTCGGGCGGCACGCACGGCGTCGGCGCCAAGTGCGTGAACGCCGTTTCCGAATGGTTTGAGGTCGAGGTCTCGCGCGGCGGCCAGGTCCACCACATGAAGTTCGAGCGCGGCAAGACCATCAAGAAGCTCGAGGTCATCGGCAAGGCCAAGGGCACGGGCACGCTCATCACCTTCAAGCCCGACGGCGAAATCTTCAAGGAGACCACCGTCTTCAAGTCCGACCGCATCGCGCAGCGCCTGCGCGAACTCGCGTTCCTTAACTCGGGCCTCGAAATCACCTTCACCGACGAGCGCCCGGCGGAACCGAAGCCTGAGACCTACTTCTACCGGGACGGCGTCGTCGAGTTCGTGAAGCAGATGAACCAGGGCAAGAACGCCCTGCACCCGAAGCCGGTGCGCATCGCGAAGGAAGTTTCCACGACGATCGACGAGAAGCCCGCCGAGATTCACCTCGAGCTGGTGATGCAGTACAACGACACGTACAACGACCTCGTCCTCTGCTACACGAACACGATTCACAACCCGGACGGCGGCACGCACCTCTCGGGTTTCCGCTCCGCGCTGACGCGCGCGATCAACCAGTTCTCGAAGGCCAACAATCTCCTCAAGGACAAGGACCCGCAGATCACGGGCGATGACGTCCGCGAGGGCCTCGCCGCGGTCATCTCCATCAAGCACAGCGACCCGAAGTTCGAGTCGCAGACCAAGGTCAAGCTGCTGTCCCCGGAAGTGGAGAGCATCGTGGGCTCCGCCGCCTACGAGGGCCTGATGATGCATTTCGAAACCAACCCGCCGGTGGCCAAGCGCATCGTCGAGAAGGCCCTCACCGCCGCCCGCGCCCGCGAGGCGGCCCGCAAGGCCCGCGAAACCATCCGCAAGGGCGCGCTGCACGGCGGCGGTCTCCCCGGCAAGCTGGCGGACTGCTCCGAGAAGGACCCGGCCATTTGCGAACTTTACATTGTCGAGGGTGACTCCGCCGGCGGTTCCGCCAAGCAGGGTCGCGACCGCCGTTACCAGGCGATCCTCCCGCTGCGCGGCAAGCTCATCAATTCCGAGAAGGCCCAGCTGGACAAGGTACTCTCCAACGAGGAAATCCGCACCCTTATCACGGCCATCGGCACCGGCATCGGCACGGGCGAGGACGAATCGGCCTTCAACGCAGACAAGTCCCGCTACCACCGCGTCATCATCATGACGGACGCCGACGTCGACGGCTCGCACATCCGCACGCTGCTGCTGACGTTCCTGTATCGCCAGATGAAGGGCATCATCGAGCGCGGCTACGTCTACATCGCCCAGCCGCCGCTCTATAAGATCAAGCGCAAGAAGCGCGAGCAGTACGTCGACAACGACGAGCAGCTGAACCGCATCCTGCTTGAGCTCGGTTCCGAGGACATCGTCCTCACGCGCCTGTCCGACAACCACGTCGTCCCGCCCCAGACCATCGACCAGATCATCGAGATGCTGGGCGCACTGGAAAAACTCGGCCATGGCATCACGCGCCACGGGGCCGCGCTGACCGAATACCTCGACCAGCACGACAAGCTCACGCACGAGCTGCCGCGCTACATCGCCCGCATCCGCGAGGGCAACAAGGAGTCGCACGAGTTCCTCGTCGACGACAAGGCCCGCGCCGACTTCCTGAAGAAGCAGGGCATGGACGCCGAGCTGAACACGGCGGCCCCGGGTTCGCCCGCCGCCGCGCCGGCCCCGCAGGCCAGCCGTCGCGTCACGATCCACGAGATCTTCGAATCCACCGAAATGACGAAGCTGCTCAAGGCGCTCGCGAAGGCCGGCGTCGACACGGCGCAGTTCGCGCCGACGGAGAAGCCGCGTTACACGATCACGGAAAACGCCGGCACGAAGAACGAGGCCAAGACCGAGCTCTTCTCGCCGCTCGACATCATCTCCCAGATCCGCGGCAACGGCCGCAAGGGCCTGTCCATCCAACGCTACAAGGGTCTCGGTGAAATGAACCCGAAGCAGCTCTATGAAACGACGATGGACCCCGACAAGCGCCGCCTGCTCAAGGTGAGCATCAACGACGCCGCCAAGGCCGACGCCCTCTTCACCCTCCTCATGGGCGACGAGGTCCCGCCCCGCCGCCAGTTCATCGAAGATAATGCGCTGAACGTGCAGTACCTGGACGTTTAATGTAGCGAGTAGTGGCTAGCGAGTAGCGAGCATGGAACCGAAATCCCAATCATTCCGCGACGTGACCGTGTGGCAGAAGGCCCACGCGTTCACGCTGGCGGTCTATCGAATTTCGGAAGCGTTTCCCAAGCACGAGCTATTCGGCCTCACCTCGCAGCTCCGCCGCGCCGCCGCCAGCATTCCGGCCAATTTCGTCGAAGGATTCCGCAAGCGCACGACTCCCGACAAACTGAAATTCTACAACATCGCCCAGGGGTCGGCAGACGAGTGCCTCTACCACCTCATCCTGGCTCACGACCTGAACTACGCCGACACCTTGGTCCTGCAGGCGGACCTCGAGGAAATCTCTAGGTTACTCCAGGGCTACATGACCGGCCTGAGCCGCCACGCCGCCTAACTACTCGCTACCCACTACCCGCTACTCGCTACTTTATTTCCTGTGTACACCCAGAACGAAAAACTCTCGACCGCCAACATCACGGACATCATGCAGACGGCCTACATCGATTATTCGATGTCGGTCATTATCTCGCGTGCGCTGCCCGACGCCCGCGACGGCCTGAAGCCGGTGCAGCGCCGCATCCTCTACGCGATGCTGCGGGAAGGCCTGCTCCACAACCGCGCGTTCGACAAGTGCGCCGGCGTCGTCGGTGAAGTGCTCAAGAATTACCACCCGCACGGCGACTCGTCCGTGTACGACACGCTCGTGCGCCTGGCCCAGAACTGGGTCATGCGCTACCCGCTGATCGACCCGCAGGGCAACTTCGGCTCGGTCGATGGCGACCCGCCCGCGGCCTACCGTTACACGGAGTGCCGTCTCCGCGACGTGTCGGAGGAACTGCTTAAGGACATCGAGGAGGAGACCGTCGACTTCGCGCCGAACTACAAGGAGTCGACCACCGAGCCGACCGTCCTGCCGTCCGCGCTGCCGAACCTCCTGATGAACGGCTCGACCGGCATCGCGGTCGGCATGACGACCAACATCCCGCCGCATAACCTCTCGGAAATCATCGATGCCGCCTGCGCGATCATCGACCGCCCGGGCATCACGGTGGACGAACTCGTCACCTACATCCCGGGCCCGGATTTCCCGACCGGCGGCTACATCAACGGCCGCGCGGGCATCAAGTCGTACCTGACCACCGGCCGCGGCATCGTCCGCATGCGCGGCAAGGCGCACACCGAGGAACTCAAGGGCGGCGGCGAGCAGATCGTCATCACCGAGATCCCCTACAACGTGAACCGTGCCTCGCTCGTGCTCCGCATCGCGGAGCTCGTGCGCGAGAAGGAAATCGACGGCATCCGCGACCTGCGCGACGAGTCCGATGAGAACACCCGCATCGTCATCGAGCTGAAGCGCGGCGAGCAGTCGCAGGTCGTCATCAACCAGCTCTACCAGAAGACCGCCCTCGAGTCCTCGTTCGGCGTCATCCTGCTGGCTCTCGACAAGAAGCGACCGAAGCAGATGAACATCAAGGAACTCCTTGAATGTTACATCGACCACCGCCGCGAGGTGGTCACGCGCCGCACCCAGTTCCGCCTGGCCCAGGCCAAGGCCCGCGCCCACATCCTCGAGGGCTACATCATCGCCCTCGATAACCTGGATGACTTCGTGAAGATCATCCGCGCGTCGAAGGACAAGGAGGAGGCCAAGGTGCGCCTGATGGCGAAGTACCCGCTCTCCGAGATCCAGACCAACGCGATCCTCGAACTGCGCCTGTACCAGCTCACCGGCCTCGAGCGCGGCAAGATCGAGGCGGAATATCTCGAGCTCATGAAGCTCATCGAGGAATTGCAGGGCATCCTCGACTCCGAGGCCAAGCTCCTCGCGCTGATCAAGAAGGAGCTGCTCGAACTCCGCGAGAAGTACCTGTCCCCGCGGCGCACCCAGATCATCGACGCCGAAGGCGAGCTGCGCATGGAGGACGTCATTCCCAACGAGGGCACCGTCATCACGGTCTCGCACCTCGGCTTCATCAAGCGCACCCCGGTTGCCGAATACCGCTCCCAGAAGCGCGGCGGCAAGGGCGTCATCGGCGCCGAAACCTACGAGGACGATTTTGTCGAGACGCTCTTCACCGCGTCGACCCACGATTACGTCCTGTTCTTCACGAGCACCGGCCAGTGCCTCGCCAAGAAGATCTACGACATCCCGGAGGGCACCCGCACCGCCAAGGGCAAGTCGGTCTCCTCTTTCCTCCGCCTCAACGCGGGCGAAAAGATCGCGGCGATGGTCTGCGTGAAGGACTTCTCGGAGGCCAACCACATCGTGATGGCCACCAAGAACGGCATCACCAAGAAGACCAACCTCGGCGACTACGCCAACGCCACCCGCGAGTCCGGCCTCCGCGGCATCAAGCTCGAAGAGGGCGACACCCTCATCGGCTGCGTGCTGACCAACGGCGAGAACGAGGTCGTCCTCGTTTCCGCCAAGGGCCAGGCCGTCCGCTTCGTGGAAAGCGACCTCCGCGACCAGGGCCGCGACACGGTCGGCGTCACGGGCATGCGCTTCAAGTACGACGGTGACTTCGTGAAATCGATCGAGGTGTGCGACGCCGAGGCCCGCCTGCTCGTCGCCCGCGAGGACGGCATCGGCAAGCGCACGCCGTTTGACGACTACCGCCTCATCTCCCGCGGCGGCACGGGCGTCATCGCGATCGACCTGCCCGAGGACGGCTCCGTCAACGTCGCCGGCGCGCTGAGCGTCCGCGACACCGACGAGGTCATGCTCCTCACCGCCAAGGGCCAGAGCATCCGCACCCGGGTGAAGGAAATCCGCGAAACCGGCCGCGGCGCGAAGGGCGTCCGCCTCGTCAACCTCGAGGAGGGCGACAAACTGCTCGCCATCGCCCGCGTGGTCGAATCCGACGAGGAGGAAGCCGCCAACAACGGCAGTGCCCCCCCGATCGAACCGGCTCCGACCTCCTGAGGTCGGGCGAGTCCTCCCGAGCGATTCACCTTCCAAGGCGCGCCTCCCGGCGCGCCTTTTTCGCGGCCGGCGGGACTTTATCCCTGCATCCGGCGGGATTCTGCCCCAAGCTTAGGATTCGGGAATGTCCGACTCGCAACCAATCCAGAAAACGATCCGCCCCAAGCGCGAGGGCTTTGCCGCCGGTTTGGTGGTGTTTCTCGTGTCCTGCATTGGCCTCACCCTGGTCGGCCATTTCGCCCGACGCGCCGAGATCGAGAGCATGCGCGAGCAACTCGCCGCCCTCGCGCGCTCGCTGGCGGTGCAGGTCGACGGCGACCTTCATCGCAAGCTGACCTCGCCCGACCAGATGGGCTCGGGCGACCACCTCAAGGCCCTCGCGCCGATGGTGGCGTTCCACCGGGCGAACCCGATGCTCTTCTATGTCTACACCGCCGTGCTGAAAGACGGGCAGATCTACACGGTCCTGGGCACCGACCAGGTCATGAAAAATCCACGGAGCGAGGATCCGCCCGACCCGATCATGACGCCGTACGCCGGCAAAGACCCCGAATTTCTGCTCGCCCTGCAGGAACAACGGGTCCTCACGAACGCCGAGCCGGTTCAGGATGACCAGGGCACCTTCATGAGTGGCTTCGCCCCCTTCTACGACTCCGAGGGGAAGTTCGCCGGGGTGGTCGGAATCGACCTCGGGTTGTCGGACCTGCTGGCCCGGTTGAACGTGATCCGGTCCGCCGTGTATGTCTCCACGGGTGGCGTCGCCGTGCTCTCGCTCGCCGCCGGCTTCGTGGTGTGGCGCCTGCGCCGCACCGCCTTGCGGACCGCGGAGCGCGACCTCCGGTTCACCGCCGACCTGCAGGTCGCCAAGGAAAAGGCCGAGGCCGCCGACCGCGCGAAGAGCGCCTTCCTCGCCGTCATGAGCCACGAGATCCGCACGCCGATGAACGGGGTGCTGGGGATGGCCGAGCTGTTGGAGGGCACACCGCTCAACAAGGACCAGCAGGAGTGCGTCACGTTGATCCGCAGCTGTGGCGACACGCTGCTGCGCATCATCGATGACATCCTCGATTACTCCAAGATGGAGGCCGGCCGCATGCAGGTCGAACGGCTCGAGGTCCGGCTCCTGCCGCTCCTGGAGGAAACCCTCACCCTCTTCCGCCCGACCGCCGAGAAAAAGGGCATCCGCCTGGAATGCCGCGCCGTGCCCGGGTCGCCGGAGACGATCGTCACCGATCCGCTCCGCCTCCGTCAGGTCCTGATGAACCTCGTGGGCAACGCCGTGAAGTTCACCGCCAAGGGCGGCGTGACCCTGACGCTCCTCCCCGACGTTGCTCCCGGGCGGGTGCGCATCGAGATTCGGGACACCGGCATCGGCATACCCGCCGACCGCCTCGCCCAGCTATTCCAGCCCTTCCACCAGGTGGACTCGTCGACCACGCGCCGCTTCGGGGGCACCGGACTCGGCCTGGCCATCAGCCGCCGGCTCGCGGAACTTCTCGGTGGCACCATCGAGATCGAGAGTACGATTGGTCAGGGATCCGTCTTCAGCTGCATCCTCCCGGTCCGTCCGACCGCGGCCGTGGTGTAGCCATCCGCGTTTCCGCCCACTCCTGCCTTGCAACCGTCCGGGCCGTGATTCTCCTTTTGGCACGTCCCCCGCATGGCCGCCCGTCTTTCCAGTCTCCTCTCGCCGCAACGCATCAATCTGTCGGTCACCAGCACCAAACGCACCACGGCCATCAACGAGGTCGCCAAGCTGTTGGAAACCGACCCGAACGTCGGCAACTTCCAGGGTTTCTACAATGAGCTCCTGGCGCGCGAGCGGCTTGACACCACCTGCCTCGGCAACGAGATCGCGCTCCCGCACGCACGCACCGAGCACGTGAAGAAGATCGTGATCGCCGTGGGCCGCAGCGACGCGGGCGTCCATTTCGAGAACAGCAACCAGAACGTCCGCCTGATGTTCGTGCTCGGCACGCCGAAGTCGAATCCCGGCGACTACCTGATGCTCGTCGGTTCGCTCTGTCGCCTGATCAAGGAGGCCCCGCAGCGCGAGGCGCTCTTCGCCGCCACCACGCCCGAAGCCTTCATCGAAACGGTGAAGCAGCTTGAGGACAAGGTGCTCGGGCCCGCGAAGTAAGCGGTCGACCGGTTTCCGCCCGGAGCGTCATCGCTGTCCAGCCCGGTCCCAGCGTCATGGCGATCTCCGATCTGCTCTACTACAGCCTGTTTCTCTGGCTGGACGAATCGGTCACGCGCTACTGGGTCGCCGCATGGATTTGTTTCGCGGCTTTCCTGCTGACGTCGCTGTTTCCCCATGAACCCGGGCGCCGCTGGCGGCAGTGGAACCACCCGGTGATCTATCTCGCCACGCTTGGGCTGGCGATGCTCGCGTTTCGCTGGCCCCTGATGGCGGCGACCACGGAGTTCAATCCCGACGAAAGCCAGTTGCTGGCCGGAGCGATCACGGCGTGGCATCGACACGTGATTGGGTCGCTCGACGTGGGTTATTGCGGCCCGTGGTCCTACCTGCCACTCGCGTTGCCGGCCCTCTTCGGTTTTCCCATCGACTTCGTGGGCGGCCGTTGCGTGGCCTTGCTCATGAGCGGCGCCAGCGTGGCCTTCGTGTGGCTGGCCCTGCGGAAGATCCTCAACGATCACGCGGCCCGGATCCTCGTGCTTCCGTTGGCGACATTTTACGCCCTGACGTCCTCAGCCGAAATCGTGCGTTATTCCGGCGAGCAGTCGGCCCAGCTTTATTTTTCCATCGCCCTCTGGTTGTTGGTGACCGCCCTCGCCCCCCCGCCGGGTTCGATCAGCCGCGTTCGTCTCCTGCTGGGCGGGTTTTTCCTCGGCGTGCTGCCGTTTGCGAAGCTGCAATCCGCCCCGCTTGGCGTGGTGCTGGGTGGCGCGGTTTTGGTGGCGCTTTTGGTGCAGCCCGGACGTCCGGTCGGCGAACGCGTCCGGCAGGCCGCTTGGCTCGTGAGTGGCGTGCTGCTGTCGGCCGGACTCACCCTGGCCGTCGTCGTCGCCGGGGGCTCATGGTTTCATTTCTACAAGTCCTACCTGGTCACGGGCCTCGCGTACACCGGCCTGCGGGTCTATGCCAACGCCGACTTCCTTTCCTGGGTGTGGCAACTCGCCAAGGAAGCGCCGGGCCTGGCGCCTTTCTTCGGCACCGCGGCGGCCGCCATTGTGCTCACCCTGCCGCTGCTTCCCCGCCTGACCACCGGGGCGCGCCTCTGGCAATGGGTCGGCGGGTGCATGCTGCTCGGCGCCGCGCTGGTGGTGTGGGCGCCGGGCCGCGCCTTCTCTCACTATCTCATGTTCCTGATCGTGCCCCTGGGTTTCCTGCTCGCGGTGCTGTACGGCGGGCTGCTGGACCGACCAAACCAAAGCCGGCTGGCCCAACGCGGCTGGGTGCTGTTTTTCCTGGGCCTCACGGTGGTCCCGCAGGTTTATGCCCGCTACGGTTACGGCGCGCCGCCCCAGTACGGATCCCTGCGGGCGTCCCGCCAGGAGACCGGCGCCGTCGTCCGTTTTCTTCAGCCGCTGATCCGCCCGGGCGACTCGCTGACGGTTTGGGGCTGGGCCTGCCACTACCATGTGGACACCCAGCTGCCCCAAGGCACCCGTGAGGCCCACATGGAACGGCAGATCGTCGTGGGGCCGGAGCAGGCGTATTTCCGCACCCGCTTCCTCGAGAACCTGGCGCAGGAACGCCCGGCCTTCTTCATCGACGCGGTCGGCAAATCCGCGTTCCGCTACACGGATCGCAACGTCTTTGCGCATGATCGCTGGTCGGCCCTCCAGGTCGTGGTCAACTCCCACTACCGACAGATCGGCGAACAGGAGAACGTTCGAATCTACCTGCGCCTTGACCGCATTGAGGAACAGGCCGCCGAGTTGGCGCGGTTGCACGAAGCCGGGTACCGGTGAGGCGCCCCGACCCGCTGCCCGGGCTTGCCTCGGTCCCGACCCCGCGCACCATCGGGCCGTCCCATGATCCATTCGTTCATCTTCAGTGAGGGCAAGCTGGTCGGCCGCGACCTCGAACCCGAGGCGTTGCGCCTCGTGCATGGCGACAAGGGGCTGATCGTCTGGGTCGACTTGGACAACCCCACCGACGAGGAGGCACGCAGCATCCTGGAGGGCCTTTTCCAGTTCCACCCACTGGCCATCGAGGACTGTCTCACGCCCAGCCCATTGCCGAAGATCGAGGACTACGAGACGTATCTCTTCATGGTCACCCACGCGGTGGACTACTCGCGGCAGGACAAATTCGCGACGACCGAGCTCGATATCTTCCTGGGCAAGGAATTCATCGTCACCTTCCACCGCAGCCCGCTGCGCTCCGTCAACACCCTCATTGAGCGCCTCGCGAAAAACACGGGCCTGGGCCCGCGCGGCCCCGACCGCATCGCCCACTCGGTGCTGGACCTGCTGATCGACAATTACACGCCGATGCTCGGCGAACTGCATGCCGAACTGGAGGAGATCGAGGAGGCCGTGCTCAGCAAGGAATCGTCCAAGGAATTCGTTTCCGACCTGCTGCAGGTGCGCAAGGACTTCGCCCTGCTCCGCCACATTTTGCGTCCGCAACGCGAGGTCATCGACCGCTTGGCGCGCGGTGACAGCAAGTTCATCCGCGCGACGCTGCTGCCGTATTATCGCGATTTGCGTGACAACCTCGCGCGCCTCGACGACACGCTCGCCGGCTATCACGAACGCTTGCTGCTGTCGTTCGACATTTATCTCAACAAGGCGCAATTCGAAGCCAACGAGGGCATCAAGTTCCTCACCGCGCTGACCGCCATCACGCTGCCCGCGGTGCTCGTCGGCGGCTGGTACGGCATGAACTTCGATCACATGCCCGAGCTCCGCTCGCCCCACGGCTACCTCTACGCCGCCGTGCTCACGGTCGTCTCGACGATCGCGATGGCGATTTATCTGAAGAAGAAGAAATGGATGTGATCCCGCCCCGGCGGGATTAATCCGCCGCAGGTGGAGCGCGGCCTCCGGACGCGCTTTGGGAGCGGCGCTAAAAAGCGAATCCCGCTTCCCACTTCCACCCCACGCCAACCTCGCGGCCACCATCCAACCCGTCCAGAGGCCGGGTTCCACCTTGTCCAAATCTCAGGTTTCAGGTTTCCCGTTTCAGGTTTCCTCTTTCCCCCTCCCTCTTCCCCGCTTGCCTCAGTCCTCGCCGGCGCAATCCTCGCGCGATGCGATTGTTGACCCGCCTGACCCTTGCCGCGCTGGGAGCGACTGCGCTTTGCCCCGTCGTGAACGCCGCCGAGGATTCGGCCGCCGACGAGAAGATGCTGCGCACAATCTACGATGCCGCCCTCACCACGAGCACCGCGTACGAAAACCTGCGTGAACTGACGACCCAATACCCGGGCCGGCTCGCGGGTTCGAAATCCCTCGAAGGTGCCGTCCGCTGGGGTGAGCGCGCCCTGCAGGCGGCAGGCGCCGAGCGCACCGAACTTCAGCCGGTCATGGTCCCGCATTGGGAACGCGGCGCCGCGGAATCCGTCACGTTCACCACCCAATCATCCCCTGCGACCGCGCTCGCCGCGGTTGCGCTCGGCGGCTCGGTGCCAACGCCCGCCGGTGGACTCACCGCACCGGTGATCGAGCTCCAATCGCTTGACCAGCTCAAGACCACGGACGTGAAGGGCAAGATTGTGTTCTTCAACCGGCCGATGGAGCCGAAGTACGTCACGCCGGGTAACTCGTACCGCGACGCCGGCGACCAGCGGAATCGCGGCCCCGGCGAGGCCGCGAAGTACGGCGCGGTGGGCGCGCTCGTACGCTCGCTCACGCACAAGCTCGACGACGTCCCGCACACGGGCAACACGACCTACGCGCCCGACGCCCCCAAGATCCCGGCGGCCGCGCTGAGCACGATCGCCGCGGACCGCTTGAGTGCGGCGCTCAAGGCCGACGCCAAACTCACCGTTTCGATGTCGATCAACTCGCGCTGGTTCGAGGACGCGCCGTCCCACAATGTGCTCGGCGAGATCAAGGGCTCCGAGTTTCCCGACAAGTACATCATCGTCGGCGGCCACCTCGATTCGTGGGATATTGCGCCCGGCGCCCATGACGACGGCAGCGGCATCGTCCAATCCATCGAGGTTCTCCGCCTCCTGAAGGCCATCAGCTACAAACCGCGCCACACGCTGCGGGTCGTTCTCTTCACCAACGAGGAAAACGGCATCCGCGGCGCTGCCGCCTACTCCACCCGCGCGCAGGAGCGCAAGGAGCAGCATGTGCTCGCGATCGAGACCGACACCGGCGGCTACCAGCCCCGCGGCTTTAACCTCGGCAACCCGTCCGGCGACGCCCACCTCAAGGCCGCGCGCTGGAAGTCGCTCTTCGAGCCGTACAGCATCTGGTACTTCCAAGCCGGCTCGGGCGGCGTGGACGTCAACCCGCTCCTCGCCCAGGGCGCCACGGTTGCGGGACTGCAGCCGGATTCGCAGCGCTACTTCGACGTCCACCACACGCGCGAGGACTCGATCGACAAGGTCAACAAGCGCGAACTCGAACTCGGCGCCGCCGCGATCGCGTCGCTGGTGTACCTGGTCGACAAGTACGGTTTGTAAGGCTTCGAAATCTTGAAAACTGAAAATCGGAAATCTCAAAACTGAAAACTTCCGAACCCGAGCCTCGGCAATTTCAAGGTTCTCGATTCCCGATGCCTGATTTCAAGATGCCATCTTCATCGGGCAGGCCCGCGGAGATCCACTCTTGAGAGGGGTGCCCGTCAGGGCGGGGTGTGTTTCGGAGTCGGTCTGCGACCGGCCATTCCTAAAAAAGACTTCCCTGCTGCAGCGCGTCGCGCTTCTCGCCATCCAGCGTGCTCATCTGCAGCAGCCAGGGGATCGTCGCGTCGGCCGACTCGGGGCGCTTCAACAACGCGCGCAACAGCAACGCGCCAGCGAGCGCATCGTAGAGCGCCGCGTGGTAGCGACGCCGCGCGGGCGGACAGTGGGTGCGGCTGGTTTTTTCCAAATCGGCGGACAAACCCTGGCGAACCACGAGATCCTCGAGACGCACCGAACCGAGTTGCGGGAAAAACTGCGGGTACAGGCGACCGGTATCGATCCACGGGCCCCATTCCGTCGACGTTTTCCCCGGACGCGCGAAGTCGGGCACCTCACGCGGATACGGCCAGACTTTGCGCAGGAGGCCGTTCTCCACGGACGCAAAATGCGCCGCCAGCGGTCCGGTCGCGCGCAGCCCCGCGAAGCGCTCCCACTCCGACGCGAAATAGTCCTGCGACTGCAAGCCATCGGCCGTGAGGCCGTGGACTTTGGTATCGTCGGCGGCGACGGAACCGGTCGCGCGACACAACCGCGTGTGCGCCCCGACGATCTCGCCGCCCTGCAATGTTACGACGCCGAACTCGAGGATGCCGGAAGAGGCACTGCCCTCAAAGTCGATGAAATGAATCGGGGCATCCATTTACGATTTGTGATTTACGAATTACGATGAGTCGCACTCAAAGTTCGACCGACGGTTCGCTTATCGGTCGTATATCGTAATTCGTAAATCGTAACTTATCCGCGCTTCTTTCTCCACTCCGCCGTCACCACCGATGAAAACCCGCCGCGGGCTTTCCAGCGCGCGATGATTTTCAGGCTGCGCGGCTTCAGGGCGTTGCCGAGGTCGTCGCAGATCTTGTTCGTCGCCGCCTCGAAGAAGATGCCCTCGTTGCGGTAGGCGTGGAAGTAGAGCTTCAGCGACTTGAGCTCGACGCACTTCTTGTCCGCCACGTAGGCGACGGTGATGTCCGCAAAATCCGGATGCCCCGTCATCGGACACACCGACGTGAACTCATGATGCGTGTGCTCGATGAGATAGTCGCGCTGAGGCGCAGGATTGGGAAAGGTTTCGAGGATGTTCTTGTCGACCATTTGCCCCCACGAAACACACGAAATCCACGAAATCGACTCAGAACTTGGAGGGTCGGCCTCCCGGCCGGCCTAATATGAACGAAGGCGATCATGGGCCGGTTGTGGGAGAATATCAGCAAGGCGAATTACACCATGCCTCGATTCACGTCATCGGTCGGCCGGGAGGCCGACCCTTCATCTGGGCGTGCGCACCGATCCGCGCCTTGCTACTTGATCCTTGAAACTTGTAACTTGCGCGGCAACGCCGCGCTAAGTCGCCGTTTCGGTGTACCTCTGCTCCCGGATCACCGTGATCTTGATCGTGCTCGGGTAATCGAGTTCGTCCTCGATCTTCTTGCGGAGGGCCTTGGCGAGTTGGTGGGCCTGCTCGTCGGTGACGACGCTCGGCTGGACGACCACACGCACCTCGCGGCCGGCCTGGATCGCGAACGCCTGCTGCACGCCGGGCATGCCCATCGCGAGCTTTTCGAGGCGGCCGAGGCGTTCGATGTAGGACGTCATCGACTCCGCCCGCGCGCCCGGGCGCGACGCGGAGATGGCGTCGGCCAAAATCACCAGGCCGGCATAAATCGTTTCCGGCTTCACCTCGTTGTGGTGCGCGGCGACCGCGTTCACGACGATGGTCGTTTCGCCATAACGGCGCACGAAGTCCGCGCCGATCAGCGCGTGGCTGCCCTCGTATTCGCCCTCGATGGACTTGCCGATGTCGTGGAGCAGACCCGCGCGCTTGGCGACGTGCGGCTCGAGGCCGAGTTCCGCCGCCAGCATTGAGCACAACTGCGCAACCTCGATCGAGTGATCGAGCACGTTCTGCGTGTAGGAAAACCGGAAGCGCAGCTTGCCGAGCAGCTTGATGACCTCGGGATGCAGGCCGGAAATCTTCAGGCGGTCGACCGCCTCCTCGCCGATCTGCGCGACGTGCAGGTCGAGTTCCTGGCGGGCGCGATTGACGTATTCCTCGATGCTCGCCGGGTGGATGCGGCCGTCCTTCACGAGGCCCTCGAGCGCCAGCTTCGCGACCTCGCGGCGCACGGGGTCGAACGACGAGATCAGCACCATCTGCGGCGACTCGTCGATCAGCAGCGTCGTGGCGGTGGCGGCTTCAAAGGACTTAATGTTGCGACCCTCGCGGCCGATGATGCGGCCCTTCATTTCCTCGCTCGGCAACTGGACGATCGTTGCCGTGATGTCGTTGTTCGGCTTGCTGGCGAGGCGCTGCATCGTCGTGACGAGCACCCGCTTGGCCTCGTGCACGAGGTCCTGTTCGGAGCGCTCGAGCAAATCCTTGCGCAGGGCGCGCAGCTCTTCCTGGCACTCGAAGGTCACTTCCTCGCGCAGCTGCTTGCGGACTTCCTCGCCGTCGAGCGAGGCCACGCCCTCGAGGCGCTTGCGCAGGCTCTTGGAGAGGTCGCGCATGGCGTCGCGCGCCTGCTTGATCGCGCTCGCCTCGCGGGCCAGGCGTTCCTGGCGCTGTTCCAACTGGTAATCGAGCAACGCCAGCGATTCCTCGTGTGAGCGAATCTCGCGGAGCATCAGCTCGACCTCGATCTTGCGGCGGTCGAGTTCGCGGGTCATCTCCGCCTCGCGCGTGCGGATTTCCTCCTCCGCCTTGCTGACCATTTCCTGGGAGGCGACGGCCGCCTCGCGTTTGGCGAGCTCCAGATGGGACGCCGCGCTCTGCTCCGCCAGCCGGCGGCTCTGCCGCATGATGAACCAAACCCCGAAGAAACCGCCCAAAACGCCGACCAAGCCCGCGGCGGCCAGGGCCCACAGGTAGGGCTCGGCGGCTTCGGGCACGAGGTTGGCGTTGGTGGCTGCGATGACGGTCAGCATCTCAGGGGCGGCGAACCTACCCGGCAGGCCGGGGTTGGCAATCACACAAAGGACCTGAATTTCAGCATTGGCTGCCCCCGTAATCGTTCTCGTTCTCTTAATCCTTCTCTTAATCTCGATTGGTTGCCGGATCGGGCTGGGACCAAGAGAACGATTAAGATTAAGAGAACGAGAAAGATTGGGGCCTGAGCCGATCACACACCCCGCCCTGCGGGCAGCAACCTTCGTGGGCAAACCTGAAACCAACCAGGCAAACCTGAAACCGGAAACCTGAAACCTGAGAATTCTGGTAGGGCGCGGAATCCGTCCGCGCCGATCACACACCCCGTCGTTTACCCGCCCGCGGCGGCGCCGAAGGCGACCAAGGCTGCGCGCCACCCCTCTCGAAAGGGGATACTCTGCGGTGCTCGCACTTGCTGGTCCCTCTCGAGAGGGGCCCGGGAGTCGTGGACCCACCTTGTTCGTAGCGGCATGCGTCCCTGCATGCCGTCGGGCGGGATCCACATGCACGGAGGCATGTGGCTACGGTACTCTTAGCTCCTTCGCTTCTTGGTGTAAGCTCGGTTCCCTTCAGCTTTCAGCTTTCAAGTCTCAGCTTTCCGCTTTTAGTCGCGCTTACCTCGTGAAGTTTCTCCGCAGCCTTGATCTAGCCAGCTTCTTCAAGCTCACCACCCGCGAGCGGTTCGACCTGTTGACGCCAGCGTGCATTGTGGGGCTGAGCCTGTTTGGGCTGTTCTTTATCTACAGCGCGCAGCTGTCCCGCGACGAATCGGACTGGGTCAAGCAGCTCGCGTTTCTCGGGATGGGTGCGGTCATCTACATCACGACCGCGCTGCTCGATTACCGAATCTGGCTCAAGTATGCGCACTTCGTGTATTTTCTGGCGCTGATCTTCCTGCTGCTCGTGCTGATCCCGGGCATCGGCACCACCCACGGCATGGGTGCCCGGCGCTGGCTGGGTTTGCCGGGCTTGAGCGCCTTCCAGCCCTCGGAATTCGCGAAAATCGCCCTGATTTTCGCCGTGGCGTCGATTTTGACCGGTTCGAAGCTCGGGACGGTCAAGGACTCCCTGCAAGTCCTGATCAAATTGGCCCTTGCGGTGGGGATACCCATGCTGTTGATAATCGCCGAACCCGACCTCGGTAGCGCCCTCGCCATTGCCCCCGTGGTCTTCGCTATGCTGTTTGTTTCCAACCTTTCCATGCGCTTTTTTGCCGCGGCGCTGGGCGCGTTCGCCCTCCTCGTCGGCGTGGTGGCGCTGGATGTTTGGAACTACGCCAGGTTCATGGAGCGGAACCACTTGGACTACTCCCGGGACCGCGGCACGTACGAGAAACACTCCTGGCTCCCGCTCAAGGATTACCAGCGCAACCGCGTGCTGGCTTTTGCCATGCCGGACAAGGTGGACCCCATGGGCATCGGCTGGAACAGCCGTCAGTCCATGATCTCCGTGGGCTCGGGCGGGCTGACCGGCAAGGGCTGGACGGAGGGCACGCAGGCCAAGCTCGGCTACCTGCCGCCGGCCGTGGCGCACAACGACTTCATTTTCTCGGTCATCGCCGAGGAACGCGGATTTTTGGGAAGCATCATCGTCATCGGACTGTTTGGCGTGGTGTTGTGGAACGGATTGCGGATCGCCGGGCTCGCCCGCGACCGCTTCGGCGCCTTACTCGCGCTGGGCGTCACGGTGCTCTTCACCGTGCACGTCTTCGTCAACATCGCCATGACCATCGGCCTGGTGCCGGTTAAGGGCATACCTCTTCCCTTTATTAGCTACGGCGGCACATTCGTGCTCAGCTGCTGCTTGCTGCAAGGACTGGTCCAAAGCGTCTATCGGTTTCGGAGGGACTTCTAACATGAGTCACCTGCCACGCCATATTGACCGCTCTGCCGGAATCTCCTGCACACAGCCCGCTGGCCGGACGTGCCCTGCCGACAACACCACCCGGGACACACCCCACCATGAACGATCAGCCAGCCAACCCCGGCGCCTCCAACCAGGACGCCGCTTCACGCCATGAAGAGGAACTTCAGCAGCCTCCGCCCCTCAAGCACACGGAGCCCCTTACTGCCGAGCAACTCCGCAAGGAATCCAAGGAACGCGCCGCCGACCGGCCCATCCTCCAGAAAATCCTGAGCATCTTCCGGAAGGAAAAAGGCACCTTCCGCGAACTCGTCATCAATTCCGAACCGCTCGAGAAGCGCGTCGCGCTGCTCGTCGACGGCACGCTCGACCGCTTCGAGATCGAGCGCGATTCCGACAACCGCATGGTTGGCGGCATCTACAAGGGTCGCATCAAGAACCTCGACCCGGGCCTGAAGGCCGCGTTCGTCGACATCGGTTACAACAAGAACGCGTTCCTGCATTACTGGGACATGCTCCCGGCCGCGACCGACTCCTCCGTGGAAGTCGTCCGCGTGAACAAGAAGAAGGGCCAGCCCGAGAAGAAGGTCGAGCCGACCGTGAAGGACATCCCGGGCCTCTACCCGCCCGGCTCCGAGATCGTCATCCAGGTCACCAAGGGCCCCATCGGCACCAAGGGCCCGCGCACCACGACGAACCTCTCCCTGCCCGGCCGCTACCTGATCCTCACGCCGTTCTCCGACGGCTGCGGCATCTCCCGCAAGATCGAGGACCCGCAGGAGCGCAAGCGCCTCAAGACCCTCATCAACGAACTCACCATCCCGGAAGGCATGGGCGTCATCGTCCGCACCGCCGGCGAAGGCAAGAAGCCGCGGTACTTCGTCCGCGACCTGCACCTCCTCCTCGCCAAGTGGACGGAGATCCAGCGCAAGATGGAGTCCGACCGCGCCCCCGCGTGCCTTTACCAGGAGCCGGACATCGTCGAGCGCACCGTGCGTGACTTCCTCACCGAGGACATCGACCGCGTGCTCGTGGACAACGAGGACGACTTCAAGCGCACGCAGGAGTACGTCGGCCAGATCTCCAGCCGTTCGAAGGGCAAGATCGTTTACTACAAGGACTCCATCCCGGTCTTCGAGCGCTACAACATCGAGCGCCAGATCGAGCAGACCTTCCAGCGCCGCGTCCCGCTGCCCTCCGGCGGCGAGATCGTCATCGACGAAACCGAGGCGCTGATCTCGATCGACGTGAACACCGGTTCGCACAAGAGCCGTTCCGGCGACGAGAAGAACACGATCTTCCAGGTGAACATGGAGGCCGCGACCGAGATCGCGCGCCAAATCCGCCTGCGCAACATCGGCGGCCTGGTGATCATGGACTTCATCGACATGAAGGAGCGGCGTCACCGCAACGCCGTGTACGACCGCATGGTCGAGCTCATGTCCGAGGACAAGGCCAAGACGCACATCCTGCCCATCAGCTCGCTCGGCATCATGCAGATGACCCGCCAGCGCCAGCAGGAGTCGCTCTCGGCCAACTTGTACACCAGCTGCCCGTACTGCCGCGGCCGCGCCGTCGTGAAATCCGCGACGACGATGTCCGTCGAGCTCCAGCGCAAGCTCTCTAGCGTCGCGCGTCGCCTCCAGGCCCGCAAGGACGGCAAGGAATACGCCCTCCGTGTCCACGTGCACCCGAGCATCCTCGAGCGCCTCCGCGTGGAGGATTCCGAACTCCTCGTCCGCATCGAGAAGACCTTCGGCATCAAGTTGGCCTTCCGGGCCGATCCCAATTACCACGTCGAAAATTTCAAAATTATAAACGCGAACACCAACGAAGAGTATCGCTGAGACTCGCGTCCATCCTCCCACTTCAACGCCCGGCCTAAACGCCGGGCGTTTTGTTTTCCCGGGATCATCACTTGTCGCGCCGAAGCCTCGGCGAAGAGCTCCGAAAAGGGATCAGGTCGCTTTATTCCCAAATGAGGGGAGCTCCGAAAAGGGATCAGGTCGCTTTATTCCCAAATGAGGGAGACCTCGCACCAACCATGGCTCGGCCTCGAACCCTTCGTTCGCTTCGTTCCCTTCTGTAGAAATCAGGGCTCCACGGCGCTGACGACGCCCGGCGACTGCACTTCGGCGCCGCTGCCGATGTTGAGGACGCGGATGTGCGAGCCGGTCTTCAGGTAGGGCTTGATCTTTGGGGCGGGCGTGACGGCCACCCAGTGCTTGGCGAAGAAATGCATGGTGTCCGTGAGGCGCTCGGGGGTCCACGCGTAATCGAACAGGTAACGGGCCACGGCCAGGCGACCGGTGCGTTCGTGGAAGTAAGCGGTCACCGTGAAGCCGTCGCCTTGGTACAGCTTCACCTGGAACGGGCCCTCGACTTCATGGCTGTCGATGTGCTGGTCCCGAAACAGGGCCGATTCCACGGTCCACTCCCGCTGGACCGGCCCATACGCATCCTCGAAATCACCCGCCCTCTTCTCGATGCCTTCTTCCCGATTGTAACACGCGTAGTAGATGACGATCGACGTGAATACCCCGAGAATGAAGAGCGGGAACTTCATGGACGTGTTCGGTTATTCACGGTCGGGAGGGATGCGTGATCGGGTTGGAGAGGGAGTATCAACCTATCAATCGGTCCCAACGGGTCCCGCATCGACCTTCCGTCAGGAGGCAATAGAGGAGGTATCAACGGCCATTCAGCGATGTAATGGCCCCACAGCCGGTTTTACAGAAGGCAACGAAGGCTAACCACGAAACACACCGACCGATTCAAAATGGTGGGAGGGATTTTATATCCCGACTGGTTCGATGTTAACCACGGAACACACAGAACACACGGAAAGTGATCCAAGGCTAATCGACCAATGTTCGATAGATTCACTCGGAAATGATGGGAGGGATTTTATATCCCGACTGATTCGGTGTTAACCACGGAACACACAGAACACACAGAAAGAGATCTGGGAACTCCCTCGATCCGTGTTCGATGAGTTCATTCCGAAATGGTGGGAGGGATTTTATATCCCGACTGATTCGGTGCTCCTGAGTCGGGGTATGAAACCCCTCCCACCAAATACCCCAACCTCTGAGACCTCCTGAAAACCCTGCCTTGGCCAGAACCCTTCGTTACCTTCGCTACCTTCTGTTAAACCCAGACCTATTTTCTTACAGAAGGCCGCAAAGGTCGCGGAGAGGTAACCACGGAACACACAGAACACACGGAAAGTGATTCGGGTTCACCCGATCAATCAGGCTCCAATGCCCACAATCCGAATTGGTGGGAGGAATTTTATATCCCGACTGGTTCGGTGCTCCTGAGTCGGGGTGTGAAACCCCTCCCACCAAATACACCGACCTTTGCGGTCTCTGCGAGCTCCTGTTAAATCCAATCCGCGTGCATCTGCGTCAATCCGCGGAAAATAATTCGGTCCTTCCGTGTGTTCCGTGTCTTCCGTGGTTAACTCTTGTCCGTTACCGCCACCAGCGGCCGCGCCTTCGGCCCGATCGGCAACAAACTCGCCACCATCCCGCCACCGAGCCCAACCGCCACCGTCAGCGGCAACAACCACAGGAAACTGAGCTGCCACCATTGCGCGAAGGCGAGGCCACACGCGAGCGTCACGCTGGCGATGATGCCGACGAGCGCACCGAAGGAGGTCGCCCATGGCACCCACAACGCGAGGAAGAATATCGCAGCCAGCGGCCCGACAAAAAGGTTCACGAGCTTGTAGCAGTGCTCGAGCAGGTTGCCCTCGACGAACCCAACGAGAACGCTGAGCCCAACGGCCACCGCGCCGACCATCGCGGACACCAGGCGCAAACCGCCCACGCTGAGTTCGCCCGGACGCACCCGCGGCAGGAAATCCCGGGCGAGCACACTGGTCACGGAGCTCACGCCGGAAGACAAACTCGACATCGCTGCCGCGAGCAGCGCCGCGATCACGAGTCCGCTGACGCCCACCGGCAATCCATGGCCAATAAACAAAGGGAAGAGTTCATCGGCCTTGTCCCGCAGCGTCCAACCGACCGGCAGCACCGCCGGGTGCGCCTGGAAAAACGCGAACAGCGCCATGCCCACGCAGAACACCAGCAAGGTCGTCACACCGTCCGCCGCGAGCGAGACCTTGAGCGCACGCCGCGCCGCCGCCGCATCGCGCGTCGCGAGGTAACGCTGGATCGCGAGTTGGTCCGAGCCGGCCGTGCAAATCCACCACAGCGACGCGGTCACAAACGCGCCGGCAAAACTGCGCTCCTCCGCCGCGAACCAGATCCGCGCCGGGTCCCACCCGGACTGCCACGTCGTCGGCCACCACGCCCCCACCCCGCCCAGCGACCACGTGATCAACGCGAGCGTGATGAACGCCCCGCCAATCATCAGGAAAGTTTGGATAACGTCCGTCACCACGACCGCCTTGATGCCGCCGAGCAGCGTGTAGGCGACCGTCACGCCCGTGACGACCAGCGACAGCAACGGCGCCACCGTGGGGGGCAGATGGAGCAGCGGCACAAGGACCGTGACCGACGTGGTATAAACCATCAGCGCCATCCACAGCAGCCGGATGACAAGAAACATCGTCGCCGCCACGATGCGCACGACCGGACCGAGCCGCACCTCGAGCAATTCGTACGCGCTCGTCACCTGCAGCCGCATGAAATGCGGAATGAGAAAACGCCCGGCCACCCACGCGATCAGCGGATAAGCCGCCAGCTGCGCCATCATCATCGGCCCGTGCCGGATCATGTCACCGGGCCACGATAGGTAGGAGACCGTGCTCAGCAACGTCGCGAACAGCGACAATCCCACCGCCGAGGAACCCAGCCGCCGGCCCCCGAGCAGGTAATCCTCCGCCCCTTGGTTGCGCCGGGAAAAATAAAACCCGACGCCCAGCATGACGACAAAGTAGCCCAGCGTTACCGCCCAATCGACCACCGATACGTCGCTGCGCCACGTCACGCAGTGACACTCGGAAACCAGCGCTCGATCGACGAGCTAAAACTGGTTCTTACATGAGGTAGCAGAGGTCCCGGAGAATTAACCACGGAATACACGGAACACACGGAAAGCGATCCGAGCAGTCACTGCTCAAGAGTCAGGCCAAAACCAGTGGCAGAAGCATGCGTGGGAGGGATTTTATATCCCGACTGGTTCGGTACTCCTGAGTCGGGGTATAAAACCCCTCCCACCAAAACCAATGACCTCTGCGTCCCCTGCGGGCTTCTGTAGAGCCTGCCTTGGTCAGAACCCTTCGTTCGCTTCGTTTCCTTCTGTTAAATCCCTGATCTATTTTCCTACAGAAGGCCGCAAAGGTCGCGGAGAGGGAACCACGGAACACACAGAACACACGGAAAGCGATCCGGGGGACTCCCTCGATCCGTGTTCGATCAGTAGGTTCCGAATTGGTGGGAGGGATTTTATATCCCGACTGGTTCGATACTCCTGCGTCGGGTATTAAACCCCTCCCACCCAATACACCGACCTTTGCGGTATCTGCGGGCTCCTGTTAAATCCAATCCGCGTTCATCTGCGTCAATCCGCGGAGAATGTTTGGGCCCTTCCGTGTTCCGTGTCTTCCGTGGTTTAACCCTGCTCGAATCGACTCAGCTCACGACTCCCAACGGCTTCATTTCTTTCCACAATCCGCGGGTGAAGTCGGGAATCGCCACCGGCATACTGCCGCCGGCGACCGAGCGCACGGAGAGTTCGATGATGCAGCTCCAGGCGGCGGCATCGTACACGACGCTGTCGGGGGTGATGCCCTGACGCAGGCAATCGAGCAGCCGCCAGTTCATCACGAAGTCCATGCCGCCATGTCCCCCGCCTTCGGCGCGCGCACGGAGCTTGATCCACAACGGGTGGGTGAACTTCTGCCGCATCAGCGCGAGGTCCGCTTCGTTGAGCCACTTGTGCGAGCCGGTGGCCGCGAGGCCGTAGCGCGCGGGCTCGTTGATCGCCAGCCGCGCCGGGCAATCGAAGAACGTCGCGCCCGTGCCGCTCAGCGCGTTGATGCGGCTGTAGGGCCGCGGGCTGACAACGTCATGCTGGATCATGATCGTCCGGCCGCGCTCGGTCTTCACGAGCGACGTGTTCATGTCGCCGCAGATGTATTTCTCGGCGGCATGCCGGCCGTCGTTGGGTTTCTTCGTGTCGCGATATTCGGTGAGCGTGTGCTCAAGCGAGCTCATCGACACGAGGAACTTGAACTGGTCGCCACGTCCGAGGCCGAGGTATTGCGCGACGGGGCCCAGGCCGTGCGTCGGATAGAGATTGCCGTCGAGCTGGGTGTGGTAATCACGCCGCCAGTCGCCTTCGCTGCCGAGCATGTAGAGGACCGTGCGGAGGTCGTGGATGTACGCGCACTCAGCGTGGGTGAGTTCGCCGAAGACACCCTGCCGGGCCATGTTCAGGACGAAGAGCTCGTTGTCGCCGTAGCAGCAGTTCTCGAGCATCACGCAATGGCGCTGCGTCCGCTCGCTCGTGTCGACCAGCCGCCAGCAGTCCTCGACGCTCACGGCCGCAGCCACCTCGAGCAGCGCGTGCTTGCCGCGCTCCATCGCGCGCAACGCCATCGGCACATGCCAGGCCCACGGCGTGGCGATGTAGACGGCGTCGATGTCGTCCCGATCGACCATCTTTTCCCAAACGTGCTCGGTGCCGCTGTAGATCGCCGGCTTCGGACGGCCGGCTTTCACGCAGGCGTCAGCCGCCTTCTCGGCGCGATCCTGAAACACGTCGCACACCGCCACGACCTCGGCGAACTCGATGCCGAGCGCCGACTCCACGTGCGTGAGTCCCCGGTGCAGGCCGATCACGGCGACGCGCACCTTGGCCAGCGGCGAGGTGGTCAGCGCGTGGACCGGGCGCTGGCCCGCCGGACGCGGCGGCACGCGACTGAGATCGGCGGAGCTTGCGCCGGCGGCGGTTGGCGCGGCGGCTGGATTTGCCAGCGAGACGCCGGCCAGCGAAGTGCCGAGGCCCGCGAGTGCAGCCTGTTTGAGAAACGTACGACGCGAGGATTGGGGAGCATCCATGGGGATCACCGGGGTTGGGGTGAGAAAACCCGATGCCATCGCCGGCGCCCCAAAAAGCAAACCTCCGTTCAGGGGGCCAAGCTCTGACTGATTTAGCAGGAGCCGTTTTGGTGGGAGGGATTTCATATCCCGACTGGTTCGGTTCACCTGAGTCGGGTAATAAAATCCTGCCACCAAAAATTCGGCTCGCCGCGTTCCCTGCGAACAGCTGCAGAACCTGCCTTGGTCCGAAGCCTTCGTTCCCCCAGTTACCTTCTGTAGAATCCCTCTCCCCGGCATCGCTTTTTGGGAGAATGTGGCTTAAGTCCCCGCACGCTATGGAAATCAAACGCGCGGGGTCCCAAGCCTCCACTCGCGGCCCAGCGGACTGGTTCACGGGCACGGTCCGGATCGATCCGCTGTTCTCCGCCCCCGCACCCGCCCGCGTTGCCGGCGCTTGCGTCACCTTCGAACCGGGCGCCCGCACGGCCTGGCACACCCATCCACTCGGCCAGACGTTGGTCATTGTCTCCGGACTCGGCCGTGCGCAACGCGAAGGCGGCCCGATCGAGGAACTGCGCCCGGGCGACGTCGTTTGGTTCCCGCCCGGTGAAAAACACTGGCACGGCGCCAGTCCGACCACCGCCATGAACCACTACGCCATCCAGGAAGCCAAGGACGGCAAGACCGTCGACTGGCTGGAAAAAGTCACGGACGAGCAATATCAGCCGAGGTGAGGACTGAGAGCCCGAAACGAAATTCCGAACTCCAAGGATCTAAACGCCAAACAACGGAGGGAAACCTCCCAAGCCCAACGATCCACCGCCCCTTTCAACTTTCCACTTTCAACATACAACTTCATCCCTCCCCCATGCGCACCTACACCGTCAAAGCCTACTCCACTTCCGCCGCCAAATCCCCGCTCGCCCCGGCCACGATCAACCGCCGCGAACCGTCCGCGGGCGACGTCAAGATCGACATCCTTTACTGCGGCGTCTGCCACTCGGACCTGCACTTCGCCCGTAACGAATGGGGCTTCACCCAGTACCCGGCGGTGCCGGGCCATGAGATCGTCGGCCGCGTCACGGCCGTGGGAGCGAGCGTGAAGAAATTCAAGGTCGGCGACCTGGTTGGCGTCGGCTGCCTCGTTGACTCCTGCCGCACCTGCCCGGATTGCCGCGCGGGCTATGAGCAGTTCTGCAACGAAATGGTCATGACCTACGGCAGCGCCGACAAACAACTCGGCGGCGGCACGCTCGGCGGTTACGCGCAGGGGATCGTGGTCCGTGAGGAATTCGTGCTGCGCATTCCGGCCAACCTGAATCCCGCCGCCGCCGCCCCCCTGCTCTGCGCCGGCATCACCACCTATTCGCCGATGCGCCATTGGAAGGTCGGTGCCGGCCAGAAGGTCGGCGTCGTGGGGCTTGGTGGCCTCGGCCACATGGCCGTGAAGTTCGCCCACGCGTTCGGCGCCAAGGTCGTGCTTTTCACGACGTCCCCGGGCAAAACCGGGGACGCCAAACGCCTCGGCGCGGATGAGGTCGTGATCTCAAAGGACGAGAAGCAAATGGCCGCGCATGCGCTCAGCTTCGACTTCATCATTGATACCGTATCCGCCAGTCACGACATCAACGCCTACCTGAATCTGCTGAAGCGTGACGGCAACCTGACGCTCGTCGGCGCGCCCGAGAAGCCGCTTCCGGTGGCGGCGATGCCGCTGATCCTCAAACGCCGCTCGTTCTCCGGTTCACTCATCGGCGGCCTGCCCGAAACCCAGGAGATGCTGGATTTCTGCGGGAAGCACAACATCACGAGCGACGTCGAAATGATCCGCATGGACCAGATCAACGAAGCCTACGAGCGCATGCTCAAGAGCGACGTGAAGTACCGCTTCGTGATCGACATGGCGTCGCTGAAGTAAGGCGGGCCAGCACTCACACAAAGCAGCGAAGAAGGCTAAGCATTCCCTGATGTAGGAGCCTGCTTGCAGGCGATGCCGGACTCTGTCCGTTCGCGAGCTGCTCGAATCGCCTGTCAACACGCTCCAACTAGAGAATTAAAAGTGGGAGGGGTTTTATATCCCGACAGGGCACATGCCGCCGGGCAGTCGGGGTATAAAACCCCTCCCACCACAAATCCTCTCCGACCAATATTCCAAACCGGGCGGTTGGGGGCAACCGCCCCTACCGGCACTGATATCGCTCAGCTCGCGCGGCGCAGGGGCTCCACCTGCCTGAGCGGGACCTGAAACGTCTCGCCGACGTTCACGGCGAGCAGGCGCTCAGGCTCATGCGCGAAGGCCGCGCGGATCCGCCGGCCCGGTTCGTCCATTTGCTCGGCGCTCAGTTTGAAGGTCTCGTGGTGAATGGGCACAAACGTACGGGCGTCGGCCATGCGCGCCATTGCGGCGGCTTGCTCGGGATTGCAATGGGCGCGGATCCACGGATCGTACGCGCCGATCGGCATCAGCATGAGGTCGATCGGCCGACGAGGATCGTTGAGCTTCGCAAACGCGGTCGTGTACGCCGTGTCGCCGGCGAAGCACACCGCGTGACCGCCGCGCTCGAGGAGGTAGCCGTTGTACCCGCGATGATCGTCCCGCATCATGCGCGCACCCCAATGCGCCACTTCCACGGCGGTCACTTCGATCGGCCCGCTGCGGGTTTGGATGGTTGCGCGCTGGCCCCAATCGAGCTCGATCACGTTCCGGTAGCCGTGACAGCGCAGCAGTTCGCCGGTGTCGCGGGCGGTCACGACCGGCGTTTTGCGCGAAAACTTCCGCAGGCTCCACACATCGAAGTGGTCGAAATGCGCGTGACTGAGCACAATTAAATCCGGCGCCGGCAATTCCCGCGGCGCGAGCGCGGGCGCGTGATGGCGTTTCGGACCGAGCACGAACGGCGGAACCCACGGCCCGACGCGGTTTGAAAACACCGGGTCGGTCAGCACGCGCGCGCCAAAAAAATTCAGAAAGACCGTCGAATGCCCGAGCACGCTGCCGGTGATGGCGTCGTCGCGCCATTGCGCCGGCGTCGGCCGATGCCGCGACGGCAGCGGTTTCCCGCGACCGTCGAAGATCATTTGTCGGATCATCCGAAAACTGGGCATGGCGAGGAAACGGAATCGCCTTTGCGAAAAAGTCCAATGCGGGAGCGAACCGCGCGGTTGTTGGTTGTTCGGACCTCGGGTGGGAGGGGTTTTATACCCCGACTCTGCCTGCGCCGCGGACGAGTCGGGACGTGAAGTCCCTCCCACCGGGAGTCCGGTTCGCTCCTTTGTTGCTTCGTGTGAATCCCTGCCGATCCCGGAGGTGGAGCGCGGCCTCCAGCCTACGCCACGGCGACGGCTGGCGGTCCAGACGCGCTTCCAGGAGGCCCGCTAACGAAAACGCTTCATTCGCACATCACCCCCCACCGTCTCCGCCGCCCCAAGCCAACCCGTCCGGAGGCCGGGTTCCACCTTTTGCTGCTTCGCTGCTTCGTGTGAATCCTGGCTCGGTTCAAAAGCCTTGGTCTGCACCCGCGAGTGTGCTGCATTGGGCGCGAATGACGCCTTTCTCCACGATCCTCACGCATCCGGGCAGCGCCCATAAGGATGAGTTTCTCGCCTGCTGCGTGCTGCTGGCCGTGTCGCCCGTCGCCATCGTGCGCCGCGAACCCACTGACGCCGAGCTCGCCGATCCGGCGATTGCCGTCCTCGACGTGGGTCACCGCCACGAACCGGCGTTGAACAATTTCGACCACCACCAGCTGCCCCCCGACGCCACACCCACCTGCGCGCTGTCGCTCGTCCTGCAGCACCTCGGCGTGTACGCCGACGCCCGGGCGTTTTGCGACTGGCTCGAACCCGCCGAGTGGTTCGATTGCCGCGGCGCAAACACCACCGCGCAATGGCTAGGGGTCCAGCCGGAGATCGTCTTCAAACTGCTCTCGCCGATCGACACCACCCTGCTCCGCCGCTTCGCCGCCGCGAACCGCCATGCCCCCGGCGAACCGCTCTGGGAAATGATGCGCCTCATCGGCACCGATCTGCTCGACTACATCCGCAACCTTCGCGCGCGGATCAATTTCGTCGGACAACACGCCCAGCTCTGGAGTTTGGATTCGTTGGCTCCGCTGGAGAATGGACAGAAAGCCAGCGTGCTCTTCGTTCCTCGCACCGACCCGTTGCCCGAAGAGCCTTCCTCCGGCATCGATCGTTATGTCATCGAGCAGGGACTCGCGGATCGCGTGGTCGCGATCATCGCCCCGGATCGTCGCGGTGGAGGGTATGGACTATCACGATTTGATGACCACCCACGCCTGGATTTCACGCGCATCAAGTCAGAGCCTGATGTCCACTTCGCGCATCAACGCGGGTTTGTGGCCAAGACGGCAGCGACCGATCCACTCCGATTGAAACAACTGCTGCTGATCGCGGCAGGGGTTTAACAGAAGGCAACAAAGCGAGCGAAGGGTGCGACCAAGGCGGTTTCCCGAAGGACGCAGACGACGCGGCATCCTCAAATTTTGGTGGGAGGGGTGTTACACCTCGACTCAGGAGCACCGAACCAGTCGGGATATAAAATCCCTCCCACCGCGGAGGGGAAAGCGCCGATGTCGCGCGGCACATTGAAAGTTGAAACCGAAACCTTCCGACGGCTAACTGGCCGGCCATGTCCAGCAGCACACCGGACGACCAGCTGAAGAAGTTTGAAGCCAAGGTGAAAACCGAATGGCTCGACGACGCCACGTGCGCGGCCTGGCGGCGGTGGCACGACAAGTCCGTCCATTTCTGGCGCGAACTCACGCCGCAGCAGCTGGCCGTCGCCGCGCTCGCGCCCGGCCAACGCGTGCTCGACCTTGCCAGCGGCACCGGCGACCCGGCCCTCGACGTCGCCAGGATTGTTGGTCCGACCGGCCACGTGGTCGTCACCGATCTGGCGCCGCAGATGCTCGAGATCGCCAGGGAGAACGCCAGTCGCGCGGGCCTCAGCAATCTTTCCTATGAGGTCGTCGACGCCCACACGATGCCCTACCCCGACGCATCGTTTGACCGCGTCACCTGCCGGCTCGGGGTGATGTTTTTCTGGAACTGCCAACAGGCCCTCGCGGAAATCCGGCGCGTGCTGAAACCAGGCGGGATCGTCTCGTTCATTTGCTGGGGGCCGATCGCCGCGAACGAATACATGAAGCTCGCCACGGGGGCCTTCAGCAAACGCCAGCCCCTGCCACCGCCCCCGCCCGGTGCCCCGCATCCCGCTCGCTTTGGCGCACCCGGATCCTTGAGCGCGGAGCTGCAGAAAGCAGGATTCGCGAGCTGGACGGAGAAATCAGTCACGGCCACGCAACGCTGGCCCGGACCGCCGGAGGAAGTCTGGACGCGCCAATATGAAATCTCCGCGCCGATGCGCCCGTACTACAACAGCTTCCCGCCCGACGTCCGCGCCGAGTGCATCCGGGAAACGATCGCCGGCTTCGCGAAACACTACGATGGCCAGGAAGTCGTGATGAAGAGCGCGATCGTCGTCGCGGCCGCCACGAAGTAACCGAAAATGCCGCCGCTTCCCGCCGATCCCGTCATCCTGCTCGATCCCTTCCCGCGCAAGCTGGAGCGCATCTTCGACGAGGCCACGCGGCGGCGTCTCGAAAAAATCGCACGGGTGATCTGGCACGACGGCTCACCCGCCGCGGACGCCCAGATCGACCAGCACCTACCGAACACGATCGCCCTGATCGGCCAGTCCGCGATGGACAAGGCGCGGCTGGACCGGGCGCCGCACCTGCGCGCGATTTTCAACGTCGAGAGCAATTTCCTGCCCAACGTCGACTACGCCGAGTGCGCGCGCCGCGGCATTCCCGTGCTCTCCACCGCCCCCGTCTACGCCCAGCCCGTGGTCGAACTCGCCCTCGCGATGGCCATCTCGCTCGCCCGGCGCATGCACGAGGCCGACGCCGCGCTCCGCGTCGGCAAGGAGTTCAAGGGCGACAACCACGACTCCTTCCTGCTGCACGGCAAGGCGCTCGGCATCGTCGGCTTTGGCAACCTCGGCCGCGCGTTGCTGCCGCTGCTTCGGCCCTTCTCCAACGAAATCATCGTGCACGACCCGTGGTTGCCGAAGGCGGAGCTGGAGGCAAAAGGCGTGATCCCCGCCTCGCTCGACGAAACCTTCGCGCGTTGCCGCGTCGTGTTCATCGTCGCCGCGATCACCGCGGAAAACACCGGCCAGATCGGCGCGCGCCAGTTCGCGAGCATGCAGCCAGGCAGCGTGGTGATCCTCGGCAGCCGCGCGGCCCTCGTGAATTTCCCCGAACTCCTCGCCGCCGCGCGCAGCGGCCACATCCGCGCCGGCATCGACGTCTGGCCCGTGGAACCCATCCCCAAGGACGAACCCGGCCGGAACGTCCCCAACACCCTCGTCCAAGCTCACCGTCTAGGCAGCGTCCCCGAGATCCAAACCCTCATCGGCCGCATCGTCGCCGACGACCTCGAAGCCATCCTCGCCGGCCGGGAGCCGACGCGCTGCCAGCGGGCGAATTTGGAAACCGTCAACAAGCTGCGAAGCATCCCGGTCGGGGCCTGGTCGCTTAGTGAGACGCGCCGGCCTGCCGCCGGCGCGAGTTGAAGGTTGAAAGTTGAAGGTTGAAAGCGGGGAGATAAACACACCCCGGCCTGCGGCCACCCCTCTCGAGAGGGGATCTTTTGCGGGGTCCCCTCTTGAGAGGGGTGGCGCGGAGCCCTGGTCGCCTTCCGCGCCGCCGTAGGCGGGTAAACGACGGGGTGTGTTGCCTTGGCGGGTCCGCCCGTCTCAAGCTCTCAACCCTCAACGCTCAACCCTCAACCCATGAAAATCCTCTTCCTCGGCGGTTCCGGCGTGATCAGTCGCGCGGTGACGGAGCTCGCGCTCGCGGCGGGACATGAACTGTGGCTGCTCAATCGCGGGCAGCACCGTCCGGTGAAGGGGGCGCACACGATTCAGGCGGACCTCACCGACGTCCCCGGCACCCGCGCCGCGCTGGGCGCGCATACATGGGACGTCATCGTACAATGGATCGCGTTCGGGCCGGAGGACATCAAGCGGGACGTCGAGCTCTTCCGCGGCAAAACGAAACAGTACGTCTTCATCAGTTCCGCCAGCATTTATCAAAAACCGCCGGCGCCACCTTACCTGATCACCGAGGCCACGCCGCGCGCGAACCCGCACTGGGAATACTCGCGCAAGAAAATCGCCGCCGAACTCGAGCTCGAGGCCGCGCACCGCGCCGCCCCGTTTCCGTACACGATCGTGCGGCCGTCGCTCACCTACGGCGACGACCAGATACCGCTGGTGTTGAATGCACGGCAGCAGCCCTGGACCGCGATCGACCGGATGCGCCGCGGCGCGCCGCTGATCATTCCCGGCGATGGGACGTCCCTCTGGACGATCACCCACAACAGCGACTTTGCCCAGGGGCTGCTCGGGCTGTGCGGCCATCCCCAGGCGATCGGTGAGGCGTTTCACATCACGTCGGACGAGGCGCTGACGTGGAACCAGATCTTTCACTACACGGCCGAGGCGGCGGGCGTCGCCTCACCCAATTTCGTGCACATCGCGTCCGACTTCATCATCGCGTGCGTCCCCGCGGTCCAGGGCACGTTGCTGGGCGACAAGGCCAATTCTGCCGTCTTCGACAACACGAAGCTCAAGCGCCTGGTCCCCGGCTTCGCCGCGCAAACGCCGTTCGCCGCGGGCATCAAGCGCACCCTCGCGTGGTTCGAAGCCGACCCGGCCCGCCAGGTGGTCGATCCGGAACTCAACCAGCGCTGGGACAAACTCATCGCCGCCTACGCACGCGGCCTGGCGGCCGCGAAGCGCGAGTTCGCCTGAGTCATCGCTCGTGGCGACGGGTTTGCCCCCGCCCATCGCCAATTCTCCACGCCGCGCAGCGTCCCCGGGAGAGATGTCACGCATTACGTGACATTTGGGACTGCGCCAGCCGCGCATTAGCGTGGCTGGATTTCCGCATGATGAGGGCTGCTGCCTGCCCCCGGCCTCGGGCGGGGGGTTGACCTGCGCCAAAATTAGTGTCACTGTCTGTGACATGAATAAGACACGCCGCTATCACAGCCCGCTCCGGGCCGCCCGGGCCGAGGCGACCCGCACGGCCATCCTGGAGGCGGCGACCCAGTGGATGCAGCGCAACCCGCACGCGGCCTTCACCTTGGAGGCCATCGCCCGCGCGGCCGGCATCGAGCGGCGGACGGTTTTCCGGCATTTTGTGACGAAAGAGGTCCTGCTCGCGGCGTGCTGGAGCCGGATCAATGAGAAGGTTGCGCCGCAGACGCTGCCAACCTCGCTGCCGGAGTTGCTGGCGGCGCCGTCGTCGACCTTTGCAAATTTTGACCAGGAAGAGGACGTCATCCGCGCGAGCCTTCACTCCGCCACGGGCCGCGAGATGCGTTTGGCCCAAGCGCCCGAGCGCCGGGTCGCCTTCCGCCGTGCCCTGGGCGAAACCACGCGTGGCGCCCCACCCGCCCAGCGTCGCAAGCTGGAGTGCGTGACTCACGCCCTCTACAGCGCGTCGGCCTGGGAGGCCATGCGCGACTATGCCGGCGCCACCGGGGCGGAGGCGGGTGCCGCTGTTTCCTGGGCCCTGAAGATTCTGACCGACGCCGTCCGCTCCTCGAACAAGCCCTGAACCCTGTCACTCCCAACCCCGCATCCCATGTCCTCCTCCATCACCGTCACCACTGCTGCCAACGCCGAGTCGCTCTGGATTATCCGCGATCGCATGAAGTTCATGGGCGACGTGCCCGGCACCGGGCTTGCCGTCGGCGAACTCGAGGTGCCGCCCGGCTCGGGCACCCCGCCGCACACCCACGCCTCGCCCGAGGTCTTCCGGGTGCTCAGCGGCGAGGTGACCTTCGGGGTTTTCGGTGAGAAGCCGCCGCGCCTGGTGGTCGCCGGTGCCGGCGCCGTCGTCAGCGTGCCGCCGCACGCCCCGCACAATTACCACAACGCCGGCCGCACTCCGGCGACGATGCTGGTGGTTGTCGATCAAGACATGATCACGTTTTTCCGCGATCTCGGACGCCGCGAGGAACCGCCCGCCGGGCCGCCGTCCGCCGCCGAGCTCGCCGGCGTCATGGCCGCCTGCCAACGCCACCACATCACCCTCCTCTCCGGCCCACCCGCATAGACCCAACCGTTCCGCGCCCACCTCAACCCAGGATGAACATGAACACCCACGTCATTCCCTTCACCACGATCGATGTGAAACTCACCCGCTGGATGGCCCACCACAGTGTGCTGTGCCTGCGCCTCAGTCTGGGCGTCGTGTTCCTCTGGTTCGGCACCCTCAAGTTTTTCCCGGGCGTCAGCCCGGCCGAGGATCTCGCCGGCCGCACCATCACCCTGATGACCTTCGGGCTGGTGCCGGCCACGGTCTCGCTGCCCGTGCTGGCGCTGTGGGAGGTGGTGATCGGCCTGGGCTTCCTCACCGGACGCTGCCTGCGCGCGACGATCCTGCTGCTGTCGGCCCAGATGCTCGGCACGGTGACGCCCCTCTTCTTCTTCCCGGCGGAAACCTTCACCGCCTTCCCCTTCGCGCCCACACTCGAGGGCCAGTATATCATCAAGAATCTCGTCTTGATCAGCGCCGGGCTTGTCGTGGGCGCAGTCGTCCGCGGGGGCCGGCTTGTTGCCGACCCGGTCCCGGCCGGCGGGTGACAACTTTCAGGTTCCCTCGGCCGCGCCCTTGCGCCTCACTGCGCCATGGAACTTTACCTTATCCGTCACGGCGAGACCGCCTGGTCGCTGACCGGGCAGCATACGGGCCGCACGGATCTGCCGCTCACGGCACATGGGGAGGAAGAAGCGCGCAGCGTCGCCGGACTGCTGCACGGCGTGAGCTTTAACCATGTATTTGCGAGCCCCCGGCAACGCGCGCGGCGCACCGCGGAACTCGCGGGCTTCGCGACTGCCATTGTCGAGCCGGACATTGCGGAATGGGACTATGGCGACTACGACGGACTGCGTGTCGACGAGGTGCGCGCCCAGCGGCCCGGGTGGGACATCTACCTCCACGGCTGCGCCGGCGGCGAGTCGCCCGAACAGATCGTCGCCCGTGCCGATCGCGTGATCGCGAAGTGGGCGCCGCTCGAGGGACGCGTGCTGGCGTTTTCGCACGGCCATTTCGGACGCGTCCTCGCCATGCGCTGGGTCGGCCTGCCGCTGGGCCTCGTGAAACATTTCGCCATCGACACCGCCTCCCTCTCGATCCTCGACCGCGACCCCGCCCGCAACCACCGGCCGAGGATCGTGCGGTGGAACCTGAGGGCGGGCGATGTCGCCCGTCCGGAAACCTGAAACCGGAAACCTGAAACCTGAGACTTAAGCCGAAGAACCTGGGTCGCGGGATCGAAATCTCAGGTTTCAGGTTTCCGGTCTCAGGTTTCGGCATTTATCCGCTGCTTGCCGCGCCGGTTCCGATCGTGCATGAAGTCGGCCGGGTCAACGTAACCATGCACCTCCCCTTCCCGATCGTTACCCGGCGATTTGTGCCGGCGTCGCTCGCCCTCGTCGTCGCGCTCGCGGCCGGTTGCAGCAAGTCGCCTGAAGAAATCAAGGCCGCCAAGCAGGCGGAGCTCGCCAAGACCACCGGCAGCCTGGTGGTGAAATCCAACATCGCGGACGCCACCCTCGTCGCCAAGGCCGCGGACGCCGCGAACACGTCCAGCTTCGAAAGCGCGCCCGGCCGCCCGTTCGCAGCGCTGCCGCCGGGGCGGTACGTCGTGACCGGCAAACGCGAAGGGTGGCCCGAGGTGCAGGTCGAGGCCACGGTGCAGGTCGGGCAAACCGCGGAAGTCACGCTGACGTTCCCTAGTGGCTCACTTCGCCTCGATTCGGTGCCCGCGGGCGCCAGTGTGCGGCTCGGCAGCAACGTGCTGGGCAAAACCCCGCTGGCCATCCCGCAGCTGCCCGCCGGCGAGTGCGCGCTGACCTTCGAGTACAACACGTGGCCACCCGTGACCCAGAAGGTGGCGGTCACCGCGAACCAGGAAACCGCCACGACGGTGCGCCTGCCGCACGGGCGCGTGATCCTCGACACCATTCCGTCCGGCGCCGCGGTGCTGCAGGGCCGCACGCCGCTCGGCAAGACCCCGCTCACGCTCGAGGCGGTGCCGGCCGGCGCGCGCAAGTACACGCTGCAGATGAAGGGATTTCCGACGGTGGACGTCACGCTGACCGTCGTCGATGGCCAGGATTTGAATTACCGTCCCGCGCTCGGCTCGTTCTTCCCCACGCTCGATCCCGCCGCGTTGCTGCGCGAGGTCTGGATCCCGGACGACCGGAGCAAGATCACGACGGGGTTCAATGCGACGACCGGAATTTACCGCCCGAAGAACGACATCGTGAAGAACATCCACCGCGAGACGCTCTACAACCGCTGGCTCAACAAGCCCTACAAGATCTCCGCGGTGGTGAAATCCTACGACCCGGCGAGCGGCCGCCTGGAATTTGCCGAACAGAAATCCGAGCTCACCCGCTACCGGGTGATCGCCATGCTGCCCGCCGGCACGGCGGCGCCCGTCACGCCCCTGCCGAAGGATGCCACCCTGTCGATTTACGGCGTGCTCACGGCCGGCGAAGAACCCGCCTGGCCCAGCCGCGTCGTGACGCTCGAAATCTCGGATGCCGGGTTCCTTCCGGAAACGAAGCCCTAGCTGGCGCCGCGCGCGTGATCGATTTCCCAATCTTAGGAGCCTGTTCAAAGGCGACCCAGCGCCCACCGGCAATCCACGTTCAGCCCGCCTGTAAACAGGCTCCTACCGTCAGCGCCCTGAGGACGCGCCCTCAACTTATGCGAGCAGCGTCACGACGACGTGACGGGTATGTGCCACCGCGCGGTGCTCCCACAGAAAGATTCCCTGCCAGGTGCCCAAGAGCAGTTCACCATTCGCAAAAGGGATCGTCTCGCTCGAGCGCGTCAGGGCCATCTTGATGTGGCTCGGCATATCGTCGGGGCCCTCCAGTGTGTGCGTGAAGTGCGGATCATTCGCCGGCACAAGCCGGTTGAGCCACGCCTCCAAGTCGTGCCGCGCCGAGGGATCGGCGTTTTCCATCAGCACCAGGCTGCAGCTCGTGTGCTGACAGAAGACGGTCGCCACGCCCTCGAGCAGGCCGCTTTTGCGGACGACTTCCGCGACCTCGCGCGTGAGCTCGTAGGTGCCGGCGCCGCGCGTGCGAAGGGTGAGCCGATGTTGGACGACAGGCATGACGGGAACCTACCCCAAGAGCGCGCTCCGAAAAGAGGAATCTGGCGAGACCTCGGGGTGGCGTGGACATGGAGCCCGCGACGACTGCGCCGTTTACAACCAACCGGTCCTCCGGCCGGAGCGGAGCGCGGAAGCGCGGCTCAGTCACGCGACGGGCCGTCGTCGACCGCGACGAGGAACGTCACGACGCCGGCCACGAGCGCGGTAAACACGAAGGTCATGAGGCCGGCTCCTAGTACGCGCCGCCGCCGACGCGGAGGAGTTCGCCCGTGACCCAGCCCGCATCATTCGAGGCGAGGAAAACCGCCGCCTTGGCAATGTCGTCCGGCTGGCCGGCCCGGCCGAGCGGCGTGCGGCTCACGACGCCCTTCTCAAAATCGGAACCCGCGATGCCCGCGGTATGCGTGCCCTCGGTGATGGTCAGGCCCGGATTGAGCGCGTTGACGCGGATTTGGCGCGGACCGAGCTCCTTGGCGAGCACGGCGGTGATGGCGTCGACCGCGGCCTTCGTCGCGGTGTACACCGCGCTGGCCGGCGGCGTGAGGTCGGTGACCACCGAGCCCACATTGATGACGCTACCGCCGGTCGCGGGGAAGTGTTTCACGGCTTCCTGCGTGGTGAGCAGCAAACCGAGCACATTCACGTTGAACTGGCGGTGGTAGTGATCGGCATCGATCGCCTCAAGCGGACGGAATTCATAGACGCCGGCGTTGTTCACGAGGATGTCGATCGAGCCAAAAGCCTTTTTTGCTTCGGCGACAACGCGCACGATGTCGGCGGGTTTGGCGACGTCACCCTGGACGGCGACCGCCTTGCCGCCGGCAGCGGTGATGGCGGCGACGACCTGGTCGGCGCCCGACTTGCTGGCGGCGTAGTTGACGACGACGGACGCACCCGCGGCGGCGAGGTGCTTGGCGATGGCAGCACCGATGCCCTTCGAGGCGCCGGTGACGAGCGCGGTTTTACCCGCGAGTTTGGTACGGTTGGTGTTCATGGTAAGGAAAGTGCAGTGGCGAAATGGGCGTCAGGACGCAGACGTGCCGGATTTGGTGTCGTCGATGAAAACGAGGAGCGTGAGGGCACCGAGGATGAGCGTGGCGGCAATCATGGTGGGAAGGCGGTTGGCGGTTAGTCGCGCTGGCGGGTGACCGGGGCGCGCAAGGTGTCGAGCAGGCTCGGGCGCCACGATAAATTCGACCCCGGCGTGAGCGGCGCCATCGGCAGGGTGCCGACGCTGGCCGGCCGTCCGACGAGGCGGTAACTCGCCGCCAACGACCGCAAGCGGTGTGCGGGGATGGAGGCGCGGGAATGGAAAAGGGGGCGATTCATGATGGCAAATAGTTGACTGGTTATCTAGTAATTGGACGAAAAAAGTGCGCACGACGGTGGCCGTGCGCGGAAAAGGTTCAGGCTTTGGCGAGCGCGAGTGACTTGGCTCCGAGAACGCGAAGCGCGAGCTCGGGCAATTCGCGGAAAATCTCCGGATCGTTGAGAATGCGGGCTTGGGTGATGGTGCCCTCGATGAGACTGGTCAGCGCCTGGGCCTTGACGGCCGGATCGCCCGGTTCAAGCGAGCCTTCGGCGATCGCGTCGCGGATCGCGCTTTCATAGTAGCGACGCTTCCGCAGGAACATCTCGCGGATCTTTTCGCCGACGGCCTGCTGCTCGCTGCAGGTGCAGGTTTCTGAGCCAATCGAGACCACCGGGCAGCCGAGGACCTTGCCGTGCGCCTGCTTGACGCGCGCCTGCGTCTCGTGGATGTGCTGCATGTAACCGATGATGCGCATGAGCGGCTCGACGCTCGGCGAAAACAGACTGTCCATCTTCGGCTTGCCTTCCTCGATCCAGAAACGTTCCAGCGCGGCGATCGCGAGTTCCGACTTCGAGCTGAAGAAATAGTAGAAACTGCCTTTCTTTACGTCCGCTCGCTTGCAGATGTCATCGATCGTGACGGCGCCGTAGCTCTGCTCCCAAATGAGCTCGAGCGCGGCGCCCATCAACCGTTCGTTGGCGTCTGAAGTGCGTCCCATGGGCCGAAACCGATAGTTGACTATTTGGTCAAGTCAACTGGCTTTTTTAGTTTTTCCAAGAAACTGTTGCGGTCCTTCCAGACCCAACGGTCAAAAATAGGTGGAATCTCCCCGCCGGATCGCTTCTCTTACCGACCCTATGACCTCCGTGCTCCGTCCCCTCGTTGCCGTCATTGCCGGGTCGGTCCTTGCGACCAGCCTGTTTGCCCAAGCCCCCGCCATCGAATTTCCGGCCGCCAGCCCGGCCGCCTCGATCAAGCAGCGTGTCGGCCTCACCGACATCGAAATCAACTACTCGCGCCCGAGCATGCGGGGCCGCGAGATCTTCGGAAAACTCGAGCCGTACGGCTCGGTCTGGCGCACCGGCGCGAACAGCGCCACCAAGCTCACGATCAGCACGCCGGTGAAGTTCAACGGCACCGAGGTGCCCGCCGGCACCTATGCGCTGTTCAGCATCCCGGAGCGCGGCGACTGGACCGTCATCATCAACAAGGTTTCCGGCCAGTGGGGCTCTTATGCCTACGACGCCAAGAATGACGTCGCCCGCGTCAAGGCCACGCCGGTCCAGCTCGCCCAACCGGTCGAGACCTTTGCCATCAGTTTCTCCGACCTCGCCAACGCTTCCTCCGCCACGCTCAACCTGGCGTGGGAAAACGTCCGCGTGCCGATCAAGCTTGAGGTCGACCTCGTGGGTACCCTCGTGCCGAAGCTGGAAGCGGTGATGGCTTCCGAGGAACCGAAGAAGCCGTACTTCGCGGCCGCGATGTTCTATTACGAGAACAACCTCGACCTGAAGAAGGCCGCCGCGTGGATGGACGCCGCCATCGCCGCCCAGCCGGGCCAGATGTGGATGATCTACCGCAAGGGTCTGATTCACGCAAAAATGGGCGACAAAGCCGGCGCCCTCGCCGCCGCCCAGGAATCCCTCGAGCTCGCGAAGAACGACGCGAAGTCGCCGCCGTCGCTGAAGGAAGAGTACATCCGCCTCAACAACGCGCTCATCGCCAGCCTCAAGTAAGGCGGCGCGTTCACCCGTTTCCCGGCGGCCCCGCCGGGAAACCTCCCCGCAGGGATGCCGTCTCACCGGCGGCGTCCCGGCCTTGCGCCACCCCCCAACCCACCGCCCCATGAAACTGCTTCGCCCGACCTACGTTCTGCTCGCCGCCCTCACCGGCACCGCCGTCCTCCCCGCCCAAACGCCCGCGGCGGCACCGGCCGCACCCGCCGCCACGACCCCGGCCGGCACCGTCGCCCCGACGCCCGCGCCGCGCGCCCGCGTGAGCCCGCATGAAACCATCAGCGCCATCATCGGCGGCCGCGGCGGCCCGCGCGTGACGATCACCTACGGACGTCCCTTCTCGAAGGACCCGAAGACCGGCGAGATTCGCAAGATCTGGGGCGGTCTCGTGAAATGGGACAAGGCCGACCGCCTCGGCGCCGACGAAGCCACGCTCCTGCTCACGCAGCAGCCGCTCGCATTTGGCGAAACCGTGATCCCCGCCGGCGCCTACACGCTCTACATTATCCCGTCTGAAACAGGCGCCAGCAAACTCGCGTTCAGCAGCGCGCTGGGGAAATGGGGCGTGCCGGTTGACGAGACGAAGGACGTCGCACGCATTGAGCTCAAGAAGGACCCGATCGCGCAATCCGTCGACCAACTCACCCTGGGCATCGCCAAGGACGAGGCGACCGGCGGCGCCGCGATCACCATCCAGTGGGAGACGACGCAGTTCTCGGCTCCGTTCACGGTTAAGAAGTAAGCTCATTGGCCAACCGTTCCGAGTCCGATCGGTGTAGGTCCGCCGCGAGTCGGCGGGCCACGCGATCGGCGCAAGCCGGCCCGCCGTCAAGCGTCGGCCCTCCCCTATGAATCGATTCCACGTTGCTTTGTTGACCGCCCTCGGCTGCTTCGGGCAATTCGCGTTCGCCGCCGACCTCCTGACGCCGGCGGAAATCGCGCCGGAGATCCGCCGCTTCGCCTCCACCGGCACCGTGTTGCATGTCGCCGCCCACCCTGACGACGAAAACACGGAGCTCATCACGTTCCTCTCGCTCGGCCGCGGCTACCGCACGGCCTACCTGTCGGTGACGCGCGGCGACGGCGGGCAAAACGAGCTCGGCAAGGATTTCGACGAAAAGCTCGGCGTGTTGCGCACGCAGGAACTGCTCGCCGCCCGGCGACTCGACCACGGCCGGCAGTTCTTCACCCGCGCGATCGACTTCGGTTTCTCGAAATCACCCGAGGAAGCGCTGCGCATCTGGGACCACGACGCGGTGCTCGGGGACGTCGTGCGCATCATCCGGCAGTTCCGACCGGACGTGATCGTCACGCGTTTCCCAATCCCGCCCGGCAGCGGCGGCCACGGCCATCATACGGCGTCCGCGATCCTCGCGGTGGAAGCCTTCAAGCTCGCGGGCGATCCCAAGGCGTATCCTGAACAACTCGCGCAAGGCCTCACCGTGTTGCAGCCGAAGCGGGTTTTGTGGAACGCCTTTCGTTTCGGCGCGGCCGGCCCGGGTTCGCTCGACGGCCCGGTCTTCAAGCAGGACATCGCCGGCCAGGACCCCGTGAGCGGTGAGGAATTCGGCAACATCGCCGCGCGCAGCCGCTCGATGCACCGCACGCAGGGCCTCGCGGGCGCCGTCAACCGCGCCCGCACCGGCGCCAACGAACAAAACTTCATGCTGCTCGCCGGCGAACCCGCCACGGCGGACCTGATGGACGGCGTCGACACGACTTGGAACCGCTACCCGGCCGCGAAGGAGCTCGGCGAACTCGCCGCGAAGGCCGCCGCCGCCTTCAAGCCCGACGATCCCGCCGCGTCCCTGTCCGCGCTGCTGGCGATGCACCGGATCGTCGCGGCGCTGCCCGCCGATCCGCTCGTCGACGACAAGCGCGCGCAACTCGACCGCATCATCCAAGCCTGCCTGGGCCTCACGACCGAAACGATCGCCGAGCGGCCGGACGTCGTGCCCGGCGAAAAACTCAAGCTGACGACGACCGTCCGCCTCGCGCGCAGCGCCGGCTCCGCGATCACCCATGCGAGTTCGCTCGGTTCCGCCACCACCCTGCAGCCCGGCGAACCCGTCACGCAGAGCGTGGAGCTCGCCGCCCCCCCCAGCCTGCCGTTCACGCATCCGTACTGGCTGCGCGAGGACCCCGTGGCGGGGCTTTCGCGCGTGGCCGATCCGAAATTGATCGGCCGTCCTGAAAGCCTGCCCACGCTGTCACTCCGCCATGAGTTCCTGGTCAGCGGCGAACGGATCGTCGTGGAGGACGAACCCGTGTTTGCCGCCGCGGACGGCCGGCGCAATGCGTTGCAAGTCATCCCGCCGGTTTCGCTCTCGTTGAACTCGGAGATCTACCTGCTCGCCCCCGGCGCTAGCAAGACGGTCGCCGTGGAGGTGGCGGCGCACCGGTCCGGCGTCAGTGGGAACGTGACGCTCGAGCTGCCCGCCGGCTGGACGGCCACGCCCGCGCAACAAACTTTCGCGCTCGCCGCGGCCGACGCCAAGGCTCGCCTCGAGTTCAAACTCACGGCCCCCGCCCAAGGATCGGCCGGCCGCGTAACCGCATTCGTCGAAACCGGCGGGCGCCGCTACTCCGCGCAACACATCGATCTCAATTACGCGCACCTGCCCAACCAGCTCCTGCAGCCCCCGGCCCGCGCGCGGCTCGCGAGTTTTTCGCTCGCGACCAAGGGCCAGACCGTCGGCTACCTGCCGGGAGCCGGCGATTCGCTCGCCGAGTGTCTCGAGCAAATGGGCTACGTCGTGCACCCGCTGACCGGTGCGGATCTCACACCCGAAAAACTCAAGGGGCTCGACGCCGTCGTGATCGGCGTGCGCGCCTTCAACGACCGCACGGACCTCAAGGATGCGATTCCCGGTTTGTTTGCGTGGGTTGAACAGGGCGGCACCGTAATCGCCCAATACAACCGCACTGACCGCGCGCTGAAGACCCCGACCCTCGGGCCCTACTCGATCACCCTGCAGGAACCCGCGTCACGCCAGCGTGTGACCGTGGAAACTGCGCCGGTGACGATCCTCGTGCCCGACCACGCGGCGCTGAACACCCCCAACAAGATCATGCCATCCGACTTCGACGGCTGGGTGCAGGAACGCGGCACCTATTTCCCGATGCAGTGGGACGAGGAGCACTACACCGCGCTCTTCGCGATGAGCGACCCCGGCGAGGCGCCACTGCGCAGCAGCGTGCTGATCGCCCGCCACGGCAAGGGCCACTACGTGTACACCGGCATCGCCTTCTTCCGCCAGCTCCCCGCCGGCGTCCCCGGCGCATACCGGCTCTTCGAAAACCTGCTGGCCTTGGGAAAATAGCCCTCTCGAAAAGCCAATGGCCAAACACCAAACCAAATTTCCAGAGTTTCACGTCGGTTTCGCCGCTTGTTTGGCGTCTGGAAATTGGCGTTTGGAATTTCTTTCGTGTGATGACGCCCAAACCTGACAATCCCGACGACTCCCCCGGCGTGCCCGGTTTCCGCACCTGGCGCGGCGTCTATTGGTTCGTGTTTGGTTTCTTCCTGTTGGCGGTCGTGGCGCTGACGTGGTTCGCACACGTTTACGCATGAGCGCCCTCGACTGGTTCGTGCTGTTGGGAACGATGCTCGGGATTGCCGCCTACGCCACGTGGCGCACGCGGCACACCGACAACCTCAACACGTATCTCAAGGGCAACCAGACGACCGGTTGGATGACGATCGGTCTGTCGGTCATGGCCACCCAGGCCAGCACGATCACTTATCTCTCATTGCCCGGCCAGGCGTACGAGAATGGCATCGCCTTTATCCAAAATTATTTTGGCCTGCCGCTCGCGCTGATCCTCGTGTGCGCCGTGTTCCTGCCAATCTACCGCAAGCTCGGCGTGTACACGGCCTACGAATACCTCGGGAAACGTTTCGACCAAAAGACCCGCCTGCTCGGCGCCGGGCTTTTCCTGCTCCAGCGCGGCCTCCAATGCGGCATCACGATCTACGCGCCGGCGATCATCCTCTCCACGGCGTTCGGCTGGCGGCTGGACCTCACCATCATTTTCACGGGCCTCATCGCGATCGTCTATACCGTCACCGGCGGCAGCGCGGCGGTGAATCTCACCCAGAAATGGCAGATGGCCGTGATCTTCGGCGGCATGATCACGGCGTTTGTGATCCTCGTTTTGAAGCTCCCGCCCGACGCCACGCAAATCGCGGGCGTCATGGGCAAGCTGCAGGCCGTCGACTACACGCCCGACCCGAAGCTGCGCTATACGTTTTGGAGCGGCCTGCTCGGCGGGTTCTTCCTGTCACTCTCCTACTTTGGCACCGACCAGTCGCAGGTGCAGCGTTACCTCGGCGGCGCCCGGCTCCGCGAGGGCCGGCTGGGCCTGATGTTCAACGCCGTTTTCAAGATCCCGATGCAGTTCTTTATCGTCCTGCTCGGCGCGCTGCTCTTCGTCTTCTACCAGTTCCAGCCCAATACGCCGCTCGTGTTCAACCAATCCGCCTGGCAGCGGCAGTTGACCGGTGCCCACGCCGGCGACTTCCGCGCACTGGAAGAGCGCCATGCCACGCTGCACGCGGCCAAGCAGGAGAAGATTCATGCCTGGACGGCGGCGCGCGCGTCCGGTGACGCCGCCGCCGAGGCCGCGGCCCGCACCGAACTCGCGGCGGCGCAGAAGTCCGCGGACGCGCTGCGGAAAGAGGCGCGCGACGCCCTCTACCAGGCCGACCCGGCGGCGAAGCGCACGCGGGATTCGGACTATGTGTTCATCACCTTCATCCTGACCCAGCTGCCGCACGGCGTGATCGGCCTGTTGGTCGCGGTGATGTTCGCGTCCGCGCTGTCCTCGAAGGCCGGCGAACTCAACGCGCTCGGCACGACGAGCACCATCGACCTGTGGCGCGCCCTCCGCCCGCTCGCGGCCCACGACGAGGCGCGGAATGTCCGCAACGCGAAATGGTTCACCGCGCTCTGGGGCGTGTTTGCCATCGGCTTCGCGCTGTATGCGAGCTTTGCCGAAAATCTGATCGAGGCGCTCAACATCGTGGCGTCGGTCTTCTACCCGCCGCTGCTCGGCGTTTTCCTCGTCGCGTTCTTCTTCAAGAAGGTCGGCGGCACGGCGGTCTTCTGGGCGGCGATTGCCAGCCAGGCGCTGCTGCTCGGGCTCTTCTTCTTCGCCCAGGACACCGTCGCCTACCTGTGGCTCAATCCCATCGGCTGCGCGGCCTGTGTCGGCTTTGCGCTCCTGTTGCAGGCATTGTCGCCACGCCCGGGTGCACATGAAACGAATGGAAACTAAGCTGGCCGCGCCCGCAGTTTGTTCCCTTCGTTACCCCCTGTAAGCACACCCGATGTCCACCCAACCCATCATCTGCTTCGGCCAGCAACCCTGCGGGTTTTTCCCGCGGCGGTTCCTGCAGGCGAAATTCGTGACGGCGCGGCGACTCCAGGCGGAGATCGGCGGGGAAATCGTGTTTTTCCTCCACGACAGCGACCATGATCCGCGGGAGACGCAAACCACGCTGCGGCACCGCAAGAGCGGCGAACCCCAGACGTTCAACTTCACCTTCGTCAACAAACTGCAGCGGAAGTTTTCCCCCGTGGTGCGCAAAGGCATCCCGGCGGACTGGCCGGCCAACACCGCGCGGCAGCTGCCGAATTTCGTGACCCCGCGCGAAGTGGAGCTTTTCAAGGGCATCCGCGCATCGAACCAGGCCGACTTCTGCCTCGAGATGTACCGCGCGCTCGGCCTGCTCGACGGCATCCGCGTCGTGCGCTCCAGCGATCCCGCCGTGCGCCGCGCGGCGTGCGCGATCACGGATTGCTTCGTGGACGTCCCCCACGAGGGCGAAATCGTCCGCGCGCGCCGGATCAACGGCGCCCTGCAGCTGCACGAGGGCGGCGATCGTTATGTGACGCTGCCGCCGTGCGACTATGCACCGGAACAGGTCAGCCCCGCGCGCGATAGCCGGTTGCGTTGGATGCAGTCCGTGATTCACTGCACGCACTACATCTGTGGTGCCGGCGAACAAGCCTACCTGAATCCCGCCGACGCCCCCGAAATCACCTTTGTTCCCCGCGACCCCATCGACCGCTCCGATGAAGCCTGGACTGAATCCTGAATCCGTGGTCCAGCCACTTCGTTTCCTTCGTCACTTCCTGTAAGATGTCCGCACCGCTCCTCCCCCTCCTCGCATTTGGCGCGCATCCCGATGATATCGAGTTTGGCGCCGGCGGCATCCTGGCCCGCGAGACGCGCGCGGGCCGGCCGGTGCACCTGGTCGTGTGCTCGCGGGGGGAAGCCGGGACCCATGGCACGCCGGCGCAACGCACCCGGGAAGCCAAGGCGGCGGCGAAGATTCTGGGCGCCACGATCGAATTTCTCACCCTCGATGGTGACGCCCAGCTCGAACTCAAGGCGGCGCACGCACGGAAATTCGCGGCGATCATTCGCCGCGTTCAGCCGGGAATCGTGTTCGCACCGACCACCGAGCCCAACCAACACCCCGACCACTGGCGGCTCGGCACGTTGGTGCGCGAGGCAACGCGGCTCGCCCGCTACGGCGGGTTGCGGCAGTTGAAGGCGCAGCGTCCGCACGCCGTCGGGCAATTGTTTTTCTATGCGCTGAGCCCCGGCAGCGTCCCGGCGATGCCACCGTTGCTCGTAGACATTTCCGAACCCGCGCTGATGTCGGCCTGGACCCGCGCGATGGAAGCGCATGCCTCGCAGATGAAGACCCGCAACTACGTCGAGCTCCAAGTCGCCCGCGCCCGCGTGCTGGGCCTGGACGCCGGCGTCGCCTACGCGCAGGCGCTGTACCCGAACGACCCGCTGCTGGTGGATTCGCTGGCTGCCCTTGGCCGCGGCGCCCGCCGTTTCTAAGCTGCCGCCGCCATGGCCACGAGAAACACGAAAAACCACGAAGCGCCAGGTGCAGGCCTTCTCATTCCGGTGCCTGCTCGTGTTTTCTGTGGCCGACCGCCAACCCATGCCTAGCCCTCCGCTGAAAATTGCCATCACCTGCTACCCGTCCGTCGGTGGCAGCGGCATTCTCGCCTCGGAACTGGGCGAGGAACTGGCGAAGCGCGGGCACACGATCCACTTCATCAGCTACGAGGCGCCGTTCCGCATGCCGACCGGGCCGAACGTGTCGTTTCACCCGGTCACGGTGAACAGCTACGACCTTTTCAAGTACCCGGACTACACGCTGCCGCTGTCGGTGAAAATGGCGGAGGTGAGCCGCGACCACGGGCTCGACATCCTGCACGTGCATTACGCGGTGCCGCACGCAACCGCCGCCATCCTCGCGCGCGCCATGCTGCCGACCGAACGGCAGCCGCGCATCGTCACCACTTTGCACGGGACCGACACCACGCTCCTCGGGCGCGACCCGGATTACGGCCCGGCGATCCGCCATGCCCTGGAACATTCGGATGCGATCACGACGGTTTCCGAGTTCATGCGCCGCGAAACCGTGCGCCTCCTCGGCGTGCAACGCCCGATCGAGGTCATTCCCAATTTCTTCGAACCGCACGCCGCGCAGCACCCGCGCGAAGCCGTCCGCCGCGAACTGGGCCTGGCCGACGGCGAAGCGATGCTGCTGCACCTCTCGAATCTGCGCCCGCTGAAACGGATCGACCTGCTCCTCGACATCGCTGCCCGCTTAAAGGGTCGGGTGCCGTTCAAGCTCGTCGTGCTGGCCGGCGGCAATCCGGCGGCTTTGCGGGACGAGGCGCGGCGGCGCGGTCTCGCGGACCAGTTGGTGATCCGCGAGAAAGTCACCGACATCGAATGCTATCTCCAGGCCGCCGACTTCGGCGTGTTCACCTCGGAGGTCGAAAGTTTCTGCCTGAGCATCCTGGAACTGATGAGTGTCGGCGTGCCGAGTGCCGCGTTTGCCGTGGGCGGCATTCCCGAGGTCACGGTTTCCGGCGAGACCGGGTTGCTCGCCCCATTCGGCGATACGGCCGCGCTTGCGGCAGGCCTCGAAGCACTCTGGCGCGATCCGGTTCGCCGCGGGGCGTTGGGCGAGGCCGCCCGCCAAAGGGCCCGCACGTTGTTTTCCTCCGCGGCCGTGGTGCCGAAGTATGAGGCGCTCTACGAGCGATTGGTAACCACCAAGGCCTAGTTGCGGCCGGCGTCCCTGCCTGGCCCGGGCTGGGTCGGTCCGCGGCGGGTGGCTTTAGGGCTGCAATTTCCGGGCTGGCCGCCAGCCTTCCGGGCCATGGCAGCACAGGAAGAGGATCCGCCGCGCAAGAACTACGGTTTCAAGGAGCGCGATTTCAAACGCGACAATGCGGTTGGACCGGCCGGGGCGCCACCTTCAGCCAAGGATCTCGCGATGATGGCCGGGCCGGTCGTGAAGTCCCCGCTGGGCGCAACCGGGCCCAAGGCCGACGACCCGAACGATGTTTTTGCGGCGCTGCAGCACAACCGCGCCGTCGAGCAGCAACACGGCGCCGATCAGGTTGAAATCCGCAAGATCAAGTCGAAGCGCTGGCGCGATTTCTGGCTCATGCTGATTGGCGGAAACCTGCTCATCGTCGGCAGCGTCCTGTTGCTGGGTCTGAATGTCGTCACGGTGATGTTCGGGTTCGGCGGCGTGGTGATCTTTAGTATCAGCCTTACCTGGATAATGTGGCAGGTGATGGGCCGGTATTAGGGCGCCGTTTCGCCTTAATTTCGTCCACAAAGAAACTTCCCTTCCACGTCCCTGTCGCCAAGGCTCTCCCGACTTTTCGCCCGAGCTTCCCTCCCCTTTCTCATGGCCCGTCTCCTGTCACGCCCGGTTACGTCCCTCCTCCTTTTGATTGCGACGGCCACCCTCGCGCAGGCGCAGAATCCGCCCGCGGCGACCCCGGCACCCGCCGTCCCCGCCAGTGCGCCGGCCGCGCCGGTCCCGGCCAGTGATGCCACGATCGGGCCGATCAAGTTTGGCGACATCACGATCGACGCCGCGCTGGAAATGCTGGAGCGCTGGTCCGGCCGCACTGTCCTCCGGCCCGCGGGGCTGCCGGCGACCTCGGTGTCGTTCTCCCTCAACCAAAAGGTGACGCGCCAGGAGGCGCGCGAGGCGCTGGAGACGCTGCTCACCATGAACGGCATCGCCGTCACCCCGCTCGGCACACGCTTCCTCAAGGTCACGCCGCTCAACGTCGCCCGCGCCGAGGCCCCGGAATTCATCGAGGGCTCCACGCTCGGCCTGTCCCCGAGCGGCCACATCGCGAGCAAGCTTTTCCAACTGAAATTCCTCCGCGCCTCGGAATTCGCCCCGCAGATTGGCGGCCTGCTCAACGCCGCCGCGGCCGCCGCGCCGGTCATCTTCGAGAAGACGAACTCGATGCTGCTGACGGACACGGTTTCGAACCTGCAGCGGATTGAGACGCTGCTCCAGCAGCTCGACCAGCCGGCCCTGCAGGGCTACACCCCGAAGTTTTACCGCGTCAACAATTCCACGGCCAGCGCGCTGGTCACGAAACTGCAAGGCCTCCTGACCGGCCCGATGGCCTCCTCGATCGGCACGGGCACCGTCTACCAGGCCGACGACCGCACCAACCAGATCGTGCTGCTCTCGGATCCGCGCCAGCACCCGTTCTTCGATGAACTCATTGCCCGCCTCGACTCCGCGGGCGAATCGAGCACCAAGCAGGAGGTCATCCCGCTCAAGCACGCCACGGCCACCGAGGTGCAGACGCTGCTCAGCAACCTGATTTCCGGACAGAACGCCGTCAGTGCGCGCGCCGGCGGCGGCACCAACCCGAACCAGCAACTCGCCGCCGCGCGCAACGCCGCCATCGCCGCTGTCAACCAGGCGAACAACCTCGCCCGCCAGGCCGCCGCCCAGGCACAGGCCAACCAGGCCAATGCGAACCGCGCGGCCACAGCCGGTAACCAGCCGGTCACCCAGGGTGCGATTACCTTCAACCCGAGCATGCTCGGGGCGACCCAACCCGAATCCCAGCAGTTCAGCCCGATCCTCACCGTCGTGGCGGACGAACGCAGCAACTCGCTCGTCGTCTCGGGCACCGTCGAGGACCTCCGCCTGATCAAGGACATCGTCACGCAACTCGACGTCCTCCTCGCGCAGGTCCGCATCGAAGTCGTCATCGCCGAGATCACCCTCTCCGACACCGCCTCGACCGGCATCGAGTCGCTGGGACTGACCATCAAGGGCGACAAGGTCGTGGGCTTCTCCGGCACGCTGCCGGGCGTGGCCGTCACCAACGGCACGCTCTTCGACGCCACCACCGGCGCCCGCTCGCTCGCCGCCACGCTGGCGCTCAGCGCCAACCCGCGGAAATCGAACACCAACATCCTCTCCGTCCCGAACATCGTCACGACGCACAACAAGGAAGCCAACATCTTCGTCGGCGAATCCCGCCCGGTCATCAGCAGCTACCAGAACACCGGCGTGAACACGGGCAACATCGGCTCGGGCTACACGAGCAACGTCAACTACCGCGAGATCGGCATCCGGCTCACCGTAAAGCCGCTCATCGGCCATGACGGCTCGGTGCAGCTGGACATCAAGCAGGAGGTGAATGACATCCTCGGCGACGTCCTGATCGACGGCAATTCCCAGCCGATCATCGGCAGCCGCACGACCGAGTCCTTCGTCAGCGCGCAGAGCGGCGAAATCGTCGTGCTCGGCGGCCTGCAGCGCAAGACGCTCTCGAAGAGCACCAGCCGCCTCGCGGGCATCCCGCTCATCGGCGACCTGCTCGGCAAGCGTTCGCGCGAAAACACCCGCACCGACCTCGTCTTCTTCCTGCGTCCCTACGTGCTGACCAACACCGCCGCCGACAACGCCGAGGCGCTCTCGCGGCTCGACCGCAGCCCGCAGCGCGACGAGGTGAAGTCCGCCCTGTCCGGCACGTTGATCACGAAGCCCTGACCATGCCTGCGGCGACGATGGACACCCTGCCGGCCGCGCTCGCGGCCCGCCTCGCCGAGCCGGCGCGCAAGGCCCTCGACGAGAGCCTGCGCGAAAAGCGCCTGAGCCTGCTCGCATCGGGCCTCCACCTTTCCGAAGCCGCCGCCCTCGCCGCCCTCGCGGACGCGACCGGCCTGCCGCTGCTCGACGCCCCGCAGGTGGACAAGGACGCCCTCGCTACCCTCCCCGCCCGCCTCGCCCACGAATACCAAATCGTGCCGGTGAAGAAGGGTGAACCGGGCTCCGGCGCTCAACCCTCAACTCTCAGCCCTCACCTCCATCTCGCCACCCCCTGGCCGCCCGACGCCATCGTGGCGGACTGGGTTGCCACCTTCACGCCGCGCGCCGTCCGCTGGCACCTCGCGCCGGCGGATCGCGTCCAATCCCTCATCAACGAAAACTACGGCGTGGGCTCGGGCAGCCTCGATGACGCCGATGAGGACAGCCTCACGCCAACCACCAGCGCGAACGATCTCGAGGCCGACGCCGACGCCGCCGTCGTGCGTTTCGTCACCGAGGTCATCACGCAGGCGATGGCGGAGAACGCGACCGACATCCATTTCGAACCACAGGAAGGCGAACTCACGATTCGCTACCGCGTCGACGGCCTACTGGTCCCCGTGCCGCTGCCGGAAAACCTGCTGCGCTTCCAGGACGCGATCATCTCGCGCCTGAAAATCATGGCGCGCCTGAACATTTCGGAAAAGCGCCTGCCGCAGGACGGCCGCATCGATTTCCGCGCAAATGGCGCGTCGCTCGACATCCGCGTCTCCACGATTCCCACGATCTACGCCGAGAGCGTCAGCCTGCGCCTGCTCAACCAGCGCAAGCAGGCGTACTCGATGGACGGCATCGGCCTCACGCCGGCCGAACAGGCGCAGATCGTCAAGGTGCTCGACTACCCGCACGGCATCATCCTCGTCACCGGCCCGACCGGCTCCGGCAAGTCGACGTCGCTCAACGCCTTTCTCCGGAAAATCCATTCGCCCGAACTGCGCATCGTCACGATTGAGGATCCGATCGAATACGAGGTCCCCGGCGCGAACCAGATGCAAACGCGCGCGGAGATCGGTCTGACGTTTGCCAGCGCATTGCGCCACGTGCTGCGTCAGGACCCCGACGTCATCATGGTCGGCGAAATCCGCGACCTCGAGACGGCCGAGATCGCCATTCGCGCCTCGCTGACGGGCCACTTGGTTTTCTCGACGCTCCACACCAACGACGCCCCCGGCGCCCTCACCCGCCTGACGGACATGGGCGTGGAACCGTTCCTTGTTGCCTCGGCCGTGGAGCTGGTGATCGCCCAGCGCCTCGTGCGCCGCCTTTGCCCCGACTGCGCGAAGCGCGAGGCGGTGGATCGCTCGGCCCTGCGCGCAACGCTTGAGTCCCTGCAAATCGATCCCGCCGAGGCGGACAGCGTCACGGAGCTCGCGGCGCCCGTCGGTTGCCGCAGTTGCCGTCAGACCGGTTTCCGCGGCCGCATCGGCCTCTTCGAAATCCTGCAGCCCAAGCCGCTGCACGACCTCATCATCCGCCGCGAGTCCAGCAAGGCCCTCGGCCAGCTCGCCCGCCAGCACGGCATGCGCACGTTGCAGCAGAGCGGCTGGGAACGCGTCAAATCCGGCCAAACCTCCCTTCAGGAACTCCTCCGCACCATCAGCGCGAGCGGGGAATGAGGAGGGGAAACCTGAAACCGGAAACCTGAGAGGTCGATTGCCGACGATCGCGACTCGCGAAAAACCGCCCCGTCCAGCCGTCCGAGCTCTCAACTCTCAACCCTCAACCGCTAACTCCCCTCAGGTTTCAGGTTTCAAGTTTCAGGTTTTCATTTCATGCCCCGCTACACCTACACCGCCCGCGCCGTTGGCGCCGCTGCCTCGAGCAGCGGCACGCTGGACGCGTTGTCGCGGCGCGAGGCGTTGCACCTGCTGCAGGCGCGCGGGCTGCAGGTCGTGAAGCTTGATGAGGAAGGCGGCCCGACGCGGTCGGCCTCGGTGGGAGCGACGACCGCCGCCGCGACGACGGCCGCGCTGACTTCGAAGCAACGTCTCCCTTTCCTTGAAGCGCTGATCGACCTGGTGGGCGCGGGCCTCTCCGCCGGCGAGGCGGTGCGCCTCCTCGCGGTTCGCCTGCAGGAACCGAAGTTGAAGGCCCTGTGCGCCGCGCTCTGGGCGCGACTTGGCGAAGGCGCGACGCTTTCGCAGGCGATGGCGGAGTACCCGAAGGTGTTTGATCGGCAGACGGTGAACCTGATCGCTGCCGCCGAGGCGACGGGCAACCTGCGCGAGGTCCTCGAGCGCCTGATCCAGCATTTCCGCGAGCAACGCGAGCTGCAGCAGAAGTTCCTGGCCGCCCTCGCTTACCCGGCGCTGATCTGCTGCATGAGCGGCGGGCTGGGACTCTTCCTGTTGTTTTACCTGCTGCCCAAACTGAAGACGATCCTCGCCTCGCTTGGTGGGCAGCTGCCCCTGGCCACGCGCATCCTCGTCGCGGGTTCGAATTTCCTGATTTTCTACGGACCGTTCCTGGCCGCGGCGGTGGCGATCGGCGTCGTGTTCTTTCTGCGATGGCGCGTCACGCCGGAGGGCCGCAAGCAAACCGACGCCTGGCAGCTCCGCATTCCGATCGTCCGGGACTTCGTGCTGCAAGCCGCCGCGCTCAATTTCGCGCACACGCTCGCCGTGCTGATTGAGAACGGCATCACGACCGCCGAGGCGCTGCGCCTGACCGAGCGGGCGGTGAACAATACCCGCGTCCAGGAAATCCTCCACGAAGCCAGCGACCGGGTCATTGAAGGCGCAAGCCTCAGCGCGGCGCTGGCGCGCACGAACCTGTTTCCCGCGCTGTTCCTCGACCGGCTGACGGTCGGCGAGCAGACCGGCAACCTCGCGCCCAGCTTGCGGCAAATCGCCCAGTCGTACCAGGTCGCGCTCTCGCGCCGCCTCGACGTCGCCGTGCGCACGAGCTCCGGCGTCGTCCTCGCCCTCACCTTCGCCTTCGTTGCCTTCCTCGCCTACTCCATCGTCGCCGCGCTCCTGCAAGTCAGCGCGAGCTTCCGGCTATGACCCAGCAGTCAAGGATGGTGCCCGGCTTGGCGTTGCTGCTATGCCTCGGGACGGCGGCCCCTGCGCTCGGCGGACTTACTTGGGAAGCCAAACGTTTCGACTTGCCCGCGAAGGAGGGAGTGACGGAACTCGTGGCGGAATTTAGGTTCACCAACACCGGTCCCGACGCCGTTACCGTCCGCGACCTCCGCGTATCCTGCGATTGCACGACTGCCGAAATCGGCAAACGCGACTATGCGCCCGGCGAAAGCGGTGTGGTCCGAGCGATTCTGCGTCCGGGTGACCGCATGGGGCCGCTGGAATCCGAGGTCTCCGTCTTCACCAGCGATCCTGCCGATCCGTTGGTGTCCTTGGTCGTGCACACCGCGCTTCCCGAACTGCTCAGCTATTCGGACCGCACCCTTCGGTGGAAGAAAGGTGCGGCGGCAAGCGAGCAGTCGATCCAAGTCGATTTACGCGGCCCCCAAGCGATCCTGACCATCGAGCCCAAGGATTCCGCATTGGCCAAACAATTTGGCATACGCATCGATGTGGTGACGCCCGGTCGCAGTTATCGCCTCAGTTTCAAGCCAGGCACGGAGCAGGAACTCTTGGGGCCGGCCGAGTTTTTCGTCACCTTCGCCGACCACACCCGCCGCTCGTTCCGCGTGATGATGTTCGTACGCTGACCCTCCAGCACTGGATTTAAACACGTCAGACTGGATTTAAACACGTCAGGTTGAGGTTGCCCTGATTTGACGGACAGTGGGTTGGGGTCCAAACGAAAGGAACCCCATGAAGAAGATATCCGCTGATGGCGTGACCCGTAAGCACGCCCAGTTCGACGCCGAGTATAAGCGTGAAGCGCTGAAGCTATGGCGTGCGAGTGGCCGCAGCGCGGCCAAGATGGCAGCAGAACTAGGCAGCCGCTTGGCCAGCACCCACACCCCCGTGCCGTCCCAATACAAGAGCTTCAGCCGCGTGCGGTCCTTGTTGATGAAGCAAAACACCGCTCCCGATTTTGGATCCTCGCCCAACTGCTCCTGGGCCGCGGTCCACAGGCCGTTAAACTGCTTGCGCATGTCCACCGG
>JBGAKQ010000011.1:0-143809 GCA_044224295.1 Lacunisphaera sp. | reverse complement strand
GGGTCGTTTGGTTAATCGTTCCGTCCCTATGAAACGCACCCATCACTGCGCCCAACTCACCAAGGCCAATCTCGGCGCCACTGTCTCGCTCGCCGGCTGGGTTGATTCCATCCGCGACCACGGTGGCATCATCTTCGTCGACCTCCGCGACCGCCAGGGCATCACGCAGGTGAAGTTCGACTCCGCGCTCCGCGCGCAAGCCGCGCAGTTGAAGGACGAGTCCGTGATCGGCATCACCGGCAAGGTCGAGAACCGCCCGGACGCCATGGTGAACAAGAATCTCCCGACCGGCGAGATCGAGATCGATGCAACCGAGCTCGTGGTGCACAACCTTTCCGACACCCCGCCGTTCCCGCTGACCGACGCCGGTGGCGACAAGGTCAACGAGGACCTGCGCCTGACCTACCGCTACCTCGACCTGCGCCGCCCGAAGATGCGGAAGAACCTGGCCGTCCGCCACCGCGCGACCAAGTCCGTGCGCGACTACTTCGACTCCCAGGGTTTCTACGAGGTCGAGACGCCCGCGCTTTTCAAGAGCACCCCCGAAGGCGCGCGCGAATACCTCGTGCCGTCGCGCATCCACGCGGGCCAGTTCTACGCGCTCTCGCAGTCCCCGCAGCAGTTCAAGCAGATCCTGATGGTCGCGGGCGTCGAAAAGTATTTCCAGATCGCCCGCTGCTTCCGCGACGAGGACCTGCGCGCCGATCGCCAGATGGAGTTCACCCAGATCGACGTCGAGGTGTCCTTCATCGACCGCGAAGGAATCTACGCGCTCTTCGAGGGCATGCTGAAGAAGGTTTGGAAGGATGTGCTGAACCACGACCTGCCGACGCCGTTCCCGCGCCTCGCCTACAAGGACGCGATGAACCGCTACGGTGTCGACAAGCCCGACACGCGTTTCGCGATGGAACTCGTGGACTTCTCCGAGACCTTCAAGAGCTCCTCGTTCAAGGTGTTTGCCTCGACGGTGGCCGCGCACGGTTCCGTGAAGGCCTTCAACGCGAAGGGCCTCGCTGACATCACCCAGGGCGAGATCACCGCGCTCGAGGAGATCGCGAAGTCGCTCGGCGCAAAGGGTCTCGCCTTCATCAAGGTCGAGAACGGCGAATGGAAATCGCCGATCGTGAAGTTCTTCAGCGATGCCGAGAAGGCCGAGCTGACGAAGCGCCTCAACATCGAGAACGGCGACATCATCTTCTTCGCCGCGGCCCCGTGGGAGCGCGCCTGCGCGATCCTCGGCCGCACCCGCCTCGAGGCGGCGCAGCTGCTCGTGAAGCGCGGCAAGCTCACGCTGCGCGCCGACCAGTGGAATTTCCTATGGGTCGTCGATTTCCCGCTCATGTCCTACGACGAGGAGCGCGGCGGCTACGCGGCAACGCACCATCCTTTCACGGCGCCCGTCGCCGAGGACACGGCGCTGCTGGATTCGGACCCGAAGGCGGTACGCGGCCAGCACTACGACGTCGTGCTCAACGGCATGGAACTCGGCGGCGGCTCGATCCGCATTCACCAGCCGGCCCTGCAAAAGAAGGTTTTCGAGGAGGTGCTGAAGATCCCGGCCGACGTGGTCGAGAGCCGCTTTGGCTACATGCTCAAGGCCTTCACCTACGGCGCGCCGCCGCACGGCGGCATCGCGTTCGGTCTCGACCGCATGTGCGCCCTGCTGTGCGGCACCACGAGCATTCGTGATGTCATTGCCTTCCCGAAGACGCAAAAGGCCCAGGACCTCATGGCCCAGAGCCCGACGCCGGTCACCGCGAAGCAGCTCAAGGAGCTGCATATCCAGACGGTGATTCCGCAGCAGTAAGGGCCAGGCCGCTTTCGCGGCAAAGGCCAAATCACAAAAGTCCAGACGCCAAACCGGGCGTTCTGGGCCCGTGGTCTTGCCCCTGTGGGAGCGAGCTTGCGCGCGAGGGTTCTTGTCGCGAGCAAGCTCGCTCCCACAGGAGAATTAAGAGCCTGCTCCGTCTGGCCGCGCATTTTTTGGCCTTGGGGCATTGGCGTTTGGATTTTAATCAAGTGTTGCGCTAAGTTCCCAATCACCGAAACTTGCGCGCAATCATTCTTTCATCCCCATGAAACTTATCACCGCCATCATCAAGCCGTTCAAACTCGAGGCCGTTAAGGAGGCGCTCACCGCCGTCGGCGTCGAGGGTATGACCGTCACCGAGGTCAAGGGCTTCGGCCGGCAGAAGGGCCACACCGAGGTTTACCGCGGCAGCGAATACACCGTGGACTTCCTGCCGAAGGCCAAGATCGAGATCGTCGTCAGCGACGAGATCAAGGACAAGGTCGTCACCGCGATCGTCAACGCCGCCAAGACTGGCAAGATCGGCGACGGCAAGGTGTTCGTTTCCCCGGTCGAGGATGTGATCCGCATCCGCACGGATGAGCACGGGGACAACGCGGTGTGAGTGCCGGTTGAGAGTTGAGTGTTGCGAGTGTTCTGCGGCCGGCCCAATGGGCCGGCTTTTTGTTTGGGACGCTTTGCAGTGGCCGCCGTCGTAAGACGGCTGGCGCCAGCGGCCTAACGGCCGCTGCTCCGGTTGGCCCGTGCGCCCGCGCGCCGAGTTTCCCCTATGACACGGACCGAATCCCGCGATTGTTGGGGTGAATCACGCTCATGGCATCGGAATTGCTTTGGGAGTTCCGTCCATGAACCACACCTCACTACACCGAACCCTTCGTCTGCTCACCCTCGTCGGGGCATTCTTTGCCCTGGCGTTTGGGTTGTCCGCCCGCGCTGAAGATGCCCCCGCCGCGCCTGCCGCCGCCGCTGCTCCCGCGGCGCCGACTGCGGACGAGCGCATCGCCGCGCTGGAGGCCTATGTTAACAACACGGATCCCGGCAAATCCCTCACGGGTACCGCCGGTCCCGGCCACAATGCGTGGATGATGACGAGCGCCGCGCTCGTGCTCTTCATGACGCTGCCCGGCCTGGCGCTCTTCTACGGCGGCTTGGTTCGCCGCAAAAACGTCCTGTCCGTGCTGGCCCAGTGCCTCGGTATCACGGGCCTCGTGACCATCATGTGGTGGGCCTTCGGATACAGCCTGGTGTTTGGCACGAGTGCTGCCAGCCCCTTCATCGGTGGCACGGAGTTCCTGTTCTTCAAGGGCGTCACGTCCGCGCCCAACACGAACTACGCCTACTGGACCAGCCAGAACGTCTTCGCGATGTTCCAGATGATGTTCGCGATCATCACGCCGGCGCTGATCGTCGGTGCGATCGCGGAGCGCATGAAGTTCAGCGCGATCCTGCTGTTCGTCACGCTCTGGATGATCGTCATCTACTTCCCGCTGGCCCACATGGTGTGGGGCGCCACGGGCTTCATGAACGGCGTCTGGAACGCCGATGCCAAGATCCCGGCAATCGACTTCGCGGGTGGCACGGTGGTTCACATGTCCTCGGGCTGGTCCGCGCTGATCCTCGCGCTCATCATCGGGCCCCGCATCGGCTTCGGTAAGGAGAAGATGGCCCCGCACAGCATGGTGCTCTGTATGGTCGGCACCGGCATGCTGTACGTCGGCTGGTACGGCTTCAACGCCGGCTCCGCGGTCGCCGCGGACGGCGTCGCCGCCAACGCCTTCACCACCACGACGCTGGCCGCCGCGGTCGCTGGTTTCGTCTGGGGCATGATCGAGAGGATCACCCGCGGCCACGCCTCGGTCCTCGGTTTCTGCTCGGGCATCGTGGCTGGCCTGGTCGTGATCACGCCCGCCGCGGGCTTCGTGAATGCGACGGGCTCCATCATCATCGGCGTGGTGGCGGGCATTGTGCCCTTCCTCGCCTGCACCAAGCTCAAGGCGATCTTCAAGTATGACGACGCCCTCGACACCTTCGGCGTCCACGCCGTGGGTGGCACGATGGGCGCGTTGCTCACCGGCATCCTCGCGACTGCCGACGTGAACGCCAACCTCATCAGCGCGGGTTATGCCGAAAAGAACGGCCTGGCCGCGGCGCTCAAGGACGGCACGCTCTGGCTCGTCCAATTGAAGGCGATTGGCATCACCCTGGTGATGTCGATCGTGGGCACCATCGTCATCGCTTACCTCGTGAAGGCGGTCATCGGCCTGCGCCCGACCCCGGAGGCCGAACAGCAGGGCCTCGACATCACGGACCATGGCGAGGAAGGCTACATCCTCTAACCCTTAACCATTACCTACCATGAAACTCATCATCGCCATCATCAAGCCGTTCAAGCTCGACGAGGTTAAGGAGGCGCTCGGCGCCGTGGGCATCGAGGGCATGACCGTCACCGAGGTCAAGGGGTTCGGCCGCCAGAAGGGCCACACCGAGATCTATCGCGGCAGCGAATACACCGTGGACTTCCTGCCCAAGGTGAAGATTGAGATCGCCGTGGCCGACGACATCGCCGGCAAGGTGATCACCGCCATCACCGGGGCCGCGAAGACCGGCAAGATCGGCGACGGCAAGATCTTCGTGCTCCCGCTGGAGGATGTCATCCGCATCCGCACCGACGAGCACGGCGACAGCGCCGTCTGACGCCAATCCAAGGGTTCATTTCAAGCCGGTCCCGCGAGGGACCGGCTTTTTTGGTTTACCGCCGGAGCGACAAGCGTCCCTGCCTGTGGGGTTCGAGTTCGCCAATCCCACAGGCAGGGACGCCTGTGGTTACGATACGCAGGCAGCGAACTCATGGGCCCCTGCGCAGGATGATTTCCTCGCCGCGCGGCTCCGCCTTGATGTGAAATTCGTTCTCCAGCAGGCGCAGCAGGGAATCCGTGTTGTCCGCGCGGAGGACGCCGCTCAATTCGAGTCCTTCGAGCGCCGGGTCGGCGAGGGTGAGCTTCACCCGCGCATGCTCGTTGAACATCGGGATAGCCTGCGACAGCGGGGTGCCGGAGAACTCCAGCCTGGGTATGCGCCACGCCAGGCGCTCGTCCTGCTCCCGCGGGGTCAAGCTCGCCACCGCGGGCGCGGTGGTGTCGCTGGCGGACAGCGCCACGACGCAGCTATGCCCGGCGTCGACCAAGGTGGCCTCGGTCGGGGCGTCGCTTGATGGCGCCCGGTCCCCGGTGGTCGGCGCGTGCTCGCTCGTGACTGCGACACGGCCCTCGGTCACGAGCACCTCCACTTTCCTGGCATCGAACTGCACCGAGAACGCGGTGCCCACGGCGCGCACTTCCACGCCGGAGGCCTCGACTACGAACGGACGCTCCTTGTTTTTCGCCACCGCGAAGTGGGCTTCGCCCTTCTGCAGGGTGACGCGGCGCAGCGGGCCACTGTAATCGAAGGTGATTTGTGCCCCGTCCTTCAATTCCACGGTCGAGCCATCCGGCAGGATCCGCTTGGCGGGCAGGGAAACGACCACGTTGACGGGCATCGCCACGGGGGCCGCCGGCGTTTTCAATCGGTTTTGCCAGGCAATGCCCGCGATGAGCAGGGCCGCCACTGTGGCGCCCGCGAGCGTGGAGCGCCGTCGCCGCCGGCGGCGCAACTGGCGGTCGACCTCGGCCATGACGGCACCCGCGGCGCCGTGCGCCGCGGCCCAATCGAGCGCGGATTTTTCTTCCGGAGGGTTGGCGTCAGGCGACCGGGGCGGGGGATTCATGATTCGAAGTAGCTGCTGACGCCCCGCCGCTTCAGGTGGAGCGCAAGTTTCTTCAGGCCGCGGGCGAGGTGTTCATCCACGGTTTTTTCCGCGATGCCCAGGCGGGCCGCGGTTTCCTTGCGGGAGAGGTTCTGTAATTTGCGCAACATGACGACTTCCCGGCAGGCCGGGGACAGGGCGACCAGCGCGGCGGCCAGCGCCTCGACTTTTTCCCGAGTGCTGATGGTTTCGCTGACACCTTGTCTTTCTTCGATGACGGGCAGGATCGATAAATCCCCTACGGCGTTGATTGGGGAGATCCGGCCGCGTCGCAGCCGGTCGACCGCGAGTCGACGCGCGACTTGGAACAGAAAGCCCTTGGCTGATTCGATCTGTTGGTTTGCGCGGGCCTTCCAGATGCGCAGGAACGACTCCTGAACAATGTCATCGACGTCGCGCACCGCTGGAAACGAGCCGTGCAGGTAAGCCTTGAGCGAAGATTCGTGTGGGTGAACCTGCTCCTTGAACCAGGGCGTGCGTTCGTCGGCGGTTTGGCCGGTGCTTGGCGTGGGGGGTGACATGGCCCGATTGACTCAAAGCAATTGGACCTACGTCGTCGCGATGACGACTTTAGAATTTTCGATTTTGCCGAAATGTTTGTAGGGAATCCCGGCGGACCGCTCGTCAGCCCGAAGTATGAATCACCAAGTCCGTTTGCTGTCTGGTTTCTGGAGGCGGCTGGCCGCCCTCCTGTTCGTCGCCGGCGTTGCGTGGGCCCACGCCGCCGAGGCCCGGAAAGGCTTCGACATTTCGGCAGGCCCGGCCGAGCAGTCGCTGAAGACTTTCTCCACCCAGTCGGGCACGGACGTGCTGTTCGCCACGAAGACAGTCGGCAAGGTGTTCACCAACGCCGTCAGGGGCGACTACACGGTCCAGGAAGCAGTGGACCAGTTGCTCGCCAACACCGGGTTGGTGGTCAGCCGGGACGAGAAGACCGGGGCCTTAACGGTGACGTCGGGCCCAAACGGATCAAGGGTGGCGCGGAAGGACAGCGACCACCCGGACCAAAGCAAGGTTGAAGACGGCAAGCTGGTGCTCGACAAGTTCGAGGTCTTCGGCACGAAATCGCTTAACCTGGACATTCCGCGCACCCGCGACGACGTGCAGCCGTACGTCGTTTTCGGCCACGAGCAGATCCAAAATTCCCAAGCGACCAATCTCGGTGACTTCTTCCGCACGCGCCTGCCGATGGCCTCGCCGAACGGGGCGGCGGGTTTCGTGCCGTGGGCCACGGCGGGTTCGGTGCAGAGCAACATCAACCTGCGCGGGCTGGGCAACAACCAGACCCTGATTTTGCTCGATGGCCGGCCGATGACAGCGGGGGGGCGTGGAAATAGCCTCGGCCAAGCCGACATTAACGGCATTCCACTGACGATGATCGAGCGGGTCGAGATCCTTCCTTCGACCGCTTCGGGCATCTATGGCGGTGGCGCCACGGGCGGCGTCATCAACATCATCACCCGAAAGGATTTCAACGGTGCGCTGCTTTCGTTGAACTACGTCAACACGTTCGACACCGACAGCGCGCAGCGGCAGGTGGACTTCACCGCCAGCACCAGCCTGCGCGGCGGGGCCACGGTCATCACGCTTACGGCAAGCTACGGCGACGCGAACACCATCCTCACTCAGGATCGCGATATGGCCTTGCGCGCGCGCAACGCCGCGTTTGCCAACAACCCCACGCTTTTCACGGGTGCTTCGTCGCCGCCTCGTGGCTACGCGACCAATATCCGGAACCAGACCGGTGCCACCCTCGTGCTCAAGCCGCAGTTCGGCGGCACGACGCTGAGTTCCCCGTTCACGTCCGTGCCGGTGGGCTATGCGGGTATCTCCTCCGATAATGCCGCGGCGCTCGTCACCAACGCCGGACGGTACAATCTGGCGTTGCCGAGCGACCCCTTCGGGGCGCAGCAACCCCTCTTAACGACCGACACGCCGCGCCGGTCGCTGGGGCTCAGCGTTCGGCAAAGGCTCGCCCCCTGGCTTGAGGGTTATGCGGATTACCTGCGCACCGAACATACCGGCGTGTATACCAATCTCGGCGGCGCAGCCACGACTGCGACTTTGGCGGCGACGGCGCCGAACAATCCTTTCACCACCCCGGTCAACTTGTCCTTTCCGGTGGTCGGGATTGTATCGACGATTAAATCCCGAAGTTTCACGGACCGGATTTCGTCGGGTCTTGTGGCCAAGCTGCCCGGAGGTTGGCAAGCGGCCTTTGACTACACGTCGACTCATGCGGGAGGCTCGGACGTGCAGTCAGGCGGCGTGCCGGGAGCTCCCAATGGGGTTTCCTACCGCACGGCCTACTCCAACGGGTCACTCGATCTCATGCGGGACATCAATGCGTATCCGCTTGATTTCACGCCCTACCTCCTGCCAACCGTCGTTACGGATTACAATCGGGGCACCTACAAATCCATCAATCAAACCGCCACGGTTCGCGCATCCGGTCCGGTCTATCGGATGCCGGCGGGCGACCTTGTCCTGTCGACCAGCGCGAATTGGCAGGACGACCGGAATCCCGAGAACTTCTCTCGCTCTTGGGATGGGGTGTCTAACACTGCCCTGACCTACACTTTCCAGCCCGCAACCAGTGTGACCAATCGTTCTGCCTACGCGGAGATGCGCGTGCCGGTGTTGGCTCCGGGGGCCGGGATGACGCAGTCGCTCTTGGAGCTGCAGCTCGCGGGTCGTTACGACGCGTCGCGGGCGTGGACCTACTCGAATACGAGCCTGCCTACGGCACAAGGTGCCAATGGACCCTACACTCCTGTCGCCTACTTCACGCGCCATTTCAGCGCCACGTCCTACACGGCCGGCCTGCGCTTCGCGCCCCTGCCGGATCTTACGTTGCGGGCGAGTGCTGGCACCGGCTTCCTCGCTCCGGCGCGTTCGCAGATGAATATCGGGAACCCGATTTCCAACTTGACCACTTCCGTCACCGATCCGAAGCGAGGCGGAGTAGCGGCTAGTGTTGTTATTCCCGATTATAGGTTTGGGGGTAGTCCTAATCTGCGTCCCGAGTTTTCGAGGAGTGTTTCGGCCGGTGCGATCTTCACCCCGCGCTTTCTCCCCGGCTTCCGGCTTTCGGTGGACTACACCAAGATCGACAAGACCGATGAGATCGCCTCGCTTAGTATCCAGCAGGTGTTCGACTTCGAAGACGCCCTGCCCGGATTGGTCACGCGCGCCCCCTTGACCCCCGCCGATCAGGCACTCGGCTACACGGGCGGCGTCGTGCAGGCGGTGGACGACCGTGTGGTCAATTTCGCCCGACGCAAAGTCGAGGCGGTGGACGTGCAGGCCGACTACACCCGCAAGTTTTCGCTCGGCGAATTCCGTTTCTACGGCGTCGCCACCTGGAATCGCACTTTCCGCGTGCAGGTGACTCCGCTCGTGGCGCCGGTCGAATCCGTCGGGTTCTACGACGGCCCGCTGAAGTGGAACGGCAACGGTGGAATCGATTGGCGGCGCGGTCCGTGGTCGGCCGGCTGGAATGCCCACTACTACGGCAAACAACACGTCTATACCGCCGTCGCCTCGGCTGCATCAGTCGCCACCTTCGTGCTCACCCAGGGGGCCGCCGATTTCCCCGCGCAGTTCTACCACGATGTTCAGGTGGCTTACCAATTCGGACACGGCGGCGGGGGTTGGCGCAAGATTTACTCCGACCTACGACTGAGTGTTGGCCTGCAGAATGCCTTCAATACCGAGCCGCCGCTGCGTCTCACAAATCTGCCGTTGGGCGGCTTTCAGCCCGTGGAGGATCCGCGCCTCCGCCGCTACTCTCTCAACCTCCAAAAGCGATTCTGAGAGCCGGAGATGTTCTGTCGCGCGAGGCGAGGTTTCGCGTCGTGCGGCGTCCATCTGATGAATATCATGAAATCCCGATTTCTACTTCTCTCTTCCATCGCGAGCCTCGGCTTCGGCTTGGCACTGGCTGAGACGGCCGCACAGAAACCCGAAACATGGATCTCGCCGCAGGCGCGCGCCGTCATCGAGCGGACCCGTGCGGCCTATGCAGGCGTCGAGAACTGGACAATGTCCTCGGTCACCGAAGCGCGCCAATACTTTTCTGACGACACCGAGCGACCCTACGTCTGGCGGAGCGAGGAGCGCTACCTGAAAGGGGCTGGCTCGAAGCCCTTCTATGCCAACAATATCCACTACGACCTCTGGTCTCCCTTCAAAGGCGGCCCGGACGCGCCGGACTATGCGGTGATGCAAAACGCCGATTCGGAATTCCGTTTGCAGCGGGCGGTGAAAGGATCCCTGCAGCGCACCGCTGCTCCGCCCATCGAAGCAGCCAGGCCGGCTCTTTCCCGATCTCTGGAGGGCGAGCTAGGCAGGGCACAGTATGTGCGGTACCTCGGCCGCGAAACGGTGGACGGCAGAGCCTGTGAGGTCGTGGAAACGATGACCTTCAGGAACACTCCGCCGGACACCCCGCCGGTGATTTATAGCGCGCGCTTCTACGTGGATGCCTCCGGCTTCATCGTGCAGCGGTCCACGGCGCAGGACGCGTTCGAAAAAAGGCCAGGTTCTCCCGCGGATCCCACGGGCCGTCCGACGCTCGCGACGTGGGAAATCGAGCGCATTACGCGCTACGCTGCGAAAGCGTCGCTCACCGCCGCGGACTTTTCGCTGGAGGTCTTCGAACGCGAAGCGTCGGCGTTGCTCAAGCTAGGCGAAGTCATGCCGGAAACGGTGGAGCAACTCTATCGGCCCGGCGACAGCCTGCCTGACATGGGCTTCATCGGCTGGGCCGACCAGAAGCCGTTCCGGATCGCTGACCTCAAAGGCAAAGTCGTGGTGGTCGAGACGTGGGCCTCGTGGTGCCATTTCTGCAAGGAGGCTTTCCCGTTCTACGAGAAGATGCGCAAAAAGCTTGAGACGCAGGATGTCGTATTCGTCGCCGTTAGTTTCGATGCAAAGGTTGCCGACTACGAGAAGTGGATGAAAGCGCACGGCGGCGAATACGGCTTCAAGTTCGGTCGCGTCGATTCGCCGGACCCGGCGAAGGCAATGAAGGATTTCCGCGGCTCGCTGCCCGCCTTCTACGTGCTCGGCCGCGACGGCAAGATCGTCGGCGCGTATACCGGGTGGGGCTATGCCAAGGGCGCCGACGACCCGCGCCTGCTAGACGCGCTGCGCAAGGCGGGCGTGAAACCTTAGCTACGCCGGCAAAGCAAATTTCCCAATACTCTGCCATCACGGCTGCGGCTTTCCCCGATCAACATGCTCACCCATTATCACGATTGGCGGTTCTCCCTGCGCCTGCGGACACTTCGCATCATTTTCTTCCTTGGCGCGGTGCTGGCGCTTGGTGCGGTGCTCCGCGCCGCGACTCCGGTTTCGGCCGACCAAGCGTTGGCTGAGTTTGAGAATGCCAAGCAGACCCCGCCGCCTGACGAGATTCGGCAGGGGGGGCGGGCCGCCCAGTTTCGCTGGATGGATGCGAAGCAGCAGGAACTCGCCCGCCGCGGACTTGAGCTTTACACCACCTATCCGACCGATCCTCGCCGCTGGGAGGTCGTGCAGTTTATCACTGACGCGATTCGTCCGGCCTTTGTGAAGGACATCGGCGCCGACTTCGAGACCGCCGGGATGAAGGCCGTCGTCGTCGATCAGGCAGCCGCGGCCGCCTGGACCGCGAAGGTCGCCGAATTGAAGGCGGCGATGGCGGCGGCGACCGATGTGCCGGCCGGGCCCCGCGAGGCGGCGGACTGGGGCGAGTTCGCCAAGGATTTCCGCGCCACCACCCAGGCCAAGGCGAGCGGGCAGCCCTACGACTATAGCGGTTTCCGGGCCCGCTTCGACGCCCATGTCGCGAAATACCCCGAGCTTGGCGACATGCTCGTCAACCGCGCCAACGATTACCTCGGTGCCCTGTCCCGCAACGAGCCGGAGGCCGCCAAGGCCGGCTGGGCGCACCTCGCGGTCGACTGTCCCAACGCCGCGGTGCAGCAGCTCGCCCGGAAAAAGGTCCAACTGGCCGAGCTGATGGCCAAGCCGCTCGAGATGAAATTCACCGCCGTCGACGGCCGCGAGGTCGATCTCGCGAAACTGAAGGGCAAGGTTGTGCTCGTGGACTTCTGGGCGACCTGGTGCGGACCGTGCAAGGCCGAGCTGCCCAACGTCGTCGCCAACTACAAGAAATACCACGACAAGGGTTTCGAGGTGGTCGGCGTTTCCCTGGAAAATGCGAGCCTTCTACCCAAGGACACGACGGAGCAGCAGGAAGCCAAGCTGGCGAAGGCGCGGAAGGTGCTGACCGACTTCACCGCGGCGAACGACATGCCCTGGCCGCAATACTTCGACGGCAAGTGGTGGAAGAACGATCTCTCCACGAAATATGAAATCGGCAGCATCCCCGCGATGTTCCTGCTCGATCAGGACGGCAAAGTCGTGACCACGAATGCGCGTGGCGAAAAGCTGGAACAGGAAGTGAAGCGCCTGTTGAAGCTGTGAGGACATTTTTTACAGAAGGTAACGGAGCGAACGAAACCCAGCCGTCTGACCGGTCCTTTGTTTCCTTCGTTAACTTCTGTAAATACTTCCCACGACTCACTTCGGCGGACCATCGCGTGCTTTCCTTTTCCGATCTCTGACATAACGACGCTCAATCATCTTATGCAGACCCGGTTCCTGATCTACTTCTGCCTCCTGCTTTCGACCGTGAAAGCGGCGTTTCCGCTCGCCGAGGCCACGATTGATCAAGTGCAGGAGCAAATGCGGGCGGGGAAACTGACTTCGGTTGCATTGACGACTGCCTATCTGCAGCGGATCGCCGAGGTGGACAAAGCCGGCCCGAAGCTGAATGCCGTGATTGAGATCAATCCCGAGGCCCTGGACATCGCCCGTCAGCTCGACGCCGAGCGCGCCGCCGGCCGGGTGCGCGGACCGCTGCACGGCATCCCGGTTCTCATCAAGGACAACATCGCGACGGCCGATCGCATGGAAACGACCGCCGGGTCGCTCGCGCTCGTCGGTGCCAAGCCCCCGCGCGACGCCGCACTCGTGGCGCAGCTTCGCGCGGCCGGCGCCGTCATTCTGGGCAAAACCAACCTGAGTGAGTGGGCGAATTTCCGGGGCGACAAATCCGTCAGCGGCTGGAGCGCGCGCGGCGGGCAGACGCGCAATCCGTACGGCCTCGCGCGCAATCCCTCGGGCTCCAGTTCCGGTTCGGCCGTCGCGGTCGCCGCGAATCTCTGCGCGGCCGCCGTGGGCACCGAGACCGACGGCTCAATTGTCTCGCCCGCGTCGGTCTGCGGGGTGGTCGGGGTGAAACCGACGGTGGGTCTCGTCAGCCGCGCCGGCGTGATCCCGATCTCGGCCTCGCAGGATACTGCCGGGCCGATGGCCCGCACGGTGCGCGACGCCGCGCTCGTGCTCGAGGTGATCGCCGCCGCCGATCCGCGTGACGCCGCCACGCAATCGCGGCCGGCCGGGCTGCGCACCGACTTCGCCGCCCAGCTCGCGCCCGGCGCGCTCCAGGGCGCGCGACTCGGCGTATTGCACGGACCCTTTGGGCTCGACCCGCGGCTCGACCCGTTGCTGGCGCACGCCTTGGATTCCTTACGAGCGGCCGGTGCCGAGATCGTGGATCTCGGCGAGTTTCCGGGTTTCAACCGGGCCGGCGAGGCTGAGATGGAGGTGCTGCTCTACGAATTCAAGGACGGCCTCAATGCCTACTTCGCCACCCTCGGGCCGGAGGCCCGCGTGAAGTCGCTGGCCGACCTGATCGCGTTCAACCGGGCCCATGACGCACAAGAGCTCCCCAACTTCGGCCAGGAACTGCTGGAGCGGGCGCAGGCCAAGGGTCGGTTGACGGACGAGGCTTACCACAAAGCCCGCGAGCTGTGCCTGCTGGCCAACCGCACCGAAGGCATCGACGCGCTGCTGACCAAGCACCATTTGGACGCCCTGATCGCACTCACCAACGGCCCCTCCTGGCTGATCGACCCGGTGAATGGCGACGCCTTCACGGGCGGAAGTTCGTCCCCGGCGGCGGTGGCGGGTTATCCCAGCGTCACGGTGCCGGCGGGGGATTATCGCGGGCTGCCCATCGGCCTCTCCTTCTTCGGTGCCGCGTGGACTGAGGCGCGGCTGCTCGCGCTCGCCGCCGACTACGAGCAACGGACCCAAGCCCGCCGCGCTCCCGCGCTCAACGAATGAAATAACCCTCCCCGCCATGGTCGCTGAACGCTACTGCCTATTGCCGCGCCCGGTCTTGCCGCCGCCGACGCGCGATCCCATCACGCCCGCGGAGCAGCAGGTGCTCTCGTACCTCTGCGCCGGCTACAGCAACAAGGAAATCGCCGCGTTTCTCGGCAAGGCGGAGCCGACGGTAAAGAACCAGGTCAGCGCGTGTCTGCGGAAATTCGGGCTGTCTTCGCGCATGCGGCTGATGGCGGCCTTGCGGTGAAGGCATAGGACTTCTTGCCCATAGTTCGGCAGTTGTGTGTGCCGCGGGCGGAATCATCTTCCGTCCGCGGCCACGCCGTTCCCATGAAAACCTCCGTCCTGATCTGCGCCGAGCGCCTGCCGACCCTGCTACCGCGGATCGTGCGCGTCCTCTATTGGCAGGGCGTCTTCCCTGATCTGCTGCATGCCGAAACAATGGGCGCGGGGACGGTGCGCGTCCGGTTGGAGGTGGAGTGCGATGAATGGCGCCTGTGCCGCCTGCGAATGCACTGGGAGAGGATCGTTGGCGTGCAGACAGTGGTTGCAACCCCGATGGATGGCCCCGGCGAGCCGGTGCCCGACAACCATCTGTCTCCGATGGCACGATGAACGGGCAAGCAATGCGCTGGCTTTTTGCTTTTCTCCGGCTGATCGCCCGGCGATGGTAACGGACCGCCATGCCCGACCTGCAGACCATCAAGATCCTCGATACCCACACGGGTGGGGAACCGACGCGGTTGGTGCTGGCGGGTGGGCCTGACCTCGGCAACGGGCCGCTCAGTGAACGGGTCAAAATTTTCCGCGAAAAGTTCGACCACTATCGTAGCGCCGTGGTTGGCGAACCGCGCGGTTCCGATGTGTTTGTGGGCGCGCTGCTCGTCGACCCCTACGACAAGAGCTGCAACTTCGGACTGATCTTTTTCAACAACGTGGGATATCTGGGCATGTGCGGCCACGGCTTGATCGGCGCGATCGTCGCGCTGCAACACGCGGGTTTGGCCAAGCCGGGTTTGGTGCGCATCGATACGCCGGCGGGCTACATCGCGGCCGTGCTGGGCGCCAATGGTGAAGTCACGTTCGACAACGTGCCGAGCTACCGAAAGCACACCGACGTGGAACTCTACCTGCCGGGCATCGGCAATGTTTCCTGTGACATCGCCTGGGGCGGCAATTGGTTCTGCCTGATCGAGCAGCACGACCAGAAACTCGAGCTGGCGAACGTCGCGCAGCTCACCGCCTATTGCTCCCGCGTGCGGCAGGCGGTCAACGACTCCGGTTTCCCGGAGGTCGACCACGTCGAACTCTTCGGGCCTTCGCCCACGCCGGGCGCGAGCAGCCGCAGCTTTGTGCTTTGCCCGGGTGGCGCCTACGACCGATCGCCGTGCGGCACCGGCACCAGCGCCAAACTCGCGTGCCTGGCGGCCGACAACAAACTGGCCCCCGGGGTCGAGTGGGTGCAGGAGAGCATCGTGGGCAGCACGTTCCGCGCGAAGTATCGCCGGCAGGGCGACAAGATCGTGCCGACGATCGCGGGCACGGCACACGTGACCGCCGAGTCGCTGCTCCTGCTGGATCCGGCGGACCCGTTCATGTGGGGGATTCGATGAATTTAAGGTAGGGCGGTGACTCCGTCACCGCCTCGGCGTGGATCGGAGTCCACGCCCTACCATTCAAAAAATGAGAAATTCCAAATCGGTCATCATCTGCGGCGGCGGCGTGCTCGGGTTGAGCGCGGCGTATTACCTCGCGCGCGACGGCTGGCAGGTGACCGTCGTCGAGCGCAACGCCGAGGGCGCCGACTCCTGCGCGCATGGCAGCGCGGGCTACGTTTCGCCCAGCCACGTTGAACCCATTTCCGCGCCGGGCATGGTCTGGAAGGGGCTGAAGTGGATGATGAGCTCCCGGAGCCCGTTCTACATCAAGCCGCGGCTCGACAGTGACCTGATCCGCTGGGGCTGGCTGTTTGCCCGCCATTGCACCGAGGAACACCGGCGGCGTTCCGCGCCCGTGCTGCGCGATCTTTGCCTGGGCAGCCGCGCGCTGTTTCTCGAATTGTCCGACATCACCGGCGACAATTTCGAGCTGAAGCAGGAAGGCCTGCTGAATCTTTGCCAGCTGCCCGAAACCCTCGACAAGTACGCCCACGGCCTTGCGGCGCTCTGCAACGAGGTCGGCATTGAGGCGCAGGTCCTGAACGCGCAACAAACCGCCGCGTTGGAGCCGGGTGCGAAACTCAAGGTGGCGGGTGCGATTTATTTCCCGATCGACGCGCACCTGTCGCCACGCCTCTTCGTGCCGGCGATCACCGCCCTGTTGAAGGAAATGGGCGTCAAGTTCTCCTGGAACACCACGGTCTATGGCTGGCGCACCGAAGCCGGCCGCGTTTCCGCGGTCTCGACGACCGCCGGGGACATGATTGCGGATGAATTCGTGCTGACCGGCGGCTCGTGGTCGCCCGCGATGGTGCAGGGGCTCGGGATCCGGCTGCCGATGCAGGCCGGCAAGGGCTACAGCCTCACGCTCGAGCGGCCGCGGTTCCAGTTCACGAAGTCGATGATCCTGACGGAACGCCGCGTGGCGGTGACGCCGATGGGCGACAAGCTGCGCTTTGGCGGCACGATGGAGATCGCGGGTCACACCGACCGCGTTCGGCCGGAGCGGGTCGAGCAGATCATCCAGGGCTCGAAGGCGTTCATCCCTGATTTGACCGACGCGGATTTCGCCGGGGTGAAACCCTGGTTTGGTTACCGGCCGGTGTCTCCCGATGGCATGCCCTACATCGGTCGGCTCGGACGCTACGCCAACCTGTCCACGGCCAGCGGGCACGCGATGCTTGGGCTGACCCTCGCGCCGATCTCCGGAAAGTTGATTGCGGAGGTCCTCGGCGGGCGGAAGCCGAGCGTGGATCTGAGCCTGCTGAACCCTAATCGGTTCGCATGAAAACACATCGTGAAAACTAAAAATCGGTCGATGCCCGATTCCAAGATTTCCCCTTTACCCCACACCCCATGAACTGGAAAGGCGTCATCCCCGCGATCACCACGAATTTGAAAGCCGACCTCTCGGTCGATCATGACGCCTTTGCGGCGCATTGTCGCTGGATGGTCGACAGCGGTTGCACCGGGATCGTGTGCTGTGGATCCCTTGGCGAGGCGCAGACGCTCTCGTTTGACGAGAAGATCGCCGTGGTCCGCACGGCCGTGAAAGCCGTCGCGGGGCGAGTGCCCGTGGTCCTCGGCATTGCCTCGCTCACCACGACCGAAGCCGTGGCGATGGCCCGCGCGGCCGAGCAGGCGGGTGCCCAGGGTCTGATGGTGCTGCCGCCCTACGTGTATGTTTCCGATTGGCGGGAGATGAAGGCGTACGTCGCCGCGGTGATCAGTGCCACGCGGCTGTCCTGCATGCTCTACAACAACCCGCCGGCCTATAAAACCGACTTCCTGCCGCTGCAGATCGCCGAACTGGCGGGCGAGCATCCGAACCTGCACGCGGTGAAGGAATCCAGCGGCGATGTCCGGCGCGTGACGGCCACCCGCGCGGCGGTCGGCCGGCGGCTGGATATCCTGATCGGCATGGATGATGCGATTGTGGAAGGCATTTACGCCGGGGCGACCGGCTGGATTGCGGGTTTGGTGAACGCTTTCCCGGCCGAATCGGTGGCGTTGTTCGACTACGCGAGCCGTGGCGACAAGGCTCGCGCCGCCGCGTTGTACGAGTGGTTCCTGCCGCTGCTCCGCCTCGATACGGTCCCGAAGTTCGTGCAGCACATCAAATGGATCCAGGCGGAGATGAAGTGCGGGTCGGCCTATGTGCGACCGCCGCGTTTGCCTTTGGACGGAGCGGACCTTCAGTTGACGCAGGCGATCCTCGCCAAAGCGCTGGAGACCCGTTTGAAACTCTGACGGTGGCACACGCGGCATCCCGCTGCATTTACCGAATGGGCGAATCCTGAGAACTCGTCCGGAGGCCGAGTTCCACCCCCAAGCACGCAAACCCCTTTTCAAATTATCCCATGAAACCAGACGGCGGCTCACTCATTGGCTTCGGCTCCAGCGGACTCGGTGGCGCCACCTTCAGGGCATTTGACCCGACGAAAAACGTCGCGATTGAGCCCACGTTTCTTTCCGCGGGGCCCGAGGACGTCGACCGCGCAGTCGAACTCGCCGTCGCCGCCGCCCCGACCTGGGCAAAGCTGTCCGGTGCAGACCGTCAAAAATTCCTGGCGGCCATCGCGGACAAACTGGAGGCGAAGTCGACGGATCTTGTGGCTCGCGCGATGCAGGAAACCGGCCTGCCCGAGGCGCGCCTCAAGGGAGAAATCACCCGCACCGCGGGCCAGCTGCGGCTGTATGGTGCGGCGGCCCAACGCGGCGACTGGCTCGATGTCCGCATCGAGACTGCGCTGCCGGAACGCAAGCCGCTGCCGAAACCCGATCACCGCTCCATGCTGCGGGCGATCGGCCCCGTGGTCGTGTTTGGCTCCAGCAACTTTCCTTTCGCGTATTCGGTGGCGGGCGGCGACGTCGCCTCCGCCTTCGCTGCCGGTTGCCCGGTCATTGTGAAGGCGCATCCCGCGCATCCCGGCACCAGCGAGATGGTCGGCCGGCTGATCCTGCATGCGGTGCGCGAAGCGGGTTTGCCGGAAGGGACGTTCTCGCTGCTGTTCGACGCCGGCTTCGAGGTCGGTCAGGCGCTGGTAAAGCACCCCGCGGTGAAGGCCGTGGGTTTCACCGGCTCCGTGAAGGGCGGTCGTGCGCTGGCGGACTTGGCGGCGGCGCGGCCCGAGCCGATCCCGGTTTATGCGGAAATGGGCAGCGTGAATCCCGTGTTCCTGCTTCCGGATGCGATTGTCGAGCGGTCGGCGGGCATCATCGAGGGCCTGTATGCGTCAGCCAATGTTGGCGTCGGTCAGTTTTGCACCAACCCGGGCCTCATTGTCCTGCAGTGGTCGCCCGAGGCGGAAAAACTCATCGCGGACATGGCGGGGCGGCTCTCGGCAACGATTGAAGGCGTCATGCTGACGCCGGGCATTCGGAAGAATTTCGTGGCGAACACGACCGCCCGGGCGCAGCAAACCGGTGTGAAGGTGCTCGCGCAGGGCAATGCCACCTCGATGTGCAGCGCGGCGCCCATTTGGTTTGAGACCGGCGCGAAGGAATTCCTCGGCAATCATGCCTTGTCCGAGGAGATCTTTGGTCCGAGTTCGCTGGTCATTTGGTGCGAGGATGCCGCCGAGATGCTGGCCGTGGCGCGACAACTCGAGGGCACCTTGACTGCGACCGTGCATGCGGGGGCCAACGAGGCGAAGGCGTATCGCGAATTGTTCGATGTCCTTGCCGAGCGCGCCGGACGTTTGATCTACAACGGTTACCCGACGGGCCTCGAGGTGAGCCACGCAATCGTTCATGGCGGGCCGTATCCCTCGACCAGCGACGGTGGTCGCAGCACGTCGGTGGGCACCCGCGCGCTCAATCGCTGGGCGCGGCTGGTGTGCTATCAGAATTTTGCGGACGAACTCCTCCCGTCGGAATTGCAGAACGCGAATCCGCTCGGCCTCCGCCGGCTGGTGAACGGCGAGTGGTCGGAGAAGGCAATCTGAGACCCACGAGGCTGCGTAGCCACATGCGTCCCTGCATGTGGGATAGGCATGCGCGAACGCCACATGCAGGGACGCATGTGGCTACTTCAATGCCGTTAGCGCGGATCGAGCGCCGGGTTCAGTCGGATCGCTTCCTTGTACTCGCTCGTGGCGTCGGCCATGCGGCCGAGCGCGCGCAGGGTCATCGCCAGTCGCAGGTGCGAGTCGGCGGATTCCGGTTCCAGGGACACGGCTACCTCAAAATGGGGGAGCGCCTCCGCGTAACGCGCCTGCAGGGCCAGGGCGGTGCCCAGTTGCAGCCGGGCGCGGGGATTGCCGGGCTCGAGTTCCACGGCGCGGGTGAAGTGAGGCACGGCCTCTGGCATCCGGCGGGCGGTCGCCAAGGCCTGCCCGAGGTTTAGTCGCGCGGCGGCGTAGTCGGGCTGCAGCCGGACGGCCGTTTCGAAACTGGCGAGACCCTCGTCGGCGCGGCTGAGGGCCATCAGGGTCACGCCCAGGCTGTTGTGCGCCACCGCATACTTCGGCTGGCGCTCGACCGCCCGCTTGAGGGGCGCAAGCGCTTCGGCGGCGCGGCCGACGCGCGTCAGGCAGTCGCCGAGATTGTTGAGCGCCTCCGGATTGTCCGGACGAAGTTGCACGACCCGTTCCGCATGCGGCAGGGCGGCGGCGGCCTGGCCGCTTTCGACGAGAAGGGTGCAAAGGTTCTGGTGGGCGAGCCAGGCATCCGGGTTTCGCTTCAACGTGGTTTCCCAGAGGGTGACGTTGTCGCGGTACATCCCGGCCTGGCTCCACGTCAGCGCGCCCAGCAACGACGCCAGTGCACCGGTGGCAACCCAGCCCCACGTCCGCGGCAAATGGGCGAGCCCAACTCCCGCGGCGGCAAACAGCGCGAGGCTGGCGAGGTACTGGAAATGATCGGCGACGTACGAGAAGACGAATGGGTACACGTTGACGAACCCCAGCACCGGGAAAAGCGAACCGCCAAACAGCAGCGCGACGGCCAGCGGCGCGCGGTTGCGCCGGCACCACCACACGAGGACCGCGAGCAAGGCGAGGCCACCGATGGGAAACAGCCATTGCCACCACACCGACGCGTCGATCGACCAGCGCGGGTAGACGAACATCAGGTCGAAAGGCCACACCAGCGTTCCCAAGTAGAACCAGAACACGCGTCCCGCGAGCACAAGGCGGTCCAACGCGCCCAAGGTGAATTCCGCTCCCTGGGCGCCAATGAGCACGCGTTCAAAGTGCGCGGTGAAGAGTCCGCTGCCGGCCCCGAGCGCAAACCATCCGAGCAGCGGCACGGCGTCACGACGCCATTCAAGCCGGCCGTGCCGCCACCAGCTGACCACCAGGATGGCCGCGGGCAGCGAAGCGGTCACGGTTTTCGTCAGGAGCGCACAGATGAAAAGGACCGTCGCGACCACATAGTCTTTCGCCCCGCGCCGCTCCTCGAAACCCAGGTAGGCCAGGGCGGCGCCGAGATAAAAGACCAGCGACAGCGTGTTTTTCTGTTCGGAGATCCAGGCCACGGATTCGACGCAGACCGGGTGAACCAGAAAAAGGGCGGCGGCGAACCAGGCGCCGTGCACTGCCAATCGCCGGAGGAGCAGCCCAAGAAGCGTCGCGGCGAACGCGTGCTGAAGCACATTCACGACGTGATAGCCGACAACGGCATCTCCCCAAACTTTGTGCTCCAACCAGAACGCCGAGTGGAGAAGCGGGTAGTATTGCTGTGTCGCGCCCGGTTCGAACCAGATGCGCATGAGCCCTGACCACGAGCGCAGGGCGGGGCTCGTGACGTGTCCGAGATCGTCCCAAAGAAACTCACCCCGCAGCGCCGGCGAATAGAGAAACAGCGCGACGACCGAAAACAGCCCGAACATCGCCCATGACAACCAACTGCCGGCGGACGCCGGAGCGCTTGGAACAGGGGAGGGCGGACGCTTCATGGGGATGCCTCAACGTGCCAACCGCGAGTATCCCGAGCAATGCGTTTGTGGGCTGATTTCGCCGGTCGAGTGCCAAAAAAAATCGCCGCCACCATGCAAGGTGGCGGCGATGAGAAGGAGCGGTCGTTGGATTAAAGGTCGAACGAAGCCGACAGGATGAACTGGCGGGGATCGACGATGCGGTAGGTGGACGCGCGACCGTCGAAGAATGCGCTCGTCGGCAACAGGCGGCCGCCGTTCTCCTGAATGTTCTTCACGTTCAGCTGGAACGTCGCCCGCACCTTGTCGTGCCAGAGCTTGGTCTTGTAGGTGACGAACACATCGACGAATACCTCCGGGTCCGACCAGATCGGCCGGTTCGGATCGAGCTGCAGGATCTTGTTCGCCGGGAGCGTCAGGTCCATGCCCTGGCTATAGCCGAGGCCATAGAAGCCGATCGAACCCTTGCTGGCATAGCGGAGCGAGCCACCCACGCTCGTGTTCTTGAGGTACTTGTTGTCGCTTAGCCCCGCGAGGTTGTAGCGGGTGCTGAACTTGGCGGAGTACTCGCGGATCTGCGGACGCGGGCGGCCGATCAGCGCGCGGAACACGGCCATCGGGGCATCGACGTTGACCGCGAAATTGTCCGCGGCCGACTGGGTGCCGTTGTAGCCGGCAATCGTGCTGAACGGCGCACCCTTGATGAACCACCACAGCAGGTGGCCCGTCGGGCCCGTCGGGAGCGGCGTCGCCGGAAGGGTCGGGAGCGGCGTGGTCACACCGTTGAGCGTCTGGGTGGTGTTGGTGAAGCGCGGATCCTCGAGGGTCGTCCAGATCGGCATGCGGGCCGCGATGTAGTTGTCCACCGCCGCGCCCGCCGTCGTGTTGATCGACTGGGTCTGGGTGACCGAGGCGCTCACCGTCCAGTTGCGGGTCGGGTTGTAGTTGATTTCGATTTCGTTGCCGGTGGAGCGGGCGTCATTGACCGCCGCGTAGGTCGCCGCGGTCGCTATCGTTTGCAGGCCGTTGTACTGGTCGACCGGCATGTTGATGGCGGCGGCGATCTGCGCGTTGGTGGCGCTACCGCCGGTGCCGAGCCCGTTCAGCCAGGCGCTGGTCTGGGTCCGCAGGTTGTAAGAGTCGGTGGCGACGAAGCCCTCGTAGCGCAGGATGCGCTGGGCCATCGTGGAGATATCGCCGTTGCGGAGATCCAGCTGCTTCGTGTCGAAGTGATTGTACCGGACGGACAGGCGGCCATCGAAGGCGGTGATCCAGAACCCGAGGTCCTTGGTGGTGCCGGTTTGGTTCGGCAACTGGACGAGGAACAGGTCGTAGGCCGGACCTTGGGCGATGAAGTTGTCCGACTTGTTGTACGTGAGGCTGAGGCTGCTGGCCGCTTCCGCGAGGAACTTGCCAAAGCCGGTGCCGTCGTTCGCCCGGGTCCGGATGAACTTCAGATCCTGGAGCGGACGGGCGACAAGCGAGAGCGACTTCGTCTTGCCCTTGGCTTGGCGCCAAATACCGCTGATCCAGCGGTTGGAGGCATCGAAGTCGTAGTTGGAAAGGTCCGGGGTCATCAATGCCAGCGGGGCGTTGCGGTCATTCACGATGTCCTCGCGGAGGCCGAACGTGCCAACCAGCTTGCCGGAGAGGAAGGTGCTCTGCATCACGCCACCGGTGGTCTTGATCACGCTGTTGAGGTTGTTCAGACCGCCACCCTGACCCGGCGTGAAGCCGATCGCGGAAACGTCCTTGATCATCGAGGCGGCATTCGGGCCCCAGACGTAGGGCAGGCTGACGCCCTCCGGGAAGTAGCTCGGGGCGTATTCGATGGCGCCGCCGGACGTGTTGCCCACGTAGTACTGCTCGTTCACGCGGTCATAGTTGCCCGGGACGATCGACGTGCCGTTGATCAGGTAACGCGGATCCGTGTTCGTGACCGTCTGGAGCGCCAGGAGGGTGTTTGCATACTTCTGCTGCCAGCCCTTGTCCTTGCCCAGGGCGGTGTGGCGGTAGGTGTAAGTGCGGTTTTGCTGATCCTTGTATTCGTAGTACCCGAGGATCTGTTGGGTGCCGAGCCACTTGGTCAGGCCTTTGTCCTGGGAGAAGTCGATGCGATACACGGCCTGGACGCGGCCGGTGTCCCAGAGCAACGGCTTGTCGCGCAGGAACGGTTCGCTGCTGCGCAGGTAAGGACGGCCGAAATAGGGATTCGGGGAGCCATCGAGATAAACCTTGTTCACGTCGACTTGGAGCTGGCCCACGTTGCTGTTCACGCTCGCCGGGCCCATGGGCTGGTTCTCGAGGCGCTTGGAATCTTCACGCATGAAGGTGAATTGCGCCGCCAGGGTTTGCTTGGACGTATTGAGGACGACTTGGTCGACTTGGAAAAGGTAGGTATCGACGTCGTCCCACGCCTTGCTGTTGCCGGCGAGGTTGATGCTCTCCCAGTCGTAGATGGATTTGTCGAAGATCGGGCGGGCGACCGAATTGTAGAGCGGCTGTTGGGCGGCCGTGAAGGTTTCCGAAGGACCGGTGGTCAACAGGCCAACGCCGGTGGCGGTGGCGCCGAACGGGTCGGTCGTGGCGAGCGCGCCCGAGGTATAGCGGGCCATGGTCCAGTAGGGAGCCTCGCCGGGCGCGCCGATCTGGAACGGCGAACGGCTTTCGGCACCGCCAAAGGTAAAGGAGATGGGCACGTTGGCCACGCCCACGAAGCTCGGGGCGGACGTATATGGGGTGGTGGACCCGAGGACGTTGCCGCTGCCGTAAACGCGGCCGTCGGCGAAGGTCACCAAGCCGGTGACTGGATTCCAGGCGGGCTTCCCGGCCTTGAACCAATCCGTGTAGTAGTCGCGCGGGGTCGTGAAGTTCGGGCGCACCGACGCATTCTTGTAGTTGTACCAGGAAGCGGAAATCGTCGTGTTCTTGAACGGCTGGTATTTCGCCTGGAAGCTGAGGCGGCGGGTGTCTTCACCTGATGGCTTCCGAATGAAACCGGTGTGCTGGTACGCATAGCTCGCGCGCACCGACAGCTTGTTGCGGATGACCATCCGGTTGACGTCGATCGAACCGCGATAGCCCTCGTAGCTGTCGGCACGGACTTCCGCCTTCGTGAAGTCGCGCGTGAGGTTGGCGGTCGCCGGCACCTGGTTGACGGTACCCGACGCGTTGCCGAGGCCGAAGATGTTGGCGTTCGGGCCGCGGCTCAGTTCGAGCGAGTCGAGCCACAGCGGATCGACAGGCACGCGGCCGGAAGTCGCGATGTTGTTGAACGCGATGTTCGCGTTGCCAATGCCGCGGACGCGGTTGGCATTGTTGGGATTGAGGCTCACGTTGTCGACCACGGCGCCCGTGCGGTCCGTGACGAACTCGGAGTAGGAGTTTGTGCCCTCGGTGCTCGCCATGTGGTCGAACACGTCATTGATATCGAGCATCGCGAAGTCGCCCATCTGCTCCTTCGTCATCACGGTGATCGACTGGCCCAGGTCCTCGATCTTCGAGTTGAGGCGCGTGCCGGACATCGTGTTGGAGGCGAAGTAACCCTTGTTGTTCGCGGTCACCTGGAACGGCGACAGCTCGACAACATCCCCCGCGGGTTTGTCGACCGTTTCAACGGGAACCTTTTTCGCGTCGGCGTTGGCCGGTTCGACGGAGGCCGCGCTGGGCTGGACCGTTTGGGCGTACGAGGGGGCGGCGAGGACAGCGCTCAAGAGAAGCGCGCCCAAACTCCGTCCGAAGGCGTGGGTGGACCCAATGCGTGATTTCATGTTTTTAGGGTGGTAGGTGCAACTGACTTGGTGTGGGGAAGACCCGGCGGGGGGATTCGGGTCAACAGAGGCTTCCGCGGCCGCCAAAAAACGCCGGCCTGCATGGGGTGCGGTCCGGCGAGCCGAGGGGTAACGGATGTGCCTGATTTTGAAATCCTAGCAGCCGGCCAAGGGGGGTGCATGTCATCAATATTGATGACATCTGGCTTTTCGGACTTTGACCCCGCCCAGAGAGTCGGCAAGGTGCCCCGGCCCCGAGGATTCGCCGTGTCGCTCCACCCCCGCTTTATTTCCCGGATAGTGTGCCTTTTGGCCATTTTGTGGCCGGGCGTACTTGGGCGCGCGGCCGAAGCCAACTGGGCTGACCAATACACCCTCCGGGAATGGCACGCCCAGGATGGGCTGCCGAGCGATGACGTGACTCGCGTCCATCAAGACCGCGCGGGCTACCTGTGGATGGCCACCGCCCGCGGGTTGGTGCGGTTCGATGGGACGTATTTTGAAAACCTCGGACCGGACCTCAAGAAGGCGGGCGCGGCGCTGACGATCCGGGCGATCATGGATGTGCCGGGCATCGGAATCGTCGTCGCCCCGATGTCGGGCGGGACATTCGCGTACCGCGACGGGACGTTTCACCGGTTGGAATTCGCCGCAAGCAAAGTCGTGAACTCCTTGTTCGTTGAGCCGGACGGAACGCTTTGGGGAAGCTGCGATGACCAATCCCTGCTTCGCTGGCGGGCGGGTGTCACCGAGGAATTTCGCCCCAACGACGGCAGTCCGCACCGATTGGTCGGGCACTTTGCGCGCGATGACGCCGGCAACGTTTGGATCGCCGGCGCGACCATGATTGCCCGCTACTCGGCGGGAAAGCTCCAGGTGGTGAATCACGAGTTCTCCGGCCCGGAGTTCCGCGTTGCCGCGAGCGGCCAGGGGGGGCCCTGGGTGCTGACCGTCGACCGTCTGCTCAAAATGAGTGAGGGAGGGCCGCAGGAAGTCCTCAGCCGGCTGCCGGCGCTCGTGGGCGCGCACTATGTGAGCGCCCTGCACGAGGACCGCCTGGGCACGTTGTGGATTGGGACGCGCTCGCAGGGGCTGTACGCGGTGGCTGGCGGCGAGCTGCGCATGGTCCCGACGTCCGGTGAGGCCATTACCGGCATCTGCGAGGACCGCGATGGGGCGATCTGGGTGACGTCCAATGGCGGCGGCTTGAACCGGCTCCGTTTGCGCGACTTCAAGGTCTGGGATCGCACCGCGGGTCTCGGTGACAACTACAGCTTCTCGGTGAGCGAGGATCCCGAGGGTTCAATCTGGTTCGGCAATCGCGACGGCGGCGTCGCGCGCCTGCGCCGTGGCCGGATCGAGAAATTCAATGATTGGCTGGGTACGCCCCAGGTGAGCGTGTCGTCGGTGTTGCCGGACGGGCAGGGGCGGATCTGGGTCACGACGGGTTCCGGCGTGTACAAATTGGATCCCGCAACCGGCCGCGCGCAGCGTGACGAGGAGTTTCCCTCGAAGCCGGCCGTGGGCGTCGCCTACGTCGCGCGCAACGGCGACTACTGGGTCGCACTGACCCCGGATCGCGTCGGCCGTTATCGCGCGGGCAAGCTCGAGAACTTTGGCGTTGCCGAAGGCTTCGACGCCAAGGCGCCGCGCGCCATTGCCGAGGACGAAACGGGGGCCATCCTGCTGGGTTCGGCGGACGGCCGTTTGATCCGCTACGACGGCCAGCGTTTCACGCGGCTCGCGCTGGAACTGAAGGGTGACGTGGATCAGCCCATCCAGGACATCTATTGTGAACCGGGCACCGGCCTGACGTGGATCGCCACCGCCGGCAACGGGCTCTACGCGCTCGGCGGGGGTATGCTCCGCCAGTTGCTTCCGAGCGATGGTCTCATCGATGCGAACATCACGGCCATCGTGCCGGACAACCAAGGCTACATGTGGTTCGGCTCCTCGGTGGGAATCTTCAGCCTGCGCCGCCAGGAACTCGCCGACTTCCTGGCGGGCCGGATCTCCCGCGTGCATCCAATCATCGTGGGGCGGGATGATGGCGTGCATGGCCTGACCTGCCTCGGTTTGTACAAGCCGGCCGCCTGGAAGGATCAGTTAGGGCACCTGTGGTTCACCACCCGGAAGGGGGTCGTCAACTTTGACCCGGCCAACGCCATTGCCGACAATTCCTCGCCGCCGGCGACCGTGGGCACCGTGAAGGCCGACGATGAGGTGGTGGCGGTCTCGGACGGCCGCGTCGCGATCAGCGGTCGCACGCGCAAGCTGACGGTGCGGCTGTCCGTGCTGTGCCTGTCGACTCCCGATCACGTCCAACTCAAGTACCGCCTCGACGGCTTCGACAGCCAGTGGGTGACGGCCGGCCCCGACCGCACGGTCAACTATCCGCAATTGCCGCCGGGTGAGTACCGCCTGCGCGCCCTGTCGAGCCTCGGCAACGGCGTCTGGAAGGAGAGCGACCCCGCCCTTGTCATCACCGTGGTCCCGCTGTGGTGGCAGACGTGGTGGTTCCGCCTGGCGACTGGCACGGCGCTGGTCGCGCTTGTCATTTTCGTCGTGCGCACGGTTTCCCACCGCCGCCTGCGCGCGCGCCTGGCGCGGCTCGAGCAGGAGAGCGCGATTGAGCGCGAACGCGCCCGCATCGCGCGCAACATCCATGACGACCTGGGCGCGAGCCTGACGCGGATCAGCTTGCTCACGCAAACGGCGCGTCGCGATGAAAGCACGCCCGAGAGCCGCCAACTCGGCCAGATCTACGAGACCGTCCGGCAAATCACGCGGTCGATGGACGAAATCGTGTGGGCCGTGAACCCGAAAAACGACAATCTCGACGGGCTGGTGAGTTACCTCGTCAGCTATGCCCAGAGTTTCCTGCGCGTGGCCGGCATCCGTTGCCGCCTGGACCTCCCCGATGCGCTGCCGGCCGCGAGCCTCACCAGCAACCTTCGCCACAACCTGTACCTGTGCCAAAAGGAGGCCTTGAACAACATCGTGAAGCACTCCGGCGCGGATGAGGTCACGATCGCGATGAGCGTGGTGGCGAATTCGCTGACGCTGACCATTTCCGACAACGGCCGACCGGTGCCGCGCGCGGCGAATGGAAACGGCCACGGCCCGGCGAACGGCAATGGTCACGGTCACCAGGAGGCGCGCGTGAAGTCCGGGCAGGGCCTGACCAATATCGCGCAACGTGTCGCGGAGATGAATGGCACCTATGAATTCGTGCCGCCTTCCGCGACCGGTGGCGCGCGGCTTGCCATTACGGTGCTGATCGGCCTTCAATCGGGTCCGGGTCGCCTTCCGGCCGGCCTCTTTAAGAAAACCAATCCATGAGCATCCGTTTATCCATCGTCGAGGACGACGAGCCCACGCGCCGCATCCTGGCCGATGTCATCCGCAGCGCACCGGACCTGGAATTGTTGAGCCACTACGGCGACACCGCCCAGGCACTCGAGAGCCTGCCCAAGGACAAGCCGGACGTCGTGCTGATGGACATCAACCTCATCGGTTCCACCGGGGTGGAATGTGTGCGACACCTCAAGCCGCTCCTGCCAAACACGCAGTTCCTCATGCTCACCGTGTACGAGGATTCCGACCACATCTTCGCCGCGCTGGCGGCCGGGGCCACGGGTTACCTGCTCAAGGATACGTCCCGCGAGGAACTGCTCGCCGCCATCCACCAGATCGTGACCGGCGGCTCGCCGATGAGCAGCAGCATTGCCCGGCGAGTCGTGTCGTCATTTGCCCGCGTGCAGCAGAACCCGCCCCCGGAGCTCGAGGTGCTTTCGCCGCGCGAGCAGTCGGTGCTCTCGCTGCTCACCAAGGGATACCTCTACAAGGAAATCGCGGAGCAACTCGGGATCAGCGGCCCGACGGTGAACACCTACATTCGCCGAATCTACGAAAAGCTCCAGGTTCACTCCCGCTCGCAGGCGATCGCGAAATACCTGAAGCAGCCCGTGTAGGCGCTCGCCGCGTTACAGCTGCGCCGCCGCGTGGCGGATGGCGCGCTGGTAGGCCGTGAGGCCCGGGTCCTCGGTCGTGTCGCAAAGGGTTTCCAGCGCGAGTCGCAGCGCTTCCTTGGATTGACCCGAGGCATGGAGCGTGAGCGCGAGGAAAACGGCGAACTCGGGATTGTCCGGAAATTGTACCTGGCCGGAGCGCAGGACCTCGGCGGACCGATCGAGTTGCCCCAGGGTGCGCAGGCTGGAACCCAGGCCGATCAACGCGCCGGAAAGTTCATTGGGTGGCAGGCCGAGCGCGATGGCCTTTTCGTAGTAGGGGACGGCTTCCGCCGCGCGGCCATGCACGTCGCAGGTCCACGCGAGCTGGTAGTTGATCTCGGCGACGTTCGGGAACTTCGCGTCGAGCTGCCGCAGCCGCGGCAGGATCTCCGCCGACTGCCCGTGCGCGCGGGCGCCCACAATCGCGTCGAGCTCGTCCTTCCAGATGCTCATGCCGGTTTAGGAAAACAGAAAGCAGCCAGGCAGCAAAGGGACTCCAGGACCTCTATTGCTTCTTAGCTGCTTGGTGTTCGTCAGGCCTTTTTCTTTTCCGGGAGGGCGCGTGTCGCGACCTCGCGGGTGAAGCGGGCGAGGATGTCCTCGACCTTGTGCACGCCCTCGTCGCCCTTGGCGCGGGAACGGACGGATGCGCTGAGCGCCTCCGCCTCCTTCTGGCCGAGCACGAGCACATACGGCACTTTCTCGAGTTCCGCGCGGCGAATCTTCGCGCCGAGCTTGTCGGAGTGGGTGTCGAGGGTGACCCGCAGGTCGGCGGCCTGGAACTGGGCGAGGGTGGCCTTCGCGTAGTCCATCACCTTGTCGGAGATGGGCAGCAGGCGCACCTGCTCGGGCGCGAGCCAGAGCGGGAAGTCGCCGCCGAAATGCTCGATCAGCACGCCGCAGAAACGTTCCATCGAGCCGAAGGGCGCGCGGTGGATCATGACGGGCCGATGCGCCGCGTTGTCGGCGCCGATGTAGCTGAGGTCAAAACGCACCGGCAGCACGTAGTCGACCTGCACGGTGCCGAGCTGCCACTCGCGGCCGATCACGTCCTTGATGACGAAGTCGATCTTCGGGCCGTAGAACGCGGCTTCGCCGGGCTCCTCGGTGAAAGGCACGCCGAGCGTTTTGGCGGCCTCGCGGCACGCCGCTTCGGCGAGATCCCATTTCTCGGGGTCGCCGGCAAACTTCTTGCCATCCGGGTCGCGCAGGCCGACGCGTACGCGGTAATCGGACATGCCCAGCGTCGTGAGCACGGTTTTCACGAGGGAAAGGCAGCCCATGATTTCCTGCTGCACCTGTTCCGGCGTGCAGAACAGGTGGGCGTCGTCCTGGGTGAAGCCGCGGACGCGGGTCATGCCGTTGAGTTCGCCGGACTGCTCCCAGCGGTAAACCGTGCCGAACTCCGCAAGGCGGACCGGCAGGTCACGGTAGGAGTGCGGCTGCGACGCGAAGATCTTGATGTGGTGCGGGCAGTTCATCGGCTTCAGCAGAAAGCCGTCGATCAGCTGGTCATCGGGCATCACGCGATCCTTCGTGATGGTTTCCTTGCCGGTGAGCTTGTTGACCTTCTCCGCGAGGTGCGCGGAGACCGCCTCGATGCGGTTCGTCATCTCGGCGCAGGAGCAGCCGGAGGAAATCAGCTGGTCGAGATAGTCGCGCTCCACGACGGGCGGGAACTGCGAGTCCTTGTAGTAGGGGAAGTGGCCGGAGGTCTTGTAGAGCGAGAGGCGGCCGATGTGCGGCGTGAAGACCTGGTGGTAGCCCTGCTTGCGCAGCTCCGCGGCGATGAAACTCTGCAGCTCCTGCCGCACGATCGAGCCGGCGGGCGTCCAGAGGATCAGGCCCTGGCCGACGTCCTCGTCGATGTGGAAAAGCTTCAGGTCCTTGCCGAGCTTGCGGTGGTCGCGGAGGCGGGCCTGCTCGAGCTGCGTGAGGTAGTTCGCGAGTTCCTCCTTCGAGGGGAACGCGGTGCCGTAGATGCGCTGCAACTGTTGCTTGGTCTCGTCGCCGCGGTGGTAGGCGCCGGCGATGGAGAGCAGCTTGAAGGCCTTGATTTGTTTTGTGTACCGGACGTGCGTGCCGGCGCACAGGTCGGTGAACTCGCCGTTGGTGTAGAACGAGATTTTTTCGCCCTCGGGGATGTCCGCGAGACGGCCGAGTTTGAAGCGTTCCTGGCCGCGGGCCTTGATGATTTCCACGGCCTCGTCGCGCGAGACTTCCTTGCGGGTGAATGCTTGGTTCTCGTCGATGACCTTCTTCATTTCCTCCTCGATCTTGGCGAGGTCGTCGAGGGTCAGCTTGTGGGCGAGGTCGACATCGTAGTAGAAGCCCGTGTCCGTGGGCGGACCGATGTCGAGTTTGGCGTCCGGGTACAGACGGAGGAGCGCAGTCGCCAAAACGTGCGAGGCCGAGTGGCGAATTTCTTCGAGCGGAGTCATCGACATGGTATATGTGGGTTTGGTCCTCCGTACGATTGGAGGGCCGAACGGGCAGATTGGCCTCAGGATTCGCGGGGTGTCAATGCGTGGATTTCGTGGCTACGAGCAGGTTCCAAAAGGCTCAAAACAGCCCCGTCCAAAGCTGACCAAGCGGGCAGAGCGTTTAAGCCGTCGCCCTGGCCCGGATTTGGGCAAGCAGCTCCACTAGCTGGTCCACTTCCGCAGAGCTGAACACCCCATCCGGGCCTCGCGGGCTCATACCTGCACCCGTCGCCATCACCACGAGGGTCTTGCGATCCTTGTCCTTTTCAAACGCCTCGCCGATGCGGCGGATCGCGCGTGTCTGGTAATATCGCTCGGCGATCGCCTCGCTGATTTTTGCCTCCCTGAGCGGTCGTCGCGTCGTGCGCCGCTGGATCAGCAATTCCAGCTCAGCCTTTTTGTAGAAGCCCTGCACGGACCGCGGGGGATATTGGGTGTCGTCCCACAGCCAATGCTCGTAGCCGTTGGAGTAGAAGATCACCGGGCGTTGTCCGAACTGCTTCTCCAGGCAATTCGCATACAGTTCCGCCTGGCGCTGGCCAACCCGCGGGTCGCGCTTCGTGCGCTTGGCCTCGACCAAAGCGAGCGGCTTGCCGTCATCGCCCCACAACACGTAATCGACGAAACCTTTTTCCTGGGTGTTGGGCATGCCGAAGACCTCGAACTCCCGGTCTCGCTTTTGGTCAAGCGCCCAGCCGGCTTCTTTCAGCAGCAAATCGATGAAGTAGTCGCGAGTTTCGGCCTCGGAGTAGTTGTGGCTGTCAGGAGTGTCTGCATTCGCTTGCTTGGCGGCCGCGACTTCAGCGCGGAGCCGGAGCAGCTCGGCGTCGAGTTCCTGTTGGTTACCCAGCAGCTCAGAAAGCTTTTCGTCTTTCTCGCGGAGCTTGGTTTCCAACTGTTGCAGTTGGTTGAGCGTCTGCGGGGGAAGCGTCTGTGCGGGAGCGAGGGCCTCGGGTTGAAAGACCAGTCCCGCCGCCGGCTTTGCTCCGCTGGAGTAGGTGCGCGCCAGCCAGTAGCTGAAATGAAAAAGCTCCGTGACGACCTGGAGCGCGTCGTATGGCCGCACCGGGCGCGAGCTGTGCACGGCGTCGTTGCCCTGGCGCTGGATTACCCGCACTTTCGCAAACACCGCCTCGCCGGCGATCGCCTTGAAGGACGGCTCATGAATGAGCGCGCTGAGGTTGTCCTGATAGGGCAGCTTCAGCTTCTCGTCGTATTTGTAGAGCCAGGCCATCGCCGACTCCAGCGCCCGACGGGCGTAGAAACAAGCGGCGCGCGGATCGGTGCGCACCAACGCCTCGGCCTTGGCTGCCGACTCATGCACGTCGGGCCAATCAGGCTTGAGGAAGGCGAAGTGGGTGCTCACAGATGCACGAGGGATTGTTCGATGATCCTCAGCTCGGCGACAAGCTCTTCAAACGAAACGGGCTCGCCGGGAAACATGGACCGCATCCCGCGGTAGTCCGCCCGCCAGGCGGCCAGCCTGCCCTCGGGCGGGACCAGCCGCAGCGCGCCTGGGGCCAGCGTTTCGTAGTTCACCCAGCTGTATTCGAAGAATCCGCGACGGTGGGCCTTCACGCCGTCAAATAGGGCGGCAAAGCCCTCCGTTTCGGCCAGCCCCGTCTGCCAGAGCCGGACGAGGTCGGAGAGATGCCGCGCTTGCCGGGCCTCCAGCGGACGGTCATCCGGGCGGGTGTTGCGTTCATGGATGAGCGCCGCCTTCTCCCAAAACGTCCGCTCTGGTCGCACGCATGTCAGCGCCAACGTCAGGTCGCCGGTCACCTTGGGAAATTGGTCCATCACATAAGGCCGGACCGTCCTCCGCTCCATCGGCCAGCCGTCCGCGCGTCCGCTCAACTCGATTTTCACCACCGCCCGGTTGTAGTCGGCCGGGGGCTGCAAGCCCGTGCCGGGATATTGAAAATGCACGCAAAACGGATCGCGCGCCTCCTCCAGCGGTTCGACTACGATCACCGCCGGCTCGCGCAACTTCGCCGCCGCGGCCTGCAGGGCTGGCAGGAGCTGCTCCGTGATGCGTAGCCGACACCCGTGCCGCAGCACGCTCTGCCGGCGCTTCCGCTCGGATCCCGTGAGGCCCGGCTCCCCCGCGTCCGGCAGATCGCCGATCCACGCCCGCGACATGGCCAGGTCCACGTCTTCGGAAAAGCGGTCGATCAGGCGCCAGGCCTTGGCGAGCGACGTGCCGCCGCGGAACACGAGATTGGGGCCGACGCCGCCGTCGTTGAACAACACGGCCAGTGCCCAACACACCCAGAAATCCTTCTCGACGTGAAACGGCGGCAGGCCGGCGCGGGCACCCGTCTCGATGAACAGGTCGCGCCGCCCGGACGGTGAAAGCTGGGCGACGGCGTTCATGGTTCCGCGGCGATGCGGCGAAAGGCTTCGCCCACCCACGCGGGCACGAGCGGGATGTCGCGCACAAGTTGCGCCTTGTCGGCGGCGCTGAGGCGGGTGCGGAGCCTGGCGATCACGGTGTCGTCCACCTGTTCCTTGCGCAGGAAGCGCAGGGCTTGGGCGACGGTGCCCGACACGCGGCCCGCCGTGGCCAGCCGGGCCGGCACGGCCTGGCGCAGGACGACGGGCAGCTTCTGGATGCGCACGCGCTTGGTTCGTCCGTCGGTGAGGTATTCGACCCTGGCGGGCACTTGCTCGGTCAGGCCCAGGAGGTTCGCGGCGGCGGCGCCGGAGGGCAGGAGCTTCTGCGCGCCGCGCCGCGCCAGCGTGCGGGCGACGTTGTCGGGTGCCGGGGAGAGTTCGCCCAAGAGATCGCTCTTTTTCGGGAAGCTGTAGAGCCCGCGGTCCACCCGGCGCAGCACGCCTTTCTTCACCAACCGGAACAGGGCGACGTCCACCGCCGAGCGGCTGCCGAGGTCGGCAAAATCACTCGGATTCCAAGTCGAACCTCTGCCAGCCCCATAAATACGGCTAGCCACTGATTGTTCGATGCTTGGGGATGAACTGCGCATGCTTGGATGTAAGATAAACGGGGTGTTTTTTCTTACACGATACGCGGAGGTGCAAGCCTGCAATTGGCTGCCGAAACGTGCTGCATGGGCCTGACGGCGGCCTGGCGCTGGTGGCTGTTGTCTCTCATCGCAGTGTCAATTTGAGAGACAACTGGGCTTGAGGTGAATCCGTGATCATCAGATCAGGCTTTGGGATGCATTGAAGCGGCCGTAGGCGCGCAGGGCGGGCCGGAGGTTCTGCGAAAGGTCCCGCTCGTTGAAAGTCCCGTCAGCCCAACGGCCTTTCTGCGCCACGATGCGTTCAACCTCGGCGAGGACGGCATCCGCGGCTGACACCGTGGGCACCGTTGTTGGATTCAGCTTCACGGGGTAATGGGTTAGGCAACGCTTCAGGAAATAGGCATATTCCCGCGCAGTGACTTCTTTGAGTCCCTCCGTCCGAACCAGCCAGACTTCGTAGGCGTCGAAATCAGGGACTGCCGAATCGGGCCAGTCCAGGGTTCCGAGTTCAGCTGGCGTGAGCTTTCCGTGGCGCTCGAAGGCCTCCCGTAGTCTCGATTCGACCCAGGCGAAAGCCTGCCTGGTAAGCTGCATGTGCGCTTTCTGCATCATGGCCCGGCGCGGGTCCGTATTGCCGCCCGCGCGAGCCTTGTGGTTGCGCTGGGTTGAGACGAAGGAGTCCGACTGGAGTGCATCCATCAGAGCGGATAGGCGCACACCGTTCCTCAGCGTGCCGGCCACAAACTCGGCGCTGTGGACCCGCACATAGGCGGGCCAGTCCTCTTTCCATGATCGCCGGGCGATGTCCTCCGGCGATGCCATATCCCGACCGTCGATATGGTGCAGGCCGATGGCGCGGCCGTAGATGACGATATCATGCGGGTTCTCCACTAAGCGGCCCATGAACATCACATCGCCGTCCTGCACGCGCCGGGGGCGCTTGTTGGCCGGGTAAGTGCAGGCCCAGTGCGAACCGGAACTGTCCACCTCCTCCAGCACGGGCAAATCCAGTGGAGCGCGATCACTCCCTTGGCCGAAAAATTTCACGAAGGCCTGCGTGGCATCGTCTGCCGTGGCGAATTCGATCGAGCCAGCCGACGATGCCCCTGCCACGGCACCCTCATCCTTCAGGGCCGAGCCGGCGGACGGCGGGTTCCCCGCCAGCTTTGCCGCGGCGATCTGTCGTTCCCATCCCTCCAAGCGGGCGATTTCCAGGTTCGGGCCGGCGCGCGGCCAGAGCTGGTCGAAATAGTCGCCGCAGCGCTTGATGATCGCCGCTTCGCTGCTGACGAAGCCGAATTCATGATTCCGGAGCAGGGCGGCCTCTGTGAGGTTGGCCGACGTCACAATCGCGCGCTGCTGTCCGAACAGATACACCTTGGCATGCAGTCCGCGGATGCCCCGGATCTGGGCCCCGGCCTCCAACAGGAGCCGCAGCGCCTCCAGATCGCTTACCCCGGCGCACATCTCCCCGGGGTGAAACCGGGTGATGACTCGAATCAACTCCGGCTTCCCGCACTCCATCAACCTGCGTGCAGCCCGAAGTTTGATGAAAGGAGAAATGAAGCGCAGCTCACTGCAGCCAAGCGAAACGGCCTCACCCATCACCTTGTCCCAACCGGTATCGATGAGTTGGAAGCTGGGATTCACAGTTCCCCCCGGAAGGCGCGGTGCTGGACGGTGGCGAAGAGCGCATCCATCTCCGCCTGTGTGGCGCGCCAGACGTAGTGCCGCTGGATTTCCGGCACCCGCAGCTCGACGCGTTTATACATGTCCATGAGCAAACTGATGGGGACGTTCTGTTGTTGCATGGGGTTATCGCAGTTTAGGCGGTCTTCCAGTGCAGGGAAATCGCGTCGGCTAGATCGCGGCGAAGCAACCTCTCGCTGCTACCGCTGATATTCGCCGGGCCGCCCAAATTCTTCACCAACTGCTTGAAGTTCACCCACGGCAGGCGGGACTTATTACCCGCAGGGTCGGGCACGAAAACGAAACAACGCTTGCCGATATATTTTTTGAGCAACACCGGCACCGGTCTGAGCACACGATTGGGGCGGGCACGTTGGGTCGGACTGCAGATCTGAATCAACAGATCTCCCTCCCGGCCATTCCGCTTGAACGGACCTCCTCCTTCCCAAAGAATCCAGCCGATATCCTTTTCTGCGATGTCATGCTTCTTGGCGGCCGCGCGTTCCATTCTCGCAATCTGCGTCTTCTCGGCCGGCGTGGTCGTGACCTCCTCATCATACACTCCAACCAGCCAGGTGCGTCCTTTGAACCCGGAGACGGCGACCCGCTTCCGGCGGCTATTCTTTCGGCCGGTCAGAAATCCCCGCCGTTGCACCTTGATCTTTGCAAGTGCAGCCAAATCCTCTGGTTCCAGCTTCTGCGACTGGTTTTTGAGCTGCTCAATTAAAGAAGCGACGCTGGCTACGACCGTGGCGGCCTCGGTCATCAATGCGGCCTCAACCAGGCGGCTATTGGAGGAAGCTGACATGTTGCCGGACCCAATCACGGCTACATCGCCGAGCAGAAGCACCTTGGCGTGGAGGTCACGACAGGAATACAGCCGGACACCCCGCCGAGCTAGTGCACGCAAGGTCTTCGCACCGGTGTGCCCGGCTTTAACCGAATCGGGTGAGGCATCAGTGATTAGTAGATCGCCGCGCCTGAAACCGATCAGGTCCTCTGTGACGTAGGCGATGGCTGCCCGTCTCTGCCTGGCTTCGCGCGCCACAGTCCTGACTTTTGACCAAAGATTGTGACTGAGGACCTGATTCATAGACTAGGGAGTGTTTTCAAACCTCATGAGTGAGCCAATCCAAGACTGCGGCGAATTGCACGAAGCCGAGGAAGGTGAGGGCGAGCTTGTCGTAGCGAGTGGCCACGCGACGGAAGCGTTTGAGACGAGCGAAGAAGTTTTCGACCCGGTGGCGACGGCGGTAGTAGCCGCGATGGAAAGGCATAGGCCGGCGTCGGCAGCGCAGCCAGGCAATGCAAGCCCGGGTCCGCTGCCGCTGCAGTTGGGCCCGAAAGTTGCCCGCATCGAAGCCTTTGTCGCCGACGAAGCGCTTGCGGCCAAGCGTCGGCACCAGCGGCTGGATGGCTTTGAGGTCGTGACGATTGCCTGGGGCCAGACACAGCGCCACGGCCCGGCCATAGGCATCCACGACGGCCGCCAGCTTGGTGTTGATCCCGCCCTTGCTGCGCCCAATCGCCTGCTGGGCCTGGCCGCCGCAGGGATTGGTGCCGTGGTGATGGACCTTGATATGCGAACAATCCACGTGGCGGAGGGCCCCACGTGCTCCCCGCGCCAGTGTGGCCAGCAGCCGGGCCCACAATCCGCTCGCACACCACCGTCGCCATCGGGTGTAAATCGAACTCCACGGTCCGAAGAGACCAGGCACATCGCGCCACGGGCACCCCGTGCGCAAGACATACCAGATCGCCGTGACCATAAGCCGATCATCCTTCGGCGGTCGGCCTCCACTGTGCCAATCTGCCCTCGCCGTGTTCCGCGACCGCTTACCTTAATTTTTTTAGCCGAGCCCACAGCGGCTCCGGCAACTCCAGCCGTGATGTAAATGTCATGGTCCACGCTATGATCTTTTATTGCTTCTACTGTTCCCTGAGGTTTGAAAACACTCCCTAGAGTTCGCCGCGGAAGGCGCGGTGCTGGAGGGTGGCGAAGAGCGCGTCCAGCTCCGCCAGTGACGCGCGTTGCGCGGCTTTGAGTTTCTCCACCGCCGTCACTCGCCGGGCGAATTCGCGCTGCTGGGCGATGGGGGGGAGGACTACGATGGTTTCCGAAATTTGTTTAATGTTCAGGGTCGGCTGACTGACCGTTCTCAGCTCGCTGGTGAAATACCGCTGAACGAAATCCGTGCCGAGATAGGCGGCCATAAAAACACGGTCTGTCGTTTCAGCGAGCGGGATGCGGGCGACGGCTCGGGCGATGTTGAACCCTTTCACCGAATCGTCTGCCAAAGCGACCACGCCAATCGACCCGACGCAGCTCACGAGAATTTCGTCTCCCCGAAGGCGCGAACGCTTGTAGGCGGCTTCAATCGACGGAGCGATTCGCTTGAGTTCTGAATGTCGGACCGTGCCTTGGATGAGGTCGCCGACGCGAACAAGTGGAACGCCTTCGTCGAGGTCGTCGCCGGGTTGGACGACACCGTAGTTGATCGTATCGCCGTCACGGACCAGCGAAGCTAGCGGCTTCATCGAGAAGCCTCTCGGGTTGGTGGCGGGGTCGCCGAAGAGGTCGAGGAAGAGGGATTGGGTGAGGGAGTCGAGTTGGGCGAGGGCGGCGCGGCGCTTGGCCCGCAACGCCTCCGCCCGGTCCAGCACCTCCGCTATCCGCCGCTGCTCCGCCAGCGGCGGCAGGGGGATTTCGAGCTCCGCTAGATAGGCTTCTGGCACACGGCGCTGTCCACCGCTGCCCGTCATGCGTCGCTCACCGGCGACACGAATACGATCAAGGCGGAGATAGTGGTGTGTGTAGCGTGCGTCGAGTTTGTCAGTCCGTGGGCGAATGACGTGAAATTCGGTCGAACCAAAGCCGATGCGCTTGGAGAGAATCGCTTGGGCGATCTTTCCGTTTTCGAAGCAGGGCGTTATTTTGGCGAGCAGCACGTCGCCGGAAGCGAACGAGGTGTAGCCTTTGGCGACATCGGCGTAGGCGCGGGTTTCCTCGGCGGTGACATCGGCCGTTTCGGCGGAAAGCGCGGCCATCGGCACGAAGGCCACCTCGGCGTCGGCAGCCAGTTTTTCGGCGAGGCGAGGATTCAGGTCTGCGACGTCGGCGAGTTTCACAGTCGGGATGACAGTGCCCGCTTTTCCGGGCGCCTTCACTTCAGCATCCCCTCCAGCTCCTTCATGCCCTGCTGGATTTCCGCCTCCAGTTCTTCGAGCGCCTTCAAGATTTCGGCGGGCGGGCGGTGGGCGACTTCGGCGTGGACGACTTCCTTGTAGCGGTTGAGCGAGAGGTCGTAGTTCTGCGCGGCGATGTCTTTTTTCGGGACGAGGAAGGATTGGGCGGTGCGAGGACGTTGGCGTTCTTCGGACGGCACGGACGCGAGGTCCGGCCCTACACTGAGGGAACGCCAGCGGGCGAGGAGGTCGGGAAGATTGTTCTTGGCGTGGTCGTCGGCGGTGAGCCCTGCTTCGCCAAGGCTTCGCAGGGCAAGGGGCGTCGCTCCCAGTTTTTCCTCGGCGAGAAGCGGGGTGCGTTTGTCGTCCAAGGACCAACCGTCGGCGTCCACGTCGTAGAACCACACGTGGTCGGTGCCGCCGGAGTTGGTCTTGGTGAAGAGGAGGATGGCGGTGGAGACGCCGGCGTAGGGCTTGAACACGCCGCCGGGCAGCGAGATGACGGCGTCGAGTTTCTGCTCCTCGACGAGGAGCCGGCGCAGGGTCTTGTGCGCGTTGGAGGAGCCGAACAGCACGCCGTCGGGCACGATGACGGCGGCGCGTCCGCCGGGCTTCAGCAGGCGCAGGAAGAGGGCGAGGAAGAGGAGCTCGGTCTTCTTGGTTTTGACGACGGTGAGGAGGTCCTTGGCGCAGTTCTCGTAGTCGAGGGAGCCGGCAAAGGGCGGGTTGGCGAGGATGAGGGTGTATTTTTCCTCCTCGCCCGCGTGGTCCTGCCCGAGGGAGTCGCGGTAGCGGATGTCGGGATTCTCCACGCCGTGGAGGAGCATGTTCATGCTGCCGATGCGGAGCATGGTGTTGTCGAAGTCGAAGCCGTGGAAGGCGTCCTCGTGGAAGTGTTGCTTGAGCTTGGCGTCGCGGAGGATCTCGGGGTGGTGGGCGCGGAGGTATTCGCCGGCGGCGACGAGGAAGCCGCCGGTGCCGCAGGCGGGGTCGCAGATGACGTCGCGCGGGGTGGGCGCGGTGAGCTCGACCATGAGCTGGATGATGTGGCGCGGGGTGCGGAACTGGCCATTCTGCCCGGCGCTGGCGATCTTCCCGAGCATGTATTCGTAGAGGTCGCCCTTGGTGTCGCGGTCCTCCATGGGCACGGCGTCGATCATGTCCACGACCTTGGCGAGGAGGGCGGGCGTGGGGATGGTGAAGCGCGCATCCTTCATGTGGTGCGCGTAGGTGGAGCCGTCGCCGCCGAGGGTGCGGAGAAAGGGGAAGACGTGGTCGTTGACGACCTCGAACATTTCCTTCGCCTCGAAATGCTTGAAGCGGGACCAGCGGAGGTCGGCGTAGGGGCGCTTTTTCGGGTCCTTGCCCTCGGGGAAGACGCGACGATCCATCGGTTTTTTGAGCCGGGTGGATTTGTTTTCTTCCAGGGTGTGGAGATCGTCGAGGCGCTTGAGGAAGAGCAGGTAGGTGATCTGTTCGATGACCTCGAGGGGATTGGAAATGCCGCCGGTCCAGAAGGCATTCCAGAGGGCATCGACTTTGCTGCGAATATCGCCGGTGAGCATGAAGTTCAGAGCAGCGAAAGGCCCGGGCAGCCGCAAGTGCGGAGCATGAGTGTAGGTGCGAAAGGTTCGCCGAAGCCGTCGGCGCGGGGCCCGGTGAGAGCTAGGAGCAATGAGCGAAGAGCCGCGAGCCGAAAGCTACTTCTTCAGGGGCTCCAACGAATAACCATCCTTGGCGTCTTTCATCGACCACCCCTTGGCGCTTAGCTCTTGGCGTAGGGTGTCTGCACCAGCCCAATCCTTGGCGGCCTTGGCTGCCCAGCGCTTGTCCGCAAGGGCTCTGATGTCAGGGGGAATACTCACCGATGTTTCGACCAGGGAGCGCAGGCTAATTCCAAGCGCATAGAGAATATTCGCGAGGCCCACGAGGCTTTGTCTCGGCGTTACATTGGAAATACCTCTTTGAATATTTCCAAGAGACACGAAGAGCGCGCCAAAGCAGCCGGGTGTATTTAGATCCTCTCGAAGAGCAGCAATCGCTTCAGCGGTACCCCAAAACCGCGTCCCTCCTTCGGATGGCGGATTGTCGCACCATTGGAAGAACTCTGCCTCACTCACATTCGAAGCTCGAAGTAATCGTGAAATCGTTTGAAAAAGTGATCGGAGCGCGCTTTCCGCGGCGTGCAGGCCATCGAGCGTGAAGTTCAATTGCTTGCGCGGATGCCCGGCGAGCAGGGCGTAGCGCACCGCCATCGCCGAGTAACCCTTCGCGAGCAGGTCGCCGAGGGTGTAATAGTTGCCCTTGCTCTTGCTCATCGTGGTGCCGTCGACGAGCAGGTGCTCGCTGTGGTACCAATGGTGGGAGAAGGTCGTGCCGTTGCAGCACTGGCTCTGCGCAATCTCGTTTTCGTGGTGCGGGAAAAGCAGGTCCACGCCGCCGGTGTGCAGGTCGATCGTGTCGCCGAGCAGGGCCTTGCTCATGGCGCTGCACTCGATGTGCCAGCCGGGACGGCCCTCGCCGGCGCCACGCGGGCCGGGCCACTTCACGTCACCGTCCTCGCCGGGCTTGTAAGCCTTCCACAAAGCGAAGTCCGAGACGGAGTCCTTGTGGTCGGCGTCGGCCACGGCGTTGGTGATCTTCAGCTCGCGTTCCTTGATCCGTGACAGGCGGCCGTAGTCGGGAAAGGTCGAGAGCTTGAAATAGACCGAGCCGTCCGCCGCGCGGTAGGCATGGCCCTTTTCCATGAGCACCTGGATCATGTCCACCTGCTCGCGGATATACCCGGTCGCGGTGGGTTCGGCATGCGGGCGCAGGCAGTTCAGCGCGGCGCAGTCGGCGTGGAAGATGTCGGTCCACTTTTTCGTGATCTCGGCAAGCGGCCGCTTTTCCTTCTGGGTCTGGCCGATGGTGCGGTCGTCGACGTCCGTCAGGTTGCGCACATGCTTCACCTTGCCGGGGTACTCAAGCTCGAGGAGGCGGCGCAGGACGTCGTTCACGACGAACGTGCGGAAATTCCCGATGTGGGCGGGCGCATAGACCGTCGGCCCGCAGTTATAGAAACGGAAAACCCCGTCGAGCTCATGGGGAACGAGGAGCAGGTATTCGCGCTTCAGGGAATCGTAGAGACGGATCGGCATGGGAGCAGTCGTAAGCTGTAAGCACTAAGCGTAACGCGGAAAGCGAAAAGTCAGGCCGGCCGCGGGCGGCCAAGAAAAGTTTCAACTTGGGATTGGCGGCGGGGGCTCCTTGGTTTTCCCTTACCCACCATGGCTTCCTGCACTCTTCTGCGTCTCCCTGTAAAAGGCTTGGTGATTTTTTGCGCGATCGCGGGCCTCGCGTGGGGCGCGGCGTCGGGCCAGGAGAAGGCCGTCCAGTTGCCGCGCTTTGCCTACCCGGATCCATTTCCGACGCTGCTGACTGCGGCCGGGAAGGCGGGGGTGCCCGTCGACGCCAAACAGCGGCCGAGCGTGCGCCGTCCGGCGCAGGCCGGTGACGCCCTGACGTTCCTCGTATCCTTGCGCGATGGGGACGATCTCAAGCAGTGGGTGCTGTTTGCGCAGACGGCTGACCTCACCGACAAAGAGGCCGCGCTGCCGCCGCTCAAGGGGTTTCATGCGTACACCTCCACTGGCACCGAGATCGACCTGGGGGGGCACCGGGCCGCGATTGAGATGACGCTCGTTGGGCCCGTGACGAATCGGCAGGTCCAACAGGGATCGGTGAACCCGGAGATCAAGCGTCGCCGGCTGCTGGTGAACGCCGACTACCTCGGGCTCGGATTTGATGGCGCGTGCGAATCGATGCTCGCGATTCGCGCGGCCGCTGCGACGCAACCGGCCGGCGCGGCGAAATTCAAGCCGCTGCTGGCGTCGAAGCCGTATCCGGAAGCGGTGGTCGCGCGTGACCGCGCACAAGCGCTCGAAATGGGTTTCACGCCGGAACGCGAGCGGGCCTTCCACGGGTCGGTGCCGGTGCTGCTGGAGTTTTTGAACCTGGTCGTGAAGACGCCCGGCCTGCAGGACATCCTGCGTGAGGTGATCGACGTTTCCTGGTGGTCGTTGCTCGCGAACGGTGGCAAGACCAAGCCGCATATCCGCGTGATCGGTGCCGGCGTCCAGACGTTGGTCCAGGCGGGTCCCCAAAACTTTCCGCAGTACGCGTTTCCTTTCGTGCTCGAACTGAACCAGAAACCGGCAATGAGCAGCATTCTGGTCGTCGCGCCGCCCATTGCCCCCTTGGCCACCACCGGCGGGGTTGTCGGCATTCAGGCGGGTCGTCCGTACGATGCGAACCCGCAGCTCACCGTGCGCCTGATCGGAACGTCCTGCCGCGATCCGGCTCCGTTGCCCCCGCATCCCGACAAGGAGTGAGGAGCTCCCGGCAAATATTGGGTGGCACCTGACGGGCGTCTCATGCTTCAATAATGCCTTTCCCATGGCCAAGACTCCCAAGCTCGACCTGACCCATCGTCCGCGCCGCTTGCGCCGGCTCCCCAGCCGCCGCGCGTTGGTGGAGGAAACCGTCGTCCGCGCCGCCGACCTGATCGCGCCGCTCTTTGTCGTCGACGGCAAGGGCCGCCCGGAGCCAATCGCCTCCATGCCGGGGGTCAACCGCTACAGTATTCCCGACCTGGTTCGCGAATGCCGCGAGCTGTTCAAGCTGGGAATCCCGGCGGTGGCGCTGTTCCCGAAACTCGATTCGAGCCTGAAGGACGCCGAGGGGACCGAGGCGCTGAACCCCAAGACGCTCGTGCTGCGGGCCGTCCGGGCCGTGAAGGCCGCCGTGCCGGAGCTCACGGTCATCACGGACGTCGCCCTCGACCCCTACACGAGCCACGGCCACGACGGCGTGCTGACCGCGGCGCTGGACGACGTCGACAACGACCGCACCGTCGCGATCCTCGGCGAAATGGCCGTCATGCAGGCCGAGGCCGGCGTGGATTTTGTGGCCCCGTCCGACATGATGGACGGCCGCGTGGGCGCGATTCGCCAGGCCCTCGATGCGGCTGGCTACACGAACACCGGCATCCTCGCCTATTCCGCAAAATACAATTCAGCCTACTACGGCCCGTTCCGCGATGCCGTCGGCAGCGCGAAGGCCGCCGGCACGCGCCTCCTCAGCAAGGCTACCTACCAGATGAACCCGGCTAATCGCCGCGAGGCGATCCGCGAGGTGCAGCTCGATGTGGCCGAGGGCGCCGACATCGTGATGGTGAAACCCGCCGGTCTCTACCTCGACATCATCCGCGAGGTGCGCGACGCGACCAACACGCCCGTGGCGGCCTACCAGATTTCGGGCGAATACGCGCAGATCCACGCCGCCGCCAAACTTGGCTGGCTCGACCTCGCGCGCTGCCGCGACGAGTCGCTGCTGGCCATCAAGCGCGCGGGCGCCGACATGATCCTGACGTACTTCGCGAAATCAGTGGCGCAGGCCCTGCGCGACTGAGTTGAAAGTTGAAAGTTGAGGGTTGAAAGTTGAAAGGTTCGGTCGCTTTCAACTTTCAACCTGCGTCATTCAACCGCCCTCGCCAGAGAGCGCGCGTCAGCACGATGTGCCCGAAGAGCGCGCCACCCACGCACACCGGGCCGATCAGCGCGTAGGGCAGGTGCAGGGCGAGCAGCAGCGGTGGTTGCTGGCCCCAGCCGAAAGGAAACGGCGATGACAGGATGGCAACGCGCATGACATTGATCAGGAGCGCGAACCCGATGATGTTGGCGGCTCGGGCGACCCCGGGATAGCGGCCCGCAAAGGGCGCGGCGAGCAGGGCGGCGATGCCGCTGACGATGTCCCAGTTTTGTCCGGTCCACGTCATCGTGCCCGGAATCGTGCCCTGCGCCGCCCAGGAGTGCAGGACCAACTCCAGCGGCAACCGGAACGCCTGGAAACCCACGAGCGCCGCCACCGGCACGGCGCTGGCGATGCGTCCGCCGAAGGGTGAGAGCGCGGCGCCGACGGAAATCAGCAGGATCGGCCCAAAGAAAAATGGCAGGCCATGAAACGGTAGGCCAGCCATGCGGCCGCTGGCGACGAGGCCGCTCAAAGCGCCGAGCCACAGAAATAGAGCCGCCAGCGTGACGGTCAGCGTCCGACCGCGTCCATAGGCCCGATGCACCGCCCACAGGAACGCGGCGACCACGGCGGCCACGATAAGTCGGAACGCGAGGACTGACGGCAGGCTGGCGGGATGGAAATCCATTCAGCGGTTGAGAGTTGAGGGCTGGGCGTTGAGTGAATCGAAGAGGGAACTCTCACCGCTCAACGCTCATCGCTCAACTCGCGAAGTCTTAGACTTTCGCCTGATTCAGCTTCGAGTGCTTGCGGCTGTAGCCGAAGTACACGGCGAAACCGAGTCCCATCCAGACGATGAGGTTGATCCAGGTCACGGCGGGCAGGGAGAACATCTGCATGATGCAGATCAGCACACCGAGGGCGGGCACCACCGGAACCCACGGCGTCTTGAAGGGGCGGGGGAGGTTCGGCTGCGTTTTGCGCAGGACGAGCACGCCGCCGCAAACCAGCGCAAAGGCCAGCAGGGTGCCGATCGACACGAGCTCGCCGAGCACGTTGAGCGGGAACAGGCCGGAGATCACCGCGCACGAGATGCCGGTGATCCACGTGGTGATGTGCGGCGTGCCGTACTTCGGGTGGATCTTCGCAAAATAGGCGGGTAGCAGGCCGTCGCGGGCCATCGAATAGAAGATGCGCGGCTGGCCGAGCAGGGAGACGAGGATGACGGACGTCAGGCCCGCGATGGTGGCGGCCTCGATCAGGTACCGGAAATAGGCCGGGGCGCCGATTTGTTGCAGCGCGAAGATGAAGGGCGCGTCGACGTTGAGCTTGGTGTAGTGGACCATGCCGGTGAGCACGAGCGAGACGGCGATAAAGAGGAACGAGACCGCGAGCAGCGTGCCGAGCAGGCCGATGGGCATGTCCTTTTGCGGATTGCGCGTTTCCTGCGCGGCGGCGGACACGCAGTCGAAGCCGACGTAGGCAAAGAAAATTGCGCCCGCGCCGCGGAAGATGCCGCTCCAGCCAAACTCGCCGTAGGTGCCGGTATTGGCCGGGACGAATGGCGTCCAGTTCGCGATCACGGCGTCGCGGTGCCCGAAGAAGTACCAGACGCCATAGCCGATCAGCGCGAGCAGCACGCCAACCTTCACGATGACCATCAGGTTGTTGAAGTTCGCCGACTCCTTGATGCCGATGTAGAGAATGTAGGTCAGCAGGAGCGAAATGAAGACGGCCGGGAGGTTGATGAGCGCGCCGGTCGTGACGAGCCGGCCATCCACCACGTCGAGTGGCGCGCTGGCGAAGATGGTCGGCAGCGCGAGATTGAATTCGTTGAGGATGTCCCGCGAGGCCCCGGACCAACTCACGGCCACGGCGGCGCCGGAAAACAGATACTCCAGCACGAGGCACCAGCCGACGATCCACGCGCAGAATTCACCGAGGCTGCCATAGGCGTAGGTGTAGGCGCTGCCCGAGACGGGAATCATCGCGGCGAGCTCCGCGTAGCACAGGCCGGCGAAGAGGCACGCGATGCCGGAAACAATGAACGAGAGGGCGATCGCCGGGCCGGCATACAGGGCGGCGGACTGGCCGGCCTGGACAAAGATGCCCGCGCCGACGACGGAGCCGATGCCAAGGCTGATGAGCGAAATCGGGCCCAGCGTCCGCTTGTAACCATGTTCGGCGGTGGCCTCGGCCTGCAGTTCGCCGATGGGTTTGGTGCGGAACAGACTCATGTGCCCGGTAAGTGAGGGGATGGCCGCGAGCGTGGCAACGGCTTTCTGGGGGCGGATTCGATCCTGGTAGGAGCCTGTTTACAGGCGATCGCACGCCCGAAGTCGGCGCATGGGTGGGTCGCCTGTAAACAGGCTCCTGCACGGCTACGGACCCCACCAAGTAAAAGGGCCGTTTCGAAAAACGGCCCTTTGAAAAGTTTTGGGGATTAACCGCGGCCGCGCTTGCGCGTCGGCTTCTCGTCCTCGTCTTCCTCGTCGTCCGAGTCGGCGTCGTCATCATCGTCGTCGCCGTCCTCGTCGTCGTCCTTGGCGCCGGCCTTGCCGTCGCCGTCTTTCTCGCCTTCCTCTTCGTCCTCATCCCACTTGAGCGAGGAATCGCCCTTCAGCTTTTCCTCCTCGTCGTCCTCGACCTCCGGCAAGTCATCCTCCTCCTCATCGTCGCCGCCCTTGTCGGCGTCCTCATCGTCCTCACCGTGGCCGGCGGGCATGAAGTCGAGGATGGAGGTGATCTCGGAGAACAGGTGGACGGCCTTGCCCTCGATGAAGTCGCTGTTCTGCGCCTCGCGGATCTGGTCCTCGACTTCGTCCACCGTGAGCTTTTCCTCGAGGTCGAGCAGTTCGTTCAAAAGCTTCACGCGCAGGCGGGTGATGTGGTCGAGGAAATCCGCGTAGGGTCCGTTTTCCTCGTCGATGACGTCCGGCAGGGCGAAAAGCTTTTCCTCCGACTCGAGCAACGGCTGCTTCGTGCGGGCGAGGCGGACCTTGCCCTTGCCGAGGTCCTTCGTGATGCGGAAGGGGATGAAGGCGCGCTCGAAAAGATCGGAGTCGAAACCGTATTCACGCAGCGGGTCGATCAGCTCGATGATGTGGTCGACCTGGCGGGGATCGATGATGCTGAGGCCATCGACGTCCCAGTGCACGGGATCGCTAACCTCGTCGACCCACCAGTTGTGGTCTTCGCCGAGCCGCACTACACACCATTCAAGTTGGGGGGAGCCTTTCGCCATGGTTATTGCTGAATTTGCTGCACGAAATGGGCCCGGCTGAGGCCTTGTCAAATCTTGAAACGCAGAAAGTTGGAAAAATCGCCGGGACCCCGGCTGCGCCCGAAAAATTTCGCGGCAGGGTGGTCCTGAGCTTTGAAAAAACAAGACCAAAAGCTTGCCGAAATGGCCCCGGAAATTCCGCCCCGTGGATACGGCGGAAAACCGGGTTGCCTTGGCGCGTGGCCACGGGGCGATTTTTGCCGGGTTGGTGCCCGGTTCGACGGTCGTTTCCGGGCGGCCGTGGCCTCACCGGTGCTTGTAAGTTGAGCCGTGACTGGCATCGTGCGCCGCCATGGGCCGGCTTTATTCCCAGGCGATCAAACCATTGCTGTTCCGTCTCGACCCGGAGCGCGCGCATGAACTCGCGGTCGACGGGCTGGCGCTGCTTGGCCGCGTCCGGCCGCTGTGCGCCGTCCTGGAGCGCCTGCACCGCCTCGATCCGGCGCTGCATCGCCCGGTCGAGGCCTTCGGGTTGAAGTTTCCCAACGCGGTCGGCCTCGCGGCGGGTTTCGACAAGAACGGCCACGCGTGGCCGGCGGCGGCCGCGCTGGGCTTTGGCCACGTCGAGATCGGCACGGTCACCTTCCACGCGCAGCCGGGCAACCCGCGTCCGCGGGCCTTTCGCTACCCGGCGGAGCAGGCGGTGATCAATCGCATGGGTTTCAACAACGACGGCGCCGCCGCGCTCGCCCGGCGCCTGGAAAAACTTTCCGGACCCGGACGCCGCCCGATTCCCCTCGGCATCAACCTCGGCAAGAGCAAGGTCACGCCGCTCGACCAGGCGCTGGAGGATTACCTTGGCAGCTTCCGCCTGCTCGCGGATCACGCGGATTACGTCGTGGTGAACGTCAGCAGCCCGAATACGCCGGGCCTGCGCGAACTGCAGGATGCCGCCTGGTTGAAACCACTGCTCGCCGCGCTCGTGGACGAAAATCGCGTCCGCGTCGGGGCCGGAAAGCCGCGTCGGCCGCTCCTGCTCAAGATCGCGCCGGATTTGAACTGGCTGCAGATCGACGCCGCCCTGCAGGTGATCGCCGACCTGCAACTGGACGGCATCATCGCGACGAACACGACGCTCGCGCGGCCGGGTCCGTTTGCATCGGTCAACGAAGCCGGTGGCCTGAGCGGTGCGCCCGTCCGGCGCCGCTCGACGGAAATCATCAATTACATCGCCCGCGCCACGCAGGGTCGGCTGCCGATCATCGGCGTCGGCGGCATCATGGATGAAGCCGCCGCCGGCGAGAAACTCGATGCCGGCGCGACGCTCGTGCAGTTGTACACGGGCCTGATCTACCGCGGCCCGTTCTTCGCCTACGACGCCGCCCACGCCCTCGCGATGAGGCAGCGGTCTCTAAGTTGAGCGATGAGGGCTGAGGGTTGAGCGAACTTTGGGGTTTGGGTTCCGAACGCCCTCAACCCTCAACTCTCACCTCTCAACCGTCCCTTTTTAGATTACCCAATCCATCGACTCCGCCACGAGCAGTTCCTGCTGGCGGCGCTGGCGGACGACGAGGTCGTCGCCCTTGTAGTACACGATGCTGTTGGCCGGGACGGAATCCAGCAGCCAGACGTTGCCGCCGATCACGGAGTGGGCGCCAATGGTCGTGCCGCCGCCAAGGATGGTGGCGTGCGCGTAGATGGTGACATGGTCGCCGATGTCGGGGTGGCGTTTCACGCCCTTCACGGGGTTGCCAGCCTGGTCGACCTCGAACGATTTCGCGCCGAGCGTCACGCCTTGGTAAAGTTTGACGTGATCGCCAATCGTGGCGGTTTCGCCGATCACGACGCCGACGCAGTGGTCGATGAAAAAGTGCGTGCCGATGCGGGCGCCGGGATGCAGGTCGACCCCGGTGCGCTCATGGCCGTACTCGGTGAGCATGCGCGGGAGGAGCGGCACCTTCAGCGAGTAGAGCACATGCGCGATGCGCTGCAGTGAAATCGCCAGGACGCAGGGGTAGGCGAGGATGATCTCCTCGACGTTGCGCGCGGCCGGGTCGCCGGTGTAGGCGGCCTGCACGTCGGTCTGCACGATGCGGCGGATCTCCGGCAGCTGCGCGAGCAGTTCGTTCGTGATGCGCCGCGCGTTCTCCGCCGGCGCGGGATCCTTCGCAAAAAGCAGACTCTTTTCGATCTCGGTCGTGAGCCGCTGGTCGATCTTCGCCAGGATCTGCTCGAGCCAGGCCGGGACGGCTTGTTTGGCCAGGCTGGTGCTCTCGAAGTAACCGGGGAAAAGCACGTGCATGAAATCGCGCGCCAGCTCCGCCACGCGGTCCTGCGACGGCAGGTTCACGCCATCGAGGTGGTTGATCCCGCCGTCACGGGCATAGGAATCGAGCAAAGCCCGCTTGATGGCATCAGGAGTCATGCAGGCCGCGAAGCTTCGTCAAAAACGGGCGTGGGTCAAATGTGGAGGCGGGGTAGGTGGGTCATAGGGGGGAGGTGAGCGGCGCAGGAAGTGGCGATTGAGGAATGTCTTTCCTGAGCCGCTCTTCAGATACTTTTCGTATTCGACGGCGGTTTTCTCGTCGGCGAAGGCAGTGTAGGACACAAGATTCCAGGGCCTGAATTTACGAGTGTGCGGTGATTTGCCTTCGTTGTGGTGCGCCAAACGCTGCCTGAGATCATGGGTGAATCCCACATAATGCCGCTGCCGTTGGAGCACGCTTTCGAGGATGTAAACGTAGACCATAAAAGGCGATTGACGCGAAATGGCGTCCGCTCACGAGGAGGGATGCCAGACCCGATTCTCAAGGGTTTTATCTCCTCCATTGCCCAAACTGCAGCGGTCATTCGGCTTATGGCCGACCACGAGTGAAAAGCCGTCCTTCGCCGAGCCTACGGACGGCAGCCTTCGCCTCGTGACTCGTGAATATCACCTGCTGCCGGACGTCCGTTCGCTGCCCGGTGGCTGGCCTGCCAGCCGTAGGCTTGGCGAAGGCTGGTGCTCGGGACAGGACTCGAACCTGCACGCCTTACGGCACACGCACCTCAAACGTGTGTGTCTACCAATTCCACCACCCGAGCGTTCCAACTAAAGGAGCGGTGACTTAGGTAAATCCGCCGAAGCTTGTAAAGCCCCGAAATGCGCTTGCGTCGCGCTTTCTTCCCGGGGCAGACTGGCTCTTTACCGCGCGCCTGACCTGACGACGCGGAACACCAGCCTCCATCCGCCATCTACCGGGGTATCCACGCCCGTTTTTCCGCCCTTTCATGGACGACACCAAGCCTGCCAACGAACCCAACGACCAGGGGTTGAACAAAATCGACCTCAGTCAGTTGCAGACCTTTAACTTCGGCACCCAATGGACCGAGGTGAAGCCGGTATCCCCCGGTGGTCGTCGCGAACGCGACTTTGACCGCGGCGACCGGCCGCCGCGCCGCGATGACGGCGGGCAGGGCGCTCCGCCGCGCGATCGCCGCGCTTTCCGCAAGCCGGCCGGCCCTGGCGCCGGCGGGCCCGGCGCGGGCGCTCCGTCCGGCGGCGGTGATCATCCGCCGCGTCGTGATGATCGTCCGGACCGCGGTGAACCCCGCGGCGGCGGCCGCTTCGAGCGCGGCCCGGGCGGCCCGCGTCGCGATTTCCGCGGCGGCGAACGCCAAGAGGGCGGCGGCCACTTCGACCGCGCGCCGTACGTCAGCCCGTATTTCGTCGCGACGTGCTACCCGGAGGACACCGGTTTCGCCGCGATGGTGAAGGCCGTCCGCGCGTCCTGCCGCACCTACCAGCTGTTCGAAATCACCAAGGCCGTCCTCGAGAAGAACGACCGCTTCGTCGTCGTCGTTCAGCGCGCGCGGCCCCAGCAGGCCGAGGGCGCCCCGGCTGCGGCCAAGCCGGCCCCGATCTTCATGTCGCTGCCGGACCACCTGCCGTTCGACACGGAGGAAGCCGCGATCCAGCACGTGGTGGGCAATAACCTCGGCGCGTTCTTCGACACGCAGGAGGTCGAGGTCGATGCCCCGAAGGGCAACTTCCCGATCATCAACAAGTGCGGCGTCACGGGCGAACTGCTCGGGCCCCCGAACTATCACCGCTACCAGCAGATCCTGCAGCAGCACTACCAGGCGCGCATCAAGGGCATGTCCTTTGACCGCTTCCGCGACAGCATTGTCTCGGTCCGCGAGCCGGAAGTCGCCGCGCAATGGCTGGAGAAGATGAAGAAGACCACGCGCTACACGTGGAAGCCGCCGGTCGCGAAGCCGGCCACGAATCCGCCGATGCCGCTCACGCCGGAAACCACCCCGACGGCTCCGGCCGTTCCGGTGGAAACGCCCGCGGCCGATGCGGCTCCCGCCGCCGAAGCCCCCAAGGCCGAGGCCCCGAAGGAAACGATCAGCTTCGACAACATCGAGGATGCTCGCCTGCACCTGCTGGCGAACGCCCGCGACAAGGTGGTGCGCGCCGTCGACAGCGTCCGCTTCCACGGCAAGTTCATCGAGAAGCTCCCGCCGGGCGAAATCCGCCGCGCCCTCGAGGGCCACGTGGAGCGCCAGCGCCGCTTCCCGCTCGACACCGCCAACGCGCTGCGCGGCCGCCTGCGCCGCGAGGGTTTCACCATCTTCAAGAAGGGTTCGCGCGGCGTGTCGTACGTCTGCGCCGTGAAGCGCCGCTTCCGCGTCCCGGGCCAGGTGTTCTCCGACACGATCAGCGCGCTGATCGACTTCATCGAGAAGAACCCGATGGTCCACGTGAAGGACCTGCCGAAGAAATTCCTCGGGTTCGAGGTCCCGCCCGCCGAGGCGCCGAAGCCCGCCGAGGGCGCGCCCGCCCCGACGCCCGCCCCCGCGCTCACGCCGGAGCAGGTGGAGAAGCTCCGCAAGATGAGCAACGACCTCCGCTGGCTCGTCATGGAGGGCTACGTCACCGAGTTCTCCGACGGCAAACTCTTCGCCCCGCCGCCGATGGCCCCGCAACAGGCCAAGAAGGCGGAGTCCGGCGAGGAAGAGCACGACCCGGTCGACTTCCCCGAGGCCCCGGCCCCCGCCGAGCCGGCGGCGGCCAAGCCTGCACCCGAGGCCGCTCCGGAATCGACGCCCACCGCGCCCGCCGAGGTCCCCAAGCCCGAAGCGCAGTCCTGAGTTTACGAAGCCCGCTCGCGAGAGCGGGCTTTTTATTGGCCTCGTCCCGCCTCCAACGATCTCGACCGTTCCCCTCTGTGAAAAGGGGTGCCCACAGGGCGGGGGGTGTCGGGAGGGCGGTCTCTGCGTGACCGCGCGCTACCGCAGAACCACGTGATGCCGATCCCCGTCGACGATCGACAGGGTGAGGTGCCACGCATCCTTCGGCAGCCAATCGCCTGTTTTTTCCGGCCACTCGACGGCGAGCACGTACGGGCTCACCAAAAACTCATCCAGCAGCAGGGCTTCAAGCTGCGCCCCATTTTCCAAACGATACGCGTCGAGGTGGACCAGCTTGCGCGCCGTGCCATCGTACACGGAATAGATCGCGAAGGTCGGGCTCGTCACGTGGGCCTTCACGCCAAGTCCGTCGGCAAGCCCCTGCACGAACGTCGTCTTGCCGACGCCCATATCGCCATGCAACGCCAGCGTCACATCGGCGGGCAACCCGCTCGCGAGTTGCCCAGCCAAACGGCGCGTCTGCTCCGCCGATTCGGTCGTGATGCCGCGCTTGAGTTGATCGATGACGTTCATTTCGAACGAAGCAGGTTAATCGCCAAGCAAGGGCTCAGCGGAGGTGCTCATAGCCGTGCAGGCCCTCCCAATTCACGTCATCCGGCGCCAGCTTGCGCCGGAAACTACCGATCAGCGTCAGGCGAAGGTCGAATTGCCTGTTCCATCGGGCCACGAACTTCGCCGGGTCGGACGTCCCTCTGACGACCACGAGAAGTTCGAAGTCCTCGCCGTCCGTGAGCGCGTGGACCCAGGCGGGTGACTTGCTCTTGCGGGCAGCGGTGCGCGCCGCGCGGCTGGCCGGAATCCGTGCGGGGGAGACGGCGGCGACGAGGCCGCGGGGTGTCACGGAATGGACGTCCTTCGCCAGGCCGTCGCTGATATCCATCATCGCCACCACGTCGGGTTGGGCGGCGAGCCACCGGCCCTCCGCCAAGCGCGGCGTAAACTTGTAGTGATGTCCGGCCCGCGAGCCGCCGAGCTGGCCGGTCACAAAGAGGTGGTCCCCGGTCCGGGCGCCGCTGCGGGTGACGACCCGCGCCCCCGTGGATTCGCCGTGGAGCGTGAGGAACGCGCCGAAGAAATTCGCCGGCCCCTGCGTGATGTCCCCGCCGACAATCGCCACGCGATACTGCCGCGCGGTGGCGGCGAGCCCGCGGTAGAATTGCTCCAGCCACCGCACGCTGGTTTGCGGCGCGAGGGCCAGCGAGATCACGGCCGCCACCGGGCGTCCGCCCATCGCAGCGATGTCGCTGAGGTTTCGTTTGAGCAGTTTCGCGCCCACGCTGCGCGGCGGGACGGAGATGTCGAAATGCTGCCCGAAGATCACCGGGTCGGTCGTGACGAGCTGCCGCTGCTTCGTCGGCGGAATCACGGCGCAATCGTCGCCGATGCCGAACGGCGCCGCCGGGGACGCGCGGCCCAGCCACCCGCGAATGTCCTCGATCAGGCGTCGCTCGCCGCGGGCGGCGACGGACTGGGAGCGCTGGGCGGTGAAGGGGCTCATCGGGGGCGGGCGACGGGCGCGGTCATTTGCCGACCGTGGAAATCCCGGACAGCAAGGCCAGGATCGTGTTCAGGTTGAACAACCCGTGCGCGATGATCGCCACGCGGATCGAGCCCGTGGCCTCGTACATGATGGCGAGGCCCATGCCGAGCACCGAGAGCGGGAGGAAGCCCGCCCAGTTGCCGTGCAAGGCGCCGAAGCAGCAACCGCTGATCAGCAGCGCAGGCAGTCGCCCAAGCCGCTGACGGCAGAAACGATAAAGCCCCGCCCGGAACAACAGTTCCTCGTACATCGGCGCGCCGACGCAGGCGACCAGCAGCATGCCGGTGATGACCCACGGCGACTTGGTGGCGGTGAACATGGCGACCACATCCTGCGGGGCGACGGGCAGACCGAGTTTTTCGATGAGGAAATTCCAACTCAGGCTCACCACGCTCAGGATGGGCAGGGCCACCAACAGCGTCGCCGCGCCGTAGCGCAGCGCGCGCGACCAGGGCAGGGGGGCGGGCTGCGGCCAGGGCGAGGCGCTGGTCAGTGCCCAGCTGCGGCGCAGCGAGGGAAACATGACCTTCCAGGCAAGCAGGGCGCCGACGTAGTTGGCGACGTTGTACGCAACGAGCGCGAGGCCCTCGCGATCCGGTGACTCGCTGATTGCCGCGCCAAGCCAGAGCTGGGCCACGGCTTGCGCGGCAAACCCGGTGAGCAGGATCAGGACGGCGCAAAGGGCGAGGTCGGACGCGGCCATGGGCGCGGTCGGCAGCGCGTTCGTGCGAAACCACCGCGCGCGGGCCGCCGGGGTAGTGGCCAGCCAAATGCCCAGGCCGATGCCGCCCGCAAACAGGCAGAGTTCGAAGATGGCCAGCGCGATTTGGGCGGGTTCCGTGGGCATGACTTCCATCCAGCCTTGGCAGCCCGCCGGCCAAAACCAACCCGAAATCGGACGACCGGTGAAGCGCGGCCTCCGGACGGTTTCAGGACCCCAGGTGGAGCGCGGCCTCCGGACGCGCTTTCAGGACGGCCGAATCAGCCGGGCGTGTCTTTCGCAAGCGTTCGCGCGCTCTGAAAACCCGTCCGGAGGCCGGGTTCCACCTGGAGAGTAACCAAACCGTGAGATTCCTGCCGCGCTTCAGCGAGCGACGCACGGGTGCTCGCGGCGAACCCGAACCGTCGACGGCGGATTCTTCTCGAGTTTGGCGGCGGGCCGGATGGGGCGCACCACGAGGTTGCCCCCGCAATTCGGACACACGTGCTTCAAGGTCGTCTTCGTGCAATCGGGGCAAAACGTGCACTCAAAAGTGCAGATATACGCCTCCGCCTGGGGCGGCAGGTCGCGGTCACAGCATTCGCAATTCGGGCGAAGTTCGAGGGCCATGGGATTTGCGAGTTAAGTCGGCCTGACGATGCCAAACGCCTGGGCAAAAAACTTCGGGTTTCAGGTTTCCTTCTGCGAATCCGCAGTCCGCAGAATCTTCTCCATCGGCTTTCCCTTCGCGAGTTCGTCGATGAGCTTGTCGAGGTAGCGCAGCTCCTGCATCAGGGGATCCTTGATGGTCTCCACGCGCACGCCGCACACGGTGCCCGTGATCAATTTTCGGGCCGGGTTCAGCTTCGCCTTGCCGTAGAAGTTTTCGAAGTCGGTCTGTTTCTTCATGTGGGCTTCCAGCTGCTTCACCGTGTAGCCCGTGAGCCAACGGATCACCTTGTGGAGTTCCTCCTCAGTGCGGCCCTTGGACTTCACCTTCTTCACATAATAGGGGTAAACGTGCGCGAAGGGGACGGTGTAGATGCGGTGTTTCTTTTCCATGGGGTGAAACGTGCGGCCCTCCACACGCTTTAGGTTCTTGCCGACCAATCAAGCGCCTTGAGGGCAAGGCGCTCCACCCTAAAAAATTTTGCCGTTTTGGAATACCACGCGTCCGTCCACGATCGTCGTCTTGACGCGGCCGGTAAGTTTCTGGCCGGACCAGGGGGAGTTGAGCGACTTGCTGAAGCCCTGCTTGGCGTCGTAGAGCCAGGTTTCGTTCGGGTCGAATACGCAGACGTCCGCCGCGGCGCCGGGAGCCAGCGTGCCGGCGGGCAGCTTGAGGATGTCCGCGGCCTGGCGGGTCATGAGGTCGATGACGTGCGGCAGCTTGAACTTGTTTTCCTTCACGAGCACCGCGAGGCAGACGGGTAGGGCGGTTTCCAGCCCGGTGATGCCATTGGGCGCGTAGTCGAACTCGCGGTCCTTTTCGTCGGGCGCGTGCGGGGCGTGGTCGGTGCCGATGCAGGAAAGCGCGCCGTCGCGCAGGCCGGCGATGATGGCCTGGCGATCCGCCTCGGTGCGGAGCGGCGGGTTCATCTTGAAATTCGTGTCGTACGTGCCGAGCGCCTCGTCGGTGAGCGCGATGTGGTGCGGCGTCGCCTCGCCGGTCACATTGATGCCGTCGTTCCGGGCCCGGCGGATGAGTTCGACCGACATGGCCGAACTGATGTGCTGCATGTGGATGTGCGCGCCGGTGTATTTCGAGAGGATGATGTTGCGCGCGACGATGATGTCCTCCGCCGCGTGCGGCCAGCCCTTCAGGCCGAGGCGGGTGGAGACCGTGCCCTCGTTCATGACCGCCTTCTGGGTCATCGACTCGTCCTGGCAGTGGTCGAGGATGGAGAGGCCGAACATCTTCGCGTACTCGACCGCGCGGTGCATGAGTTCATTGGACTGCACGCAAAGTCCGTCATCGGTCAGGGCCACCACGCCGGCTTTCTGCAGCGAGCCATGCGGCGCCAGGGCCTGGCCCTTCATGCCGACGGTGATGCAGCCGGTCGGGTAAACATGCACGGGGGCCTTGGCGGCGGCGGCCTTGATGAGGGTCACCGTGCCCGCGTTGTCCACGACCGGCGAGGTGTTGGGCATGCAGACGACCGTCGTGAACCCGCCCGCCGCCGCGGCCTGCGCGCCGGTGAGGATGGTTTCCTTGTGCGTTTGCCCCGGCTCGCGGAAATGCACATGGATGTCGACGAGGCCCGGGCACACCACGAGCCCCTTCGCATCAACGACCTTGGCGGACTTCTTCTGCGCCGCGGTCAGGCTCGCGACGATCTTGCCGTCGGCAATGAACACATCGGCTACGACGTCGCGCTTCGAAGCGGGATCAATAACTCGACCGCCCTTGATGATCGTTGCGCTCATCGTGAAAATTCCAAACGCCAAAACCCAAAGGCCAAATAAACCCTGGGATGGCGGAGGTTTTGAAATTCAAGAGTGAACATTCGGTTTCGAGATTTATTTGGGATTTGGCGTCTGAGATTTGGAATTTACGTCAGGGGCACACTGACCGCCTCCGGTTGGCCGCCGGCGCAGAGGTAGAGGACGGCCATGCGCACGGCGATGCCGTTGGTGACCTGCTGCAGGATCACGCTGCGCGGGGAGTCGGCGAGGTCGCTGTCGATTTCCACGCCGCGGTTGATCGGGCCAGGGTGCATGATCAGCGCGTCGGGCTTGAGCCATTCGGCGCGCGTCTTGTTCAGGCCGAACATGCTCGTGTACTCGCCGAGAGAGGGAAAATGGCTGACGCCCTGGCGCTCGTGTTGGATGCGCAAGAGCATGACGACGTCCGCATCCTCGAGCGCCGAGCGCAGGTTGTGGGAGACCTTCACGCCGAGCGATTCGAACCAGTGCGGCACCAGCGTGGAGGGGCCGACGATCGTCACGTTGGCGCCGAGCTTGGTGAGGGCGTGGATGTTCGAGCGCGCCACGCGGCTGAACAGGATGTCGCCGAGGATCACGATCTTCCGGCCCTTCAGGTCGCCGAGCTTTTCGCGCATCGTGAAGACGTCGAGCAGTGCCTGCGTCGGGTGCTCGTGGGCGCCGTCGCCGGCGTTGACAACCGGGATGTCCAGCACGCGGCTCAGGTAGAGCGGGGAGCCGCCGGCGGAGTGGCGGAGCACGATCATGTCGGCATTCAACGCCTGGATGTTCTGCGCGGTGTCGCGCAGGGTTTCGCCCTTGGTCGTGCTGGAGGCGGCGGCGTCGAAGGAAATCGTATCCGCGCTCAGGAGCTTGGCCGCCATCTCGAACGAGATGCGCGTGCGCGTGCTCGGCTCGAGGAAGAGGTTGACGACCGTCTTGCCGCGCAGGGCGGGTACCTTCTTGACCTTGCGGTCGAGGATGCGGCGGAACGCCCCGGCCGTGGCGAGCACTTGCTCGATCTCATCGCGGCTCAGGTCTTCGATCGTCAGGAAGTGTTTTCGATTCCAGGGCACGGCGGGGAAAGAATTACGAATTGGGATTTGGGAATTACGATTTCCGGGCGGCAGTCAGCACGGTGATTGAGTCGGCGCCCGGGCGGCTGCCGTCCAGGTTGACCGAGACCTTTTCGTCGTCGGTCGCCTCAACCACGAGGCCGACATACTCCGCGGCGATGGGGAGGCGGCGGCCGCCGCGGTCGACGAGCACCGCCAGCTCAACGCGGGTGGGTCGGCCGTGGTCGAACAGTTCGTCGAGGGCGGCCTTTACGGTGCGGCCGGAGTAGAGGACGTCGTCCACGAGGATCACCGTGGCGCCGTTGACGTCATGCGGGATGATCGTCGGCGCGAACTCCTTAGGAATGGGGTTCTGGCCGATGTCGTCGCGATGGAAGGAAATGTCGATGGTGCCCGTGCCCGGCTTCAGGCCGGCCTTCTTGAGGCGTGCCGCCAGGCGGGTCGTCAGCTCCACGCCGCCGTTCGCGATGCCCAGCAGGAGCAGGCGGTCGGTGGTGGCGTGACGGCTGGCAATGGCGGAAGCAACGCGCTCGATGGCTTGGCTGATCGATTTGGCGTCGTGCTTCGGATGTGTGCCCACGAGCCCAACGTTTTGAGGGTCGGCATGGGGGCCGTCCAGCGCAAAGGCGGCCATTCCGATTTATGGCTGCGAAAAGCACAAAAATCCGGCGACAAATCTGCCCTGCCACAGGCCGATCGGCGCGGGGTTGATGTTCGTTGGCCGGACCGAACGCTTTTCGCGTTTTCCGGGCCCAATCAGCCGGCCGCCTTGAGCCAACGCGAGAGGCATTCCCGCAATGCCTCGGTTCGCACGGGTTTCGCGAGGAAGTCATCCATACCGGCCATCAGGCAGGCGGCGCGGTCCTCGGCGCGGGCGTTGGCGGTCAGCGCCACGATGGGCAGGGAGCGGTCCTCGAGCAACAGGCGGGCGCGGCGGGTCGTTTCCAAGCCGTCGATGCCGGGCAGCTGCAAGTCCATCAGGACCAGGTCCCATTCGCTCGATTGGATGATGCTCAGCGCACTTTGGCCGTCGGCCACGAGGTGATATTCCAGGCCAAGCCGTTGCAGCATAAGCGAGATGACGCGCTGGTTCACGGGGTCGTCCTCCACGACCAGCACGCGTCCGCTCAGCAGTTGCAACGGCGCCGTGCTAGTGGGGAAAGGCACCGCCGTATTGCGGTCCTTGCAGAGGGGCAGGGTGGCGGTGAAGGTGAAGCGGGAGCCTTCGCCCAGCCGGCTGTCGACCGTAATGCTGCCCTGCATCCGCTGCACGAGCTTCTGGGAGATCGCCAGTCCCAGCCCGGAACCGCCGTAGCGCCGGCTCATGGAGCTGTCCGCCTGCGTAAAGGGTTTGAACAACCTCCCGAGCAGCTCAGTGCCAATGCCGATGCCGTGGTCGGCCACGGTGGTCGTCAGTTCCAGCCGCGGGGGCGACTCGAGCAAGCGGCCGCGGAGCTCCACGGCGATCTCCCCGCGCTCGGAGAACTTGATGGCGTTATTGACGAGGTTCAGCAGCACCTGACGGAAACGCATCGGGTCGCCCATGACGCGGGTGTTGGCGGTTTCGTCCGCGGTGATCTTGAGGGGGAGCGATTTCGCGGCCGCCGTCGGCTGCATGAGCGCAATGGTCTCGTTGGCGACGCGGGCCGGGCGGAACGGAATGTGTTCGAAATCGAGCCGGCCGTTCTCGATTTTTGAGAAGTCGAGGATGTCGTTCAGGATGCGCAGGAGCGAATCCGCGGAGTTCGCGGCGGTTTCCACCTGCTCGCGTTGCGCCGGCGTCAGGGCGGCGGTCTTGAGGAGGTCGAGCATGCCGAGCACGCCGTTCATCGGCGTGCGGATCTCGTGGCTCATCGTGGCGAGGAACGCGCTTTTCGCGCGACTGGCCTCCTCGGCCCGGGCAATGGCGTCGCGCAACTCCACCTCGGCCTTTTTGCGCGTGCCGATCTCCTCGTTGAGTTCGGTGACGAGCCCGGCGTATTCGAAACCCAGCCGCAACGAATTGCTCAGGCTGCGGTGGTAGCTCCGGACCATCGCGATGACAAACGCCAGGTAGAGCACCGCAAGCACACCCATCAGAGTCTGCACAAGCGTGCCGCCGAGCATCAGTCGCGCAATCAACGGCACGATGGTGAGCGCCTGGAACGACCAGCAGGCCGCGGGGATCGGCCCGAGCGAGCGGGTGGCGCCGGCGGTCATGCCCGCCAGGACGAGGACTAGCAGGGAGAGTTCGTGATCGCCCGTGAGGATCGGATAAAACACCCACGCCGCGTAGCCCCAGCCCAGGCCGGCCAGCACGGCGCCAATGAGGAAGCGCCGCTCGCCGACCTCGACCTGCCCGAGGTCGTGCTTCGCGCGACGATACCAGGCGACCACCCCAAAGCGCCACGCGCTGATCGCGAGCATCACGTCCAGCCAGCCCCATACGTGGGTCGTGTCGGGATGGCGGGAAACGATCCACGACAACCCGGACGAAACCACCACCGTCGCCATCAACCCCGCCGGGAGATCGCTGAAACTCAGCCGCACAATTTCCGCCTGCGCTCGCCGGGTGCTGTCGCCGGGCAACGGTGCTGGATCCATGGCGCGCACGGTAGGGCAGGAACCGCCCGCCCTAAAGCTTTATTCGAACCTGACCTAAGGTGGAGCGCGGCCTCCGGACGCGCTCTCAGGACACACACTCAGTCGCCGAGTAGCCTCCGCGCATTCGACCAGAAGCGACGACACCGCCTGAAACCAACCTGTCGGGACGCCGGGTTCCACCGCGCGCTGTCGCGGCCGGAACACACCCCGGCCTTCGGCCACCCCTCTCGAGAGGGGATCTCGGGGAGTCGGGGTCCCCTCTTTGAGAGGGGTGCCGGCGCGGGTGATGGGGCGGGGGATGCAGGAGGACGAACTCATCGGGGAAATCGAGACCGAGCATCCCGGCTATCTCGGCAGCCAGGACACCTTCTATGTCGGCACCTTCAAGGGCGTCGGCCGGGTGTACCAGCAGACCTTCGTGGATACGTACTCGAAGGTCGCCTTCGCGAAGTTGTACCTGATGAAGACGCCGATCACGGCCGCGGACTTGCTGAACGACCGGGTCGTCCCCTTCTTCGAGGAAAAGGGCATGGGCATCCTGCGTATCCTCACCGATCGCGGCAGCGAATACTGCGGCCGGGCTGACCAGCACGACTACCAGCTGTTCCTGGCCACGATCGACATCGACCATAGCCGCACCAAAGCAAAGTCACCCCAGACCAACGGCATCTGCGAACGCTTCCACAAGACGATCCTGCAGGAGTTTTATCAGGTGGCCTTCCGCAAGAAGATCTACCGCAACCTCGAGGAACTCCAACACGACCTTGATGAGTGGGTCCATCGCTACAATCACGAGCGCACCCACCAGGGCAAAATGTGTTGCGGGCGAACTCCGATGCAGACTCTGCTTGATGGCAGAAAACTCTGGGCGGAAAAAGTCGACCTGCTCAATGCCAACAAACAATCCCTAACCACGAACTGACACTTTATCTCCTCGGGCACCCAAAACTGTCAGCTCGAGTCGTGGTTACTAAACTTTATCGTTATATCATGACCGGATGGGCGGTTCTTCCCACAATACCGTGAATTTTCACGGGATTCTAAGTGGGGCTCGCCGGAGGGCGGTTTACGCTTCCCACGCAACGTTTCCGAACCGTTTGGAACCACTAAAGGGCACTAGTTACACGGATAAACTCCAGGGACCGCTCCCACTGAGCATTGGAAACCACAGAATCACCGAAAATACAGAAATCAGAACCGCGATTCGCAAAGCCGAGTATTCGTTTCGGTTCCGTGTGTTCTTTGTCTTCCGTGGTTAACTCCAGTCTTGGTTCGAATCCGAGTTAATCCGTGAAATCCGTGGTCAAAACGGACCGTGGTCAACGGGTTTGGTAAATCGGTCCTCTGCTTCCTCTGCTTCCTCCGTTACCTCCTATGAGTCCGGTCCGCAGTCCGTTTCTGCACCTTCTGTGCCTTATGTGCAATTAACCTATCACGCCTGTGCGCGTCGCTTCGCCAATTCCGCGGCGATTTGCGGCTCCATGCGCTCGAACCGGCGATAGAACAGCACCGGCACGAGGGCCGCGGCGAAGGCGAAGGCTGGCAGCCAGACGACACTCAGTTCGATGCCGCGCAGGACGGCGGGCGTTTGCGCGACGTTTGGCTGGTAGCCGCAGGACTGCAGGATCCAGCCGGGCAGGGCGCCCCCGAGTCCCGCGCCGGCTTTCAAGCAAAACGCGGCGCCGATCGCGGCCAGCAACCCGGCGGCGCGGATGCCGGTTTTCCATTCGCCGAAATCCACGCTGTCGGAAATCACCGAGAACGGCATCGCCATCGCCGCGCCGCTCGCGAGGAAGCCGAGCGCCCAGCCGGCCATGATCAATGAAAGGGAGTTCCCGTGGGCGAGGCCGTAGGCCATCACGAACTGACCGACGATCATGCCCGCAAGCCCACCGGCCCAGACCGTGCCCTTGGACCAGCGCCGGCACATCCAGGGCAGGCCCAACACCGTGCCGAGCGAGATGAAGTCCAACGCAAACGCGAGGGGAATGAGGTCCTTCCGGCCCAGCGTGTATTCGAAAAAGTAAGGCGCGGCCGCCACGCGGGAAATGAACGCGATCCAAAACAACAGGCTGCTCCCGGCGATGATCCACCAGGGCCAGTTGCCGCGCAGCGCACCGAAGCCGCCGAGCACCGGCTGGGGTTTCGTCTCCACCTGCACGACTTCCTTCAGGTTGCGAAACGCGATCAGGAAAAGACCGACGGCAACGACGCCATAGATTGGCACCGTCAGCAGGTAACCCTTGCGGTCATCGCCTTCACCGAGCCAGCCGACGAGTTTCATGGCGGTGAGATTCACCAAAAGCACGCCGAGCTTCGAACCGAACATCCGGAAGCACGTGAGCACCACGCGCTCCTGCGGATCCGCGGTAAGCGCCGCGAGTATGGCGGTCACCGGCGTGTTGATGCCGGTGTAGAGGATGTTGACGATGATGTACGTCCCGGCGGCGTAGGCGATTTTCGCGTTCGCGCTCAGGTCTGGGGTGAAGAACGTCAGCACCCCAAACAGCGCGAACGGCCCGCACAGCCACAAAAACCACGGGCGAATCTTGCCTCACCGGCTGTTCGTGCGCTCGAAGATGATCCCCCAGATCGGCGCATCCGCCGCGTCGATGAACCGCGCGATCAGCATGATCGTGCCCGCCGCTCCCGCTGCGATGCCGAACACGTCGGTGTAGAATTTCAGCAGAAAAAACGAGATTGGCGCGAACACCAGCTGGCACGCGACGTCACTCGCCGCATAGCTGAAGCGGGTGGGGTAGGAAGTCTTCATTGGGTGGGTTCGCGGCGAAGGGCGGCGGGGATCGACGGTGGGAGGGGTTTTACACCCCGACGGGATGCATGCCGCCTTCGCGGTCGGGGTATAAAACCCCTCCCGCCAAGAACGCGCACGCCGACGATCTCATTTTTTCTTCAGATCCTTCGACGTCGCCAGCGCGATCGCGCGGCCTTGGTCGCCGACGGCGCAGTAAAAATGATAAACCACGCCCTCGTGCTTCAACACCCACGGCTTGTGCGCGTAGGTCTTGTCCCACGGTTCCGTTGGCTCGATGAGCAGCGGGCCGTCCCATTTCGTCCAGTGGATCAAATCGTAGGAGCAGGCGAACGTATCGAAGGCCTGCGGCTTCCACCAGGCGCCGAAATAAAACATCACCCAGACGTCGCCAATCTTCGTGAGCTGCGGGTCGCCGCTGATGGCCCACATGGCGTTGCCAACGTTGCTCAACACGGACCCGTGGCCGAGCCGCCGCCAATGGTGCATGTCATCGGACAGCGCGATGCCGATGGCCTCCTGGCCATACGGCGCGGACTTGCCGTTGTAGAACATCACGAACGGTGCGCCGAGCGTGCGGGCTTCGTCGCGGATGATCGCGCTCTTGTAGAGCGTGACGTGCTCGAAGTCCCGCGTGTCGCTCTGGCCTGGAGCCAGCACCGGGTTGTTCGGCAAACGCGTCCACTCGCGGATCGCCACCGGGTCGTCGGTGTGCGCGAGGCCGATCGCCAGCGGGTCGGGTTCGTAGCCCTGCGTGGCGCCGGCGAGGTAGGAGAGCCAGTACTTGCCCTCGTGCTTCGACAGCTCGTGCGAGCCGCCCCACTGGGTGTCGTAGAGCGCGATGCCGCCGTCGGCCTGCCACGCGTCCCAGCCCTGCTTGCTGAACGTGAGGATCTTGCCCAACCGCTCCCACTTGATCAGGTCGTCGCTGACTGCGAGGTGCGTTTCGTAGCCGATGTTGTCCTGGATCGCCACGAACATCAGGTACCAGCGGCCGTTGTGCCGGAAGATATTCGGACAATCGATCATCTCGCTTTTCCCGGCCGGAATCACGATGCCGTACTTGTGCGGCGTCTTCACCTCCTCGTAGATCTGGCGCATGACCTCGTTCTTCACGAGGCGCGGCTTGGCGGTGGGAAAGGGCGTGATCGGCGGACGGTTGTCAGCGGCGGGGGTGGGCATGGGGGTGAGGAGAAAAATGAGCACTAACAAAGTGATGCGTGCAATGCTGGCTGGTGGAACGCGGCCTCCGGACGCGTTTTTTGTGCGACCGCATCCTGAAAGCGCGTCCGGAGGCCGCGCTCCACCTTTCAGGCGTTCGTCCCGGCTCACGACAACAACCCCTCCAACCCATGCTTCGCCAGCACGGCGCGCAGCTTCACGGGGGCTCCGCTTTTGCACGACTCTTCCATCGCCTGCATGAGCGCGACGGTCACGATGCCTTCGGCCACATCCGGCTTGGGCGTTTCGCCCGAGGCCAGGCACCGCGCGAAGTACTCGATGTAATTCTGGTACTCGCCGGCGTGGTGGGAGTGGCCGCCAAAGCGGAAGTAGTGGTCATCCTTGTCCTCGAACGTCTCGACGACCGACTGCGTGTCGGTTTTCCACGCGTAGCGGAGTTCGTAGTAGTCCCCCTGGCTCGCCCCGAGCGCGCCGCGCAGGATGCAGCTCATGTTGCTGTCGCGGGAATTGGGCGTGACCGGGGCTGAGTAGGTCCCACTGACACGCGCAATCCGGTCGGTCGTCGTTTTGTAGATGAAGTGGAACGTGTCGTCGTGGGCGAGCCCGCCCTTGCGGCCGTTTTCGCTCAGACGCGAGTAACCCATCACCTCCTCGATGTCCGGAAGGTACCAACGGATGAGGTCGACCGGGTGGCTCAGGCCGCCATAGAGCCACTTGAATGCCGGCGTCCGGGCCCACGGTTTCGCCAGAAACCAGCGGTGGTCGGCGTTGTAGTAGGCCTCGACGGTGTTGAGTTCGCCGCACACGCCGCTCTCGAAGTGCTGGCGCTGGCGCGCGAAGGGCGCGAAGAAACGCGTGCTTTGGCCGACCATGACGCGCCGGCCGGTCTGCTTCACGGCATCAAGCACCTCCTGCGCTCGGCTGAGGTTGTCGAGGAAAGGCTTCGTGCAGATCACGTGCTTGCCGGCCTTGAGCGAGCGGATCACGTGTTCGGCGTGCAGGTGGTCGGGCGTGTAGATGCCCACGACGTCCACCGCTGGATTGGCAAGCAGCGCGTCGAGCGAGGCGGTCAGGATTTTCTCCGACAAGCCAAACTCCACGCAACGCTCGCGGCCGAGTTCCTGGTTGAGGTCACAAAGCGCGACCACGTCCCAAAGGTCGCTGCGCACGCCGGCGGAAATAATGCTGCGGCCTTCACCGAGGCCCAGGACACCGAGTCCGAGTTTTTTCATTTTTGATTGAGTGAGTGCTTGGCGGTGGGAGGGGTTTTATACCCCGACGGTTTGACGGAGCGCAATCGCTCGGAGTGTGAACCCCCTCGTACGGTGTTTGCTAAGGTCGGTCACTTGATGATCTGCAGGTCCGGCACCCGCACTTTGAAATCGTAGATGTGGGTGTTGAGGAATTGCTCGACCTGGTCAAACACCGCGGCGCGGCCCGCGGGCAAGCCGCGCAGGTAGTCGGTGTCGAGGGCGTCAAAGGTCACGTCACCGCCCCGGGATTTGACGGCGGACGCAAAGCCGCGCGCCTTCACGAAGGCGGTCCGCCGGTCGCCGCCTTTCGGGCCGGGGTAGTTGAGCATCAGGATCGGCTTGGTGAGGCGCTCCGGGCCCCGGACCAGCGGCGCGGCCTGCAGACGCGCGGCGTCGCCCAGCCACGCGCGGGTCAGCTGCGGCTGCGCTTCCCCGGTGGTCCACCGTTGTTCCTCGAGCCAGTCGGCGAGGTTGACTGGCGCCTCGATGGCGACGGCGCAGCGGAACATGTCCGGGTGCTCCTGCAAGGCGCGGAGCGCGATGAAGCCGCCGTGGCCGCGACCGAAGAGCGCGACGCGCTTCACGTTGACCTTGAAAGCCTGGCCGAGGCTTTCGACGGTAGTGGCAATGTCTGCCACCTGCACGAGATCGTAGCCGCTCGTCAGCGTTTGCCGCTGCTTCAACCCGAGCCCCCACGCGCCGCGGCCGTTGAGCTGCACCACGGCAAAGCCCATGCCGGCGTGCGCCTGCACTTCGCTTTGGAATTCCGATCGCACCCGCAGCCAGGGCAGGTCGGGGCACACCACGATCATCGGTACGGGCCGCAGCCGGGGCTGGCGGGGAAACGTGATCAGCCCCGTGATGCGGGCGCCGTCTGCGGTCGAGAACCCGAACGACAAGGTGGTGTGGATGTGCTTTTCCTCCACCCACGGGGCGCGCCGCACGAACTCGCTGAGTTTGTCGGTCGTGCGATCGTAAACATAGTAAGCGCCGGGGTCCGCGACGCCTTCGGTCGAAACCACGTAGCGGTTGCCGCGCTGGTCCCAGTCGAGGATCGTCACGCAGCGGCCGGGAAAAGTTTTCTCAAAGCGCGTTTGGAGTTCCTGCAACTCCGGCCGCAGCCACGCCGTCGACCGCACCACGCTCTCATACCGCACCCCGGCCAGCTGGTGCGAGTAGCGATCGAACACCAGGGTCTCGCGACCCGGAAAACCACTCGCGGGCGGCCCGATCAGGTCATAGGTGGGGTTCTCGATCTTCACGTGGCCGCGTTCCTTGGTGGCGAGATTGACGCTATACACCCCGTAGGTGTCGCGACCGACGTTCGACGCGTAGTAGAGGACGTCCGGATTCTCGTCGAAACCGAGGGGGATGGCGCGCTCGCCGAAATAGTTTTCGGGCGAGACGGTGAACCCCGTGATTCCCGCGGCCTCATCCAACGGCTGGGCGCGGTTGCGCCCTTTCGGGCCGTAGTAGTCGTAGCGGAAGGGAAAACTGCTGAGGGTGTTGCTGACCTCGGCGCTGAAGCGCACTTCGGCCTCGCCGGCCGTGATGCTCGTCGTGGTGGTGTGGAAACTGTCGGCCTCCAGATGAACCGGCTCGTTCACCCGCAGGCGGACATGCCGGTAGATGCCGGATCCGGTGTACCAGCGGGAATTGGGCTGGGCGGAATTGTCGACGCGAACCGCGATGACGTTGTCCCCGTCGGCGCGCAGATGGGGCGTCAGGTCGTAGCGCAGCGCAGAGAAGCCCGAGGGCCGGCGACCGAGGGAGTGTCCGTTGATCCAGACCTCGCTGTTCCGATAAATGCCGTCGAACTCGATCTCGATTTGCTGGTCGCGCCAGTCGGGCAGTACCTTGAACGACTTCCGATACCAGCCAATGCCCGTGGGGAAAAAACCGCCGCCCCCAGCGGAAGGTTCCTCCGCGGACGTTTTTCCCTCGATGCTCCAGTCATGGGGCAGGTCGAGGGTTCGCCAATCGGCGTCAACAAACGCCGGCGCCTCGGCTCCGGCGGCGTCGCCCAGATGGAAGCGCCAGTCACGGTCCCACGGGATCTCCGCCGCGGTCGCGAATCCGCCGAGGCAGAAAAGGATCAGGCGGAGCGCCAGCTCAACGGCCGCCCGCGCGCTGGCGAAGGACGGGCACTTTCTTCCCGCAGTTGCGGAATCAGGATGGCGGGGGCGGTGCATGAAGGGGTTCGCGGATGATTGCGATGCAGACCCGCAGCGTCACGTCTCGTTTCCTACGGAATCGTAACCTCGGCAGGTGATAATCCGGGCGGTGATTCGACGTGAAAAATCCGCGCCGCGGGTCTTACTGCTGAGACCCCATGAAGCCAGCCACCGTTTGCAACGCGCTGCAGGCAGCGCTCGTCTTGTTGAGCCCGGTTGTCGCGCTGGCCGGCGAGCACCTGATTCGGCTGGATGCGCCGGCTGCCTCGTTCGTGGAATCCAGCCCCTTGGGCAACGGTCGCCTTGGCGCGATGCTGTTTGGTGGCGTCAGCGAGGAACGAATCGTGCTGAACGAGAGCGGCATGTGGTCCGGCTCGCCGCAGGAAGCCGATCGCCCCGACGCGGCGGCCGCGCTGCCGGAGATTCGGCGGCTGCTGCTCGAGGGCAAGAACGCCGAAGCCGAGAAACTCGTGAACGAACGATTCACCTGCGCCGGACCGGGCTCCGGGCGCGGCCGCGGGGCAAACATTCCCTTTGGCAGTTACCAACTGCTCGGAAACCTGCGGCTGAAGTTCACCGCCGCCGATGCGCCGTTCACGGACTATCGCCGCGAACTCGACCTCGATTCGGCGACGGCCAGGCTCACCTACACCCAAAACGGCATCCGCTTCACGCGGGAGGGCTTCGTGAGTGCGCCCGACGAAGTGTTTGTGTTGAGGCTGACGGCTGATCATGCCGGCAGCCTGTCTTTCGATGTGGGCCTCGATCGTCCCGAGCGCGCGACAGTTGCCGCAGTGGGCGCCAGTGATTTGATTATGGAGGGCGCGCTCGCGGACGGCCGGGGCGGCGACAATGTCCGGTTTGCCGCGCGGGTTCGCGTCGTTTCTCGTGGCGGGACGCAAGAGGTCGCTGGGGCGCTCCTGCAGGTTCGCGGCGCGGACGAAGTGATCATTTTTCTTTCGGCCGCAACCGACATCGGCAACCGGAGCTTCGCCGGCCGGAAGGTGCGGAACGCAGGGGAGTCGGCTAAAATCGACTTGGCTGCGGCGGCAGGAAAGGAATTCGAGCAGCTGAAGGCGTCCCATGTCGCGGACTATCAGAAATGGTACCGACGGGCGTCCCTCGAATTGGGGGCGACGTCTGCCGACTCGCCCAGCACGCCCGAACGCGTGAAAGCGTTCGCGGCCGGCAAAGCCGACCCGGGACTGGCCGCACTCTACTTTAATTTCGGGCGCTACCTGCTGATCTCTTCTTCCCGCCCCGGCGGACTGCCGGCGAATCTGCAGGGCATCTGGGCCGACAGCATCAACACGCCGTGGAACGGCGACTGGCATCTGAACATCAATGTGCAGATGAACTACTGGCTGGCGGAGGTGGCCAACCTCCCGGAACTTCACGAGCCGCTGTTTGCGTTGATTGAATCGCTGGCCGGCCCGGGTGCGAAGACGGCGAAAAGTTACTATAACGCTCGCGGCTGGGTGGCGCACGTCATCACGAATCCGTGGGGATTCACGTCACCGGGCGAATCCGCGCAGTGGGGTTCCACCAGTTCCGGTTCGGCCTGGCTGTGTACGCATTTGTGGGAGCACTGGCTCTACACCGGCGACCGCAAGTTTCTGGCTGAGGTCTATCCAATCCTCAAGGGCGCCGCGCAGTTCTATCTCGATATATTGATCGCCGAACCGAAGCACGGTTGGCTGGTCACGGCACCGTCCAACTCGCCCGAGAATTCGTTCCAAATGGCCGACGGCACCAAGGCGCACATTTGCCTCGGGGCGACGATCGACGAGCAGTTGGTGCGGGCGCTCTTTGCCGCGACGACGAACGCCGCGCGGATCCTCGGCGTGGATCCTGAGCTTGCCCAGGAACTCGCGGCGAAGTCCGCGCAGCTGGCACCCACGCGCATCGGCTCCGATGGCCGGGTCATGGAATGGCTCGACGAATACGCCGAGCCCGAGCCGCAGCACCGCCACGTTTCGCACCTGTGGGGGCTGTATCCCGGTCACGAGATTGACGCGCGTTTGATGCCCGCGCTCGCTGCGGCGGCGCGGAAGACGCTCGAAGTCCGAGGCGATGCCGGGACCGGGTGGGGGACGGCTTTCAAGCTGGGCATGTGGGCGCGACTCGGTGACGGCGTGCGGGCGCACGCGTTGCTCAAGCAACACCTGCAACCGGCGCGTCCGACCGAGAAGGTCGGCCAGTGGGCCGGCGGGCTGTATCCGAATCTTTTCGGCGCGCACCCGCCGTTTCAAATCGACGGCAACCTCGGCGGCCCCGCGGTCATCGCGGAGATGTTGTTGCAGAGCCGGGAAGGGGAGATCCGCCTTTTGCCCGCGCTGCCGCCGGACTGGCCCGAGGGCAACGTCCGCGGGTTGAAGGCTCGCGGGGGCTACGAGGTCGACTTCGCCTGGAAGGACGGACAGCTCGTGCACGCGAAGGTGCGGGCTAGCCTGGGAGGCGAGGTGAAGGTGGTCGCCGGCGAACGGACAATCTGGTCGGGCCAGATGAAAGCGGGCGAGGAGCGAAGCTTCTAAACATGACGTCACTGGTCCAGCCAAGGTCGATCGGGGCGGTTTTCCTTAACCACCTCCGCGGCGCGCGCCGGGCGGTTGGGGGCAACCGTCCCTACCTCGCGATGGCGTGTTTGGTCACGGTTTTGCAGGCCGCGCCCGATTGGGAGAATGAGCAGGTCCTCCAGATCAACCGGGAGCCGGCGCGGGCGACGTTTTTCCCGTTCGCCTCGGCGGAGCAGGCCAAGGCCGGCAAGGTTGTCGACTCGCCTTGGGTGCGGTCGCTCAGCAGCGAAACCGCGTGGAAGTTCAATTGGGTGCCGCGGCCCGAGGAGCGGCCGATCGATTTCTGGCGCGAGGATTTCAACGATGCCGCCTGGAAGACCTTTCCCGTGCCGGCGAACTGGGAGGTCAATGGCTACGGCACGCCGATCTACGCGAGCAGCGGGTACGTTTTCAAAATCGATCCGCCGCGCGTGACGAGCGAACCACCGGCCGACTACACGACCTTCAAGGAGCGCAACGCGGTCGGCTCGTATCGCCGCACGTTTGAAGTGCCGGCCGATTGGCAGGGGCGGCGCGTGTTTGTGCATTTCGGCGGCGTGCAGAGCGCGTTCTACGTCTGGATCAATGGCGTCCGCGTGGGCTACAGCCAGGGCAGCATGTCGCCCGCCGAATTTGAAATCACCGCGCACGTGCGGCCGGGCCGGAATTTGATCGCGGTGGAAGTGTATCGTTTCTGCGATGGCAGCTAACTCGAGGACCAGGACATGTGGCGGTTCGGCGGCATCCAGCGGGACGTCACGCTGTTTTCCACGGCCGCGGCCCGCCTAAGCGATTTCACAGTGCGCACGGACCTCGACGCGGCCTATCGCGATGCGACGCTGCGCATCGAGCCCGAGCTGTCGGTCAAGGCCGGCCAGTCGCTCGCCGGTTGGTCGGTGCAAGCCGAGTTGTTCGATGCCGCCGGTGCGCCGGTGCTGGGGGCGCCGCTGCGGCAAGACGCCGAGCCGGTGCTGAACCGTGAGTTCAAACCCGAGATTCTCAATGATCGCACCCCGCAGCGCGGGGCCCGCAAGTTCGGCTGGTTGGAGGCGAAGATCGCCAATGCCGCGAAATGGACCGCCGAGACGCCGTCGCTCTACCGCCTGGTGCTGACGTTGCGTGATGCGGACAACGCGGTCGTTGAGGCGGTCGCGTGCGATGTCGGTTTCCGCAAGATCGAGATCAACAAGGGCCGGCTGTTGATCAACGGCGCTCCCGTGAAGTTGCGCGGCGTGAATCGTCACGAACTCGATCCCGATCGCGGTCACGCCGTGACGCGGGAGCGGATGGAGCAGGATATCCGCCTCATGAAGCGCGCGAACATCAATGCCGTGCGCACGTGCCACTATCCGAACGATCCGTTTTGGTACGAGCTCTGCGATCGCTACGGGCTTTACGTGATCGACGAGGCCGACCTCGAGACGCACGGGGTGCGCGGCTGGCTGGCGAGCCAACCTGCCTGGGCGCCGGCGTTTCTCGACCGCGCCGTGCGCCTGGCCGAGCGCGACAAGAATCATCCGTCGGTAATTTTCTGGTCGCTTGGCAACGAGGCGGGCTACGGCCCGAACTTCGCCGCGATGGCCGCCTGGTTGAAGGATTTCGACCCGACGAGGCCCATTCACTACGAAGGCGCGCAGGGCAAGCCCGACCCGGCCACGGTCGATGTGATCAGCCGGTTCTATCCGCGCGTCATGGATCGTTACCTGAATCCGGGCGTGCCGGCGGATTCGAGCGCGGAGCGTCCGGAGAATGCCCGCTGGGAACGACTGGTCGAACTCGCGACGGCCGACGACGGCAACCGACCCGTGCTCACGAGCGAGTACGCCCACGCGATGGGCAACGCCTTGGGTAACCTGCAGGAATACTGGACGGAGATTTACTGGCACCCGCGTTTGCTGGGCGGATTCATTTGGGAATGGGCCGACCAGGGCCTGCGCAAGACCGCGGCGGATGGGACGCGCTTCATCGCGTACGGCGGCGATTTTGGCGACAAGCCGAATCTCGGCGTTTTTTCGATCAAGGGAATCGTGAATGCGGATCGGGAACTGACGCCCAAGTTTGCGGCGGTGAGGAAAGTATATCAGCCGGTTTATGTCACCGGTAGCGCCTTGAAGCCTGGTGATACGAAAGTGCGCTTCGTGAATCACTACGACCACACGAACCTCGACAGCCTCCGGATTCATTGGCGCGTTCGCGGTGACGGCGTCACGTTGCAGGACGGCACGTTGCCGGTCGTTTCGGGCGCGCCGGGCACCGCGCCGGAAGTCGTTATCCCAATCAACCCGATCACGGCACCCGTGGCGGGCGCTGACTACTGGTTGGAGTTCGAATTTTTCCCGCGGCACGTCCCATCGTGGGTGCCCGTGAATGAACCGGTGGCGCGTGAACAACTGAAGTTGGATGTGACGACCCCGCTGCCTGCCGCGCTGCCGAAGGAACCTGCGGCCGTCTCGATCGACGAACGGGGCGATCAGGTGACGATCACCGGGGCCGGCTTCAAGGCGGCGTTCAGTCGGGCGGCCGGCACGTTGTTCTCGCTCGACTACGGCAGCGGGGAACTGATTGCCGGCGGGGCGGGACCGGTGCTCCAGGTCTTCCGCGCGCCGGCGGACAACGACAAGGGCTTTGGCAAATGGCTCGCGCGCGACTGGCGTCAGACGGGATTGGACAAGCTGACGCGGACGGTGGAGTCGTTCGAGGTGAAGACCCTCGCGCCGGGCAGAGTGCAGGTAATCGTGGTCGCGCGAAGCGCCGCAGCGACGGGAGCGTTCGTGCATCGCGCGACCTGGACCTTGCGCGGCGACGGGATCATTGAACTCGCGAATCGCGTGGAGCCATCCGGTGAATTGCCGCCGCTGCCGCGCGTGGGGGTGGTGTTGCAGGTGGCGCCGGGCTTTGAGCGTTTCCGCTGGTACGGACACGGCCCCGACGAAAACTACGTGGATCGCAAGCAGAGCGAGTTCGTCGGGGTGTGGTCCCGTGACGTGAAGGACCTTTATACGCCTTACGTGCGTCCGCAGGAAAACGGCAATCGGGAGGGCGTGCGCTGGTTCACGCTCACGAATGCCGCGGGTCGCGGACTCATGGTGGTGGCCGAAACCGAACTCCTCGCGGTGACCGCGCTGCATTACTCGGTGGCCGACCTCGACGCCGCGAAGCATGCGCATGAATTAAAAGCCCGGCCCGAAACGTTCCTCTCACTGGATGCAGCGCAGTGTGGACTCGGCAACGGCAGCTGCGGCCCGGGCGTGCTCGAAAAGTATTCGGTGCCCGTGAAAACCTACGAGTGGAAGCTGAGCCTGCGCCCCTGCGCCGGTTTGGACGACACTTCCGCTGCGTCCGCCGCGCGTCTGCGCCTTCCTTGATCCCCTCTCGAGAGAGGTGCCCGCAGGGCGGGGTGTGTTCGACACGCAGTCGTCGAAATGTCTAAACTACCTGCTCAACGTTCGTTCCACAAGTTGCTATCACATAGCATTTTCCGTGGATGGTGGACCTTACTGGACTCGAACCAGTGACCTTTTCCATGTCAAGGAAACGCTCTAACCAACTGAGCTAAAGGTCCGCGGAAGTGGAGGAGTGAACGATTCGCGCGGGGCGGTGCAAGGATAATTCGGACGCAAGCCGGCCCGGCCTCGCGGGGGTTGGATCGTCCGTGTCGAATGGTTCCCCTGTAGGCGCCTCCTTGCAGGCGACCGCCCGCGAGCGGCGTTAGCGCCGGCAAATTCCACGATCCCATCCGCCGCCATCCCGATGCAGCCAAAAGTTGTCAGGAGACTTGGCCCGGCGCGCACAGTCCGCTTGAAACCCCGCGAGTTTCCGCCCCATATCGGACGCCATGCTGCAGTCGCTCCGCATCCGCAACCTCGCGCTCCTGGCCGAAGTCGAACTCGACTTCGAAACCGGCTTCACGGCGGTCACGGGTGAGACGGGCGCGGGCAAGAGCATCCTGTTGGGCGCGCTTTCGTTGCTGGCCGGCGCGCGGGCGGACAAAACCATCATCCGGCAGGGCGCGGCCGCCACCGAGGTCGAGGCGGCCTTGTTTTTCGCCGACAGCCGCCGGTTGGACGAAGCGCTCACCAGACTCGACCTGCCGCCGTGTGACGATGGTGTGCTGATCCTCAAGCGCAGCCTGCCGCGCGACAAGGCGCCGAAGATTTCCGTCAACGGCAGCATGGCCACGCTGACGGCCCTGCAGGAACTCGGCGAATATTGGATCGATTTCCACGGCCCCGGTGAGCCGCGCCGCCTGCTGAAGGAAGGCTGCCAGCGCGAGCTGCTCGACCTGTTTGCCAAGAACGAGGGACCGCTCGGCCAATACCAAAAAGCCTACGCGCACTGGCGTCAGCTCGTGGACGAGCGCGATCGCCTGATGGGCGCCGAGAAACTGTCGGCGGACCAGATTGATTTCCTGAAAATCCAGCTGGGCAAGATCGACGCGCTCGAGCTGACGGATGAGGCGATCGCGACGCTCGAGCGTGATTTTCAACGTCAGAGCAGTGCGCAGGAAATTGTGCAGCTCGCGGCCGGCCTGAGCCAGCGCCTGAGCGGAGAGGAGGGCTTGCTGGGCCAATTGTCCGCGATCCTGCGCGATGCGCGGCAACTCGAGGCCTTGGACGCGGCCAGCAAGCCCCTAGCGGATCGCCTGCAATCGGCGTCCGTGGAGCTGGGCGACCTCGATGCGGAGTTTACGTCGCTGGCCTCGTCGCTGAACTTCGATCCCGAGCAGGCGGAGGCGCTGCAGTCGAAGATGAATTCCTGGCTCGAGCTGAAGCGCAAGTATGGCGCCAAGGTGGAGGCGGTGCTCGCGGCGCGGGACGAGATGCGCCGGAAGTTGGAATTGCAGAGTGACGTCGAGGGTTCCCTCGCGCGGCTCGACAAGCAGGTGGCGGACGCCCTGAAGTCGGCCAGGAAAGCGGCCTCGGAATTGCGCGCCACGCGCGAGAAGGCCGCGCTGCAGCTGGCGAAAGCCGCCGCCAAGGTCATCGTCCAACTCGGTTTCAAGAAGGCCGACTTCCGCGTTTCCGTCACCTCGCTGTCTGAACTCGGCCCGCACGGCGACTGCGGCGTGGAATTCCTGTTCTCCCCGAACGTGGGCGAGCCGCCGCTGGCGTTGCACCGCATCGCCTCAAGCGGCGAACTTGCGCGCGTGATGCTGGCCCTGAAGGCGGTCCTCGCGGAAATCGACGATGTGCCGCTGCTGGTGTTCGATGAAGTCGATGCCAACGTCGGGGGTGAGATCGGCCGGATCGTCGGCGAGAAAATGGCGGACATTGCCGAGCGCCACCAGGTGCTGTGCGTGACGCACCTGCCGCAGGTGGCGGCGCAGGCCGCGAATCATTTTGTGGTCACCAAGGACCAGAGCGGCGACCGGGCGTCCGTCGAAATCGAGCCGATCCACGGCAACCGCAAAGTCCGCGTCGGCGAACTCGCCCGCATGCTCGGCGACCGCAACGCGAAGAGCGCGGTCGCGCACGCGGAGGAATTGCTCAAGTAATGGCCGGCGTCTCGGCGGTGGGAGGGGTTTTACACCCCGACTGCATGCGGCCATGGGATGTCGGGGTGTAAAACCCCTCCCACCGTAAAGCTCAGGCCCGGAAACTCCGCCACTTCTCGAGCGGGATCTGCGCGAGGCCGATGATCGCGAGCTGCGAGAGTACGAAGGCGACGAGCCAGTAGAACGCGGCATCCATGAAGCCGTAGCTGTGGAGGCCGACGCCCAGCATGTTCGTGCCGAACCAGCTCCAGCTGGTGATGATGTTGCCGAAGATCGCGAGGCACATGAGACCGCGTTGCTTCACGAGGCCGCCCCAGCGGGCGTGTAGGATGACGGCGTTCCAGAGCACGATCATCATGGCGCCGTTCTCCTTGGGGTCCCAGCCCCAGAAACGGCCCCACGACTGGTCGGCCCAAATGCCGCCGAGCACGGTGCCGATCAGGCTGCAGAGGGTCGCAAAGCAGACGATGCCGTAGACCATGCGCGTGAGCGCATCCGCGGTCGGCTTGTCGAGCGACTTGGTGAGCGTGCCGCGAAATACGTAGATGAGTGCGAGGAAACCCGCGAGGAACGTCGCCGCATAACCGATCGTCACGATGACGACGTGGGTCGCGAGCCACAGGTTTGTGTCGAGCACGGCGCGCATCATCTCGAGGGTGTCACCGTCGAGGGAGAGGTGATGCGCGATGAGCAGCGTCACGAAGCCGATCACCCCGGCCGCGGCGGACCCGATTCCGTTGCGATAAACCCGCTCGAGGATCAGGCACAACGCGACCGAGCCCCAGCCAACGAAGAGCGCGGACGAGTACAGATTCGTGACCGGTGGGCGTCCCTCCAGCCACATGCGCGTCGCAATGCCGGCCGTCGTGGCAATGAAGGCGACGAGCGTGAGGTGGAACGCGGAGCGGGCGAGCAGGTCCGGCCACTTCAGCCACGAGAAAATCGCGAGCAGGAAGGCGAACGCGTACAGTTCCATGCTCTTGTAGAACGGCTCGGCCGCGTTGAAACGGGCTTCAATGTCGCTCTTCGCCAGCTGCGGCGCGAAGCGCTTCATGAGCTGGTTGTGGTAGAGGCGGAGGATCTCGTTGAACTGGCCGGCCTCGCGGTTGCGCCAGGCGCTGCCGAGCGCTGCGAAAGCCATGACGTTTGGATTCACCGAGCCCGATTCAAAGGTTTCCAGCAATCCCTGGCCGGCGGTCTTCCAGTGGGTTGGGTCGGTATCGTTGGCGTCCGGCGGGATCGCGAGCAGGTAGCCCATCTGCGCCATCGCATCAAAACGCTGCGCGCTTTCGAGCATCGCCTTGAACGCGGCCTCATCGTGCTTCTCGCCGCGTTGCCGGGCGCGGACGGCCTCCACGCCGGGCGCGAGGTTCTGCTGGAACTGCATGACTTCGCGCAGGAAGTTCGGCGAATCGGGCAGCTGCAGCGAGTGCTTGAGGCGCTGGTAGAGGAAAACGCGCTCGCGGAGCTGCACGACCGCTTTTTGGAACGGGGTGCGCAGCTGACCCTCGATGGGCAGGGCCAGCTGGGCCTGCCGATCGAGTTCCTCCAGCTTCGGCTTGAGTTTGTTGAACGAAAAGCGGGTGCGCGTGCTCGGGACGAAGTCGGCCAGCGCCAGCGTGCGCAGCACGGCGCTCTGGTATTCGATCTTCGTGTCCGCTTCCGTAATGCCCATCAGGGTCAGTAATTCTGGCGAGTCCGTCGCGCTGATGCGGAAGGTCGGGTAGTCGTCGGCCTTGGCGGGGTTGAAGAGGACATCCGCGAGCCACTCCGTCGGCGATTCGACCAGCGGCTGCGGGTTGGTGGGATCGCTGACGCGCTGCCGGCCCTGCAGCATGAGCAGGGAAGTGCGCGCCACCGTGTCGAACGGCTTGATGCGGCCGTTGACCAGCACGGGCAGCTGGCCAAACGAAACGAGGTCGAGGTCGCCGGAATTTTTCTGCGGCCGCAGCGCCGCCAGCAGCCAGGCGGCGGCGAGGATCAGGACTATGAGGGGAATGAAACGTTTCATTTTTTACACCAAGGCCGCAAAGGGAGCAAAGTTATGGCCGGTCGGCACCCGGAAGGATCAAACGCACCACGCCATCCTTGAGGAGGGACTCGTGGAAATTGATCAACAAACCGAGGGGGACATTCAGCAGTTTCATGTAAGAAAGCAGCTGGGCTTTGTGAATCGGAAGAATTTTCTCCACGACCTTGTTTTCAACAATCACGCACCCTTCGACAAACACGTCGAGCCGGAGGGGTTCTTCAAAGACCAATCCCTTGTATTCGATGGGCACCGCTATTTGGTTAGCCGAGTTGATTCCCTGCAGTCGCAGTTCGTTAACAAGACACCGCTCATAGATGCTCTCGATGAGACCCGGACCTTTGTCCCGGTGGACTTCGATGGCTGCACCAATGATCTTGGCGGACAGTGCATGAGCCTTGGGATAGTTGGGATGCATTGCTCCGCGACCTTTGCGTCCTTGGTGTAAAGTCAGGCTGCGGTCCGCCGGCGGACGAAGCCGACGAGGTGGAGGCCGAATTGCAGCACCAGGCCCACCGCCATCATCACGCAGGCGACGTAGGGGAGGATCCAGCCGGGGTTGCGGACGACTTGCAGGATGGTGACCTTGTCACCCTTCTCAAAACTGGCCTGGTAGAACGTGAGGCCCGCGTGGCGCAGCGGGTTGTTCATGTAGATCAGCACCTCGCGGTCGCCGACGCCGTCGTCGGTCTTCAGGCGGACGCGGCTCGAAAAGTTTTTCGGGATGTCGGTGCCCGGGTACTTGTCATGCCGGAAGTCCAGCAGCGTCAGCGTGAACGGGTGGTAGTAGCGCTTGAAGCGCAGCGCGACCTCCCAGGTCCGGCCGGCGTAATCAAATTTCTGGGGAATGCCGAGCAGCGGCGAAACGAGCCAGGTGCCGAGCGTGCCCTCGGGGCCGACGAACTCCACATTTGCGGCGGGCGCGTTGCGCTCGTCCTGCTTGTAGGTCATCCGCAGGGGCGTCACCGCGAGCTGCGGGCCGATGCCCGCGGTCGCCAGGGCCGGCGCGGCATTCGTCTTCTGGTCGCGCATCTGCAGCGCGGCGTTCGGGTAGTAGTCGCGAATGCGGATCTGGAACGGGAGTTTCGGGTGCTGGATGGTGCCGCCGTCGCCCAGCACCGCCTCGGGGATGGCGACCACCTCGTTGAAGTCCGCGTTGCTCGTGTCCATGACGACGAGCTCGTTGAGCCGGTAGCTTTCCGAGTAGCGGGCCGTGCCGCCTTCCTCGATGCGCATGCTGCTCTCGACCTGCATGAGGCTTGAGATGAGCTCGCCGACGAGCAGGAGGATCAGGCCGAGGTGGGTCAGCTGGATGCCGGCTTTCTTCCATTCAAACTTGAAACGGTAAATGTGCGCCGCGATCAGGTTGATGAGCAGCAGGCCACCCAGGAAGTACCCGCCCGGGAAAACCGGCACGGGAATCGCCGTGCCCGGGATCGTTTCGAGCACAAAGAACGCGTGGAAGAACTTCTGCTGCACGCCCCAGATGCCGAGCTTCACCTGGGCGAGCGTGGCCCAGAAGATCAGCACGATCGACAGCGACAGTAGGACGACCGTCAACTTGAGGGAAACGAAGAAGTCGCGGAACTGGCGGAGCAGGGGACCCATGGTTCAGCGCGGGCGCACGGTGCGGAGGAATTCGAGGAAGGCCGGCTTCTCCTTCGCAACAATCGCGTCGGGGCCCATCAGCTTGAAGAACCAGGTCTCGCCGCCGTTCGGGACGATGGCACCCACGATGCGCGTCGGGGCGCCGTTGGCGCTGCCGAGGAAATCCACCACGTCGACATGGAGATCACCGATGTCGAGGTGCTCACGGTTGGCGTCGAGTTGGTCCGCGGCCAGCGGCGGCAGGGAAACCTGCCCGCGCCAGCGGTTGACGTTGGCCAGCAGGCCGCCGGTGTCGCCGGGGAACGCGGTGATGGACAGGTCGGCTTCGCCGCCGTCGCCCTTGATGGCATAGCTGCCCTTGCGCATCGCGCTGACGGGCTTGGCCGTCCAGGCAGCGGGTGCCGTCCAAATCAGGCTGTCGCTCCCGGTCGGTACCGCCGTGTTCGCCATGGAGTCCCCGCCCGGGGCGGCCGCGGCGGCGCCGGCCGGACCGGGTTGCACGACGGGATCCTTGGGCGCGCGGTAGGCGGTGATCTCGCGATCGCGGCAGCCGGCCACGAGCAGCAGGCTCAGGAGCGCGGCGGACATGGGGAGGCGTGGAGGCATGTCAGGCGACCACTCCAGCGATCATTCGATCAACCGCAACCCAAACAAACATCTATGAGTCCTAACGGGGTCCGCAATAAGACGGAACACCTCGCCCTCGACGTGGGCCCTGGGGAGCGGCGGCGCCGCCGCCGCCGCGTCGGTGTCAATTGCGTTTCGGTGGAAGATTTTGGCTGCCAATCGCCTTTCCACACTTAGCAAAGACTTATGCAAATCACGCCGCTCGGCGACAACGCGCTGATCCTGGAGGTGGGGACCGTCATCGACGAGTCCACCCATCGCAAGGTCCAGGCGGCGTGGCGGGCGCTTGCGGCGGCGCCTTTGCCCGGGGTAAACGAACTGGTTCCGGCCTACACCACCGTGACCGTATTCTACGACCCGGCCGCGGCGGTGCAGGCGGGCGCACCGGCGCTGGGAATCGCGGACTGGCTTGGAGAGCGATTGCATGACCGCCTGAAACATCCGCCCAAATCGGACAAGGCGAAGCCGGCGCTGGTCGAAATCCCGGTTTGTTACGAAGGCGATTTTGGTCCTGACCTCGGCCGCGTGGCGGCGCAGGCCAAGTTGTCGGTCGCCGATGTCATCAAGCGCCACACCAAGGCCGACTACCTCGTCCACCTGATCGGGTTCGCACCCGGCTTCCCGTATCTTGGCGGTCTCCCCAAGGAATTGCACACGCCGCGCCACGCGAAGCCGCGCTTGGCGGTGCCGCCGGGCTCGGTTGGCATCGGCGGCGAGCAGACCGGGATCTACCCGCTGAGCACGCCGGGCGGTTGGAATCTCATCGGCCGGACGCCGCTTCGCCTTTTCCGGCCCGAGCAGAATCCGCCGGTGCTGCTGACTGCCGGTGACCGGGTGAAGTTCAAGGCGATCTCGGCCGACGAGTTTCGGAAACTGGAGGGCAAGCTGTGAGCAGATTGCGCGACTCCAAAGTAGCACCGATCGTTACACCGCTGGCCGCCAGCCGGCTGACGATGGCTGCTCCTTCTGATTCACTCGGAGGAGTACCATGATCCGGATTTCGAAACCGGGTTTGCTCACGACCGTGCAGGACCTCGGACGGCCGGGATTCCAGCAGTACGGCATCGTCGTGGGTGGTGCCCTCGACGGTTTTGCCGCGCGTTGTGTGAACCTTTGCGTGGGCAATGATGACAACGCGGCCCTGCTGGAAATGGCGCAGACCGGCCCCGACCTCGTGTTCGATCACGACGTGCTGGTGGCTTGGGGCGGCGGTGACTTTGACGCGCGCGTCGGCGGCGAACCGCTGCCGCGCGATCGCGCCGTGCGGGTCGCGGCCGGGGAAGTGGTGAGCTTTGGAATCGCGCGTGCTGGATTGCGCGCCTGGTTGGCAGTGGCCGGCGGCATCGATGTGCCGCTGGTGCTCGGCAGCCGGACCACTTATCGCCGCGCGGGCATCGGCGGCCATCAAGGTCGCCCGTTGGTCGCGGGCGACAAGTTGAAGCTTTTTGAAGCCTCGGCGTGGGCGACGCATTTGCTCGCTTCATTGAAAAGCGGCGGGCGGCGGGCCGTTGCGTGGACCGTTCGTCCGGAAACCATGGGGCGGCCGGCGAAGCCCGGCGTGGTGCGGGCCCTGCGCGGGCCGGAGTGCGACTGGTTCAGCAAGGAATCGCAGCAGACGTTTTTCTCGGTCGCGTGGCGCGCGACCAACGAAGCCGACCGCATGGGCGTCCGGCTCAAGGGGCCGTCCCTCGACCGATTGCGCGAGGGCGACATGATATCGTCCTCGGTAAACGCGGGCACCGTCCAGGTCCCGCCGGCCGGCCAGCCAATCGTGTTGCTGCCCAGCCGGCAGTCGATTGGCGGTTATCCCCGCATCGCGGGTGTGATCTCCGTGGATTTGGGCCGGTTCACGCAACTGCGTCCGGGCGACGCCGTGACGTTCGAGGAAACGACCCTGGCCGTGGCCCACGACCTCTACCTGGCGCGGGAGCGGGACCTCGCGCGCGTGCGACTCGGATTGGCGCGCCTGCAGGGCTGAGGCATGGCGCACATCGACCTCAACTGCGATCTCGGGGAAGGCGCCGGCCATGACGCGGAGTTGATGCCGCTGGTCACGTCGGCCAACATCGCCTGTGGCGCGCACGCCGGCGACGCGGCCACGATGCGGGCCACGGTGGCGCTGGCCCGGCAGCACGGCGTCGTGATCGGGGCGCACCCGGGCTTCGCGGACCGCGAGAACTTCGGCCGGCGCGAGCTCGCGCTGGGCCCCGACGAAATCCGCGACCTGGTATTCGACCAGGTGACACGGTTGCGGGCGCTCGGACCGGTGCGGCATGTGAAACCCCACGGGGCGCTCTACAATCTCGCTGCGCGGGACGGCACGATCGCACGCGCAATCGTGGATGCGATCTACGAAATTGATCCGTCGCTGGTGCTCTTCGGGCTGGCCGGCAGCGAAATGATCGCGGTGGCGGACGCCTGTGGCATCCCGGTCGCCAGCGAGGTGTTTGCCGACCGCACTTATCAGGCGGACGGATCCCTGACTCCGCGTTCGCAACCCAATGCGTTGATCACCGACGAGGCGGCCGCCGTGGCGCAGGCGCTCCGGATGGTGCGCGAGGGAAAGGTGCGCGCGGTCGACGGCACCGAGGTGTTGATCCGGGCCGACACGATTTGTCTCCACGGGGACGGGCCGCACGCCGTGGCCTTCGCGCGGAAACTGCGGGACGCCTTCCGCGCCGGCGGGATCGAGGTTCGCGCGTTTGTCCCATGATCAAACTGATCGGCATCGTGATCGTGGCGGTGGGGTTTGCCCTGCGCTTCAACACGCTGCTGGTGGTGATGGCGGCGGGCGTGGTCACCGGGCTCGTGGCCGGCATGTCGTTCAACGAGATCATGGAGCTGTTCGGGAAGTTTTTTGTGGAGAACCGCTACATGACGCTCCCCATCGTGCTGATGGTCCCGCTCATCGGGCTCCTGGAAAAGCACGGCCTGCAGGAACGGGCGGAGATGTTGATCAAGCGGGCGAAGGCGGCGACCGCGGGCCGCGTCATCCTGCTCTACACCTACGTGCGCCAGGTGACGATCGCGCTCGGCATTCGCATTGGCGGACATGCGGAAGCGGTCCGGCCCCTGATCGTGCCGATGGCCGAGGCCGCCGCGCGGTCGCGGCACGGCGAGATTCCCGCCGCGACGGCGCAGACCATCCGCGCCAACGCCGCGGCGGCGGAAAACGTCGGCAACTTTTTCGGCGAGGACGTCTTCATTGCGGTGGGCGCGATCCTGCTGATGAAGGGTTTCTTCGAGGCCGAGGGCATCGAGGTGAGCGTTTGGGCGATGGCGTTGTGGGGTCTGCCCACGGCGTTGGTCGCTTCGTTGGTGATGATCTGGCGCATGCGCGTGCTCGACCGGCGCATCGCGCGCGAGGTGGCCGAGGCGGCGAAGGAGAATAAGACCCCATGAAGCCGGTGCTCACGGTCGAGTTGTTTTATGTCCTGATCGGCTCGGTGTTCGCGTTCATGGCCGGGCGGATCGCCCTCAATCGCCAACGGCCGCACCGGTGGGGCGCGGCGCTGTTCTGGGCGTTGCTGGCGGTCACGTACATTTTCGGCAAGGCGCTGTCCCCGCTGGTCGTGGGCTACCTCGTGCTCGGCATGGTCGCGCTGGCGGCCCTACGCTTGGTGCAGCGCGGCGAGGAACCGGCGCAGCCGAAATCCGAGCGGCTCGCGCTGGCCGAGCGCCTGCAGAACAAGCTGTTCTGGCCGGCCCTCGTGGTGCCCGCGACGGTCGTCACGGTTTCGGTGGTGCTGTTGTTCGTGCCCGTGTCCGCGTTTCCGTGGGTGGAAGGCAAGCAGGTGACGCTGATCGCGCTCGGCAGCGGCGCGCTGCTCGCGTTGGTCGTCGCCTTGCGGACCCTGCGCGCGCCACTGCATGCGCCGCTGGTCGAGGGCGGCCGGTTGATCGAAGCCATCGGCTGGGCCCTCGTGTTGCCCCAAATGCTGGCGGCGCTCGGCGCCATCTTCGCGAAAGCGGGCGTCGGCACGGTGGTGGCTGATCTCGTTGCCCGCGCGCTGCCGACGCAGATCCCATTCGTGGCCGTGGCGGCGTATTGCCTTGGCATGATGCTTTTCACGATGTGCATGGGCAACGCGTTCGCCGCGTTTGCCGTGATCACGGGCGGCATCGGCCTCCCACTCATCGTGCACCAGCACCACGGCAACGTCGCGATCATGGCGGCCGTGGGCATGCTGTCGGGGTATTGCGGGACGCTGATGACGCCGATGGCGGCCAACTTCAACATCGTGCCGGCGATGCTGCTCGAGCTCCGCGACCGCAACGCCGTCGTGAAGGCGCAGGTCCCGGTTGCGTTGGTGGTGTTCGCCGCCAACGTCCTGATCATGTACTTCTGCGTTTACCGCTTCTGATGAAGGCCCGCCGAAAATCCCCGCCGAAACGCCGCCCATCGCCCCTGCCGGTGGTCCTCGTGACGGGCTTCGAACCGTTTGGCGGTGAAACCATGAATCCTTCCGCGGAGATCGCGCGCCAGTTGCATGGGCAAACCATCGGCGGGCACCGGGTGATCGGCGCGCTGTTGCCCTGCGTGTTTGGCGCGGCGATTCGGGAACTGGCGCGGCAGGTTGCATCCGTGAAGCCGCGGCTGGTGATCTGCGTTGGTCAGGCCGGCGGGCGCAGCGAGATCACGCCCGAGCGGGTGGCGATCAACGTCGATGATGCCCGGATTCCGGACAATGCCGGCCGGCAACCGGTGGATCGACGCATCGAGCGAACTGGGCCGACGGCTTACTGGTCGACGTTGCCGATCAAGGCGATCGTGGCGGAACTGCGGCGCGAAAAAATTCCGTCGGCGGTTTCGCAGACGGCCGGCACGTTCGTGTGCAATCATGTTTTCTACGGCTTGATGCACGCGTTGCGGCGACGGCCGGGCGTGCGCGGCGGGTTCATCCACGTGCCATTCCTGCCGGAGCAGGCGCGCGGGAAGCCGGGGGCGCCGAGCCTGCCGCTGGCGACGATGGTCCGGGCGATCGAGCGGGCGGTGGCCGTGTCGGTGAAGGTCCGCCGCGATGTGCGGTCAGCGGGTGGGGCGACGCACTAGACGCCGCCACGCGAACCAGCCGACGAGGGCGCTCATCAGGATCGCGCCGTAGGTGGACGGTTCCGGCACGTTCGGTCGGATCTGGTTGTCGAGGGAGTCCCAGCCCGTCTGGTCTGCGCCGAATCCGTTGAACTGCACCTGATTCAACGGCGCGGTGTTGCCATTGTTGGGCAGGTCTTGGATCGCGCCGCTCCAGGTGGACGTGAAGAAAAAATCCGAGGCCTGGGTCCAGTTCTGGATGGTGAGCACGACGCCGGCGCTGATCGTGAGGCTCGTCAGGTTGAGCGTCGTGGCGCCGGCGAAATCGAGCGTCGAATCTCCGGTGACGTTGAGGGTGCCGAAGGTGTAGCTGGAGCCTGCGAGTTGCAGCGTGCCGCCGCCCAGCGTCAGCGTTCCGGCCAGCGTCGTGTTGGCGGAAAAGACCGTGGTGCCGGTGAACGTCGCGCTGCCGACGTTGAGGTTGCCGGTGGTGCTGGTGGGAGCGCTGCCAAAGGTGAGGGTGCTGCCCGCTGCCACGAGGAGGTCGGGGCTCGCGTCGCTAAAGTTGATCGTGCCGGTCGCGAGGGTAGGACTGCCTTCACCGACCGTGATGCTGGAAACCGATTGGGTGCCACTCACCGTCACCGTGTAAGCCCCGGTGGCGTCGCCGCCCGCACTGAACACCGCGTCGCTCCCGGCGGTCCAGCTGGTGGCGTTGTTGGTCCCGGCGGCGCTGCTGTTCCAAACCTTGTTGCTGTTCGTCGTGTTCCAGGTTCCCGCGGGAGAGGTGCCACCGGCGCCCGCGGTCTTGCCGTTGGTGTCCCAGTAGAATTGCGCTGCCAGTGGCGAAACACCCACGCACGCAGCCGCGAGGGCCACCCAAGGGAGGAAGGCCCGCCAGAATTGCCGCCGGCCCAAGTGGGGCGGCTCGTGTGGACGAGATAAGCCGCTCACGAGCGGCACAATATTCCTAATTACCAGCCTTGCATACCGGGACTATTCCCGGGGCCTTTAGGCTCTGACGAAGTTCAGCGTCGGCGCCGCCAACGCCATGCGACCACCAGCGCGCCGGTGGCGGCGAACAGCATCATTCCGTAGGTGGATGACTCGGGTACCGGCGTGATCTGATTATCGAAGCTCTGCCACTTGGTCGTGTTTGGTGCCGTGAAACCAGTGAAAGCAATCTGGTTCATCGGGGCGCTTCCCGTCGTGTTGAACACCGCGCCGGACCAGTTTTGCGCGTAGAAAAAGTCCGTCGCGTCGGCCCAGTTGATGATGTTGAGCGTGACGCCGACCGAGATGTTTAGATTGGTGACGAGCAGCGAGGCGTTCGCGCCGGCGAAGTCGATCGTGCTGTTGCCCGTGACGTTGAGCGTGCCGAGGTTCAGGCTGATGCCGCTGAGTTGGAGCGTCCCGGCGTTGAGGTTCAGGGTGCCGTCAAACGTCGAGTTGGACGCCAGTGTGAGCGTATTGCTGCTCAGCATGTTGAACGTGCCCAAACCGGCGAGACTGCCCAGGGTCTCGCTTGCGGCGCCGGCGGTCAGGTTGACCGTTGCGCCGGACGCGATCGTGAGCACCGAGCTGTTGCCAAGCGCGGCGTCCGCGGTGGTCTTGGAAAGATTCAGGGTGCCGGCGTTGACGTTGACGTTGCCGCTGAAGGTGTTGGTCGTGGCGCCGCCGAGTGTCAGGGTGCCGGTGTCGGCTTTGGTGAGGGTGCCGGTGCCGGCGAGGATGCCGTTGTAGGTGAGCGTGGTGCCGTTGTTGACGTCGAACGTGCCGCCACCGCCGTTGATCGTGGTGCCGCGGTTTGCATTGAGCGTCATCGTCGCGGTCGTCTCGAGGGTGCCGCCATTGAACACCAGGCGGTTGGCAGCGGGGGCGCCCGGCGCAGCGCCGAGGTTGTTGTCGGCCGAGATCCGCAGCGTGCCCGCATTGATGGTGGTCGCACCGGTGTAGGTGTTGGTGCCCCCGAGAACCCACGTGCCCGCGCCGTCCTTGGTGACGGAGGTGATGTTGGCGCCGGAGTTGTTGACGATGGCGCCCTGGATGGTGTTCGCGTCGGTGTTCGAACCCGTGAGGGTGAGTGTTTTGCTCCCCGCGCCAGTGGCGGTGAACGCCGAGGTGAAGACCACCGCGCCGCTGCCCGAGGCGTCCAGCGTGGCGCCACCGGTCGTGCCGGCGAGATTGATCACCCGGTTCGTGCTGTGGCCGGCGCCAGTGTATTGAAGCGTGGCCCCAGTCGTGGTTGCGCCGATCGAGATCGTGCCATTGGCAGCCGAAGTCGGGGCCCCCGCCGCTGAGGCGGTGCTCAGGTTCGCGAGCGAATTCACGCTCAGGGTGCCCGCGTTGAGGTCGGTCAAGCCCGTGTAGGTATTCAGACCCGATAACGTGAGGGTGCCGCTCCCGTTTTTCGTCACCGTGCCGGTGGTGGTGCCGATGACGCCGCTGACCGTGGTGTTGCCGGCGCCGTCGAAGGTCAGGCCAAACGTCGCGCCGCTGATCGAACCGGAAAGCGTCATCGTCCCGGCGTCGCTCTGGATCTCGGTCGCGGCGGTGAGGGTGAGGTTGCCCGCGTAGGAATTCGTGCCGGAGATGTTGCGCAGGGCGCCGTTGTTGCCGACGCCGGTGCCGGCGATGGTCAGGGCCTCGGCGCCGACGGCAATGTTGCCCTGGAGTTCCAGCGCCGCGCCGGACGCGACCGTTGTGCCGCCCGCGGTGGTGCCCAGGGCGGTCGCGTTCTGGATGTTGATCGCGCCCGTGGAAATCGTCGTCGTGCCCGTGTAGGAATTCGCGCCCGAAAGCGTGAGCGTGCCGGCGCCGGTGTTTTTCACCAGGTTCAGCGCGTTGGTGCCGTTCGTAATCGTGCCGGAGAATGCGGTGCTCGCAGCACCGGCAATCACGAGGTTCACCGCGGCCGCGCCGACGTTTGTCACGCTGCCTGCGCCACTGAGTGAGCCGATGGTTTCCTGCGTGTACGCCGCGGCGCCATTGAGACGCAAGGTACCGCTGGCCGCGACCGTGACCGCCGCGGCGTTGTCGATGCCGCCGACGAATCCGGTCTTGGCGATTTCAAACACACCGTCATTTATAGTGACCGCCCCTGTGTGGGTGTTGCCGCTCCCCCCTCCGGTAATAATCGTGCCGGAACCGTTTTTGATCAGGGCGGCCGTGCCGCCAAGGATGCTGTTTACCGTCGCGGTGAGCCCGCTTGCCACGTCGATCGTCGAGCCCCCGGCTCCAGACAGCGTGAGGGTGTTGGCAGTGATGGTGGCGTTCCCTTCCTCAAAGGTCATGTTGCCGACGGACATCGTGGCTCCGAGCGTGATTGTGTAGCTCCCCGTCGCGTCTCCGCCCGCGCTGAAAACCGCGTTTCGTCCCGCGGTCCAATTGGCGACTGCGCCGGTGCCATCAGCCAAAGAATTCCAATTTGTCGCGCCGGCCGTGTTCCATGTGCCGGTCGGAGTCGCGCCGCCGGCGCCCGCCGTCGTGCCGTTGATGTCCCAATACAGCGTTTGTCCGTGCGCCGTGAGCAGTCCGACGCAGAAACCGAGCAAAAGAAACAAAACCCGCCAGGGCAAAGCCGGGCGCCGAGAGGCATGGGTTCGGTTCGGATGCATCCGGACTGAGGTAAATGCCCTAACCTCGGACTTGCAACATCAAGCGAAAGGCCGAGTGGCACTGGGCCAGCCGGTCTCTCGTTTTCACATCTCTTTGCCAACTCCCACCCGCGGACGAGCCGGCTGAAGGGCGTTTGCGGCTCAGTTATTGAACCGGAAGAGGGCGACGTCGCCGTCGTGGAAGATATACTCCTTGCCTTCCAATCGGTATTTGCCGGCATCGCGGGCGGCGGCCACCGAGCCAAGGCGGGCCAGGTCTTCGTAGCTCACGACCTCGGCCTTGATGAAGCCCTTTTCGAAATCCGTGTGGATCACGCCGGCGGCCTGCGGAGCCTTCCAGCCTTTTTTGATCGTCCAGGCGCGCACTTCCTTTTCACCGGCCGTGAAGTAGGTCTGCAGCCCAAGCAGCGCGTACGCACCGCGGATCAGGGAGGATACACCGGAGTCGTCGACGCCGAGGTCCTTGAGGAACGCTTTCGCCTCCTCGGGTGGGAGGTCGATGAGTTCCGCCTCGATCTTGGCGCTGATCGGCACGTAGGCCGCGTCGTGGTGGGTGCGCACGTACTCGGCGACTTTTTGCACGAACGGGTTTTGCTCGGCGTTGGCCAGATCGGACTCGGCGACGTTGCACGCGAACAGCACCGGCTTGGCGGTGAGCAATTGCAGGAGCTTCATCAACGCCTTCTCGTCGTCGGTTGCGGGCAGCGTGTTCGCGGTCTTGCCGGCATTCAGGTGCGGCTCGAGTTTGTTGAGGAGCGCGAGTTCGGCCTGCGCCTCCTTGTCGCCGGCCTTAGCGGCCTTTTGGGTCTTGGTCAGGCGCTTGCTGACGGCATCCATATCGGCGAGCACGAGCTCGGTCGTGATGACCTCGATGTCGCGCACCGGGTCCACGCCGCCCATCGTGTGGACGACGTCACTGTCCTCAAAGCAGCGCACGACCTGCACGATCGCGTCGACTTCGCGGATGTTCGCGAGGAACTGGTTGCCGAGGCCTTCGCCCTTGCTCGCGCCGGCGACGAGGCCGGCGATGTCGACAAACTCGATCGCCGCCGGGATGACCACCTGGGTCTTGGCGATTTTCTGCAGGACGGCGAGCCGGTCATCCGGGACCGTGACGACGCCGACGTTCGGGTCGATGGTGCAGAACGGGTAATTGGCCGCCTCGGCCTTGCGGCTGCGGGTCAGGGCGTTAAAGAGGGTGGACTTGCCCACATTGGGGAGACCGACGATACCGGCTTTGAGCATAAAAATGGGTGCGTTAAGGGTCGGATGGAGCGGTGGCACTGGGGGCTTGACAAGGGCAAAGTTGTCCCGTCCATTCTGCCCCTTTTCCAAACCGAATTACGTCTCCCGTAAGTAACCAGCTACAATCAATGGCACTCAAAATCCGTCTTTCCCGCGTCGGCACCAAGAACGAGCCGCACTATCGTGTGGTCGTCGCCGAGGAGCGTTCCCGCCGCGATGGCGACGCCGTCGAGCAGATCGGCGCCTACAACCCGCGCGCCAAGGGCAACCCGCTGACCATCAAGCTCGACCGCGTCGACTACTGGGTCTCGAAGGGCGCCAAGCCCACCGCGACCATGCACTCGATGATCAAGCGCGCCAAGCGCGCCGCGGCCGCCACGGCCTAAGGTCGACACCCAGGACGCAAAGGGCGCGAAGCGCCCCATGCTCAGCAGGCCTCGGAGCGTTCCGGGGCCTTTTCATTTCCGACCTTGGCGGTCTTGGCGACCTTGGTGTAAGAATCTTCTCCCATGCGCATCGACGTCCTGACGCTTTTTCCCGCGATGCTCGACGGATTTCTATCCGAGAGCATGCTCGGCCGCGCGCAGGAAGCGAAGCTCCTGGATGTCAAGGTTCACAACCTGCGCGACTGGGCGAAAGACAAGCACGCCACGACCGATGACCGTCCGTTTGGGGGCGGGGCGGGGATGGTTTTGAAGTGCGAGCCCGTTTTTGACGCCATCGAGCAGCTGCAGACCGCCGGCTGTCGGCGCATTTACCTCACCCCTGACGGGACACCGCTTTCCCCGGCGCTGGCCTTGGAACTCTCCCAGCAGAAGCACTTGGTGATGCTGAGCGGCCATTACGAGGGAATCGACCAGCGGATCCGCGAAAAAATCATCGATCAGGAGATCAGTATCGGGGATTATGTGCTTACCAACGGCACACTTGCGGCGGCGGTGGTGATCGACGCGCTGGCGCGGTTTATCCCCGGTGTTTTGGGAGAGGAAAAGTCATTGACGACGGAAAGCTTCACCAGCAAGTTGCTCGACTTTCCTCAGTACACGCGTCCCGCCGTTTATCGCGGCATGTCCGTGCCGGAAGTGCTCCTCTCGGGCAACCACGGCGAAATCGACAAGTGGCGGCACGCGCGGCAGGTGGAAAAAACGCAGCAGGTCCGACCCGATTTACTCAAATAACTCAGCCATGAACCAGATCATCAAAGATATCACCGCCGCCCAGGTGAAGCACAACGTCGCCCCGTTCAAAGTCGGCGACGGCGTCCGCGTCCACACCAAGGTCCGCGAAGGTGACAAGGAGCGCGTCCAGGTTTTCGCCGGCGTCGTGATTGCCCACAAGGGCACCGGCATCCACGAGACCTTCACCGTGCGCCGCATCAGCTACGGCGAGGGTGTCGAGCGCGTGTTCCCGCTCAGCTCCCCGAACCTCGAGAAGATCGAGGTCGAGCGCGATTCCGAGCCGGGCAAGGCCCGTCTCTACTACCTGCGCGATCGCTCCGGTAAGGCCGCCATGGCGGTTAAGGAAAAGCGCTTCGACGCCGAAGCCCCGGCCGCGAAGGCCTGAATTTTCCAACCAGTCGATTTCCAAAAGCGAGCCGCGAGGCTCGCTTTTTTTGTGGGCAGGCACGGGCCATCGCCATCTCCGTCATCCTGAGCCTTGCGAAGGATCCAGCGGCGCACGCCAACGTCAGCGGTTGCGCCTGGATTCTTCGCGCGGCTCAGAATGACAAGCTCCCGGCGGTGCCGTCTTTTTATGCCAAAAATTGGGCTTTGCACGTTCTTCGGGCCGGGCGTAAATGATCGTTCACTCGTCCCCTCCCACGACTTTCCAATGAAACTCCAGACTGAGATCCTCGCCCAAGCTGCCAACCAGGCCCGCGGCCTTGCCATTGACGCCGTCCACAAGTGCTCCTCCGGCCACCTCGGCCTCCCGCTCGGCGCCGCCGAGATTGGCGCCGTCCTCTATGGGCATGCCCTCGTCCACAATCCCGACGAGCCGCGCTGGCTGAATCGCGACCGCTTCGTGCTGTCCGCGGGCCACGGCTCGATGTTCCTCTACAGCTGGCTGCACCTGAGCGGCTACGACCTGTCGCTGGAGGCCGTGAAGAACTTCCGCGTCCTGCACAGCAAGACGCCCGGCCACCCGGAGTTTCATGAGACGCCGGGCGTTGAGTGCACCACCGGCCCGCTTGGCCAAGGCATCGGCAATGCCGTCGGCCTGGCGATGTCCGGCCTGATGGCCGCCGCGCGCTTCAACGCGCCGGGCCACGAAATTTTCAACCACCACGTCATCTGCCTCGCGGGCGACGGCTGCATGCAGGAAGGCGTCGCGATGGAAGCGGTCGAGTTCGCGGGCCACCAGGGCCTCGACAACCTGATCCTCATCTACGACTCGAACGACGTCACCCTCGACGCCATGGCCGACAAGACGCAGAGCGAGAACACCGCGCTGCGTTTCAAGGCGATGAACTGGGACGTGCAGACGCTCACGGACGGCCATGACCTGGCCGCGATCCTGAAGGCGATCAACAAGGCCAAGAAGGCCAAGAGCGGTCGCCCGCAGCTGATCATCGCGAAGACGATCATCGGCAAGGGCATCCCGGAAGTGCAGGGCACCTCCAAGGGCCACGGTGAAGGCGGTGCCAAGTTTGCGGACGCGGCGCGCAAGGGCCTCGGGCTCCCGGCTGACCATTTCTTCGTGAGCGAGCAGGTGCGCGCTTATTTCGCCGACCACAAAAAGCGCCTCAAGCGCGGCTACGCGAAGTGGAAGAAGGCCTACAATGCCTGGCGCGAGGCGCATCCGGACAAGGCCGCGCTGCTCGACAGCGCCGGCACCGCGCCGGTGGCTTCCGCCTTGCTTGAGAAGATCCCGGCGTTCGCCGCGGACGCCAAACTTGCGACGCGCGCGGCGGGCAAGGACGTGCTGCAACCCGTGGCCGCGGCGCTCCCGCTGTTGATCTCGGGATCGGCGGACTTGCACGGGTCGACGCTGAACTACATCGCGGCCGACAAGGATTTCGACAAGGCCAACCGCGGCGGTCGCAACCTGCGCTATGGCATTCGCGAGCACGCGATGGCCGCGATTAGCAACGGCGTCGCCTACGACGGCATCTTCCGCGCCTCTTGCGCGACGTTCCTTGTGTTTGCCGATTACTCGCGTCCCTCGATGCGCCTCGCGGCGCTGTCGAAGCTGCCGGTGGTTTATATTTACACGCACGACTCGATCGGCGTCGGTGAAGATGGTCCGACGCACCAGCCAGTGGAAACGGTTTCCGGTCTCCGCGTCATCCCGAATCTCGACGTGATCCGTCCGGCGGATCCCGAGGAAACGGCGGGCGCTTTCGCCGCGGCGCTGGAACGCGTGGATGGCCCGACGCTGCTGTCGCTCACGCGCCAGGCGGTGCCGATGCTAAACGAGATTTCCGTCGCGGATCGCCGCAACGGCGTCCTGAAGGGCGGCTATGTCGCCGTCAAGGAGACCGGCGCCCTCACGCACATCCTGCTGGCTTCCGGCAGCGAACTGCAGTGGGCGGTCGCGGCGGCGAAGCAGTTGGGTGGGGGAGCGCGCGTCGTGTCGATGCCGTCGTTCCTGCGCTTCGACGCGCAGCCGAAGGAGTATCGCGATTCCGTCCTCCCGCTGTCGTGCCGCAAGCGCGTCGCGATCGAGGCGGGCGTCACCGGCTTGTGGAGCAAGTACGTGGGCTTGGACGGAAAAGTGGTCGGCATCGACCGCTTCGGCCTCAGCGCCCCGGGTAACATTGCGATGAAGGAACTCGGCATTACCGCCGAGGCGGTCGTCGCGGCGGCGCGGGCGCTCTGACCGGGCTGTTTCAGAGATGAGGGCTGAGAGTTGAGGGTCGAAGACTTTCAGCAGTTGTCTCTTTAGCTTCGGTTTGAAAACGACTTAAGCCGGCCTTCGGGCCGGCTTTTTCGTTTATGGATACAGTTCCTAGCCTTTCGGCTAGTTTCACAAAAGGGCTCTTGCAAAAATCGTTAGGTGGCTAACTTTCAGCCTCCTCACGAATTTTCCGACGCCCTCTCGACATGCCTCATCTACTGCTCAAGGACCTGCCGCGCTACGAATGCCTCTTGGAGGCGGCGCGCGAGTTTCCCGACTTGGATCCGTCGGCCGCGGAAGCATTCCTGCACCTGCTGCATACGAGTGACGAGGTGTTCGCGGTGTCCGATCGCAGCCTGGCGGGCCACAACATTTCCCACGGCCGCTTCGGCGTGCTGATGCTCCTTTGGCGCAGCGTTCAGCCGCGTGCCGCGAAACTGCTGGGCGCGGATGAATGTGTTCCGGGACCGCGCACGCCGGCCGAACTGGCGGACGCCGCCGGCGTCACGCGAGCCACGATGACCGGCCTGATCGATACCTTGGAACGTGACGGGTTCGTGAAGCGCGAGCCGGATCCCAATGACCGCCGCATGATGTCCGTCCGCCTGACGGCCCGCGCCGAGCGCTTCATGCAGGAATTCCTGCCCGGCCACTTCAAGGCAATCGCGGCCATCATGGGCACCCTCACGGAAGCGGAGCGCAAGACGCTCGTCAGCCTCCTCGTGAAGATCCAGCAGCAGGCGGCCGCCTTGAATCCCGCCCGCGCCACCCCGGCTGCCGTCACCTGATTTTCATTTAACCCACGCCAACGCCCTCCTCCCATGTTCAAGAAGTTCCTCATCGCCATCGGCGCTTTCATCCTGGTTGTCCTCGTCCTCGGTGCGACGAAAGCCGCCCAGATCAAGCAAATGAGCTCGGTCAGCCACGTGCCGCCGCCGAGCGCGGTCACCACCATTGAAGCGCGCGCCGCCGACTGGCACACCTACCTGAAGGCCATCGGCACGCTGGCCCCGGTGCAGGGCGCCATGCTCAGCGCCGACGCCGACGGCATCGTCGCCACGATCGCCGTGGAGAGCGGCACCGCCGTCAAGGCGGGCGATCTCCTGGTCGAACTCGACACCAAGGTCGAGGCCGCCCAGCTCGCCGCCGCCGAGGCGCGCGGCAACCTCGCGCAGATCAACTACGACCGCGCCAAGGACCTGTGGGCGAACAAGACTTCCTCCCGGTCGGAATACGACGCCGCGGAAGCTTCCCTCAAGCAGGTGCAGGCGGAGATCGCCGCAATCAAGGCCCAGATCGCGAAGAAGCAGGTCCGCGCGCCGTTCGACGGCCGGATTGGCATCCGCCAGGTCAACGTCGGCCAGTTCGTCGGCCGCGGCCAGCCGCTCCTGCCGCTGCAGAAGCTCGACCCGATTTATGTGAACTTCACCGTGCCGCAGCGCCAGCTGCCGGACCTCAGTCTCGGTCAGAAGGTCGACATCACGATCGACGCGTTTGAGTCCGAGCCCTTCAAGGGCGAGATCACCGCCATCAACTCCGAGGTCGATGCCGCGACGCGCAACGTCGCGGTCCAGGCGACCCTCGCGAACCCGAAGGAACTGCTCCGTGCCGGCATGTTTGCCCGGGTGGACGTCGAGTTGGCCCAGCGCGCCCCGAGCGTCGTGGTCCCGGCGACCGCGATCGCCTATGCCTCCTACGGCAACTCCGTGTTCATTGTTGAAAAGATGAAGGACAAGGACGGCCACGAGTACCTTGGCGTCCGCCAGCAGTTCGTGAAACTCGGCGCGACGCGCGGCGACCTCGTCGCCATCACGGAGGGCGTCAAGCACGGCGAAACCGTCGTGAGCTCCGGCGTCTTCAAGCTCCGCAACGCCGTCCCGGTGCAGGTGAACAACGTCGCCCAGCCCGGCAGCAGCGCCTCCCCGAAGCCCGCCAACACCTGAGCCCCGCGCTCGCCGGAGGATTCCCTCATGCTATCGAAAAGCTTTACCGACCTGTTCATCCGCAAGCCCGTCATCGCGCTGGTGGTGAACATCGTCATCCTCGTCGTGGGACTGGTGTCCTACTTCAAGCTGAACACCCGCCAGTACCCGCGCAGTGACAGCGCCGTGGTCAACGTCTCGACCGTGTATTTCGGCGCCAGCGCCGACACCGTGCGCGGCTACATCACCACGCAGCTCGAACGCGTCATCGCCAGCGCCGACGGCATCGATTACATCGAGTCCGAGAGCCGCGCGGGCTTCAGCTCCATCAAGGTTTACCTGCGGCTCAACTACGACACGAACGCCGCCCTCGCGCAGATCAGCTCCAAGATCGACCAGGTGCGCGGCGAATTGCCGCCCGAGTCGGAGGCGCCGTCGATCAGCGTCGAGACCAGCGACAACCAGTTCGCGTCGATGTACCTGAGCTTCTACTCCGACAAGCTCGACCAGAACCAGATCACGGACTACCTGAACCGCATGGTGCAGCCGCGCCTCTCCGCCATCAAGGGCGTGCAGAAGGCCGACGTGCTCGGCGGCCGTGTGTTCGCGATGCGCATCTGGCTCAAGCCCGAGGAACTCGCCGCCCACAACCTGAGCCCCGCCGAGGTGCGCGCCGCGCTCCAGGCGAACAACGCGCTGGCCGCGGTCGGCTCGACCAAGGGCTCCATGCTCAGCGTCTCCCTGGTCGCCAACACCGACCTGAAGAACGTCGACGAATTCCGCCAGCTCGTCGTCTCCGAGAAGAACGGCACCATCATCCGCCTGGCGGACGTGGCCGACGTCGTCCTGGGCGCCGAGAGCTATGACGAGGAGGTCAAGTTCGGCGGCAAGACCGCCACCTTCATGGGCATCTGGGTGCTGCCCACCGAGAGCACCGTCGAGGTCATCCAGCGTGTCCGCGCCGCGATGCCCGACGTGCAACGCAGCCTCCCGGCGGGCCTCGAGGGCCTGATCGCGTATGACGCCAGCAAGTACATCGAGGACGCCCTGAGCGAAATCGTGAAGACGCTGACCGAGACGCTGCTCATCGTGATGGTCGTGATCTTCCTGTTCATGGGCTCAATCCGCTCGGTGCTCATCCCGATCGTGGCGATGCCGCTGTCGCTCATTGGCGCCATGGCCCTGATGCTGGCGTTCGGATTCACCATCAATCTCCTCACGCTGCTTGCGATCGTGCTGGCGGTCGGTATCGTCGTCGACGACGCGATCGTCGTCGTCGAAAACATCGAGCGTCACATCCGCGAGGGCCATACGCCAACGGAGGCGGCCATCCTCGGGGCACGCGAACTCGTCGGCCCGGTCATCTCAATGACCATCACGCTCGCGGCCGTGTACGCGCCGATCGCGTTCCAGGGCGGCCTCACCGGCGCGCTCTTCCGCGAGTTTGCCATGACGCTCGCCGGCGCCGTGGCGGTCTCGGGTTTCGTCGCCCTGACGCTCTCGCCGATGATGAGCGCCCACCTGCTGAAGAATCACGAACAGGAGGACCAGGGCCTCAGTGGCCGGATCAATCACCTCTTCGACCGCGTGCGCAATCGCTATGAGCGCATCGTGGGCGCGAGCCTCGGCTGGGTGCCGGTGACGATCACGGGCGCCGTCCTGTTCACGCTGCTCCTGGTGCCGTTCTTCATGATGGCGCAGCGCGAGCTGGCCCCAAAGGAGGACCAGGGCGTGGTGTTCAGCCTCCTGCTGCCGTCGCCGACCTCCACGATCGACCAGAACGTCATCTACGCGAAGGAAGTGCAGAAGATGTTTGAGAGCGTGCCCGAGTACGAAAACTCGTTCCAACTCACGAGCACCCGCTTCGGTTTCTTCGGCATCATCCTGAAGCCGTGGTCCCAGCGCAAACGCTCGTCCCTCGAGATCGAGCAGTCCCTCCAGGCCCCGGCGGCCGCGATCCCCGGCATGAACGTCGTCATCACGACGCCCGACCCGCTGCCCTCCGGCGGTTCGATGCCGATCGAGTTCGTCATCCGCTCGACCGCGGACCACAAGGAAATGCTCGAGTTCGCCCAACAGCTGGCGCTCTACGCCAACACCGAGGCGAACGCCGGCGGCGGTGCCCCGACCTTCTATTTCGCGGACACCGACCTCAAGTTCGACGTCCCGCAGGTGGAGATCGAGATCGACAAGGACAAGGTGGCCTCGATGGGCCTTAACCTCAGCGCGGTCGCCCGCGACCTCGGGTCCATGCTCGGCGGCGGTTACGTGAATCGCTTCGTCAACGACGGCCGCAGCTATCGCGTCATCCCGCAGGTCGAGCGCGGCCAGCGCCTCAACGCGGCGCAGCTGCTCGACTACCATGTGCGCGGCCCGAACGGTCAGCTCATCCCGCTGTCCACCATTGCGACCCTCAAGGAGACCGTGCAACCGCGCACGCTGAACCGCTTCCAGCAGCTTAACTCCGTCAAGATCACGGGCGTCGGCCCGAGCATCGACGGCGCGCTCAAGAAGCTCGAGGCGAAGGCCGCGGAAATCCTGCCGGCCGGTTACACGATCGACTACGGCGGCCAGTCGCGCCAGCTGCGCAACGAAGGCAACGCCCTTTGGTCTGCGGCCGTGCTCGCGCTGGTGCTGATCTTCCTGGTCCTCGCGGCGCAGTTCAACAGCTTCCGCGATCCGTTCATCATCCTCCTCGGCTCCGTGCCGCTGGCGCTGGTGGGTGCGATGGTGCCGATCTTCCTCTGGAAGACCTCGCTCAACATCTACTCGCAGATCGGCTTGATCACGCTCGTGGGCCTCATCGCGAAGAACGGCATCCTTATCGTCGAGTTTGCGAACACCCTGCAGGAACAGGGCGTCGCCAAGGCTGACGCGATTCGCCGCGCCGCCGCGACCCGGCTCCGGCCGGTGTTGATGACGTCCGCCGCCACCGTGTTCGGCCACATCATGCTGATCTTCGTGACCGGCCCGGGCGCCGCTGCCCGTAACTCGATTGGTTGGGTCCTCGTCGTCGGCATGGCCGTCGGCACGGTCTTCACCCTCTATGTCGTCCCGGCGTTCTACATGCTGATCGCCCGCGACCACTCCAAGGCCCGCGCCCGCGCGGCCGCCGCCGTGCCGGCCCACGCCGAGCCCGCCCTTGCCAAATAACTTCCCCTCCGATTCCATGAAGTCCCTTATGCGTCTGCCCAGCCTCATCCTTGTGGGAGCGAGCTTGCTCGCGACCGTGCCGGTCGTCGCCCAGATCAACGACGGCAAGCCCGATCCCGAGTTCGCCGTGCCCGAGGGCCTCGACCTTCCGTACGCCCTCGGCTTCGCCCTGGATAACAACTTCGCGATCCGCCAGGCGAAGGAGCGCATCCGCCAGCAGGAAGGCATCGTGCTCGAGGTGCGCTCGTCGCAGCTCCCGGACGTCAGCGCCTCCGGCGGCTACCAGCGCAACGACACCGAGATCTCCAGCAACGGCCGCGACCACGCCTGGTCCGTCAACATCACCGCGCGCCAGGTCCTTTACGCCGGCGGCGGCGTGCAGGCCAGCGTGCAGGCTCAGCAACTCGCGCTCGACGCGGCGATCCTGTCGCTGAAGGCCGTGATCAACGACGCCCTGCTGCAGGTCCGCACGCGCTTCTACACAGTGCTCGTGAGCCGCGAGCGCATCAAGGTGCAGGAGCAGAACATTGAGTTGCTCCAGCGCCAGCTGCAGGACGTGAAGAATCGCTTCGAGGTTGGCACCGTTTCGAACTTTGAGGTGCTGCGCGCCGAGGTTGCCCTCGCGAACGCCCAGCCGGCGCTCATCACCGCGCGCAACGACCATCGCCTCGCCGTCGAGGAACTCCGCCAGTCGCTGGGCTTCGTCAACACGAACAACCAGCAGGTCACCAAGATTCCCGAGTTTCTCGGCACCCTGGAGTTTCACCCGGTCAGCTTCGAACTGCGGGCGGCCCTGGTCTCGGCCCGCGAGAACCGGCCCGACCTGCAGCGCCTCCTGAAGCTTCAGGACGCCGCGGAAAAGGGCATCACGATTGCCCGCGCGGGTTACCTTCCGCGGGTTTCGGCCTTCGGCGCCTATGACTGGCGCATGAACTCCACGGGCTCCAGCAGCCTGTCCAACGCCCGCGATGGCTGGACGGTTGGCCTGCAGTCTTCCTGGGAAATCTTCAATGGCCGCGCCACGAAGGGTCGCGAGATCCAGGCCCGCTCGCAGCTTGAACAAACCAAGCTCGCGGTGGCCGAGGCCCAGCTGGGCGTCGATGTCGATGTCCGCCGCGCGATTTCCACCTACCAACAGTCGACCGAACTCGCCGAGGCTTCGAAGCGGGTGGTGGAGCAGGCCGAGGAGGCCGTTCGCCTCGCCAACGCGCGCTTCGGTGCGGGCACGGCGACCCAATTGGATGTGCTGACCTCGCAGGTCGACCTGACGACCGCCCGCCTCAACCAACTGCAGGCTTACTACAGCTACAACGTGGCCGTGGCCAATGTGCGCCGCGCGATGGGTCTCAGCGACGAGCTGCGGCCCAGCGCCGAGCTCCCCTGGCCGAAGCCGTAAGGCTTTTGCCGGTCATGCCCAGCGTCCGCCGCGCCTCCGACGGCGTTCCGGCCCCGCGACGTTGCCGTGAAGGGTTGGACGTTGAAGAGTAGGCGCCCGACGTTGAGAGTCGTGCCTGCCCGGCAGGCACTTTCCTCCCTCGAATCTGTCGCAACCCGGATCCACTCATGAAGCTGCTCCGCCTGCTGCTCATTGCCGCCCTTGTTTTGGCCGGGATCGTGGGCGTCGCGATTGGGGTGGCGCTCATGCCCGCCGTGCAACGCTGGGCCGTGTTGCGCGCGGCGCAGCGGCTGCCGGGCCTCAAGCTCGATGTTGCCACGGTGAGCGCGGGTTTCTCGGAGGTCCGCCTCGCCGGCCTCAAGGCCAGCCGGGGCGGACTCACCGTCCAAGCGGACCAGATCGAGGCCGGTTATTCCTTGTGGCAATTGCTGCTGCGCCGTCACCTCGTGCTGACGCAGGTGCGTGGGCAAGGATTGTTGCTCGATGCCAGCCGTTGGTCGCCGGAGAAGACCGGCGCCGCGGCGGCGGGCGCGCCGGCGGCGGCGCCCGGCATGCTCGCCCAGCGGGAGTTGCCGGTGGCAATCACGCTGGGGGATTGCGACTTGAAGGGCCGCGTGCTGCTGCCCGGGCCGAAACCCGGGATCGCCGTGCCCGCGGACTTCCGGGTCACCGGCGGCAGGTTCGCCCCCGGGCAGGAGGGCGAATTGGTGCTCGCCGCGTTCCTCAACAATCCTGACGCCAGTGCCCGGGTCACGACCCTGCGCACGGAAGTCAGGTTGCAGGCGCGCCAGTCCACGAACCGGACCTTTGACCGCGTGGGCCTCACCGCGATCGTCAACGCCGAGGGCGCCAAGCTCGCGGGCCAGCAGCAGCTGAAGATCGAGGCCAACCTCGCCCGCGTGGCCGAGGGCGAGAAATACTCGTTGAGCGTGGACACGTTGCTCGGCGGCAAGGCGGAAAACCTGATCGGGGTGGAAGCCCTGTTGCCAACGGGGGCCCATGACTACCGCGGGGATTGGCGCCTGCTCGCGCGGACGGCGCAGCTCGAGCCATTTTTCCTGGGCGCACCCTTGCCCGACTTTGACGCGCGCGGCGAGGGCCGGTTCACGTTCGACCCGGTGAAGGCCGCGGGCAGCCTGCAAGGCGCGGTTGAAACGCAGGTGCGTCGCCTGGAGACCATTGATCCCGCGTGGCGCGCCATCGGCGCCGTGAAAACGGTCGCCAAGTTCGACGTGGCCGGCGCCGACGGACTCGCCCGGCTGAATCACCTGACGCTGGCCGTTGCCGGGGAGCAGCCGGTGTTCGAGTTGTCCGCGGCGCGCGCCGCCGAAATCAATTTCAAGGCCCATCGGTTGCAGTTGGGCGATTCCGAGACGGGGGAGGCGCTCACGCTTACGCTCCATGGATTGCCGTTGGCGTGGGTCCGGCCGTTTGTGAAGGGACTTGATGTTTCCGGCGGCACAATCACCGGCCAGCTGGCCCTGACGGGGGAACCCGACCTGCTCCGCGTGAAAACGGCCCAGCCGCTCCATGTGAACGGTCTCACCGTGGTTCAGGCCGGCGCGCCCTTGCTGACGAAAGGCGACATCAACCTGGGTTTCGAGGCCGTGCTGACCGGCAAGGAACTTCAGGCCACGGTGAAGGAGTTTTCCCTGGCGACCCCCGCGGGCGACCGTTTGGCGGCGCAGGCGAACGTGACGGTCCCGGTGGTCGCGGATCCCGCGGTCACCGTGGCGGCGACCTATCAAGCCGACCTGCCCACGCTCGTTGCGCCGTGGCTGCCGCTGGGCCGGATCAAGGCGGCGGGCGAGGCGGATCTCACGATCGCGGGGCCGCACCTGGAGGTGCGACGCTTGCAGGCAAGTGTGACGGACCCCGCGGGCACCGACCTCTTCAAGGCAACGGCGTTGCGGCCTTTTGCCTTCAACCTCGGCACCCGTCAGGCTGAAGTCGCCGGCGCCACCGGGCCGGTGGATCTGGCCAAGATTGCGGTGGGGCAATTTCCGCTGGCTGCGCTGCCGGCGGTCCGCCCGGGTTTGAAACTGGGAGGAGCCGTGGCCCAGGGCGAATTCATTGTTTCCGTCGAGGGCGCGAAGGTGATCATGCGCTCACCGGCGCCGGTGAAGTTGTCGGGCGTTTCCGTAGCGACCGGCGGCCGGCCGATGCTGACGGGGCTGGCGATCGAGGCCCGGCCGCGCCTTGAGGTCAACGGCCCGGTCGCGCGGCTTGAGTCGGGCGAGATTGCCATCCGAACGGCGGCGGGTGCGTCGTTGCTCACCGCCAAGGGCGACGCGACGCAGGGTACCTCGGGTTTGCAGGGCGCGATGACGTTTGCGGTGGACGTGCCGGCTTTGTCTTCGCAACCGATGTTTGCGGGTGCGCAACCGGTGACGGCCGGGCGCGTGAGCGGCGAGGTCCGCGCCGTCCTTGGCAACGCCAACCAGCTGGAAGCCCGGGTGACGGTCAACGGCCTCGTCGCCGAAGGTGCCGGCGGTGTGCTCCCGATCGCCAACCTGAGCCTGCGCGCCGTGGCGCAGGCCAACGGCCGCATCAGCGTGCAGGCGCCGCTCCTGCTCGATCGGTCCGGCGAGCGCTCGGATTTGAATTTTTCCCTCGAGGTCGTGCCCGCGGGTCGCGGTGTCGCGATCGACGGGTCGTTGCGGAGCGAACACATGGAACTCGCCGACGCGCTGGCGGTGCTCGGCGTTTTTGCCGGCGGCGCGGAAAAGCCCGCGACGGATCCGGCAGCGGGCGCCCCGGCGGTCGACCCGAAGGCGGCAACCGCTCCGGACGCAACCGCCGTTTGGTCGCGCGTCACGGGTCGCCTCAACCTCGACATCAAGTCCGTCGTGCGTGGCACCGACTGGGCGATGAACGGGCTGACGGGCGTGCTGGTCATCGAACCGGCGGACGTGACCTTGCAAAAACTCGAGGCTGCGTTTGGCGACAAGGGACGTCTGGCGGCGAAGGCCTTGATCAGTTTCACGAAGGGCCCGCGGCCCTACGAACTCACGGGCGACTTCTCGCTCACGGAGTTCGACGCCGGCAAATTGTTCAAGGCGCTCGATCCCGCAAAGCCGGCCACGGTGGAGGGAATCTTTGCGGTGGCCGGTCAGTTTGCCGGGGACGGTGAAACGCTTGATCGCTTGGTCGAGCGGACGCGCGGTACTTTCGAACTCACCAGTCGGACCGGAGTCTTCCGCGGCCTCCAGCGCACGACGGGCAAGGTCTCGATGACTTCCAAGGCCGTCGAATTGGGAGCCTCGGTGCTCGGCTCGATCTTTGGATCCGAAAAGGTGACCAAGACGGCGGAGAAGGTCGCGGGCCAGGCATACTTTGTGGATCAGCTCGCCCAAAGCGTTGGCGAACTGAATTACGACCAGCTGAGCGTGAAGCTCGCCCGCGACGAGGCGCTCAATGTGGCGCTGCAGGATTTCAGCTTGGTCTCGCCGGAAATCCGTCTGATCGGGAAGGGAACCGTCACGCATGTGCCCAACAAGGCCCTGCTCGAGCAGCCCCTCGCGGCTTCGCTCAGCATCGCCGGGCGCGGCAAGATCGAGGAGTTGCTTGGCAAGCTCCGCTTGCTCAACGGCACGAAGGACGAACTCGGCTACGCGCGGACGCGGGAAACGGTCACGCTGGGCGGCACGCTGGGTCGTCCGGACCCCACCGCATTCTTCACGAAGATCGCGACTGCGAAGATCGGCGAACTGTTGGCGCCCGAGAACTGATCGCGGGCGGCCTGCACAATGCAAGGGGCAGGGCCGCGGCGTTGCATTTTGCAACGGATCCGACCGTCGTGGTTGGAGCCGGTGGGGCCCTTTTATTTTTCTTCCAGCTCGGGACACGTAGGTTACGGAAGCAAGACGCAAGCTGGCCCGGGATAAGGTTACTGGCGGGGAAATCCACCCCCCCTGACTCCATGCGTTCCTCCCAAGCTGCCCGCTCACGTCCGATTGAAACGAAAGAGAGCCCGCTGGCGGTTGGCCCGAAAGCCGACAAACAAACGGAAGCCGCCTACGACGCCGAACTGGTGAAACGGTGCAAGGCGGGTGACGAGGCCGCCTTCACGGAAATCATCCAGCGGTACTATCCGCGCATCCGCGCCCTCGCGCAGCAGACCCTTCACAACGAAGCCGACGCCGAGGAGGTCGCGCAGGACACCTTCGTGCGCGCGCACCGCGGCCTCGCGAACTTCCGCGGCGACGCGTCGCTGGCGACGTGGCTTTATTGCATCGGCCTTAATCTCGCCCGCAACCGGTACTGGTACTTCTTCCGCCGCCGCCGGCACGACACCTTGTCCATCGACCGCCCGGTCACGGAGGGCAGCACCCAGTCGTTTGCCGAGGTTTTGTCCGACGGCGTGTCCGACCCGCGCAAGGAAACGATCCACGGTGAATTTGCCGGCCTGGTCGCAGAGGCGATGGAGCGCCTCGATCGCTCGCATCGCGAGATCCTGAGCATGCGCGGCACGCTCGATCTCTCCTATGAGGAAATCGCGGCGATCCTCGGGATGAATGTCGGCACCGTGAAGAGCCGGATTGCCCGGGCCCGCGAAAAGTTGCGAAGCCTCCTCCTGCAGGCGGCGCCGGAGTTCGGCCGCGAGGCGGAACTCGCGGACTTCTTCGAAACGGTGCGGGAAGCCCCGGCCAACCACGCGGGAGTGGCGTACGCGTAAACGTGTCGCTGGGTCCGCGACTTTGCGCGGGGGCCGATCTGGATTTCCGAATTTCCCGATCGTCATTCTGAGCCATGCGAAGAATCCAGGGGGCGGCGGCTCTCGTTCGCGAGTTCCTTGGATTCATGGCCGGCCTCAGGATGACAGCGTGACGAGCTGAGCCGAGTCATGCGGCGCCACCTTTCGCTTGGCGCCCGGCGTGATTCCGCCAACAGTGGCGGCGATGAACTCACGCATCTTCGGCAAGACGGGGCGACTGGTCAGCGAGGTGGGCCTCGGGACCTGGCAACTCGGGGCGGGGTGGGGCGATGTGACCGATGCGGACGCGCTGGCGACGCTGCGCGCCGCTTGGGAAAGCGGCACCACTTTTTTCGACACGGCCGATGTGTATGGCGATGGCCGCAGCGAAACCCTGATCGGGAAGTTCCTGCGCGAGGCAGAACCGGGCGATCGGGTGTTCGTCGCCACCAAACTTGGCCGGCGGGGTGATCCGGATTGGCCACCCAAATACACGCGGGAACTGGTGCGCCGGCACACGGAGGATTCCCTGCGCCGGCTGGGCGTGGATGCGCTGGACCTGACCCAGTTTCACTGCATTCCGCCCGAGGTGCTGATGCGCGGCGAAGTGTTCGGCTGGTGTGAAGAGCTGAAGCGCGAGGGCAAGATCAAGGCCTACGGCGCGAGCGTCGAGGCGATGGACGAGGCGTTGTGGTGCTGCCAGCAACCGGGCTGCGCCGCGCTGCAGATCATCTTCAATATTTTCCGCCAAAAGCCGATCCACGTGCTGTTCGACCTCGCGCGCCGCAACGGCGTGGCGCTGATCGTGCGCCTGCCCCTGGCGAGCGGGTTGCTGGGCGGCAAGATGACGGCGCAAACGAAGTTTCCGGCCAACGACCACCGGAATTTCAACCGCGACGGCCAGCAATTCAATGTGGGCGAAACCTTCGCGGGCATTCCGTTCGAAAAAGGCGTCGCGCTTGCCGACGGACTCAAGCCGCTCGTGCCTTCCGGAATGTCGATGGCGGAGATGTCGCTGCGGTGGTGCCTGGATTTCGAGGCGGTCAGCGTGTTGATTCCCGGGGCCCGCAACCCGGCGCAGGCGCAGGCGAACGCCCGTGCCTCCGTGCTCGCACCGCTGGGCGCGGAAAGCCATGTGAAGCTGGCCGCGTACTACGAACGCTCGGTCGCCGCCCACATTCGCGGCCCCTATTGAGAAAACACCGCACTGCGGCGGTTCTCGCGGTGCGGACGTAGCCTACGTCCGCATTCTGCGAGTTTCAGGGCTTCACGCCCAGCTTGGCCAGTTTGGCCGTCGCGTCGGCGTCACCCAGGCTGGCTGCCTTGCGCCACCACTCGAGGGCGGCGTCGGCATCACGCGTCACGCCGAGTCCGCTGTCGTAGGCATAGCCGAGTTTCGTCATCGCCGCGGCCGAACCGCGGTTGGCGGCCTGGCGATACCATTCAGTGGCGAGGACGTGGTCGCGGGGTGTGCCTTCGCCCATGCGGCAGGCGCGACCGAGTTCAAACATGGCGGACACGTCGCCTTGGGCGGCTCGTTGCTGCCAGAGCGCGACCCGTTCCGCGGCCCCAAGTCCCTCAACCGATGCCGGAGGCAGCGAACTGGGATCCGCGGGCGCGGCGGGCAGGGCGACCGGAAGCACGGCCGCCGGGGCGGGCGAGGGTGGGCTGGCCGGGACCGGGGCGGCCTCGGCGTGCGAGGGCCCGATCGCGGGTTGCGTGTTCGCCGCGGGAGCCGGCTCCGGGACCGGGCCGGGCGTCGCGCTGATCTTGCGTTCCTCCGCCATCGCTTTCGCGAATGCCGCCTGGGTGACGAGTGAGCTTTCGGGAATGGGACCAGTTTCGAATCGGGAATTGGCATAGCCCGCGGCGCTGCGGGGAGTTTTCGTCGTCTTCCCTTCGGCTGGCACCAGGACGATCAGGTAGCGAAAATCGAAACTACCTTTCGATTCGCTCACCGCGGTGGTTTCGTAAACGTCACCCGGCTCGATTTCGACCCCGGGCGGAGTCGGTTCGATCGCCGGAGCCCACGCCTTGGTCCGCGGTACCCAGCGCGGATACTCGAGGGAAACCCGGAAGGTTGACCGCGCCGTGTTGTTCTTGATCTCAACTCGCCAGTGGTGCTGCCCGTCGCCCCAGCCGGCGCCGTCATTGTCGTCCCGGGCCGTGCGCATGCGCACCAGGCTGAAACGGTCATCGATCGCGTGCCAACCGGACCACTTGAGGCCGGCCTCATCGGCGCGGAGCGCCGGGAGCAGCATGCCGGCGAGGAGCAACGCAACAGTGGGGCGGAGGCAAAGATTCATCGCGGAGGTGGGTAGGGTGGGCGGGTGCGTACCGTAGCCACCGTCGGCGCGGTTCCAATCAATTTCAGGCCGCTTGCACCCGTTGGACTAGTTGACCACATTCAGGTCGTGATCTCCGCCGTCCACTTTCGGAACTTCAAGGCCCTGCGCTCGGCGGCGGTGCAGCTCGGGCCGTTCAATCTGTTCATCGGCCCGAACGGGAGCGGCAAGACGAGCCTGATCCAGGCGCTGCTGCGGCTGCGCACCCTGTCGGGTTTGCCCGTCGTCCACGCGCATGAGCTGGCCGGCCAGCGACCCGACGGACCGCAAATCGAGTTTCATTTTGCGCCGCCCTTTCAGGACGTGCGCGTGACGCTGGGGTGCAATTCCGACGAACTCGTTTGCAACCTGCTCATGGTGGACCATCCGCCGGGCCTGGCGGGCGAGGGGCAGTGGGCGGAGTTGCGCGCGCGTTTGCAGCGGATCCGGGCCTACCTCTTTGATCATTATGCCATGGCGGTGCCGGCGAAACGGGCCGACGGGGCGGAACTCACCTCAAACGCGGGCAATCTCTCGGCGGTCCTCGCCCTGCGGCGCGAGCAGGCGTCGGCCGCATGGACGGCCCTTGTGGCGGACTTCTGCCGGATCCTGCCCGAGTATTCGGGGATCGACTTCCGGGATACGGGCGATGGCCGTGTTGAACTCACAGCCATACTCGCCGGTGGCCATGAACCCATCGCCGCCGACAGCCTGTCGCAGGGCACGCTGTATTTGCTGGCGATCCTTACGCTGGCGCACGCGCCTGCGCCACCGTCCATCGTGTGCGTGGAGGAGGCCGACCGCGGCATTCACCCGCGCATGTTGCGCGAGGTCCGGGATGCGCTCTACCGGTTGAGCCATCCGCAGGACGCCGGTTTGGAGCGGGGTTCGGCCCAAGTGATCACGACAACGCACTCACCCTACCTGCTCGACCTCTTCAAGGACCACCCGGAGGAAGTGGTGCTCGCCCACAAGCACGGCCAGACCGCGAGCTTCACGCGCCTGTCGGAGCGGACGGACTTGCTCGAGTTGATGAAAGAAACGCACCTCGGCGACCTTTGGTACACCGGCGTGCTGGGCGGCGTGCCGGGGGAGTAGAGCGCGGAAAACAGCGAAGCGAAACCTGAGGCCTGAAACCAGAAACCAGAAACCTGAAATGGCTGCAATTCTTGTCACGATCCGGGATTCCGGAAAGTTTGCCCGGAAAGGTCCATTTTTCAGGTTTCAGGTTTCAAGTTTCAGGTTTCCGAGAGGATCGCGATGAACATCGCGATCCTCAGCGAGTCCCCGGTCGACGAGGCGGCCCTGCGCGTGTTGGTGCGGGGCGTGTTGGGCAAGGGCTTCAACCAGGTTTCCCCAACCCTGCGGGCGCGCGGCTGGCCTTCCGTCGAGATTGTGCTGCCCGCGGTTTTGCGGCACCTGCATTTCAACACCCGCGCCGATGGGCTGGTGGTCGTGGTGGATTCCGATGATTCGGTGGTACACACGGCGGAGCACGAGGCGCCCGGCTATCATCACGCGTACTGCCGGGTATGCCGGCTCCGTGCAGTATTCCGGCGGACCCTGCGGAATCTGCCGCCGGCGCAGGGCCGCGACCGCGTGCTCCGGGCCGTCGGTTTGTGTGTTCCGGCGCTCGAAGCCTGGCTCTTGTGCGGGCGGGACACCTCGATCACCGAGTCCGCGTGGATGACCGGACAATCCACGGGGCGACTCCCGTACACGCGGCGGGAACTCAAGTGGCGGGTGTATGGTACGGACCGCCCCTCGTTGCCCCATGCGATGGAACGGGCGGTCTTTGAAGTAAGCCGGCACCACGGCGATTTGCGCCGGTTGGAGAACGACTTTCCGAACGGCTTCGGTGTATTGGCTCGCGACTTGCGCGGGTGGACGCCTCCCAGTTCCCCGGGCCCGGGCGCCGCGTAGCGGCGACCCCTCGCAGGAAGGTCTTGCGCTGAAGCGGGTTGCTGCACACGTTCCGAGCGCACACCCCGCATGAAATCCCCCCGCGCTTCGCTTGCGGCCCTGCTGACGGCCCAAGCGCAGGAAACTTTTAATGACTGCGCCGCCAAGATGATGCTTGGCGCTCTCGCGCAGCAGCTGGCGCGCGCCACGGGTCAGGATCCCAAGCCGGTGCTCGCGATCATCGCGGCGTTGTTGGTGTTGCCGTACGTGACGTTTGGTCCGGTGTGCGGGTGGTTGTCGGATCGCTACCCGAAGCGCACGGTGCTCAATGCCACGTTGATCGCGCAGATTTTCATCATGCTGCTGCTGGTCGGGGCGCTCTGGATGAAGTCCTTCGGCGGCGCGATGGTGTGCTTCTTCCTGCTCTCCGCGGACACCGCGGTCCTCGCGCCCGCCAAACGCGGCATCCTGCTCGAGTACGTGGGCCCGCAGCGGCTCTCGCGGTGGGTGGGCTACATGGAGATGTTCAACATCACGGCCATCCTCGTAGGCTCGTTCGCCGGCGGGGCGCTGTTCTCCCACTGGTTGGGATCGGGCGGAGAGCCCTGGACCGCGGCGGTGAACACGGCGTGGGTGCTGACCGGATTGGCGGTCTTCGCGTGGGCGCAGTTCCAAGTGGCGGATCACACCCGGTCGCACTCCAATGAGCCTTTCCGGTGGAGCCTGTGGATCGGGCATTTTCGCGACGTGGTCGAAGTGTGGAAAACCCGGCCGCTCTGGCGCGCCACGATGGGCATCTGCTTTTTCTACGGCGTCGGCGGTTACGCGACGGTGCTGTTGCAGCAGGTCGGCTACGAGGTGACCCACGGCGGTCCCGACGCCGCCCTGACTTCCAGCAAGATGCTGCTCATGGTCGGCGTGGGCACGATGCTGGGCAACCTGCTCGCGGGACTGTTGTCGCGGCGCGGCGTGGACTTGGGGCTCGCGCCGATCGGCGGGGCGATGCTGGCGGCGGCCTTGATTGCGCTGGGTTTTACGGCGCCGGGCACCACGCGATTCACGGCGCTGCTGATTGCCACGGGCTTTTCCACCGGCTTCTTCCTGGTGCCGCTCTACGCGTTCATTCAGGAGAAGGCGGGCGACCACCGCCGTGGACGCATCCTCGCGGGGGTCAGCCTCCTCGACAGCCTCGCGGGCATGGCGGCCGCGGCCATCTACGGCTACGTGGCCAGCGACCACGCGCTCGCGTGGCCGGTGAGCGCGCAGTTCTTCCTGATGGCGGCGGTGACGCTCGGCATGCTGGCCTACGCGCTCTACCACCTGCCGCACCAAACCACCTGCACGGTGATGCGCCTCGTCGGCCGGGTGTTCTACCGCGTCAAGGTAATCGGCCAGCACAACGTCCCCACCGGCGGCGCGCTGGTCTTGTGCAACCACCTGTCTTACGTCGATGCGGTGGTGCTGCAGATTGCGTCGCCGCGGCCGTTGCGGTTTGTCGCTTTCGCGGGTTTCGCGCGCAGCGGGTTCGTCCGCTTCCTGTTCCGCGCGGCGGGCGTCATCCCGGTCAACCCCAACAAGCCCCTCAAGGGCATCCGCCTCGCCTGGGACGCCCTGCAGGCGGGCGAGCTCGTGTGCATTTTTCCCGAGGGCGCGATTTCCCGCACCGGCCAGCTGATGGAGCTGCGCCGCGGCTTCGAAACCGTCGTGCGCAAGGCCCACGTGCCGGTCGTGCCGGCCGCCATCGACGGCCTGTGGGGCTCGATCTATTCGTTCGCGGGCAACCGCTACCTGTGGAAGTCGCCGCGGCTGATGCCGACGCCGGTTTGCGTGGTTTTCGGTGAGCCGATTGCCAGCGAACGTGCGGACGTCGCGCACATGCGCAAGGCGCTGCTCGACGTGGGGGAGCTCGCCTTCCAGGAGCGCCCGATGCTCAAGCGCCACCTGGGCCGCGAAATCGTGCGCTCGCTCGCGAAGCGCCCGCGTCACGTGGAACTCGTCGACCGCACGGCCGATCGCCGCGAAGTGACCGCCGCGCAGTTGCTCGCGGTGGCGGCGGCGCTGTCCCGCCACCTGCGCAAGACCGTGCCGGAGCAACGCGTCGGCATCGTGCTGCCGCCGGGCGCGGGCGCGCACATCGCGAACCTCGCCGTCGCGTGTGCGGGCAAGGTGCCGGTGAACCTCAATTTCACGGCTGGCAGGGCCGCCGTCGAGGCGTCGCTGAAGCTGGGCGAGATTCGCACCGTCATCACGGCGGACGCGATGCGGGCCAAGGTCCCGAATTTCCCGTTCCCCGAGAACACCCTCGACCTCAAGCGCGTGATCAAGGCGGCCGGCGGCAAGAAGGCCATTCTGCCCTGGCTGCTCGCCGCGTGGGTCCTGCCGAACCAATGGGTGGCCAACCTGCTAGGCCTGCCCAAGGTTGGCGACAATGAGGAGGCCGCGCTCCTGTTCACGAGTGGCAGCTCGGGTGAACCCAAGGGCGTCGTGCTCACGCACCGGAACATTTTTGCCAACTGCGCGCAGATCTCCTCGCTCTCCATCCTGCCTGACACCGCGGTGCTCATGGCGTGCCTCCCGGTGTTTCACTCGTTTGGTTTCACCGTGACGCTGTGGTACCCAATGCTGCGCGGTTGCAAGGTGGTCACCGTGCCGAGTCCGCTCGACACCAAGAAGATCGTGGAGGCAATCCAGCAGGAAAAGGCCACCGTGATGCTCGGGGCGCCGACGTTTGTCCGGCCTTTCCTGAAGAAGGCGACCAAGGAGGAACTCGCCTCGCTTAACCTCGTGGTGACCGGCGCGGAAAAGCTGACGATGGATTTGTACGAGTCGTTCCTCGGCCAGTTCGGCATCGAGATCCTGCAGGGCTACGGCCTCACCGAAACCACGCCCGCGACCAACATCAACCAGCACAATCCGCCCGTCACGACGTCCACCGCCGAGGAACAGCTCGGCAAGCGCACCGGTTCCGTGGGCCGCCTCATGCCGGGCATGACGGCGCGCATCGTCGACCCGGAGAGCGGCGTGGAGCTTCCGATGAACGAAACCGGCATGCTCTGGCTGAAGGGCGCCAATGTGTTCCCGGGCTATTTGAAGGACCCGGAAAAGACGGCGGGCGCGATTCGGGACGGCGGTTGGTTTGTCACGGGCGACCTCGGGCGATTCGACGACCAGGGATTCCTCTTCATCGAGGGCCGGCTGTCGCGATTCTCCAAGATTGGCGGCGAAATGGTGCCGCACGGCACGATCGAGACGCGCATCCTCGAGCTGTTCGGCTGGGAGCAACCGGACGGTCCGGTGGTGGCCATCACCGGCATACCGGATCCTTCGAAGGGCGAGGCGCTCGTCTTGCTCACGACGCAGGAGATCACGATCGAGCAGATCCGTTCGAAGCTCCTGGAGTCCGGCCTGCCCAGCCTGTGGGTGCCGAAGATCCTGCGAAAGGTGGACAAGATCCCGATGTTGGGCACCGGCAAGACGGACTTGAAGGGCGTGCGCGAACTCGCCTTGGCGCTGACGAAGGAAGCTGCGGTCTGAAGTGACGGCGCTGCCCGAGTCACCGCGTTTGGTCTTCCGTGAATTTGTCGCGGATGACTTGGATGTGCTGGCCGGACTGCTCGGCGACCCGGAAGTCATGCGCTATTCCTGGCAGGGCCCGCGCGATCGCGGGGCGAGTCGCGAGGTGCTCGCGGCGTTTCAACGCGGCTATCGCCAGGGTCGGGTGGGTAAGTGGGCCCTGCACCTGCGTGCGTCCGGCGAGTTTGTCGGCTATTGCGGATTTGAGCGCTGTCCAGCCGGCGCACCGGAGGGCTATGAGCTCGGTTACCGTTTCGTTCCCAAGTTCTGGGGTCAGGGCCTGGCGTCGGAAGCCGCCACCGCCTCGGTGCGCCACGGGTTCCAGGTGGCGCACCTACCGCACATCATCGCCTTCATCGAGCCCGCGAATGCGGCGTCGCTGCGGGTGCTCGCGAAATGCGGTTTCCAAAGGATTGCCCGAGGCGCACAGCTCAACGGGAAGACGATGGACATCTACCGAATCGACGCGCCCAAGCAGCCAAACATTGTCGAAACGAAGCCCTAATCGGCGTTGGCGAGGCGCTGCTCAGCTCGAGTACGGCTGCAAAAACAGAAGACCTGAACCCCTGCTATGGGGAGAAGACGGTCAAGAATTTTTCAGGGTGGCTTGAAGGCGATGGGCATGGAGAAGGGTTGAAGCGGCTCCTTCGCGATCGGCGTCGGTCAGCGACCGGGCCTTAGCCTGCTATCCGCGCGTGCGTAACGAGGCTGCGCAGCGCATCATGATCGATTCAAGGTGGCGCGAAGGAGTGACGGGCCGTCCAATCTTTCGACACGGGCGTGGCGGAGCACACCCAGGGGTCAGTCCGGACGGCCCGCCGCTCCAAAATCAGTTGGTCTGCAAGCCGAGGGCAGCGGCGGTCGTCCGGCCCGTGGCGATGCGCCATAAGTCGACGGCCAGTTGTCGGGCGATGGCGACGATGATCTTCTTTTTGCGCGCTCCGCTGATCTTCAGCGCGGTCAGTGACGGCAACCATTTGGCGATCGCGCGATAGTTTGGTTGGAACTGGAGCAGCCGCCACACGGCCTCAATCAACAGATGCCGCACGCGGGGATTGCCGTGTCGGTTGATGCTGCCCTGCAGTCGAGTTTGGCCAGAGGAGTGCTCGCTCGGGCACAGGCCAGTGTAGCTCGCGACCTGCCGGCGATTGCGGAAGCGGTGCCAGTCACCGATCTCCCGGCTGAGCAGCTCCCAGGTCATCGGGCCCAATCCAGAGGGCAGACCCGCGGGGGCCGCCTGCTGCAAGCGGACGGTCAAGGCCTGCAGTTCGGCATCGATGCTGACGAGCACCCGCTGCCACGCCGACAACTGCGCGAGGAGGTCGACCGGTACGTCGAGCGTCACCAGCACCCGCGGATCCCACCAATCCTTCGGCAGCATGCAGCCGCGCAGCAAGGCGGCGCTCTTGCCTTGCAGTGTCAGGCGCACCCGTTCGTTGGCCAAGGCCTGGCGTTGGCGTCCGATGGCGCGCGCGGCCTCTTCGGTTGGGCTCGGCACGCGCACGACGGCGAGCGCACCGCGATTGCCGGCCAGGAACCGATCGAGGCATGAGCACAAGGCGGCGGCATCACGATTGTCGGTCTTCACCTTCTCGCCGTAGTTGCTCCAGTCACGCGGGCGCACCACCAGGTTGCGCACGCCCAACGCCTCGAGCTGACGGTGCAGCACGTAACCGAAGGGCCCCGCCTCGTAGCAGCTGTACACCGCCCGCGCCCGCTCGGTCTGCCGGCGCGCGAACCCCAGAAACTGCTCCGGAGTGAAACGCTGCGCCGGCTGCGCGGCCTGCGCATCGATCTGCCTCACCACCACAATCGAGCTGGCATGCACGTCCAACCCGAGCTTGATTACCTCGGCGCGAGCGCCGGTCTCTGTCTGTGTTTTATGATTGGTACTCATACGCGGACAGTAGGCGCTTCGCGCCCTTACTGCCCGCCCCATGTCATCTTCTGCGCTCCCGTCCGCATTCGCCCGCATGGGCTGAGCCGACGTGTTCCGATCACTTGCTCGAAAATGCCGCCAGGAACTTAGCAATAAAACCGAGCACAATAATCCCGAAAAACAGCACCTTAGAAAGAGGGTGACGCCAAGCGACCTCAGGAAAAGTCGACGGCCAACCGTCCGGAATACGTTCAAACCTCGCAAGCTCCGCTGCGGACAAATCGTGCCGTTCCAGCACTATGTGCTCATAGAATTCCTTCACTCCGGCGTCTTTCAATACCCTCCCGTCGTAGCGAGTCGCGAGTAACACTGACAGGCGAGCCCCTTTGAAATCCCCAGCACGGAGCTGCTCGGCCGCTAACGAGATTAATGTCCGCGCCTTGACGCGTCCCCAGCCAATGATGAGGACCACAAGGAACCCAACCATCACAACAACCGTTGGTACAAAAATCCACGTCATCACCATTCCGCTACTGAATGGCATTTTGCGATCGGCGCGAGAAAATGAACCGCCTCAAAGGGTCGAGCGCACCAAGCGATCCGGGTCAGGCTCTGTGGTATGTGGTCCGCTGGATTCTTCGCACGGCTCAGAATGACGGGAACGGGGGCCGATGCTGGGCGTTGGAAGTTGGACGTTGGAAGTTGAGCGTTGAGTGCTGAGCGTTGCTTAGCGGCCGGAAGGGGCCGAACCGAGGTCGGGCCGCTCCTGTCAGTGGTCGCGACCTGCCCTGTTTGGTCCGCCCACGCTCACGGGCCCCGCGGTGCGGCCGCCGGGAGCCGGCCAATGTCCCCGGCCTCCTGGTATTCGTGCAGCCGCGTGAGCCAAGCATAGTCCCGGGAATCAGGAAACTTCTGCTCAAACTCGGCCCACAATCGCAGGCAGCCTTCCGCGGTCCGCAATTCACGACCACCCGTGCGGTCGATCCGATCAACGATTTCCTGCAGCCGGGCCTGAGCCTGATCGCCGGGGTCGAGGAACTGCCGGTTGGCCAGGGCGGTATTGAGCGCCATGGCAATCTCGGCACGGGTGCGGTCGAACCCGTGCAGCCCGCTCGCCGGGGTCGAGCCCACATGAAACTCGTTGGTCACAGCCGCGAGCTGCCCGCTGAGGCGCCGTTCCAAGGCGTTGTACCGGCGCAGCGCGGAGGGCTGCGCAAACCAATTGAATACGCCCCACATCACGACCAACACAGCACCCCCACCAACCAGCCAAGCCAGGAGGATCCCCACCCGACGCCTGCGACTGCCGCTTGGTACCATACCGGAATGACGGCGGTTCCAATCGGTCGCGTCGAGACTGAACCGGTGTGGTACGGGTCGAGCCTAGGGGGTCAGGTTTCCCCTGTTCCACAAAATTTACGCCAGGCACTGAGAATCCTGACCCCCTAGTCGGGCGCCCTTGCCCGCTACTTCTTCACCGGCTCGATCCGCGTCGAGTGCAGGAGGGCGACTTTCCAGCCCTTGCCGGCGCGCCGCAGGATCATGGTCTCCAGGTAATCGCGGTGACGAGCGCCTTTCTTGGCATCTTCGAAATCCGAGCGGAGGAAATAGACGACCCATGCCGTGTCCGCTGACGTCCTGACTTGGTGAAACTCGAAGGCGTCGGTCCGCTTGGAGCCATCATCGAGCTTGGGCATCGCCGCGATGTCCTGCGCGGCGGTCATGATCTCCCCGTTCTCCAGCAGCACGTAACCGTCCGCCAGCAACGCGAGGTAGGCCGCCGGATCCCGCGTGACGGAGTAAACCCGGTAAACCTCCCGCACGACGCCCTGGATCTCGTTGGTTTCGTCCCCCGTCGCCGCGCGCGCCGTCTCCGGCCACATCGCCACTCCCGCCACCACGCTCGCCCGCGCGAGAAAATTCCTGCGGTTCATGATTCCACCCTACCCCGCGCCGCCGCCAACGCCCAGCCTCTTTTGCGGCCGGACCACCGGGGCCGACGGCCGCAGGCCGAGCCCATGGACCATACGCGGGGTCAGTGGACCGAGCCAAACAGGCCGCTCACTTAGATTATCTAGGTAAAGACTTGACGGCGCTGCCTTAGATTATCTAGGTAAGCTGCCATGGCCGACAAAAACGAACTTCTCCCCGGCACCCTCGACCTCCTCATTCTCCGCGTGCTCAGCCGCGGCGAACTCCACGGCTGGGGCATCACCCAGCGCCTCGAGGAACTCTCGAAGAGCGCGCTCCAGGTCGATGAGGGCTCCCTCTACCCGTCGCTCTACCGCATGGAGGACAAGGGCTGGATCGAAGCCGAGTGGCGCATGACCCAGAACAACCGCCGCGCAAAATACTATTCCCTCACCCGGTCCGGCCGGAAGCAGCTGGAAAAGGAACAGGAGATCTGGGCGCGCATGAGCGCCATCATCACCCTTGTCCTCGAAACCGCCTGAGCGCCCAACGCGACGTCCGCCCCGCCACCCTCCTTTCGTCCCCGACCGCCCGCCGTCCCATGAACCTGCGCCGCCGCCTCCGCACCCTGTTCCGCCGCCGTGACACCGAAGCCGAAATGGCCGAGGAGATGCGTTTCCACCTCGAGCAGCGCGCGGCCGAATACGCCGACGACGGCCTCTCCGCAACCGAGGCCCGCGCCGCCGCCCAACGCCGCTTCGGCAACACCGCGGCGCTGCAGGAGCACGCGCGCGACACCTTCGGCTGGGGCGCGCTCGAGCGCCTGGGCAAGGACATCGCCTTCGCCGCGCGCCAGCTCCTGCGCTCGCCGGGCTTCTCGCTGCTCGCGATCGTCACCCTCGGCCTCGGCATCGGCGCAAACACGTCGATGTTCAGCCTCGTCAACGGCATCCTGCTGCGGCCGCTCCCCTACCAGCGCGTCGACCAGCTGGAACGCATCTACCGGAGCACGACGCAGAACCCGGATGGCAACCTCTCCCCGGCCGACTTCCTCGCGTTGCGGAAAGCCCAGGCGGCCTACGGCACCGTGGTCGCCTACAAGCCGGGCAGCGCCAGTCTTTCCGAACCCGGCCACCCCGCGGAACTCGCCTATGCGGCGCGCGCCACCGCCGACCTGTTTGCCATGCTCGGCATCACGCCCCAGCTCGGCCGCGCGTTCCAGCCGGAGGAGGACCAACCGGGCCGCGACCGCGTCGTGATCCTCAGCCAGCGCACCTGGCGCGGCCGCTTTGGCTCGGCGCCCGACATTATCGGCCGCACCGTGCGCATCGACGGCGAACCGCACGAAGTCATCGGCGTGTTGCCCGAGTCCTTCAACGACTGGCGCTACCTCGGGGTCGTCGATTTTTTCCGCCCACTTGCCCTCACGCCGGCCGCGGCCACCGATCGGGAAAGCACCTCTCTCCGCGTCATCGGGCGGCGCGCCGAGTCGTTGACGGCGGTCGAATCCGCCGGGTTCATCGCCAGCTTCGGCGAACGCCTGGCCCGGGAGTTCCCCGATGCCAACTCCGGCAGCACGTGGCGCACGGTGTCGCTGCAAACGGACGCCGCCGGGTCCAGCGGGCTCATCGTGCTGCCGATGCTGATCAGCCTGTCCGCCGCGGTGCTGCTGATCGCCTGCTCCAATCTGGCGAACTTCCTCCTCGCGCGCACGATGGCCCGCGCCCGCGAGCTCGCCGTGCGCTCCGCGCTGGGCGCCTCGCGCTTGCAGCTCCTCCGCCCGCTCTTCGCGGAGGCGTTGCTTCTGTCGCTGGTCGGCGGCGGGGTGGCGATCGTGCTCGCGCACTGGTTTCGCGATTGGGCCGCCCAGCGCTCCACCGCGGACAACGGCGAACAAGTGATCTTCGTCGTGGACTGGAACGTCATGGGCTGGGCCTTCGTTGCGTCGCTGGTCACCGCGGTGGTGTTTTCCGCCGGACCGGCGCTGTTCGCGCTGCGCCTCGACCTCAATGAAACCCTCAAGAGCGGGGGACGCGGCGCCACCAGCAGTCGCGGCCACCAACGGTTTCGCCAGTTCCTCATCGTCGCCCAATTCACGCTGGCGATGATCCTGCTCGCCGGGGCCGCCCAATTCCTCGTCGGGGTCGCCGATGCCCAAAACCGCCGCGCCGGCTGGGAGTCCGCGCCGCTCGCGACCGGCTCCATGCTGCTTCCCGCCGGCCACTACGGCGACGACGCCAAACTCGCCGCCTTCCACCGCCTCACCCTCGAGCGCCTCGCGGCGTTGCCGGGCGCGGAATCCGTCAGCCTATCCGCCGCCACGCCGTTCCTCGACTGGGCCGACGTGCGCAAGCTCGTCGTTGAGGGGCTGCCGCCGCCCGCGCCGGGTCAGGAACCCGTCGCGATGTTCAATGCGATCAGCCCCGGCTACCTGGCGACCTACGGGACCCGCCTGGTCGCCGGCCGCACCTTCGACTCGCGCGACACCGCCGGCGCCCCGCGCGTCTACCTCGTCAGCCAATCCACCGCGCGCGCTCTCTTCGGCGAGGGCGAACCCATCGGCCGCCGCCTCGCCATCGCCGGCGGCGACCAGCCCGCGTGGGGCGAGATCATCGGCGTCGTCGCCGACATCCAGAGTGCCGACCCCGAACCGAACACCGTCACCCTCCGCGTCTATCCCGCGCTCGCCCAGGAACCCACCCGCACCGTGGAGATCGCCGTGCGCGCGGCTGGCGTGGCCCCGGCCGCGCTCATCGATTCCATTCGCACCACGATGGCCGCCCTCGATCCCGATCTGCCGATCACGCGGCTGACCACGGCGGACGCATCGATCGCCCGCACTTTCTACCAGATGCGTTTCCTGCGCGACATGCTCACGGCTTTCGGGGCGCTCGGACTCGGCCTCGCGTCACTCGGAATTTACGGGGCCATCACCCGCGCCAACGCGCAGCGCGCGGGAGAATTCGCGATCCGGCTTGCCCTCGGGGCGTCTCCGCACGACATCGCCCAGCTCGTCCTCGGCGCCGGCGTTCGCCAGGCCCTGCTCGGCTCACTGCTCGGCCTCGTCGGGGCCTACGCCGTCAGCTCCACGCTCTCCTCCGCGTTCCGGGGCGTCCACGCGAACAACCCGCTCATCCTCGTCGCCACGGCGATCATCCTGATCGGCGTCGCGCTATTCGCCTGCTGGCTGCCGTCGCGCCGCGCCAGCCGCCTCGACGCGATGGCCGCACTGCGCGCCGAGTAAGCCGCCGACACCAATGAACCACCCTTTCTTCGTCCGTCATCTGGCTTCGTGATTCCGCCGCCGTAGCGAATCGAGCCCCGCATCCTGACCAGCGTCAACCTGCCGCGCCCGCCCGCGCCGGCCTATGGCTTCCTATTTCCCATGATCAAGAACCACCACCTGTCATCGTCCTCATCATCACCCGTCGCGCAGCGACCGAACCCGGCCGCCGTGTCGCGGCTCCGCAGCCCCGCCCGGTCGCCGAGGCCCGACGGTCGCCTTCGGCTCGAGCTGCGGCGCGCGCGCCGCCTCGCCCTGCGCTCATTCGCGGCGTTTTTTCGCAACTATGCGCTCGTGGCCGTCGCGGCCGGCGCCCTCGCCTCCGCCCACGCGGCCAGCCTGCGCAGCGCCTTCGCTTGTTCCGAAGGCGTCGACCTAAAGGCATTCGGCCAGACCTTCCCCGAGGTGCGCACCCGGGAAAGCGAAGTCGCCGTCGGCGTCGACCTTTGGCGCACGGACGCCGATCAAGTCACCTTCACCGTCTCCGCGCGCCGCACGGAGTTGCTCCGCACTCTTACGCGTTGGCCCGGCTCGGTTGCCCCGCAGGCCGGGTTGGACGCGCAGGGCTTCTGGTCCGCGCCGCTGCCGGACAAGTTGCAGGACGTGGGATTCGACCTCGGGTGGCGTCACCCCTGCAGCCCGGATTGGACCCTGATGATCCAGGCGCGCCCCGGCTGGCGCACCGCGGGCACGACCACGCTCACGAGCGACGGATTCGGCGTGACCGGCTCCGCCCTCGCAATGTGGCGCAAAAGCAAGAGCCTGCAATTTGCCTTCGGTGTGGCGGGCGACACCCTCGCCAGTGGCTCCCAGCGGCTGATCCCGGTGGCGGGAGTTGATTGGGGCTTCGCCCCGAACTGGCGCCTCTCGCTCGGGCTCCCGCGCACTGGACTGTTTTGGCAGATCACGGAAGTCCTCGAACTCGGCCTCGCCGCCGACGGTGGCTGGAGCACCTACTACGTCCGCCAGCGCAATGCCGCGACTTACCCTTACGGCCGCCCGCTCACCGACACGAAGCTGGAGCACACCGAGGCGCGCGTCGGTTTCCAAGCCAACTGGAACGTCACCCAAGCGATCCAACTCAACCTCTCCGCCGGCTCCGTGGGCTTCCGCCGCTTCGAATATCCCGACCGCGACCTGGTGCTCAAATCCCGCGGCGCCCACGGGGGCTACGGCTCAATCGGCGTGACGGCAAACTTCTGACGCCGGATGACGCGGAAGCGGCCCCCCGAATTGGGGCTCAGGCAACCCGCATGCCTCGACTAACGAGGTTCAAGGATTACGGGCCGGGTCCGCCGGCTTGGCCGAACCCCCGACGTCGCGCTGCCACTCGGCGAAGCCCGTTCGCAGGCGCGCCACGATTTCGGGGTGCTGGGCGGAGAGATCCGTCTTCTCGGTGCGGTCCTCTGCGAGGTTGTAGAGTTGGAATGTCGCCTGGGTGTCGACGCTGACGAGCTTCCAGGCGCCGTCGATCACGGCCAACTGACGCCGCTGCCCGGGCTTCCAAGTCTCGCTGCCCTCGCGCGCCGGATAATCGTAGCGGAGTGGCTTCGTGCGCGCGGCGGCTCGACCCTGCAGGACGGGCAGGATGTTTTCGCCGTCGAAACTCCGGTCCGTCGGCACGCGGCCGCCGCCGAGCGCGGCGAGCGTGGGCAGCAGGTCGAGCGCGGCGACGGCGGCGTCCAGCGTCCGGCCCGCGGGCAGGCCGCGCGGCCAGTGCGCGATAGCGGGCACACGGATGCCGCCCTCGTAGACGTCGCCCTTTTGTCCGCGAAACGGACCGGCGGAGTTGAGCTCGTGCACCCAGGACGGGCCGTTGTCACTGCAGAAGATGAGAAAGGTGTCCTCCTCGACGCCGAGCCGGCGCAGGGTGTCGCGAATGCGTCCGACCTGCCGGTCCATCGCCGAGATCGCGCCGAACCAATGTTGCTCGCGCATCGACAGGTTCGCGTACGCCGCCCGGTCTTCCGGGCCGGCGGCCACCGGCGTGTGCGGCGCGACGAACCACACCACGGCAAGGAAGGGCTGCCGCTGGGCGACGGCGTCGGTGATGAAGGCACGAGCCCACGGGGTCAGGCCGCTTTTTTCCCGAAAACAGGAGATCCGTTAGCCCAATTCGAATGTTGCGGGATTAAAGCAACCTGACCCCATCTGCGCTCCTTTGAGTGTTGCCCAGTGCTCGAATGGTCGCCGCGGCTGTCGGGTCTGCTTACATTTCGCAGCGGAGTCGAACCGAGGACTGATTGGGAAAAAAGTTCAAGCTGGTGCCGACGAGGCCATTAGGCGAGCGGGTGATTTTTGGCAGGAAGGCTGCTCGCACGCGGGCACCATGTTCACTCCCGACCTTGCCTCGTTCCGTGTCGTGATCCTCTCCGCTTACCGTCATTGGGCCCGGCGGTTCGCAATCGGCATCATGCTCGCCACCACCGTCACGGTTTCCGCCGGGACGATTTCCGACCAGACCTTCAACTCCAGCGACTGGAGCCAGTTGATTCTCTTCGAGACCGGTCCCGCCGCCCAACTCACCACTGGCCAAGCTCCGTCAGGCGGAATCCCCGGCAGCTATCGCACCGTATCCCACAGTTACGGCGGTCCCGGTTCGATCATCTCGGGACACATCTTCGGCAGCGATGACTACAACCCGGCGGTCGATGGCGCGCTCGCCTCGGTGTCGTTTTCATATGACGCCAACGTGTTCGACGCCGGCGACTCCAACGCCGTCGCTTTCGGCGCACTGCTGCTGCAGGGCGGTAGCTATTATCGCGCCGGCTTCTCCGTCGTGTTCCCCGGCGGCTGGCAGACGTTGTCCTTCTCGAACCTCTCGAGTTCCGATTTCAGCCTCATCCTCGGACCGGGCGGCGCCCTGCCCGACTTTTCCGCCTCCGGCTCCGCGATCCAATTCGGTTTCTGGGCTTCGAACGGCACCGGGATTGGCCAACGCACGAGCACTTACAGCGGGATCGACAACTGGCAGGTAACGACTGTTTCCGCCCAGCCACCTCCCCCGGTTCCCTCAGTTCCCGACCAGGGGGGCTTCGCCCTCTACGCGATCTCCGCGCTGGCACTACTCGTCACCGCCCGTCACCGCCGCCGCTGAATTGTCCGCGGGCAGACCGCGGGCATGGGCTTCGTCGAGGTCGCGGATGCGCTCGATGATTTCCGACAGTTGTCGGCCGGTCGCGGTTAGGCCGTACTCGACGCGGGCCACGCGGCCGGCGAATTCCTGCCGCGTGATCAGGCGGTAATCGAGCAGCTTGCGCAGGCGCTCGTTGAGCACCTTCGTCGAGATGCCGGGGATGAACCGCTCCAGCTGGCCCGGACGGTTCACGCCGCGGCCGATGGCGCCGAGGACGGCGGCGGACCATTTGCAACCCACGACGTCCTCCAAGCGCCGATAGGCGGTTCGCTCGGGAATGCTGAGGGGCGCGGGTTTGCGTTTCATGGCCCCACCCTAGCACGACCGGGCGCGGGAATGCACGGGGGAACAAAACGGTAACCTCCCACCGAATCGTGCCCTCTGTCGGATGCGCGGGACCGTGGCATACTGGGTCACGTCAGGTCTGGCGCGTCTGCCAGATTCCGGACGAATCAACCCAAGCCAAGTCATCCTCATGAAATCCAAAGCTGTCTTCTACCACGCCGGTTGCCCGGTTTGCGTCGCCGCCGAGCGCAACCTCGCCGTGGCCCTCGATCCCGCCCGCTTCGACGTGGAGATCGTCCACCTCGGTGAAAACAAATCCCGCCTGCGCGAGGCCGAAACCGCCGGCGTCAAATCCGTGCCCGCGCTCGTGCTCGGCGGCGCCGCCTACCACATCAACTTCGGCGCCGGGATCGACGCCCTGCGCTGACCGCCATCCGACACCGCCGCCGGGGCCCGACACTTGATGCCAGCGGCATGACGGCGGCTGGCCCGAGTGCTTGCTGACTTGCACCCTGCAACTGGCTCTGGTCGGATAGCGGCAATAAGCCGTGTGCGGAGCGGGCCCCGCGCACGGCGCCATTGCCTATGCTTCCGTCCCGCAGTCTGGTTTTCCTGATCCTCGCCCATGTCGCGCTCGGCGCGGCCGCCGCGCCAACGCCCGCGGAACTCGCCGACCTGTTCCTGCCACCGCGACTGTACAACCCGAAGCTCTCCCCCACTGGCGAGTTCCTGGGTTTCCAGGCACGGCGAGGTGACCTCCGCACGATTGGGATCTTTGACTTTGCCCGGCGGCGCATCGATTACACGACGGCCAGCCCCAAGATTGTCCCGACCGAATTCTGGTGGAAGGGTCCGCAGCGCGTGCTCGTGCGGACGACCGACGCGAAATTCGAAGCGCTCGGCTACAGCGCGTTCGACGTGGACGGCAAGAACTCCGAGGACGCGTCCCGCCTGGTCGGCGCAGGCGGCGTCGTCATCGATGCCCTGTCCTCCCAGCCGCGCCACGTGTTGATGGCGAACTCCCGCGAAATCAAACGGGTGAGCCTCGACTCCGGCACGGGTGAGAATACCAGCGGATCCCTCGAGGGCGTCTATGACTGGATCCTCGATGCCAAGGGCGGGGCCCGCGGCGCGATCAGGTACGACGGGCAATTTGGGGAAACGGAAATCTGGTGGTGCGCAAGCCCGGGCGGCCAGTGGAATCGCCGGACCTTCAAGCCGGATGAGACGCGCTTCCTGCCCGTCGCGGTCGACGAGAACGAGCGCAATCTCTGCGGCTGGCTGGTCGATCCGGACACATCATTCAAGGTGGCGCGGCTGGATACCATCACGGGTGAAATCAAATCCCTCGATAATCTGCCCGGACGCGACCCGACGGCGATTCTCCTGCTGGGGCGAACCCGTATTCCCGTCGCGTTGAGTTACGAGCACGGACAGCGCGCGCGGCTGATTCCCCTCGCGAGCACATTCGCGCCCGCCATCCAACGACTCGAAACGGCGTTTCCCGACCAGATCGTGCGCATCCTCGACGTGCTGCCTGACCGCAGCAAATGGCTGGTCTGGGTCGGCAATTCCCGCCTGCCCGGGGTTTTCCTGCTGTTTGATCCCGCAACCGGGGAAGTGACGGCGATCGCACCCTCGCACGAGCCGACGCTTACAGAGGACCGGTTGTCGCCCGGGCTTCACTTCAACTTCACGTCCCCCACCGGTGAGCGTCCGCTCTCAGCCCGAATCTGGCGCCCCAAAGGCACGGGGCCGGCGCCGTTGATTGTCATTTGTCCCGACCGCCTGCCCGCGCCGCCGGTCATCGATGTCTACGAACCCATCGTCCAGGCCTTCGTCGAACAAGGTTTTGCCGTCCTGCAGGTGAACATTCGCAACTCCTGGATTTGGGGCAAGGAGGGCCGGCAGGTTGCCGAGGACCAATGGATCCCAAACCTGCGCAGCGATCTCGAAGCCGCGGTGCAAACCCTCATCAAGAAGCAGGTCGTCGACCCCCAGCGCCTCTATCTGTATGGCGAACGATTCGGAGGCGTCCTCGCCCTCCAAGTGGCGGCGCGGAGCAGCCTGTTTGCGGCGATCGCGACCGTCAACGTGCCACGGGAGACCCACCGGGACGACTTGAGCAACATGGCGATGTTTCCGGGCATGAACGCCCTCGCGGCGCGTTTGGGCGGCTGGCGGGCGAGCGAGAAGGTTGCCCTGGCGCTTTCGCCGATTCGGACGGCCCCGGAACTCGGCATTCCGGCGCTTTACCTGCACAACGAGGACTCGATCCGCGGTCGCGTGTCCGAGGACGGACGTGACATCGCCGCACTGGCGTCCAAATCCCGCGCGCGCATCAAGTCTGACATCGCCTACCACTTCACCGATCGTCCCCTGCTCCCAGCCGCAGCCGCCCTCGAAGGCGCAACTGTCTCAACCAAGATCGCCGCATTTTTCAACGAGGCCAGCGCCGCGCCCGGCAAGTAAGTCTGAGACCGGCCAAACGGCCAACCATGGGGTCAGGTTCTGTGGTATGTGGTCGGCTTGGTTCTTCGCGCGGCCCGGAATGACTTGCCGGCGCAAAGGTGCGGTCGTTGAGAGATGAGCGTTGAGCGTTGGAAGTTTTCGCAACCTCGGCATCGCCGGGGCCGAACCCGGCGATCACTTTCTAAAACGTTGCGCGCCGCGGGCTCGACACCACGCAGCCGGCTGCTGTGCTGGATCCATGCCCCTTCGATCTCTTCTCCTTGGTTTTTGTGTTGCCGCCACCGCGTTCGCCCAGACCGCCCCGAAGCCGGCGGATGCCACCCGCGCGGACCCGACGCTGGCGGGCGTCGCCGCCACCGCGAATCTCGTGTGGCACGATGTCGAAACCTGGGGCGTCGAGGGTCGCGCGTGGACGGAGCAGCCGCGCCTGCGCTGGTATGACCGCCTGCCGGCCGCGGCGGAGAAAACCGTGACGTCCAACGTCTGGAACCTCAGCCGCGACTCCGCCGGCATGATGGTCCGTTTCCAAACCGACGCCCCGGCCATCTCCGTTCGCTACAAACTGTTCAAGGAACGGCTCGCGCTCGCCAACATGGCGGCGATGGGCGTGAGCGGCGTCGACCTCTACGCGCGCGACGCGAAAGGCCAGTGGCGTTGGGTTGCGGCTTCCAAGCCCGACAAGCAGGTGGTCGAGGCGGAACTGATCAACGGCCTCGCCCCGGGGTCGCGCGAATACGCGCTTTATCTGCCGCTCTACAATGGCGTGGACAAACTGGAGATCGGCGTCGCGCCCGACGCGAGCTTCACCGGCCTCCCGCCGCGCACAACCAAGCCCGTGGTTTTCTATGGCACCTCCATCACGCACGGCGCCTCCGCCTCGCGCCCGGGCATGGTCCACACCGCGATCATCGGCCGGCATCTCGACGTCCCTGTGGTCAACCTCGGCTTCTCCGGCAACGGTCGCATGGACGCGGCCGTGGGCGATTTCCTAACCGACATCGACGCCGCCGTGTACGTGATCGACTGCCTCCCGAACATGAACGCGGCCCAGGTGCTCGAAAAGTGCGGGGCGTTGGTCCGCCAGCTTCGCGCCAAGCGCCCCGACACCCCGATCATCCTCGTCGAGGACCGCCGCTACACCAACGAGTGGATCCGGCCGTCGCAGGTGAAATTCCACGACGCCAACCACGCCGCGCTCAAATCGGTCTTCGACGCCTTGCAGAAGGAAGGCGTCGCCCACCTCCACTACATCGCGGGCGACAACCTCCTCGGTGACGACGCCGAGGGCGCGGCCGACGGTTCGCATCCGAGCGATCTCGGCTTCATGCGCCAGGCCGCGGTGATGGAACCGGTGATCCGCCAGGTGATGGGACGCTGACAGGCGGTCGCGGCGAGTTTAGTGTTTTAGAAACATTCCGGCCCAAGTAGAGAAACTGGGTCCGAACTCCTCCTCCCCGCCTTCCTCCGATGCGCACCTTCCAGCGGCCGTTCCTTTCCGTCGCGGTTCTTGTCTCGAGCCTCGGCTGTGTCCTGCTCCCCGCACCAGCTGCGGAAACCGCCGCCGGCTACGAAACCGTTGAGGCCATCAAGCCGGCGCGACAGCCGCTGCCGCCGGAGGCGGACAGCGCCGGGGTCACCCAGTTCTCATTCCTGGTCTATGGCGACACGCGCGGCCGGCGGGACGGCACGGCCGAACAGTACGAACACTCGCTCGTCATCGACTCGATGCTGGAAAGAGTCCAGGCCCTCGCAAAGACGCCCTTCCCGGTGCGCTTCGTTTTGCAGACGGGCGACGCAGTCGTGAAGGGCACGGATCCGCGGCAGTGGAACGTGAGTTACGTCAGCCTGATCAACCGGCTCACGACGGACGCGGGGATCCCCTATTTCCTGGCGCCCGGCAATCACGACGTGACCAGCGCCGCCGAGCTCGACGCGCCCAACCGACGGGCCGGGCTCGCCAACTACCTGGCCGCCGTCAACCAGCTGATCCCGGCGGACAACACGCCCCGGCGCCTTTCGGGTTATCCGACGTACGCCTTTGGCTACGGCAACACGTTCGTCATCGCGTTCGACTCAAACATCGCGGCGGATGACACGCAGTTTGCGTGGGTGCAGGCGCAGGTGGCGGGATTGGACCGCAAGCGTTACCGCCATCTGATCGCTTTCTTTCACCACCCGCCGTTTTCCTCGGGACCGCATGGCGGCGCCAAGGTCGAGCCGCCGGCGGCGGAACTCCGGAAACGCTACCTGCCGTTTTTCCGCGAGCAGGGTTTCGAGGTGCTTTTCACGGGGCACGAGCACCTCTTCGAGCATTGGGTCGAGCACTACGAGAAGGACGGCCAGACCCGCCGCATGGACCAGATCGTCACCGGCGGCGGCGGGGCCCCGCTCTACGCCTACAAGGGCGAACCCGACCTCCGCGATTACCTGAAAGCCAACGCCGACGCCAAGGTGCAGCTCGATCACCTTGTCCGGCCGGGACCCAACCCCGGCGACAATCCCTACCACTACCTCATCGTGCGCGTCGACGGCGACCACCTGAGCGTGGAAGTCGTCGGCGTGGATTGGGGCAAGAATTTCGCGCCGTATTCGAGCGCGCACTCGGCGCTGGAGGATGGGGGAAGGTGAGTTGAGGGTTGAGCGTTGAGAGTTGAGAGTTGGACGTTCCCGTATCGGAAAAGTAGCCGTTCCGTAAACCGGCGTTCACCCGTCCGATTTTGCTCCTTCGCTCCGTTGTGTCATCCCCGCCGCTTCAAACCGGCGATGAGGTCATGGAGCGGTCCCTCGGGCGCGCCGGTGCGGTGGGCGAAGGCGTATGTGACGCTCGCACCCTTGTCCGCCAGCGGGCGGGCCACCACGGCTTCGCCGGCGATGCGGGCCATCGCGGCAGGAAGGATCGCGACCCCCGCCCCGGCCGCGACCATGACCATGACCGCCTGACCGCGGAGCGCTTCCTGCACGACCTTCGGGCGAAACCCGGCGTGGCCACAGAGCTCGTGGATTAGCTGCGAAAAACACGGGGCCGACTCCGCCGCCACCATCACAAAGGACTCCGCAGCGAGATCCGACATCCGCACCTTGCCTGCCGCCTGCAAGCGGTGCCCGCGAGGCAGGTAAACCATCAACGGCTCCCGGCTCCACGGAATGAACACCATGCCCGCCGTCGGCGTCGTGGGCGTGGCGCCGACAAATGCGCCATCCAGCCGTCCTTCCGCGATCGCACGCATCAGCTCGGCCGGCGGGTGATCGTGGAGCGTCAATTGAACTCCCGGGTGATCCTGCCGGAAGCGTTGGAAGCGACCGATCAGTTCCGGGTTGAGGACCGCGCTGACAAAACCGATGTCCAGTCGCGCCGTCTCCCCCCGCGCGGCCCGCTTGGCCCGGTCGGCGGCGCGCTGCAATTGCGTCAGGGCACCCTTCGTGTCCGCCAGAAACGCGCGTCCCGCCGGCGTGAGCGCCACGGCCCGGGGTGAGCGGACAAACAGCTTGGTGCCGAGCCGGGACTCGAGCGCCTGGATGCGCCGGGACAGAGGCGGTTGCGACAGATGCAGGCGCCGCGCCGCCCGCGTGAACGAGAGTTCCTCGGCGACGGCGACAAAGCATTCCAGTTCCCTGAGCGAGTAGTCCATCATGCTGATTCGGTATACCATCGCAGCATTCATGGTATTTCCAGCATCATTCCCCATCTGTTAGGATTTGCCGGTGCCACGCCCCACCCTCTTCGTCTTCTCGCCATGAAAGCGCCTCGCCAGGCCAGTGGTCCGCTCCCCACGCTGCCGGCGCGTCCCCGCGTGGCCGTGGTCGGCGCCGGGGCGGTGGGCGGCTATTTTGGCGGACTCCTGGCTCGCTCCGGGCTGTCCACCGTGATGATTGGGCGACCGAGTTTTGCCGAGGCCGTGCAGCGCGACGGGCTTCATCTCGACACGCTGCAGTTTGACGAACACGTCCGTGTCGAGGCCGCCACCGACCTGACGGCCGCCCGCGACGCCGACCTCGTGCTGTTCTGCGTGAAATCGTTCGACACGGAGGCCACGGCCCGCGCCCTCGCGCCGCATCTCCCGATGCGGTGCATCATCCTAAGCCTGCAGAACGGCATCGACAATGCCGACCGGATCTCCGCGATCACCGGCCGGGCCACCATTCCCGCCGTGGTCTACCTGGCCGCCGCCGTGCCCACACCGGGCAGCGTGAAACATTTCGGCCGCGGCGACCTGGTGATTGGGCCGGACGACGCGCGGGTCCGCGCCATCGCCGCCCTGTTTGCGGCGGCGAGCGTGGGCTGTCTCGTGACGCCGCAAATCCAGGAACGGCTCTGGGAAAAGTTCGTGTGCAACTGCGCGCTCAATGCCATCTCCGCGCTCTGTCAGCGAACGTATGGCGACGTCGGCGAAGATCCCTCGAGCTGGCTCGTCGTGGAGCAGGCCGTCGCCGAGATCCTCGCCGTGGCCCGGGCGGTCGGCATCCAACCGGCGAACATGCCTGACTACCCCGCCGCCCTGCACGGGGTACGGCAACTTACCCGGCAGATTGCCGGCGCCCTCTCCTCGACGGCCCAGGACTTGCGGCGCGGGAAGCGAACCGAGATCGATGCCTTGAACGGCTGGGTGGTTCGGCTCGGTCGGGAACGCAACCTCCCGACGCCCGTGAACCAAGCCCTCTGGGCGCTGGTGCGCGCCGCTGAGAACGCCGCCACAAAGCCCGGCCCGCCGGCTGCCTCGCGCTGAACCGACTGCGCAACCCTTGAATCCCCGCTCCATGCAAAAACTCCGCCGCCCCGCCGACAAACTGGCCGACTGCATCTGGCTCGCGCGCTTCGTGGACAAGACACGCTTGCATCTCGCCGGCACGTTGCATCCCGACTTCGTTTTTCCCTACGCCCACCCCGTTGCGACCGACGGGGCCTTCTTCCGGCATTTTGGGATCGCAAAGGAGGCGATCATCGAGGCCGTTCGCCAATCGAACGGAAACGACGAGGCCGTGGCCGCGTGGTTTCGCTCTCAACCCGGCTGCACCGAGGCGAACATCCGCGCATGGAACGAACTCGGTCCCCTGCTTGGCCAGCCCGGGCAGCCGGTGCACCGCGGGTATCTGTTCATGCTGAAGACCTATTTTGGCGGACGCATTCCCGACCCACGCGTGAACAGCGTGTTCACCGCGATTGCCTACGACGAGGGATTCCTTGATGAGGTTGGGCGCGGGACTTCCCCCGCCCCTCCTGCCTCCCCATGAAACCCGTATCCGGCTATCACCTGATCACGCCCACCGACCTCCACTGGCGTCCGTCCAACTTGATGAGGATCCCCAATGCGGACTACCTCGAGCGCACCGGCAGCGAATGCCTGGGCGCGCGCCTCTGGCGTTTGCCGCCGCGCAGTGCGAACACCCTGCACAAACACATCCGGTCCGAGGAATTCTACTTTGTGCTCGAAGGCACCGGCCGCCTGCGGGTTGGTGGTGAGACCCTGACGATCCCGCGCTACGGCGGCGTGCTGGTCGGACCCGAGCAACTGCGCCAGGTTTTCAACGACACCGCGGAGGAGGTCCTCTGGCTCATCATCGGCGGGCCCGAGGAGACCGAGTTCCTCCAAGGCTCCAAATCCGCGACGGACCTCTCGCGATTCTACCCGACCGATCCAACCGCCCTGCCGCCCGAACTCGCCGGCGCGGCCTGGCCGCCGAAGGGGAAAGGTTGAGCGTTGAGAGTTGAGCGTTGAGCGCGGTTGGGGTGTCCGTGCGGGTGCCGGTCATTCGTTGTAGGACTGAAACCCTGAACCACGACAACCATGCGGAAAATCATCTCCATCCACCACCTCTCGCTCGACGGCGTCATGCAGGGACCGGGCGGACCGAAGGAATACCCCAGCCAGGGTTTCGACCGCGGAGGGTGGATCATGAAGTACGAGGAACCGGCGATCGGGCGGGCGCTCACCCTTCTCATGAAGGGCAAGTTTGACCTGCTGCTGGGCCGGCGCAGCTACGACATCTGGGCGGGGTATTGGCCGAAGCACGGCGACAACTTTATCGGCGCGGCCTTCAATCGCTGCACCAAATACGTCGTGACCCGCCGCGCCCGAAAGCTCGCTTGGGCGAATTCCGAATGCATCAGCGGCGACGTCGTGAAAAAGCTGCGCACGCTCAGGGCTTCGCGAGGTCCGGTCCTGCACGTTTGGGGCAGCGGCCAGCTCATGCAGACGCTGCTCGCCGCCGGACTGGTCGATGAGATTCGCCTGTGGATCTACCCCGTCGTGCTGGGCAAGGGTAAGCGGTTGTTCGAAGAAGGCCTGCCGACGCGCGGCCTGAAACTGGTCACGTCGCAGAAAACGCCGTCGGGAATTCTCCTCAACACGTATCGCCCGATTCGCTGAACGAGCGGGGACGGCCTTGTGTAGGAGCCTGCTTGCAGGCGATTCGAAGCGTGCGCCGACGTCCCGCGTATTGATCGCCTGTAAACAGGCTCCTACAGGGCCGATTGATCCCTGACGACTACCGCGCCGGCATTGCCCACTCCAGAAACTGCGGCAACAACCGCGCCCAGCTGGCCTCGTTGTGCTCGCCGCCGTTGAGCTCCACGTAAACGAGGCGCTCCCCACGCGGCCAACCCTTCGCGGCGAGTGCGTCGATCAGCTCGGTCGTGTCCTGCACGACGTCGATCACGCCGTTGCCGTCGCGATCATCGGTTTCCTCCTTCGTGCCGGCCGAGAACCACCATCGCTGCACGGCGGGCCGCGGCGGCGACTCGCGCACGAGGCGGTGTGTGAGGCGGGATGCCTGCTTCACGGCCGGGGAACCGTCCTCGCCCCGCCACCAGAACGAACCGGAGAAGATTCCCGCCCAACCGAACGTCTCGGGAAACCGCCAGGCCAGGTCGAAAGCCGCCAACCCGCCGAGCGAGGAACCCATCACGCCCGTCCGTGCCGGTTCCGCCCGAACCTGATAACGGGACCGCACCGCCGGCAGGACGCTGCCGACCACCAGGCGCTGAAAGTCCGCGGCAAGTTTTCCGCGGCCGGCGAAGTCGAGTGCCTCCGCAAGACCGTACTCGTCGACCCGATCTCCACCCGAAGGGATCGCCACGACAATCGGCACGACGCGGCCGGTTCGCGCCAACCCGGCCAGCGCCTCCTCCAACTTCCAGGCGCCCATATTCTGACCGTCCAACGCAATCAGGACAGGCGTCGTCGCGGAGAGTGCGTCCGGCACGTACACCTTCACCTCCCGCCCCTGCAATTTGCCGAAGTCCAAACCCTCGAGCGTCTCCACCTTCGCGCCCAGCTGCGCCGTCAGGCTTGCGGCAATCAGGACAGGGAGCACCGCCTTGGTCCAGCGTCCGAACTTCATGCCGCCTTTGTGGCGAGCGCGCGCGGCAAGACAAGCCAACTGCCGGAAAGCGTGGGATTCTTGAGCTTTCGTTCGGCCCGACGGCCGGTACAAGAAGGCATGCCCAATCCACCTCCGGATTGCCTGCGCTGCGGGGCCTGCTGCCACTCAACGGCGGCGCGCTTCGTCCGGGTGACGGGCGCGGACTGGACGCGCCTCGGAGCCGACGCCGACCGCCTCGCGCACTTCACAGGCCGCGGCAACGAAGCGTACATGAAGATGACCGACGGCCATTGTGCGGCGTTGGTCTTGCGCCGGGATGGCGCGCAACAACTCGAATACTTCTGCACGATTTACGACCGTCGTCCCCAAATCTGCCGCGACCTCGCGCGCGGGTCGCCGGAATGCGAGGGGGAGAGGGCGAAGTCCATCGAAGTGCAACGGCCAGCGCACCGCGTCGAAGGTTGAACGTCGTTCGACCTCCGAGCCCGGGAAATCGTTGCGTCCCGTCAACCCTTCGCCCCGCAATCGAGACATGCGATCGTTTTCGCGGTGGTTGGAAGTTGGACGTTGAGCGTTTGGAATGAAGCTGCAGTTTCACTCCTGTCATGTCCGCTCCGACCTTCACCCTCACGCGCCGCGTCGAGTTCCATGAGACCGACGCCGCCGGGCTCATGCACTTCTCGAATTTCTATCGCTGGATGGAGGTGTGCGAGCACGAGTGGTTCCGGGCGCTCGGGTTGGAGATCATGACGAGCGGGACCGACGGCTACTTCCGCGGCTGGCCGCGGCGGGAGTCGAGCTGCGCGCACCTGCGCCCGCTGCGCTGCGGGGACGTCGTCCGCATCGTCGGCACAATCGAGGAGGTCGGCGACAGCTCCCTCGCCTACGCGTTCACGTTCGAGAAGGACCGGGCCGGCCGCTGGACGCCCGTTGCCCACGGCAAGATGACCACGACGCACGTCCGGAAGGACGCCGCCGGCCGCATGGAAGCGGAGGCGATGCCGACGACGGTGCGCGCGGCATTCGGTGGGCGGGCGGATGACGGGGTGGCCAGTTGAGAGTTGAAGGTTGAAAGTTGAAAGCGGGGGCTGCGAAAGCGTGGAACCGCCGTTCGGGGAGGGAGATGTCACGTAATACGTGACAGGTTGGCGGCCGCGGCGGGCGACGTCTCAGAGTGGTGGGCCCGGGCCCGGACGGGCGCCGGCGGGCGGTTGGAAATTCTGCCGGGAATTCCAGTCCAGTTGGAATTGCGGAACGTCGGATGTGCAGTTTCCTGCCGTCCCAAAACGCCCCCCAAAATGAACGCCTTTGTTATCACCTGCATTGCCCTCGCGACCGCCACGACGGTGGTTGCCCTCGGAGCCCTTTGCTATGCCGTGCTGACGGCCAAGGACGGCTACGAGGACGAAAACGGTTTCCACGCGGGCAAACCTGCCCTCGCCGAGGTGCCGCGTCAGGCTCGCCGCGGCCTTCTCCGGCGCCAGTCGCAGTCCGCCTGACCGCCGACGATTTCGCACCGGTCCACGTGGCGCCATTTTTATGGCGCCGCGTGGATTTTTTTGTCTGACGTGAACGCCCGCGCATTGACGGGGCGCGAAAGCGTCGTCGAGCCACGCAGTGAATGGCGCGTTGAGCTTACTGATTGGTCGCGTCGCGATCGCCGCGTGGCCGCAGACCGGCTCCCGCGCTTCCTTGGAAATTCCGACGGGATTTCCAGTCCAGTTGGAATTGCACCCGATCACGCGGACAATTTCCTGCCCGGCCTTAAGCCAATTCGGCTGTCACACCAACCCCACAACAATAATCCCAACATGAAATCCCCTGTTCGCTTCTGGTCCCTCCTCGCCGCCGCCCTGCTGGTCATGCTCGCGCCCATGCGCGCGCAGGCTAGCGCCGTGCACGGCGGTCCGAAACAAATCACGGTCGCCGACCTCGAGGCCGCGCAGCTCGCGTGGTGCGACGCGCTCGTCACGATCAGCAAGACGCACCGCGACGGCGGCGACGCCAAGGCGGTCGCCGAAAAGATCATCGATGCCGCGTACAACTACGCGCAGGACCCGGTGCTCTTCAAACCCACCCTCGCCCACGGCGCCCAGACGTTCCGCGTGACGCGGGAGAGCGCCCTGGCCTACTTCGTCGGTGGCAACCCGGCGTTCCCGGACGACACCGGGTTCGCGCTCAAGCCCTGGGTCTCCGCCCGCCCCATCAATGCCGCCACCTACATCGAGGGTAACCTGGGAATCACCATGGGCCACGTGATCCTCACCGACGCGTCGGGCAAGGAAACGAAGGTCGAGAAGACCTGGGTGTTCCGTCGCGGTGATGACGACAAGCTCCGCATCGTGCTGCACAAGTCCAGCATCCCCTATTCGCCGTCCAAGGCGTAACTGCACACCTCCCGCATCCCCACCACCCCGGTCCGGCGTCCCGCCGGCCGGGGCCGCAAGAGGGTGACCTCGTCACCTCACGTAGGAGCCTGTTCACAGGCGATCGGAGCGCGCGGCCGTGGCGCATATCCTGATCGCCTGTGAACAGGCTCCTACCCTTTGGACCGTCGACGGCGAATCACCGGCGAGCTTCCTGCGGGACGCGCCGCAGTTTGCTCACATCGTAACCCCAGGCGCGCAGTTGCTCAACATGGCGGGCGTAATCGGCGGAGGGAATCTCCGGCGTGCGCGCCATGATCCAGACGTAGTCCCGGGCGTTGCGCGCGATGATCGTCTGCGTGTAGCCGGCGTCGAGCGACGCGATCAGGAACTCGGCCTTGATCGGCCAGATGAATTGCATGCCCCACGTCGAGTTGTTCACCCGATCACGCACGAAACCCGTGGGCGTATAGCGCTTCGCCGGGCCATCCGCGGCGCCCTGGCGGAAGGTGAACGTGGTGGCCACGGTCCCGTCCGGCGCCAGCGCATAGTTCTCGATGGCGTTGTAAGCGTCGCGCTCGATGAACGTCGGGATATGCGCGATGACATACCAATCCCCCATGAACCGCGGCAGGTCGACCAGAGGCACGGTGGAGATCGGCGGCCGCGAGGCAGTCGCACAACCGGAAAGCAGGCCGAGCAACGGCAGAACGGGGAGAAGCCACTTCGAGAAAGTCATCGGTGACAGGTTACGCGGCGGCCACCTCAGCGGATGCCGATTCTAGTCGCTTATCGACTGGCACCTGTGAGACCTGAGCGTTCCGATGTCCACCCGCCCTTCCCTCGCCCAGCGTTTTGCGATCTTCGACCGCACCATCGCGGGCATGAACCGCCGGCTCGGCCGCGTGCGACAGAAGGACGGAATGATGGCGGCCCTGCGCTGGAGTCGCAATGAACTCGACCGAACCTTCGCGCGGACCCCGGCTGGCGTCCGCGCCAAGGTCGCCTGCCGTGCCGGCTGCGGGGCGTGCTGTCACGTGCCGGTCGACGTCCAGGCCCACGAGGTGTTCTTCGCGGCCGAACACATGCAGCTCAACTTCTCCGACGACGCGCTGACCGGTGCGCTTGCCCGCCTCGACGCCCACCGCGACCGCGTGACGGCATTCGCTGTAGGCGCCCGGGACTCAAGCCGGCAGGCGTGCCCGCTGCTCAACGAAGGCTCCTGCTCCATCTACGACGGGCGACCGCAGCCGTGCCACACCCATCATTCCAGCGATGCGGATGTTTGCGCCGAGCACCTCGCGGATCCGTCCGTCGATCTGGAAAAAGTCTACATCCCCGCCCTGCGCGCGCGGATGTTTGCGGTCATGCTGGGCGTCGACGAATCCCTCGAGGCCCATGGCTACGACGAACGCTCGTACGATTTCGGTTCCGCCCTCCACGAGGCGCTCACCAACAGCCTTTGTCTGCCCCGTTGGTTGCGACGCCAGGCGGCGTTCCCCGATTCGTGCCTGTCGGATCGCTTTTCGGAAAGTTAAGGTCGGACAGGACGAAACCGGTCGGCCGGGAGGCTGACCCTCCACACGTCTCGCAGCGCGATGGCCGGACGGGTTGGAAGTTCAGCGTTGGACGTTGAACGTTCCCGCCGCGGTCACGCGGCCGCGGCGGGCGCGGGCCCCTGTGGGTCCATGATGCGGCCGGCGGATTTCGCAACGATGGCCATGATCAAGGTCGCCGTGGCAATGAGGCCGGCGTGCAGCAGCCAGAAGTTCACGCCGCTCATGGTCTCGACCCACCCGCCGAGTTTGCCGACGAGGTTGTTGCAGAGGAACAGGTGCAGGTAATACACGCCCATGATCGTGCCGGCGACCTTCTGTGGCGCGACGCGCACGTACATGGCAAGGCCGACGGGGAACACGTTTGCGAAGCCGATGCTGTTGAGGATTTCGAAGCCGAAAACCCAACCGATGCTCGCCTTGGTGCCGTCCGCCGACGCCAGCGCGGCGCCGGCCAGGCAGAGCTGTCCGCCGACGCTGAGCGACATGCCCAGCAGAATCTTGTTAACTTCGTTCGGCTCCTTGCGGCTCTTTGCCCACCAACGCCAGAACGCCACCGCGCCGAAGAGGGACGACACGCTCACAATGGCGTCGAGCGTCACGAGCCAGGTCGTCGGCATCGTCTTCCCGAAGAAAACCAGGTTCACATGGTCCGGCACCCAGATCATGTACGCGTTGAAAATCTGTTGGTTGCCGACGGCCCCGATCGCGAGCACCGGGATGAGCAGGATGAGCACCCAGACGGCCTTCTTTTCGTCCGGGGTCATCTTGGCCGCTTCCTTCTGCGCCTTGGCCACCGGCACCGACGCCGGCAGCCACTTGCGGCCCCAGAGATAAATGATCAAGCCGAGCACCATGCCGACGCCCGCCGCGCCGAAGCCCCAATGCCAGCCAACCTTCTCGCCCAGCGTGCCCGTGACGAGCGGCGAGGCGATGACTGCGCCGTTGATGAACAGGTAATAGATCTGGAACGCGTCCGCGCGGCGCAGGTCCGCCGGGGCATAGAGTTCGCCGACCTGGCTCGCGAGGTTGCCCTTGAAGCAGCCGACGCCGCACAGGAGGCAGAACAGCGCCGCGAGGAAGGACGCATCGAAGGCCATCAGGAAATGACCGATCGCCATCAGGACCGCGCCGATCGTGATCGTCGTCGTGCGTCCCAGCCAGCGGTCGGCGATGAACCCGCCGATGATCGGCGTGAGGTAAACGAAACTCGTGTAGGTGCCGAAAATCGCGGAGGACAGCGCGACCACGGTCAGCGTGTCGCCGCCATTGTACGCGACCTCCATCAGGCGGCGGAACCAGCCCATGCCCGCGATGTTTTCCACGTGGCCCGGCAGCAGCAGCTGCTTGGTCATGTAGAGCACCAGCAGGGTCTGCATGCCGTAATACGAGAATCGTTCCCAAGCCTCGGTGAAGGCAATGTAACCAAGCCCGCGAGGGTGGCCGAGGAACGCGCGATCGTCCGCCGAGCCGGCGGCCGTGGGGGGAGTGGTCGTGCTCAAGCCCGCAGGTTCGGCCATCGCCACGACGGTGGCAAGCCGGGAGGAGGACAGGCAGGCCGGAGGTCCGACGCAGAGGCAGAACTTTGAACGTCCAACTTCCAACTCCCAAACATGAACGCCGATCCGGCATGCAATGGCGCCACGCTGGCGCCGCCAAATCGTCCAAAATGCTCAATCCTTGCCCTCCCCGACCCGGCAAAAAATGCAATATCTTGGGCAGCAAATGAACGGTGAGCCCGACGCCCTTTCGCTACAATGCAGGCCGTCCCCATGAATGCGTTCGTCCTCACCTGCATCGTCCTGGCGGCCACCGCGACCGCCGCCGCCATCCTCGCTCTTTGCTATGCCGTGCTGTCGGCCAAGGACGGCTATGAGAACGAATCTGGTTTTCACGTCGGCAAACCCGCCGTGGCCAAGCCGGCACGGTCGCGCCGCGTCCTGACCGAACGCGTGACCCTTTCCGCGTGAGAGCACCCACGATCCCCTCTCGAGAGGGGATCACGTAACACCGCCGCGCTATCGCCGCGGCTAATCTTCCGCGCGCGTGTGCCTAACACCCGCGATCTTTCGGCATCCCGCGGGCCCGGCGACTCGTTTAATGAGCGATTGCGGCTGCCCTTTTGTCGCCGTCAGTCGCGAATTCGCCTCCTGTGACCCACCACCTGCCCACCTTACCCGCGGGGTCCGCGCCCGACCCGGTCGCGGAATCGATCCCGTTTGTCCCGCCGCCGCCTACGGAAGCCGCCCGCGCCGCGGAACGCGTGGCGCCGGCCGGACCGGTGGTGGGCACGCAGCGCTGGAATCGCCTGCTCTTCGCGCATTGGGTCGTGCCCGCCGCCGACATCCAATCCCGACTGCCGCGGGGTCTCTTCGTGGACACATTTGAAGGAGAGGCGTACCTCGGCCTCGTCCCGTTTTTCATGGAACGAGTTCGCCCGCGCGGCCTGCCGGCGGTGCCGAAGCTCTCGTGGTTTCTCGAGTTCAACCTGCGCACCTACGTGTTCGATGCGTACGGCCGGCCGGGAGTCTGGTTCTTCTCCCTCGATTGCAATCAACCGATCGCCGTCACGCTCGCGCGCCGGTTCTTTCACCTGCCCTACGAGCACGCGACGATGAGCGCGGCGCTCGCGGGCGACACCTGCGACTTTTTCAGCACGCGCCGCGGTGCCGGGACGAACAGCGACCGATTCACCTGGACGTCCGCGACCACGGGCGGACAACCCGCGGCACCCGGGTCGCTGGAGTCGTTCCTGGTTGAACGCTACCGCCTGTTCGCGGTCGATCGCCGCGCGCGACTCGTGACCGGCTCGGTGCGCCATGCGCCCTACCGTTTGCACGTGCCGCGCGTACGCCGCTGGTCCAACGCGGTGGCCTCGCTCGCCGGTTTTGAACTGCCAGGCTCGCCGGTTTCCCTGCTTTCGGCGGACACCGTCGACGTCGCCATCCACCCAATCGAACCCGCGGAACCCGCCCACCCGCACCGCCGCTGAACCCATTCTCATTTCCATGACGCCCGCTTCCCCGTCCCTTGTTTGGTTCATCACCGGCTGCTCCAGCGGGCTCGGCCGCGCGCTGGCCCTGGCCGCCCTCACCCGTGGCGATCGCGTCATCGCGACCGCGCGTCAACCCGAACAGCTCGACGACCTGGCCGCCGCGCACCCGGAAAACTGCCGAACCTTTGCCCTCGACGTGACCCAACCGACGCAGATCGCCGCCGCCGTGCAGGCCGGCCTCGCGGCGTTCGGCCAGATCGACATCCTGGTCAACAACGCGGGCTGCGCCCTGGTGGGCGCGATTGAGGAATCCACGGAGACCGAGGATGCGCGCATCTTCGACGTGAATTTCCACGGCGCGCTGCGGGTGACGCGCACAGTCTTCCCGCATTTTCGCGAGCGCCGCAGCGGGCACGTGCTCTTCATCAGCGCGGCGGCGGCGATTGCAAATTACCCGGGCTTCGGGCTCTACGGTGCGGCCAAGCGGGCCCTCGAGGGCGCCGCGGAGTCGCTCGCGCAGGAATCACGTCCGTTCGGATTGAAGGTGACGCTCGTGCAACCCGGCCCCTTCCGCACCGATTTCATCGGCCGGTCGCTCACGCACGTGACCACGCCGCTGGCGGATTACGACGCCACCCGCGGCAAGTTCGGCCGCTACCTCGCCTCGGTAAACGGCCAACAACCCGGCGATCCCGCGCGCGCCGCGGACGCGATCATTGCAGCGGTCACCGCGGAGCGCCCGCCACTGCGGCTGGTGCTGGGGGCCTACGCCAACGACAAGGCGCGCCGGACGCTGGCGGCATCCCTGCGCGAACTCGACGCCTGGGCGCCGGTCGCGGGGAACACGGAGTTCCGTTAACACTATCCGCGGACGCGCCCAATCCGTCCTAGCTCATCAAGCGCAGGAACCGGCGCACGTCCGCCGGAATCGTTTTCGGCAGGTTTGACGCCGCGAGGGAAAATTCCCACCGGGCTTCCGCAACCTGGGAATCCGCGAGCGGACGATCACTCGACGTGCCCGCCGCGGGCGCCGCCTTGAACCGCACCTGCTGCTTGGTCTTAAACATGTCGGCATCCGCGGAGGCGAGCATGGCGCCAAACCGCGCCATCACGAAATCGAAGGCCACGATGGTTCGCTCGGGCTTGTTGTCGCGCCACACGACCAGCTTGCTGTGGCCGGCGCCGGCGTACTCCTCGCGGTAGCGTCCGGGTTGGTCCGACTCGGTCGGACCGCCCTTGAGCGTCGTACTCGCCACGATCGCCTTGTAGAAAGGTTGGTAGGTCTGGTCCCAGCCGTCGGTGAACGAGTCGAACTTCACGCCGCACACCGAGTACCGGGCGCTGCAAACATAGTGCGCCAGCACGCCGCGCAGCTCCACTTTCAAGCCCCCATGGGAAAGCGTCAGCACACAGGAGTCGCCCATGAAGGCGACCGCGCCAAGGCTGATCTGGATGTGGGCGCCGCCCGCGGACAGGTCGACGATCGTGCCCGGCCATTCCTTGTTCGCCGAGGCCGCATCCGAGCTCCGAATGCGAATCGAGCCCCGCACGCGGCAGTCGTCGCTGACAGGATACCGTACGTGCCGGCGCTTGGATTCCCCGGTCTTACTGTCGTTTGAAGCCATTTTGTGGCGGACTATGAGAGAATATCGGCAAAGCACAACCGATGTCCGAACGATTTACGCAAAAATCAGACCGTTCGCGTCGCTTTATTAGCGTCGGAAAAGTGTGTTAGGCAGTTTCACGCGCATCCGGAAGCACTCTCGGCTCGTAAAAACCTCGCTCCAGCCGCCACGTGGCAGCCGGAGTATCCCTTCACGCCGCCCACCATGACCAAGCCCTGGAAACGTCCCAATCCGCGGTCTTCCGCGAAGACGAAACTCACGCCCGAGAGCATCGAATGGGCCCGGGCCCGGGCGAAAAAAGCGGGCCGCCGTTACCCGAATCTCGTCGACAACATGGCGGCCACCCAGCGGCAGCTGGAAGCGGAGCACCGCGACGGCGGCTGGAAATAGGGATCGGGCTCCGGCGGCTTCCACGACCGGCGCGCCCGTGTCTCGGGGCTCCGCGGGAACCTCACCCCAAAAAACGGGCTCTCAACGGGAATTGAATAAACCGCGTGGGATCGGCGTCGCATGCGCGCCCACCGGCGAACCCCTCCCCACAATGAAATTTCTTCGGCCTCCCACCCTGCTCATCGCCAGCGTTCTTTGCACCCAAGCCCTCGCCGAACCGACCTACCCGGACGAACCGCTGCCGCCCGACCAAGTCGAGCAGCTCGTCAGCCCGATCGGGCGTGTTGCCCAAAGGGTGATAAGCAGACAAGCGGAGCGCGGAAGAACGTTCTGAAGTAGATTACAGCGCCACCAGTGCAGATGGCCCACAAAATGGCTCCTAAAGAGCCTGCCGGACGGTTTTGTGGGCCAGGTTCGCCCCGATTTTTCCCCGCCGATGGCCCGGTGGGTAGCATGCGCAGGATGAGTTTGATGTTTTGGCAG
>JBGAKQ010000010.1:0-146774 GCA_044224295.1 Lacunisphaera sp. | reverse complement strand
TCCGGCCGCACCCTGCGATCCAAATCCACCTGATAACTGAACATCTCCTTCTGCCCGCTTTGTTGTCCCATCATGGTGCAAGGTCAGACGTCCACCTCCCCCAGGCGTTCAATCACGAAGGCGATTTGGGCAACACGCCCGATCGCCTTGTATCCCGATCCGTTGGTGGCGCTGATCCTGCCGGCCTCGACGTTCCCGTCCGACGTGGTGCTGGCCGCCCGCGTCCTCGAACGCGGGGGCCAACCAGCCGACACCGCGCGTGAACCCTGGGATGAAAGTGTGAGTGCGCTCGCGCGCTATCCGGAGGTCATCGATTACCTGGACGATCACCTCGAATGGACGCGCCGGCTTGGCCAGTGCTTCATGGACCAGCCGGACGACGTCATGGATGCAATCCAACAGGTCCGCCTGCGCGCACAAGCGGCCGGGTTGCTGCGGGACACCCCCCAACAACGGATCGTCATTGAGGAGGACGAAGTGTGCATCGTCCCGGCCAATCCCCAGGTCATCTACGTGCCGCGGTATGACCCGTGGATTCTCTACCGGCCCGGCATCACGTACTACGGGCGCGACGCGTTCATCACGTTTGGATTGGGTTGGAGCGTGGGCGCATGGCTGAGTTTCGACTGCGACTGGCGCGGGCGGGCCGTGCGCGTCGTGAATCGTCCGGACCACTGGTACCACGCGCCGCGCTGGTCGGACCGCGATCGCTACCGTGGCTACGGTTTCACCACCTGGACCCGCCGCACACCCTACTCGCGGCACGAAGGCCGCCCTGATCGCTCACCGCGCGTTGCCGGTTACGTGGTGCCCGGCGGTGAACACCGCAATTGGTCGGACCCGCACCGAAACGACGGCCGGTACGATCGCGACCATCGCCCGGGCGACAATCGCCGTCCCGGCCATGATGACTTCGATCGGGCCGACGGCTGGCAAAACCGGCGGCGGCCTGAACCCAACAACCTCCCACGCGACCTCAATCCGGCCGGGCCCGCGGTGATCCCGCCCGTGGCGCTGCCCGCGCCAGAGTTTCCCCGGCCGCCGCAAACCGATCGCCGGCCCGATCCCCGCACCACTCCGTTCCCGGACCGGGTGCGTCCCCCTAAGCGTCCGCGCGAGGAAAACCGTCCGTCCCCGACCCGCGCCGGTCCGCCACCCACGACGAGCGCTAACCGCAGTTCTCCGCCGCCGCCGTCGAATCCGCCGCGCGCGGAACGTCCGGCCCCGCGCCCGGAGAGGAACGGCGACGACCAGCGCGGCAACTCGCGTCGCCCCGAGCGGGAGTCGGGTCAGGACTACCAATTGCGTTGAGGCCAATCCGGAAAGCCGGCGGAACTTACCGCCGGCTTTTTGCCGGGTGCGTCAATTGCCCGTCGGGCGCGGGCGCGTCTCGACCGAGAAATTCCTGATGCCCGCCACGCGCACCGCGTCGATGGCCGCGACGACCGGGCCAAACTTGACATGGTCGTCGCCACTGATGAGCACGCGCGGATTGGCCGCTTGTTTTTGATACGCAGCCAGACGTCCGGGAAGTTCGCCGAGCGTGATGCGCTCGTGGTTCCAGTAAGCGGCACCACCGTCCACCACCTGGAGCATCACTGGCTCCAGGTCGCCTTTCGGCCCCGGGACGGGCAGGCCGATCGTGAGCGACCGCGTGTTGCTCATCATGAATGTGAACAGGACAAACGTCGCCAGCAGGAAGAAAACAACGTCGATGAGCGGGATGATCTCAACACGTGCCCGACGAGGCGCAGCGAGCGCGAACCGAGGATGCATTTGCATGGTAGGAGGGGGTCACACCAAACCGTTGCTTCGCTGCGGGGATTCTCCTCCGCGAACGCCGAAAGTCGAGCGCGGACCGGCAGTCGACGGTTGCAACCACCGGCACGATTCATTTCCTCTTCGTCATGCGGCGCGAGCGGCTCAAGGACCAGATTGAGGATCCGCGGGTTTCCGTTTTCGACTCATTCGTCCGCGCGGTCGTCGTCCTGATCAGCATCGGCGCCGTCTACTACGCGCTCAGCGGCTGCGGTTACTCGCCGGGGGCGCGAGTCGCTGCTGGCGACGGGCCCACCGGCCGCGCCGCCGCCACCGCGCCGGTGGTCGTGCTCACCGCCACGCGCGACCATCAGTTCTTCTGGAACCACGAGGGACCACTGCCCGTCACGGCCGCCGGTGCGCGCCTTGCGTTGTCACGACAAGCCGCAACCGTTCCCGAAATCGTCATTGCCGCCGACGAGTCCGCCTTGCTGGGCGATGCGCTGGCGCTTTACCGCGAGGCACGTCGCCAAGGTTTCACCCGAGTGCGTCTCGAAAGCAAAACCCGGCCGACTCCCTGAGCTTCTTTCCGCCCGTGACCCGCGCGCAGCCCTTGCCGGAAACCAGGCCCCTTCGCCGCTGGCTCTGCCTCCTCTCGCTCGCGCTCGCCGCCTGCGCTCCGCGCGCCGACTTGCCCGACCTGGTCGTCGCCGCGTCCTCGCGCGAGGAATGTGCGCGCTTCAAGAGCGAGCTGACGGCGCAGTTTCCCGCCGACCGCCTGAAGGATTTCGAGACCGCGACGCGCGAACTCCAACTCGACGCAATGAACCGCGACATCGCTTCCGCCGAGGCCCGCGAGGCGGACATGTTGCGCGCAATCCACGGCAAGACCGTCGGCGCGGTGGTGGTGCTCGGCTGGGGTGCGCGCAAGGCGCGCTTCCAGCGGGAAATCGCCGAGATCAGCCGCATGCTCGAGCACGACCTGAAGCTGGTGCAGACCGAAGCCGTCGCCCGCCGGGTCGGCAGCGAAAAGGAAGTGCTCGCCCAGTTGGAGCGGAACCTGGCCGAGACCGAGCGGCGTCTGGGCGAACTGCAACTGCCCGGCCGGAATTCAGGCCGTTGACCGCGTCGGCAAACTTGCCGGAGACGGCAATCGCGGCCAACGTCCGGCCATGAAGACCCCGCTGCTGGCCGTCTGTCTCGTTCTCACGTCGATCCCCCTGTTGCGCGCGGCCGAGCCCGCCGCGGACCACAGCGAGGCGGCCATCCGAGCCGCACGTCAGGCGCAAAACGCCGCGATTGCCCGCGGGGACCTGGACGCGATCGCCTCCTATTGGACCGACAACGTCACGATCTGCCGCGGCCTCGGCCTGCAGGTCGCAGGCAAAGCCGGCTACCTCGCGCTTTTCCAGGCGGATAATCCCTCGAACGGCCTCGTGTACGATCGCATCACGGACGACGTGGTGGTTTCAGCGGATTGGCCGCTCGCGTTTGAAACCGGACATTGGGTCGGCCGGCGCGGCGCGCAGAGCCTGATTGCCGGACGCTATTCGGCCCAGTGGGTTCGCGACGGCGACCGGTGGCTCATCCGCGGCGAAGTGTACGTCGCCCTGGAGGCGAACGGCGATGGCAAGACGATGCGCGCGGAGCCTGCGACGCCCCGCGAGTCGGCAGCCGCGAATCCGGCCCCCGCCATTCGCGAACTGCTCGCGGATTTCCTCACGCACAACAGCGACCCCGCCCGCCACGACGCGTTCTGGTCGGACGACGTCGTCTACACCAGCGCGATGGGCGTGGTCCGCACCAAACCGGAGCTCATGGCGAATGTGCAGCGGGCCGCCACCACCGTCGCCAAGGTCCCCGCCGGCCCCGCGCCGACCTACACCGCCGAGGACATCGTCATCCGTCCCCACGACGGTTTTGCCGCCCTCACCTTCCGCTTGGTCGCCCGCAGCGGCGACGGCACCGTCGAAACCTATCGCAACAGCGGCACCCTCGTGCACCGCAACGGCCGCTGGCAGGTGATCACGTGGCAGGCGACGAAGATCGCCCCGCCCGCCCGCCCCTAGCCCGCGCGAAGTTGCCGATCCCCGAATCCGTGCAGGCCGGGGTGGCCGCACCGGCGGTCCGGCGAGGCTCGTCTTGGTGGCGTGCGGAATTTTCGCAGCTCCGCCGACTGCCCCGAAGGCGATCGCGGCACCGTGAGTTCCCGTCGCTTGGGACCGCGGGATTGCCGCGAACTCTTGGCGTTTCGTCTAAGCGCGCTCGCCCCGGCGCACCCCGCCCCGCACCGTGTGCCCATGCGCCTCGCGTGGTGCCATCGTTGTGTCCTGTTGGGAATCCTCGCGGCGACCGCGCTGCCCGCGGCCCCGCTGCGCGTGCTGTTCCTCGGCAACAGCCTGACCGGGGTGAACGACGTGCCCGCCCTCGTCCAAGCCATGGCCCGCCTGCAAGGCGTCGACTTGCAATACACCGCGCTGGCGCCAGGCGGCTATGCACTCGAGGATCACTGGCGGGACGGCCAGCAGCGTCACTTGGAGACCGGCAACTACCACGTGCTCGTGATGCAGCAGGGACCCTCCACGCTCGCGGACAGCCAGGCCAATCTCCGCGAATGGACGGTGGCGTGGGCGGCGCAGGCGCGGCGCTTTGGGACGCGACCGGCCCTCTACATGGTCTGGCCCGTGCGCGGCCAGGCCAACGGCTTCGCCCTCGTGGCCCAATCCTACCGCAATGCCGCCATCGCCGCGGACGCCGCCCTCTTTCCGGCCGGCGAAGCCTGGCAACAAGCGTTGCGCGCCAATCCGGCGCCGACGCTCTACCAAAGCGACGACCTGCACGCGACCGGCGCGGGTTCATTCCTGGCGGCCATGGTGATAGCGCGCGGCCTGGTCGGGCTCGATCCCGCGCGCGTGCCGACGACGGTCCACGACATCACGATTTCCGAAACAACGCTGACGGTGTTCCGCGCCGCCGTGCAGGCGATTCCGGCCGCCGCGCTCGACTCGGAGGGGATTCCGATTTTTCCAACCACTGAACCGGTCGCGGTGAATGTCAGCCCGGGCGCCATCACCGCCACCGCGGGTCCGGCGTCGGTGAGCGTCAGCCCCGGCAGCGTGACCGCCACCGCCGGTCCGGCCTCGGTTTCGGTGAAGGGTGGCGGGGTTCCCAGCCCCGCATTTCTGGTGATCCTAACCTTCCTGGGGCTGGTTCGCCGCCGGCAAGCGCTGCACAAACAACGGGCGCGACCGGGAAACTGCGCTGGAGCAGCGTAGTTCCGGCCTGACTGTACCGAGGCCGGGTACTCGGTGAATCGATACCGAGCCGCCGCACCCGGAATTCCCGGGCTCGACGCGGCGCGGGATTTGGCATTGGCTGAAAACGGTATCCATGAAGCTCAGCAGCGACTCGACCATTCGCTATCTCGTAAAGCAGGGAGATCAGGTCGCCGGGCCCTACACGGTTGAGGGCCTCGAGTCGCTCGTCTACCTCGGCAAGGTCTTGCCGGACACACCTGTCAGCCGCGAGGGCGAGGAGAACTTCACGCCGATCCGCGCCCAGGCAGACCTGGCGAAGAAGTTGTTTCCACGCATGCAGGAGAAGGTGACGCCGAAGGCATGGGGACGCCCGGGCCAGTCGGATCGCCACGACCTCAAGGAGTTCAAATTGGGCGAGGCCAAGTTCCAAAAGGTCAACCAACCCGAGAAGGGCCGGCAGATTGAGGTGAAGGAAATCCTGCAGGAGATTCGCCAGGCCGAACGCAATGCGGGCCGCGACTTCCTTGACGGCGGCCGCTTCAAGATGTCGAAGCGCAATCTCGATTTCTGGTTCATGTTGATCGTCGGCAACGCCGTCCTCTACGGCGGCGCGTTCCTGCTCGCCAACACCACGAGTTGGGTCTTCGCGATCGCCGGCTCCGGGCTGTACAGCTGGGGCCTGATCTGGTCGATGTACGGCGTGATGGATCGCTACTGAGGCGCGTCCGCCCATGGCCGCAAAACTTGCCTTCAAGTTCACCGCGCAGGTGGTCCGCGTCGACCAGGGCATGCCGTATCACGCGCTGCCGGTGCCGGCCGACGTCGCCGCGGCGTGGAAAAAAGCCCGCGTGCGCCGGCTCATCGGCACGATCAACGGGGAGGCGGTCAATCGGGCGCTGATGAACCACGCCGACGGCGGATCGTTCTTCATCGTGAGCCGCGACCTCATGAAGACCGCCGGCATCGTTCGCGGCAAACCCGTGCGCCTCGATTTTCGGCCCGACCCGGCCCCCCACCGCCCGGAAGTGCCCGCGGAGTTTGCCGAGGCCCTGGCGCAGGATCCCGCCGCGCGCGCCCGCTGGGACACGTTCACGCCCGGACGGCGGCGGTCGCTGCTTGTCTACATCACGGGCGCCAAGACCGAGGCCACGCGCATCAAGCGCTCGGTGGAGTTGGCCCGCCTGATCCGGACGCACTCGCTCTATGGGGACCGCCAGAAATCCCGGGGGCCGGCCAAACCGCCGGGTGTCAGGACGGCCGATTGATCAATCGGGCCGACGGGTCACCGCTAACCGGCGGGCGCGAAAGTGGTCGCCAGCCGGGGCAAACCCCTTCCTGCTCGCGGCCTGAAAATCAAGACCGCCACCTTCGCCGTCAGCGCCCCGACCCTCGCACAATGTCCGCCGCCTGACCTGCCGGAGTTTGCCTTCATTGGCCGCTCCAACGTCGGCAAGTCCTCGCTGATCAATCTCCTCGCCGGCAAGGCCGACCTCGCCAAGGTCTCCGACCTGCCGGGCAAAACGAAGCTGCTGAATTTCTTCACGATCAACGAAACGTGGCACCTGGTTGACCTGCCGGGTTACGGCTACGCGCACACGAAGAAAACCGAACGCGAGGAGTTCAACACCGCGGTGCGCGATTACCTCGCGCATCGCCCCTCGCTGCGGCTCACGTTTGTCCTGATCGATTCGCGGCACGCGCCGACGGAGATCGACCTGAAGTTCGTGCATTGGCTGGGCCGGCAGGGCCGCCCGTTCGCACTCATCTTCACCAAGGTCGACAAGCAGGCCGCGCAACACACGCAAAACACGATCGCGCATTTTCGCCAGGCGATGGCGGCATCAACCGACGCGCGTCCGCCGGTGTTCGCGACATCCTCCACGACCCGCGTCGGCCGGACCGAGATCCTCGCTTGCATCGCGCAGGCCCTGCCGGCGCCGAACGCCCCGCGGGAAACCGTGGGCGGACCGATGATGCACCGGCCGGGCCGGGACGACGCCGAGGGCGCAACGGCCGACGAGAGCGAGTCGGAGGTCTGACGACGACCGGTCCGCTGGTCAGAGGAGCGTGGCCGCGAGCGAGATCTTCGCGTTGAGCAGGCGGGAGATGGGGCAGCCGGCCTTGGCCTTGGCGGCAATCTCGTCGAACTTCGCCGGCGGCAAGCCCGGCACCTTGGCGCGCAGCACCAGATTTGAGGCCGTCACGGTCCAGCCCGCCGGCGGGACGTTGTCGAGGCTGACCTCGGCGGTGACATCGACGCGTTCCGGCGTGAAGCCCGCCTCGCCGAGCATGGCGGAAAACGCCATGGCGAAACAGCCGGCGTGGGCCGCGGCGATGAGTTCCTCGGGATTCGTCCCGGCGCCGGATTCAAAACGGGAACCGAAGGAATACTCCGTGTTGTTCAAAGCGCCACCGGGAGCGGTGAGCGCGCCTTTGCCTGCCTTGAGGGAACCTTGCCAGACGGCGGATGCGGTGCGTTTCATGGGTTGGGAGAGAGGGAGACCGCAAGCAATCCACGTTGGTCCTTTAAGCAAGGGACGAAATCCGGTCCCGGACCGCCCCTTACCCTTCACCCATAACCCATCGCCCGCCGGGGAATGCCTAAGCTTTGCCCAGGCAGCACTGCTTGTACTTCTTGCCGCTGCCGCAGGGACAGGGATCGTTGCGGCCGACCTTGGGAGTCGCGGACTTGTACGGCGCCGGGCCGAGGCGGGCCTCGCGGTTGTAGAGCCACTGGCCGTTCACGCGCAGGAACTCCGCTTTCTCGTGGAGAACCTTTTCGACACCTTCCTCGATGCCGTAGGCGGAGAAATCAACGTAAGCCTTGTCCGGGTGGTCCGGCACGGTCTCATGACTGTGCACCTCGAGGCGCGTCCAGGTGACGGCCGGCTCACCTTCCTCGGCCACGTACGGCTTGCCGGCGGTGGGCTTGTAGGAATCGTGCAGGAACTTGAAATTATGGGCGACGTGCGCCGTGAACCGCGCACGCATCAGTTGCTCCGCCGTGGCCGCCTTCTTGGTGCCGAGGTGGATCGGCTCGCAGCAGTTCTCGAAGAGCTGGCCGCTGCCGCAGGAGCAGGGCTGGCCACGTTTCGGTTTGTTGTCGGGAATCGGCGCGGAGGACATATGGTCGAGAACTAGCGACCCGGGCCGCCCCAACGCGAGGCCAAAGCTCATCGAACGAATGTCACGGATTACGTGACATTCCATCCCGGACGGGCCGGCGGGGCCCGCCCCAAAAAAACAGGACCCCATCCGCCGGCACCCGGCACGCCCTCCGGGAATCGCCGCCCGCGTCTCGCGCCGTTGCGCGGCACCCGCCCGGTGGATGGACGCCCCGGTCAACGTTGTTAGACATTGGACATTCTCCGGCGAAACCTGAACGTTCGCGGGGTTTTCCGGCCATGCTCCGCCTCCTGCTACCGCCCAACCTTGCCGCCGCCGCCCCGCGCGACGCGATCGCCGTGCGGGTGGAGATGGACCTGGCCAAGCCGCCGCCGGAAAACTTGATCCCCGCGCTCGCCATCCTGCAGCGCATCGGCGTGCCGGCCCAGGCCGTGTCGTTGATTCAATTGAAGCGCGCGCAGCTGCGGGAGCTCGTTTCCGCGTTGGTGCAGGAACCGGTGTTCTACTTGATCAACCAGCCCACGCGGGCCCTGCCTTGGAACGGCCTCGACCTGCCCGGCGTGACCGAGCACCTGAAGGAAGCCCCGGCGCCGAGCTCGCCTCCGCCCGCGCCCGCAAGCCCGCCAAAACCGGCCCGGCAATCGAGCCGCGAGGCGGAAAAAGCCGACGACCTGACGCCCGTCACCATCGATGGCTCGGAACATTTCCTCGCAATCACCCTGCCCTCGCGCGAGTCGATGGTTTACGACGCCGCGCTCGAGTTCCTGCGGACCCACCGGTTCGTGTTGGACCCGCTGACGCGCAAGTGGTGGCTCCGGGACCGCCACAAGGTCCTGAACCTCCTTGCCACCCACGGCGCGTTCCTGCGCGAGAACCTGCACGCGGAGTTCACGGCAAACTTTGAAAAGAACACCGCGAAGCTGAAAACCGCGGAAATTGCCGCACAGATCACCGAGGAAGGCGAAGGCTATGACGTCACGCTCGGCCTGAAAGCCGGCGGCGCCCCGGACGCCCAGATCCGCTCGGCCGTGGCCACTGGGCGCGGCTACATTGAGTCCGACGGCGCGATTTACCTGATCGACGCGGCAAAGCTCGCCCAGCTCGAGTCCGCCCAGCGCGCCCTGGCCGGCGAAATATCCGCCGCGAGCGCGCAGGGACGTCACCGCATCGCCAAGGCCCGCGCCGCGGAGGTCACGGACTTGCTGGAGAACGTCGCTCCGCATTTTTCCGCGCCGGAAACCTGGCGGGCGCGCAGTGCCGCGCTGCGCAACCTGTCGGTGCTGCCGCCGGCGCCGATCCCGACCGACTTCACCGCCACCCTTCGCCCCTACCAGCAACTGGGCGTCGCCTGGCTGTGGTACCTGCACCAGCAGGAACTCGGCGGCATCCTCGCCGACGAGATGGGTCTGGGCAAAACGCTGCAGGCCCTCGCGCTGCTCTGCGCGGTCGGCCGCGGACTCCGCTCGGCGTCGCGGCGGGGAGTGGAGTCCCCGCCCTACCCCAGTCTCGTCGTTGTGCCGGCATCCCTGGTCGAGAATTGGCGGCGCGAGGCGGCGCGTTTCGCCCCGGCGCTCCGCGTGTTTGTGCACCATGGCAACACGCGCCTGTCGGCCGCACAGTTCGGTGAGCAGGATCTCATCCTCACTTCCTACGGCACGCTCGCCCGCGACCGGGAGTTGTTCGAAAGCGGGCAGTTCGAGGTGATCCTTGCCGACGAGGCCCAGCACCTGAAAAACCGGCGCACCCAGGCCGCGCAGGCTTTGCGCGGCTTGCACGGCCGGAGCCGATTCCTGCTCACGGGCACGCCGTTGGAAAACTCCCTCGACGATCTCCGCTCGCTCTTCGAATTCCTCATGCCCGGTTTCCTGCCCAAGCTGCCGCCGGGTTTGAAGCGCGAGGAACGGACCTTTTACGACGAACGGCTGCGCGTCCAAACCGCACCTTACATCCTGCGCCGCACCAAGTCCGCGGTCGCGCCGGAACTCCCGCCCAAGATCGAGCAGGTCGTGTGGTGCGACCCCACGCCGGCGCAGGCGGCGCTCTATCGGCGAATGCAGGAGGAAACGGAACGCCAGCTCATCGACCTCGCCGCCTCCGGCGCATCCGAAGGTCGCCTGCACCTGGCCACGCTCACCCAGCTGCTGCGCCTCCGGCAAATCTGCTGCGACCCGCGACTGGTGGCGGGTGATTCGGTCGGGACAAGCGTGCCCGCGACCGGCCCGGCTGCGCCGGATCGCGAGCAAGCTCGCTCCCACAAGCAGACCGCGAGTTACCCGGATTCCGCGAAACTGGATGCGTTTCGCGAGCTGCTGGCGGAGTCGATCGACGAAGGCCACCGCATGCTCGTCTTCTCGCAATTCACCGCGTTGCTCGCGCTGTTGCGCGAGGAACTCGACGAGCAAGGCGTCGCCTACTGTTACCTGGACGGCTCGCTCAGTCCGACGGCGCGGCAGGCGGCGGTGGACCGGTTCCAGGGCGACGACACGATCCCGGTGTTCCTGATTTCCCTGAAGGCCGGCGGCACCGGCCTCAACCTCACCGGCGCCGACATCGTGGTGCACTACGATCCCTGGTGGAACCCGGCGGTCGAGGCGCAGGCCACCGACCGCACCCACCGCATCGGCCAGACGAAAGTCGTGACCAGCTACCGCCTCATCTGCGCCGGCACGGTCGAGGAAAAGGTCATGGCGCTGCAGGACGAAAAACGCGCCCTGCTGGCCGGCGTGTTCGACGCCAGCGACGCCGCCGCCGCGAAGCTCAGCCTCGCCGATTTGCGGGAGCTGCTGAGGTAAGGGCCCTGGGTTTCCCAGCGCGCCGGTGGCGCGCCTTTCGCCGTTTTTTCACCGCAAAACATTTTGCCTAAGGGAATATTCTGCGCTGCGTTACCTCCCACCCCCTCCCATGAAAAAACTAGCCGCCCTGTTTGTTTCGCTTGTTCTCGTGACCGCCGGGTTCGCCGCCACCAAGGGCGCCGAGCCCGCCCATGTGTCGATGGGCAAAACCATCAACCTCGAAGACGTGCTGGTGCCCGGCAAGACCACCATCGTTGACTTCACCAGCAAGTATTGCGGCCCGTGCCAGTTCTACACGGAGCCGCTCGCCAAACTGCACGCCGCCCGGTCGGACCTCGCGGTCGTGAAGGTGGACATCAACCGGCCCGACGTGCGCGGCATCGACTGGAAGTCGCCGGTTTCGCAGCAGTTCAAGCTGCAAAGCATTCCGCACTTCAAGGTCTACGGCCCGGACGGCAAGCTGATCGTCGAGGACGTGGCCGGCGCCAACAGCGCGGGCCGCAAATGGGTCCACAATCAACTCGACAAGTTGAAGTAATCGACCGTTTCGTTCGCGCCAATCCGCATGGAAAAAGCCCGCACCCAGGTGCGGGCTTTGTTTTTTTGCGGAGGCTGACCCGCGCTTAACCGCGCCAGTAACCCTCGACGTACACGTAGCCGCCGCGCGGGTAACGTTTCCAGTGGGGCGCGACGTAGGTGCGGTAGCGTGCCGGCGGACGCTCCCAATGGCCCTCAACCCAGCGATAGCGTCCGTGTCCCGCGTAAGCCCAATAGCCCTCGACCCACACCTCCTCGCGGGGCGCCGGGTAGCTGCGCTCCTCCACGACCACGCGTTCGCGCGGCGGTGGCGGCATGGGCGGCGGCTCGGATACCACGACCTGGGTGGTGGCCTCCGCCTCCGAGCGGTAGAGTGTACCCTGTTCGTGGTCGACTGCATTGCCCATCGTGCCGCCCGCGAGCCCGCCCGCGGCGGCGCCGATCAGCGCGCCGCTGGCCGCGTTGCCGCTGCCCGAGTTGTTGCCGATGATCGCGCCGGCGAGCGCGCCCAGCGCCGCGCCACTGACGGCGCCGCGCTGCGTGTTGGGCCCGGTACCCACGCACCCGGAAAAAAAGACGACGGAACTCGCCGCCGCCAGCAGCAGAGATGACTTGATGTTCATGCCCCGCTCTGACTGGGGCGAGGCCCCGGTGTTCCGTTCCCCCACGCCCGCGGAAAAAATCCGGGAACCAATCCCCGGGGACGCACCAATCCGCGGGGAATCGCCACAGGCGCGGGTCCAGTCGCAGGGAAATTCCGGCAAAGGTGCCGGCCCCCGGCCGGTCCCCTGTTGCCATTTTTCCGGCCGGTCCCATGGTCTCGACCCCATGATTCGCTGCCTGTTGTTCCTCATGCCGACCCTGGTCCTTGCCCAGGCGCAGCCGGAGCCAGCCGCAGCCACACCCGCCGCCCCGGCGACCACCCCGGCCGCGGAAACGCCAGCGGAGGCCCCCGCCGAGGCGCCGGCGGAGCCCGAGCCGTTGCCGGCGCCGCCCGTGACCAACTGGACGGAAGCCCAGATCGAACTCCATCGCCGCGGTTTTTCCTGCGGTTCGATCGACGGCGTCCGAGGCGCGCAGACCGCCGAGGCCATGAAGGCATTCCAGCGCAACGAGGGACTCGAACCCACCGGGGACCTCGACAAGGCCACGCGTGAGGTGCTGCGCCTCACCGCCCCGGCGTACCTCACCCACACGTTCACCGCGGCCGAACTTTCCCGGCTGGAGGCCGTGCCCGACACCTGGCTCGGCAAATCGCAACAGGCCGAGCTCTACTACGGCACCGCGCTCGAATTCGTGGCCGAGCGCTACCGCGCGAACCCGAAGTTGCTCCGCGCACTCAATCCGGATTTCAACTGGGACGACATCCTCCCGGGCGCGTCGGTGCAGGTGCCCGCGGTGGACCCGTTCAAGACGACGCTGCCCGTGGCCCGCATCCACATTCGCCTCGCCGAGAAAGTGCTCGAGGCCACGGACGAATGGGGCCGCATCGTTCTCCACTGTCCGGTGAGCATCGCGCGCAACGTCGAGAAGCGTCCCGTCGGCGAACTCAAGGTGATCGTCGTGGCGCCGAATCCGAACTACACGTTCGACCCGGCGGTGTTCCCGGAGTCAGCCGAAGGCAAGGAACTCGGCCGGCGGCTCATCATTCCCCCGGGGCCGAACAATCCCGTCGGACTCGCGTGGATCGGCCTCGACCGTCCGGGCTACGGCATGCACGGCACTCCCGACCCCGAGAAAGTCGGGCGCACGGAATCGCACGGTTGCTTTCGCCTGGCCAACTGGGACGCCGTCGCGCTGCTCGGGCTCGTCAAGATCGGGATGCCCGTGCTCGTCGAACCCTGAGCGTCCGCCGGCGGCGGGGCCGCGCAATTTTCCGGAGGTGCGCCACGCCGGGGTTTCCTTTCGCCCGCAAATGTGTCTTGTTGGAACCATGCTGTTGCGCTGCCTCGTTGTCGCTTCCCTGCTTTTGCCCACCCTCCGTGCCCAGGACGCCTACTCGAAATCGATCGAGGAATGGCGGGCCGCCCGCGTCGCCCGCCTGACGACCCCCGACGGCTGGCTTGCGCTCATCGGCCGCCACTTGCTCGCGCCGGGCGTGAACAGCGTCGGCACGGCCGAGGACAATTCCATCAAGCTCGCCGCCGGCCCGCCCTACCTGGCAACCGTCACCCTCGGCGCCGACAAACGCATCACCTTGCTCCCGGCACCGGCCGCGCGGTTGGAGGTCGACGGGGTGGCCGCGCAGGACCGCATTGAATTGAAATACGATGGCGAGCACCCGACGCGCGTCACCTTCGGCACCGCCAACTTCTACGTGATGAAGCGCGGCGAGAACCTCTACCTGCGCGTCCGCGACCGCCTGGCGGAGAACCTCGCGAAATTCGCCGGCATCGAGTATTTCCCGATCGATCCCGCGTGGCGCATCGAGGCGACGTGGGTGCCGTTCGAGCCGGTGAAACAGGTGAACATCACCAACATGATCGGGGTCACCGAACCCGCGCCGGTGCCCGGGAAGGCGGTCTTCACCTGGCAGGGCAAGACCGTCGAGCTGCTCCCGATCGACGAGGGCGGCAACGATTTGTTCTTCGTGCTCACGGACCTGACCGCCGGCGAGGAAACCTACGAGGCCTCGCGGTTTCTGTACGCCCCGAAGCCGAAACCCGGCGAGCGGACCGTCGTGCTGGATTTCAACCGGATGCAGAACCCGCCGTGCGCGTTCACCGCGTTTGCGACCTGCCCGCTGCCGCCGAAGGAAAACCGGATGCCGTTTCGCGTGACGGCCGGTGAGAAGAAGTACCACGGCCCGCACTAGGCGCACGCATGACCGGCTGGCGATTCCTTGGTCCCATGCTTGCCGTGGGGTGGTCCGTGTTGGCCGTGGCGCACGCCGCCCTTGACGACCAGCCCGTCCGGATCCGGCAGGAGAAACAAGGCAACGTGGTGCGCCTTTATGCGGACGCCGTGAATTGCCGCGACGCCACAATCACCGTCGAGGCTGACCTCACGAACATGCGCGCCGAGCCGGCCCTGCCAACCACGGTCGAGATGCGGGACGGGCGCACGGTTGAACTTGGCGTGCTGCGTCCGCTTGCCCCCGGCACCTGGAACTACCGCTATCGCTACCACTGCCTGGTCGGCACCCGCGACGGGGAGCCCGACGACACGCTGTACCAATTGCCTTTCGCCGGCTCGAGCCGGCGGCTCTCGCAGGGCTTCCAGGGAAAGTTCAGCCACCAAGCCGGCACCAACAACGAGTTCGCGCTGGACTGGACGATGCCCATCGGCACGCCGGTGCTCGCCGCGCGCGGTGGGGTCGTTGTGGCCGTGCGGCAGGATTCCACCGAGGGCGGCACGCGCGACGAACACAAGCGCGCCGCGAACTACATCGTGGTGCGCCACGCCGACGGCACCTACGGCGAGTACCTGCACCTGCAGGCCCAGGGCGCGCGGGTGCGGCTCGGCGAGACGGTCGCGACCGGCCAGCTTCTCGGCTTGTCGGGCAACACGGGCTACTCCACGTTGCCCCACCTTCATTTCGCCGTCTTTCGCACGATCGACGGCCAGCGCCGGGAAACCCTGCCGGTCAAATTCCAAGACCGACGCGGCCGCCCGCTCACCCTGCGCGAAGGCCAACTCTACTGATTGCCATGCGCCGACTGCCGTTTCTCCCCCTGCTGATCGCCCTCCCGGCGGCACTCCTCGCTGCCGACACCAAGCCGATCGACCGCCAGGCGCTCGTCACGCGCCACAATCCCGTGGTGCGCAAGGTGGACGTCGACGCCCCGCTCACGGTCGGCAATGGCAACTTTGCCTTCACCGGTGACATCACCGGCCTCCAGACATTTGCCGCGCTCTATCAAAAGGAAGGCGTGCCCACGGAAACGCTGTCCCGCTGGTGCTGGGTGACCGACGAGAATCCGCAACGCTTCACGCTCGCGGACGCCAACAAGGATTTCACGCTGCCCGACGGCCGTGTGCTCGGCTTCCCCACCCGCGCCAGCACCGCGGCCGGCGACTGGCTGCGCCGCAATCCCCGCAGTCATCCCCTCGCGCAGCTCGCGCTGGAGTGGCTGAAGGCCGATGGCAGCGCATTCGTGCCCGCGGATATCCAGGAGCCCGAACAAACGCTCGATCTGTGGACGGGGATCGTGACGAGCCGGTTCAAGCTCGGCGGGGTGGCGGTCACGGTGAAAACGGCCTGCGCCACTCGCACGGACACGCTGGGCGTGGAGATCGATTCGCCGCTCGTCGCCGAGGGGAAGCTCCGCGTGCGCCTGCGGTTTCCCCGCGGCCACGATCCCGCCGTCAAGAACACCCCCGGCCTCGACTGGAGCCGGCCCGATTCGCACCAGACGATTGTCAACGACCAGAAAGACAAACTCCTCGAACTGATGCGCGTCGTGGGCTCGACCCGTTACTTCGTGACGCTCGCCTCCAACGAGCGCCTGTTGTTCAACCGCCTCGACACGCATGAATACGGCGTCGCGGTCGGCGCCGCCGGGAACATCCTGCGATTCGCGCTCACTTTTTCGCGCCAGCCGATCGAGCATCCGCCCTTTGACGCCGCCGGGGTGCGCCGGGCGAGCACGCAGGCCTGGGAGAAATACTGGAAGGAAGGAGCGGCGGTGGATTTCACCGGCAGCACGGATCCGCGCGCCGCGCAGTTCGAGGAACGCATCGTCCTGTCCAGCTACCTCATGGCCGCACAGTGCGCCGGCGACGTGCCGCCGCAGGAATCGGGCCTCACCTGCAACACCTGGTATGGCAAGCACCACACCGAGATGATCTGGTGGCACACCGCGCATTTCGCGCTGTGGGGCCACGACGCGCTGCTGGAAAGGAACCTCGCGTGGTTCCAGTCGCAGCTGCCCGCTGCCCGCGCCCTCGCCGCCAGCCGCGGCCTCAAGGGTGCGCGCTGGGCGAAGATGACCGGCCCGGAGATGCGCGAAAGCCCCGGCGGCAACCCGCTCATCGTCTGGAACCAGCCGCACCTGATCTACCTCGCGGAACTCCTCTACCGCAACCAACCCACCGCCGCGACGCTGGCCCGGTACCGCGACCTCGTGCTCGAGACCGCCGAGTGCCTCGCGACCATGGTGCATTGGAACGAGGCGAAGAAACAATACGACCTCGGCCCGCCCCTCTGGATCGCGCAGGAAATCTACGACCAGGCCACGAGCCAGAATCCCTCATTCGAACTCGCGTACTGGCGGTGGACGTTGGGCGTCGCCCAGCAATGGCGCGAGCGCCTCGGGCTGCCCCGCGACGACAAGTGGGACCACGTGATCGCGCACCTCGCCCCGATTCCCCAGAAGGACGGCAAGTACGTCGCGCTCGGCTCCAATCCCGATACCTTCGACAACCTCGACAGCCGGCATGACCATCCGACGATGCTCGCGCCGCTCGGGTTGCTGCCGGGCGGGCCCGACGTCGACCGCGCCACGGTCGAGCGCACGCTGGACGCCGTGCTGAAGACCTGGGATTGGGAAACGAAGATTTGGGGTTGGGACTACCCGATGATCGCGATGACCGCGGCACGGCTCGGCCGCCCGGAAGTGGCCGTCGAGATCCTGCTCCGCGACGGTCCGAACAATCGTTACCTGCCCAACGGCCACTGCCCGCAACGCAGCGATGTCGCCCTCGACCGCAAGGCCAAGCCCGGGGTGCCCCGGCGCGAGATTGCCGTGTACCTCCCGGCGAACGGCTCCTTCCTCGCCGCCGCGGCGCTGATGATTGGCGGCTGGGACGGCGCGCCTCGCGCGCATCCGGGGATTCCCGATGACGGCAAGTGGGTGGTGCGCGCCGAAGGGCTGAAGCCGTCGCCGTGAAAGCGCGGCGGTAAATCGCGAAAATCTCCCCGACCTGACTGTCTGACTGCAAATAACCGCGGCGAGCTTTACGCTTCGCCTTGTTCCGCCATGCTGCCCGCTCACCCCAACCCAGGTTCCGTGCCATGAAATCACTCCACGCTCTCGTCGTTGCCGCCACCGGTCTTCTCGTCGTCGCCGGCAACCCTTCCCTCCCGGCCGCGCCGGTCCAGCCGGAGGCCTTCACCCAGTGGCCCGCCGGCACGGCGCCGGCCGAGGTCGGCAAACGCGTCGCCGAGAACTTCGCCGCGCGGTCGTTCCAATGGCAGACTGATCCCAAGCGGAAATACGTGATCTACCCGGAGGTCTGCGCCTGGTACGGCGGGCTCGAGGTCGCGCGGCTCACGCAGGACGCGGACCTGCAGAAGCGGCTCGTGGCAAAGTACGACGTGCTCCTCACGCCGGAGGGCGCCAAGCGCATTTCGGACGACGCCCACGTCGACTACCGCGTGTTTGGCATCGTGCCGCTCGAGATCGGCCTGCTCACGCAGGACGCCAAGTTCACCGCAGCCGGCCAGTACTTCGCCGACGCGCAGTGGGCGAAGCCGACCGCCGACGGCATCACGCACGAGGCGCGTTATTGGATCGACGACATGTTCATGAGCCCCGCCGTGCAGGTGCAGGCGTATCGCGCGACGCACGATGCCAAGTACCTCGACCGCGCCGCGCTGATGATGGCGGCCTACCTCGACAAGCTGCAGCAGCCGAACGGCCTCTTCCTCCACGCGCCCGACTCGCCCTTCTTCTGGGGTCGCGGCAACGGCTGGGTGGCGGTAGGCATGGCCGAGCTGCTGCGCGATCTGCCTGCAACCAATCCCCACCACGCGCGGATCCTTGCCGGTTACCGCCAGATGATGGCCGCGTTGCTGGCCAGCCAGGGCAGCGATGGCATGTGGCGCCAGCTCCTCGACAAACCCGAGTCCTGGCCCGAGACGTCCTGCACCGGCATGTTCACCTTCGCGTTCGTCACCGGTGTTAAGCACGGCTGGCTCGATGCCGCCGCCTACGCCCCCGCTGCCCGCAAGGCGTGGATCACGCTGGTCGGCTACCTCGACGAAAAGGCAAATGTTCGTGAGGTCTGCGTCGGCACCAACAAGAGTCACCAGGAAACGAAGAGCGACGACCTGAAGGTCCAGTATGACTTCTACCTCGCCCGCGCCCGGCGCACCGGCGACCTGCACGGCCAGGCCCCGATCCTTTGGACCGCCGCCGCTTTCCTGCGCTGACCACCTGCACAGTGCCCGCGCGACGTTGTCATCCGTTGGATGACCAAAGCCGCGCACAGGATGGACGTCGCGCCGCAAAAATGAAAAACTGCCCGGGATGAAAGACTCCCCGGAGAGGATCGTGCAGCGCCAGCTCGATGCGTACAATGCGCGCGACGTGGCCGCGCTACTGGCCACGTATGCGGACGATGCCGAGTTGTTCGAACACCCGGCGAAATCGCTGGCGCGCGGCGCCGCGGCGTTGCGCGAACGCTTCGCCGCGCGGTTTCAGGAGCCCAACCTTCACGCCGCTCTGCAGAAGCGGATCGTGATGGGAAACTTCGTGATCGATCACGAACTCGTCACGCGCACGTTTCCCGAGGGCCCCGGCACGCTGGAGGTCGTGATGATCTACGAAGTCCGCGCCGGCCGCATCGCGAACTCGTGGTCGATTCCGGGCGAGAAACGGTTGGCGTCCCGGTAGGGCCGATTTCCGACCGGCCCAAGACCGATGCTTCGCCCGCGGCAATACCCCGGACTGTAAGAAAGCCTTGGGTTCGCCCATTCGCTCCGCGTAAGCTGGACTATGTTGTCCGCCATGAGACTGCCCCTTGCTCTTGCCGGTTTGTTTTGCGCCGCTGTATGCGCCGCCGAACCGACGTCGATCCCCCACTTGCGCGCAGAGCACCCGCGCTTGATCGCACCCGCCGATGCCTGGCAGCGCCTCGCGACGCGCCGCACCGCGGAGCCCGCGCTCGCGGCGTACCACGACGCGCTGATTGAGGCCGCGCGCAAGGAGCTCAACGCGAAGCCGGTCACCTACGTGAAGATCGGCCGGCGCCTACTGTTCGTGTCGCGTGAAGCCCTGCAACGCGTCCTGTTGCTCGCCTACGCGTGGCGCACCACGGGCGAGGAAGCGTTCGCCCGCCGCGCGGAAACCGAGATGCTCGCCGCCGCGGCATTTGCGGACTGGAACCCCTCGCATTTTCTCGACGTCGGCGAAATGACCGCCGCGCTGGCCCTCGGCTATGACTGGCTGCAACCCGCGCTTTCCCCGGAGGCGCGCGCGAGCATCCGGGAGGCGATTCTCAAGAAGGGCCTCCAGCCGGGCCTCGCGGTCATCAAAAGCGGCAAGGGATTTCCCAAGGTGGAGAACAACTGGAACCAGGTTTGCCTCGGAGGCCTCGCGCTCGGCGCGCTGGTCATCGCCGAGGACGAGCCGGCGACCGCCGCCGCCATCCTGGAAGGCGCGCGCGCCAACATCCAACACGGCTTAAAGCCGTACGCGCCTGACGGCGTGTACCCGGAGGGCCCGTCCTACTGGGCTTATGGCACCAGCTACCAGGTGCTGCTGAACGCGTCGCTCGAATCGGCGCTGGGCACCGATTGGGACCTGGCGAAAAGCCCGGGCTTGATGGCCAGCGCCGGTGCCTACCTGCAGACGACCGGCCCGTCGGGCCGGCGCTATAACTTTTCCGACGGCGGCGAGCGCGGGGAGTTCGAAGCGGCGGTTTTTTGGTTCGCGCAGAAACTGGCGGACCCGGGCCTGTTGACCTTTGAACGCCGTTACCTCGCGACGCCGAAGCTCACCGCCGCCGCCATCCGCGGCAATCGGTTCGCGCCGCTGGCCGCATTGTGGTGGCCGCGCGCGGGCACCGAATCGGCAGGGCCCACCCTGCCGCTGCGCTGGACGGGCCAGGGCCTCAACCCGCTGGCCATCGCGCGCGGATCATGGACCGACCCCGACACGTTTTACCTGGCGCTCAAGGGCGGCGCGGCGGAATTGAACCACGCCCACATGGATGCCGGCTCGTTTGTGTACGAGGCGCTCGGGGTGCGTTGGGCGATCGACCTTGGCATGCAGGATTACGAGTCGCTCGAGTCGAAGGGCGTCGACCTCTGGAACAAAACCCAGGATTCGCAGCGTTGGAGAGTTTTTCGCCTCAACAACACCGCCCACAACACCCTGACGATCGGCGGCCAGCCCCATCGGGTGGACGGCCACGCCACCCTGCGCGGATTCGCGGGCGACGGCCCGGCCGTGGTTGACCTCACGCCCGTGTTCGCGGGCCAGGCCGGCCGCGTGGAGCGGCGCTTCGACCTCCTCGCTGGTGGCGGCGTGAAAGTTTCCGACGATCTGACCGGCGTCGCCGCCGGCACCGAGGTGCGCTGGCAGATGGCCACCCGCGCCGCGATCACGATCAACGGCGCGGTGGCGACGCTCGAACAAAATTGCCGTCATCTCCGCGTCACGCTGCACGCACCCGTCGGCGTGAGCTGGCAGGTCAAGGCCGCCGACCCGGCGCCGAATGCCTACGACGCCGCGAACCCCGGTGTGTCTTTCCTGTATTGCAACGTGCCGGCACCCAAGGAGGGCGCGATCGCGCTGCAGGTTGAATTGAGTCCGGTGGCCAAACCATGAATCAACTATCGCTGACGTTTCTCGCGGCTCTCGGCCTCGCAACCACGGCTCTTGCCGCCCCGCTGACGCTGACGGTGCCGAAGGCGGCGCCGGTCGCGACCGACGAATTCCACATGGGCACGGCCCGCAATCCGGCCGGTACGACGCTAACGCTGGACCGACGGAGCCTCCTGCTGGATGGCCAGCGCTGGACGCCCGTCATGGGCGAGTTCCACTATTCACGATATCCTGCGGCGGAATGGCGCCGGGAACTCCAGAAGATGAAGGCCGGCGGCATCGACATCGTTGCGACCTACGTGTTCTGGATTCACCACGAGGAAATCGAGGGCCAGTGGGAATGGTCGGGCGACAAGGACCTGCGCAGTTTCGTCCAACAGGCCGGTGAAGCCGGCCTCAAGGTCATCGTGCGCTGCGGCCCGTGGTGTCACGGCGAGGTGCGGAACGGCGGGCTGCCGGACTGGATTGTCGCGCGCGGCAAGACGCGCTCGGAGGACCCCGCGTTCCTCGCGAGCACCAAGCAGCTTTATCACCAGATCGCCACCCAGCTGAACGGGCTGCTCTGGAAGGACGGTGGTCCCGTCATCGGCATCCAACTCGACAATGAGTACGGCGGACCCGCCGAGTACCTGCTGGCCCTCAAGAAGCTGGCGCGCGACGAAAGTCTCGACGTCCCGCTCTACACGCGCACCGGCTGGCCGCAGCTGCGCACGCCGATGCCGTTTGGCGAGATCATCCCGCTATATGGCGTGTACGCCGAGGGTTTCTGGGATCGCGAGCTCACTTCAATGCCCGGCAAATACTGGGCGGGATTTCATTTCTCGACCCTGCGCACCGATGCGAACATCGCGAACGAGGCGCTGGGGCGGCGCGACGTGAAGGATGCGGACGACGTGGCCCGTTACCCGTACCTCACCTGCGAAATCGGCGGCGGCATGATGAGTTCCTACCACCGGCGCATCCTTGTCGACCCGCGCGACATCACGGCCACCACCCTCGTGAAACTCGGCTCCGGCAGCGTCTCGCCCGGCTACTACATGTACCACGGCGGCACCAATCCCGAGGGCAAACTCACGACGCTCATGGAGGAGCAGGCCACCGCGATCACCAACTGGAACGACATGCCGGTGAAGAACTATGATTTCCAGGCGCCGCTCGGGCAGTACGGACAGGTGCGCCCGCAATTCTACGGGCTGCGTCCGCTGCATCTCTTCCTCCAACATTTCGGCCTGCGGCTCGCGGAAATGGACACCGTGCTGCCGGACGTCCGGCCAAACGGCAAAGACGACCTCACCACCCTGCGCTGGGCGGTCCGCGCGAACAGCCGCAGCGGTTTTGTGTTTGTGAACAACTATGAACGCGGCCGGACGCTGCCCGCGAAGGAGGGCGTGCAGTTCCAATTGCAGTTCCCCGACGCCGGCAAGGTCACGCTCCCCTCGGCCGCGGTCACGATTCCGGCTGACGCGCATTTCTTCTGGCCGGTCAACTTCAGCCTCGGCGGAGGCAGCAGCCTTGCCTGGGCCACCGCGCAACCGGTGGCCGCAACTGGCGAAGGGGCCGACCGCACCTGGTACTTCATGGAAACGCCCGGCGTGCCGGCAGAGTTCGTGTTCACTGGCACCCGCGTGGTGGCCCACCGCGGGAAAGTGTCGACCCGCGGTGACGGCTACTCGCGGGCCGAGAACGTCACCCCCGGCCGCGAGCCCGCGCTCACGCTGAATTCGAGCATCAAGGTTGTCTTGCTCAACCCCACCGATGCGGAGCAGCTCTTTCTAAAGCCGCGACAGACAGCTGCTCCCACGCCCGTCGCCTTCGAGGCAGTTCGCCCCGCGGGTGCACCGCGCAAGATTGAGCTCGGCAAAACGAAACAACCGGTCGCCGTCGCGCCCGCCGCAGCCGACTTTGCCGCGACCGCGGTCTGGCGCGTCGTGTTGCCCGCCGCGGCGCTGGAGGGCGATGCGCTGCTCCGGCTGCACTACACGGGCGACGTTGCCCGCGTCATGATCGGCGGAAGATTCATCACCGACGACTACGCCAACGGGCAGCCGCTCGAAATCGGCCTGCGCCGCCATGCCAAGGAGCTCAAGGACGGCGAACTCACGATCGCCATCCTGCCGCTCCAAAAGGGCGCGCCCATCTTCCTGCCCGAATCCGCGAGACCGGATTTCGGCGATGCCGCGGGTATTGCCGCCCTGCATCGCGTGGAACTCGTGCGAAACGTCGACCCCGAAATCGCCGCGGTGCAGTGATCAAATCCGGACGGGCGAAACGCAGCCGCCCGACGCTGTCTTTCCGCAAATTACGTTTAACCGCATAAGCCGCCGCCCGCTTGCGAGCCACCGGCGATCGCGCACTTTCCAAACCATGACGTCACCCCGGGCCGTTCGCCGTTGCTGGCTTGTTCCTCTGCTCCTGATTGGCCTGAACGCCGCGGAGCCGACGCCGGGCCGGACGGCCGGACGTTCCGAGCTCGTGCAGGTCGGCGCCGACGGGCGTTTGCAGTATGCGCCCTACACTTCGCGCGGCGACACCCTGCCCGATTTCTCCCATTGCGGTTACGCCGCCGGCGAGCGGGCGATTCCCGACGCACCCGTGCGGGAGCGACTGGCGCCGCGCTTGGGCGAAGGCGATGACAGCCCGCGGATCCAAGCGGCGCTCGATCGCGTGGCGGCCCTACCCCTGGATGCGACGGGGCTGCGTGGCGCGGTCCTGCTCGAACGCGGAACCTACACCTGCAACGTCCCGCTGCAGATCCGGGCGAGCGGCGTGGTGCTGCGTGGGATGGGCGACGGCGAGGACGGCACGGTCATCACGGCGGCCTTTGCCAAGGCGGAACCGCTGGTGGTCATTGGCAGCAAGGCGGGCCCCAAGGAGGAAGCGGGCAGCCGCGTGGAAATCACCGATGACTATGTGCCCGTCGGCGCGCGCAGTTTTCGGGTGGCCGATCCGGCGCGCCTCGCGGCGGGGCAAACGGTTTTTGTCATCCGGCGCGGTAACGCTGCGTGGATTTCGGCCCTGGGCATGGATCGCATCCAGCCGCGCGCCAGTGACCCGGGTTCGACCAAGCAATGGACGCCCTTCGACCTGCGCTTCGATCGCGTGATCACGAAACTCGATGGCGATCGCGTCACGGTCGATGCACCCATCGCCTGCGCCATCGACCGCCAGTGGGGCGGTGGCGCGCTCGCCCTCTATGCGGATGGCCGCGTCGAGCACTGCGGCGTCGAAGGCGTGCGGGTGATTTCCACGTTCGACCGGACCAAACTCGCCACGCAGGGCAAGGAGACCGTGTTCGTCGACGAAAACCACGCCACCTACGTGGTCGCATTCAAGGATGTGAAAAACGCGTGGGCGCGACGGATCACGTCGCTCCATTTCTATCACGGCCCCGCGTCCGTCGGCGACGCCGCGAAGTGGGTGACCGTCGAGGACTGTCGGGCGCTGAGCCCCGTCTCGATCATCACGGGCGGGCGACGCTACCCTTACTCCGTGGAAGGCCAGCTGACGCTCGTCCAACGTTGTTATTCCTCCGAGGCGCGCCATGCCTTCGTCTTCGGAGCCCGGGTGCCGGGACCGAATGTTTTCCTCGAGTGCAAATCGGAACGCGACTACGCGACCAGCGAGCCGCACCACCGCTGGTCGGTAGGCGGGCTCTACGACAATGTCGACGCGCAGATGGCGATCCAGGACCGCCAGTGGATGGGCACCGGCCACGGGTGGGCCGGCGCAAACTATGTCGTGTGGAACTCGACCGGCACGCTCGTCTGCCAGCAACCTCCCACCGCGCAGAATTTCGCGATCGGCTTCACCGGCCGGAAAGTCGCGGGCGCGTTCGAGCGACCCGACGGCTGGTGGGAAAGCCCCGGCACGCGCGTCGAACCCGCCAGCCTCTACTTCGCCCAGCGCAAGGACCGCCTGGGCAAATAGCCCCAAGCCCGGAAATACTTCCGCGCGAGTCTCAGGTTTCAGGTTTCCGGTTTCAGGTTTCCGCCTGCTCGCTTTCCCCAAACCAGACTCGCCAAACCGCGGCGGGTGACCTTGATTCGTGCGCATGTCGTCCACGCCCGCCCGCCAGCCTGCCGTTGGCTTTATCCTCGTCACCCTGGCACTTTCGATTGTCGGCTTCGGCCTGCTGATTCCCGTGCTGCCGAAGCTGATCGTGCAGTTTAAGGGCGGCGACATCACGGATGGGTCGCACGCCTATGGGCTGCTCGTCGGCGTGTATGCGCTCATGCAGTTCATCGGCGCGCCGATCCTCGGGTCGCTGTCCGATCGCTTCGGCCGGCGGCGCATCATCCTCATCGCGACGGCTGGCTCGGCGATCGACTATGTGATCATGGCCTGCGCGCCCTCGCTGTCGTGGCTGATGGTGGCGCGCATCATCGCGGGATTCACGGCGGGCATTTATGCGACGGCGAATGCGTACATCGCGGACGTCACGCCGCCGGAAAAACGCGCCGGCGCCTTCGGCCTGCTGGGCGCGGCGTTCGGCATCGGCTTCATCGTCGGTCCCGTGTTGGGCGGCGTGCTCGGGCAGATTGACCTGCGCCTGCCGTTTTGGGTCGCGGCCGGCTGCTCCGCAACCAACTGGTTTTGGGGCCTGCTCGTGTTGCCCGAGTCTTTGAAACCGGAGAACCGACGGCCGTTTTCCTGGGCGCGCGCCAACCCGGTGGGCGCCTTGCTCGCGCTGAAGCGACTGCCGGCCGTGTGGGGCCTCGCGGAGAGTTACTTTCTGCTGATGGTGGCGCAGACGATGATGTTCTCGATGTGGGCGCTTTACATGGACTATCGCTACCACTGGAGCCCGCGGGACGTCGGGCTTTCGTTGATGGCGGCCGGGGTGCTGTCCGGGTTCGTCCAGGCGGTGTTGGTGAAGCGCATTGTGCCGGTGCTGGGCGAGACCCGCGCGGTGCTGGTGGGCCTCACGATTTCCGCCATGGCGTACGTCGCCTACGGGCTGGCGCCCTACGGCTGGCTGGTCTTCGTCATCATGACGGTCGGCAGCCTCGCCGGCATTTCCGGCCCGGCGCTCCAATCCTACATCACCAAGCACGTGCCGCCGAATGAGCAGGGTGCCGCGCAGGGCGTGCTCGGGGGCTTGCAAAGCCTGGCGGGGATTCCGGGACCGTTGATTGCCACCTGGAGCTTTGGTTGGGCGATTTCCAAGGATGCCGACCTTCACCTGCCCGACTCCCTGGCAGGAGCCGAGCGGGCCGCCAACTGGTTCGTGAACCATGTGCTCCCCAAGCATCCGGGGGTCGCGTTCTTCGAGGCCGCCGTCCTGATCACCGCCGCGATTCTCCTCGCATTGCGGAGTTTTCGCAAGGATGCGGCGGCCGCGGCGCGGGCCAAGGCGCCGTAACGTTTCCCTCCCGGTTCGGGAGGGCGCCCGGGCCCACCGCGACGGCTTTGCGCGCCCCTGAGACTGGGCGCGCCAAACCAGCGTCCTGTCGCGCCCGCCGGGACCCCGTCTCTCTGCCATTTCATCGCCGCGCGTCCGCTGGTTTACCTCCCGCCGAACAACACCAAGGACCGCCGGGGCCTGACCACCGGCGAGTTGCAAACCTCAACCTCCCGAACCATGAGCAACCGCTCCATGAATGGATGGCGGGCGGCGTTTGCGTTGATCGCATGCGCCTCCCTGTGCGCGGTGGCTGGCCATGCCCAGTCCGCCGCAGACGACACCGTCAAACTCGAAAAATACACCGTCACCGGGTCGAACATCCCGGCCACGGAAGTCGCCGGCGAAGCCCGCACCTTCCCGGTGCTGACGATCGACCGGAAGCTGATCGACCAGAGCGGTGTCTTCAGCACCACCGAGTTGCTCCAGCGCATGTCGCTTTCGAACGGCGGCGGTGTTCCGTTCACCAACAACGCCACGGGGTTCACCCCCGGGGCGACGGCCCCGTCACTCCGCGGTCTCGGGCCGAACTACACCCTGACCTTGGTGAACGGTCGCCGGCTCGCCCCATACCCCGTGGGCGCAGGCGGCACCAGCGCCTTCGTGGACATCAACTCCATCCCGCTGGCGGCGGTGGAGCGCATCGAGGTGCTCAAGGACGGCGCCTCCGCCGTGTACGGAGCCGATGCGGTGGCCGGCGTCGTGAACCTCATTCTCCGCAAGGACTACAACGGTTCGACGGCCACGATCACCTACGGCAACACAACGGAGAAGGATTCCGGCGACCTCAACGGTTCCATCATCTGGGGCTCGGGCGACCAGGACAGCCACCTGATGATCGGCCTCAACTACCAGAAGCGTAACGCCATCTTCCAGCGGGACCGCGCGTACTCGGAAGTGCCGCCGTTCCTGAGTTCAAACGCTTCCCCGGCGAATTTCCAACTCAGCCGCGCCGCCGTGCTGGCCGCCCTCGGCTTGCCGGCGAACGGCACCATCCCGGGCGTGTCGGCGACGACCGACGTCTTTTTTGGCACCACCGGCCCCAACCAGCCGGGCACACTGCTGCCCGCGGCGGGCAACCAGAACGCCAACAACAACGGCAACCTGCCCGCCAGCGTCTACACCTACTCCACCGGCTACCTGTCGCGGTACAACTTCAACGAGTCCGCCGGCTCGCTGCCGGAAACGACCCGCAAGGGCCTGTTCGCCGCATGGGACCGGAAGTTCTTTACGGACAACATGCGCGTGTACGGTGACGCCTTTTACCAGGACGTCTTTGCCGTCGACGAACTGGCGCCGTTTGCCACCGGCAACTTCGAAACGCCGGGCCAGACCACGATCGTGATCCCGGCCCGCACGCCCAACCCGATCCTCACGCCGGGCGAAATCGCGGCGGGCGGGGTGCGCACCGCGGTCGCGGGGGCGTTCAATCCGTTCAACCCGTTCAACCAGGACATTTCCGGTTCGTCCCGCATCCGCCTCGCGGAATTCGGCAACCGCATCTTCAAGAACCACAACACGGCCTTCGCCGTGACCGGCGGCCTGCGGGCGGAAAACCTGGCCGGCAAGTGGAACCTCGATGCGAGCGTCCGCTACAGCTCGATCACGAACAACCTGAACGCGAAGTTGATCTCCACTTCGCGGTTCCTGCGCGCCATGAACGCCGCGGACCCGATCTTCAACCCGTCGAGCCCGAGTTACATCGGCACGACCCAGCCGTACAATCCCTTCGGCTACTACCGCAACCCGATCCCGTCCAACAGCGCGCCGGTCAACTTCGCCACGCACTACCAGCGCGACGAAAACGTTTCCCGCCTGCTCGATGCCGGCGCGACCCTGAACACGGCCAGCCTGATGGAAATCGCCGGCGGCGACGTTGGTTTCGCCGTGGGCACCGAGTTCTACCGTGAGGCCATCACCCAGCTGCCGGACTCCGCGCTGCAGGCGGGCGACATCCTCGGCACCTCGCCTTCCTCCCCGATCTCACGCCAGCGCAAGATCGGCTCCCTCTTCGCGGAAGCGGAAATCCCGCTGATTTCCGAGAAGAACGCCATGACCGGCGCCCGCCGGCTTTCCCTCAACGTCGCGGCCCGCTACGAACGTTTCTTCACGAGCGACCGCACGACCTTCGTCCCCAAGGTCGGCGTTCGCTGGGAGCCCACGGACGGCTCCCTGGTGTTCCGCGCGAGCTATGGCGAAGGCTTCATGGAACCCTCGCTCTACCAGCTCTACTCGCCGCCCGTGGCCGCACTCACGCCGATCACGGATCCCAAGACCGGCAAGAACGAGCCGGAACAAAACATCACCACCGCGGGCAATCCTTCGCTGAATGCGGAGGACTCGAAGTCGATCAACATCGGCCTCGTTTGGTCGCCCAAGGGCGCCCTCAGCGGCTTCACCTGGTCGATGGACTACTGGCAGATCAAGCAGACCGGCCAGGTTTCGGCCAATCCCCAGGACGTCGTGAATCGCGCCGTCGCGGGCCAGCCGCTGCTGCCGGGTGAGGCCACCGTGCGCGACTTCGCCGGCAACCTGGTGCAGGTGCGGTCCGTGTTCCGCAACCTCGGCATAACGAAGGTCCGCGGCCTTGACCTGTCGGCCAGCTACCTCTGGAAGACGGGCATCGGGCGCTGGGAGACAGGCCTGACCGCCACCTACATGGACTCCTACAAGAACTCGACCGACATCTCGCTCCCCCTCGTGGAATTGATCGACACCGAGGTTCCCGGCACCGCGGGCGACGACGCCTACCTGAAATGGAAGGGCATCGGTTTCCTGTCCTGGAATGACGGCGGCCTCAGCTCCCGGCTCCAGGCCACCTACACGCACGGCTTCCTGGACTTCGATGGCGACGGCAATCCGTTCCGCGTGAAGGCCACCACGGTGTTCGACCTGCAGGTCGCCTACCAGTTCTCGTCCCCGAAGAATGGTGGGAACCGCTGGCTCGCTGACACGAAGGTCACGCTGGGTTGCAACAACCTCCTCGACAAGGATCCGCCCTTTGCGTCGAGCTTCGCCAACAACTCGAACGGCTATCCTGGCTTCATCTACAACGCCACCGGCCGGTTCGTTTACCTCAGCCTCGAAAAGAAGCTGTAACCCCACGCCTGCCCCCAACCCCAAGGCGCGCCCTCACCGGCGCGCCTTTTTTTGCGCTAGTCGGATTTCGCGCCGGCTCCGAACCGGCCCGCGCTTGCACCGTGGTGCCGACGATTACTTGCTCGAATCGAGCTGCCGGCCCGGACGCATCTGCCGCGCGAACTGGTCCTTGTCGGCGAGCTGCGTGTCGACGTCCTTGGCGACGGTCCCCTTGACGAGGTCGGACTTTTTCACGCGCTTTGGCACGTTGCTGCCCGTCACGTGTACGAGGATGTACTCGTCATCCGCTGTTTTCTGTTCCGCCGTCTGCGGCGTTCCGCAACCGGCCAGCACAACGGGAACCAAAAGCCACCACAAACGGGTCTTCATGGCCCGGAGTGTGGACCGACTTGGTTGCGCCTCAAGGCGGCCGCGACGAGGCTCCAAATCGGCGGGCCCATTTCCCCGCGATCAGCGGCGCGCGCCCATGTTCACTTCTTGTCGGGCACGGTTTCCTTCACCTCGAAAGGTGCGATGGTCACGCTTTCGTTGCGCACCTTGCCACTGTCGATCCAGGACGGCGCCGCGTCGCGTCCGAACGCGGGCCCCGCGGTGACGACGAGCGCTTCGATGGCGCCGGCGAGGTCGACCCTTGAAGCCGGCGTGCTGGTTCGCGTGACCCACAGGATTTTCTTCTGCTTCTGCACGGCCGCAGCGTAGTCGAACGCCATCACGATCAGGTAGTGACGTTCCTCGCGCATCGCCGCGCGCAGGTCCTTGGAGTGCCAGCTCATCAGCTCCTGTTTCTTGCCCGCGCCCACCAGCGCATCCATGCCGCGCTCGTTGAAGGAAGTTTCCTCGAGCGCATCGTCGGTCCCGAAATTCTCGAGCTGCGGGTCCGCGGTGCCCCACCAAAACGACAGCACGATCTCCGGCGGATGCCCGGGAACCGACGGCAGGTAATGACGCCGCGCCAGCGAATCCGCCACCCGCGCCAGCACGTCGGCCCGGGCCGGGGCCTTGGGGTCGAGCGCCGCAGTTTTCGGCTGATCGGGCGTCAGCGCCACATAGTACACCGGGTTCGCGGCGTCCGGGACGCGGGCCTGCCGGCCGATTTTGGTGACGTCGCCCACGACAATCACCTGCGGGGCCGGGGTGGCCGCGGACGCGGCGGCCAGGAGACCGCCGAACAGGAAAAAAACGCTGCGCCAGTTTCGCAAAGCCATGCGTCCGCTAGAACAGCCCGAAAATCGTCCGGGTTACAATTATTCGCGGCCGTGCGATACTTTCGTTCAGGCCGGGGGCGGCCCGCCGAAGTGGGCCTTGTGCGAGGCGTAGCCCGCGACATCGGCCAGCATGGAGTCCAGCGTCGCCGCCAGCGGCTCGACGTGCGCGACGCCGGAGAACACGGCCTTGTCGCCGATGCTGCTGGTCAACACGAAGGCCGGGCGCTGGTCGATCTGGTGCGCGAAGAATTCCTGCGTGCTCGCCTGGATGCGCGCGGCCACCTCGGGTGACTCGGCCCGCGCCTGCAATTTCTTCGGGTCGAGTTTGGTCGCCTTGACCGCGACCTCGATCGCCGGTCCCATCGAGCCGACCTTAAGGCCCTCGCGATCCGCCGCGTGGGCCAGCGCCAGGCGCAGTTCGTCGCCCGTGATGCCGAAATCGCGGCCAGCCTCGGCCACGTAACTCGCCGCCGGGAAAAGCCCCGGGCGCCACGGCTCGAGCCAGCCAGAGTTGAGCATGAACGGGGACTTCATGAGCAGGCCGCTCCGGCGGTAAAACCAATCGCACTGCTCGCGGGTCACGGGGTAGTCCTCCTTGCGCATGAGCGCGATTTTCCAGTCGAACTCGACGCGGCCGGCGTAACGCTGCTTCAACTCGGCCCAAGCCGGCTCGGCCCAGTAGCACCAGGATGAAATGACCTCGAGGTAGTAGGTGATTTTTACGCTCATGCGCGGACGCTCACCATGCCGGTGCGGAGCGTCAACCGTGCAGCTCGTCACCGCCGCCACAGTCCTTGCGAACACGCGACAGCACAAAAATCAGTCCGGGCGGCCGCAGCCTGCGCCCGCTCAAAATCGTCGAAGTGTCGAGCTCGAGGCCGGTGGCAAGCTCTTGGCAGCCAAGCCCCACGCCCCGGCCCCGGCAGCGGCCAAGGCGCCGGCCAAGCCTGCGTCCGTCCGGACCATCACCGCGGCCACCACGAAAGTGACGCCCGCGCCGGAACCGGCCGTCGCCACCAGCAACAGCGATCTCGACCGCTTCTTCCAGAACTCCTGAACAAATTTTGGCGCGCGCAGGGGCAATTCGCGCGCCAATCGAGAGGGGGTCACTCCCCGCTCAGCGCACCCGACGGACCAATAGGTTCGTCGGGTGTCGCGTTTTGTGAGGGCCGTTTGCGTCCGCGGGCCGGCTACGGCTTCCGCTCAAACAGCTTCTTGATCGCGTCGCCGGCCTGCCGGGCGGCCTCCTTGGTTTTCTCGAGCGTGGTGTTGCTGGCCGTCGCGGCCACGATGTCACCCAGCACGCTCTTCATGATTTCCCCGGCCATCTGCCCGGCCGTGATGCCGCCGGCTTCCACGCCGAGGTTGTCGAGGCTGATGGGCGGCAACGCCACCGGCAGCGCCGCGGTGCCGACACCCAGCGTGGCCTTGCCATTCGTCAGGCGGAATTTTTTCAGGATAAATTTCTTCGGCGGACCTTCCTTCTCCGTGCCGGCCTCCTTCTTCGCGCCCGTGTACTGCTCGATGTTCTTGAGGAGGTCCTTGATGTTGCTCGAGATCAGTTTCGTTTCGTAGAGGAACTCGGGCTGGTCGATGGTAATCTCGTTGATGACGATCGTGTCGCTGAAGAGGGACATTGGCTCGAGGTTGATCGACACCTTGCCGAGGAAAAAGGCATTGCGGTCGCTCCAGCCCTTGGGGTTGCCCACGGCGAGTCCCGACAATGTGCCGCTGCCCGTGAGCGGCGAGATCATCGCGCCGGCGAGCTCGACCTTTGACTGGGTGACGCGCGGGCCGACCTGATTCATGCCCGCCTTCACGACGGAGCCCATCGAGTAGGCGACCACGAAATAACCGGCGATCAGGAGGACGAGCAAACCCAGCAGGGAAAGTTTCAGCAATGTTTTCATGGGAAAATGGACCTGGTCCGGGCGTCGAGGCTCCGGAATCTTTTGCGCCGACCGCGATTAACTGCCCTTCTCGAGGATGCGGATCGTGTCCTGCAACACGTGTCCTGGGCCGAGGTAATTGTCGCCGTCAAAACTGTCCGACAACACGCGCCCGGCCGCATCCACCAACACCAGGCAGGGGATGCCATTGCCCGCATAGCGTAGAAGCTCCGGGTTGCGCGCGTTCAGCTCGAACCGCAGCGCGGTCCAGGGCATGCCATCGTCCTTCATGTAGGCGCGCATGTCGTCGGCGGAACGGTCGTTGCTGATGAACACGACCTCGAACTGCGGGTACTTCCTTTTGATCTGCCGGTAGGTATTGATGAAGGCAGGCGTGAACTCCCGGCACGGGCCGCACCAGCTGGCGGAATAATAGAGCCCGAAGTACTTCACGCCCTGGAGCCGCGCGTCGGGCACGGGCTGGAGCTTGCCCCCGGTCATCTGGACGAGCTTGCCCGAAAGCCGGCGGTGCATGGCGGAGGGAGCGCCCGGCTGGGTCTCAGCCGCCGGCGGCGCTTCAGTTTCCGGTGCGGCCGGCGCCGCTTCGGCGGGAGCGGCAGTCGCCACCGCGGGATCCAAGCGCTGCAACAGGTCGGTTTTTTCGGCGGGAACCCGGACCGTGTTGCCACCCAGTTTGCCGGTAACTCCCTCCGGCCCGATGCCGGTCACGGTGATTTTCTTGCCGGCGCCGACGAGCATCGCCCCGGCGGGCTGGCCGTTGCGAATCTGCGTTACCTTGGTCGCCGTGGAAATCGTCACCTCGGCGGGCCACAATTTCGAGTCCGCCGCCAGCTCCTCCAACGTCACCCCGCAACACCGCACCAACCCGAGGCCGAACAGGACCAAGCCGCCGATAAATTTCATGCGCCGCAGGCTGGGCCAATTCCCACCCGGAAGCAAAGCAACAAAGGCCGCCCCGGCCGTGCCAGCACGTAACGTATTACGTTACGCATTATCGGCGTCCCGGAACAGATTGAAGCGCACTCGATTTTCCCGCGGATGACGCGGACTAGCGCGGATAAATTCTCAAGGCCTCTTCGCGAACCCTCGGGTGCTTCGCACGGCTCAGGATGACGGACTTGGTCAGGACGCGCCCATCCGCGGCAAACCTCGTGAGCGACCGCCCCTACCCGGGCGACTAATTGCTTGTCAGCCAGCGCCCTCGCCTCTCTCTATTCGCCCACGGTTCCCCTTCAGGTTTCCGGTTTCAGGTTTCAGGTTTCTCCCTCCCACTCTCCTCCCCCACTCTCCCCTCCTCATGGCCTCCAACTACACCGAAGCCAGCATCAAGACCCTCAGCTCCCTCGAGCACATCCGCCTGCGCCCGGGCATGTACATCGGCCGCCTCGGCAATGGCGCGCACGCAGAGGACGGCATCTACGTGCTGCTCAAGGAGACGATCGATAACTCGATCGACGAGTTCATGATGGGCCAGGGCCGCAAGATCGAGGTCGAACTCACCGAGCGCAGCGTGAAGGTGCGCGACTACGGCCGCGGCATCCCGCTGGGCAAACTCGTCGACTGCGTCTCCATCATCAACACGGGCGCGAAGTACGATTCCGAGACGTTTCAAAAGGCCGTCGGCCTGAACGGCGTCGGCCAGAAGGCCGTCAACGCCCTCTCCATTTCCTACCGCGCCCAGGCCATCCGCGAGGGCGAAACGAAGGTCGTCGAATTCGAGAAGGGCAAGCTGAAGAGCCAGACGAAGGTCACCAAGACCGACGAGCGCAACGGCACCATCATCGAGTTCACGCCGGACGAAAAACTCTTCGGCTCGGACTTCCGCTTCCGCATGGAGTTCGTCGAGGACATGCTGTGGAACTACGCGTTCCTGAACCGCGGCCTCACGCTCACGCTGAACGGCAAACCCTTCAAGTCCGAGAACGGCCTCAAGGACCTGCTCGCGAAGGAAATTTCCGGCGAACCGCTTTACCCGATCATCCACCTCGAGGGCGAGGACATCGAGGTCGCGATCACCCACGGCAAACACTACGGCGAGGAATACTGGTCGTTCGTCAACGGCCAGCACACCACCATGGGCGGCACGCACCTCGCGGCGTTTCGCGAGGCGTTTGTCGAGACGTTGCGCAACCACTTCAAGAAGGACTTCGACGCGGCGGACGTCCGCCAGTCGATCGACGCCGCCATCGTCGTGCGCGTGCAGGAGCCGGTGTTTGAGTCGCAGACCAAGACGAAGCTCGGTTCGACCGAAGTCGGCCCGAAGGGGCCGTCGATCAAGGAATTCGTCGGCAAATTCCTCCAGCAGTCGCTCGACACCTATCTCCACAAGAACCGCGAGACGGCGGAAATCATCAAGCAGAAGATCGAGGAGAACGAACACGAGCGCAAGGAGCTCGCCGGCATCCGCAACATCGCCCGCGAGCGCGCCAAGAAGGCGTCGCTCCACAACAAAAAACTCCGCGACTGCCGCCTCCACCTCGGCGACCGCAACCCGCGCAGCGAGGAAAGCACGCTCTTCATCGTGGAGGGCGACTCCGCCGCCGGCTCGCTCACGGCCACCCGCGACGTGCAGACGCAGGCCGTCTTCGCCCTGAAGGGCAAGCCGCTCAACACCTACGGGCTCTCGAAGAAGGTCATCTACGAGAACGAGGAATTCCACCTCCTGCAGTCGGCGCTCAACATCGAGGAGAGCCTCGACGGCCTGCGCTACAACCGGATCGTCATCGCGACCGACGCGGACGTCGACGGCATGCACATCCGCCTGCTGCTGCTCTCGTTTTTCCTGCAGTTTTTCCCGGACGTCATCCGCAACAACCACCTCTTCATCCTGCAGACGCCGCTCTTCCGCGTGCGCAACAAGAAGATCACGCGCTACTGCTACGACGAGCGCGAGAAGCAGGCGGCCATCGAGGAATGCGGCGCGGGCCACGAGATCACGCGCTTCAAGGGCCTCGGCGAAATCAGCGCCGGCGAATTCAAGGACTTCATCGGCGAGAACATCCGTCTCGACCCGGTGAACCTCCACCACCTCTACAGCAGCGACGAACTCCTGAGCTTCTTCATGGGCAAGAACACCCCCGAGCGCCAGGACTTCATTATCGACAATCTGCGCGTCGAGAAGGACCTCGTCGAGGCGTAGCCTCAACGGGAAACCTGAAACCGGAAACCTGAGGCGGGAGCAGGCTCTCCGTGGGCTGCGTCCCGCGCCCGACGTCGCAGGGACATCGCGCATTTTTGGATCTCAGGTTTCCGGTTTCCGGTTTCCGGTTTCTCCGGACAATGCCCCAACTTTGTCCGACCCCGTCCTCCACCGCGGTTTGACGAGCGCTCCGGCGCGGTCCTTAGTGTGCCCTTGGGAAAATTCCTGTGATACGCCGCCAGAAACTGACCCGTTCGTTCCGCCTGGGCTGCTTCGCGGCTTCGTGTGCCTTGATCAGCGTTTTCTCGGGCTGCGCGACCACACCTCGCGCCTACGTTGAGCCCGCGCCGCTTTCGGCCGAGGAACGTCGCGCACTGAACCTCCGGGTCCACGACGCCGTGTGGCAGCTGGTCAACGACAAGCACTTCGATCCCAATTTCCGCGGCGTCGACTGGACCACCATGCGCACCAAATACCGCGTCGAGGCCGGCGCGGCCACGGACGACGCCGAACTCTATCGCGTGCTGGCTCAGCTCTGCCGCGAGCTGCGCGAGTCACACCTGGTGCCGCTGCCGCCGCGACGGGCGTTCGAACGCAAGTCCGCCCACCGCATGGCCGTGGGCATGGTCTGGGTCACCCTCGAGGAGCGACCGGTGATCACCGAGGTCATTGCCGGCGGCCCCGCCGCCAACGCCGGCGTGCTGCCCGGCTGGGTGGTCGTCGCCTGCGAGGGGCGGCCGCTTGCCGACGGGCCGCCGCGGTCACCCAAGCCCGGGCAACCGGTGACCTACACCTTTCTCGACCTCAATAACCAGCAACGCACCATCACCTTCGAGCCGAAATTGCTGCCGGTGGTCGCGACCGAAGCCTCGTCCGCGCTCCCGGGCGGTTACCAGTACCTGCGGTTCGGGACGTTCGACCGGGCAACGCTCCTGTGGCTCAATTCCGAACTCAAGGAGCACCTGGCGGCCCCCGGGATCATCATCGACCTGCGCCGCAATCCCGGCGGCTCCGTCTTTGCCGCCAACCTCGCGATCGCGCAGTTCTTCGACCACACGGTTGCCACCGGCACCTTCGTGCGGCGCAGCGGCCGGTCGAGCGAGGGCCACGGCTGGCCGTTTTTCTCCGCCAAGTACGCGGGACGCGTGGCCGTACTGACCAGCCCCGCCACCGGCAGCGCGGCGGAAATCTTCGCCCACGTGCTCCAGCACGAGAAACGCGCGCTCATCGTGGGCCGCCGCACTGCGGGTGCCGTCGTCATTTCGCGCACCTACCCGCTCCCCGACGGCGGTACGCTGCAGGTGCCCATCGAGGACTACCTTGGCCGCGACAACCAGCGACTCGAAGGCCGCGGCGTCCCGCCCGACATCGGCGTCAGCGCCCCCGCCTTGACCGAACTGCGCGCTGGCCGCGACAAGGACATCGAAGCCGCCCTCGAGGCACTAAAGCGCGACGGTGTCGCGCAAGTCACAAGTCACAAGTAACAAGTCGCAAGCGGACGGATCCCTCGGCCCCTCGGTCGATTCCTGTTACTTGACCCTTGTTACTTGCCACTTCGCGCTGCTACGGCAGCAGCCCTTCCAAACCCGCCGCGGTGAACCGGTGCTTCAACTCGGTGACCTGCCGGCGGCTCGCCGGCACCGGTGTGGCCGGAGCGTCGAGATGGAAGAGCACGTCGTCCTCCCCGCGCCGTTCGATCTTCTTCACGCGGGCGAGATTCACGAGGGCCTGGCGGTGGACGCGAACAAAGTGACTCTCCGGCAGCACGCCTTCCCAGGACTTGAGGGTGCGCAGCACGAGCACCGTCTCGCCGCCGGTGAGCACCAGCTCCGTGTAATTCTCCGCCGAGCGCACGGCGCAAATCGCCGCCACGGGGACAAAACGCGTGGTCGTGCCGGTCTTCACGAAGACGCGGTCGTCGGCCGTGAGCCGCTGGTCACCCGTGCCGGCGGAAACCGGGGCCGTTTCCGCTGAAGGCTGCGCGGGCTCGTCACCCAGACGCTGTAGGGTGGCCGCCAGGCGGGCCGCCGCCACGGGCTTCAGGAGATAGTCGAGCGCATTGACCTCAAAGACCCGCAGCGCGAAACGGTCGTACGCGGTCACGAACACGACCTGCGCCTGCGGACGCACACTGTCGAGGAGATCAAAACCGCTGCCGCCGCGAGGCGCGATTGACGAAAGGCCGGCCACGATTGACGAGCGGAGCCGACGTAGCGGCAGGCGTCCCTGCCTGCCCGATCTCCACAGGCACGGAGGTTTACCCGCCGCAGGCGACCAGGACCTGTGGCTACGCGCCTCCCTCCGCAATCAGCCGTCCCGTAGCGGCAGGCGTCCCTGCCTGCCCGATCCCCACAGGCACGGAGGTTTACCCGCCGGAGGCGGGGTTTACCCGCCGGAGGCGGGGTTTACCCGCCGGAGGCGAGGTTTACCCGCCGGAGGCGGGTTCACCCGCCAGCGGCGGCGCCGCAGGCGACCAGGGCCTGTGGCTACACGCAGCCCCCCCGCATTGCCCCCCGCCAGCTCCATAAACAGTCGTTGACCGCTCCTCTGATTTTTCCTCTCTCAAAGCACGCAGACCACACCACGCCGCTAGGGAGCCCCGCCCGTCCGGGCTTTCTTAGCTTCTTAGCTGCTTGGTGTTACCCTCCTCTCTCCCTTTCCTGTAAATGGCCAAGAAGAAATCTTCCAAGAACAACGATCAGCCGGAGCTGCCGCTGGACAGCGGCAGCCAGAAACCTGAAACCGGAGCAGCCTCCGCCGGGGCTACGGCTCCCAAGAACCTGAAACCTGAAGGTTCGGGCAAAGGCCGGAAGTCCGCCAAAGCCACGCCCCCGGCCGAGGGCACCCCCATCGCCGACTCCTCCTCCGCCCTGGTCCCGGCGGCCGACCCGCTCTCAACCCTCAGCTCTCAACCCTCAACTGCCGTTTCGGAACCCGTTCCGAAACGGCCAAAGGGCCAAAAAGTCCAGGACGAGCAGGCCCCGCTGGCGATCAGTTACCGCAACTGGTTCCTCGACTACGCGAGCTACGTCATCCTCGACCGCGCCGTCCCGCACATCGACGACGGCCTGAAACCCGTCCAACGCCGCGTGCTCCACACGCTGTGGGACATGGACGACGGCCGTTTCCACAAGGTGGCCAACGTCGTTGGCGCCACGATGAAGCTCCACCCGCACGGCGACGCCTCCATCGGCGCCGCGCTCGTGAGCATCGCCCAGCGCGCGTGGTTGATCGAGCCGCAGGGCAACTTCGGCAACACTCTCACCGGCGACGATGCGGCCGCGCCGCGTTACATTGAGGCGCGCCTGACGCCCTTCGCGCGCGAGGTGCTCTTCAACCCGAAGACCACCACCTGGCAGGCCAGCTACGACGGCCGCACCAAGGAGCCGGTCACGCTGCCCGCGAAGTTCCCGATCGTGCTGCTCGAGGGCGCGGACGGCATCGCGGTCGGCCTCGCGACGAAGATCCTCCCGCACAATTTCAACGACCTCTGCCGCGCGGCGATCAACCACCTCCAGGGAAAAACCTTCCGCATCCTCCCCGATTTCCCGACCGGCGGCACCGCCGATTTCTCGGAATACAACGACGGCGAGCGCGGCGGCAAGGTGAAGGTCCGCGCCAAGATCGAAGAGCGCTCCAAGTACCTGCTCGCGGTCACGGAACTCCCGTACGGCGTCACGACGGAATCGCTCATCGAGTCGATCCTCGCCGCCAACGCGAAGGGCAAGATCAAGATCAAGCACGTCGACGACAACACCGCCGACAAGGTCGAGATCCTGATCCACCTCCCGCAGGGTTCCGAGCCCGACAAGGTCATCCAGCAGCTGTACGTTTTCACGAGCTGCCAGATGCAGCTCAACCCGGCCGGCTGCGTGATCGTGCGCGATCCCAACACCGGCCAGGACAAGCCCGTGTTCACCGGCGTGCGTGACATCCTCAAGGCCAGCGCCGAGGCCACGAAGGAGCTCCTCAAGCGCGAGCTCGAGATCAAGCTCGGCGAACTCGAGCAGCAGTGGCACTGGGATTCGCTCGAGCGCATCTTCATCGAGGAGCGCATCTATCGCCTGATCGAGAAATCGAAGACGTGGGATAGCGTGCTTTCCGAAATCCGCGGCGGGTTGAAGCCCTTCCTCAAGCAGCTGAAGCGCGAGGTGACGGACGACGACATCACGCGCCTGACGGAAATCCGCATCAAGCGCATCTCCGCCTACAATCGTTTCCAGGCCGACGAGGCCATGAAGAAGATCGAGGAAGGCATCAAGGAGACGAAGGCCAATCTCAGGAACCTCACGGCCTACGCCGTGGCGTGGTTCGAGATGCTCCAGGAAAAGTACGGCAAGGGTCGCAAGCGCATGACCAGCTACGACGAGATCGAGCAGATCGACGCCGCGGCGGTCGTGTCCGCCAACCAGCGCCTCTACGTGAACCGCGAGGACGGCTTCATCGGCCTGAACTGGCGCCAGCACGAGTTCGTGACCGAGTGCACGATCCTCGACAGCGTCCTCACGATCATGGGCGACGCGTCGCTCAAGGTCTCGAAGGTCGCCGACAAAATTTTCATGGGCCGCGACATCAAGCACGTCGCCATCTGGCCCAAAGACGGCGACACGAAGTTCTACACGATGATCTACCAGGACGGAGAGTCCGGGAAGGCCTTCGCCAAGCGCTTCCAGATTGGTGGTCTCAGCCGCGACAAGCTGTACCCCCTTGCCAAGAGCGAGAACTCCAAGCTCGTTTACCTCGACGTGGCCGACAAGGAGAAGGACATGCCCAAGAGTGTGCACGTCTCCCTCGACGGCCGCAGTGGCGCCCGCGTGCGGGAGTTTGATTTCGATCTAACGCCCGTCCCGCTCAGCACCAGAACGGCAAAAGGGTTAACGGTGACAAAGTGGAGCATCAAAGAAGTAAAGAGGAACGATCTTGCCCTAAAGTAAGCCACCCGCCTTGTCAGCCATAGGCCCGGCGACGGCTGAACCGCCAAAGGCCTCACGGTCACCAAGTGGAGCATCAAGGAAGTAAAGCGGAACGATTTGGCACTGAAATAAGGTAGGGCGAGTCCTCCGGACGAGCCGCGCTTCGCGCTGGCCGATCCACGATCAAAACTCCCCTTGCCACCCGACCCGGCCCGGCTAGGTTTCCCGCCGTGAGTACCGTGCAGGAAATCGAGCAGGCCATCAGCCGCCTTTCCCCCGAGGAGATGCGTCGGGTGCGCGATTGGTTGGAAAACCAACTCGAAGACCGCCTGCAGATGACCGATGAGTTCAAGGGCCAGATCGAGAGTTCGGAACGCCAGATGGCTTCGGGCCAGCGTCCGCGCACTCGGTCAGGCCCGGCATGAGTCGAGCGCTTCAGGTCTACTACTCGGCTTTCGACGAGGCATTCCGGAATTTGCCCGAAGCAGTGCGACGGCGCATTGAAGCGGCAATTGACGACATGGGCCTGAACCTCGGTGCCTACCCGCATTACCGCATGGCCGGAGGCAACCGCTACCGACTACGCGTCGGTGACTACCGGATCATCTACACCTTCGATTCCGGCCGAAACGAAATCCATCTCCTCGCGGTGGGACACCGCCGGGAAATTTACCGGTAAGCCCCCGCCGGGCGGTCAGCGCTGCCTGCGAGCGCTGCGCACGCGGTAGAGCCTCTCGGTGAAGCCGCCCTGATTCTCAAAATCCTCCGCGAGCCGCTCGATCTGTCGATCGAGCAGCGCGCACGCCACGCCCACCAGGACATGCGCCGCATTCGCGGCGACCTCCGCGTACCTCATGGACGGCATGGACGAACTGGACCGCACGATCCCCGCTCCCCCCGTTGCCCGTCCCTTGCTTCCATTTCGTCCATCCAGTCCATCCCCTCCATCAATCCCATCCGCTCGATCGCGAATCGCCTTCACCCAGGCGGCGACCTCATCCGCCGTCTGGCAGCGCCGAGCCACCAGGTCGCGCCGGCGCGGATCGCCCGCCGGCCAGAGCGCCAGTCCCCGCTGGCGCAGGAAATCTTCGTAGTCGAGCTTCAGCTCCTCGAGGCTCGCCCGCGCGACATTGGTGAGTTTCAGCTCGGTCTTTTTGGAAGTGCCGCTCGCCTTGCTGCCCTCGGCGATATTCTGCACGCCGCTCCGGGCGGCCTGGACCATCTGGTCGTGGGTGCGGCTGCGCAGGCTGAAGCGGCCAGAAGTGGTCATGCCACGAATGTTTGGTACCGGCGTTTCCAGAGTAGATCGAGTTGCCCAAACCCAACCCGATCACCGCAAGGCGAGATCGCCTCAGAGCCCCCGCTCCCAAGAACGCGATCTCCTGACGGAAATATTCGCGGCATGCCCCCTAGTGTCGGGCCCTCGGCGCCCACTTTCTTATCAAGACATTATTTTCCTACTTTTTTTATTTGCCTTACATTACAACAGAAGCCTGATTTTTAGCGATGAATACAACGTCACCTATCGAAACCGTTCAATTCACGACCAAGGGCCAGGTCGTGATCCCGGCCAAGTTCCGCAAGGAATTCGGGATTGAGGAAGGCACGAAGGCATCCGTCATGAAGACCCCCGACGGCATCCTCCTACGCCCCATCACCAGCGCCTACATCAAGAGCCTTCGGGGTTCTCTCAAGGGCAGTGGCGTCATGAAGTCCATGATGGCCGATCGCAAACACGAGCGCGCTCTCTGACATGGCCAACCGCGTTCTAGACAGCTGGGCATTGATGGCGTTTTTCGAGGACGAGCCTGCCGCTGCAACTGTGGAAGAGCTTCTCGAGCACGCCAGCCGTGAGAAACATCGACTCTTCCTAACCTCCGTCAACTGGGCCGAGATCTACTACAGCACGATGCGAGAGGTTTCCCAAGAGGCAGCCGAGCAGCATGCTCATGTGATCGCCAGTCTGCCCATCGAGATCGTCGGAATCGGCGATGACCTCAAACTCGCCCGCCAAGCGGCAATTCTTAAAGCCAAACATCGCATCAGCCTCGCCGATGCTTTCGCTGCCGCTCTTGCCAAGGAAAAGAAGGCCGAGCTGGTGACCGGCGATCTAGAGTTTCGAGCACTTGAAAAGGACGTCAAAGTCATGTGGCTCGAAGCTAAAAAACATGAATAAGGCGAAACTGATATTCCCAGAACTACGTGGCGGCCCAGTTCAAGGACTGAACGATGCGGGCGTAGAGAACTTCCAAGGCGCTATTGATACCTACTTAGCACGTGAATGCGCGCAAAACAGCCTAGATGCACCTCGTGCGGGAGTATCAAAAGTAACTCTTCACTTCGAGCGAGTCTTGTTAAAGCCCTCGGAGATCCCCGCCTTTGCTGACCTCAAAACGGTGCTAGCGGCCTGTCATAGTCGATGGGGCGAAAAACCGAAGGAGAAGGAATTCTTTGATCAGGCTATTCAAATGGCCTCGGCGGCGGAAATCCCAGTTCTGCGAATCAGCGATTATGGCACGACAGGATTAACCGGAAGCGACACCGCTGAAGATGGGCGGTGGTTCGCTTTGGTGAAGTCCCAAGGCGTCTCAAACAAAGGGGATACCGCTGGCGGCTCGTTCGGCATTGGCAAGAGCTCCCCGTTTGCAGCCTCGAGATTTCGAACTGTCTTCTACGGAACTCGGACCGAGACTGGTGATGTCGCGCTCCAAGGCGTAAGCCGCCTCGTGACACACAAAAACCTGGATGGGAAATCAACTCAGGGAGTGGGATTTATCGGTGGCCATGACGCCACTGGGGGTGAAGGCGGCGATCCTGTGTTTCGTGCTATTAGAAGCATTGACCAGATTCCCGAAAAGTTTCGCCGGACTGAACCAGGAACAGATATATGGGTGATTGGCTACAGGAGCGGCTCAGATTGGAGTGATAACTTGATTCGCTCCATCATAGCTAATTTCTGGCCAGCAATTCACATGGGGTTGATTGAGTTCACGGTCGGCACAAAAACGATCGCGAAGGAAAACTTACCCGAATTAATTGAGAGGTTTAAGAGCTCAGATTTTGAGGCACACTACTTCTATAAAGCCGCCCTTAACCAGCCTGCCAAGAAGACCCTGAAACACGTTGGACAGTGCGAATTATATTTAAGTTCTGCTAGCGCGGATCTTCCACGGAAAATCTGCATGGTAAGAAGCAGCGGCATGCGGATATTCGACTATGCCCCTCGTGCATGCCGCGTTCCTTTTAGCGGTCTGTTCTATTGCAAAGATAAAACCGGCAATAAGCTCCTGAGAATTATGGAGCCGCCGAGGCATGACATATGGGATCCGAAACGAGTTGAGGGGAGCACTGGGAAATCCGCGCTCGATGAAATCAAACTGTGGATTCGTGAAGAAGTTAAGAAGCTAAACCCACTTTTTAGTGGCGATAGCTTCAACGAAAGTGAACTGGCCAAGTATCTTCCAGATCCCGACCCTCTCGATGCCAACGAACTCCCGCAAGACAACGTTGGAAGCTCAGCTGAAGAGGATCTCATCCCAAAGCCGAAAAAGGACTCAATCGCAATTACACCACTGAAGGCACGGCCTACCAACGTCATTCCTGGCGATAATGTTGGAATCCAAGCAGGGCAGTTCGGCGGGCCCAAAGGAGGCAGGAACGACACCGATAACGGCAAAGGAAAGGGAGACCAAGGCAATGGGACGTCAGGCGGCGTGGAAGACCCGAAGCCGCCCACGCTAAAGGTGCGCAGTTACTCCACAAGTAGCGTAGCTCACTACGATCTGATACTGCGGACCTCAGGCGATTTTAAGGGCTCACTTGTCATACACGCAATTGGTGAAGATGGCCTAGCCGACCCTTTGCCAGTCAGACAAGCGTGGCTAGCAACTGAGCCCGCTACCCCACTCAAAACGTCTAAGCAAATCATTGAGGATTTGGTTTTGCCGGCCTCTACCCCTGTTCGTCTCCACGTAGAACTCGAAACCCCAGAGCGGCGCTCAATTGGCGCGTCCCTAATGCCATGATCATAAAAGACCGTTCCTACCCCCACCCCGTTCTAGCGCCATTCAAAGATGATGTCGCACCAAACGACTTTAACTTTTCTCTTAAAGCGACCCCTGATGCGGACAACTTCTACATCGCATGCGAGTTCGTATTTAAGAATGAAACCCTAGAGGGCCTGATTCGTGACAAAAAGGTCGAGTTTTGCATACATCTAGAATGTCGCCAAAATTACTATAGGCGTGTGTTCACATCCCCTGACCGCCTGATGAACCGAACCATTCCTGCCAACGAGTTGGCTGGACGCGTCGAGGTAACTGGGTTCATCAAATCAGCAGCCACGATCGATGCATATCGAATCACTGGTTCGCACAGTGACTATGGCGATGCCTCCTTCCGGATTAGGCCGGGCGATGTGCTAGCCGTGGCTCCCTCACAGACCTTTGATGCCTTTGTCGACTATGACCCTCTGCGCCAGATTTCTTCGATACTAACAATCCGTCGCTCAACCGCGACAGAAGAAGGCGACTTAAAAGTCGAAACCGACGAGGATCGCATTGTGGCAACGCTTTCCCAGCGAGATTTTGATCGTTACGCAGATTTAAAGGGAGATCCACTGCTCTCAGCTTTGCTTGCCAATCAAGTAGTGGTGCCAGCCATAATGGTGGCTCTCCAGGTGATTCGCCAAACACCAGAGGAGGAATCTGAAATGGAGATGCACAAACGATGGTTTCGCTCGATCTCCAAAAAACTTGATGACCTGGGTATCAACATCCGCGATTCTGACGACCCCACGCTCAAAGCGACCCAATTGTTGCTTCAACTGCCGCTTCGCCGGTCGTTGGAAGGCTTGATCCGCCTCAACCCAATGGAGGAAAAAAATGAAGCTTCCGTTCTATAACCGTAGCTTTGTCGAAAAACTGCGCCTGTCAGCCGAAGCGAACCAGCCGAGATACGGCGAGGATGCAGCGTGGCTTACTACTTTATCGGGTGACGCTAAATTCGTGCACGAGAGTTCGCTGGTAGTAGACCCTCCACCAGAGTTGGTAATTCCAAACGGCAGCGACACCTCTTCAGACATCGAGAACTCCAAGCGAGTTTACGAATGGCTTAAGCAACTCAGTCCAGTAGTTGCCATGGAAGAACGTCTATGGGCGTGTTTATCCCACAGTGTCTTCCCGAAGTATATGGCGCATCGTTGGCCAGCCGATTCTTCAAGCGCGATTAACCGCCGCTATTTATTCGAAGGAAAAACGTTTGCTGCACTGTCGCGAAACGGGATCTCCCGGCTCTGGTGGGCCGGATATCTCACTCGCAATCCAGCAAAAGCAAACCCTTATGAACTCACCGAGATTCTTTTTCTGCGTCAGGACATCCATGTCTCTCTCTTAGAGCGCGCGATTGGGAAATGCAGCAACGTCAGGACTGCGGTCCTTGAATACTTTAAGGATAACCAACATTGGCTTAAGGAGGAAGCTTTTGGTGAGCGCATTCAACGAATACTGCGAGAGCTGAACTTATTGGGCGGTGTGGCCATTTTAGATGCATTGCCTCCAGCAGAAATTCGCGAATACCTGACCAGAATCGGTTCTACGCTCGCTGCCGAAAAAACGTAATCTGACGAAGCGTGATCCCGGTTATTGATTTATTCGCCGGCCCCGGTGGCTTAGGTGAGGGGTTTTCTTCTCTGCTTAACGCAGGTGATGACCGCACCTTCAAAATCAAGCTCTCCATTGAAATGGATGAGTACGCGCACCGCACCTTGGAATTACGGGCGTTTGTCCGAGAGTTCCCGCCAGGAAAAGCCCCTTCAGAATATTATGATTATCTAGCTGGTAAGCTGGAGCGCGACGACTTATTCGCGCGATATCCCGAACAGGCAACTAATGCCGCCAAGGAAGCTTGGTGCGCCGAATTGGGGGGTGAAACCGCACCCGAAGTAACCTTGGACCGTCGCATCAGAGAGGGATTAGAAGGAGCTTCGAATTGGGTCCTGATTGGCGGTCCGCCTTGCCAAGCGTATTCGTTGGCCGGGCGCTCCCGAGTCATTGGCGATGGCACTGGTCAAAAAAAATACGACGCCGATCCGAGGCATCACCTCTACAAGCACTATCTGCGCATCATCGCAGAACATCGGCCGCCGGTCTTTGTGATGGAGAACGTCAAGGGCCTGCTTTCAGCGAAAGTGAAGCAGGAGCGAATCTTTGATCAAATTCTCGCCGATCTCCGCAATCCCTGCGTTGCAGTCAAATCTGTCGCTCGAGGAGATAAGGACGAATATCGTTTGATGCCGTTGGTGGCGACGGCTGGCGAACTCCTCGGAGGATTCTATGCTCCTGAAGATTTCATCATTCGAGCCGAGAAGTTTGGTATTCCTCAGGCACGCCACCGACTGATAATCCTCGGTGTTCGCTCGGATATCGTGGCATCACCAGATCTGTTGGAAGAGGCAGAGCAAACTTCAGTTGAGTCAGTCATTGGCGACCTTCCGCGCTTGCGGAGCGGTCTCTCGAAAGAGGTGGACTCATCCGAAGCTTGGGCAAAGGCACTCAAGAACCTGGAGACCGCTCCTTGGTTGAAGAATGGTGGTGTCGATGCCGAGGTGCGCGCTAGAATCTTAGATACTGTTGGGCGCATTAGTGGAAAACTCGGGCGCGGCTTTCTTTATCAACCGGGCGCAACTAAACCCGAAGCGCACGCCAAATGGTATCACGATCCCAAGCTCAAAGGGATCTGCAATCACGAGACCCGATCCCACATTCGCAAGGATTTGCATCGGTATCTTTTCGCCGCCGCCTTCGCCAAAGTTCACAATCGTTCTCCTGTGCTGGAGGACTTTCCGAAGGCCATCCTTCCCGATCATGAAAATGTGAAGGACGCTCTGAAGGGGACCAAATTCAATGACCGGTTCAGGGTCCAGCTCGCTGACCGCCCCTCAACAACGGTCGTTTCCCATATCTCCAAAGACGGACACTACTACATCCACTACGACCCGACTCAGTGCCGTAGCCTGACAGTGCGCGAAGCTGCCCGGCTGCAGACCTTCCCCGACAACTACTTCTTCGAGGGCAACCGCACGCAGCAGTATCACCAAGTCGGCAACGCCGTCCCTCCCCTGCTCGCCAAGCAAATTGCCGAAGTCGTCGCCAAACTGCTAAACGGAGATCCCAAAAAATGAGCCCCAAAGAATCAGCCCAAGCCGGCCTAAGGCAGATCGAAGCGGCCATTCTCGACCATCTCGCTGCACATCCTGAGGGTTGCACCAACGCTGACGTTGGTCATGCCCTAGGCCTTGAATCCGATTTCGAAGGTGAACAAGCTGGCTATTTGAGTTGGTCGGTGCTGGGCCTTTTGGTAAATGAACAAAAGGTTCGCTACGAAAAGAAGGGCAAGAAAGGCCGGATTTACTTCCGCAACTGAAAACTCCTCGTCCTAGCATGAGTCGGGACGTATTTAGCAAGGTCAAGCGATCGGAAGTGATGTCCAAGATTCGGGGCGCCGGAAATAAGGGCACTGAGCTGCGACTGATTAAGGTTTTTCGAACTAGTGGCATTACGGGTTGGCGACGGGGATCAAAGCTTCCGGGCAAGCCGGACTTTGTTTTTCCGAAGCTTCCTCCTTCGCCGGGCCTACGGCGGACGGGGAGGACTGCGGTGTTTGTGGACGGCTGCTTCTGGCACGGCTGCCCCAAGCATGCGACCTGGCCCAAGGCTCGCGCTGCGTTTTGGCTGGCTAAGCTGACCGGCAACAAGGCACGTGACCGCCGGGTGAATCGCCTGCTCCGCGCCAAGGGCTGGAAAGTCATTCGGATTTGGGAGCATGAATTGAAGCGCCGGGATGAGGCCAAGCTTGTGCGGCGGTTGCGGAGACTGATGCCCGCGGCTTTTCCGAAATAAATCTTTGCGGTGTTCCAAACTGGAACACTCGGCGGCCGGGAATCTGGTAACGTCGGGGAATGTCCAAACCAATTCCCTCTCCTGAAGGTCGCCGGGTTCTGATCATCGCGGGGTAAGCGTCGTCCCGGCTGCCTCGTAGCTACGAGAGCTACGACGAGGTAGAGTGTCGTAATGGTAACCAATACGACGGCTACGACAGAATTGGTGGAGACTGGGGAGAAGCACGATACGCTGGGGCGGCGGCGCACGCCGGCGGAGCGGCGAGCGGAGTTACTGGCGGCTTATCGGCAGAGCGGGCTGACGCAGAGTGCGTTCGCGCGGCGGGAAGGGATCCGCTACTCGACGTTCTGCACGTGGGCGCAGGCGGAGCGTGAGGCCGGCCGTCTGCCGGAGGCGCCAGCCGGGCGGAAGGGTCGGCGGCCGGCGCCGCCTGGCAGCGTGCGCTTTGCCGAGGTCCAGTTGCCGCCGATGCCGGCCCCGGTGGCGGGCGGCTTGGAGGTCCGGTTGCCGGATGGCACGCTGCTGCGCGGCGGCAGCGCCGCGGAACTGGCCAAGCTGGTGCGGGCACTCAAGGCCTAAGGCGATGCTGGCCTTCCCGGGCGGGGTGCGCATCTACGTGGCGGTGCAGCCAGTGGACATGCGCAAACAGTTTAACGGCCTGTGGACGGCGGCGCAGGAGCAGTTGGGCGAAGATCCGAAGAGCGGGGCGGTGTTTTGCTTTATCAACAAGGAGCGCACGCGGCTGAAGCTGTTGTATTGGGACGGGACGGGCGTGTGGGTGCTGGCCAAACGGCTTGAGCAGGGTCGCTTCTCGTGGCCCAAGCCGAGCAGCGAGCGCAGGAAGCTCGCGCTCGCGCCGGAGGCGCTGGCGCTGCTCATCGGTGGCATCGAGCTCAGGCACGGGTCGCTCAGAGCGTGGTATGAGCGGTGAGCAAAAAAGTTTGTGCGTGGGAACTTTTGGTGCGGTCCCTGCTCTGAAGCGCGCACCCGTGAACGCGACCGCGATCAGTCCCGATGAAGTGCAACTCCTGCGCGAGGAGAATGCGGTGCTGCGCCGGCAGATCGAGTGGCTCAAGCAAAAGCTCTTTGGGTCCGGCCAGGGCGAGAAGCTGGACCGCGCGCAACTGCTGTTGACTCTCGGTGAACTGGAAAAAATCGCCGCAGTGGAGCGACCGACGGAGACGATCAGCTACGAGCGCCCCACCGGACCTGCGCCGAAGCGCACGCTGCCGGCGGAGTCCTTCGCGCACTTGCCGGTGCAAGAGACGGTGGTGATCGAGCCGGCCGCGGTGCAGGCCGATCCCACACTCTACGAAAAGATCGGCGAGGAGCGCACCTTCGAGGTGGACGTGGTGCCGCCCAAACTCTTCAAGCGCGAGATCGTGCGGCCCAAGTATCGGCACCGCCTGGACCGCAACCGTGCTCCGGTGTTGGCGCCCGCTCCGGCCCGCGTGGTGCCGGGCGGCTTCGCCTCGGCGGGTCTCATCGCCTGGGCGCTCACCGCCAAGTTTGCCGATCACCTGCCGCTCTATCGCCAGGAGAAGATGCTGGCCCGCTGGGCTTGCCTGCCTGGGCAGGGCGCGCCGATCTCCCGGCAAAACCTCTGCGACTGGGTCGGGGCCGCCACCACGCTGCTGGAACCGCTGGTCAAGCGGATGAAACAGGAGCTGCTCGCGAGTGGCTACGTGCAGGTCGATGAAACGCCGATCCGTTGCAACGATCCCGATGTGCGCGATGGGAAGACCACGAGCGGTTGGCTGTGGGCGCTCTCGCGCCCCGGGGGTGGCGTCGTCTTCGAGTGGCGGTTGTCCCGCCGGCACGAGGAAGTCGAGCGCCTGCTGGGGGTTTATCAAGGTGTCCTGCACAGCGATGGCTTCGAGGGCTACCCGGCCTACGTGCGCACGCACACGGGCGTCGAATGGGTCGGTTGCTGGGCGCATGCCCGCCGGAAGTTTTTTGCAGCTGCGGCGGAACGGCCGAAGACTGCGGAGCGCGTGCTGCGTCTGATCGGCCAACTCTACCAACTCGAAGGCGAATGGGACCAAGCGCAGGTCGGCCCGGAACGCGCCGCCCTCCGGCAGGAGCACTTTGCCCGGCCGTTGGCCCAGTTGCGCCGGTTGGCGACGGCGTTGCAGGCCCGCGTGCTTCCACGGACCGGTCTCGGCCAGGCCTGCGCGTATCTGCTCGGTCACTGGGCGCCGCTGACCGCCCACCTGCGGCACAGCCACACCCGGCTCGACACCAACTCGGTCGAAAACGCCATCCGCCCCAGCAAGCTCGGGGCGAAGAACTGGCTGTTTATCGGTCACCCCGACGCCGGCGATCGCGCCGCGGTCATCTACTCGCTCATCGTCTCGGCCCAGCGCCGCGGACTCGACCCGCACGCCTATCTCAAGGATGTGCTCACGCGTTTGCCAGCGATGACCTCCAAGGACGATCTCACGCCGCTGCTGCCCACTCATTGGCAGCCGGCGTCGGCATCGTAGCTCTCGTAGTTACGGCGCCCTACGTCAGATTGGTTACCATTACGTCGTAGCTCTCGTAGCTACGATCCACCGTCAAGAAGGCACCCGGGACGACGCTTACATCGCGGGGGCGCATCGGGGTGAAAAAGGCATCTGCCTTGGCCGCGCGGCGCGCGAAGGCGACTGGGCTGTTTCTCCCGACGCCTCCTCTGCCATCCTGGAGCTGCGGTTCGAGAAAGAATTCGCACTGTTGTCGGAAATCGCGGCGAGGAGGAGCCTGCGCGACTGATTTTCATCCGACACCGCGCTCGCGTTGTGCGCATGCGAATGCTGCGTCGCGCGCCACGCGGTCGCGTTTGCAGAAGAGCCCGAATCCCTTTCCTGCGGGAGGAAAATCACCTCCGCGGCAAACGGCCCTAGTCCGTAAAATCCGTCCGGAAAGCTTACACTTTTGCGGCGAGGGGTTGGGGCTCTCGTGGGATTACAAACCGCACAACCGACGATTCGCGAGCGGCATCCGGGCGCGCGACGTTTGCGGGCACGGCGGATGCAGTCGGCGGGAAATTCCACGCACTCACGCTCTGCCCAACCTCCCGCCGATACCCCCATGAACACCATCAGTCGTTTTCTCGCCGGGGCCTCCCTGCTCCTCGGCTCGTGCCTGAGTTCGTTCGCATCCACCATCGTCATCGACTTCGACAGCGTTTCGCCCGGGACCGGCCTGGATCCCACCGCCTACCTGGCCTCGTACGGCGTCACGCTCTCCGGCGTCAGCCCGTCGAACCCGCTGATCTTTTCGGACCAGGCCTTCTACGGCTCCGGCGTGGTGCTGGCTTCCTCCGGCCACAACTTCCTGACGCAGCAATCGGCGTCCAACGGGGGCGGCTTCACCTTGAATTTCTCGACGGCGCTGACGCAACTCGAGTTCACGCGCATCAAAAACCTCACGAACAACCTGGTCGGGACCTGGACCGCCACCGCCTACGCCGGCGCGACCGCGGTTGGCACCTATTCGGAGGGCTTCGGCCTGGGTTCCTTCTCCCCCGCCACCTACAGCTTCTCGGGCGCAGGCATCACGTCGCTCACCATCAACGGCAACGGCTTCGGCGTCGCCGGCATCTCCTCGGCCATGATCGATGACATCAAGATGACCTCCGCCGAACCCACCCCGGATGCCTCGAGCACCCTGATCCTCCTGGGCCTCTCGCTCGCCGCGTTCGCCGGCCTGCGCCGGCGGGTGAGTCGCTGATTTCAGTCGACCAATTCAGTAACCCGCCGTTGCTTCCACGGTTTGCCCGCGGCAACGGCATCGTTTCTGCCCGGCCAACGCGGGGATGGTGGTGCCTGGCATTTTCAGCGCTGGGGCTTCTTGATCAGGGTATGAAATCCCATTTCCTTTCGCGGTGCTTCCGGCTGATTCAGTAGCGGTCGCAGCTTCTCATACACGTCGCGCAGGACTACGTCGTGCGTGACCAGCTTCTGATCTATCTCGGCTAGACGCTTGAGTACAGTCGCGTGGGCCTGGAGTTCTTCCCGCATCCGGACAAAGGCCCGCACAACGAACAAACTCATCTGCACGGCCCGTGGACTTTTGAGCACTGTCGCTGCCATCAAGGCACCATGCTCGGTGAACGCCCACGGCATCTTACGCAGACCGCCGCGCCCCTCTTTTGAACTCCTCGCAGTTTGTGATGAGTTATCCGGAAGTTGCTCCTTTTCAATGGTTTCACTGTTTGAAATCGCAATTTGCGATATCAAACGCGCATGTTCTTCCGGAGTGATTCGAAAACGAAAATCCGGCGGAAACCGGTCGGCATTTCGTTTCACCGCCTCGTTCAGTCGCGAGGTCGTCACGCCATAAAGCCGGGCCAGATCGCTATCGAGCATCACGCGCTGTCGTCGGATGCGATGAATGGGCGGAAGTTTTTCTTTCATGGGCTTGGCTTCTGCGCTGCAAACGGCAGCCACGTTGGCCCGCCCTCCCAATCCGCGGGCCGCCCTTCACCACCGCGAGTCAAAAATCTCCTACTGCAGACCAAACCAGCCGCAATCCCTGGAGGAGTAACCTGCGCGCTTGATTTTGAGAAATCACCCGTCTCGCGTTCCGCGCATGCGACTTCACTGCAATTGGCTCAGTTCGTTCACGGGCTCCGGAAATCCGGAATCGTTTCCTGACCAGCGACCGGTCGAGCTGCCGACCTGGCACTTGGAACCGCCACTGCGCTATCCGCAGGTCAGCTTTCAGCCGCCGGATTCACTCCGCGCCTATTCCTTTCGTCAGCGGGCCACCTTTCCTATGAAAACGCCCGTACTCGAAAAACCGACCGACTCCGTCGAATCCAAGATCCTCACGGTTCGCGGTAGAAAGGTAATCTTGGATGCCGACCTCGCCGCTCTCTACGGCGTTGAAACCAAAGCGCTCAACCGTGCCGTCAAACGCAATTCGAAGCGCTTCCCGTCTGACTTCGTATTTCAACTCTCATCGCCCGAGGCCAAATCTTTGAGGTGCCAATTTGGCACCTCAAACGAAGGCCGCGGCGGACGGAGATTCCGCCCGTATGCCTTCACAGAAAATGGTGCTGTGATGGCCGCCAATGTCCTGAACAGCCCTGAGGCAGTCCGCATGAGCGTCTGGGTTGTCCGCGCCTTCATCCAGATGCGCGAACTCCTGAAGGGTTCGAAAGAACTGGCGGCGGAGCTAAAAAAACTGGAAGCCAAACTCACCACCCGACTCGACGTTCATGAACGAGCTATCGTGGATGTGCTGCGCCGCATTATGCGCCTGTTGGATCCGCCACCGGCCCCACCCGTCACCGACAAATCCATGGGCTTCCACACCACGATGAACCGCCCGTCCCCAAAGCCCAAATCCCCGCCCCACGCTTGCCACTTACGACTCATTTTGCCTGAATAACCGAGCCCCTTAGCCCAGCTCAGGTTTCAGGTTTCAGGTTTCAGGTTTCAGGTTTCAGGTTTCAGGTTTCAGGTTTCCGCCCTCCGCCCTCCGCCCTCATCCCTCCGAGTCATGCCCCAGCCCGCCCCGCTGAGCAGCTTTCGGATTCGTCCGCGTTTTGAATCGATCGTGCCCGACGCCCCGGACGCCGTGCACGCGCGACTCAATACCGCGCTGACGGCCAACGCGAAAGGCGTCGTCGTGCGCGCGTTTCCGGGATTCATCGGGCTGCATATCCCGGACGCCGAACGGAAATACTGGTCGCCGCGGCTTTTCCTCAGCGTCGAGGCCGCGCCGGGTGGGACGCGCATCGAGGGAATCTACGGCCCCGAAATCGAAGTGTGGTCCGTCTTCCTCTACGGCTACCTCGGCACCGGTCTGCTGGGCACGTTCTCCGGCATCTACGGCTACGTCCAACGCATGCTCGGCCAGGACCCGTGGGGTCTCTGCGTCTGCGCGTGGATGGCGATCGGCGGCCTCGGGCTCTACCTCTCGGCGCAGCTCGGGCAAAAACTCGGCGCCGACCAAACCTATCGCCTGCACGCCACGTACAACGCGGCGGCCGAGGAGCTGAAGCAGGACACCGTGGCGCCTTGGTAGGATCGGTGGAGCGCCTTGCCCTCAAGGCGCTTCTTCACACGAGCGCACCTCCCCAAATCGCGTTGAGGGCAACGCGCTCCACCCAACGCCGTTTTTGGTGGGAGGCGTTTTACACCCCGACTCCGGGAACACTGAACCAGTCGGGATATAAAATCCCTCCCAACCTGCGGCGTCGCAGGCCTAAATCATTCTCGTTCTCGTAATCGTTCTCTTAATCTCGAAGCCAGTGTCCGAGAGAACGAGAACGAGGCGGACCGAACCAACCCACCCCGGCCTGCGGCCACCCCTCTCGAGAGGGGATCTGGTTCTCTGATCAATTCCGTGTGTTCAGTGTGTTCCGTGGTTTCTCTCCGGCTCGGTTCTTCCTCCGCGATCTCTGCGATCTTGTATGTGAATTGTCCGACCTTTTTTGGTGGGAGGGGTTTTACACCCCGACTCCGGGAACACTGAACCAGTCGGGATATAAAATCCCTCCCACCGTGCTGCGTCGGGTCCCGGGGGCCAAATCGTTCTCGTTCTCGTAATCGTTCTCTTAATCTCGAAGCCGGCGTTCGAGAGGACGAGAATGAGGCGGACCGAGCCAACACACCCCGGCCTTTGGCCACCCCTCTCGAGAGGGGAGCCAGTCGCTCGGGGGCCCGTTATTGAGCGCGGCGGCGCCTGGTCTCGGTCGTCCTAAACCGGACGTGCACTCAAGCGACGCCGCAAGGCCGCCAGGCCAACCATGGCGACACCGAGCAGGCCAATCGTGCCCGCGGTATCGGGCACCGTCGCGAGGCGCGCGTTATACATGCTGATGCCCGCGTTGTTGAGCGTCACGCCGCCGGTGAGGTTGCTCCCGGTATAGCCAGTCCGGAGATTCTGGGCGTCATGCGGCATCACGAAGTTCAAGCCCTTCAGCAGCACGCCGGTCTGCGCATTGCTGGCATCCAGCAGAGTCACGTTGGGAAAGGCGGAATTGCCGAAATAGAACCCGTTGAAAACGGCCATCGGGCCGGAGGTGGCGAGCAGATCGAAGCCCGGGACACCCCACGGCGAGTAGTCGCGCAAGGACGCGGTGAAGTCGGCGTGATAGCCGTTTGAGAACAGGATGTTGAAGGCGACGTTGCCGATGCCCGTGACGTTCGGGTCGAACTGGGCCTGGTAAATCCCGTTCGCGGTGTCGTACGTGAAGGAACCGCTGACGCTCGTGCCGCTGAACTGGGCCAGGCCCACCGCGCCATAGTCCGCCGGCAGGTCACCACTGAAGTTAATGGTGAACACATCGGCCGACGTACGCGCGGCCGACGCGAGGAGGAGAAGGAGGGCAAACAGTCTGGCAATGTTCATGGGTTGAAAGGGAGTCCGCAACGACCAGTCGAGAACCGGCTGGGTCGGCATCGACCGAACCCACCCGACGCGGCCGAAGCACGCCCTGATTGACGGGCGGCCGACGCGAGTTGACCAGCGGTCCAACGCAAAGCCGCCAAGTCGCCAAGGTATCCGCGCCGCTAACCGTTCTCTTTCTCGTACTCGTTCTCTCAATCTCGAATCCTCCGTCAGAGAGAACGAGGCGGACCGAACCAACCCACTCCGACCTGCGGCCAGCAGCCTTCGCCGGGCCTACGGCTCCCAAGCCCCTCTCGAGAGGGGATCTGGTTCTCACGATCGTTTCCGTGTGTTCGGTGTGTTCCGTGGTTTCCCTCCGGCTCGGTTTGGTGGGAGGGGTTTTACACCCCGACTCAGGGAACACTGAACCCGTCGGGATATAAAATCCCTCCCACCGTGCGGCGTCGCAGGCCTAAATCATTCTCGTTCTCGTAATCGTTCTCTTAATCTCGAAGCCAGTGTCCGAGAGAACGAGAACGAGGCGGACCGAGCCAACCCACCCCGGCCTGCGGCCACCCCTCTCGAGAGGGGATCTTGTTCTCCTGATCAATTCCGTGTTTTCGGTGTGTTCCGTGGTTTCCCTCCGGCTCGGTTCTTCTTCCGTCCCGGTTCGGCATTTCCCTCGCGCCTTGGCGGCTTCGCGTTAAATTCCGCTCCTCAGTTCACCAACGGCGGCGTGCGCGGCGGTGGCGCGATGTGCGTGTAGTGCATGCCGATCACCAGCAGCGCCGCCAAGCCGAAGTACAACCCGGCCATCGACCAGCGCTGCGCGGGTGTCACTTCGAAATAGCGCTTCTCCTCATCGGTCTTGGCGCGGAACAGGAACCAGATTCGCGGGAGCGACATCAACAGGATCAGGATCACGATGAAGTTCGGGTGCAGCACCGCCATCGCCGTAAGGATGACGAGACCCACAATCCACAACCAGGGTGACAGGACCGTCGCGATGCGTCCGCCGTCGAGGAACCCGATCGGCGCCATGTTGAAAAGATTCAGGAAGAAACCCGAATACGCCAAAGCGCGGAACAGCTCGTTGCCGGTGGCGACGTAGATGAAATCGCACACGAGCGCGCCGGCCGCCCCGAAGAGCGGGCCGCCGATGCCCACCCAGGCTTCCATCCACGCATTGCGGGGCGCGTCCTTGAGCGCGATGAACGCGCCCATGAAGGGAATGAACACGGGCGCACCGACGTTCAGGCCGAAGCGCCGCGCCACCACGAGGTGACCGCATTCGTGGATGAAAATCAGCAGCACAAACCCGAGCGCGTACTGCCAGCCCCAGCTCATCGCATAGAAGCCGATCGAGAGGATCATCGTGCCGCCGGTCTTCAGGATGACCGGCAGAAACTTGATCGCCGGCATGATCAGGAACTTCACCTTGCCGAAAAACTTCGCGACGAAGAGCAGGACCAGCCCGACCGGCGCCAGCGCCTGCTTGATGCGATCCCACGCCGTCACCGGACGGGGCGGCAGCAGCGAAGGCTGTTGCGGCGGCGGGACGGGTTCGGGCGGAGGGACGTCGGACATGCGCACGACGATGGAAAAACCGGCGCGCCGCGCAAGCGCGGGCGCGGCCGACACACCCCGTCGCTGCGCGCCACCCCTCTCCAGAGGGGACCCGTACCGCAGCAACGCCTCTTGAGCTCCCCTCTGGAGAGGGGTGCCCGCAGGGCGGGGTGTGTCCGGCCGCACACTTGGCTTCTTCGCTCCTTTGTGTTCCCTCTTCCCCATGCCCAAGTCCACGCTAAAGCGTCTCCCGCCCAAGAAACGTCCACGCAAAGCCAAGGCCGGCACCCGCGGCGCCGACGCCGTCCAGGTCATCCTCCCCGAACTCACCGGCCTCGCCGCCGAGACGAAGGCCGCCGTCGAACGCGCCGGCGGCGTGGTCGTGGGCCAGTACGCCGATCCCATCGGCCAGCAGCCACTGCTGCTCGCGGTGCTGCCGATCACCGCCGTGGAGCCGACGCCGTTCCAGCGCGATGTGTCGGACATGCACCACAAAAAGCTGGCGGACGTCATCGACCGAACGGGCATGTTCCTCGACCCGATCATCGCGATCACGGCGCCGAAGGACGGGTTCTGGACGCCGAACGGCGGCCATCGCCTCGCCGCGATGCGCCGGCTCGGCGCGAAGTCGATCACCGCGCTCGTCGTGCCGAAACGCGAGGTCGCCTGGCAGATCCTCGCCCTCAACACGGAGAAGGCGCACAACCTGAAGGACAAGTCGCTCGAGGTGATCCGCATTTTCCGCAACCTGCTCGAGGACAGTGCGAGCAAGGCGGAGAAGGATTTCGCCTACTATTTTGAGGAGCCCTCGCTCATCACCATGGGCCTGTGCTACGAGAAACACCCGCGCTTCAGCGGCGGCGTGTACAATTCGTTTGTGCGACGCCTGACGTCCTTCAGCGACGACTCCCTCACGAAATCCCTCAAGGCGCACGAACACATCGCGGAGATGTTGTTGGAACTCGACACCAAGGTCGGCGAGGTCGTCGCCAAGTTGAAGGCCAGGGGATTCGTCAGTCCGTATCTCAAGACCTTCGTCGTCGCGCGCTCGAACCCCCTGCGCTTCATGAAGGAGCCGCCGGAGCTCGAGGAGCTGATCAAAACGATCCGCGGCAAAGTCGAGCGCTTCAACGTCGACAAGATCAAACCCGAGGACATCACGGCCTCCGGCGGCACGCCGGATGAGGAAGGATAGGAATAATGGAAACCTGAAACCGGAAACCTGAAACCGGAGTTCAAGGCAGGTTTTTGCCGCGAAGGAGCGCAGAGAACGCAAAGGGCCATTCGCGGTCCCGCTCCGATCTTGGTAACCGCGCAACCTTCGTTTCCGGTTTCCGGTTTCAGGTTTCAGGTTTTCCGTCACCCGGTTTCAGGTTTCCATTTTCCGCAGCGTCTGCTTTGCTCGGGCCATGTTGTCACGCCCCCTTGCCCTCGGACTCGCCGTGCTACTGGCCGTCGGTTCGCTCCCGGCGGTCGAACCCCTCAACCTGTCCACCGCCAAACAGCAGGTGGCGACGTACGTCGCGACCGGCGAGTATGGCAAAAACGTCGCCGAGGTCGCGGCCCAGGCCAACAAGTACCTCGTGAAGCGGATTCCCCGGGGCATTCCCCGCAGCGCGAAGGGCGTCACGAAGCTGGCCATCGTGTTCGACATCGATGAGACCACGCTGAGCAATCTCCGGCACATCCAGGCCAACGACTGGGGCTACATTCCCAAGGTCTGGAACAACTGGATCGCGGAAGGCCAGGCGATCGCGATTTACCCCGTGCAAGCGGTGTACAACACGGCGTTAAACGGCGGCATCGACATCTTCTTCATCACCGGCCGCACGCCGACGTCCGCCAACGCCACCGAGCGCAACCTGCGCGAGGTCGGTTACGAGAAATGGACGCGCATCCTCTACAAGCCCGACGACTTCGCGGAATCCACCCGGGCCTTCAAGATCGACGCCCGGCGCAAAATCACCGCCGAGGGCTACCTGATCATCGCGAACATCGGCGACCAAAACAGCGATCTCCTTGGCGGCTACGCGGAAAAGACCTTCAAGCTGCCGAATCCGTTCTACATCGTGAACTGAGCCCGGCGCGGCGCCGGGATACCAGCGGACAAAAATCTGGAACCGGAAGCCAGAAACCGGAGTTCAAGCAGGTTTTGCCGCGAACGAGCGCAGAGCACACCATGGACCGTCGCCAGCTCTCATAAACCCTGCTAACCCGCACCCAGCGATTTCAGGTTTCAGGTTTCAGGTTTCAGGTTTCAGGTTTCAGGTTTCAGGTTTCAGGTTTCAGGTTTCAGTTTCGCCCCCGCCCCAATCCCCATGCCCCTTTTCGCGGCCACGATTTTCGCCAGCGCGTTCCTGCTGTTCCTGGTGCAGCCGCTGTTGGGGAAATACATCCTGCCGTGGTTCGGCGGCAGTCCCGGCGTTTGGACGACGTGCCTGCTGTTTTTCCAGACGCTCCTGCTTTGCGGTTATGCGTACGCTCATTTCCTGACGACGCGGTTCCCGCCCCGAAGGCAGGCATTGATCCACGGGATCCTGCTGTTGGTCGCCGTCTGCTGCCTTCCGATTGTTCCAAGCGCACACTGGAAGCCGGCGCCGGATGCCGAACCCGTCACGCGCATTCTGGTGCTGCTGAGCGTCTGCGTTGGGCTGCCCTACCTCGCGCTGTCCGCCACCGGCCCGCTGGTCCAGCGCTGGTTCAGCCTCGCGCACCCAACCGTGCCGCCCTACCGGCTGTACGCCCTGTCGAACCTGGGCTCGCTGCTCGCGCTGGTGGGTTACCCGTTCGTGATCGAGCCCGTCCTCACGCGCACGGCGCAGGGCTATGGCTGGTCCGTCGCGTTCGCGTTGTTCGCCGGGCTCGCCGGATTCTGCGCGTGGCGGGTGCGCCGCGTGGTGGAATCCGCCGTCGCGACCGGTGGCGATCCGCTGGAGGAAATCGCCGTCGCACCGACCACCCTCGATCGGGGCATGTGGGTGCTGTTGCCGGCGGTCGCCTCGGCGTTGCTGTTGGCCACGACCAACAAGCTTTGCCTCGATGTGGCGGTCGTGCCGTTCCTGTGGGTGCTGCCGCTGGGACTCTACCTTCTGAGCTTCATCCTGTGCTTCGATCACCCGCGCTGGTACCGGCGCCCATTGTTCGTTTCCCTCTTCGCCGCGGGCAGCGGCGTCGCGGCCTGGCTGATCGAGGCGCGCGGCGTGACGCTGACCATGCAGGCGGCTTCGTATTCGCTGACGCTTTTCGCCGGCTGCATGGTTTGCCACGGCGAACTTCACCGGCTGCGGCCGTCGCCCCGCCACCTGACGCAGTTCTACCTGTCGATCGCCGCCGGCGGCGCGCTGGGCAGCCTGGCCGTGGCCGTCGTGGCGCCGCTGTTGCTCAGCGACTACTACGAGCTGCAACTCAGCCTCGTGTTGCTCGCCTACCTGGTGGGCGTGCTCACATTGCTTTACCGGGCCGGCGAACTGGCCACGGCGGCCGTCGCAGGCGCGCTCGCGGCAACCCTGATCATCCCGGTGCTGCAAACGAGCCCCGGCGGACCGTTTCTCGGCTGGGTGGAGGCAATCGCGGGCCAGGTGCGAGCATTCTATCGCGCGTACTGGCAGTGGATCATTCCGCTCCTGGTGATCGTCGTTGTGTGCCTGCGCGATGGCGGCCGGCTGCGCGCGGGGCCCTGGCGGCGGCGCATTGCCGCGGTGCCGTTGATGCTGTCCGTCCTGCTCGGCGTGGTATTCATCATCCAAAGCATCGAGGACCAGCGGACGGTGCTCACTGCGACGCGCAACTTTTACGGCACGTTGAAAGTGCGCCACTACTACCGCGAGAAACCGGGCTGGGAATTCAACCTGCTCGCCCACGGGGGCACGTCACACGGCATGCAATTCACGCAGCCCCCGAAAATCGACTGGGCGACCAGCTACTACAGCGCCACGAGCGGCGTTGGCCGCGTGCTCGACCTGCTGCCCGGCCCGCGCCGGCTTGGTTTCGTCGGGCTGGGCGCGGGAACCCTCGCTGCCTATGGCCGGCCGGGCGATGTGTTGCGGTTCTACGACATCAATCCCGCGGTCGAGCCGATCGCGCGGAAGCACTTCAGCTATCTCGCGCGTTCCCCGGCCGAGGTGCACGTGGTGCTCGGCGACGCGCGCCTCGTGCTCGAGGACGAACTCGCCCGGCAGGGTTCCCAGAAGTTCACGGCCCTCGTGCTCGACGCGTTCAGCAGCGACGCCATTCCGGTCCACTTGCTCACGCGCGAGGCGATGGAGCTTTACCTGGCCCATCTTGCGGAGGGGGGCGTCATCGCGGTCCACATTTCCAACCGCCACCTGAAACTTGCCCCGGTGGTCGAGGGCCTAGCCCGCGCGTGCAAGCTTGAGTCGGCCGTGATCCTCGACGATCCCCCGGATGAGGACTGGTGGTACTACCCGACGACCTGGGTGCTGCTCACGCGAAACTCCGCGCTGCTAAACGAGCGAAGCCTGAGCCTCGTCACCGAGGTGCGCGACGAGTCCGATCCCGTCATCGAGTGGACCGACGACCACGCCAGCCTCTTCGGCATCCTGAAGTAAGCCGGCCGCCCGCCGGCATTCCGAGCCGGGCGGACGGCGCACCGAAACTCAGGGCTTGGCCGGGGCGGCCGCGGGAGCCGGCGCCGCGGGAGTCGCGGCGGGGGCCGGTTCCCAGAAATAGTGGCCGCGTTCCAGGCGGTCGTGGCGAATCCAGTAGGCGCCGCCAATGAGGGCCGCGAGCACAACCACGAGGACGATCTGGCGGCGGCGGGCCGCGGCCGCCTTGTCCTCATAGGGATCCTCGAGCAGGCGGCGCGAGCCGGCGGGGAGTTGGGCGACGTCCGTCAACGCGGCCCCGAACGGAATGTTGATCTTCACGCGGCCATTGATGGCCCAACCGTTGCCCTCGAGCAGCGGCCCGAGCGTGCGCTGACGGAGCTTGATCCACGCGATGACCATCGACGGCAGGGAGATGACGAGCACCAGGGCAATGAGGACGAGCGGCAGTTGCCACACGGCGAGCTTGGCGAGGCCGGTCGCAATCGCGCCCAGGGCGCCGCCAATGGCGCCGACGGCAACGCCCATCGCGGCAACGGTGCCGACGTCGATCTTCTTCGGGGCTTCCGCGGGTTTGGACTTGTCGGCGTGAACGGCGCTTTCGGCGGCGGTGGCCAGCTTGCCGGAAGACTCCGCCTCGGCCGCGGCCGCACGCTTGGCGACCTGTTCCTCGATCATGCGGACGAACTTTTTATAAGGTGACCAAAACGCCTGACGAATGCTGATGGGATTGTCCACGATGGTGGTGATGACCGCATCCCAATCGCGTCCCTGCCGGTCGTAGAAGATGCCGTTGCGACCTACAAACAGGTAGTCGCTATCCCCCTGCGTGAAGCAGGCCGCCACCTTCATCGTGGCTCCGCCCGGGCGACGACAATCCACGTAGGCGATGTAAGCCTTGCTCATGGCGGCGAGCGGGTTCGCGCCGTCGACGCGCACGCAGAGCTCCGTGCTCCGACTGTCGAGGTACAACGTGCCCGCCTGGAATACCGCGAGGCGGTCGCGCGAGTAGAAATCCGCGAAATTGACAAAATTATGCAGCAGCGCCCGCAGGTCGCGATGGTAGTGGGTGAGCCGGTTTACGTCGGTGATCGCCTTAAATTCAGGTTCGAGCGCCTTGTCTTTGGCGATGAGCTCGGCCAGTGCGGCGCGTCCGTTGCCTGCGAGGATCGCCTTGATGCGCGGCAAACCCAACTTTTCCACGGAATTGCCCGCTTTTGCCCCCAGCCACGTCTCGTAAGCCGCGAAACGGGCGTTCAGGTCCGCCCATTCCTGGGCGGTCAGTACCTTTTTTTCGGCGCCATAAATCGGGGTGACGACCGCCTGATGCAAGGTGGTCACGGCGCCCGCCCACGCGGGATTCACCCCCTCGACCAAGGGCAGCGGTTTGCCCGCCTCGATGCGCGCGAGCGGAAAACCGGCGACTTCGTCGGCGGTTATTTTCAAGTCCTTGGCAGCAATGGCCAGGTAGTCGGCTTCGGCGCGATTGAGCGCCGAGGTGGCGCGCCCGTCGTAAGCGGCGAGCCGGCAGCGACCAAAGTAGTCCTCCACCTTGGGGCGGACCGCGCGCAGGGCGGACACCGCGGCATCGGTCGCCTCACCCAGCACGGCAATCTCCTTGCCCGCACTTTGCCCCACCCACGCGGCGTAGGCCGCGAGCTCGGTAAAGAATGCATCAACCTTTTCTGCGGTGACGCCCACCGAGCCGGTGCGGTCCGAGGTCCCGCCAAAACAGGCGACGATATCCTTGATCAAGGCCTGCGCATCCGCGTCCGTCGTGGCTTCGGGAGGGATGACCCCGTCCCCGTTCAGCGGCGTCGCCGAAAAAATCTTCGCGGTGTCCGCCGCATCATCCGCGCTGATGGTGGTCGCGCCACTTTTTCCAAGGTTGGTCAGCACCTGCTTCGCGGACGCCAGCAGCACCTTGCCTTCGGGGGTCGCGTCATTGATCGCCGCCAGCGGCAGTTCCGCGGAGCCTTTTAAAAGGTCGCCGGGATCCTTCAGCCGGGCGGCCGCCCACTTGATCGCAGCGAGCAACTCGGGCACCCGGATGCGGCCGTCGCCATCCGTGTCGATCAGCGCGAGGGTCTTTTCGTCGAGCTCCAACCCTTTGACGGGACAGCCGAGGGCCACCCAGAGCTTTTGGTCGAGTTGTTCCAGTGCGAGCAGGTCGGCGCCGGTTTCAAGGGAGACCTGGTCAAGTTCGCCAGTGCGGAAGAATTTCCAAGTGTGCATGGGTGTGGGGGAAGAGCGGCGCGCAGCATTGCAGCCGGTCGGGCGATGGCAACGCCATTTCCCGCGGAGCCCTTGCCTGCGCCGCCAGTTCGCGCGCTCGGCCCGTAGCCACAGGCCCTGGTCGCCTGCGGCGCCGCCTCTGGCGGGTGAACCTCCGTGCCGGTGGTCCGCAACGTGCGAAACGTAGCCACAGGCCCTGGTCGCCTGCGGCGCCGCCTCTGGCGGGTGAACCTCCGTGCCTGTGGTCCGCAACGCGCGAGCTGGCAGGCAGGGACGCCTGCCGCTACGGAGCCGCCGGACTGTTTGTCATTAGAAATAGTGACGGCCCGGATGCACGCTCGGCTTGCCGCCCGTCCGGCGCGCCTCCTAAATCCACGGCGTTCATCTGCTGTTTACCCTCCCCCTGCCATGAGCAACTCTTCGACCTCCGGCGTCGATCGCCGCACCTTTGTGAAAACCCTGTCCGCCGCGGGCCTCGCGCTCGGCGCGGCCCCCGTTGCCTTCGCGCAAGCCGTCGCCCCGCGCCGCCGCTTCGCCATCATCGGCGTCGGCTCGCGCCACAAGATGTACCAGGACGCGATTGAGACGACCTACAAGGAACACGCGCAACTGGTCGCCGTGTGCGACCTCAACCCCGGCCGCGTCGAGGTGGCGCAGGCGCTCTCCCGCAAGAACGGCGCCCCGGTGCCCCCGGGCTACGCGCACACGGATTTCGAAAAGATGATCAAGGAGACCAAGCCTGACTTCGTCATCGTGACGACCGTCGACGCGACCCACGCGGACTACATCGTGCGGGCCCTCGACGCGGGCTGTGACGTCATCACCGAGAAGCCGCTCACGACGACCGCCGAGATGTGCCAGCGCATCCTCGACGCGACCAAGAAGACCGGCCGCCACCTGCGCGTCACGTTCAACTACCGCTACTCGCCCCCGCGGACCCAGGTGAAGGACATCCTGATGAGCGGCGAGATTGGCGACGTGCTCTCCGTCGATTTCCACTGGATGCTCAACACCACCCACGGCGCGGACTATTTCCGCCGCTGGCACGGCGAAAAGAAGAACTCCGGCGGCCTGATGATCCACAAGGCCTCGCACCACTTCGACCTCGTCAACTGGTGGCTGGGTGCGGTGCCGGTGTCCGTGTATGCGACGGGCAAGCGCGAATTCTACACGCCCACGATGGCGAAGCGCCTCGGTCTCAATTCACACCACGAGCGCTGCCACACCTGCCCCGAGAAGGACCAGTGCGGCTTTTTCTTCAGCCTCGCGAACAATCCCGCGCTCAAGGCGCTGTACCTCGACCAGGAAAAACACGACGGCTATTTCCGCGACCAGTGCGTGTGGAACCCGCGCATCGACATCGAGGACACGATGAACGTCCTCGTGACGTACGATAACAACATCACGATGGCCTACTCGCTGAACGCCTTCAACGCGTGGGAGGGCTACCACATTGTCTTTAACGGCACGAAGGGCCGTCTCGAGCACACGATCGTCGAGCAGGTCTACGTCAACGCCGGCACTTCGGACGCCTCGCAGGGCGCGATCGCCGACGATGGCGTCACCACGCGCGTGGTCCCGCTGCGCGGCGAACCCAAGAAGTACGAGCCGTGGACCGGCACCGGCGGCCATGGCGGCGGCGACAAGGTGATGCTCGACGAGATCTTCCTGCCGGACGCGCCCGCGGACAAATACCTCCGCGCCTCGAACGAGCATGCCGGCGCGAACTCGATCCTGATCGGCGTCGCGGCCAACCAATGTTTCAAGACCGGCCAGCCGGTGAAGATTGCCGACCTCGTGAAGGGCCTCGAGAAACCGCAGTATGCGCCGATGCCGTCGCGCACGGGCCCGGTGCCGATGCCGCCACGTTTGCGGATTCGCTCCGGCGCGGGCTGACGACTCGCAACGCGGCAGGCAGGGACGCCTGCCGCTACTCAGCTCAGTCCCCAAACTTGATACCCTGGGCGAGCGGCAAAGCGTTGGAGTAGTTCACGGTCACTGTCTGCCTTCTCATATACTGCTTCCACGCATCGCTGCCGCTTTCGCGGCCGCCGCCGGTTTCCTTTTCGCCGCCGAACGCCCCGCCGATTTCGGCGCCGCTGGTGCCGATGTTGACGTTGGCGATGCCGCAATCGCTGCCCGCCGCGGAGAGGAATCGCTCGGACTCGCGCAGGTCCGTGGTGAAGATCGCCGAGCTCAGGCCCTGCGGCACGCCGTTTTGCAGCGCGATGGCTTCCTCGAGGGTCCGGTACCCCATCACATAGAGGATGGGCGCAAAGGTCTCGTGCTGCACGACGGGCCACTCGTTTTTCGCCTCGGCAATGCAGGGCGTCACGTAATTGCCCTCGCGACGCTCGCCACCGTACAGGATCTTGCCGCCCTGTTTTTTCAGGTCGGCCAGCGAAGCCTGCATGGCCTCGACCGCCGCCGCGTCAATCAACGGCCCCACCAGCGTGCCTGCGTCGAGCGGGTTGCCAATTGGCAGTTGCTTGTAGGCGGTGACCAGCGACGCCACGAACTTGGCCTTGATGGACTCATGCACGATGATGCGGCGCGTGCTCGTGCAACGCTGGCCCGCGGTGCCCACCGCGCCGAACAGGATCGCGCGTTTCGCCAGCGCCAGGTCGGCTGACGGCGCCACGATGATCGCGTTGTTGCCGCCGAGCTCCAGAAGCGAACGGCCAAAGCGCTTCGCGACGACCTCGCCCACCCGCCGGCCCATCCGGGTCGAGCCGGTGGCGGACACGAGCGGGATGCGCGCATCGTTGGTGAGCAATTCGCCAATCGACGGACCGTCGCCGATCACGAGCGCAAAAATGGCCGGATCGATGCCGTTGGCCCGGCAGACCTTCTCGGCAATCTTGATGCACGCAATCGCGGTGAGCGGCGTCTTTTCGGACGGCTTCCACAGCGTGGCGTCGCCGCACACCGCCGCGAGCGCGCTGTTCCAGGCCCACACGGCGACGGGGAAATTAAAAGCGGAGATGATGCCAACGACCCCCAGCGGCTGCCACTGCTCCATCATACGGTGGCCCGGACGCTCGGAGGCGATCGCCAGACCGTGCAGTTGCCGCGACAAGCCGGTCGCGAAATCACAAATGTCGATCATCTCCTGCACTTCGCCGGCGCCCTCGGCCAGGATCTTGCCCGCCTCGAGCGAAACCAGCTGCCCGAGCTCGGTCTTCAGGTCGCGCAGGGCGTTGCCGTACTGGCGGATGATCTCGCCGCGCTTCGGCGCCGGCAGCTCGCGCCACTGGGCGAACGCTTTCTGCGCGGCGCGCACCGCGCGCTCGTAGTCGGCTGGCGTGCCCTGCGCGACGCGACCGAGCAATGAGCCGTCGATCGGCGAATGCTTCTCGAGCACGGGCCCGCTGCCACTCCACTCACCGGCGAACACGCCGGCGTTAACCGCCTTCAGCGAAAGGCCGAGCTTGGGGAAAATCGATTTGGCAACAGCGGAGACGGAAGCACTCATTTACGAATTAGGATTTACGAGTTACGATTGTGGAGAACGCCGGAGCCAAACGAATTCACGACTCCTGGTTTTCCGAACTGGAAATTCGCAAAACATAAATCGTAATTCGTAAATCCGCGGCGGCTTAGCCGCCGTACACCCGCCCGCCCCACTGCGTGGCGAGGAAGCTTTCGAGCGAGACGGATTCCTGGCGAACGAAACCTGGGCCGAGTTTCTTTTTCGCGTAGAGCTCGAGCACGCCCACGATGCCGGCAGCCGTCGTGAGCTGGATCGCGTTGAGCTTGCGGCCGTGGATGGTGTCCCCGTGCATCTTCTTGATGAAGCTGCGCTGCTTCAGGCCGCCGCCGGCCTCGTTGCCGACGACGCTGACGTAGAACACCACGACGTCCGACTCGGTGAGCGGCACTTCCTGGTCGAAGATCTGCGTGACGAGTTCCTGGCGGGGCGCGAGGTTCAGATCCTGCAGGAGGAACTTCATCAGGTCGCGGTGCCCCGGGTAGCGCATCGTCTTGTAATTCAGGTCGCCGACCTTGCCGGCAAAGGTCTGGCACATCGTGGCGACGCCGCCGGAGGTGTTGAAGGCCTCGTATTCGGTGCCGTCGATCGTGATGCGCTCGACGCCATCGAGCGGCATCGTCGTCACGAGTTTCCCGCCGTGGAGCGCCTCGCCCACCTGGCAGTACTCGTTGATCAGCCCGGCGGTGCTCCAGCTGAGGTAATACTTCATCTGGTTGCTCGCATTGAGCGGGAGGGCGCCGACGCGCATCTCGCAATTGCGCACAAACTGCAGCGACGACGCGAGCGAACCACCCACGATGTTGATCGCGCCGGGCGCCAGGCCGCACTGCGGCATGAACGTCGCCTTGGGCGCCTTCGCGGCGAGCTTCTGGATGAACGCGGTCGTGTCGACGTCCTCCGTCAGGTCAAAATAACTCACGCCCGCCTTCGCGCAGGCGCTGGCGATCGTCTTGTTGAGGAAGTACGGCGCGGCGCTGACGATGGCGTCAACGGACGACACAAAGGCCGCGAGTTGCTTCGCGTGGTTCACGTCCACCTGGACGAACCGGGATTTCTTCAATCCCTTGAGGTCGATGTTCGCGCGCGCGTCCGCCAGCGCGACGGCGCGGCAGAATTTGCAGGACTCCAGGAGGGTGGCGATGGTGCCGCCGACTTTGCCGGCACCGACGATTCCGATTTTCATGGGTTTCTTTGCGTCATCCTGGGTGAAGCGAAGGATCCAAGGGCACGGCCGCTGGATTCTTCGCTCCGCTCAGAATGACATGCTAAGGTGAATGGGTGGGTTGGTGGAGGGCCCAGCTCCAGCTGGGCCGCGGTCCAGCTGGAGCTGGACCCTCCAATGAAATCAATGCGTGTGGGCCGCTTCCTGCACCTTGCGCGGGTCGACCGCGGCGATGATGGCGCTGACGGCCTTCTGGTTGAAGCCCTTGAAGCCGCCCTTGCGCTCGAGGTTCTCGAGGTGGCTGCCGATGGCGCCGTCCTTGAGGAAGCCGTCGGCCTGCGCGTTCGTGATCAGCCCCTTCTTGCGCAGTTCCTCGACGCGCGTCGGGTTGACCTTCCAGCGCTCGCCCTCGGTGAACGCCTGCTTCAGGAATGGAAAGTCCGAGAACGGCTTCATCGTGACGATGCCCTCGGCCGCGAGCTGTTCCTTCAAGAGCGGGTGATTGAAGCGCGCCTCGAGGTGATGCATGCCCGCCTGCAGGAAGCTGTCACCGTGCAGGCCGCACCAGAGTCCGACCGTGCCGACGCGGCCGACCTCGGGCAGGCGCTCGGCCGCGTAGTCGCGATCAACCTCGTCCGGCTGCAGGTCGACGTCCGCAAACACCACGATGCCCACCGTGGGCGTTTCCATGACCTGCGCACCCCAGCCGGCCTCGGCGCCGGCGTAGAAGCGTTCGCGCTTCGCGAGGCCGAGGTTCTCCATGAACTTCACGAGGTCCGGGAAAAAGCGGCGCGAGCAGCGGAAGGTGTGGTGGTCGTGGTTCGCCCAGCCCAGCCCAAGCAGGTCCTGGCGGCGTTTCTGCACGCGGCCGGCGCGGTTGCGCAGTTCCCAGAACGCGCGCTCCTCGGCAAAAAACAATTCGCAGGCGACATCGACGCCGACGAGGTCGAGACACTTCTGCTGGACCTCGAACGCGTGCCGCGCGCTCTCTTCGTCGGTGGCGAAATCACGTTTGCGCGTCCGCCACAGCTCGCGGACCTTCAGCACGGCATCCGCGAAACCCGGCCGGGGTTCGCTGACAATGAAGCCGCGATAACCGAGCCGCTCGACGGCCTGGAAGAGCGCGCCATTTTCCTCGCTGACCGTGACGAGGCGGTACCGGGCGCACGGCGCGCCGATCGGCGAACCTGTGAGCCCGTGCCGCGCCATGAAGTCCGCGAGGAACTCCGGCCGGATGGCGAGCGTGAGCGGCGCCGGCGAAGGCGTGGCCTTCAGGCTGACGATGACGCGCGGCAGCATGGCGTGCGGGTGCGCGAGCACGGTGTGGTAGGTCGGAACATCGGTCACCTCGGTCACAAACCCCGCGGCGCGGAAAGCGGCCTCGTGGTTTTGCGAGACGACGAAATGGTCGGTCCACTCGAAGAACTCCGTGCCGGTTTCCGCGTGCATGCGCGCGGCGAGGCGGGCGGCGAAGGAGTTTTTCGCGAGGAAGGCGTTGATGTGGGTCGAAAGGAGGGCCTCGGCCTCGTAGGCGAGCGGCCAGTTGAAGTTGGCGGGGGCGTTCAGGGCAGTCATCGCAGCGGGTGGTTTTTATGACATAAGTCAGCGCCGTCGATCTGTCCAAGCCTCTTCTACTGGGCCGAAAGGAGTAGTTTGGAACTGTCGCTCTCCATGGTGGCGCGCGGCCTCCGGACGCGCTTTCAGGATGCGCGCGTCCTGAAACCCGTCCGGAGGCCGGGTTCCACCTTGCCCATGCCTCCGGCGCGCTTTTACTTTGCGTGTTGCCCATGTCCGCCGTCGCCACCGCCACGTCTTCCGCCGACCTCCCTGCCCTCGCCGCCCGCCTCACGGGCGAGCTGCACTTCGATGAGACGATGCGGAAACTCTATGCGACCGACGCCTCGGAGTACCAGGAGCTGCCGGTGGCCGTCGCGTTCCCGAAGACCGAGGCGGACATCCGCGTGCTCATCGAGTTTGCGAACCGCCACGGCATCGGCCTCGTGCCGCGCACCGCGGGCACGTCTCTCGCCGGCCAGGTCGTGGGCAACGGCCTCATCGTCGACGTCGGTCGCCACATGAACCGGATCCTCGCGACCCACGCCGCGCAGCGCCGCGTGCGGGTCCAGCCGGGCGTCGTCCGCAACGAGCTCAACCTGCACCTGAAGCCACACGGACTTTTCTTCACGCCCGAGACCTCCACCGCGAACCGCGCGATGATCGGCGGCATGGTCGGCAACAATTCCTGCGGCGCCAACTCGATCGTGCACGGAACGACGCGCGAGCACCTCGTGTCCGCCCGGGGTTTCCTGAGCGACGGCTCCGAGGTCACGTTCGGCCCGCTCACCCAGGCGGAGTTTGACGCGAAGTGCGCCGGCCCGGCCACCTCGCTGGAGGCGAAGATCTATCGCACGGTGCGCGACCTGCTCGGCGACGCGAAGAACCGCCAGCTCATCCGCGACAACTACCCGAAGCCGACCGTTACCCGTCGCAACACCGGCTATGCGCTCGACCGCCTGATGGAGTGCGCGGTGTTCGATCCCTCCTCGCCGCAGCCCTTCAACCTTTGCCAGCTGATCGCCGGTTCCGAAGGCACGCTGTTCCTCGGCGTCGAGTTCGAGCTCAACGTCGAGCCCCTGCCGCCCCCGGGCGCGCTGATGTGTGCGCACTTTGCGACGATCCAGGATTCGCTGCACGCCACGCTGATCGCGATGCGGCACCGGCCGTTTGGCTGCGAGCTGATCGACCGCCACATCCTCGAGTGCACCAAGGCCAACCTCGAGCAGGTGAAGAACCGTTTCTTCGTCGTGGGCGACCCGGGCGCGGTGCTCGTGATCGAGGTGCGGCTGGAAAAACGGGAACAGATCGAGGCCCTGATGCGCACGCTCGAAAGCGAGTTCCGCGCGGCCAAGCTCGGTTACGCGTTTCCCGTGCTCTGGGGCGACGACGCCAACAAGGTCTGGGACCTGCGTCGCGCGGGCCAGGGCCTGATGATGAACGTCCCGGGCGACGCCAAGCCCCGCGAGGTCGTCGAGGACACGGCCGTCGCCGTGGAGGACCTGCCCGCCTACATCGCGGAATTCGACAAGTTGATGCGCGAGAAATACGGCATCAGCTCCGTGTACTACGCACACGCCGGCGCGGGTGAGCTGCACACGCGCCCGCTCTTCGACCTGAAGACGCACGAGGGCATGAAGTTTTTCCGCGGCATCGCGACCGACGTCGCGCACCTGGTGAAGAAATACCGCGGCTCGCTCTCGGGCGAACACGGCGACGGCCGCCTCCGCGGCGAGTTCATCCCCTTCATGGTCGGGCCCGAATGCTACGCGATGATGCGCCTCGTGAAGGAAACCTTCGATCCGCGCGGGCTGTTCAATCCCGGGAAGATCATCGACACGCCGCCGATGGACACTTCGCTGCGCCATGGGCCGGACCACCCCACCCCGGAGTACGCGACGGTCTTCAACTTCAGCGCCGCCCAGGGCATCCTGCGCGCCGCCGAGAAATGCAATGGCGTCGGCGAATGCCGCAAGTCCCACCTCATGGGCGGCACGATGTGCCCGAGCTACATGGCGACGCGGAACGAGAAGGATACGACCCGCGCCCGGGCCAACATGCTGCGCCACGTGCTCACCGATTCGCGCGAGGGCATGAACGCATGGGACAGCGAGCAGGTGAAGGAGGTCATGGACCTCTGCCTGTCCTGCAAGGGCTGCAAATCCGAATGTCCGTCCAACGTCGACGTCGCGCGCCTCAAAGCCGAGTGGCAGCAGCACTACTACGATGCGAACGGCGTTCCGCTGCGGTCACGGCTGGTCGCCAGCTTCACGAAGTCCATGCGCCTGGCCTCGCTATTCCCGTCGCTCTACAACTGGGCGGTCACCGAGCCGGGCGTCTCACACTTCATCAAGCGTTTCGCCGGTTTCTCGACGCGCCGCAGCCTTCCTCATTTGCATGACACCACGCTCGCGGCGTGGCACGCGCGGCACGCGAACCCCCCGCAACTCGATTACCCGCACGGCAAGGTTTACCTCTTCTGCGACGAGTTCACGAACTACAACGACACGCCGGTCGGCATCAAAGCGATCCAGTTGCTCAACCGGCTCGGCTACCGCGTAGAAATCCCGCCCCATGTCGAAAGCGGCCGGGCGCATTTCTCGAAGGGCCTTGTGCGCGAGGCGAGGCGCTTCGCGCTTTGGAACGTGGAGATGCTGAAGGACGTCGTGACGGAGAAAACGCCGCTCATCGGCCTGGAGCCTTCCGCCATTTTGTCCTTCCGCGACGAGTATCCCGACCTCATGCCCGACCGTTTCCTCGAGGCGGCGAAGGCGCTGGCGAAAAATGCGCTGACCCTGGAGGAGTTCATTGGACGCGAGATTGACGCAGGTCGCATCACCAAGGCCTCCTTCAAATCCGAACCGCGCGCGATCAAGCTCCACGGCCACTGTCACCAAAAGGCGCTCTCCTCGCTCGTGCCGACAGTAAAGATGCTGGAGCTGCCCGCGGGCCACAAGGTGACGGTGATCCCGTCGGGCTGCTGCGGCATGGCGGGTTCGTTCGGTTACGAAGCCGAGCACTTCCAGGTGTCGCAACAGGTCGGCGAACTTGTCCTCTTCCCCGCGGTGCGTTCCGCACCGGAAGACACCGTGATCGCGGCGCCTGGCACCAGCTGCCGCCACCAGATTCTCGACGGCACTGGCCGCATTGCGCAGCACCCAGTCGAGATCCTGCACGCCGCGCTCCGCTGAGCTCCGGTGCGATGACGTAACGTAATACGTTACACCATAGCCATCCGCGTGGGGGTCATGGGCACCCATGACTTCCTTCCTATATCGCCAAACCCCCGGCCCGTGGTAGGGTGAACGGCCATGGACCGCCCGACTGCCGAAACCACCGAAGAAGCCCTGCACCGCACGGGCAGCTATTATGGGACGTTCGCGTTCGGGGTGGTGGTGCTGTCCTGCTTTGCGGGGTACTTCACTTACAACCCCCGCTACTTCGTGCACGCGGAGTGGGCGGTACCCGTGACGTTCGCCCTGGGCGCGCTGTACGCGGTGCTGGGCATCGTCGCCGGCCAACTCTTCGACTGCACCCGGGCGTGGCCCGCGGTCCTCTACTATTCAGCCCAGTGCCTGATCCTGGGCGTGATGATTTTCACGAGCCCAATTCGCGGCTTTTTCGGCGTCATTGTTCTCCCGCTCATGAGCCAGGCCGTGTTCGACCTGCGGCCGCGCTGGGCGGTGACGGTCGGGCTGATCCTGTTTGGGATCAACACGGCCGTCTGGGCAATACCCTTTGGCTGGCAAAGCGGCCTCGAGGCCATGATCAGCTATTCCGCCGGCTTTGCCTTCACCATCGCCTTCACGATCATCACCAAGCGCGCGTTGCTCTACCAGGCGCGCGAACAAAAACTCCGGCTCGAAATCGAGGCGGCGCACCAGCAACTCCAGGCCTACGCCGCCCAGGCCGAGGACCTGGCGACCACGCGCGAGCGCAATCGCGTGGCCCGCGAGATTCACGATGGTGTGGGCCACTACCTCACGGTCGTGAAGACCCAGCTCGACGCCGCCGCCGCGCTCATCCCCACGCAGCCCGAGCGCGCCCGCGAGGCCGTGACCAAGGCCGCCCGACTGACCGGCGAAGCCCTCGACGATGTCCGCCGCTCCGTCGGCGCCCTGCGCAGCGACACCGCCCGGCGCCCGCTGCCCGAGGCGATCAAGGACCTTGCGGCCCATGGCCAGCCGGTCCCGGTCGTGACGATTGAAGGCGCCACCCGCCCGCTCCCGCCGGCGATCGAGCACGCCCTCTTCCGCGCCGCCCAGGAGGGCCTGACAAACATCCGGAAACACTCCCAGGCCACCAACGCCCTGCTGCGCCTGGATTTTCGCGAATCCCAGCGCGTGAAACTCGAGCTCTCCGACAACGGCGTGGGCAGCGCGGGGCCGGGCACGGGCTTTGGTCTGACCGGCCTTCGCGAACGCATCGAGTTGCTCGGCGGAAAAGTGGAGTCCGGCAACCGCGCCGGCGGCGGCTTCGCCCTGACGATCGAGGTGCCGGCGTGAGCCAGGAAAACGTGAAATCGAAAATCGTGATATCGGTCGCCCTCAATTTCAGATTAAGGATGACTGATTTTCAGTTTTCACGATTGCCCCACCCATGAAAAAACTCCGCCTCATGCTGGTCGACGACCAGTCGCTTTTTCGCGAGGCCCTGCGCACGCTGCTGACGTTGCAGCCGGATTTCGAGATCGTGGCCGAGGCGGAGAACGGCGAACGCGCCATCGCGCTGGCCAAGGTTCACAAGCCCGACGTCATCCTGATGGACCTGCGCATGCCCGTGATGGGCGGGGTCGAAGCCACCCGGCGCATCGTCGCCGCCACGCCAACCGCGCGCGTGGTCGTGCTCACGACCTTCGACGAGGATGAGGAAATCTTCGAGGCGCTGCGCGCCGGCGCGCTCGGCTATCTGCTGAAGGCCTGCTCCGCGGACAAGTTGAACGAGTCCGTCCGGGCGGCCGCCAAGGGCACCTCGGTGCTCGAGCCCGCCGTCACCGCGAAGATGATGGCCGAACTCAACCGCCTCTCCTCGAAAGAGGGCCGCAAGCCGGCCCAGGCCCTGGCTGATCCACTGTCCGATCGGGAGCTCGCCGTGCTCAAGTTGCTGACCGAGGGCTGTAGCAACAAGGAGATCGGGGCGCGCCTCAACATCACCGAGGGCACGGTCAAAAACCACATGACGAACGTGCTCGGCAAACTCGGCGTCCTCGACCGCACGCAAGCCGCGCTGCGCGCGCGGGAGATGGGGTTGATTTGAAGGCTGGTTGAGAGGTGAGAGTTGACGGTTGAGGGAGGCTGGGTCGGCGGGCCTTGGCATCCTCTCAACCCTCCTCCCTCAATTCTCAACCAGCCCCATGACCTCCGTCACCCTCGGTACCATGACCGTGACCCTGACTTCGGTCTGATGTGGAATGACGGCGGTTCCGGTATGGTGGGGACATCGCCTCCGCCATGTCCTCCCTCCCCGCTGAAATCGCCGCCGCCCTCCGTTCGCTTCGTCGTGCCCCGGGCTTTTCCGCGGTGGCCGTGGCCATGCTGGCCCTGGGGATCGGCGCAAACGTCGCGATCTTCTCGATCTTCCAGTCGATCGTGCTGAACCCGCTGCCCTACGCACAGCCGGGCGAGTTGGTGGGCTTCAGCAGCGCAAATGCGGCGAAGGCCCTGACCATGCCCGCGCTCTCGGCGTCGGATTTCCGCGAACTCAAGGAACGCAGCCAGTCCTGCCGCCAGCTGGCCGCCTATCGGCCCAATTTTGTTTCCTTCAAGCCCGCCGGCCGCGACGCCACGCAACTCGTCGGCGCGCTCGTCACGGAGGAATTCTTCCCGCTGTTCGGCGTGGCGCCGGCGCGCGGGCGGGGTTTCAACGCCGACGAATTCAGCGCCGCCGCCGCGCGCACCGCCGTGCTCTCGCATGCCGCGTGGCGCAAGCACTTCGGGGAACGCGCCTCAGTGGTCGGCGAGACGGTCGTGCTCGATGACCAGCCGGTCACGATCGTGGGCATCATGCCGGAGGATTTCCGCGAGCCGGAGTTCGTGGACATCTGGCTCCCCTTCCCGGCCGAGGCGCCGGAAAACCTCGCGCGCGACTCGCGCTTCTGGACGACGGTCGGCCGGCTTGCGCCGGGCGCCACCGCCACCACGGCGCAAGCCGAGGCGACCCTCATCAGCGACGCGCTCGCGAAACAATATCCGTCGACGAACAAGGGCTGGAGCATGACGGTTCGCCCGCTCCTTGAGCAACGCGTCGGCAACCTCCGCGGCTCGCTGCTGCTGCTGGTCGGCGCAGTCGGCCTCGTCTTGCTAATTGCGTGCGTGAATCTCGCCAACCTCATGCTCGCCCGCGGCGTCGCGCGCCTCGGCGAACTTGCCGTGCGCCTCGCGCTCGGTGCGTCCCCCGGCACCCTCGCCCGCGGGGTTTTCCTGGAAAGCCTCCTGCTGGCCCTCGCCGGCGGGACGCTTGGCGTCACCCTGGCGGCCACGGGCCTGCCGCTGCTGGCGAAGACCCTGCCGCCGGGGCTCGTGCCGCGCTCCTCCGCGATCGCGGTCGACGGGGGTGCCTTGGCGTTCGCGCTCGGCGTGTCGGTCCTGACCGGCATCATCTTCGGCCTCCTGCCCGCGTGGCAGGTGTTGCGGGCCAACGTCAACGAGGTCCTCAAGTCCGGCGGCTCGCGCGGCGGCACCAACCGCTTTGCCGGCCGGGCGCAGGCGGTGCTGGTCAGCGGACAGGTGGCGTTGACGCTGATGGTCCTTTCCGGTGCCGGCCTGCTCGCGCACAGCCTGCTCAACCTCCAGCGCACGCCGCCGGGGTTTGATCCGACGGATGTGCTCACGCTGCGCGTGGCGCCGCCGGAAACGCGCTGGCAGGACTTCGCCGGGCTCGCGCGTTATTATGACCGGCTCGTCGAGGAAGTTTCCCGCCTGCCGGGCGTCGAGGCCGCGGCGTTCAACTCCAGCGCGCCCCTGTGCGGCATCAGCCTGCGCTACCCGTTCTGGGTCCAGGGCCGGCCCCGCACCGAGGGCAGCGCGGACGACGCGGTCTTCAACGCCGTTTCCCCGGATTTCCTGCGGACGCTGCGCATCCCGCTGCTCCGCGGCCGCTTCATCGCGCCGAGCGACGAGCTGAAGAGCCTCAAGGTCTGCGTGATCAACCAGACGCTCGCGGCCCGGCTGTTCCCCGGCGAGGACCCGATCGGCAAGCGCATCCAGACCGTCACGTTCCTCGTGCGTGACTACCGCGAGATTGTCGGCGTCGTGGGCGACACGAAGCAGGACAATCTGACGGACCCGCCGCCGCCGCAGATCTACGTGCCGCAGGCGCAGTCGCCGTGGTTTTTCGCCACGTTGCTCGTGCGCATCCACGGCGGCGCCGCCCAGTTGTCCGCGTTGCAGGCCGCGCTGCGGCGCGCCGATCCCGCGCTCGCGCTCAACATCCGTTCCCTCGAGGAAAACATCGCGCGCACCTCGACCCAGCCCCGGCTCCGCACGGCGTTGTTCGGACTCTTTGCGCTGATCGCGCTCGGGCTTTCGGCCTTCGGGATCTACGCGAGCATGGCGTTCACCGTAAGCCAGCGCGTCCGCGAAATCGGCGTGCGCATGGCGCTCGGCGCGACGCCCGTCGGCATCCTTGCGTGGGTACTCGGACGGGCCGCGCGGTTGTGCGCCCTCGGGGTCGCCGCCGGCCTGCTGGGCGCACTCGGCTTGGGCCAGCTGTTGCGCGGGCTGCTGTTCGGCGTCGAACCGGCTGATCCCCTGGTCCTGACGGTCCTCGCGCTGTTTCTGCCCCTCGTCGCGCTCGCCGCGAGTGCACTCCCCGCGATTGCCGCCGCGCGGCTGAACCCGACGCAGGCCCTCCAACAGGAATAATTTCACCCTGCCTACCATGAAACTCCGCTCCCTCCTCCTCGCGGCCTCCGCCGCTTTTTTCCTCGCCCTGGCTGCCATTGCACAGACACCCGCTCCCGCCCCCGATGCCGCCGCCCTCCACAAGGAGGGTCTGGCCCGCTTCGAGGCCAAGGACTTCAAGGCCGCCGTGGAACTCGCCGAGCAGGCGACCAAGGCCGATGCCACCAAGCCCGAATATTTTTCGCAGCTCGGCATCGCGATCAGCCAGCGCATGAACGAAGTGAACTTCATGCAGATGGCGATCATGTCCTCGCGCATGCGGAAGGCATTCGAGAAGTCCGTCGAACTCGATCCCAACCACGTCGCCGGCTTGATCGGCCTCTGCCGCTACTACTCCAACGCCCCGGAAATCGCCGGCGGCAGCCTCGAGCGCGCGAAGGAATTCGCCGAGCGCGTGCGCAAGCTCGTGCCATTTCAGGGCGAGATCGAGCTCGGTGACGTCGCCCGCAAGGGCGAAGCCTACGCCGAGGCCCTGCCGCACTACGAAGCCGCCCTCGCCCTCCGGCCGGACAGCCCGCGGCTGCTCAAGACGATCGGCGACACGCTGGTCAAACTCGACCGCAAGGCGGACGCCCGGGCCCGCTACGAAGCCGCGCTGAAAGTGAAGGCTGACTACGAGCCGGCCAGGAAGGCCCTCGCCGAACTGGACAAACCCAGCTCCTGAAGGGACGGGCCTGCGTTCCTCCGCGGGCCGATCCGCAGATCGTTGCCTTCGCAGCCGACACAGTTTCTGCCGCCTTTCATTTGGCGGCATTTTCTGTCTTTTTCGGGGTCAACGCCCTTCCCCATGTCCATCGACTACGTTGCCCGTCGTGAACGCATTGCTCCCGCCCTCGGCCTGAAGGCCGACGAATTCCTGCTGGTCGGCGCCGGCCTGCCCATGCCCAAGCCGGAAATCAGCGACATGGTGCTGCCCTTCATCGCGCACCAGGAATACTATTACCTGACGGGCCACGCCGAAGCCACCGGGGGCATCATCGCCTACGATCCCCGCGCGCGGAGCTGGACGTCATTCGTGCCCGAAGTCACCGAGCTCGACCGGGTGTGGGAAGGCAAGGAACAGTTGCCCGGTGAGTTGCTCGCCCGATTTCCGGCGTGGCTCGCGGCCCGGAGCGGACGCCAGGCAATCGCCTTGGGCGCGGCGATCCCGGGCGTGATGTTTGATGCCGCGCGGTCCGCGGAAGTGCGCGAAGCCTACAAACACGCCCGCCGGCCCAAGGAGCCCGCGGAAGTCGCCCTCATGAAACGCGGCGCCGCGGCCGCCGCCGCCGGCTATGCGAAGATCCAGCCGCTGCTGAAGCCGGGCGTCAGCGAGCGCACCCTGCAAATCGAACTCGAGGCCGAATATTTTCGCCACGGCGCCCAGTGCACGGGTTATGATTCCATCGTCGGGGTCGGCGCCCAGAGCGCGGTTTTCCACGGTTCGCCCTCGCCGGACCGCGTCGCGCGCGACGGTGACTTCATCCTGATCGATTCGGGCCCGCAGCTTGATCGTTACGTGATCGACGTCACCCGCACGTACGTCGCGGGCCAGGCGTCCGCCTTCCAACGCGATTTCGCGTCCGTCGTGCTCGAAGCCCAGAAGCGCGCCTGCGACCGTTGCCGTCCGGGCACCGAGTGGAAGGAACTGCACCTGGCGACGGCCGCCGACCTGATGGGCGGACTCGTGGCGATGGGCGTGATGAAGGGCAATCCCACCTCCCTCGTCGAACAGGATGCGCACACGCTTTTTTATCCCCATGGACTCGGTCACCTGGTGGGCCTGGGGGTGCGCGACGCCGGCGGTCTGGAACCCGGGCGCACGAAAGACCCCCGCCCCTCGCTGCGCAGCCTGCGCATGGACCTTGTGCTGCGGCCGGGGTACCTCACGACGGTCGAACCCGGCCTCTACCTGATTCCCGCGATCCTCAATGACCCGGTGCGGCGCGAAAAATACCAAGACGTCGTCAACTGGTCGCTCGTCGAACAGCACCTGCACCTCGGCGGCGTGCGCTTTGAGGACAACCTGCTGATCACCGACGGAGCGCCGCTCAACCTCACCGCGGCGATTCCGAAGGGCATCTAGTCCGCCGGCGCGGCCCTCACGTCGCCACGTTTCTCGAAACGAAAAGCTTCGGGAAGAACACGGCGATAAAGAGGCCGGCGACCAGCAGCGACATCACCAGCGTGACAATGGCGGCGACCAGCAGCGGCCAGCCGGCGAACGCGAGCAGGAAGCCGCCAAACAGGCGCGAATCCGCGGCGTAACGGGCGCGCAGGTCGCTGCCCTCGCGCTCCACGAAATTGCCCGCCGCGTCGAGGGCGTCCATGTACTGGTCATAGGCCGGGCGCAGAGCGTCGATGTTGAACTGGTTGGCCTCCGCAATCCGGCCGGATTGGGCGAGCGCGATAAACTTTTCCACCAGGGCGTCGTACTCGTGGCCGGTGCGGGAAATGACGCCGGCATGCACCGAGCCGGCCAGCGAACCCATGCTCGTGATTTCCAGCGCGTGGCGGTGGGCCTGTTTGCTGTCCGCCGTCATCTGCGGCAGCAGCTTGGCCCAATCCGTCTCATTCTTCGGGTCGGAAATGCGCCGGGCCAGGCGCTGGACCGTGCTGAGCTCCCGGGTCAGCGTGCGGAGGTGGTTGACCAGCGGCACGCTGCCCTCAAAGAGCGCGGTATACCGCTGCTCCATCGAACGCAGGTAGAGCAGGCTGACCACGCCGATGAGCAGGTTCGACGCGAGCAGCGCGAGGAAAAGCACGAACCTGAGTCGACCGAATTTCATAGTGGGCCGGGTCCATGCCTACAGTTCCGCGGCCCGTGGTAAAGGCCGGAATGAATTCGAAAATGCCACCGGTCTGGCATTGGCGGTGCTGGGCAGGCGGCCGCCATGCCCCTCACCCGCTTCTCCGTCCCGCCGCTGCACCAAGTCACCCGCACCCTCGCCGCCGTCGCCATGGGCCGCGCCGCGCCCGACCTGGTCATCACGGGCGCGCGCCTGCTCTCGACGTACACCGATCGCATCCACCCGGATCGCGAGGTCTGGGTGAAGTCAGGCCGCATCGCCGTGGTCAAGCCGGCCGGCTCGTTCCAGCCGACCAAAGGCGCGAAAACCAAGTTGTACGACGCCCGGGGCGGCATCCTCGCGCCGGGTTTGGTCGATCCCCACATCCATATCGAGAGCTCCATGATGACCGCGTGCGCCTACGCCGAGGGCGCGCTGCTGAACGGCACCACGACGATTTTCTGCGACAGCCACGAGATCGGCAACGTGTGTGACTCGGCGGGCATCGAGTGGATGCTCCGCGATGCGCGGCAGGCGCCGCTGAACATCTTCCTGACCGTCCCCAGCACGGTCCCGGCGACTTCGCCCCACTTCGAAACCGCCGGCGGCGACCTGACGCCGGCCAAGATCGGCCGCCTGTTCGACCGCTGGCCCGAGGCGGTCGCCCTCGGTGAGAAGATGGACTTCGTGCAGGTCGCCATGGGCGACCCGCGCAGCCACGCGATCCTTGCCGAAGCCATCAAGCGCGGGCGGCCGGTGTGCGGCCACATTTACGGCCGCGAGTTTGTCGCGGCGGGCGCCGCCAGCGGCATCAACGACACCCACGAGTCGATCGACCGCGAGATTGCCAACGATTTCCTCGAAAACGGCCTGTGGATCTTCCTGCGCGGCGGGCCGCCCACCACCCCGTGGCACTCGCTGCCGCTGGCGATCAAGGCGGTGACCGAACTCGGAGCGAACCCGAAGCGGGTCTGCGTGTGCACGGACGACCGGGATGCGGACGACCTGTTTCTGTTCGGGCAGGACTGGGTGGTGCGCGAGGCCGTGAAGCACGGCATCACCACGACCACCGCGTGGAGCATGGGGTCACTGCATCCGGCCACGCGTTATGCACGCGACGGCGACATCGGCGGCCTGGCACCGGCGCGGCGTGCCGACATCGTGCTGCTCAACGACGACCTCGTCCCGCAAAACACCTGGTACGGTGGCGAACTGGTGGTCGAAGACCGCAAGGTCACGCCGCTGCTCGATAGGGCCCTCGCGAAACGCTACCGCTACCCGAAGGCCGCGTACCAGACCGTCAAGGTCGCCCCAAAGCTGAAGCTAACCCCCGCGCTCCCGACCGGCCCGGTGACCGCCAACTGCATTCGCACCGCGCTCCCCGGGATTATCCTCTTTCACGATCGCCTGGCACTTGATCCCCAGCCGGGCGACAAGTGGGAATCGATCTTTGCGAAACATGGCCTGTGTTTCGTCACGGTCGTCGAGCGCCACGGCAAATCCGGCGCCGTCGCGCATGGATTGCTCAAGGACTTTAACCTCCGCGCGGGCGCGGTCGCGAGTTCGGTGGGTCACGACGCCCACAACATCATCCTCGCCGGCACGAACGAATCCGACCTGCAGCTGGCCCTCAAGACCATCAAGGCCATGAAGGGCGGCGTCTGTGTCGTCCGCGACGGCGCGGTGATCGCCAAGGTGGCGCTGCCCATTGCGGGGTTGCTGTCCGACAAGCGCGCGACCGCCGTCGCCGCCGAATCGACCGCCCTGAAGGCGGCGTGGAGCGCGGCCGGCTGCACGCTGCCCTACATGGGCTTCAACCTCATCCCGCTGTCCGTCATCCCGGAGATCCGCATCACGGACAAGGGCCTGGTCACCGTGCCGGGCATGCAAATCCTCCCGCTGTTCGAACCGCATTAAGCCCGAGGTGGAGCGCGGCCTCCGGACGCGCCTACTTCCCCAGCCAGCGACGCATGCCGCCGCCAACGATCGCCAGCGTGATCAGCGAGCTCACCGGCATGAAGATGGCCGCGAGGAGCGGATTCATGCGTCCCGCCACCGCCAGGCCGACGGCGATCAGGTTGTAGACCACGGAAAAGGCGAGCAACCAGGCGAGCGTGCGCCGGCGCGACTCATCGACCTCGAACATGCGGCGGACACCGGCCATCCCGCGGCCGAAATAGTAGAAGTCGGTTTTGCCCTCGAGCACCCCGCGGTGGATTACCGGCGTCCCGCGGACGAATGCGCGGTCAAACGCCAGGCTGTCATTCGCGCCGTCGCCGAGCATCAGGGTGTCGCGGCGGTCGAGCTTGTCGACCCACGCCGCCTTCTCTTCCGGCGTTGCCCCCGCGATGCCATTCACGACCGGCAATCCGAGCTGGGTGGTCATTTGGTTCACCTTCTCGGAACGGTCGCCGCTGAGGATGTAGGCATCGAGGCCGCGGGCCCGCAGGGCCGCCACTTCCGCGGCGGCATCCGGACGCACCGCATCGATGAAGCGGAAACGCGCGAGCACCACGCCATCGCACGCAAATTCGGTGTCGTGTCCTTCGGGGGACTGATCGGCCTGACTGGTCGAACCTCCGCGCCAGCCGGGTCGGCCGAGGGTCCAGCAGCCGTTGCCATTGCGAAGGACCAACCCAAAACCGGGCACCTCGGTGATCTCACCCGTGGACGCATGATCGAACGGCAGGTTGAGCGCCAGCAACTGCTCGTGCAGCGACACGCTCACGGGGTGGGCATTGTCCCGCACCAAGGCGGCCAGCGCATTGCGCGCCACCGGCGCGAGCAAAGTGAGCACGGCCGGCTCAACCAACACGGGCGTTTCCAACGTCAGCGTGCCGGTCTTGTCGAAGATCACCTTGCGAATGCGCGCGAGGCGCGGCCAGAGATCCCCCTCGCGCACGAAGACGCCCGCGCGGCGCAGGGCGGCCGCGGCAAGCTCGTCGGTCAGCGGAAACGCCAGGCCGATCGCACACGGGCAGGAAACGACGAGCACGGCGGTCACGACAGACAACGTTCGCACCGCATCGTGCGTGCCTAGCCACCAACCCGTGCCCGCGGCGGCGGCCGCAAGCAGAATGCCGACGAGGTAGCCCTGAATGACGCGTTCCAGGAAACGATGACGATAGGCGTCACGCGCCACCGGCCGGAGCAGCTGGGCAAGCGGCGAGTCCTGCCAGGTGCGCGTCGCGGCGGCGCGCATGTCCCCGCGGCCGAGATTCACGGCGCCCGCGGGCAGCCGTGCCCCGGCGCGGCAGTCGCGCGGATCCGCTTCTCCGGTAATCCACGCCGTGCCGACCGTGGCGGCCGGGGATTCCAGCCGCGATTCCACCGGCACAACCTGGCCGGCGCGCACCAAATAGATGTCCCCCGTCCGCAATTCCGTCACGGCACGTTCCGCCAGCCCGGCCGGCGTTTCGACGCGCACCGGGAGCGGACGATCCGATGTCGAGAGCAACCGGCGGCGATTACGCTCCACCGCCGCGACCTGCGCCCAGCGTCCGACGAGCATCAGGAGGATGAACGCCGCGACGAAGTCGAAATAGACAAACTCCTCGCGACCGGCCAGCCAGCCGTAGAATGAACCGACGTACGCGCCGATGATCCCAAGCGCGATCGGCAGGTCGATGTGCGCGGTCCCCGCCCGGAGGGCCGCGACCGCGCGGCCGATGAAATACATGCCGCCGGTGAGGAGGCTGAGCGTCGCAAACACCAGCGAAAGCAATCCGAACAGGCGCGCGTAGGGGAAACTCGCCTCCATGCCGAAATACACCGGCAGCGTGAACAGCATGACGTTCATCGAGAACGCCGCCGCGAGGCCGACCTTGTGCACGAGCCGGCGCGTCTCCGGCACCGGCGGCTCGGCCCCGGGAGGACCGGCGAGGTAATTGAACGACTGCAGGAGTCGCGCAAAGGCGACCGCATCAAACACGCCGCGCTCCCACTTGAGGCGCATGCGACCGAGTTGGGCGTCGGTCTCGATATCCAGCGCGCCCGGTTGTTGGTGAAACACCCGCTCGATCAACCACACGCAACCGGCGCAGGAAATGCCCTGGATTTCCAGGATCAACTCCGGCGTGCCCGGGACCGCCTCGGCGGCGCGCTGCAGGCCGGTCAGCCAGCTGAAATCGCGTGGTTGGAAAACCGCCTCCCCCACCGGCACGGTGACCGAATCACGGATCTTGTAGTAACCCTCGAGGCCGTGCTCCTGCACCAGCCGAAACACGTAACTGCAACCCGCGCAGCAAAACCCCGCCGCCTGCGCCGCCTCGCCTGCCAGGGGCGCGCCGCAATGACGGCAAAGGTGAACGGGGGCGGCTTGCGGGGCGCGCAGTCCACGCTCTCGCACCATCGGGCTCACACCCCCGTTCACCAAATTGCTGTCGGGAAATAGCTCCATGTTCAAAAACAAAGGAAATCACCCGCTGCCGGGCCGCCGAAGCCCAGCGTCCCGCGCAGGCGCCAGACGAGCAGGCCGGCCACCGCGAGCGCGAGGACGGTCCGGGCGCGCGCCAGGGTCTGCGGCCCCAGCCGCGCCCGCAGCCAGCGGAAGTTGGCCTGCGCCAGCCAGAGCAACGGCACCGTGCCGAGGCCGAAGGCAATGAGGGTCTCGGCCCCGCGCAGCGCCGAACCGCTAAGCAGCGCCAGCGAAAGCAGGAAGTACAGGGGCCCGCACGGCAGGAGCGGCGTCGCCAGACCCAGCGCGGCGGCGGCCCGGACGCGGGAAGCGCCGCGCACGCGTGCGAGGAGCGCCGAATAGCCGCGGCCCAACAGGGGCACCCTCGGCAGGCGCTGATCGAAGCGAAAGGCCACCGCCACGAAAAACAACACCAACAGCCACGGCAGCCACCGCAGCGCGCTCTCGCTCAGCAGCATCAGCGGGAACCGGCCCACGCCGCCCGCCAGCGCACCCAGGGCCGCGTAGGCGGTGAGGCGCGTCAGGTGATAGGCCGACGCGACTACCTGTGGGTCGCTCGCGTCCCGCGCCGACGGCATCACGGCGCACGCGAGGGGTCCGCACATGCCGGCACAATGCAGGCTCGTCACCAAGCCGGCGACAAACGCCGTGCCGGGACCCGTGATGCCGGCGAGTTCACCGGTCATGGCCGGCCTCCATGGTTGGTGACGGGAACCGTCCGCGTGTCCGCGTGCCGCGAGGCAATGAACATGCCGGTCCACAGCAGGCTGAGGAACAGGAAGCCGGCGGCGACCCACAGCCACAGCGTCCAGCCGGCGCGCGCCGCCTGGCTCTCGGGGGTCGGTTGCTCAGCGCTTGGTGCCACGTTCATGGTCCTCCTCCTCCAGCAGCCGGGCGTCGGGGCCCATGAACTCCACCTCGCGGGAGAGCGTGTACGTGTGGTCGGCGTCCTGGACGCGCACCGTGAATTTGAACGGCCCGTGGTATTCCTTGCGCTCGACGGACAGCACGAGCGGTGAAACGGATTCCTCGAGCGAACCAAGCGTCACCGGCGCGGTGAAACCGGTCTGGCGTACATGCTCAGGCAGGTCCGCGGCGGTCACGACGAACGTCGCCGGCACGGAGCGCTTGTTGACGAGCCGGACCATGAACTGGTTCCGGACCTCGCCCGGAGTGACGAAGTACGCCGCGCCGCTCATGCGGTACACGAGGAAGTTGGCGGGTTTGACGGTGGAAAAAGCAAACGAGGCCGCCGCGGCGCCGGCGAACATGAGCACGCCATAGAGCAGCGTGCGCGGCCGCAGCCAGCGGGTGCGGGCGCCCGTGAACCCGGCGAGGGAATCGTAGCGGATGAGGCCGGTGGGGCGCTTCACCTTCACCATGACGTCATCGCACGCGTCGATGCAGGCGGCGCAGCCGATGCACTCCAACTGCAGGCCATGGCGGATATCGATGCCCGTGGGGCAAACCTGCACACAGCGATTGCAATCGATGCAGGCGCCGGGTGCGGCGATCGCCGGCTGCGCGGACGCGGCAGCCGGAAGCGCCGCCGGGCCGTCGCCGTGCAACCGACCGCGTGGCTCGCCTCGCTTGGCATCGTAGCCGATTCCCATGGTGTGGTCGTCGCTCAGCGCGGACTGCAGCCGTCCATAGGGGCAGATCACAATGCAGAGCTGCTCGCGGAACCAGGCGAAGTTGAAATAGAGGATGCCGGCCGTGATGAACACGAACAGAAACGCCGCCCAGTGCTCGCCCGGCGCCTCATGCATGTAGAGCCACAGCTGCGGGATGCTGACAAAGTACGCGAGAAACAGGTGCGTGATAAGCAGCGACGCCGCTGCGAACAGCAGGTGCTTCGCGGCGCGGCGGAAGAACTTGTTGGCCGACATCGGCGCCGCCTTCAGGGCGCGACGCGCCGGGGCGTCACCCTCGAGCCAGCGCTCGATGCGTCGGAAGACGTGATCGAGGAAAACCGTCTGCGGACAGGCCCACCCGCACCACAAGCGGCCGAACAGGGCCGTGATGAAAAACAGCGCGAAGCCGAGGCCGCTGACGCCGAAGAACAGCAACCACGCATCCTGCGCGGCGAGCGTGTAGCCGAAGAAGTGGAAACGGCGGCTGGCGATGTCCAGGAACACCGCAGGGTGTCCGCCTACCGGGATCCACGGCAGCAGCAGGTAGATCGCGATCAGCAGGTACGCGCTGAGGCGCCGGGCCGTGGTGAAACGACCGTGCGCGTCCGCCGGATAGAGGAAAGCGCGCGAGCCATCGGCGCGGATGGTCGTGACCGAGTCCCGCGTCGGGGTCAGGCGACGCGACGAGAACGGGGATTTGGTATTGGTGGGCTGAGCGCTCATGCGTGGATTTGAGCGGGAGGGACGACGCGGCCGGGCGCCGCGCGCGGGCGTTTACTTGGGCGTCTCGACGGTGATGGCTTCGCCGGCTTGGTGGTGATTGAGGATGAAGGCAACGACCTCGGCGGTCTTTTTCTGGCCGAGGACAGGTTCCCAGGCGGGCATGCCCTTCGCGGGCACGCCCTTGGAGGCGGTGCCATACACTTCCTTCGGCGTGCCGCCGTGGATCCAGGCGGTGTCCGTGAGATCCGGGCCGATGGCCGTCGGGTTCTCGGACTTGCCGCGCAGGCTCGCGAGGTGGCAGGCAACGCAGTTGGCCTGGAACGTCTGCTTGCCGGCTTCGACGAAGACCGGGTTGCGACTCATTTCCCAGAAGAGCTTGTCATTGGTGACGTCGATCGATGACGCCATCTTGGCCGCCGCGACGCGGGCCATGGCGGCGTCAACCTGGGCGCCATCGGGCGGGATGATCCCCGCGATCATGTTGGCGAACCAGTAGCCGATCCAGAAAACGATCGTGCCGTAGAGCGTGTAGAGCCACCAGTTTGGCAGGCGCTGGTCGTATTCCTGGATGCCATCGAAGGAGTGCTTCCGGACGGGAATGCCGGAGTCGTTCGGCGGAGGTGTGGGCGAAGAACTCATGGGAAGGAGAAGGAATCAGTCGTGGCGGAGCGGCAGTTGCGCGAGTTTGTCGGCGTCCTCCGTCTTCATGCGCGCCGCGCGCCAGCCGGCGGCGAGGAACACCACCGAGGCGACCGCGAGGGCGATCACGGGGAAAATGAGCTGCCAGTCTTCGTAAATGATGCGGCGGAGCATGGGAGGAAGGAGTTAGGGTTTGGCGTTTGGAATCTGGCGTTTGGAATTTAGCGCGACGCCGTCGCGGTGTTCGTGGGTTCCCACTTCTTGCCGAGGGTCTGCAGGTAGGCGATGAGGGCGACGACCTCGCGGTCGGCGTCGACATAGCGGCCTTCGGCGCGGAGCGTCTTGGCGATGCCCTGGGCCTGTTCCTTGGCGAGGCGGTCGATTTCCGCCGGCGACCAGCTTTCCGGGAACGGCACGCCGAGCATGCGCTGCACGCGGATCTTCGAGGGGAGTGCCGCGTAATCGGTGTTCTGGTCCTTGAGCCAGGTGTAGCCGGGCATGTTGGAACCGACGGAGATGTTGCGCGGGTTCTCGAGGTGGTCGTAGTGCCACGCGTCGTTGTACTTGCCGCCGAGGCGCGCGAGGTCCGGGCCGGTGCGCTTGGAGCCCCACTGGTACGGGTGATCCCAGATGGACTCGCCGAGGCGCGAATAATCGCCGTAGCGCATGACGTCCGGCACGAGCGTGCGGATCATCTGCGAGTGGCAGTTGTAGCAGCCTTCGCGGACGTAGAGGTCGCGGCCGGCCAGTTCGAGCGGGGTATACACCTGCGCCACGCGGTCCTCCGTCTGGAGCCGGCGGTTCACGGTGAGCATCGGGATGATCTGGATGAGGCCGCCGACCACGACCGAGAGGAGCGTCAGCACGGTGAACGGCAGCGCGTTGACCAGCAGCTTGTCGTACCAGTCGCCCCATTCCTTGCCGCGGGACTCGTAGTGGCCGATCGCCAGGAGCACGGCGAAGACGGCGAGGGCGAGACCGATGAGGTGGATGACGCCGCCGGCGAACATCCACACGCACGCGCCGATGAAGCCCAGCGTGCTGTAGATCACGGGCGCGCTGAAGGCGGTGGCCGTGAGGCCGAGGCGATCGGTCGCGGCCGGGGCCTCGACATACACTTCCATCGAGCCGTTGACCGCCGACGCGCCGCTGATGGAGCGCCAGACGTTGTAGGCCATGATGATGAAGCCCGTGAGATAGAGACCGCCGCCGATCACACGCAGGAGCATGAGCGGGCGGATCGCGTTCAGCGTTTCGAGGAAGTTCGGGTACTTCAGGATCGTGCCGCCCTCGGCGGTCGCATTGAGCATGAGGCCCTGCGTGATGCCCGAGGCCCACATGGCCGCGACGTAGAGCAGGATGCCGACGGTCCCGAGCCAGAAGTGGAGGTTGGCCAGCGATTGCGAGTGGAGCGGCTTGTTCCAGAGACGCGGAAGGAGCCAGTAGAACATGCCCGCCGCCATGAAGCCGTTCCAGCCGAGCGCGCCGGCGTGGACGTGGCCGATGATCCAATCGGTGTAGTGGCCGAGGGCGTTGACCGCCTTGATCGAGAGCAACGGCCCCTCGAAGGTGGCCATGCCGTAGAAGGTCACGCCGGCGGCGAAGAACTTGATGACCGGGTCCGTGCGGAGCTTGCCCCACGCGCCGCGGAGCGTGAGCAGGCCGTTGAGCATGCCGCCCCAGGACGGCGCCCACAGCATCAGCGAGAACGTCATGCCGAGCAGCTGCAGCCAGTTCGGCAGCGCCGTGTTGAGCAGGTGGTGCGGGCCGGCCCAGATGTACAGGAACACGAGCGACCAGAAGTGGATGACCGAAAGCTTGTACGAGTACACCGGCCGCTCCGCCGCCTTCGGCAGGAAGTAGTACATGATGCCGAGGATCGGCGTGGTGAGGAAGAAGGCCACGGCGTTGTGGCCGTACCACCATTGGACGAGGCCGTCCTGCACCCCGCCGAACACCGGGTAGCTGTGCAGCAGCGACGTCGGGATCGAGAGGTGGTTGACGATGTAGAGCATCGCCACCGTGATGATCGTCGCGATGTAGAACCAGATCGCGACGTAGAGGGACTTCTCGTGCCGCTTGGCGAGGGTCCAGAAGAAGTTAACCGCGAACACGACCCAGATCAGCGCGACCGCGATGTTGATGGGCCAGATCAGCTCGGCGTACTCCTTGCCGCGCGTGAGGCCGAGCGGGAGCGTGATCGCCGCCGCCACGATGATCAGCTGCCAGCCCCAGAAATGGAGGCTGGACAGGAAATTGCTCGCGAGCCGCGCCTTCACGAGGCGCTGGGTCGAGTAGTAGACGCCCGCAAACATCATGTTGCCCACGAAGGCGAAGATGACCGCGTTGGTGTGCAGCGGGCGCAGGCGCCCGAAGCTGAGCCATTGCAGGCCGAAATTGGCCTGCCAGTAGTTCAGCTGGGTGGCGATGAAGACGCCGGCGAGCATGCCGACGACGCCCCAGATGATGGACGCCAGCATGAACTGGCGGACGATCTGGTCGTTGAATTGGATGGTTACTTTCTGTCCGTTGGTCATGGGAACGTGGAAATCAAGGGGTGGGATGCGGGGAGTTCTCGGCGCGTTTCAAGCAACCACTGCACGGGGGCCGCGTGCCATCCCGGCACCCGCAGCGGTCGCCGTGGTCGTGGTCATGGTCCGCCTCGGCCAGCACCGCGTGCGCGGTCTCCTCGGCCAGGGGCAACAGGGAATCGCGCTCCGTGCTCGCGAAGCGCCGGCGGCCCTGTTCGTGCACGAACAGGGCGATGAACAGGCCCGCCAGCAGCAGGCTGAAGAAAACGGTGAGGGGGATGACGGACATTGCGTGGAATACCCTCGGGAATCAGCGGCTCACCGGCCGTCGGGGCTCCGGTCGGACGCGGGCGGCGCCGACGTGGTGACGCACAAGTTCTTTGGCGCGCAGCCAGAAGTCCAATTCGCGACCCGGGGGACTCCCCTCCTCCTTCCACAGGAAATAGGCGCATTTCTGGATCTCCGCTTCCGCGGGCTCGAAATGGTCAAGGGAGGTGTGGCGTGGTTTCATCGGACGCAAAGAGTCTAGCTGCCCCGCCCCAAACCCGCTCTGCATGGATTGCCGAACGCCGCGCATTTCTTGCGAGCCCAGCCAAGAAGTGCGCACCCCCATCCTGCCGCGTCCCGGGTGGAGGCGGGCGCCCCCACCCCGCAGTTCGTCATCGCGAACAGCCCGGCGCAGCCGGGCGGTCGGGCTCAACGTCCACCATGCCACGCTGAGCATTGAACGTCCAGGGATAGGCCGGCCTTGTTGAATGTTGGGCATTGAGCGCTGGACGTTGACAGTTGGGCGTTGGACATTGCGCGTTGAAAATTCTCCTCCCCTCTCCCGCCGGCCGCGGCGATCCAGGTGCGCGACGCCGGCAAGCGGGCGCACCTGCTAGGCGCACGGGAACGCTTCGTCGCCGCGGTCGGCGCGTCCTCTCGCAATGACCCGCCTTGCATGGAGGCGGGGTGCCCTCACCCCGCCGATTGTCTGCGCTCCGCAATCAGGCCGCACCAGCCAGGGCCCGGGGGAACAGGATGTTGTTTTCCTTGTGGACGTGACGGTGCAGGTCCGCCTCAAACTCGGCCAGCCCTGCCAGGAGCGCCCGGTGGGTGTTGCAGGCTTCGTCGTTTGGCGTGAAGCCGTCGGTCAGCTCGCGCAGCCGGGCCGTGAGGCCGCCGGCGGACTCGTGCTCCAACTCCATTTGCCCGATGGGCGCGGCGAGGTTGATCGACTTGTCACCCTCCGCGATCTGCCGCACGAGAGGGAAGAGAATAATCTCCTCCTTATGCATATGACTGAACATTTCCTCCGCCAGCGCTCGCACCGCGGCGCTCACTTCCTCGAGCCGGCCATCGCGCCAGCCGTGTTTCTGCGCCACCCGGTCCGCCATCTCCACCAAACGCGGCAGCTCATTGCGCAAATACCGGTGGTGCACGGCCACGATGTGATCGACCAGCGTAACCTGGTCCATCGCCGCCGCATCCACCTCCCCGGTCACCCCGGCAGAGGCGGCATCCGCCGAAGCCAACTCGGCGACGGTCGCGGCCAAATCGAGCCCGCGCCGCGCGCAGACCGTGGCGAGGGTTTGTTTTCCGCCGCAGCAATAATCGATGCCCAGTTTCTCGAAGACCCGGGCCAGCAATGGACGCGCGGCGACGATTTCGCCGACGGTGAGTTCAGGAATAAGCGGGAACGTGGAGGTTGATGAAGCCATGCCCCACTATCCCACAAAGCGACCGGGGACGCCTTGAGCCAGGTCAAGGCCCGCCGATTTCCCGATCAGGAATTTTCCTGCGTCGGCGGCACGCCGGCCATCGCGCGCAACCGCCGCCCGATCGTTTCGGCGACGCCAATCAGTTCCGCCGCCTCCGCCGGGGCCAGCCGCGCCCGGCAATGCCGCGCCCACAGCCCGAGCCAGGCCTGGAAATGGCGCTCCTCCAGCCCGAGCGGCAGGTGGCGCATCGCCATCCCGCCGCGATAGTTCGCCGGGCCCCCCGTGACGCCGGACCAGAAGTCCGCGATCTTCTCGAGGTGCGCCGGCCAGTCCCGGATGTGCGCCGTGAAAATCGGCCCGATCTCCTGGTGCTGCCGCACGTCCGCGTAAAAGTATTTCAGCAGCTGCTGCAGTTGCGGGCGACCACCGAGGCGTTCGAAAAGCGAGGCGGGATCAGGCGAGGACATGTGGACAAATGATGGATGACGTTTGGAGACGATTGCCGGAAAAGCCAGCGGCAGTCCCGGGAGTACCCCTCGCACCGCGGGGTGGCTAGCCCTCGCCCAGGTTGCGCCGCAGGCGCGCGGCGAGCGTGCCGGGGTCGGCCACCGTGATTGATTTGGCCGCCACGGTGATCAGTTTCTCGTCCCGCAGGCGCGCCAGTGTCCGCGAAAGCGTTTCGCTGCTGGTCCCCAGCTCGGCCGCCAGCACGCGTTTGGTGCCGGGCAGGTTGATGACCCCTTTTGGCGCAGTGCGGCCGTGCTTCACGAGCCAGTTGAGCAGCCGAGTCTCGACATCCTTCAGCGTCAGATCATCCAGCATGCCCACCAGCACCCGCAGGTGCGCGCTCATGGAACCCAGCATGCGCAGGGCCAGGTCCGGCCGGCGGCCGATCAGTTCCAACACCGGGGTCTTGGGCAGCAACAACACCACGCTCGGCTCGACGGCTCGCGCATCGGCCGGGTAACCCGTGGGCGACGCGAGCGCGGCCTCGGCAAAGGACTCGCCGGCGCGAAACACATGGATGACCTGCTCCTTGCCGGCGGCGCTCACACGATGGACGTTCACTGCGCCGCTTTGGACGACGTAGAAACCCTGGGAAGGCTCACCCTCGCGAAACAGATAGTCACCTTTCCGGAGCGAGAGGGGGCGCGCAAATCCCGCGATCAATTCCAAATCCTCGCCCGTCAGGCTGGAGAAGAGCTGGCAGCAGCGGAGACTGCCCACCAATCCGGTGAGTTTGAAGTCGGCGTGGCGCGGAATCGACATCGCGGTGATTGGACAACGGTCGCCGCCGCGTGTCGCGTGCAAAATGCGGCGGCGGCACCTCATTTCTTGCGAACCTTGACGCAGATCATGGCGGGGAGCCCGCCACGCCGCTAGGGTGACGGTGACTGCGGCCCATCGATGTCACTCTGTGCAAAAATTGCGCACGAAAAAATGCGTGATGCCAAAGAGTGATTAGCGGCCGCTTTTGAAAACCGCTAGAGTCCGCCGCCGCTTTTGCCATGATCCATCCTCCCAGCGCCCCTGGCGCCAAGTCCTCCCCTGCCCGCCGTTCCGCTCCCACGGCCATCGCCCCCGCCGACCGTTGCGTCATCAAGCGCGACGGGACCACCGTCTCGTGGGACTCCACAAAAATCGCGCGCGCCATCGCCCTCGCCTTTTTTGAAGTCCACCACGGGACCGCCGACAATCCCGAGCGCGACAACGCCGCCGCGCGCTACGGGCTGGACCAGGAAACCTATGCGAAGGTCCGCCACATCACGACGCGCGTCGCGCACATGCTGGAGTTGTTCTATCGCTCCGGCCGCCACCCGACGATCGAGCAGGTCCAGGACAACGTCGAAAAGGCCATCGCCGCCGAGGGCGAATGGGCCGTGGCCCGCGCCTACATTGTCTATCGCGCCGGGCAGGCCGCCCGTCGCCTGAATCACTATGCGGAAAACGGGCTGGCCGACTACATTGCCCTCGCCAAATACGCCCGCTATCGCCCCGACCTCGGCCGGCGCGAGCTGTTTGCCGAGGCGGCGCGCCGCGTGCAGGGCATGCACCGGCAGTTTTTCCAGGACCGGTTGAGTCTGGTGCTGCCGGAGCCCGCTGCCGACTCGCCCGTGGACCCGGCGGACCGCGCGCGGCTGGCGTCCGCCCTCAGTGGCGGCACCCTCGGCCTGGCGCTCGACCGGGCGTTCGCGTCCGTGGTGGCGAAGACCGTGCTGCCGTCGATGCGTTCGCTCCAATTCGGCGGCGAGGCGATCCTTCGCAACCACGCGCGGCTCTTCAATTGCTCGTTCAGCCCCGTCGACCGCATCGATTTTTTCCGGGAATACCTGTTCCTCCTGCTCTCGGGCACCGGCTGCGGCTTCTCGGTCCAGAAGCACCACGCCAACCGCCTCGCCCCCCTGCCCGTCCGCGGCGACGAGCTGGAACTGCCCGTGATGCACCACGCGATCGCGGACACGATCGAGGGCTGGGCCGACGCGCTGCACCTGCTGATGCGCAGCTATTGGGAACGCTTCAAGGTCGAGTTCAACTACGCGGCGGTCCGCCCGCGCGGCAGCCCATTGCGCACCTCGGGCGGCAAGGCGCCCGGTCACCTCCCGCTCAAGCAGGCGCTGCTCGAAATCGAGGCCGTCCTCGCGGGCGCCTCCGGCCGCCGGCTGCGCCCGGTTGAGCTCTACGACATCTGCATGTTCGCCGCGCGCTCCGTGTTGAGCGGTGGCATCCGCCGTTCCGCCACGATCTGCCTCTTCTCGCCCGACGACCAGGAGATGATGGACGCCAAGACCGGCGACTGGTTCTCGAAGCACCCGCAGCGTTCGGCCTCGAACAATTCCGCGGTGGTGCCGCGGGCGGGCCACGATGACACGTTGTTCCGCCGGCTTTTCGCCGCGCAGCGGGAATTCGGCGAGCCCGGCTTCTATTTTGCCGATGACCCGGAATACGGCTGCAACCCCTGCTGCGAAATCGGCCTGCATCCCGTCGTGGGCGGCGAGCTCGACGACTCCGCCGAGGTCGCGCGGCTGCGCGCGCTCGGCTACGACGGCCCGGTGGGCGCGGGCACGCGCCTGAGCGGGTGGCAAATGTGCAATCTCAGCACGATCAACGGCGCGGCGCTGACGGATGCGGATGACTTTTTCACCGCGTGCATCCACGCCGCCGTCATCGGGACGCTGCAGGCGGCGTACACCAACATCCCCTACCTGGGGCCGGTGTCGCGCTACCTGAACGAACGCGATGCGCTGCTCGGCGTCTCGATCTGCGGGTTCATGGACAACCCGGACCTGCTGTTCGACCCGGCAATCCTCGAGCGCGGCGCCAAGCTCGCCCGCGCGGCCAACCGCATCGTGGCGGCGGCGATCGGCATCCGGCCGGCGGCGCGCGTGACCTGCGTGAAGCCGGAAGGCACGGCGTCGCTGCTCCTGGGCGCGGCCTCGGGCATCCACCCGCACCACGCCCGGCATTATTTCCGGCGCGTGCAGGCGAATCGCCGCGATGCCGTTTACCGTCACTTCGCGGCAGCCAATCCGCACCTGACCGAAACCTCTGTCTATCGTCCGGAAAACGACGACGTGATCACCTTCGCCGTGGAGGCGCCGGAGCACGCGATCCTGCGCGACGAAATTGGCGCGCTGGAATTCCTGCGCCTGGTGCAGCGCGTGCAATCCCACTGGGTCCTGGCGGGCGAGGCGGAGTCGACCCGCTCGCCGGGGCTGCACCACAACGTGTCGCACACGTGCACGGTGAAGCCCGACGAGTGGGAGGCGGTCGCGGACTTCATCTGGAAACACCGTGCCGGCTTCACGGGCGTGGCCCTGCTCGGCCACGATGGCGACAAGCGCTACCCGCAGGCGCCGCGCGAAGCGGTGACGACCGAGGACGACGTGGCCAAGTGGAACCGCCTCAAGTACCACCCCGTGGACTACACCCAGATGGTCGAGCACAGCGACGAAACCGCCCTGAAGGAGGTCGTGGCCTGCGCCGGCGGCGCGTGCGAGATCGCCTAGGTCGTCGCCGCCTTGCTGCCCGAGGCGGCACGACCCGCCTTTCCCCGATCCAGGTTGAAACCGGCTTGGAGCCGGGAAAGGCTTGTGCTTGGCTGGCCGCCATGAAGAGCCCGTTCGAGTTGCTCGCGCGTATCTCCCCGCCACCGACGGCGGAGGACGTCGCAGCCGCCGCCCGGCTCGGCGTCACGCTCGACGAATACCGCGCAGCCAAACTCCAGCAGCAGATCGAGGAAGCGCGCGCCGCGCTGCCCCCGGATCCCCGGCCGGCGGACATCGTCCGTGAGGAACGGATCGCCCAGCGCCTGCGGCGCGAGCCGGGTTTGCTCAAACCGCGCAACGAGGCGCCAAACCTGCTCGTCTCCGCGGCGGAGACGCCGGGCGAGGTGGCCAAGCTGATCCTGTTCGTGATCGTGTACCTGGTCGCGATGATCGCGGTGATCGTGATCGGCGGCGAAACGGTCCACCAGGTGCCGGGGATTTTCCAGTGCATGGCCCTCGGCATCCTGGTGTTGCCGGTGATGTGGATCACAAACCGATTGTGGGAAGCGATCGGTGAAGGCGCGCGCGACTTGTGCCGGCTCCTCGTTCGCCTCTGGCCGCTGACCTTGGTGGCGCTGCTTTTTGCCCTCGGCCTGATCAAGATCCTACTGGGTGGGGCTCGCTAGGGTTGCCCCGGGCTTTGCCAGACGAGCCTACGCTTTCGGCGGGGTGGCTTGGGTAATGAGGATCGTCAGGTCCTCCAATGCGCGGACGGCGTGCGGCAGCTTCGGCGGCATGTGGAGCAGGTCGCCCGCACGCAGCGTTTGCTTGCGGTCCGGGAAGGAGAACTCGCAGGACCCCGCCAGGACCTGCACGAGGGCACGCGCGGGCGTAGTATGCTCGGACAATTCCTGGCCCGTGGCGAAATGGAACAGGGTCAGCCGGAGGCCGGGCGCGGTCAGCACCGCCTGGCTGACGATGCCATGGGCGACGTTTTGGGCCGGGGTCAGCAGGGAGCAGACCGAAGCCGCGTCCGTGGGTAGCAAGGCGGAGGCCATGGGTCAGTTCCTCCAGAAATTGACCGCCCACGCCCCGTCGGCGCGGCGTTCCATCGTGGATTCAAAGCCCTCGGCTCTGAGCATCTCGATCAACGGCGCCGGCAGAAACGGCGCGATCACCGTCAGGCCGCGGCCGGGCACCAGCTTGTTCACTTCCTCGCGAATCAGGGCGAAGGGTTCTTCGCCCCGGGAAAGCGGCGGCCGAACATCGAGGGTTTTGAAACGGGGAGTGCTCATGATCGGTGTAGGGTTCAGGGCTGAACCGTGCGCGCCACGGCGGCGGCGGCCTCATCCAAGCCGCCCTTCAAGCCGTTGCGCTGGTGGATGATCTCGCCCTCGGGGTTGAGGATCGTGATCAGATTGGAATGCCCGAAGCTGCCGTCAGCCTCCTGCTTGTACTTCACGCCCAGCAGGGCGGCGAGTTCGCGGACGGCATCGTTGTCGCCGTGCAGCAGCGTCCATGCGCCGTCAAGCCCGCGCTGGGTCCGGTAAGTCGCGAGCGCCGCGGGCGTGTCCCGCACCGTGTCGAACGACACGAGCACGAAGGCCGCGCGATCACGGATGTCGGCCGGCAACTTCTCGCGGATCGCCTGCATGTCCGTCACCAGCAGTGGGCAGGCGTAACCGCACGAAGCGAAAAACATCGTCAACACGACCGGCCGGCCGCGGAGTTCGCCGAGCTTGAACGGCTGGCCGGCATCGGTGGTGAAGGCGACGTCGGTCTGATAAATCGACGTCGCGCTGAACGGTGCCGCGGCGATCGCCTCGCAGCACGCATCCTTTTTCCTGGCGACCGGTTCCGCACAGCAACTCGGCGCCGCGCCGGCCACGGAGGTTGCGGCGAGCACCGCCAACGTGAGCAGGCCGCGGCGTTTGTAGTCCATTAGATGACAAAGGGTGGTGAGCAGTCGGGTGGTGTTCATGGCGTGGAAGGGTTGGCCGCGGCGTCGCGCGCGCAGCGGAAGCCGAGGGAAGTCGTGGTGTTGTTGGCTTGGAGGGAGGAGCGCAGGGCGGAGCGCATGAACGCGGCGTAGTCGGTTGGATCCTTGGCGCCGGCGGAACCGGCGCCGCAGAAGAGGTCGCGCTCGAGGTTGGCGTCACCGCGCGATTCGCCCGTGACCATCGCGGTGTTGAAGTCGTCGACCCATTCCCACACGAGACCGTGCAGGCCGCGCACGCCGTGGAAATCGGGACGCGCGGAAGTCGCGTCAGCCGGCACCGCGGGCACCGGCCGCGCGAGCCACGCGTAGAGGTCGCGTTGCAGCGCCGCGTCGTTGCGGCCATCCGCCTGCGTGTAGCCCGCGCTCGCGGCGAGTTCCCACTCGGCGGTGGACGGCAGGCGCTTGCCGACCCAGCGGGCGTAGGCCCGGGCCGCGAACCAGGAAACGCGGACGACCGGCGCATTGGCCGGGGCGCCGGGGCCGGGTTCGAGATCGCCGGTCCAGTTTTCCAAATACGAGGCGTCGGCAAAGATCCGACTGACCTGCGAGCGCCGCCACTTGGGATTGGCGGTGACGAACGCGAGAAACTCGGCGTTCGTCACCGGACGCTCATCGAGGAGAAACGCCCGCACGGCGACCTGGGCCGCGTCCTTCGTGCTGCGCACGAGCGGCGCGTAGGTGCCGGCGGGAATCAACACCATGCCCGCCGGCTCGACCGCAGCCGCCCGGGCCCCGGCGAGGAGACCGAGGGCCGCGAGGCCGAGGCGAAGGAGCGTGCGAAGCGACATGGTGAGAGAGGAGTAGGGCGCGGACTCCCTCCTTCGCCGAAGCTTCGGAGGGCGCGGCCGCCCGTGCCATGGCGGTGACGGAGTCACCGCCCCACCGCGGTTTAGTGTTGTTGATTGCGGATGGACTTCACTTGGTCGGCCGTGAAGGCGTCGCCGCTGTTGCCCCAGGCGTTGAAGACGTAGGTAAGGACGTCCGCGACCTGCGCGTCGGTGAGCTGCGCTTCCTGCGGCGGCATGGCGCTGTCGAACTTCTTGCCGTTGACGACCACCGGACCGGTCAGGCCCTTGAGCACGATGCGGATGGCGCGCTCGCGGTCGGCGAGCATGAAGTCCGAGCCGGCGAGCGGCGGGAACACATTCGGCAGGCCCTTGCCGTCCGGCTGATGGCAGGCGAAACAGAGACCCATGTAGACCTGCTTGCCCTTCTCGGCCTGCATTTCCTTGGTGAGGCCCGCGATGGCGGGGTTGGCCTTGATCTCCGCGGCGATCTTCGCCTTCAGCTCCGCTTCACGCTTCGCGGAGGCGGAACCCGCGTCGGCCGCGGAGCCAATGTACACGGCGTCGATTTCCTTGCCCGAGTAGATCACGCGGTCGGCGGGGCCGCTGACCTTCAGCATGCCCAGCGCGCCCTTGTTGAAGGCACGGGTCAGCGAGTGGTCGACGAGGATAAAGGTGCCGGGCGCCTCCAGCTTCAGCTCGACCATGGCGGAGCCGCCGGACGGCACGAGCGTGGTCTGCACATTCGGGTTGGGCAGGCTCAGGCCGCCCTCGGGGAAAACCTTGTCGAAGATTTCGCCGATGATGTGGAAGGACGAGGTGACGTTCGGCCCGCCGACGCCGAAGTAGATGCGAATGCTCTCGCCGACCTTGGCTTGCATCGCGAGGTCGCCGACCAGGGAACCGACCGAACCGTTGAAGACGATGTACGGAGGCCGCTCGTCGATGGCCTTGGCCATGTCGAAGGACTGCAGGCCTTCCTCGCCGTACCTGCCCGTGGTGTAGAACTCGCCCTGCATGACATAGAATTCGTGGTCAACCTTCGGCAGGCCGTCCTTCGGCTCGACCAGAATCAGGCCGTACATGCCGTTGCCGATGTGCATCGGGACCGGCGCGGTCGCGCAGTGATAGACGTACAGGCCCGGGTTCAGCGCCTTGAACGTGAACTGCGAGCTGTGGCCCGGCGCGGTGAAGGTGGAGGTGGCGCCGCCGCCGGGGCCGGTGACGGCGTGCAGGTCGATGTTGTGCGGCAGCTTCGAGGACGGGTGATTGTTGAGGTGGAACTCGACGACGTCGCCCTCGCGGATGCGAATGAACGAACCCGGGACGGAGCCGCCGTAGGTCCAGAACGTGTATTCAACGCCATCGGCCAGGCGGCCGACGACTTCGCGCACCTCGAGGTTGACGACGACACGCGCCGCGAACTTGCGGGCGAGCGGCGGCGGGACGTGCGGCGGGGCGGTCAGGATGGCTTGTTCGACCGGCAGGTTCGCGACCTCCGGCGGGAGGACGACGGGGCCTTGCACGTCGGTGGAGCCTTCACTGGCGCGAGTGAGCGGGGCCGTGAACAAAAGTGCGGCGACCGCGAGGAGGGAGACGATACGGGGTGACTTCATGATGAGCGTGGGTTGTGATGGGAAATTACCAAAAGATAGCGAAGACAGGGAAGTCCCGCCTTGACCTGGGTCAAAAATCCCGGGTTTTACCCGAGCCGGAGAACCGCCAGAATCCCCAGGTAGCCCAAGCCCAGCAGGGCTTCGCCAATGCCCGCTTGCCGGGCCGTCCACGCCGGGCGCCAGGGGCCGACCAGCCAGACCGTGCGAACGAGCAACCCGACCGGCGCCGCAACGATGAACCAAGGAAGAAGGTGAAAGCAGGCCAGCGCGGCGATCCCCGAGGCGCCCGCAGCGGCGCCGGTGATCGGCAGCCAGGACGAAACGGGCTCGCCTTTGCGCTGACGCAGAAAGGTGCGGATCGTGAGCACCGTGGGCACGCTGCGGACGAGGGCGAGCGCGGCGAGTGACAACGCCGCGCCGACGGACCAACCCGCGAGCGTGGCAAAGACCGCAGGCAAAACCGCGAAGGCGGCACTCCCGGCAACTTCCGCCGCGGCCGCGCGGCCCTCGCCCTGGCCGTCGAAATAGGCGAACAAAAGCCCGCACGGCGCCGCAAGCAGCAGCGGCCAGAGCGCGCGAGGGTCGCCCAGCACGAGCAACTCAAAGCCGCCCGCCAGCACGAGCGCGGAAAGCATCACGAGGGCCTCACGGGCCTCCCGCCGCTTCTCCGAAAACTGCGGGGCGAACGCGGCCTTGAGCGGACGCCGCGCAAAAAAGCCCGCGGCCGCCGCGGCCAAAAGCGCGACTCCCGCCAATGATGGCGCCAGCAACAAACCCAGCGCCAGGGGCTCGAAAGCAAGCGACCAGGAACCATGTTCCTTGGGAAGGAAGCTTGTGGACGGCGCAACGGCCCCACTGTGGGGAGCGGGGACCTGCGGCGTGAACCAACGTGGAATGTGTTCTACCGAAGCCATGGCATCAATCTACCGATTCGAACACGTTTTGTCCTCCCAACCCGTGTTCAAACCTCCGCACCGCTTGGCTTTTGTCCGGCCAGGTGCGCCAACCCGGGCCCGCTGCGCCGCCAACTGGAAGCCGCTTTCAGTCGTCCCAATGCCAGGCGACGATTTCCGGCTCGTCGCGCGGGACCCGCGGGGTCGGGTGGTCCGGATGTCCGAGCACGATCGGCAACACCACCTCGTAGTGTTCCGGGATGCCCAGCTCGGCCTTGATCTCCGGAAGATTAAACCACGGGCGCGCGAATCCAACGGGACAGCTGCCGAGGCCAAACCCGTGCGCCGCCAACATGAAATTTTGCGCGGCGAGAAAACAATCCTCGACCGGCGAAAAGCGCCCCGGCCGCGCACAGACCAGCACGAGCGTGGCGGCCCCATGAAACAGATTCGCCGCCGAGTCGACGTAGTGATCGATGCGCGGATCGAGGCCGAAGGACGGATCCGTCGTCGCCAGCAAATGCGCCTTGGCGCGCCGGGAGTATTCGACCAAACGGGCGCGACCGTGGAATACGGCGAACGCCCATGGTTGCAGGTTCATCGCGCTGGGCGCCTGCACCGCGGCGCGGATGATCTCCTGCACAAGCGTCGGCGAGACGGCCGCGTCGGAATAGTCGCGCACGGAGCGCCGCTGTTCGATGGCCTTCAGGAGTTCCATGACGGATCCTGTTTATGTCCGCGGCATCGGCACCACCAGCACCGGACAGGGTGCCTTGCGCAGCACGCCCTGCGTGACGCTGCCCACGATCAGGTCAAACATGGCGCCATGGCCATGCGAACCCAACACGATGTAGGCCGCGCGGCTCGCGCGGGCTTTCGCGAGGATGGTCGGAACCGGCTGTCCGGTCACCTGCACCGTGCGGATCCGGGCGCGCCGGGAGAATCGGCGGGCCAGCGCGCGCAGGCGCAACGTCGCGGTCTTCTCCAACGCCACCATCGCCTGCGCGACGTAGCCGCTGTCGAACGCATAGTACTCACTCATCACCACGGGCGGGGGCGCCACCACATGGAGCAGAACCACCCGTCCACCGATCAGGCGGGCGAGATCACAAGCCGCCGCGCAAACCTTCGCCGTGGCAGCCGAAAGATCGACCGGCACCAAGATGGTTTTCATGACGCACTATCGTCCCCCGCGCCCTCCCCTGCTGCGCACCTCTTGGCCTAAGTCGCTCACTTCTTGGCCACGGGAAAACCGGGTTTTTCCGGCCGCAACGTCCCCGGGGTTTTTCGGTCCGCCCGCGCTAATGCCGGTTATGAGAACACCTTGAAGAGGCCGGCGATCCCGTGCGCACCCGGCGGCGCCCCAAGTTTCTGGTCGACAAACCCCGCGTGGCTCCTTCTTTTGCGGGCATGGCTTCGCCTGAGAAAAAGTCCTTTTCCGTCGTCACGCTCCTCATCGATTTGGTGCTCACGGGCATCGCGTTCGCGATCTTCTACTGGCTCGTGAACTCCCATGTGCCGTCCAATGACCCGAAGATGGTCATGCTCTGGGGCGGTCTCGGCGCCGCGTGCATGACGGGCGTGTTCTGGCTTTCGCTCCAAATGCTGAAGGTGGTTTACTCCTTCCAGCGCAATAGCCGCAAGTAACGCGCCCATCGGCGCGGAATGAATTGCCCCGCCCCCGTGGCGGGGTATTTTTTTGCCCGCTTTCCTCCCCATGCGCCCGCCCCGCTCCGTCGGCCCTGCCCCATGACTTCCCCGCGCGTGCGCCATGTGGTCATCCTCGGCGGTGGATTCAGCGGGACGCTGACGGCCGTCAACCTCGCCCGGCTGGGCGCCGGCCCGCTGCGCGTGACGCTCGTCAACCACGGTGCCCCCACCGGGCGCGGCGTCGCCTACGGCACGCGCCAGGCGGAACACCTGCTCAACGTGGCCGCGCGCAACATGTCGGCCTTCCCCGATCACCCGAATCACCTGCTGGAGTGGCTGCGCACGCGCAGCGAGTACGCGACAACCCCCGAGGCCGAGTTGCGCGAGACCTACCTGCCGCGCCGCCTCTACGGCGACTACGTGCGCGGGTTGCTGCACCACCACCTGCGACCGATCGACCCGCGCTCGCGCGTGGAATTGAGCGTAATTGACGACGAAGCGTTCGACGTGAGCCCCGACGCCGAAGGCGCGCGGGTGCATTTGGCCAGCGGGGTGACACTCGACGCCGACCAGGTGGTGCTTGCCACGGGCAACGAAGCGCCGGCGGAATTGCCCGGCAGCGAACGCGTCTCGACCCATCCCGCGTGGTGCGGCAATCCGTGGCTGGATTGGACGACCCGCCTGCCCGCCAAAGGCGAAGTCGTCCTGCTGGGTACGGGTCTGACAACCGTCGACGCCGTCGTCACCCTGCTCGCGCTTGGCTGGCGCGGTCCGATCCACGCGATCTCGCGCAACGGCTGGCTGCCGGAATCGCATTTCAAGGGCGTGGAAGACCCGTTGTTTCCGCCGGTCGGGGTCGACCTGGCGACCCTTGGGCTCGGCGAACTGGCGAAATTGATGGAGCAGCACTGCGCCCGCCTGCGGGCCGCGGGGCTGAATCCCGCGATGGTGGTCGACAAGCTGCGCCCGCACACGCAACGCATCTGGCAGGCCTTCACGGACGCGGAGCGACGCGAGTTCATCGCGCGCTATGCCGCGCGCTGGAGCGTGCTGCGCCACCGCATCGCGCCGTCGATCCACGCCCAGCTGGCCGCCGCACAACGCTCCGGTCAGCTCCGGATCACGCGCGCCGCCGTCACTGGCGTGCAGGCCCGCGGTGAACGCATCGGCGTCGGCCTGCGCGCGCCCGATGGCACCGTCTCGGTCCAGGAGGCCGCCCTGGCGATCAACTGCACCGGCCCGCACACCCGCTTCACCGCGACACGCTCGGCGCTGCTCCAGAACCTGCTCCGCCGCGGGCTGGTCCAGCCCGATTCGATCGACATGGGGATCCGCGTCGAGCCAACCTTTGCCGTCGTGGAACGCAGCGGCGGAAGTTCGACGTTCCTGTTCGCCCTCGGCCCGCTGCTGCGCGGCACGTTCTGGGAGACGATCGCCGTGCCCGAGCTCCGCGGCCAGGCGATGCGGGTCGCGCAATTCATCCTCGGCACGACGGCCCCGGTTCCTTCCGAGGCGGCCGTGATCGAATACTCGATCCTGGCCGACGGCGCCGGGATTTAGAACTGCTTGTGCAGCACCAAGCCGGTCACGTGGCCATCACTGAAGGGTGAGAAGCTGATCCGGCCCGCCGGGTCCTTCGGCCGGTCGTGCAGTTTCACGACGTGGAGGCCGACCACCGTGCCGATGGCGGCCCCGGCCACGACGTCGCTGGCGAAATGCGCATTCTGCTCGATGCGCGAATAGCCGACCATGCCGGCGAGGCCGTAAGCGAGGATGCGCGCGGGCCAGTTCGGGTAGTGCTCCGCGATCACGGACGCGACCGCGAAGGCCTGCGTAGTTTGGCCCGAAGGGAAGGACTCGCTCCCGCCGAACGGCTTGAATTCGAACGTCCCCGCCGCTTGACGGGGTCGGACGCGCCCGACGCTGTATTTTAGAACCGGTGTGATGATGCCGGCGGCAATGATGCTGGAGGTGATGCCATCCATCGCGGTCGCCCGGGCATTCTCGTCGCGCGCAAACCGGCCGTAGACCTCAAAGCTGCCCAGCACGACAAAGGAATAGGCGGCGCCGAAGCGCTGAACCTGCTGCGTGATGGTATCGAGTTCCTTGGTGCGGTTCTCCTGCGACTCCTGGCGAATCTGCCCGTCAAAGGCCGCCGACCCAACGACCAGGGCGCCGAGCCCGCCGGCGAGCAGCAGGTCCTGGCGGTCCCAGCGCAGCGGCGCAGTCAGGGTGTCCTTCGTGTCCGCCAGCAGGAGGCTGGCATAGTCCCTCGAGAGCAGGCTTTCTGGCCGGCGGCCTGGGCCGCCCAAGGGACGCCCGGTGGCGGAGGTCTTGAGGTCATCCACACTCCAATCGCGGGCCGGCAGGGTGGCCGCTAGCAGGGCGGCGGAAAGCAGGGCGCACACGGGGTGCGCCCGGAATCGAGGCAAGCAGGAGTTCATCGTCAGAGCGAGTTGTCGAATTTGAGGGGATCTTCCTTGGTCTTCTTGGTGGGCGAGCCGAAATTATAGAGGAAGCCGAGATAGACGACGCGTGCGCTGCGGCGGCGCATGACCGTTTCGTGCAGCAACGGCGTATCGAGCACATTGGTTTCCTTGAGTGAGTTGAAGAGGTCCGAAACCGTCAGCACCAGGGCCGCTTTCTTTTTCGCGAAGTCGTGGCGCACCCCGAGGTTCGCGACCCAGGTGGGCCGGCGCTCGCCCTGCGGGGTCAGGCGCGCCGACGAATAGTTGGTGTTGACCTGGACCTGCGTGTCGCGCGGCAGGTGAAACGTGAGGCCAAGCTTCGCGAGCCAGGAGACGTCCGACTTGCTCGCACTGTAGCCGAGATTCGAGGCGTCGATCGTGTTGTAGAAGGTATTGGAGCTGAAATTGAGCGAGGCCGCCTTGCCAAGGTCGGTGTTGGCCGTGAGTTCGAGGCCGGCGGCGTTGCTGGTGGCAAGGTTTTCATGCGTGGTGAGCAGGACACCGCCGCCGAGGTCGGTGGTGACGCTGGTGAAGCCGTGACAAGTACGCCGGTCGTACACCGTCGACGTGAAGGTCGAGTCGCCGTGATGGTAGCTGTAACCCGCCTCGATCGAGTGGATGTCCTCGGGCCGCAGGTTCGGGTTGCCGGCCCGCAGCGTGAAAGGATCGGCGTACTCGGGGAACGGATTCAGGTCATCGATCTCCGGGCGCCGCACCCGGTGGCTGTAATTGAGCTGGAGCTCGTGGCGGTCGGTCAGGTGCTGGGTCAGGTGCAGCGTCGGGTAGAGCCGCGTGTAGTCGTTGCGCCCGGTGGCCCCGGTCGTCACTGAGTGGGACTTGCCGTAGGTTAACTCGGGCCGCAGGCCGGCCATGAACCCGAACGCACCGACGGTGCGCGCATAGGTCGCATAAAACGCATGCACGGCGCGGTCGTAGTCGAAGCGGTTGGTCCGCGAGGCATCGATCACGAAGCGCCCGGTGAGCGGGTCGAGGAACTCACCGTGGAAATTCGCGCCGTAGCGCTCGTCGGTGAGGTTGTAACCCGCCTCAAGCCGGCCGACTTCGCCGAGCCGGCGCGTATATTCCACCAGGGCCTCGCCGCTCCGCACCGTGTTCTCGATCAGCATGCTGTCGGCGGAGTTCGCCTGCCCGGGCGTACGGTAGCGGTTGACGTAGTGGTTGTCCTCCTGCTCGGTGGTGCGCTGGGTCCGCAACTCGACGTTCAATTCGTGGTCCTCACCGAACGTGTGCCGGTAGGTGCCGGACACCTCGACGTCCTGCTCGTACTCGGGGTCGTCGCGGACCCGGTCGTAGTCGCTGGTCACGACCCCCGCGCCCGTGGTGACCAGGTTATGGTCGGTCGCCCGGCGGTGGAAGGTGCGGCGGTTGAAGCTGGCCGCCAGGCCGAACTGGTTGTCGGCGTCCGGCGCGTAGTCGACACCGGCGCGGGCAATGCGCGTGAGCGGCCGGGACTCCTCGGTCGTGTGCTTCTCGGCGCGGGTCACGCCGCCCGTGACCGGGTTGACGATGGTGCGGACGTCGCTGGCAATGCGCGGGCGGTCGTCGAGGCGCAGGCTGGCGCTGCCCGAGAAATTCCACGCGCCGGGATGATAGTTGAGGGCCAAGCCGGCGTTGTACCGGTCCCGGTTGGCGGCACTGGCATTGACCGTGCCGGACAGGCCGCCGGTATGCTTCTTTTTCAGCGCAATGTTGATGATGCCGGAGGTGCCGTCCGGCTTGTATTTCGCCGACGGGTTGGTGATGACCTCGATCTTCTCGATCTCGCTGGCCGGCAGCTGCTGCAACACCTCGGCGCGACTGCGGCCCATGAGCGCGGAGGTGCGGCCGTTGATCAGGATGAGCACGTTTTCCGAGCCCCGCAGGCTGACGTTGCCATCGATGTCCACGCCAACCGACGGGACATTCTGCAACAGGTCACTGGCCGAGCCCGAGGTGCTCGAGATTTCCTTGCCGACGTTGTAGACCTTGCGGTCGATCGAATTCAAAAATTTCTGCTGGGTCGTCTGCACCTGCATCTTCTCGAGCTGCAACACCCCGCCGCCCAGCGTCAGGTCGGGAAAATCCGCCCTCGGGTGGCGCGCGTCCACGCTGAAGGCTGGCGTCGCCTGGCTGTCCGCGCCGACGAGGTTGTAGGCGAGGGAATAGCTGCCGGCGGGCACCGCGGCGAAGGAGAATCGCCCGCGGGCATCGGACACGGCGCTCTGCACGACGGTGCCGTCCGAACGCTTGAGCGACACGGCGACAAACTCGACCGGCTGCCGCGAGTCGCTCGAAATGACACCGGAGACATTGCCGATGGCCTGGGCATTGGTCGCGATTGCGGCGGCCGGGCCCTGGGCATCGTCGGCGTCCTCGGCCCGAACCGAGGCGGTCCAGAACAAGGTGCTGCACAAGAGGAATCGAACGAGAGGCGTGGACATCGCCGCCATCGTAGCCGCGCGACCATTACGGGATCATTATCGCGCGCGAAAACCGTCGGCCTCGCGGGGGACGAGATGGAAAGCAAGCTGGCCATCCGTCAGCACGGCGGCCAGCCGCCAGCCCATCGCCGTGGCGAACACCCGGGCCAGGCTTAGCCCGAGGCCGGCATGCTGCCCGCCGCTGCGGGCCTCCTCCTTGCGCCAAAAGCGCTCGAACAGGCGCGTGACATCGCCGGCCGCCAGATTCCCGGCCGGGTTGGCCACGCATAGTCCCCCGCCCTCGCCGGTCACCGAAATTTCCGCGCCAGCCGGCGCATAATCGACCGCATTGTCGAACAGGTTGGCGAGGATCGAGCGCAGGAGCACCGGGTCGGCCGCAACCGTGCCAGCGGGGACCTGCAGGTTGATCCGCAGGGAGCGGCCCGTCGCGCGGGCCGCGAACGGCTGCCACGCAGCCGCGACGAAGGCCGCAAGTTCCACCGCCTCGGCGTTCGTCGCCAACTGCCCCCGTTCGCCGCGTGCGAGGGTCAGCAAGCGGGTGACCAGCGCCTCCATTTGCAGGGCAATGGCCAGGGTATCGCGGTCCGTCGCCGCATCACGGGTGTCCGGCCACTTGAGCGCACACTCGGCGAGGCTGCGGAGTTCAGCGAGCGGCGTGCGCAGCTCATGCGCCAAGTCGGCGCTGAAGCGACGCTCGCGATCAAACGAGGTCTCCAGCCGCGCCAGCAGGTCGTTGAGCCGCTCGCCGATCGGCCGCAATTCCACCGGCAGCCCGGCCGCATCGAAGCGCGACGTGAGCGAGTCCGCATCGATCCGCGCGGCCTGGTCGCCCAGTTCGCTGACCGGCCCCAGCCCACGCCGCAGCACCCGCGGCACCACGAAGAACACCGCTGCCAGCAACAACAGGCCGATGCCGGCCACGGCCGCAAACAACCCGCCCAGGACCTCGTCGAGGTCCTCGCAGTCGACGGCGACCACGAGCGCCGCCGTCACCGCTGTCACCACCTTGCCGCTGTCGGCCTTGGGCCGGAACAGGAAGCGCACCCCGCGCCCGTCGCGGCCGTTCGGCAGGGTCAGGTTCCAGAAATCCGGCGATTCGTCGACCGGGCCGGCGGGAACCTCGAGACGGTCCTGCCCGAGGGAGATGGAGCGGGTGACGAGGTTGCCCGCGTGGTCACGCAGCTCGAAGTAATACCGGGCCTTTTTTCCGCCCGTGAATCCCCGCAGGATCCGCTCGGAGAAATCGACCTTCAGGCGACCGTTCTCCTGCTCGACCAGCGCGCTGATGCCGAGGGCCCGCGCCTCGAGGGTGGAATTGAACGCCCGGTTCAATTCGACCCAGATCGCCCCGTAAAGCGCCAGCAGCGCGAGCCCGAGCAGCAGGGCCAGCGAGACCAGCAGCTCGCGGGTGAGTTGACGACGCAGGGACTTCATGCCGGGTCCTCCCCCGGCTCGAGCACATAGCCCAAGCCCCGGCGGGTATGGATGAGCGGCGCGGCGCCGGCGGAATTCGCCAGCTTCTTCCGCAACGTGCAGACGGCCGAGTCGACCACGTTGCTCATCGGATCCACCTGGCCGTCGTAGATGTGCGCCTCGATGTCGGTGCGCGACACCACTTCGCCCCGGCGGCGCGCGAGGTATTCGAGCAGCTGGTATTCGCGGGCCGTGAGTTCAACTGGCCGGCCCGCGCGCAGGGCCGTGCGGGCCGAGGTGTCGATCGCGAGGTCGGCGATGGCCAGGTGCGGCTGCTTGGTGCCATAGGCACGGCGGCAAAGGGCCTGGACGCGCGCCAGCAGTTCCTCGAGGGCGAAGGGTTTTACCAGGTAGTCATCGGCGCCCGATTGCAGCCCGACCACGCGGTCGGCAACGGTGTCGCGGGCCGTCAGCAGCAGCACGTGGATCGGCCGCCCCCGGGCCCGCAGCGTGCGCAGCAGGTACAGTCCGTCGCGCTTTGGCAGCATGATGTCCAAGACCATGGCGTCGTATTCATGTGATTCGGCGAGCCAGAGCCCCTCCTCGCCGTCGGCCGCCGTGTCCACGGCATAGCCGGACCGGCGGAGCGCCGTGGCGATGTTGCGCGAAAGGCGCGGGGAATCTTCGACGACCAGGACTCGCATGACAGGCGGGGCAGTCTAGCAGCCGAACATTACCCCAAGATGATGCCGGCGGGAATTCCCAGCTACACGTTCGTCACGTCCGACCGGCGCTTGCCCAGCACGGCGGCGACGAGGATCGCGGCTTCGTACAGCAGGTACAACGGCAGCGCGAAGAGCGTCATGTTGAGCGGGTCCGTCGTCGGCGTGACGATGGCCGCGATGATGAAGATCACCACGATCGCGTGGCGGCGGTATTGCCGGAGCGTGGCAACCTGGATCAGGTCCATGTACACCGCCAGCACCACGAGAAGCGGAAACTCAAAGGCGGCGCCCATGCCGAGCACGAGCCACATGAGGAGGCTGTAATACTTGTCGGCCGTCCACATGACGTTGTAGCCCATCGCGGCGTTGAGCTCGAGGGAGACGCGCAGGCTGCTCGGCGTGAGAAAATAATAACCAAACGCCGCGCCGCCCAGGAACAGTGCGAACGCCGACAGGCCGGTGGGCACGATCACGCGCATTTCGCGCTTCGTGAGGGCCGGCGACACGAACTGGCCGAGGAAAAACAGCCAGAACGGGAGCGACAGCACCACGCCGCCGATCAAGCAGATGTCGATGATGACGGAGAAGACCGCCATCGGGCTGGTCGTCGTGAGCTCCTGCTTGAACTGCGGGAAATCCTTCATGACCCGCTCCAGCGGCCAATTGAGGAGGGTCGAGGCGTCTTCCAGCTGGTAGGCGATGATCGTGACAAAGATCGCGAACACCGCCGCACACTTGATCAGGGTGCCCCGCAGTTCTTCCAGATGATCGAGGAACCCCATGGGCTTGCCCGACTTAACCAAGGACGGGTCGCCGCTTTGGGAGGCCTCATCATATTCATCCACTGGAGTTTGCTCGCTCAAGTCCTGACCTAGAAACCACTTTTTCGCGCTCTCGCAAGGCTGGTTTGGGGGATCCATTCGCTAGGGTCGTAGCGGCAGGCGTCCCTACCTGCCGATCCACCGGCACAGAGGCCGGTGGCTACACCGCTTATCCCCGCCTCGAACATTGACACCCCCGCTCCCGAGGTGTGCGATAACCGTCCCTATTTTTCTTTTCACCCATGGCTAAAAAATCGACTGCTAAGAAGTCCGCCAAACCGGCGGCCAAGAAATCAACCGGCAAGTCCGCCCCGGCGGGTAAATCCGCCAAATACGTTTACACGTGGGGCGCAGGCAAAGCCGACGGCAACGGGTCCATGAAGGCCCTCCTTGGCGGCAAGGGCGCCAATCTCGCGGAGATGACGCGCATCGGCCTCCCGGTCCCCCCGGGATTCACCATCACCACCGAGGTCTGCACCTATTTCTACGCGCACAAGAAGACCTACCCGAAGGAACTCCAGGCCCAGATGGAGGCCGGCGTGCGCAACATGGAGAAGATCATGGGAACGAAGTTCGGCGCCACCGAGGGCATGCCGCTGCTCGTCGCCGTCCGCTCCGGCGCCCGTGACTCCATGCCGGGCATGATGGACACGATCCTCAACCTCGGCCTCAACGACCAGACCGTGCTGGCCCTCGTCAAGGCGACGCAGAACGAGCGCTTCGCGTGGGACTGCTACCGCCGTTTCATCCAGATGTACGGTGACGTCGTGCTCGGCGTGCAGAAGAAGGAAGGCGAGGACCATGAGCCGTTCGAGACGGTGATCCATGCCTTCAAGCACGAGAAGTATCATGCCGACATCGAGGACTCGAAGCTCACCGCCGAGGACCAGCAGGAGCTCGTGAAGCGTTTCAAGGCCCTCGTCCTCGAGCGCACCGGCAAGGTGTTCCCGAACGACCCGTGGGACCAGCTGCGCGGCGCCGCCGGCGCTGTGTTCGGCTCCTGGATGAACGACCGCGCGATCGTCTATCGCCGCAAGTACAACATCCCCTCCGAGTGGGGCACCGCCGTCAACGTGCAGGCCATGGTGTTCGGCAACACCGGCGACACGTCCGGCTCCGGCGTCGCGTTCACGCGCAACCCGGCCAATGGCACCAACGAATTCTACGGCGAGTTCCTGATCAACGCCCAGGGTGAGGACGTCGTCGCCGGCGTCCGCACGCCCGAGCCGGTCCTGAAGCTGAAGGACCAGATGCCGAAGTCCTACGCCGAGCTGCTCAAGGTCCGCGCGACGCTCGAGAAGCACTTCAAGGACGTCCAGGACATCGAGTTCACGATTCAGGACGGCAAGCTGTTCATGCTGCAGACCCGCAACGGCAAGCGCACCGCCGCCGCCGCGCTCAAGTTCTCCATGAACATGGTGAAGGAAGGCCTGATCGACTGGCGCACGGCGGTCATGCGCAACCCGGCCGACCAGCTCGAGCAGCTGCTCGCCCCGATCTTCGACCTCGGCGAGGTCAAGAAGGCGACGGTCATCGCCACCGGCCTCCCCGCCGGCCCGGGTGCCGCCACCGGCAAGATCTACTTCAACGCCGACCGCGCGGTGCAAGCCGCCGAGAAAGGCGAGAAGGTCCTGCTCGTGCGCGTCGAAACCTCCCCCGAGGATCTCCGCGGCATGATCGCCGCCGAGGGCATCCTCACCGCCCGCGGTGGCGTTTCCTCGCACGCCGCGCTCGTCGCCCGCCAGATGGGCAAGGTCTGCGTGTGCGGCGCCGCCGCCCTGCAGGTCGATTACGACAAGAAGACCGTGACGGTTGACGGCAAGACGTTCGCCGAGGGTGATTTCCTCTCGATCGACGGCACCGCCGGCACCGTGTACGCGGGCCAGATCAAGACGGCCCCGTCCGAAATCATCGCCGGCCTGATCAACGGCGACGAAGCCGCCCGCAAGACCGAGAAGTTCCAGCACTACACGCAGCTCATGAAGTGGTGCGCGCTCGCGACGAAGCTGCAGGTCCGCACCAACGCCGACACCCCGGAGCAGGCCGCGCAGGCGATCGCCTTCGGCGCCACCGGCATCGGCCTGACCCGCACCGAGCACATGTTCTTCGAGGGCGACCGCATCGACGCGATGCGCGAGATGATCCTCGCGGACAGCCTCAACGCCCGCGAGGCCGCCCTCGCGAAGCTCCTGCCCTACCAGCGCGATGACTTCTACGGGATCTTCAAGGCCCTGAAGGGTTTCCCGGCGACCATCCGCTTCCTCGACCCGCCCCTGCACGAGTTCCTGCCGCACTCCAAGGAGCAGCAGCTGGATCTCGCGAAGAAGCTCAACATCCCGGTGGAGAAGATCCAGCACCGCGTGCATGAGCTCCATGAGTTCAACCCGATGCTTGGTTTCCGCGGCTGCCGCCTCGGCATCAAGTACCCGGAAATCACCGCCATGCAGGCCCGCGCCGTGCTCGAAGCCGCCGCGGACGCCACCAAGGACGGTTACAAGGCGAAGCCGGAAATCATGATCCCACTCGTTGGCTTCAAGAAGGAGCTCGATCTCCAGGTCGCGCTCGTGCACGAGGTCGCCGCGCAGGTGCAGAAGGAGAAGAAGGTGAAGATCAACTACTCCGTCGGCACCATGATCGAGATCCCGCGCGGCGCGCTCACCGCTGACGAGATCGCGAACACCGCGCAGTTCTTCAGCTTCGGCACGAACGACCTCACGCAGACCTGCCTCGGCATGTCGCGCGACGACTCCGGCTCCTTCCTCGGCGCCTACCAGGAGTCCGAGATCGTGAAGAAGAACCCGTTCGCCTCGATCGACCAGACCGGCGTCGGCCAGCTCATGCAGATCGCCATTGAGAAGGGCCGCCAGACGCGCCCCGACATCAAGCTCGGCATCTGCGGCGAGCACGGCGGCGACCCGGACTCGGTGAAGTTCTGCCACAAGCTCGGCCTCACCTACGTCTCCTGCTCGCCCTATCGCGTGCCGGTCGCGCGCCTCGCCGCCGCCCAGGCCGCGATCGCCGAAGCGCAGAAGAAGTGATTCGGTAGGGGCGGTTGCCCCCAACCGCCTTCCCTTTCAAGCCCCGCTCGCCAGAGCGGGGCTTTTTCTTTGGTCGCGTTGCGGACGAACACACCCCGGCGCAACGCGCCACCCCTCTCGAGAGGGGATCTTGTTCCGGCTCCCCTCTGGAGAGGGGTGCCCGCAGGGCGGGGTGTGTTCACGGCGGACGCTCCCCGCTTTGTCCTGTGAATTCATGACAAGATTCGGTGCGTTATGAAAGCATCCGCGGTAGCCATCCCGAAAGCAGGCCGTCAACCTGCCGACACCCCATGCGCCCCCCTGCCCTGTTCGTATTGCTGATCCTTGCGTTTCTTGCCCACGCAACCGCCGCGCTGCCAATCAAGCCCGACCTCGTGGTCGCCGCGGACGGCTCCGGCGATTTTAAATCCGTGCAGGCCGCCGTCGCCTCGCTGCCGGCCGACAATCGCGAGCGCGTCATCATCCTCATCAAGGCCGGCACCTACCATGAAAAGGTCCGCATTGACACGCGCTGCGTGACGCTGCGCGGCGAAAGCCGCGACACCACGCGCATCGAATTTCCCCAGGGCCGCGAGGAATACCTGCGCGACACGGACAAGCTGGGTTTCGCCGTGATCAACATCCATGGTGACGACTGCGTGCTCGAGAATCTCACGGTCGAGAACACGCACGGCGTCATCGGCAAACACGCCTTCGCCATCTACGGCACGGCCGACCGCACGGTCATCACCGATTGCAACGTGTACTCCCAGGGCAACGACACGCTCTCGCTCTGGAAGGGCGACACCGGCCGCTACTACCATGCCCGCCTGAAAGTCCGCGGCTCGGTGGACTTCGTCTGCCCGCGCGGCTGGTGCTACATGACCGACTGCGAGCTGTTCGAGGTGAACCCCGGCGCGCACGCCGCGATCTGGCACGATGGCAGCAAGGACCGCGACCAGAAGTTCGTGATGCGAAACATCCGCTTCGACGGCGTGGACAATTGGCGCTTCGCCCGGCACCACGTCGATGCGCAGTTTTATCTGCTCGATTGCACGTTCTCGAAATCGATGCGCGACCTGGCGCCGGCCCGCGTCGTTTATCCCCTCGACGGCGGCACGCCGACCGAGGCGGACCTGAAGCGCAACCGCGAGCTCGCTCCCCAAAACCGCTGGGGCGAGCGCTTCTATTACTTCAATTGCCGCCGCGTCGGCGGCGACTACGCCTGGCACCGCGACAACCTCGCCTCTGCCGAAGGCGCACCGACCGCGACGCAGGTGACCGCCAAATGGACGTTTGCCGGCACGTGGGATCCCGAGAATGCCACCGGCCCGACCATCAGGCGCGTCAGCCGTGATGGCGCCGCCGTTCACGTTACCTTCAGCGAAAACGTTTCCGTGAAAGGGCGTCCGACGCTGAGCCTGAAAAACGGAGCCAAGGCCGCCTATCAATCCGGGAGCGGCACCGACACCCTGGTTTTCAGCGCACCCGCCGCCAGCGCGGACGCGATCCTTGCCCTCGACCTCCACGGCGGCGCCATCCTCGCCACCGAAGCCACCGCCACACTGCGCAGCGCGGACCTCACGCTGCCCTGAACGCGATCAGCGCCAGCCCCGGCAACTTTCCATTCCCGCCGCCCTGTGCTCGTCCCTCGTTGTAGTCCAGCATAAGACAAAGCCGGACGACGAGCTTGTCATCGAATAAACTACCAAGGAGCGCGCGCCGAGTTGCTTGGGCTCCATCGCCCGCTGCCCACGACGGTGGAACCTGACCTCCGGGCAGGTTTTCAGCGCCCGCGAAACCGGCAGTACGCTCGATCGCACGAGCAAACGCCCGGAGGCCGGGCTCCACCTCACGGCGGCGCCCGCAAACCGGCTCGACGCGCCGGTGACAAATGCCAAGCGTGGGCGGTCATGAAACTCCGTCCCCTGATCACGGGCGTGCTTCTCGCCGTCCTTACCCTGCCCCTCGTTGCCCAGCTGGCCCCCGCCGCCGCCGCGCCGGGCGAAGCCGCCAAGTCCACCGACGATCGCGTCAGCGAGGACCTTTCCGCGCTCGTGCAGCGCATCAAGGCCAAGCTCAACGAGGGCAAGCGCACGCCCGAGGCGCTTGCGCCGGAGCTGGCGGAGTTCGACCAATTGCTCGCCAAGTACGGCAGCGAGAAGACCGACATGGTGGCGGGCATCGCGCTGATGCGCGCCGGCCTGTACATCCAGGTGTTCGGTGACCTCGCGAAAGGCCGGGAATTGGTGCTCGCGCTCAAGCGGGACTTTCCAACCACGCAGCCCGGCCAGAGCGCCGACAAGTTGATCGCCGACCTCGATCGGATGGCTGCCGCCAAAGCCGCGAAGGCCGCGCTTGTCGGCAAGCCGGCGCCGGAACTTCATTTTACGTGGGCCTCGAAGGAAGGCCTCAAGACTCTCTCCGACCTGAAGGGCCAGGTGGTCGTGTTGGACTTCTGGGCCACGTGGTGCGGACCGTGCATTCGCTCATTCCCGCAGGTGCGCGAACACGTGGCGCGGTTCAAGGATTCGCCGGTCACTTTCATTGGCGTTACCAGCCTGCAGGGTTTCGTGGCCAACTTGGAAACTGGTCGCATCGACACCAAGGGCGAGCCCGCGAAGGAAATGGCCCTCATGCCGGCGTTCATGAAGAAACATGACATGACGTGGAACGTGGCCTTCAGCGAAGAAGAGGTCTTCAACCCGGCCTACGGCATCGAGGGAATCCCCTTCCTCGCGATCATCGCGCCCGATGGCACCGTCCGCCACGCCGGCCTGCATCCCGGCGATCCGGAAGCCAAAGTCGGCGAGAAAATCGAGGCGCTGCTTAAGGAATTCAAGTTGCCGGTGCCGGCCCCCGCCGCGGCGGTAGGGAAGTAACACGTTTCAAGGGGCAAGTAACAAGGCGGAGCGCCCGCAAGGTCTCGGGCCGCTCTTGTTGCTTGAAACCTGTCCCTTGCCCTTTCGAGTCGGCCGTCAGGCCGGCACGTCCCGACCCGTCCTCAGGTTCGGGGCGCGGGCAGATGCCGATCGGCAAAATCCAGAAAGGTCTTCCAGTCCAGCGGACTGATCACGTGGGGGCCGCGGTTCTCGAGAAACGCGAGGCTCCCTGTTGCGACCGGGGTATCCAGCGGGGGCATCTCCGTTGTCCCCAGATCGCTTTTCCCGAGCAAACGCCACACCGGACCCGCCGCCACTACGGCGAGGAACTGGCCGCGCGGGTCCGACCACATGTCGCCATTGGCAGCCGTGATCATCACGGGTCGTGGCGCGCAAAGCGCGATCAACAGGTGGCTCTCGTGGGGCATGGCGTCCCAGTGGCCCACATACTCTTGGAAATTGCGCGCGAACTCATGGGCCAGGCCGGGCGCGATGTCGTCGACGGTCTCGCCAAAATCACGTCGCGACAGCGACGCGCCCATTTCCCCTGATTGGCTGGCGTAGATCAGCGCGAATCGCGGATCGCGCGCACCCGCCCACAGGGCGGTCTTGCCCAGGCGGGAATGCCCGACGAGCGCCACACGGTGCGCATCGATGGACGGATCGGTTTCCAAATAATCCAGGAAACGACTGGGCCCCCAAGACCACGCGGTGATACCACCCCATTCATCCGCCGCCGGCTTCGCCTGTCCATTCGCCAGGGCGAGGCCGATCACGCCTTCACCTTCACTGTTGGCGCGGTCGGGTTGGATTTCCGTGTAGTGGACGATCGCATAGCCGTAACCGCGCGCGAGGAGCTCGGCCACCGGTCCGATGTCGTTGTGCAGTTCGTTGGGCATTCCGCGCGGCTTCGTGCGCCCGGGCAGGCCCGGGTCGCCGCCAAAGCTGAGATGCAGCACCAGCGGCACCGGGCCCGAGGCGGCCGCGGGAGTGTAGATCACAAAACTCACCGCGACCTCGCGCGCGGCGGAACCGAAGTACGCGACAATCCGGCGCCGCTTGGCGTGGCCGTCGAAGGCGGGGGCCGCCGGCTCCGCCACTTCGAACCGCACGGCCGGCGCACCTGCCGGCACGCGGCCGAAGATCTCCCGTTCGTAACCCGCCATCAGTTCGGGCCGGCGTTGGCGAAACCACGCGTCGGCATCCCGCACCGGACGTCCGTCATCGAGCACCAGCGGATCAGGCAAACGATAGGGCGGCACCGCGTCTTCCCGATAGTTGGTGACGTGCCCCGTGACGGCACGCGTTTGGTACCGGCCTTCCGCATCCTTCGACGGCAGCGGCGGCGCCACCTGGGCCAGGAGCGGCGAACTCGCGACGAAGATCCAGCCGGCGATTCTCATGGCAACAGCTGAACGCCGGAGGTTATGACCGGCAACGGTGAAAGCCCGCTTGCGGGCGGGTAACCCGTGGGGTTTGATGCCGTCTGCTCCGGCGCTACCGCCCCACCCCGTCATGCTATTTCCGAGAACTGCCCGGATCGCGGGCCTGTTGTTGTTGGTGCACGGAATCGCGCCGGCCCAGCAGGCCGCACCGACCACGCCGTCGTCCCTGGTGGCAATCCCGGTGCCCCCCATCGAGACTGCCGCCGGCCGGATCGCCGGGCCGGAGGAATTGCCCGCGATGGCCGAACTCCCGGACGTCATGCGCCTGAACGACGGCACGCGCGTCACGACCCCTGCACAGTGGCGCCAGCGCCGCGCGGAGATGCGGCGCATCCTTGAAAACTACGCCACCGGCCAGATCCCGCCCGCACCGGGCAACGTGAAAGGCACGGCAGTCGCGACCGAGCTCGTCGCCGACGGCAAGGTGAAGTACCGGCTCCTGAAACTCACCTTCGGGCCCAACGAGCAATTGAGTCTGTCCGTGGGCCTCTTTACGCCGGCCGGCAACGGCCCGTTTCCCGTGATCATCGTGCAAGGCGGCACCCCGCCCGGTGCGCCCGCGTTGCCCCGCCTGCCGCCGGGCCCCAACCAGGGCCGCGGTGAAGACGTGTTGCTGTACGTCGGGCCCGGGCCCGCGCGCACGGATGCGGTGTCCGTCGCGCCGGCCTCGACGTCCGCCACGACCGCGGTGCTGGCCGACCGTTACGCCGAGGTTTTCCGGCGTGGCTACGCGCTCGCGCTGTTCAATCCGAATGATTGCGCGGAGGACACGACGCTGCGCGAAATGGACGGGAGCTGGTCGTTTCGGCAAACGCGCTTTGCCCCCGCGTACCCGGGCTACGATTGGGGCATCCTCGCGATCTGGGCGTGGGGCGCGTCCCGCGTGGCGGATTACCTGGAGAACGATTCCGCGATCGACCGGACCAAGCTGATGGTCATCACCGGCGCCTCCCGCCAGGGCAAGTCCGCCCTGATCGCCGCGGCGTTCGACGAACGCTTGATGGGCGCGCCCGTCGTCACGGGCGGTGGCGGCATCGGCGCCTATCGTTTTGCCGGCCCGCGCCGCAGTGAGACGCTGGACATCATGCAGCTGAAATATCCCAACTGGTTCGGTCCCGCCCTCCGCGCCTTCCGCGGCCAGAGGGAGAAACTCCCGTTCGACCAACACTGGTTCCTCGCCCTGTGCGCGCCGCGGCCGTTCCTGGCGCTGGAAGGCGACACCGACGTCATCTCGCTCCCCGCCGCGGTGCAGGCCTCTTTTCGCGGCGCGGAACCGGCGTACGCGTTGCTCGGCGCCAGCGGCCGGCTTGGCGTGCACTATTCGCACCACGGCCATGCGTTCGATGCCGAGGATTGGACCGCCTTGCTCAATTTCACCGACCGCCACCTGCTCGGCAAACGCGACCACGTTTTTGACTGGTTTCCAAGCGAGGCCGAGTTGGACGCCGCCGCCCGAAAAAACTGATTCTCGAAGCCAGCGATCACTCGCCGCCGGAGACACCCCACCACCCATGAAACCCCACGCCCTGTTGTTCGCCGCCGCAATTGCCGCCGCCACCACCATGTCCAACGCCGAGGAAAAAGCGCCGGCCAAACCCGCGGAAAAGCTTACCTCCGCCGTTTATGATTGGGAGAAAATGACCGTGACGCCCACGCCCAAGGGCTCGCGTCGGGACGTGTTCGACGGGCCGACCACGAGCCTGGACAAGGTGCATTGCCACATCACCACGCTGAATCCCGGCGAAAACAGCGGCGAGCCGCGCCTGCACCTGCAGGAGGAAATCATCATCGTAAAGGACGGCCTGGTGGAGATGCACATCGATGGAAAGAATCAGGCCGCCGGCCCCGGCTCGGTGTTTTATCTCGCTGCCCGCGCGACGACGCGCCTCCGCAATGCCGGGACCACGCCGGCGACTTACATTGTCATTTACTACACAACCCCGCTGACTCCGAAGAACTGAGCCAAGACTTCCGGCGTTTTCTAGTGGGAGGGGTTTTACACCCCGACCTTCGGCGGCGCCGGCGAGTCGGGGTATAAAACCCCTCCCACCACAACCCCAGTCTCTTGCCATGGCATCCACGCGAATTCGCCCTCTTATCGCGGCGCTGGCGTTCCTACCCGCGCTTTGCGCGTTCGGCGCTCCCCTTCCCGTCAAACTCACCAAGCAATCCGACCGCGTGCGCGTTGAGATCGGCGGGAAGCTTTTCACGGAGTACGTGTTTGGGGACGGCGCGACGCGGCCGTATTGTTATCCGATTCTTTCGGCGGACGGCACTCCGCTCACGCGCGATTTTCCGATGAAGGAAACACCGGGCGAGGAGACCGACCACCCGTGGCACCGATCAATCACCTTCACGCACGCCTCGGTGAACGGCGTCGATTTCTGGAACGAAGGCACGGGCGGCAGCGCCGGCAAGTCGCCCAAGGCGAAGGGCCGCTCGACGCACGAGAGTTTTCTCGAAGTCAGGGACGGCAGCGTTGGCGTGATCGCCACCCGCAACCGTTGGACCGATCCGGACGGGAAGTTGATCTGCACCGACGAGCGCACCGTGCGTTTCCATGGCGAAGGCGAGGCACGCTTCATCGATTTCGAGATCACCGTGCACGCGCTGCCGGACCAGCCGCTGGTGTTCGGGGACAACAAGGACGGCACGATGGGCTATCGCATGCCGCTGTGGATGACCCTTCCGCACAAATACAAGAACCAGCAGGTGCCCGGCGTGGGACACTACCTCATGAGCACGGGCGTCCGCGATGCCGACGCGTGGGGCAAACGGGCGGCGTGGTGCAGCGCGTACGCCGAGCGCAACGGCAAGACCTACGGCGTGACGATCTTCGATCATCCAAAGAACCTGCGTCACCCCACGTGGTGGATGGCGCGCGATTATGGGCTCTTCGCCGCGAATCCCTTCGGGCAGCATGATTTCGAGAACCTCAAGGACCAGCCCACGATCGGCAACTACACCGTCCCCGCCGGCGGTTCCTTGACGATGCGCTACCGTTTCTACTTCCACGAGGCCGACCCCGTGACCGCCAAGGCCGCCGAGCAATACGCGACCTACGCCGCGGGTCAGTGAACCCGCTCTCAACCCTCAACGCCCGACGCTCAACTGTCTTAAACCCCATGAATCGCCGCTCCTTTCTCAAAACCTCTGCCCTGGGTCTGGCTGCAACTGCCCTGTCCGCCCGTTCGTGGGCCCAGGTCGCCGGCGCCAACAGCGACGTGCGCGTCGCCGTCGTGGGCCTGAACGGCCGCGGCAAAAACCACCTCGGCAGCCTCGCGAAGATTCCCGGGGTGCGCGTCGTGGCGATTTGCGATGTCGACCTCTTTGTGCTCGAGCGAACCGCGAGCGAACTCGCGAAACAGGGCCTGCAGCCGCAGAAGTTCACCGACATCCGCCAGCTGCTCGCGATGGACGGGCTGGATGCGATCACGATCGCGACGCCCAACCACTGGCACTCCCTTGCCGCAATCTGGGGCATGCAGGCGGGCAAGGACGTGTACATCGAGAAGCCCGTTTCGCACAACATCTGGGAAGGCCGCCAGCTCGTCGCCGCCGCGAAGAAGTTCAACCGCGTCGCCCAGGCCGGCACGCAGATCCGCTCGGGCCAGGGTTTGATCGATGCGGTCGCGTGGGTGCGCGGCGGCAACCTGGGCAAGATCACCGCCGCCCGCGGCTTCTGTTACAAGCGGCGCGACAGCATCGGCAAAACGAAGGGACCCACGCCGATTCCAGCGACGATCAACTACGACCTTTGGTCCGGCCCGGCCCCGATCATCGAGCCGCACCGCAACTCGAAGAAGAACGGGCCCGTGCACTACGACTGGCATTGGATTTATGCCTACGGCAACGGTGACGTCGGCAACCAGGGCATCCACCAGATGGACGTCGCCCGCTGGTTCCTCGGCGAGGCGGGCCTGCCGCGGCACTCGCTGAGCGTGGGCGGACGCCTTGGCTACGAGGACGACGGCGAGACGCCGAACACCCAGATCATCATTCACGACTACGCGACGGCCCCGCTGATCTTCGAGGTGCGCGGACTGCCCGCGAAGCCCGAAGCCGGGGCCGCGACTGCCGCCACCGCCAACCTGAACTCCGCCGAAGCAGCCGGGGCCGCGGCCTCATCGATGGACAAGTACCGCGGCGTCAGCATCGGCAACGTCATCGATTGCGAAGGCGGCAGCATCATCATCAACAGCTATTTCGAAGCCACCGCCGTGGACCGCAACGGCCAGGTGATCCGGAAGTTCACCGGCAAGGACCGCCACATGGAAAACTTCGTCGACGTGATCCGCAGCCGGAAGTCCGCGGACCTCTTCGGGCCCATCGACGAAGGCCATGTGTCGAGCGCCCTGTGCCACGTCGGCAACATTTCCCACCAAATCGGCCAGACCGCCTCGCCCGAGAAGATCGCGGAAGCCCTGAAGACCGATGCTCCCCTGGCGGAGGCTTACGGTCGCATGACCGAGCACCTCGCCGCCAACGGCGTCGATATCAAGAAGACCCGCCTGACCCTCGGCGCCCCGCTCGCCCTCGATCCCGCGGCGGAACGTTTCACCGGAAGCAACTCCGCCGCCGCAAACAAACTGCTGACCCGCAACTACCGCGCACCCTTCGTCGTGCCGCAGCTGGCCTGATCGTCGGATGGCGGATTTCCGCTTTTCATCGCGCAAACCGCCCGGGACTAGTCGGTGGTCACCGTCCGACCGTCCTGCCAGCGCCAGTAGTGGAAGAGGCCTAGGGCAACGACCATCGCAATGATCAACAGGTCAAAAGCCGACAGATAGTGCAGGCCCGTGCGGCGTCCGCTGTTCAGTTTGAGCAAGAGGGCATGGCCAAAGACGGCTAATGCCGAAAGCGGCAGTGAGAGGCGCACCGCCTTAAGTTTCAACTGCTCCACGCGCTCGTCCTGATCCCTTTCCCGCGAGAAAAAGGCAACCATCAGGCACGTGGCAACCATGACGGACGCCCCCGACCAGCGGAAATCCGGGTGATAGAGGCTTCCCGAAGCGGTGACCACCGCGAGAGTCAGATAAATGTACTTCAGTTCGTGTTTTTCCATGGGGGCGGTTTGTATGGCTGTTTATGCGCGGTCACCGAAAATCTGCTCGACCGGCTGCTTGAACAGCCGCGCGATCTTCAGGGCCAGCGGCAGGCTGGGGTCATACTTCTCGGTCTCGATCGCGTTGATTGTCTGGCGTGACACCTCGAGCCGGTCAGCGAGTTCGCCCTGAGACCAGTTTTTCTCCGCGCGAAGCTCCTTGAGGCAATTCTTCATCAGCGAAACCGACGGCCGGACCAGAAAATCCCCCCGGCCATGAGGAGCATCATCGCCAGCAGGATGTGACCATTTTCCCACTTGAATCTCGGCATAAACCCCGCCGCCTGAAACTGCTCCAGGACGATGATTCCAGCGACCAATCCGTAACAGGCGAATGCAAGCGCGTCCCGGTTGATGATCCTCTCCAGCTCGTCCTCCGCGAATATTTTCTTCACGAAGCGCCATGTCGCCGCCAGGACGAGCCACGGCAGCAGGATCAGCCCGAACTTCAGCCAACCGGGCCCACGGTAATCGGTCAGGAAATCGGTAACCAACTTTATTGCCACCCCGAAGACCAGGCCGTGGAGGATTGGGAACAATGTTTTGCGTGTCCGACTTTGGACACGGCTTTTTTCCGAGCGATTGTCCAAGGGTATGTCCATGCCCCGTGTGTAAAGCATGCTTGTCATCTGTCAAGCATTCTTGTCAGGCATTGCCTTTGCGCAACACGCAAAGGTTGCCACTGTTCCTTGCTAAAGCGTCCGCTCAAACCACGCCACGGTGGCATCCACCGCGCGCTTGGCGTGGCCGGATTTTGGATCGAAGACGTTGAAGATATGGTCGGCGCCGTCGAGGCGGACCTTTTCCTTGGGTGCGCCGCCCGCGGCGTTGAGCAACAGGTCGTCGGCGTCCGCTTCCACTGCAGCTGAAACCACGCGCCCTTCGTCACTGATTTTCGCCTTTTCAAGCACGCGCACCGCGAGGTAGTCGCCCGAACCGCGCACGGTCAGAAACGCCCCGGGATATTTCGCGAGCGACTTGTTCAAATCCACCCCGCGAAAGCTCAGGTAGAACTCCTTCTTCGTCGTGATTTTTTTCCAACCCGGGACGTCCTCCGTTGCCTGGCCATCTCGCAAGGCCGCCTGCGCGGTCGCGCTCAACGTCATCTGTTCGAACTGGTCGCCGCTGGGGCTCGACCACACGACGATCGACCGGAACCACTCGGGATACTGACCCGCGATCTCGATCGCGGTCGAGGCACCCAGGCTCCAGCCGCAGGCGCCCACCCGGTTTGCGTTTACACCCGGCTGTTCGACGAGCCAGGCATACGCAGCCGCGGCATCCTCCAGCCGCGTGGCAAAAGTTGATTCGATGTTGGTGCGCTTCGCGTCCCCTTCCCCGCGAAAATTGATCCGCAGCGAGGCGATCCCTTTCGCCGCGAGCGCCGCGGCGGTCCGCTTGAACAGCCCCCCGGCGTCGTCGAGGTCCGAGGCGAAGCCGTGAAACATCAACACGGTGCGCCCGCTCCAGCCCCGGTCGGGTTTCACCCAGGCCCCGGCCAGGCCGGGCGCAATCGTCACCCGCTGCTCGGCGGCGCCGAGCCCGCCCAGCAGCAGGAGGAAAGCCAGACTCCAGGACGCGATTCGCATGGCTGCTACGTCGCATTTCCCCGCGCGGCGCGCGAGTCATTTTACCGGACGAATTTCCTCGGCGTGCAACCGGCATCGCGCTGTCTTCGTCTTGGCCTGCGCCCCACCCCATGCACTCCGTGTCGCTTCGCCTTGCCCTGGTTCTCACGTTCACCGCGATCGTCGCGCCCGCCGCGCCCCTCACCGCCGACATCCGGTGGCTCGGCGGCCAACCCGCCCCGCTGGACACCGGCGTGAGCTTTGGCGTGCCCTGGCCGCGCGGTGCCGCGCCCAAGGGCCAGGCCTTCAGCCTCACGACCGCCGACGGCAAGTCCCTCCCCGCACAAACCTGGCCGCTCGCGTACTGGCCCGATGGTTCGCTCAAGTGGGTGGGCGTGGCCACGGTCGCCGGACCCGCCACCCAGGGTGAGTTGCGCCTCAGCGCGACCGACAACGCGGCTCCGGTGACGGCGGGCGTCAAGGTCCAAAGAACGGACACCACCTACCTCATCGACACCGGCCGCGTGCAGGCGGTGATCCCAATGCATGGTGACAACCTGATCGACCAATTGAGGGTCGATGGACGCGTGGTGGCGCGCGCCGGCCGACTGACCGCAATCGTTCAAGCCGGGCCCGACGGCGGCCCGGACGAGACACCCGCCCGGGAAGCGTATGGCACGCGCATCGACCGCGTGACGCTCGAGCAATCCGGACCGGTGCGGGCCGTCGTGAAGATCGAAGGCATGCACCTCGGAACCAAATCGGCCCGCGCCTGGCTGCCATTTGCGGTGCGACTCTATTTCTACGCCGGCCAGGATTCGATCCGGATGGTGCACACGTTTTATTTCGATGGCGACGAGCAGCGGGACTTCATCCGTGGGCTTGGCGTGGTATTTGGCGTCCCGCTGCGTGAGGAAATCCACAACCGCCACGTCCGTTTTTCCGGCGAGAACGGGGGCCTGTGGTCCGAGCCTATCCAGCCGATGGTCGGCCGCGGCGGCCGGTTTGTGGCCGAGCCCAACGGCACCGCCGACGTCTATCCCAAGCAACTCAAGGGCGAGCGCGTGCCGAACCGCGCGGCGCTCAGCGCCCGCAGCCAGGGCTGGCTCGCCGATTGGGCCGTGTGGGATGGCTTCAAACTGGTGCAGCCGAACGCCGACGGCTTCACCGTCACGAAGCGCACAAATCCGCAGAGCGCCTGGATCGCCGCGGGCGCCGGCCGCCGGGCCTCGGGGCTGGTTTTCGCGGGCGATGTGTCGGGCGGGTTGGCGGTCAGCCTGAAGAATTTCTGGCAATCCCATCCCGCCGCGCTCGAGGTGCAGAAGATGGCCACGGGCGAAGCGACGTTGACCGTGTGGCTCTGGTCACCCGATGCGCCCGGCATGGACCTGCGGCACTACGACACCAAGGCGCACGGCCTCGAAGCCGTGTACGAGGACGTGCAGCCGGGTTTCAGCACGCCGCACGGCATCGCCCGCACGAGCGAACTCACTTTGTTTCCCACCGCCGACGTTCCCACGAAGGAGACCACGGCCAAAATGGCCGCGCTTGGCGCCGCCCCGGCGGTGATGACCTGCACGCCGCAAACGCTCCACGCGGCGCAGGCCTTCGGACACTGGGGCCTCGAGGATCGCTCGACACCCGTGAAGGCCGCGATCGAGGAGCGGCTCGATGCCACGCTCAATTTCTACCTCACGCAACCGGAGCAGCACCGGTGGTACGGTTTTTGGGACTTTGGCGACGTCATGCACTCGTTCGACGACGAGCGCCACGTCTGGCGCTACGACCTCGGCGGCATGGCGTGGGCCAACTCCGAACTGGGGCCCGACATGTGGCTTTGGTACAGTTTCCTGCGGTCCGGCCGCGCGGATATTTTCCGGATGGCCGAAGCCATGACGCGGCACACCGGCGAGGTGGACTGCTATCATCTCGGCCAGTTCGCCGGCCTTGGTTCACGGCACAATGTGCGCCACTGGGGCTGCGGGGCGAAGGAGGCCCGCATCAGCCAGGCGGGCTACCGGCGGTTCTACTATTACCTGACGGCCGACGAGCGCACGGGCGACGTCATGCGCGAGATGCTCAACGCGGATTACAAGACCATCGACTACGATCCGATGCGACTCGCCCAACCCATCACGGACGCCGAGCGGAAGATCGCCCCCACCCGCGTGCGTCTCGGGCCCGACTGGCTCGCCTTCCTGGGCAATTGGATGACCGAGTGGGAGCGCACCGGCGATACGAAGTGGCGCGACAAGATCCTCGCCGGCGTGGAGAGTCTCAACGCCATGCCGCTGGGCCTGCGCACGGGCAAGAACCTCGTGTTCGGCTATGATCCCGCCACGGGAAAACTCTTCCAACTCAGCGACGAGGCCGGCGTGTACAACCTCGCCACCATCATGGGCGGCGCCGAAGTCGTGTTTGAGCTGAACCTGATGCTCGATGATCCGCGCTGGCAAAAACTCTGGCTGCAATACTGTCGCCTCTACAACGCCCCGAAAGACGTCCTCGAGCGCGACATGAAAACCGGCACCGAGGGCGGCGACGCGGCCTACGTCCGCGACGGCCGCCTGGCGGCCTACGTTTACTTCAAAACGAAGAACGAGGCCTTCCAAAAGGCCGGCGTCGACGCGCTGCTCCGCACGGCGCGCGGCGGCTTCCGCAACCGGACCCTGCAACGCGTGGCCGGTGCCGATGTGCTGAATCCCATCGACGAAGGCTACGCCGGCACCAACGGCGCCGCGCAAAGCGGCCTCGAGACCATTGCCATGCTCGGCCTTGTCGGCGACCGCCTCCCAGCGGAACTGCCGCCCGCCGATCCCAAGGAACCGAACCGCGGCCCACGCGGTCGCCGCGGCGGCAACTAGCCCGTAGCGGCAGGCGTCCCTGCCTGCCGTTTCTGGGACTCTCGGCTCCCGACCCAATCTCCACAGGCACGGGGGCCTGTGGCTACGTGTCACTTTGCGGCTTCGAGCTCTTCCCAGCGTGAGAACGCCTTCGCGTGTTCGCGCTCGACGGTTTCGAGTCGCAGCTTCACCTCGGCGAACTTCGCCGCCTCCTTCTTATAGAAAGACGGATCGGACAGCTTAGCGGACAACTCCGCCTGCTCCTTTTCCAAGGCCTCGATTTTCGCCGGCAGGGTTTCGAGTTCCTGGCGCTCCTTGTTGGTGAGTTTCCGCTTCGGAGAGCCTGAGACCCCGCGCCCGTCCCTGTCGCCGCCGGGCGAACCCGCGCTCCGGGCGGGTTCCACCTTGGTGTCGGCTTTTCGCGCCGCCTGTTTCTTTTTCTCGTTCTGCCAGTCGGTGTAGCCACCGACATAGTCGCCGAGATGGCCGTCGCCTTCGAACACGAGCGTGCTGGTGACGACTTCATCGAGGAATTCGCGGTCGTGGCTCACCAGCAGCAGCGTGCCCTGGAACTCGACGAGCAAATCCTCGAGCAGGTCCAACGTTTCCGCGTCGAGGTCGTTCGTGGGTTCGTCGAGCACGAGCACGTTGGCGGGTTGCGTGAAGAGCCGCGCCAGTAGCAGGCGGTTGCGCTCGCCGCCCGACAGCACGCGCGCGGGCGTGCGGGCGCGGGCGGGCTCGAAAAGGAAATCCTGCAGGTAACTGATGACGTTCCGCGTGCGGCCCTCGATCGTGACGGTCGGGTTGCCGTTCGCGATGTTGTCCGCGACGGTCTTGTTGTCGTCGATCTGGGCGCGCAATTGGTCGAAGTACACGACCTCGAGATTGGTGCCGTGCTTGATCCAGCCGGAAGTCGGCTGGAGCTGGCCGAGCAGCAGCTTGATGAGCGTCGTCTTCCCCGCGCCGTTGGGCCCGAGGATGCCGATCTTTTCGCCGCGCTGGATCGTGATGCTGAAGTCCTTGAGCACCGTCTTTCCATCGGGCCAGGCGTAGGCGACATTCTCCGCCTCGATGACCTTCACGCCGGTGCGCTCGGCCTCGGTGACCTTGATGTTGGCGTTGCCCACGCGCTCGCGCCGCGCGCGCGCCTCGGCGCGCATGGCCTTGAGGGCGTTGATGCGCGCGGTGGCGCGGGAGCGCTGGGCCTTCACCCCGCGGCGGATCCACTCCTCCTCCTGGGCGAGCTTCTTGTCGAACGCGGCGCGCTGCTTCTCCTCGGCCTCGAGGACCTCCTGCTTGCGGACGAGGTAAGTGTCGTAGTCGCACGCCCAGCCCGCGAGCCGGCCGCGGTCGAGTTCCACGATGCGCGTCGCAATCCGACGCAGAAACGCGCGGTCGTGCGTGACGAAGAACAGCGTGGGCTTCTTCTCGAGCAGGAATTCCTCGAGCCAGAGGATTGATTCGAGATCAAGGTGATTGGTCGGCTCGTCGAGCAGCAACAGGTCCGGCTGTGCGGCCAGCGCCCGCGCCAGCAGGGCGCGGCGCTTCAGGCCGCCGGACAATTGCGAGAACTCCTGCGTGGGCGTCAGCCCGATTGCGGTGATGAGGTCCTCCACGCGGACGTCCCGTTCCCACTCCTCCTCATGGTGGTCGTCGTTGGGCCGGAGGCCGGCCGCGACGATGTCATGCACGCTGCCGTGCAGGTCCGTCGGCACCTCCTGGTTCAACCGGCGGTAAATTGAGCCCGGCGGACGAAACACGTCGCCCGTGTCCGGCTGCATTTCCCCGGCGATCACCTTCATGAGCGTCGACTTGCCCGCGCCGTTGCGCCCGAGCAGGCACACGCGCTCGCCGGGATCGATCTGAAAATTGATTTTTTCGAGGATCGCCGGACCGCCAAAGTGCAGGCTGACGTCGAGCAGGTTGAGCAAAGATGCCATGGGAACGGGCGAACGTAGGCTTCACCCGGACGGGTGCAATCCCGCAGATGCCGCTTCCCACGAGGGCCGGACGCCCCGGGGCGCGTGCCGGGACAGAAGTCCGTTTGACTCCCCGCGCCCGGTGCCTGCAGTCTCGCGGCGTGACCGCTCCTGCTCCCACTCCCTTTGAAAACACGCTGCGCTGGCTGACGGCGCATGCGCGCTTCCCCGCGCAGCGCCTGCCGGAAAAGGCGGAGTTGCTGGTGCTCATCGCGACGGCCGCGGCCACGGAGGAGCGGGGCAACGCCGGCAAGCCCGCCAATGCCGTGCTCGTGAAGAACAAGGATTTCGCAGCGCAGATCCGCAACTACACGGCGATGCGCCGGCGCGTGCATCTTACCTCCGACAACAGCGCGAAGACCTGAGCCGGAAGCCGGCGACGGGAAGGGCGCCAGTACCGGAAGCTCCCGGCCGCGCAAAATTGGCAGACAAAAGCGCGGGCGGGCGGCGCTTACAGGAAGCGCCCCGAGCGCTGCACATCCCCCACCTGTATGGACCTCCTGTCATCCGCCTTCCGGCAGCTGCGTGCCCACGCGGCTTTTAGTTCGCTGATCATCCTCCTGCTCGCCCTCGGCATCGGCGCCAACACCGCCATCTTCGGCGTCGTCAATGCCGTGCTGCTCAAACCGCTCCCCTATCCCGAGCCCGGCGACCTTGTGATGGTGCGAAAGATCGCGCGCGACGCAGCGGCGCAGATGCCGGGCAACGGCGACATGATGCCGGACAACGAATTTCTCGCCTGGACCGAGGCGGTGCCAAAGTCGTTTCGTGCGCTCGCGGGCTATCGCAACAACTCGGCGACCTTGTCGCGCGGCGACGGGGCGATCCGCGTGCCGGCCGCCGCGGTAACCGGCGGATTTTTTCCGTTGCTGGGCGTCAGTGCCTGGCGCGGCCGGCTCTTCGACGAGAACGACCTGAAACCCGGGGCGCCGCCGACGGCCATCCTCAGCCACGCGGCGTGGCAGGCGCGGTTCAACGGCGACGAAAGTGCCATTGGCCAGGTCGTTAAGCTGGACGACGTCGCGCACACCATCATCGGCGTGCTCCCGCCGTCGTTCGAATTCATCGAACCCGTGCAGTTTTGGCGGCCGCTACCCGTGTTGCCCAACGCGCCGGGCCAGCTGCGGATCACGATGATCCGGGTCTTCGGTCGGTTGCTGCCGGGCACATCCCTCGCCGTCGCCCAACGCGAGCTCGACACCCTGTCGACAGGATTCTGGGACAACCTCGTGAACAGTTTCCGCGGCCCCGGCCCGCAACCGGGCGCCGGACCCGCCGGAGGTCCGCAAGGAGTGCGCATCCAGGGCGGCCCGCCGCCGCAAGGTCCTGGGGCGGGACCCGCCGGCCCGGCCGCGCCGGGAGCGCCGCGATTCCGTCCGCCCTTTGCCGACGCGGCGGTCTCGCTCGTGACCTTGCAGGAACAACTGGTCAAACAGTCCCGAACCACGCTCTGGCTGCTGTTTGGCGCCGTGGGTTTCGTCCTGCTGATCGCCTGCGCCAATCTCGCCAACCTGCAACTGGCGCGAGCCGCCGGACGCCGGCGGGACACCGCCGTCCGCGCCGCGCTCGGCGCCTCGCCCGCCCGGCTGGGCATGGAATTGCTGGCCGAGAATCTCCTCTTGGCCCTCGCGGGCGGCGCCCTCGGCTTGCTGCTCGCGTGGGGGGGCACGCGCGCCCTGACGGTTTGGCTCGCCGACTACCTGCCGCGCGTCAACCCCGTCGGCGTCGACGCCACCGTCCTCGGCTTCGCCTTCGTGGTGGCGATGGTCGCCGGCCTCGGCTTCGGCCTTGCGCCGGCGATCGCGGGCAGCCGCGTCGATCTGCTCGAAACCCTGAAGGAGGGCGGCCACCAGAGTTCGCCCGGCGGACAGCGTTGGCGCCAGGGACTGGTCGCCCTGGAAGTCGCCCTGGCCCTTGTGCTCGCCATCAACACGGGCCTGCTCGCAAAGAGCATCTACCAACTTTATGCAACCGAGCTCGGCTATCGGACGCGCGACGTCCTCACCGCGAACCTCGCGCTCCCGCGGCGCTACGGGACCCCGGTGCAGCAACGGGACTTCGCCGCCCGCTGGCTGACCGCCTTGAGCGCGATTCCCGGCGTGAAAACCGCCGCCCTCACGGACGCTCCGCCACTTTCGCCTTACCAACAGGTCGTGTTTTCCTCGGGCGGCCCGGGTTCAACCGGCAATACCAACGCTTCCGGCAGCAGCGCGCCCCAATCGATGGCGGTCGCCGCCGTGACGCCGGATTACTTCCGTGCCACCGGCATCGCGCTCCGCGAGGGGCGCGTCTTCACGGAACAGGACGGTGCCGACGCCCCGCTTGTGGCGCTCGTGAACGAATCGTTCGTGAAACAATACTACCCTCAGGGCCTGACGCTCGGCACGCCGGTCACGGCGCCCGGCACCGCCACCCACGGCGCCCCGCCGGCTTCCGCGACGATCGTTGGCGTGGTCGCGGACGTGCGGCCGCGCGGATTTGAGAGCAAGGCGCAGCCGCTGGCCTATTTCCCCCTCGCCCAGCAACCCCGCGCGCGGCTTTCAGCGGTGCTGCAGTTTGAAGGCGACCCCGCCCCCGTGGGCCGCGCGGCGATTGCGGCGACGCACAAGCTCGATGCCGAGCTGGCGCCGGACCAGCCGTCCACGCTGGAGCAACAAATCGCCCGGCAAACCGCGCCGCGGCGGGTGACGTTGATGCTGACGACGGGCTTTGCCTTGACCGCGGTCGCCCTGGCCGCACTCGGGATCCTGGGCGTGATGAGCTACACGGTGACCCAGCGGACCCAGGAAATCGGCGTCCGCATGGCCCTCGGGGCCGACGCCGGGATGATCCTGCGCTGGATGCTCGGATACGGCGGCGCCGCCGTTGGCATCGGACTGGTCGCCGGGCTCGGACTCACTTTTGCCACCGGCAAATTGCTGGGCAGCCTGCTCACCGGCGTCACGGCCGTCGATCCATGGGTGATCGCCGCCGGCGTGGCCGGGCTCGGCGCGATCGGCCTCGTCGCCTGCCTGCTGCCGGCGCGACGCGCCACGCGGGTCAATCCGGTGGACGCGTTGCGGAGTGAGTGACGGGCGCTCCGCACGCCCGACGAAACCAGCGGACCTCTAGCGTTCCCCAAAAAGTTCGGTCACCGCGGCGGACCACTCCGCATCGCTCAGCGCGCCGTCCTTGTCGGTATCGAACTTCTTCATGGCGGCCGGCGTCCGCGTCGCCACCTTGCGCAGCTCCGCGGTCCAGGCGGCAAATTCCTTGTCGTCGAGTTTGCCGTCCTTGTTGGCGTCGAAATTCGCCGCGGACAAGGGCGCCGGCTTCACGGGCCGCGAGGCGGCGAGTTCGGCGCGTTCGGAGGCCTCGTTGGCGTTGCGGGCCAAAAGCTCAAGCGCCATCAGGCGCATCGTGGGGGTTTCGGGAACAGCGGACCGCTGGGCCATCAGCGAGCTCGCGGGAACGACCACAAACAGGGCGGCGCAGAGCCGCAGCGTGGAGACATTCATCGGGTAACGGGGTTCGGGGTTGGAGGGGAACGAACGGCTGTCGCTGGGTGGAGACCTGTACCCGATTCGCAACCAATGGCAATCCCGCTTCCGCAGGTTGACCGTCAGTTTCCCTGCGACTGGCTTTTCCCGCGGGATTCCACTCACCTGCCGGCCTATGCGACTCCTACCCCGTTTCGCGTCCGGCTGCCTGCTCGGCGCAATCCTCTCCAGCGCAACGCTGTCCGCCCAGTCCATCACGCAGGCGCTCGAGGGCGACTGGCGCTTCGCCTTGGATCGCGCCGATGCCGGCGTGACGGAAGCCTGGTTCCGGCGCGACCTGTCCGACCGGATCCGGCTGCCGGGCGCGTTGCAGTCCCAAGGCTACGGCAACGACATCGCCACGGACACCCCGTGGGTCGTCGCCCTCGGCGACGCGTGGTGGAAACTGCAACCGGCCGAGCTGCGCGAGAAGTTTTCCCAGCCCGGGAAGGTCGAGGTCCCCTTCCTCGCCCAGCCGCCCAAACATTATCTGGGTGCGGCTTGGTACCAGCGGGACGTCGAGATTCCCGCGGCATGGGCCGGCCGGCGGCTCCAACTTTTTCTGGAACGGCCGCGGTGGGAAACCACGGTCTGGCTCGATGACCAAAAGCTGGGCTCGAACAACAGCCTCGTCGCGCCCCACGAATACGAACTCGGACTCGCCCACCCGGGCCGCCACCGGCTGACCATCCGCGTCGACAACCGCCAGATCGTCCGCGACCCGCAGAACGACGGCCATGCGGTCGACAGCCACGCGATTTCCGACGCACTCGGCAGCACCTGGAATGGCATTGTTGGCCGCATCGAATTGCGCGCGACGACGCCGGTGTACCTGCACGACGTGCAGGTCTTCCCGCGCCTCGCCAACCGCTCGGCCGTGGTAAAGGTAACCCTTGGCAACATCACGGGGCTCGCGGGCACCGGCACCATTGCGGCCGGCGGTCGCCAGACATCCGTCAAATGGGACGACTACGGTGGCTGGGCGGAACTCGAAGTGCCCCTCGGGGACCGCGCCCGCCCGTGGGACGAGTTTTCCCCCGAGTTGCAATCGCTGACGGTCACGCTGAAGGGGCCGCAGGCTGACGACACGCGCACCGTCACCTTTGGCCTGCGCGAAGTGACGTGGAATGACAAGGACCTGCTCATCAACGGCCGCGTCGTGAATCTGCGCACCACACATTTCGGCGGGGATTTTCCGCTCACAGGGTATCCGGCGACGGACGTCGAGGCCTGGAAAAAGATCATCCGCACCTGCCAGGCCCACGGATTGAACGGCATGCGTTTCCATTCCTGGTGTCCGCCCGAGGCCGCCTTCATCGCCGCCGACGAACTGGGTTTCTACCTGCAACCTGAGCTCGGCCTGTGGGTGCCGTTCAATCCCGGCAGCACCTACACGAAGTACATGGAGGAGGAAACGCCGCGCCTGCTGCGCGCCTATGGCAACCACCCGTCATTCGTGCTGTTCTCACCCGCGAACGAGCCGGCCGGCGACTACGAAAAGGTCACGCCCGCGTGGGCGAAATCCTGGTACGAGAAGGATCCGCGACGTCTGTATTCCGCCGGCACGGGCTGGTTCCGTCGCGGCCAGGTCGAGGGCGGCGCGCAGTTCGCGTCCCTCGTGCGCTATGGCAAGGACCCACGCAACATGGGCGAGCTGCGCAACCAGACCGGCTGGTTTGGACGCGACTACCGCGCGGCGCTGGCGGATGTCCACATCCCGGTCCTCGCCCACGAAATCGGCCAGTGGTGCGCCTATCCGGACTTCAGCGTGATCGAAAAGTTCACGGGCTACATGCGTCCGGGCAACTACCGGATCTTCCGCCACATTGCCGAGCAGACCGGCGTGCTTGAATTCAACCGGGCGTTTGCCCACGCGTCGGGGCGCTTCCAACTCATGTGTTACAAGGAGGACATCGAAGCCAACCTCCGCACCCCCGGGCTCGCCGGTTTCCAGATGCTCGACCTGCATGACTACCTCGGGCAGGGCACGGCGTTGATCGGCCTGCTGGATGCGTTCTGGGAATCGAAGGGTTACGTGACGGCGGAAGAGTTCCGTCGCTTCAGCGGGCCGACCGTCCCGCTCGCCCGCCTGGCCCGGCGCACGTTTACATCCGCCGATACACTCACCGCGGAGACCGAACTCTATCACTTCGGACCGCAGCCGCTGCCGGCCACCACGACGGCCTATTGGAAAATCATCGACGCCCGCGGCAACGCCGTCGCCGGTGGCCAGTGGCCCGCGCAGGCGCACCCGATCGGCAAAAATCTTCCGCTCGGCCGCATCGACGCGCCGCTCGCCTCGTTGCCCGCGCCCGCAGCGTACAAGCTCGTCGTGGGCCTCACCGGCACGACATTTGAGAACGATTGGAATTTCTGGGTTTATCCCCCCGCAGCCGAGACTCCGGCGGCGGCGGCGGTGCTCGTGACCAGTGTTTGGTCGGAAGCGGAAGCGAAGCTCGCCGCCGGCGGCCGCGTGGTGTTCACGCCGGCCCGCGCCGAACTCGATCCGCGCCGCAGCCCGCCGATGAAGCGCACGCCGGTGTTCTGGAATATCCAGATGACCGTGCGCCCGCCGCGCAACATGACGCCGCGCTTCGACGCGATGATGGGCCTGCTCGTGGACTCGGCTCACCCTGCGCTGGCGAAGTTTCCCTCCACCGAGGCGTGCGATTGGCAATGGACGCCGCTGGTCGACGACGTGCGTTCGGTGAACCTCGCCGGCGCGCCGCGCGAGCTGAAACCAATCGTCGCCGCGATCGACGACTGGAACCGGAACTGGCGACTGGGTGTGATTTTCGAGTGCGCCGTTGGCCCGGGCAAACTGCTGGTCTCGGCGATCCCGCTCGACGGCGAGAGCCCGGGTGCGAAGCAGCTTCGCCGGTCACTGCTCGACTACGCGGCCGGCGAACAGTTCGCGCCAGCTGCGAAACTGAGCGTTGAGCAAGTCCGCGCGCTTTGGGTGACGTCAGTTCAGGAGCCGGCCAAGCCCACCGACCGAGCGTTCGACCCGGATTTGGATGATGGGACGAAGAAAGCGAAAGGTGGGCGCGGACTCCATCCGCCGCGGCGGCGGTGACGGAGTCACCGCCCTACCCTACTTCCGGTCCACACTAAACCGCCCGGCTCCCGCACAGAACAGGACCAGGAACCCGCCGAAGTAGAGCCAGGCGAGTTCGCCGTCTTTCCAATCGGTCTTGTTCACGATGAAGAAGGCGACGCCCATCGTGAACGCCAGGATCAGCGCGGCCCAGCGCGTGCAGAGCCCGATCACCAGGAGCAGCGAGCAGATCACCTCGGCGAACACCGTCAGCAGGAAGCTCGGCGTCGACCCGAGGCCGAGCGGATCAGGAAAAGACAGTTTGCCGTGAAACAGATTCAGCAGCTTGCCCCAGCCGTGCAGCCAGAGCATGGAGCCGCCCAGCCAGACCCGCAGCAGGAACAACGCGACGTCCGGGCTGCTGTCGATGAATTCGAGCCGGAGGAACTTTTGCATGGGAATGCCCGTAGTGTGCAGGCGGATGATTTCGGGTCAGTATCATTTTTGGGTTGGTGTAGGACCCCGTTTACGGGCGATTCGAGCGACCTCGGTCGGCGCGCGTCGGGAATCGCCGGTAAACAGGCTCCTACATTCGGGACAGAACTTTAGTTGTGCATGCAACTATTTGCTTGTTTTCCGGTTTCTCCGGGGTACGGTGCGGGCATGACTGCTCCCGCCACCTCCTCGCCCATTGCCGCCGGTGCTCGCATTGGGCACGTGCATCTCAAGGTCGCCGACCTGCAGCGCAGCCTCGACTTCTATTGCGGCGTGCTGGGTTTCCAGCTGATGCAGAAATATGGCGGGCAGGCGGCGTTCATTTCCGCGGGTGGCTATCACCACCACCTGGGCTTGAACACGTGGGAGAGCCTCGGCGGGTCGCCGCCGCCGCCCGGCACGACGGGGCTTTACCACACGGCAATCCTTTACCCGACCCGCCGCGACCTCGCCGACGCGCTGCGCCGGCTGATCAAGGCCCGCTATCCCCTCGACGGCGCGTCCGACCATGGCGTCAGCGAAGCGTTGTACCTGCGCGACCCCGACGAGAACGGCGTCGAACTCTATCGCGACCGGCCGGAAGCCGAGTGGCCGCGCAACGCCGATGGCTCGCTGGCCATGGTGACGGCCCGCCTGGATCTGGAAGGTTTGTTGCAGGCCTGATCGCGCCCGGACGACGGTGACACAATCCGGGCTCGCGCCGGCGGATGCCCTGCGCAAGCTCGCGGCCCATGCACACCCCCCCGGCGCGTGAAGCCACGCGTCTGCGTGACCTATCCCCCGCCCAATGGAAGTCCGGAGCCGCGGCCTGGCTCGGCTGGATGTTCGATGGCTTGGAACTGCACCTCTACACGCTGGTCGCCACGCCGCTGGTGGTGCAACTGCTCGCCGTCCCGAATGGAGCACACCCGGAGGTGAAGGAAAAGGCCGCGTTCATCCAGGGCGCCTTCCTGATTGGTTGGGCGGTAGGCGGTGCCTTTTTCGGCCGCATCGGCGACCTGCTGGGCCGCAGCCGCGCGCTGGCCCTGACGGTGCTCACCTACGCGCTGTGCACGGGCTTGTGTGCGTTCGCGCAGACATGGTGGCAGTTGATGATTTTTCGTTTCATCGCCGCCGTCGGCATTGGCGGTGAGTGGGCCGTCGGCGCTTCGCTCCTGGCGGAAACGTGGCCGAAGCAATGGCGTCCGTGGATGGCCGCCGTGCTCCAGACCGGCGTGAACTTCGGCGTGCTCGGTGGCGCGATCTTTGTCGGCCTGCTGATGCGGTGGATGCCGCCCGGTTCGGAGCGTTGGGTGTTTCTCATCGGCGTGATTCCCGCCTTCCTGGTTTTCTGGATCCGCCGACACGTGCCCGAGCCCGAGACCTGGGCGAAAGCCGAGGAAGCCGTGGGGCACCACAACCCTGGGGCGGCCGACCTGTTCAAGGGCGCGGTCCGCTCCATCGCGCTCCGCACCACGCTGGTCTGCGCGCTGGGCCTGTCCGCGTGTTGGATGTACCTGTTCTGGCAAACGCAACACCTGCGCAAGGTCCTCGCCAATGCCCAGACGCCGGCGTCCGAGATCACGCAACTCGTGTCCGCCGCGTTCTTCGTTTTCAATTTCAGTTCAATCCTCGGCAACTTCGGCGCCGGCTGGCTGGCCCAGCGGTTCGGCAACCCGCGCGCCATCCTGCTGCTTTTCGTCGGACTCGGGGCCAGCATCGTCGGCGCATTCATCGTGCCACGCAGCTTCGACGCGCTCGCGTGGTTCTGGCTGCCCCTCGGGGGATTTTTCGGCGGCGTGTTCGCCTTGTTCACGATGTACATGCCGCCGCTGTTCCCGACCCTGCTACGCACCACCGGCGCCGGCTTTTGCTACAACATCGGCCGCATCGCCGCCGCGATCGCGTCCATCGTCTTCGGCTGGCTCGCCCCGGTCGGCGATTTTCGCCAAGCCCTGCTCTGGGCCGGCGTCCTCGCGTTCTGCGCGGCGGTGGCGGCCTGGTGGTTGCCAACGCACGGCGCGGAAGATGGAACTGCGTAGGCACCCGCTGCGGCGCAATGCCGCGATCGTTTGCGACCGGGCGCCAGGTCCCGGGCAATCCACTCGTGCCGCCGGCGGCTAATTCAGCCCGAGCTCGGCCAGGGCCGGCGCCACGTGGACGTCACCGCCCCCGAATCGCGCCACCAAGCCATCCGCAGCCGCCTGCAGCAGCGCGCGACGGCGGACGAAATCCGTGACGCCCTCGTCGGGCCCCTCGATCAAGGTGAACGTCACCAGGCTACGGCGCACGCCCAAGGCCACAACGCGGATTGGGGTGTGGCGGAAGCGATCGGGGGAAGGCCCGGCGCGGAGATCGATGACGCCCGTACCGGCGCTGGTTTCAAGATCGACGACCTGTTCACCCTCCGCCGTAAACGCCCACCAGCGGCCGCGCTGGAGCATGAGTCGCTCGCACCAGGCATCGGCCCATTTGGGCAGGTTTTCGATGTCGGCCAAAAAATTCAAAACCGTTTCGCGCGGGGCAGCGACCGTGATGGTGAACGTCTGGATGTTCATGGGTGAAGGCAGAGGATTATCGTGTTTGAGGAAGGAAAAGCAGCCGGCGTTCCACCTAACTTAGGGTGGAGCGACCACCCAACTATTTGACGGCGCGGGGATCGAAGTGGGGATTTTGGATAAAACCCAGGATGTTGCCGAATGGGTCAAGCACCGACCCGACCGTGATGCCGCCGCCGACATCCTTCGGCGGTTCGTGGGCGGTCGCGCCGCGGTCCAGGCAGCGTGCGCAGGCGGCAGCCACATCTTCGGTGCCCCAATAAACCACCACCCCACCCGCCGGCCGCGCCGTGGGCGCACCGGGAATGAGACCCAGCTCGAAGCCGCCGATGTTGAAGCCCACATAGAACGGCTCGTCAAAGTAGGGAGCCGTTGCAAACACGTCGGCGTACCAAGCCTTCGCGCGGGCGAGGTCGGCGGCGGGATAGGCGGCAGTGCGAAGTCCTTTAATCATGGGAAGAATCAGTGCGCCTCCGCCGGCAACGGCAGCGAGGCCTGGCCAAAAACGTATTTCCACCCCGCGGCCGTGCGGGCGTACGTGTCGCTGAACCACAGTTTGTAGTCGAAGGCCTTGCCGTCCTTGGCGACGCCCTTGATGTGCAGCAAAGCGGTGACGACCGCCGTGTCGCCCCACACCCGCACGGTCTGCGTGCCCGGCAGTTCGTCCTGAATTTCGTAGATCCGCTCCCGATTCTCGGCGGCCGCCACATGGTCGGCCTTCGTGAAGACCGCGCCGCGCCCGGTGATCAGGATCATGTCGTCCGCCTGGATGCGTTTGATGGTCGCCGCGTCATTGCGTTTCACGGCCGCTTGGAACTCCGTGTCCAGCGCGGCGACGATCCGCGCGTCGTCGTTGGGACCGGCGCTGGCCGGCACAAAGGAAAGCGTCAATCCGGTCGCGAACAAACCCAGGACCGGCCACCGGCGAAGGAAGGGGTATTGCATGACCGCATACTAACAGAGGGTGCTGACAGCCCTATGTCAGGAGGCGGTGGGGAAAAGTGACAAGCGACGGGTAACAAGTATCAAGCAACGGACCTCCGGAACACCGACCGCTTGAGGATTCCGGGACTACTCCCCTGTTACCTGATCCTTGCTCCTTGTTACTTGGTCTCCCTCAACCGTGCTTGGCCGCGATCTTTTCGGCCTCGGCGCGCACCAGGGCGCGAAGCTTGGCCGGGGCGATCGCCTCGGCTTTCTCGCCGAAGGACAGGATCCAGAGGGCCATCCACTCCAGCGACCAGGCATACAGGGAAAACTCCGCGCCGCCATCGCGCGATTTTTCCTCGATGAGGGTCGCGTAGCTCTCGCGTTGCGCACGCTCCTGCACCGAGCGGTGGAACCATACGCGCACCGGCAGGGTTTGTTCGCGGGCGGAGGACTTCTCCATGTGCTCCTTGAAGGAAAACCCTTCGCGGGGCTCGAATTTCTCGGGCGACAACTCGAGGCGGCGGATCCGGTCGATGCGGAAATGACGGTAGTCGGTGCGCAGGCGGCACCACGCCACGAGGTACCAGGCGCCGCCATAAAACACCACGCCCAGCGGCTCGACGTCCCGCGCCGTTTCCTCGCGCTCGCGTCCCTGATAGGCCAGGCGCAACACCCGCCGGAGCACGACACCCTGCTGCACCGGCAGCAGCCATTGCTGGCCGGCCGCCTGGGGTGAGGAGCGCCGCGAGGACTGTCCATAAACAACAGTGCGCGCGACCAGCCGCTCGACGTGGTCCTGGCGGTCCCGCGGCAGGACCGCGCGCAGTTTGTCGAGAGCGGACACCATCGGGGCCTGCAGCGAGGCATCCGTGAATTGCTTCACCAACTCGCCGCCCACGAAAAGCGACACCGCTTCCTCGGCGGTGAACATGACCGGCGGCAGTTGGTAACCCTTGAGCAGGCTGTAACCCACCCCGGCCTCGCCGGAAATCGGCACGCCCGCCTCGCCGAGCGCGGCGATGTCGCGATAGACCGTGCGTTCCGTGATGCCAAAATGTTCCGCAAGTTCCGCCGCGCGCACGACCCGCCGCCCCTGCAGGTGCAGCACCATCGCGACAAGCCGGTCAGTCCGATTCATAGGACCTGCAGCACAAACCAGCCGGCCGGGCGCGGCGAGATTTTCCTGCCAAAAAGCGTCCGTGAATTCCGGGCCCTTCGCCTGGACGCGAATGAAGGCGCCCCCGGTGCCGTGCGGACACAGTTACCCCAACCCGTCCGAAGGCCGGGTTCCACCCGGAGGGCGCCCCTTGGCCGACCGGCCCAGACGCTAACACGGCGGCTTCAGTGGCCTATCATCCAGGCTCAAAAGCCCCACGGCCCTCCGGGCTTTCAGTTGCGCCACCGGTCTCCGTGCCTAGTGTGCGGCTCCCGTGAACCCAACCGCCCGCCCCGCCGCCCCCGCTGCCCGTGAGCCGGTCTTTCACGTGCGGGGCCTGACCAAGGTGTACGGCAGCGGCAGCGCCGAGGTGCGGGCCCTCGCGGGGGTGGACCTCGATCTCCACGCCGGCGAACTCGTCGTTTTGCTGGGACCGTCGGGCTCGGGCAAGACCACCCTGCTCAACCAGCTCGGCGGACTGGATATCCCGACGAGCGGCACGTTGCGTTACCGGGATGTCGACCTGACGCATGCCGACGAGGAACGCCTGACGCGCTATCGCCGCGAATCGGTCGGCTTCATTTTCCAGTTCTACAACCTCATCCCCAGCCTCACCGCGCGCGAAAACGTCGGATTGATCACGGAACTCGCCACCAACCCCCTCGCGCCCGAGGCGGCGCTCACCATGGTCGGGCTCGCGCCGCGCATGGACCATTTCCCCGCGCAGCTTTCCGGCGGCGAGCAACAGCGCGTCGCCATCGCCCGCGCGATCGCGAAGCGGCCGGAGGTGTTGCTCTGCGACGAACCCACCGGCGCGCTCGACGTGAAGACCGGCATCGTCGTCCTCGAGGCGATCCAGCGCGCCAACCGCGAGCTCGGCACGCTCACCGTGATCATCACCCACAACGCCGTCATGGCCGACATGGCCGACCGCGTGATCCGTTTCTCCGACGGCCGCGTGCAATCGGAAACGCGCAATGAGAAGCCCGCTGAACCGAAATCACTGCAGTGGTGATTCCGGAAAGTAACAAGGGACAAGGATCAAGTAACAACGAATGACCCAGCGTAGCACCTCTCCCCTCGGTTGCCCGGCTCCCTTGCCACTTGCCACCTGATACTTGGCACTTGGGCCGTCTCCCATGCTTCCCCACCTCGATCGCAAACTCCTCCGCGACCTGACCCGTCTCAAGGGCCAGGCCGCCGCGGTGTCGGTCGTGATGGCGTGCGGGCTCGCGATGCTCATCATGGCGCGCAGCCTGATCCACTCACTCGAGGTGACGCGGGCGGAATACTACCAGGGGCATCACTTCGCGGAGATTTTCGCGTCCTTGAAACGCGCGCCGAACGACCTCGGCGCCCGGCTGGCGGCGCTGCCCGGGGTCGCCATGGTCCAGACCGACCTGGCGGTGCCGGTGACGCTCGACCTGCCGGGACTGGCGGAACCCGCCAGTGGCTTGGTCCGCTCGCTCCCGGATTTCGGCGCGCCGGAACTCAACCGCCTTTTCCTGCGGCGCGGCGCGTGGCTCTCCCCGGGTTCGCGGGGCGAGGTGCTCGTCGGCGAGGCCTTTGCCAAGGCCAACGGCCTGAATCCGGGCGACACGCTCGCCATGCTGCTCAATGGCCGGCGCCAAACCTTTCGTGTGGCGGGCATCGTGTTGTCGCCGGAGTACATTTTCGAATCGCGTCCCGGCGCGGCGCTGCCGGACAGCCGCACGTACGGCATCTTCTGGATGACCTACAAGGAAGTCGCCACCGCGTGGGACCTGTACGGGGCATTCAACCATGTCTCAGTGACCCTCGCTCCGGGCGCCGCGGAGAAACCCGTCATCGCCGAGGTCGACCGCCTGCTCAAACCGTACGGCGGGCGCGGCGCGTACGGTCGCAAGGACCACCCTTCGCACATTCGCGTCTCGGACGAGATTCGCGTCCTCACGATCCTGTCCGTCGGCTTCCCCACGATTTTCCTGAGCGTCGCGGCGTTCATGACGAACGCGGTGCTGACGCGGCTGCTTTCGCTGCAACGCGAGCAGATCGCGATCCTCAAGGCCTTCGGTTTCACGAACCGGCAGGTCGTCGGCCACTACCTGAAGTTTGCGTTCGTGATGGTCGTCGGCGGCGTCGTGCTGGGCCTGCTGGGCGGCATCGTGCTCGGACACAAACTCGTCGTGATGTACGAGCTGTTCTTCAAGTTTCCCGAACTTCATTTCCGCCTGGACGGGCAGGCGGTGGCGATTGCGCTCACCGTCGGCCTCGGCGCGGTGACCGCCGGCGTCTTCAGCGCGGTGCGGAAGGCGGCGCGCCTGCCCCCGGCGGAAGCCATGCGGCCGGAACCGCCCGCCAGCTACGAACCCTCGCGCATCGAGCGGCTCGGGCTGAAGCGACTGCTCTCGCATTCATTCCGCATCGCGGTGCGCAACCTCGAGCGGCGTCCCATCCAGGCGCTGTTCACGGTCGCGGGTTTGGCGTTGGCGACGGCGCTGCTGATCCTGCCGAACACGTTCAAGGCGGGCATTGCCGACATCCTGGATTTCAAGTGGGACGTCGTGCAGCGGCAGGACCTGAACCTCGGGCTGTCCGAGCCCTCGTCGGCCCGCATCGCGCACGAGCTGGCGCAACTCCCCGGCGTGACGAGCATCGAACCGTCGCGCCAGGCGGCCGTGCGCATTCATTTCCAAGGCCGCAGCCGGCAGATCGGGCTGCGCAGTCTCCTCGTCGGCTCACAGCACAGCCGCGCGGTCGACCATCAGGGCCGGGAAATCCCGCCGCCCTCCGACGGCGTGATTGTCTCCGCGAAACTCGCCGAGGTGCTCGGCGCCAAGGTCGGGGACCCGCTTGTGCTCGAGTCGCTCGAGGGGAAGCGGTCCGTGATGACGTTCCCCATCGTCGCGCTCGCGGAGGATTTCACCGGCATCGCGGCTTACATGGAGTTGCACGCGATCAACCGGTTTCTCGGCGAAGGCGACGTGATCACCGGCGTCAGCCTGGGCCTCGACATGGCGCAGCGGCCGGCCTTCCTCGCGGCGCTGAAGGACATCCCGCGCGTGAGCACCGTCGCGATCAAGGAGACGATGCGCCAGAGTTTCCGTGAAACGACCGCGCAGATGATGGGCCTCATCCAGAGCATCTACCTGATATTCTCCGTGGTCGTGGCCTTCGGCGTCATCTACAACAACGCCCGCATCTCCCTCGCGGAACGCGCGCGGGAACTCGCCACCCTGCGCGTCATCGGCATGACGCAACGCGAAGTAGGCGCGATCATTGTCGTCGAGCTGGTGATCCTCGCCTGCCTCGCCGTGCCGCTCGGCCTGGTGCTGGGCACCGGATTCGCGACGGTCATCGTCACCTCGGTCAACACCGAGACCGTCCGCCTGCCCCTCGTCTTCACAAGCTACACCTACTCGTTTGCCGTCGTGGTCGTCGTCACGGCCTCCGTGCTCTCCGCGATGGTGGTGCTGCGGAAGCTCAAACAACTGGACCTGATCGCCACCCTCAAGGCCCCGGAGTGATTCCCGCCCAGCCCCATCGTACTGTCTTTACCGTGTATTCCCTGATCCAAACCTGTTTCCCTCCCCTGTCCTCATGAGCACTGCTCCCAAAGCGCGCCGCTGGCTGACCTATCTCTTCGGGGCGATCCTTGTCGTCCTGCTGGCCTTCGGACTCCGACCCAAACCCGCCCCCGTCGAGACCGCCCGGGTGAGCGCCGGCCCGTTGCTGGCCACCGTCAGCGAGGAGGGCAAGACGCGCATCAAGCAACGGTACGTCGTGTCGTCACCCGTCAGCGGCCAGCTCCGCCGCGTGCCCTTCAAGCCCGGGGCCACCGTGGCCGCCGGCGACGTGGTCGCCGTCATCGAGCCGATGGCCGCGTCCCCGCTCGACGCCCGCACGCGCGCGCTCGCCGAGGCCCGCCGCGATTCCGCGATTGCGACGCTTGAGAAAACCCGCGCCGCGCAGGTGCTCGCCGCGAGCGAACTCCGGCGCATGCAGCGCATGTTCGATGCCGGCACCGTTTCTCCGCAAGACCTGGAAGGCTCGCAGCTGCGCGAAACCGCGGCCGCGCGCGAGGTCGTCGCCGCCGAGGGCGCGCTGCGGGCGGTCGAGGCGGAACTGGCCGTCGGCCGGGACAGTGCCTCCGGCGCCGCCGCAATGGTGGAAGTGCGCGCCCCGGTGGCCGGTCGCGTGCTGCATGTCTTTCAGGAGAGCGAGCGACCGGTGGTGGCCGGCACCGCCCTGCTCGACGTCGGCGACCCGGCGGATCTGGAAGTCGTGATCGAGCTGCTGTCCCGTGACGGTGCCGCGCTCGCCCCCGGGGCGCGCGTGACGCTGGAACAGTGGGGCGGCGCCAAGGCGCTGGAGGGCCGCGTCCGCCTCGTCGAGCCCGCCGCGTTCACCAAGATTTCCGCGCTCGGCGTCGAGGAACAGCGCGTCAACGTCGTGGCCGACATCCTCACCCCGGTCGCGGAGCGCGCCTCGTTGGGTGACAACTTCCGCGTCGAGGCGCGGGTCGTCGTGTGGGAAAGCGCCCGCGTGCTCAAGGTGCCCGTGTCCGCCCTGTTTCGCCGCGGCGACGAATCCGCGGCGTACGTGGTGCGCGGCGGCCGCGCAGTGCTCGTGCCCGTGCAGGCCGGGCAGTCGAGCGGGCGCGAGGTGCAGATCCTGCAAGGATTGAACGAGGGCGAGGAGATCATCCTCTACCCCGGCGACCGCGTGCACGACGGCCAGC
>JBGAKQ010000009.1:0-152689 GCA_044224295.1 Lacunisphaera sp. | reverse complement strand
CCCTACCCTACCTCACCCGTGATGTTCGCCGCGATCCAGCCGACGGCCTTCGATCTCGACGATCACCTGGATTTCGACCGTGGAGTTCTTGGGCAGGCCGCAGACGGCCACCGCCGCGCGGGCGTGCTTGCCGGCGTCGCCGTAGAGTTTGCCGAACAACTCCGAGGCGCCATTGATGACGGCGGGGCTATCGCTGAAGCCACTGACGGCATTCACAAAGCCGTTGACCATGACGAACCGCTTCACCGCATCGAGGCTGCCCGTGGCGGCCTTGATGTTCGCCAGCGTGTTCAGGGCGCAAATCCGCGCCGAGTCGTAACCGGCCTGCACCGTCTGTTCCTTGCCGACCTGGCCCGTGTGCGTCATCTGCCCGTTGAAGGAGCTGATGGTCCCGGCGAGAAACAGCAGGTTATCGCTGCGCACAAAGGGCACGTACGCGCCGGCGACCGCCGGGGGATCGGGAAGTTTCAGGCCGAGTTCGGTGAGTTTGGCTTCGATGTTGCTCATGGGGATTTGGAATTGGACTGATCGGATTAAACCATGGAATGCCCGGAATACACGGAAAGAAATTCAATTAGTCCGTTTGTCTCAGTCCCGGGGGAGTGCGGATTCCGGGGCTATTTTTCCGCCTTGGGAATGAATTCGAAAGTCGCCACGTCCTCGACCTTCACCGGCTTCTCGAGCACGCCGACCTCCTGTAGCAGGTTGATCTGCTTCTGGAGTCGCGCGGCCGTGAGCTGACCCGCGGCCTCACCCTTGGCCGGGTTGCCGCTCACCAGTTGGTACTCGTTCATCGCCTTGATGCTGTAGGCCATGAACTCCGGCGTGAGGTCGGTGCGCTTCGCGGCAATGATCTGGTTGGCGGGGGCCGGGTCACCTGCCAGGTAATCCACCCACCCCCTCACGCTGGCGCGCACAAATTTCGCGACGATGTCTGGATGCTCCTTCAGGAACTGCTGGCTGGTGAACATGACGCGGTACGGCTCGTAGTCATCGCCGGCGATCAGGAGTGCGCCGACGTCCGCCCCGCGGGCCCGGGCGAAATACGGTTCGTTGGTCACGAAGCACTGCTGCACGAAGTTCTTGTCGTTCATGAAGCGCGCGAGATCCCCCACCAGGGGCATCAGGTTGAACTTCACGTTGAGCTTCTTCTGCATCACCTGGATCCACCGCGAACCCGCGCCGGCCATCAGCGTTTTCCCCTCGAGATCCTTGAGACTCCGGAGGGGATTTTCCTTGTGAAACAGGATGCCCTGCGGGTCGCGCTGCATTTCCGCACCAACCATCTTGATCGGCACTCCCCCGGCCACGGCGGCAATCACGTCATCGCCATTCGTCATGCCCAGGTCCGCCCGACCGGTGGCCACGCCCGTCATCACCTGCGCATTCGGACCGCCTGGCAGGATCTCCACGTCCAAGCCCTCCGCCGCGTAGAATCCCTTGGCGAGCGCCTGATAGTAGCCCCCGTGCTCCGGTTGCGGAAACCAGTCCGTCTGAAACCGTACCTTCACGAGCCCGGGCGCCGCGGCGACCTCGGTCTTCTTGCCGCAACCGGCGAGGAAAAGCGTCAGCACCAGCGCCGCCATCATTGGGCTCCACGGGGAGCCGGCCAGCGGTCGGAAGCGATGTTGTTTGTTGGTATTCATGCGTGGAGACGAAATCAGTGATCAGCACGTTCGAAGGAGTCGTGCCACTTGTGCAGCACGGCCCAGTTCAAGGCCGCGACGGCCGCGACAAAAATGAAACCCAGCAAGCAGCTGGTCAACGCCGTGGCGAAGAGCGCCGGGATCTTGATTTGCGTATTGTAGCTGTACACCAGGAAACCCAGCCCACCGGTGCCACCGGAAGAGTTGCCCACCATGTACTCGCCAAAAATCGCACCGATCGGCGCAAGCGTGGCGGCGATGCGCAACCCGGCGAGGTAGTACGGCATCGCGGACGGCACCCGCAGGTAGAGCATTTCCTGCAAACGGGTCGCGTTGGCCATGCGGAAGAGCGCGACGTGATTCATGTCGGTGGAGAGCAGCCCCTGCGTCATGTTGGCCACAATCGGGAAGAAGCTGATCAGCCAGGTGATCGTCACGATTCCCGGCAGCCCGGGCCCGGCCCACAAAACGATGATCGGCGTGAGCACGATGACCGGCGTCATCTGCAAGACCAGCAACCACGGATAGAGTCCCGCGCGCAACGAGCGCGACACCCCGAGCAGCAACGCCATGACGAACGCGGAAGTCCCCGCGATGAGAAAACCGAGCAGCGCGCCGACCGCGGTGCTGCCGACGGCCGCCAGCAATCGCGTCCGCTCCTTCCACGCGGCTTCGACGATTTCCATGGGAGTCGGAAGGATCCAGCTCTGCAGGCCGGTCGTGGCGCGCACGCCATACCAAATTCCAATGACGACCAGTCCCGTCACGATTGGCAGGATCCACACGAGGATGGGCGGAAGTTTCTTCATGCGACAGCCGGCTCCTCCACTTGGTGCAGCAAGCGCGTCACCTCATTCACCTTCGCCAGAAATTCCGGACGGCCCCGCAGTTCGGGTGTGCGGGGATAAGCGAAGTCCACCGGCACCTCGCCGTGCAGGCGCCCCGGATTTGCGGCCATGACCAGGACGCGATTGGAAAGGAACACCGCTTCACTCACCGAATGGGTGACAAACAGCGCCGTGAACCGCGAGCGCCCGCGGATCGCGAGCAATTCCTCGTTCAGGCGATTGCGGGTCATTTCGTCGAGTGCGCCGAAGGGTTCGTCCAACAACAGCAGCTGTGGCGACAACGTGAGCGCCCGCGCAATGGACACGCGCATCTTCATGCCGCCGGAAAGCTGCCGCGGGTAGTAGTCCCGGGCCGCCTCGAGGCCCACGAGCGCGAGCGCTTCCCGCGCCTGCTGCGCGCGCGGGGCGGACGCCACTCCCCGGAGTCGCAGCGGCAATTCGACGTTCCGCTGGGCCGTCAGCCAAGGAAGCAAAGTCGCATCCTGGAAAATAAACGCCTGCCGGTCCCGCGCCTGCTTTGGGGTTGTGCCCAACACGGTGAGCGTGCCTTCCGAACCCGGGCTCAGCCCGGACACCAGTTTCAGGATGGTGGATTTTCCACAGCCGCTGGGTCCGATCAGGCTAATGAAGTCCCCGGGCGCGACGGTGAGGTTGACGTTTTCAAGCACGACCGGCCCCGCCCCATAGCGCTTTCGCAGCGAGGTAAATTTGACGATGGGCTCGGCGGGCTCCATGAATGCCCCGAATGGATACGAACGCGCCCAAAACGCCAGCCACTTTGCCGTTCGCCGCGTGGCAGTCCCTGTCACCGGCAACCGCGGCGCGCACCGTGCACGCGCGCATCGACGCGCTCCCCGCAGTGTTTCGCCGCGCGGCGTTGGCGTGGGTTCGCCCGGAAGCCGACCTGGCCGGTGCGCTTGCCACGAATCCGGCCGGACCGCTGCGCGGCGTGCCCTACCTGCTCAAGGATCTCTTCGACGTCGCCAACCTCCCCACGCAAGCCGGCTCGACTTTCCTGAACGAAGTGCGCGGCACGCCGAAACGCGATGGCGAACTCCCGGCCCAACTAAAGGCGCTGGGTGCCGTTTGCGCAGGCAAAACGCATCTGGTGGAATTCGCCGCCGGGTTGTTTGGCGACAACTCCCACTACGGCGACTGCCCCCACCCTCACGATCCCTCGCGACTTTCCGGTGGTTCAAGCAGCGGCTCGGCGTCGCTCGTCGGCGCGGGCGTCGTGCCATTTGCCATCGGGACGGATACCGGTGGCTCCGTGCGCGTCCCGGCCGCATTCTGCGGCGTCTACGGATTTCGCCTGAGCCCCGGCGATCGTTTCATCCGCGACGCGATGGCCCTCGCCCCCTCCCTCGATACGGCCGGCTGGTTTACCGCGACCGCCGGCGACATGCGGACCGCGTGCGACGCCTTGGTCGGTAGCAGTAGTCGTCATAAGACGGGCGCCAACGGACTAACAGCCGCGGGAAGCCCGAAAGGCGCTTATCTACCCGCGGCGAGCTTCGGCGTCCCCTTCGACCCCGACACCGCCGCCGCCTTTGATCACGCAGCTGCGGCGATCGCCAAGCCCGTGGACGCTGCAACCGCGAACGCACTGTTCGCGTCCTGGCAGGGCGCGATCGAGGCCTACACCGTGACGGCCCTCCACGAAGCCAACCGCATCCATCGCGACTGGCTGGCGCCATACCAGGCGCACTACGAACCCAGTATTTGGCAGCGCTTCAGCGACGGCGCGCGCTACTCGCCCGAACAGCTGGCGAGCGCGGCCGCGAAGTTTGCCCAAGTGCGCACGGCGTTCCGCCAGTTCTTTGCGAACCACGATTTCCTCGTCCTGCCGGCCACGCCCTTCCCCGCGTTGCGAAAGAGCGAATGTACGCCCGAGGCGCGCAAAGCATTGCTGACCCTCACCACGCCGGCGAGCCTCGCGGGACTTCCCGTGCTCACCATTCCCGTGCGTCTGCCCAGCGGCCTATCAACCGGATTGCAGGTGATCCTGCCGGCGGCCGACAGCGCGGTGGTGCCTTGGTTGTTGGGTTAGTCCTGACCAAACTTCACCACCGGAAGAGCCGGCGCGCGTTATGAGCAAGGACCGCGTCGGACGCGCCCGCTTCGCGCGCCTCCGTGACGATTCCGCCAAAGCCCGGCGCGACTTCGACGCGAGGATAGAGAATCAGCGGGTAGTCCGACCCAAAGATCACGCGCGGACTTGGACTCTTTTTCCAGACCTCAGCGCCGTACAGGAGCGGCGAGGCGGCGGTGTCGAACCAGACGTTGGGCAACGCAAGGCCGGGCTCCATCCACGCCAGGCCCCCGCCCCAGTGCGCGAGGATGAAGGTCGTTTCCGGGAACGCGCGCGCCAGTTGCACGAAATCATCGAGCGGCGTTTCCACGCGTCCGGGGTACGGGCGGCTCGCCGGATCCGTCACGTGCAGGTTGACCGGCACCTTGCGCTCGCCGGCGAGACGCAACACCTCGTGCCAGGTGGCATCATTCAGCCCAAAATGCTGCGAATGCGGCGAGAGTTCGCCGAATCCGATCAGACCCGAGTCCAATGCACGCCTGGCCTCATCCACGGCGCGGCGGCCGGCTGCCGGGTGCAGCGTGGCAAAGGCCGCCAGCCGGTCCGGGTGAGCCCGCACACATTCAGCATAAAAATGATTCTGCGCGACGCAGGTGTCGTGATTTTCCCAGTACCAGCCCAGCAACACCGCCTTCGTGACTCCGGCGGTGTCCATGTCGCGCAGCAATTGATCCACCGTCGCGAAGCCCTGGACCGGACGTCCATCCTTGCGCAGCCGCGTCGACAGCGTCGCCCAATGCGCCTCACCATGACGCGCCGCCCAGGCCGCCGGTTCCCGTCCGGCTTCGGGCGGATAAAGGTGCACATGCGCGTCGATGACCACGCGCCACGTTCCCCGGTCCGCGGCGCGGGCTCAAGGCGGAAGCGGGAGCGACTTGCGCCAGAGAGCGGTGAGCACGAGAGCCGTCAGGCCGCCGGCCGAAATGCCGTTTTCAAACAGCGCCCGCACCAAGCCGGGCGCGGCCGCCAGCAATCCGGGCTGGGTCGGAAGTCCGATGCCAACGCCCAGCGACAGCGCCACGATCAGTCCTTCCCTTTGGCCAAGCCCCTCGCTCATGATGAGTCGCAAGCCGGAAACCGCCACGAGACCAAAGAGCAACATCGCCAGGGCCCCGATCACGGGTGGCGGGACCACGCTGATCAGCCGGCCAAACAATGGGAAGACCCCGAGCAGCGCGAGGATGCCCGCCATCACGTAGCCGACGCGACGACTTGCAACACCCGTGAGTTGGATCACCCCGTTGTTCTGCGCGTAGGTCGCGCTCGGAAAGCCGCCGAACAAGGCCGAGAGTGTGCTCGTGAGGCCGTCCGCCATCACGCCGCCCGACAACCGCCGCCAGTGGTCCGCGCCGGCTGCGGGCAAGCCGGAAAGTTGCGAGGTGGCCGTCATGTCGCCGATCGCCTCGAGCATCGAGACCAGGTACACAAACGCAAACGGCAGCGCCGGTTCCCAGCGAAACGCGAAACCGTGCGGCAGGATACGCAACGGCGTCACCCACCCGCTCTCCGCCGGCGGCGGCGATTGGAGCACGCCGCAAACGGCGCACGCGATCACCCCGCCCAGCACACCCAGGGCGATGCCGCCGACGCGGGCCCAGGTTCGTCCGGTCGCTTGCGCAACCACGACAATCGCAACCACGCCGGCGCCGATGGCCAGACCCAGCCACGCTGGTCCGTCCGGGCGGAGCGGCACCGCGAGATTGAAGTAGGCGGTCGGAATCAGGGACACACCGATCAACAACACGACGATGCCCGAAACCAAGGGCGTGAAGAAATGCCGCAGGTATTGGAGCAGCGGGGCGAACGCGATTTGGAGCGGGGCGCACAAACACGACAGGCCGAACATCAGGGCCAGTCCGCCCGCGTGCCACGCCTGCGTCAGGACGCCGATGAACGCGAAACTGGTTCCCGTGACGCTCAACAGTCCCGACCCAAGCGGACCGCGACGTCGGCACTGCAGGAACGTGCCCAGCGCCGAGGCCAGCAGGGCCACGCTGATGAAGTACGCGGTATCCGCGGCCGGAAACTTCAAGGCGCCGGCCAACAGCAGCGGCGGTGTGATCGTGCCCACCACCATCGCACTCACATGTTGCGCGCCCACCAGCACCGCCGTTGCGAACGGGACACGATCCTCCAACCCGTAAACGATGGGCGTGGCCGAAGCGACCGGCTGGGGCGGGATGTCCTCCATGCGCGGATTAGGAGCAGGCGCCAAGCCAAGTCATGAATTCGGTCAGTGGCCGCCCTACTTCACTTTCTCCAGTTGCACCGTCCAGCCGCCGCCCGAAGACAACCCATGCTTCTGCGAGAAGCTGCCCATGTTGAGGGCGAACGCGACATTCATCAGGCTGTTGAGATAAAGGAGCGGTTCGCCCTCCTTCACGTCACCGAATGTCCGCACGTACGGGATCACCCCGCGATACACTTCCTTGCCGTCGTGGAAAATCGCGACGTTGAACTTGTCGCCAAAGACCGGGCTTAAGCCGTTGAACAGGGTGTCCGGCAAATTCGTCCACACGTTGCCGTAGTGGAAATCGATCAGCGGGATCGTGCCTTTCAGGGTGTCGCCGCTGCGCGATGGCCGCTCATAGGGCAGGCTGATGACCTTCGGCTCAAGTAAAGGACCGACTTGCTCAAACGTGATCTTGCCCGACGCGAGGCGCGCGCCGGTGAACGCGTAGATGTCGCGTCCGTGAAAGGTGTAGCTCTTTTCCGAGCCCGGTCGGCGATTTACCTTTTCATCGATGCGGCGCACCGCGGCAATGCCCAGTTCCTCCGCCACCAAGGTCCAGGTGCCATTGTCCGGGCCCACGAAGTAGTGGCCGCTCTTCGTCTGCAGCACGATCGACGCGCGCTCCGTGCCCACGCCGGGATCAATCACCGAGATGAACACCGTGCCGGCCGGCCAAAAGGGCGCGGTCTGCTTCAGGCGGTAGGCGCCCTCCCAGATATCGTAAGGCGTGTTCTCATGACTCAGGTCGAAGACGGCCAGCTGCGCATCGACGCCAAACGCGATGCCTTTCATCGCCGCGACCGCGCCATCCTTCGTGCCGAAGTCGGTTTGCATGACGAGCGCGTTGCCCGCCAAGGCCCGGACGGCGAGCACCGCCGCAATCAAACAGGTGGGGAGTAATCGTTTCATAGGGAGAACCGCTGCATGGGGATTCTTCAGTCCACTCGGAAAGCCAGACAACTATGTTTTAAAGAAAACCGCCGGGAGGAAGTCCTCCCGGCGGTTCGGCATCTGCCAATCGACAAACCAAATCAGAAGCTGTACTTCACGGTCAGCTGGCCCTGCGTGCCGGGCAGCGCGAGGATCGACGCGTTGCCGTACACGGCGTTGGGCGGCGACCAGTTCTTTTCGTCCGTGACGTTCAGGAGCTGCAAGCGGAAGTCCCAATTCTTCCACTTGTAGGAAGCCGAGGCGTCGACCGTGTATTGCAGCGGGATCACCAGGCTGCCGGACGTGTTGTTGTTCATCTCGCCGGTGACGACCGTGTTCGCCGTGAAGGTCAGGCCATTGTCGAGGCTGTAGGAAACCAGGCCGTTGAAGAGATGCTTCGGCAGACCGGAAACCTGCGTCACCGTGCCGATCGGAACGGTCGGCTTCACAAGGTTACCCGGGGGAATTTCCGAGATGCCGCCAAACAGGCCGGCTTGGAATCCCGCGGAGGCCTCGGCGTCGATGAACGAGTACGACACCGTCGCATACACGTGCTTCGTCGGCTGGTAGTTCAACTCCGCCTCGAAACCTTTGTAGTGATACTCCTGAATCACGGTCGAGCTGGTGCTCTTCGCCGTGCGCTTCTGGTCATAGACCGCGAAGTTCAGGAACACGGTGTTGCCCGCAAGGGCGTACTTCGTGCCCACTTCGTAGAGCGAGCTGGGCTGCTGGAAGCTCTCCTTGTCGAGGGCGGTACCGGCGCCATTCCAACCCGTGATGCCACCGCCGTTGCCGACGGCACCCGACGTGTTGCGGCTGTAATTGTAGGTGAAGTAGACGCTGGAGGTCGACGTGGGCTTGTAGACGAGCGAGCCGTTGACGTTCGGCAGCCAGACGCTGATCGAAGCCGTCTTGAACGGCGGCAGCAAAGGCTCGCGGACCTTGGCACTGAACCGGTCGACGCGGGCACCCGCGACGAGGCTGAACTTCTCGCTCAGGTCCCAGGTCGATTGCGCGAACGGACCGACCGTCGTGCCATGACTGTCGTTGGTGTCACCGTTGAACAAGCCCGGCTGCGCAAAGCGATTCGGCCAGCCCGGCACCGCAAAGCCGCGACCACCGTTGATGAAGTCCTTGGAAAGATAGACATCGATGAATTTGTGGTCCTTCGTCAGGTCCCACACGTTGGCGGGCTCGAAGAAGTAATCATCGTACGCCTTGGTGCGCTGATAGCGGAGGTCGAGACCGGTATTCACGGTACCCTTCTTCAACTTGAAGATGAGTTCCGTGCGGTTCTCGGCGAACCAGGAGGGGTCGATGATTTCCGAATAGTAGTACGTGGAAATCGTGTCGCGCTTGGTGTAGCTGAAGAACGTGGTGTTCTTGACCGTCAGCTCCGGATTGACCTTGGCGGTCTGGATGGCCTGCAGGTTGTATTCGTGGCCGTTGGAGTCGTTGCCTGGCTTCAGGAGGCGCACGTGGCGGTTGATCTTTACGGTCGGGCCCCAGGCAATGGTATTGCCACCGCCGAGGACGTTGACCGCGTTCTGCGGGTCGGCCGCCGTGGCGGTGGTGCCGCCGTTCACGTTGGTGCCGGTGATGTAGCGACCGTTATCGATCAGGTCCTGCGTCACGCGGTTGATGCCCCAGTTCTCCGTGTAGTTCGCGAGGAAGATCTGGCCGTTGATGAACAGGTCATAGGTCTGGTTCGGGCGGAAGGTCATCGCGCCGTAGAACGAGTGGGTCTTCTTGAAACCGTCGTGGTAGTACCCGGTGGTGTCTTCACCCGAGTAACTGAAGCGGTAGGCGAGTTCCTTCGAGATCGGGCCGCCGACGTCCACGGTCCAGCGCTTGGTGTCGTAGGAGCCCAGCGTGACGCTGACGGTGCCCTTGGTGGTGTCGAAGTACGGGCGCTTCGACTGCAAGTCGATGAAGCCGCCGACGTACATCGAGGCGCCTTGGACCGCCGTGCCCGGGCCCTTCACAATATTGACCGACTCGACGGAGTTGAAGTCGACCGGGAGTCCGTTGCCGTTGGAGGTGATGCGCGAGCGCACGCCGTTCAGGAAGACGTCGGCCGACTGGCCGCGAATGCTCGCGTTCGCCGGGGCGCCGAAGTTGGTCGTCGTGAAGGCGCTGGAGGTGAGCTTCGAGAAGTCCAGCACGCTCTCGATGCTGATGTCGCTCAGCTGCTGCCGGGAGATGATCGTCACGTTGCGCGGCACGTCGACGATGTTGTCGTCGGTACCGAACACGGAGTTAAAGGGCCGCGCGATGGGCAGCACCATTTGCTCCCCGGTGACGCCCGAGGTGACTTTGAACCGCTCAAGTTCGACCACTTCCTCCGAGGAGGAGGCGGCGGGGGCGGACGATTGGGCCGCCAAGCGACCGAGGGCACTGGCGGCGAAAAGCACGGCCAGCGACGTGCGAAGCAGGGTGTTTTTCATTTTTGGTGTGAGGACGGCCAAAGAGAGGCCGCCCGCCTAAAGCAGACCATGTGCCACCGCTGGTGACGGCTTGCGGTCGCCGAAAAATAGTGCCGGCCCGGTATGAACTCTGCTCAATGGGGCTTGCATGCTGTCGCCCACCCTGTTCCTGCGCGCCGTCGCGCTGGCTGTTTTGCTGCCCACCCTGAGTTCCGCTGCTGAAGTCCTCCGACCCCGCGTGGTCATCGTCGCCATGTTCGAGATTGGCGCCGACCAGGGCGACGCCCCCGGCGAATTCCAGTACTGGGTCGAGCGCGAGAAGCTCGATCGGATCATCCCCCTGCCCGCGGCCTACCATGACGTGCGCGCCAACGCCGACGGCACGGTGATCGGCGTCGTGACCGGCGTCGGCAACACCAACGCCGCGGCCACCATCATGGCGCTGGGGCTCGATCCCCGTTTCGACCTTTCCAAGAGCTACTGGCTGGTGGCCGGGATCGCGGGGCTCGACCCGGCCGATGCCTCAGTCGGCTCCGCGGTGTGGGCGGACTACGTCGTCGAGGGGGACCTCGGCCACGAGATCGACGCCCGCGAGATTCCCGCCGATTGGAAGACCGGTTATGTGCCATTGCGGAAAAAGAAGCCCTACGAGTTGCCCCTGCAGCCCGCCGCCGAGCGCGAACACCATTGCTACCGCGTGAATCCCGGCCTCCTGCGCTGGGCGTTCGCGCTCACCAAGGACACCCCCCTGGCCGACACCGACAACATCAAGGGCTTCCGCGCGCGATACACCGGTTACCCCAAGGCCCTGCAGCCGCCGTCGGTCCTGATTGGGGCGACGCTTTCCTCCAGCACCTACTGGCACGGCAAGCTCCTCGATGAATGGGCCAATGACTGGGTCGCTTACTACACCGAAGGCCGGGGCAATTACATGACTACCGCCATGGAGGACACCGGCACACTGCGGGCGCTGGCCAACCTTACCCGCGCCGGTCGGGCCGACGTGAACCGCGCCCTGGTGCTGCGAACCGCGAGCAACTTTGACCTGCAGCCGCCGGGCATCACCGCCGCCGAAAGCTTGTCCGGGGAAAAGATCGGACACTACTCGGCCTATATCCCATCGCTTGAAGCCGCGCACGCAGTCGGCAGCCGCGTCGTCCACGCGCTGGTCGACGGCTGGAAGATTTTCGAAACCACCCCACCCTCCGCTCCCTGATCCCATGCTGAACCGCCTTTACCAGCTCGACCGCAACGGCACCACGGTCGGCCGCGAACTCCAAGCCGGCGCGACGACCTTCGCCGCGATGGCGTACATCCTCGCGGTCAACCCGCTCATCCTGGCCAACGCCGGCATGCCCCAGGCCGCGCTCGTGACGGTCACCGCCGTGACCGCGGCGATCAGCACGTTCCTGATGGGGTTTCTCACCAACTACCCGCTCGCTCTGGCCCCGGGCATGGGCATCAACGCCTACTTTGCGTTCACGATCTGCCTCGGCCTGGGCGTTTCGTGGCAATCGGCGCTCGGCCTCGTCTTCACCAACGGCTGCATCTTCCTCGCGCTTTCCGTCACGGGCGTTCGCGAGAAAATCATCGCGGCGATTCCGCACCAACTGAAGCTCGCGATCACCTGCGGCATCGGCCTCTTCATCGCCTTCATCGGCCTGAAGAACGGTGGCGTCGTGGTCGCCAGCCCCGCCACGTTTGTCACGCATGGCGATTTCGGTTCGCCTGCGGTGCTGTTGTGCTTCGGCGGCATCCTGCTCACGGCGGTCCTGGTCGCGCGGCGGATTCCCGGTGCCATCATCCTGTCCATCCTGGCCGTCACGCTGATCGGCTTGTTCGTGCCCAATGGCAAGGGCGGCCACGTGACCGCGATGCCGGATGCGCTCTTCTCGCCGCCCGCCTCGCCCGCGCCAACGTTCCTGCAGCTGAACTTCGATTTGCTCCTGCATGACTTCGGCAAGGCGCTGCCGATCATCCTGACGCTGCTGCTCGTCGACATGTTCGACAACATCGGCACCCTGATCGGCGTCACGCAACGGGCCGGCCTGCTCGACGCCTCCGGCAAACTCCCCAAGGCCGGCCGCGCGCTGGTGGCCGACTCAATTGCCGCCATCCTGAGTTCGTTGCTCGGGACGTCGACCGTCGTCAGTTACATCGAGTCCGCCTCTGGCGTCGAAGCCGGCGGTCGCACGGGCCTGACCGGCGCGACCACCGCCATCCTCTTCCTATTGGCGCTGTTTCTCACCCCCGTGATCCTCGCGGTGCCCGCGGTGGCCACGGCCCCGGCGCTGGTGATCGTCGGCGTGTTCATGTTCCAGTCCGTGTCGGGCTTGAAACTTGAGGACTTCACCGAGGTTGCCCCGATCTTCCTCATCATCGCCGGCATTCCGCTGAGCTTCAGCATCGCCGAGGGCATCGGCCTGGGGCTCATCGCCTACGCGGTCCTCAAGCTCGCGACCGGGCGCGCCCGCGATCTCAGCGTGCTGACCTACGTGCTGGCGGCCATCTTCAGCCTGCACCTGGTGCGGGCGATTTTCAGCGGGCTTTTCTGACGTTGCCCGGCGGTCGTCGGCCTGACGTTAATCTCCCATGCGCATCACCCTGTTGTTCCCCTTGCTCGCCGTGGTCGCGGCCGCGGCGTCGTTTTCGGACCGCTTCGAGGCAATCAAGCGGACCGCCCAGCCGGCCGAGCTCTACGCGTTCCTCTACGCGCTGCCCAAGGGTGGCGACATCCACAATCACAGCGGCTCGGAGCGTCCCGAGTGGATTTACGCGATCCTGATCGATCCCGCGCGCAACGGGGGCGAAGTGTTCTACACCCGGGCGCGGTTCGCGGCGGCGCCGGACGCCATCGCGCCGGTCCAGCGGTTCTACAATATTCGCCAGCACACCTACGACGCGTTGCCCCCGCAGGTACGGAGCGAGTACGTGAAGATCACCGACCTTACCCCGGAAGAGCGCGCCGCCTGGTGCAACAGCCTACGGTTGGACGCAGCCGGCGAGGGCCGCGAGGAGTTCTTCAGCAACATCTGGCCCCGCCGCGGCGACATCGACACCAGCCTGCCGGTCATCACCGAGGCGCTGGTCGAGAACATCAAGGCCTTCGGCGCCGAGCACATGGCCTATCTGGAAACCCAATTCGGCCTGGGCGGGGTCCGCGCCAACGACGGCAGTCTCATCCCACTCGAGGACGCGATCGCCTATGTGAAGCGCCGGCTGGCGCAGCCGGACGTCGTCAATAGCGGCGTAACCGTCCGCTTCCAAAAATCCATCCTGCGTTTCCTTCCCGGCGCCGAGGACCACCTCGCGAAAGCGTATGCCTTCGTCGATGCCCACCGCGACCTCTGGGTCGGCCTCAACATGGTCGGCATCGAGGAGAACGGCCATGGTTACCCGGCGCGTTTCCTCGACGCATTCCGTGCGTTGCGCACCCGCTACCCCACCCTGGCGCTCTCGATCCATGCCGGCGAGATGGACGGCAACGACTCGCACATCCGCGACACCCTGCTCCTCGGCGCCAGCCGCATCGGGCACGGCGTGAACATCCTCAAGGACCCGGACACGCTTCTCCTCCTGCAGCAGACCCGCCGAACGCTGATCGAGATCAACCTGATTTCGAATCGCCTGCTCGAGTACACGCCTGACCTGTCCAAGCACCCGTTCCCGGAACTCCTGCGAACCGGCGTGCCCGTCTGCCTAAATACCGACGACCGCGGGATGTGGGACAGCAACCTCACGGACGAGTACTACACCGCGGTCACCCAGTACCGCTTGTCGTGGGACGAGATCGTGCAGCTTGGCCGCAACTCGCTCGCTTTTTCCTTCGCGCAACCGGAGGTGAAGGCGAAGCTCCTCGCCGACTACGATCGCGCGGTCGCGGCATTTGAAGCCAAGTTCGCGCCCGCGGACTCGCTCAAGCTCCTGGCCGACGTCAAGCCCGTCACCTACGGCTACGGCAAGCGCAACTGGGGCTTCAGTTTCGCGCAGTAATTGCGTCTTCCCAGGCCGTATGCGGGCGCCTTAGAGCGGCGGCTTGGTCGCCGCCTTGGAACCGTTCACCACCAGCAGCGGGATCGTCGTGTTGTGGCGCACGTGATCGATCGTGCTTCCATGCAGCAGGTCCCCGATGAGTTTGTGGCCGTGGGAAGCCAAGGCGATGAGATCGCATTGGGTGCGCGCGGCGATCTTCACGATCTCCGTCGGCGGATTGCCGAGGGCGAGCAGCGTATCCACCCGCAGGTGGTCCGCCCGCAGCCGGGCGGCGGTGCTTTCCAAATACTCGCTGTCCGCCCGCATCTCGTCGGACTCGGCCAGCTTCAGTTGCTCGAAATTACGTGCCGCCCAGCCATCGGCGACATGCAGCAGCAGCAACTCCGCGTTCACCTGCCGGGCCAGCTGGCAGATGTGCGGCAGCAGGTGCGCATCGGCCGCGCCATTCTCGAGGGCAACGAGGATCTTCTTATACATGGGGTCAATCGCCGCCGTTGAGACCGGCAACTTCGAGCAGCAGTTTCACATTCAGGGCGATAATGACGAGCGTGATCGTCCACCCCACCACCTTGATCCACCACGGGTTCACAAACTCACCCATCTTGGCCTTTTCGCCCGTAAAGCGCATCAACGGCCAGCAGGCGAAACCCAGCTGCATGCTCAGGCAGACCTGGCTCGCGACCAGCAGCTCGGTGGATTTTTGCTCGCCGTAAATGCCGATGATCAAAACCGCCGGCACGATGGCGATGGCCCGCGTGATCAGGCGCCGGAGCCAGGGGCGCAGACGGATATTCAGGAATCCCTCCATGACGATCTGGCCGGCGAGGGTTCCCGTCAGGGTCGAGTTCTGGCCCGACGCCAGCAGCGCGACGGCAAACAGGATGCCCGCAAAAGTCACGCCCAGCGCGCCGTCCAGGAGGTGGTACGCGTCCTGGATCGCCGCCACCCCGGCATGTTCGGTGCCGTGAAATGCGGCCGCCGACAGCACGAGGATAGCGCCGTTGATGAACAGCGCGAACATGAGGGCAAAGGTCGAATCGATCGTGGCGTATTTGATCGCCTCGCGCTTGCCGCCGGCGGTTTGCTCGTATTTGCGCGTCTGGACGATCGACGAGTGAAGGTAGAGGTTGTGCGGCATCACGGTCGCCCCGAGGATGCCAATCGCCACGTACAGCATGGCCGGGTTGGTCACGATCTCGCGGCTCGGCACGAATCCGCCGAGGACGCCGGCGATCGACGGCTTGGCGAGGAACAGCTCCACGGCGAAACACGCGCCGATCGTCAGCATCAACGTGATGACCACCGCCTCAAGCCAGCGGAAACCTTTGTTCTGGAGCAGCAACACCAGCATGACGTCGATGACCGTAATGATGCAGCCCCACACGAGCGGGATGCCGAACAGCAATTGCAGGGCGATGGCCGAGCCGATCACCTCCGCGAGGTCGCAGGCGGCAATCGCCAGTTCACACAGGATCCAGAGAAACCAAACGACCGGCCGCGGATAATGATCCCGGCAGGCCTGCGCGAGGTCACGTCCCGTCGCGATGCCGAGCTTGACACACAGGTGCTGCAGCAGGATCGCCATCAAATTCGAGATCAGGATGACCGAGAGCAGCGTGTACCCAAACTGCGAGCCGCCGGCCAGGTCCGTTGCCCAATTGCCCGGATCCATGTAGCCCACCGCCACCATGAAGCCCGGGCCGGAGAAGGCCAGGAGCTTGCGCCAGAATCCCACGCCCTTTGGCACGGCGACGCTCGCGTGGGATTCAGGCAGGCTGACCGTGACGCGCGCATGGCGCCAGCCGGGTTCGGCGGGAGGCGGCGTGGGCTCGGTGTCGCTCATGGTCGCTCCTTAGAATCCGTAGTTGAACCGCAGGACATGGGTCCAATCCGCCGCCCGGTCAGAGATTCCCCGGTAAACGGCGAAATCCCACCAGGCGAACTTCGAGACCGCCAGCGTGACGCCCGCGCCGATGCTCCCCGCCCACGGGGCGCCGCCCGAAGTCTTCGCGACGACTGCCTCGCCATAGAGTCCCAGGCCCCGGAGGAGTTCGCGATGCAGCGACGCCGAACTGTAGAGCTGCAGGTCGTAACCGTCGTCGGCGTCGTTCCGCAGGAAGTCGACCTCCGCCATGGCCGCGAAATCGAAGCCGCCCAAAAGTTGCGTCTGGAATGGCACAATGACACCGCCCTCGACGGAGTCATTGCCTACGCCGCCGGTGTTGGTGGGGATCTTGACGAAAGGGATCACCGCGACCGCCGTGTACGTGTCGTTGGATTCGAAAAAACGATACTTCGCGCGCACGTACACATCGCCTACTCCGCTCTGCCGCTCGATCAGCCCGGCTGCGTCGAACTTCTGGCTCAGGTACAATTCCGCCCCGAGTTGCACGTCCAGGCGGGAGGTCACGCCCGTCGTCAGGAACGTCGTGGCCGCGCCAAATGCGGTGTACTTCAGCCCCGGTTCGCGATCGATGCTGAAAGACAACGCGTCCACCTCGAGCAGGAAGTGGCCCGGCTGCACGGTGACCGGCGTCTCCGTGATCTGCGCGGTCGCGACCGTCGCCCACCAGGCGCACCCCAGCAGCCAGCCGCGCTGTAGAAATTGATACATAATGTAGCCTTTGCTACATTTTGGAGTCGACTTGTCAAGCCCCCAGCCGTTTTCATGCTCGCGTCGCCCGTGAAGAAAGCCACCCGCCCGACTCCGAAACCCGTCCGCCCCTCCGCGCTCCAGGCTGAGAGCCTGCGGCAGACACGCCGCGAGCACGCGTCGGAAACCGCCGAAGACTATGTGGAGGCGATCGCCGATTTGTCGGCTTCCCTCGGTGAGGCCCGCGTGGTGGACCTGGCGCGGCGCCTGGGCGTGACGCACGTGACGGTTAACCGCACACTCGCCCGCCTCCAGCGCGAGGGATTTGTGTCGGTCCAGCCCTACCGGGCCATTTTCCTCACCCCGGAGGGCGAGCGCCTCGCCGAGGCGTGCCAGCATCGGCATGCCGTCGTGGTGGCGTTTCTGCGGTCGCTGGGCATCTCCGAGAAAACCGCCGAAATCGACGCCGAGGGCATCGAGCATCACGTGAGTCCCGAGACCCTCGCGGCGCTGGCGCGGCACACCCGCCGCTAGGCCGGCTGCTTCCTTCTTGTCACCGTTTCCCCGGCGGTGCATTCAGCAGGGGCATGTCGAAGAACTTCGCGCGCCTGGTCTTCCTCTTTACGCTGCTGTTTTTCGCGGCCTTCTTCCTCTGGCCGATTCTGCAAATCCTGAAGGGCGGGTTCATCGACGCGGACGGCAAGCTGACGTTCGCCTACCTGGGCTCGCTGCTCACCGACCCGATCTATCTCGGCGGCTTGGCCAACTCATTCCTGCTCGCCCTGACCACGACCACCTTCGCGCTGCTCATTGCGCTGCCGCTGGCTTACGTGTCGGATCGATTCCTGTTTCCGGGCAAGGGCTTCCTCGGCTCCCTGATTCTCGTCCCGATGATCCTGCCGCCGTTCGTCGGCGCCATCGGCATCAAGCAGATCCTCGGGCAATACGGGGCGCTCAATGCGCTGATCATCGACCTCGGGCTGCGACCGGAGGGGTGGACGTTTGATTGGCTCGGCTCCAACCAGTTTCTCGGCATCGCCCTCGTCAACGCCTTCAGCCTCTACCCCATCATCTACCTCAATGCGGTCGCGGCGCTGGCCAACATCGACCCCGCCATGGAGGAAGCGGCGGAGAATCTCGGCTGCACGGGTTTCCGGCGGTTCTTCAAGATCACCCTGCCGCTCATCAAGGCCGGCCTGTTCGCCGGCGGCACGATCGTTTTCATCTGGGCGTTCACGGACCTCGGCGTCGCCCTGATCTTCGATTACTCGCGCGTCACGTCGGTGCAGATTTTCTACGGCCTCAAGGACATTGGCGGCAACCCGTTCCCCTACGCCCTCGTGGCCGTGATGCTCTTCAGCTCGGTCCTGTTTTATGCGCTGGGCAAGGGACTCTTCGGGCGTGACAGCTACGCCATGATGGCCAAGGCGACGTCCTCCGGTGGACCGCAGCCCCTGCCCCGCGCGCAGGCCTGGTTTTGCACGGCGTTGTTCGCGGGCATTACCTTCATCGCGATCCTGCCACATGTCGGCGTGATCCTCGTGGCGTTCTCCAGCGACTGGTATGCGAGCGTCCTGCCGCGCAATTTCAACCTGCACAATTTCGAGATCGCGCTGGGCCACGACCTGACGGTCCCGGCCATCGCGAACAGCCTGAAGTACGCAAGCATCGCCACGATTATCGACCTCGTGCTAGGCATCGCCCTGGCCTACGTGATCGTGCGCTCGAAGCTCCGTGGCCGCCAGATCCTCGATTTCCTCGCCATGATGCCGCTCGCCGTGCCGGGTCTCGTTCTCGCGTTCGGCTACCTCGCCATGAGCCAGGACGGGAAGTTCTTCTCGTTCATTAACCCGGTCCGCAACCCGACCATCCTGCTCATCATCGCCTACTCCGTCCGCCGCCTGCCGTACGTCGTGCGGTCCGCCGCCGCCGGTTTCCAGCAGACCAGCGAGACGCTCGAGGAAGCCGCGCAAAACCTCGGCTGCCCGCCGCTCAAGGCGCTGTTCAAGATTACGCTGCCGTTGATCGTCGCCAACCTCATCGCCGGCGGCCTGCTGGCCTTCTCCTTCGCGATGCTCGAGGTCTCCGACTCGCTGATCCTGGCCCAGAAGCAGGTCTATTACCCGATCACCAAGGCAATCTACGAACTCTTCCAGCTGCTCGGTGACGGCAAGTTCATCGCATCCGCGCTGGGCGTGTGGGCGATGGCTTTCCTCGGGATCACCATTGCCGGCATGACCGTCCTGCTCGGCAAGAAGCTCGGCGCGATCTTCCGCGTCTAACCCGCGCGCCAGCCGCCCAAGGTGTAACGTATTACGTTACACGTGGGCCGGAGCGGCAGTCTTGGGAATGAGCGCGGCGACGATCAGGACGCCGACACCCATCGCGGCGGAAAACAGGAAGTAACGGCCCTGTTCCTGAAGGCCGAGCTGCGTGATCAGCACGGGGGCAAAGCCGGCGAGGATTCGGCCGAGGTTGTAGGCGGCGCCGGAGAGCATCGTTCGGTATGCGCCAAACACCTCGTTGTACCACGCGCCCATGAGGCCAAACGGGATGCCGTTGAGCAGCGGGATGCCGAGCGCAAACACGAGCGCGGCCTGGGTGGACCCACTCGACCAAGCGCCCACCGAAAGCATCAGCAAACCCACGGCATAGAGAATCAAAGCCGGCCCGACGCCCCAGCGGCGCACCAGCCAGGCACCCGCCAGCATACCCGGCGCGACGTTGCCCCAGAACAGGATCGTGTAGAAGGGCGATTGCGGCAGGTCCCGGGCAAAGAAAACGTTCAGGGTGCCGCTGGCGATCGTGAGACTTGAGAGCGCGAAACAAAGCGCGAAGCGACCAGCCGTCTGCTGAATCGCCGTCCCGAGTGACGGCAGCGCCGTCCCGGCTGCTGACGAGCGATCACCCGTGCGGAGCGCGTGCCAGCGGACCCAGGCCAGCACCGCAACTGGCACGATCGAACCGGCGAACAACAACCGCCAGCCGATCACCGGCAACGCGAACCGCGTCATCAGGGCGGCCAGCAGACCGCCGAGAATTGAGAATTGGAGCAGCGCCGAAAAGCGGTACCGCCGGGGCCCTGTGACCCGTTCCGCCAGGTAGGTGTGGCTGATGCCCCACTCCGCCCCGAGCGAAAGCGAAGCGACCAGTCGCGCGAACAACAGACTCTCGTAGTTCCACGCGAGACTCAGGCCGGCGATTCCGGCCACATAAAAACCAAACACGACCAACATCATCCGCCCCCGGCCAAACCGGTCGGCAAAGTATCCAAACACCAGCGCCCCCAGGCCGACGCCGGCGAGACCGACGAACTGCAGCCAACTGCTCTGGGCTACGCCGAGCGCGAATTCCCGCACCAGGACCATTTCCAAGTACACAAACAGGTACAGGTCGTAGTAGTCGAAGAAGAGCCCGATGAACGCGGTCCAATAAATGCGCGCCGTCGATTCGGAGTTGGGGGGCACGGTTGACACGTCGGCCATCGATAAGCCCGAGTCCACGATCGCGGTCAACCGGTGACTGCAGACCGCTCTGGCGCGCGGCTAGAGCACCGCGAGTTCGCTTTTCGCGGCGGCCACGAGCCGGTCCATGGCGGCTTTGACAATCGCGTCCGTCGTGCCTTCCACGAGCAGACGCAGCTTGGGCTCGGTGCCCGAGTAGCGCACGAGCACCCGGCCACGCGCCCCGAGTTCAGCCTCCACGGCGGCAATGGCCGCCGGCAGGACGCGGAGCGACTCGAGTGGCGTCTTCTCCTTCACCTTGAGCGCCACGGTGTGCTGCGGGAACTTCACGAGAGCGCGCCGCAACTGCGAAAGGGGCTGGCCGGTCGCGAGCATCACCTCGATCACCTTCAGCGCGGCCACCAAGCCGTCACCGGTGGGGGAAACATCCGCACAAATCACATGCCCCGAAGACTCGCCGCCCAGCGACGCCCCTTCCGCCAGCATGCGTTCGATCACGTAGCGATCACCGACGGGCGTCCGACCCACCCGGCCGCCGGCGGCGGTCACGGCGGCCTCGACGCCGAGATTGCTTTGGACGGTCACCACCAAGAGGTCCTTCGCGAGTTTCTTCCGCTTGAGCGCGTGCAGCGCGAGAATCGTCAGGAGTTCGTCGCCATCCAACACGGCGCCCGTTTCGTCACACAGCACGCACCGGTCGCCATCGCCATCGTGCGCGATGCCCAGGCGGGCGCGGTGCTCCCGCACGGCGGCCGCGAGTTTCTCCGGGTGCTCGCTGCCGACCCCGGCGTTAATGTTGAGACCATCCGGCGTCGCGCCGATGGCGATCACGCGCGCACCATGGTCCCGCAACACGCGGCTGCTCGTGTGGACCGTCGCGCCGTTCGCGGTGTCGAGCACGATGTCCCATCCGGTCAGCTTGCCCGGGAGGATGCCCGCCATTGCGCCGAGGTAATCCGCCACCCCATCGCGAGTGGACAGCGTGTGCGCGCCGCCTTTGCGCGCCGCGGGCAGGAGGGCTTCGACGGCCGCCTCCTCTTCGTCGGTGAGTTTGACGCCCGCCGGGCCGAAAAACTTGATGCCGTTGTCCGAGGCGGGATTGTGCGATGCGGTCACGACGACGCCGAGCACCGCATTTTGGGTGCGCACCGCGCGGGACACCGCCGGCGTCGGCAGGACCTCCAACGAGGCCGGTTTAAAGCCGCCCTCGGCCAATCCATCCGCCAGCGCCTGCGTGAGCGAAACCCCCGAGGCCCGCGTGTCGCGGCCGATCAGCACGAGCCCGCCCGCCCGCACACCTTTCGTACGCAACCACGCTGCCGCCGCGGCACCCAGCCGCCAGGCGAAGTCCTCGTTCATCGTGGGGCTGCCGTACACGCCGCGGACGCCGTCCGTTCCGAAATAGAGTCGTTTCATGATCCGTAGAATTCCCGCGTCGCCCGGATTTTCGCCCGCACGGCCCCGCCAAGCAACAGCTCGCGGGCGGGGGCGATGCCTTCGCGAACACTGCCGAATCGGCCCGCCACGTGCAGGGCCACGGCACTGTTCAGGACGATCGTGTCGACCAGGCCCGCCGGGCCGCGTCCGTCGAGGATCGCTTCGACCGTCGCCAGGTTGGCCGTGACGTCGCCGCCCTGGAGCTCCGCAAAAGGCGCGGCGGCCAGGCCGAAGTCCTCCGCGCGCCACGGACTGCGGACGCCGCGCAGGCGCCCGACGCCGCAAACGTGATTAACCGTCGCGGTCGTGAGTTCGTCGATACCCTGTTCCGCGGAAATCACGCCGTGTCCAACCAGCCCGGCGGTTTGGCCGAGTTCCTCGAGGGTGTGTGCCAGCTTCTCAACCAGCGGCAACGCGTAAACCCCAAGGAGAATATGCGCGGGACGCCCCGGGTTCAGAAGCGGGCCGAGCACATTAAACACCGTGCGGCGTCCCTGTGCGGCGAGCGCCTTGCGGGCGGGGCCAATGTGCTTGAACGCCGGGTGGTAGTTCGGGGCAAAAAAGAAAATGTAGCCAAGCTGGTCGAGGGCGCGGCGCAGTTTTTCGGGCGGGGCGGCGAGGTCGACGCCCAACGCGGCCAGCAGGTCGGCGCTGCCGCTTTTCGAGGTGATGCCGCGGTTGCCATGCTTCATCACCGGCACGCCGGCACTCGCGACGACCAGAACCACGAGGCTCGAGATGTTGAAGCCGCCCGCATGGTCACCACCGGTGCCAACGATATCGATCGCGCGTGCCGACCAGGCCTCCACGCCGGGATTCACCGCCAGTTGCCGAAAGGCTTGGGCGAAGCCGGCGATCTCGACTGGGGTCTCCCCCTTGTCGGCCAATGCCGCAAGGAAAGCCGCCTTGGCGTCGTCCGGGACGTCCGGCGAGCCCAACGCGGCGGCGGCGGCGGTAAGCTCGGCGGGCGCCAGGTCCATGCGGCCTTTGAGCCGGGCGGTGAGGTCGGTCAGTGCTGCCATCAAAGCGCCGAGCAGAAGGGAATCCACTGGGGCCGCAAAGCTAAAAGTCCGTCATCACGCCCGCGGCCCGGCGCCGGCGGCCCGCCCGCATAATACTGGACACCCTTCGCCGTTTTCGCGGACAGTAGCGCGTGGCATTTCTTTCCCGTTCCCTCTGGGTCGGCCTTCTGCTGACCGCCAGCCTAACCTTTGCCCAGGACAAGCGCCCCGCGCCGGCGCCTGCCCCGGTGGCCGAGTTGAGCGTGCGCGACGCGGTCGTGCTCGGCGTCGTGGAGGGAGTCACCGAGTTTCTGCCGATTTCCTCGACCGGACATCTGATCATCGCGAATCGCGCGCTCGGCCTCGAATCCGAAACGCAGCTCACCGACAAATCCGGGCAGCCGCTCTGGTACAAACGCCCCTCGGAAAAACACCCGGGCGGCGTGCCGTTGACGCTCAAGCTCGCGGCCGACACCTACACCGTGGTCATCCAAGTCGGCGCGATCGCGGCGGTCATGTTCCTCTACTGGCGCCAGGTCCTTGGCATGTTCATCGGCCTGCTCGGACGCAGCAGCGCGGGCTTCCGCCTCCTGCGCAACGTCCTGCTGGCCTTCCTGCCGGTCGCCGTCATCGGGTTCCTGCTGCACGACCTGATCGACAAGTATCTGTTTTCCGTGTGGGCGGTGATCGCCGCGTTGATCGGCGGTGCGTTCCTGATGCTCTGGGCCGAGCGGTGGCGGCGCATGAACAGCGGCATCGGTTATTCAAAGGGCGAACCTGCGAATCTCACGGTGAAGCAATCGCTCGGGATTGGCTTTGCGCAATGTCTGGCCCTCTGGCCGGGCACCAGCCGATCCATGGTGACGATTGTCGGCGGCTACCTGGCGGGCCTCAGCGCCGCGAAAGCCGCGGAGTTCAGTTTTCTCGTCGGCCTGCCCACCCTCGCGGGGGCCGCGGTCTACAAGGGCGCAAAATCCGGCGCGGCCATGATCGAGGTTTTTGGGTGGACCGACGTCCTGCTGGGCGCCGCGATCGCCGCGGTGTCGGCCCTGATCGCCGTCAAATTCCTCGTGCATTTCATCAGCCGGCACGGTCTCGCGGTTTTTGCCTATTATCGCCTGTTGCTGGCACTTGCATTGATTCTGTTTTCCGTGTTTTGATCGCGGGGTGACGGGGCGACATAACACTTGACGGCCCTCCGCGCCGACCCTACCAACCTCGTCTTTATATAACAAAAAAGCGCCGGGTTTCGCGATCCGCCGCACTCCGAACTCCCTTTCTTTATGGCCAATCCGAAACGCAAGCAATCCAAGCGCCGCAGCGCCAACCGCCGTGCCGCCAACGCCCTCCGGGCCCCCCAATTTGCCAAGGACACCGATGGTGGTTCTTTCCGCCCGCACCGTGTGAACCCGAAGACGGGTATCTATCGCGGCCGCCAGGTCCTCAACGTCGAGGTCTAAGCAGTCCGCCGGGTTCAGTTTTCCCGCCATTAACCCCGAGACGGCCAGTCCCACGACCGACCAGGCCCGGATTGCGGTGGACGCGATGGGGGGCGACCTCGGCCCGTCCGAAGTCGTCGCCGCCGTCCAACTGGCGCTCGCTGACGGGGCCATCAATCCGATCACGCTGGTTGGTGATCAGGCGATTCTCACTCCCTTGGTCGAGGCCGCCGGCCTAAACCAGGGCGGCCGGGTCAACATCCAGCATGCCTCCGAGGTGATCACGATGGAGGACAAGCCCCTTCGCGCCATCGCGAAGAAGAAGGATTCCTCCATGGTCCGCGGCTTCAACCTCGTGAAGGAGGGCAAGGCCGCCGCGTTCGTCAGCTCCGGCAACACCGGTGCCTTGATGGCGGGCAGCAAGCTGCTCGTCGGTTCCATCACCGGCGTCGACCGCCCGGTGCTCGCCGCGGTCATCCCGCGCGAAAACGGCCATTTCGTCCTCATCGACGCGGGCGCCAACCCCGAGGCGAAGGCCGAGCATCTGGTCCACAATGCGATCCTCGGTGCGGACTACGCCCGGGTCATCCTTGGGATCGAAAACCCGCGCGTCGGGCTCCTGACGATTGGCACCGAGGAAGGCAAAGGTACGGCGCTCACCACCGAGGCCAACGCGCTCCTCAAGAAGATCAACGGCGTCATCAATTACGTCGGCCCGATCGAGGGCTTTCAGGTGTTCAAGGACACGGTGGACGTCGTGGTCTGCGACGGCTTCGTGGGCAACACGCTGCTCAAGACATGGGAATCGCTCGCCAAATTCATCAGCGGCATGCTCCGCGAGGAAATCAAGCGCAGCCCGGTCCGCATGCTCGGCGGGGCGCTCGCGAAGGGCGCGTTTGACGTCCTCAAGGCCCGCATGAACCCCGACCGCTACGGCGGCGCGCCCTTGCTGGGCGTGAAGGGCAACGTGCTCAAGGCGCACGGCTCGTCCAACCGCCACGCGTGGACCAGCGCCATCCGCGCGGCGTCGCAACTGATCCAAAAAGACCTTTATCACCGCATCGAGTCCGACGTCGCCCGGGCCAACGAGCTCATCGCCGCCGCCCCGGCCACCCCGCCGGCCACCCACTGATTTTCAACATGGCCTCAGTCATCATCGCAGGCGTCGGCTCCTATGCCCCGTCGAAAGTGCTCACCAATCAAGACCTCTCCAAAATGGTCGACACGTCCGACGAGTGGATCGTCTCCCGCTCGGGCATTCGCGAGCGCCGCATCGCGGCGGACGACGAGGCCTGCTCGGACCTGGCCGTGAAGGCCGCGACCGCGGCACTGGCCGACGCGAAGATCCAGGCGAGTGACATCGACCTCCTCATCGTGGCCACGGCGTCCCCGGACACTCCCCTGCCCTCGACCGCCTGTTACGTGCAGCACAAGCTGGGCGTGCCGGGCCACGCGACGTGTTTCGACATCGCCGCCGCCTGCTCGGGTTTCCTCTACGCGCTCGAGATCGCCTACGGGCAGCTGCAGACGAACCGTTACAAGCGCGCCCTGATCATCGGCGCGGAGAAGCTTTCGACCGTGACCGACTGGACCGACCGCACGACCTGCGTCCTGTTCGGGGATGGCAGCGGCGCCGCGGTCCTCATGAAGAGCGACCAACCCGGCGTGGGCATCCTCGGCACCGACCTCGGGGCGGACGGCGAATTCGCCGACAACCTCTACATTCCCGCCGGCGGCAGCAAGCGGCCGGCCGATGCCAAGTCGGTGGCGGAGCACGCCCATTGCATCCGCATGAACGGCCGGGAAGTCTTCAAGAGCGCGGTGCGCGTGATGGAGACCGTCGCCAAGGAAATGATGGAACAACACAAGCTTACGCCTGACCAAATCGACCTCGTGATCCCCCATCAGGCGAACATCCGCATCATTGAGGCCCTGGCCAGCAACTTGAAGGTGCCGATGGAGCGCGTGTATGTGAACCTGGACCGTTACGGCAACACGTCCGCCGCCTCGATTCCCCTTGCCTTGGACGAAGCGCGCCGCGCGGGTCGCATCAAGCCGGGTGATTTGACGCTGCTCGTGGCGTTTGGCGCTGGCTTGACCTACGGCGCCACTCTTATTCGCTGGTAAGCACTATTTTCATGCGCCGTCCCTCCCTCTTCCTTTTGCTGGCTGCCACCGCGGCGCTGCTGCTTGTTCCCGCCCGGCTGGCTGCCGACCTTGTCTGGACGCCCCAGGAAGGCTGGAAAGTCGAAGGCGGCGCCCTGGCCTCCCTGGCCGGCGAGGAGGGTCGCAATGCGCTCGACCTGATGAACAAGGCCCGCACCGCGGAGGAAGCGAGCCGCCGCTCCGCCGCGCTCAAGGCCTACAACACGGTTTACAAGAAGTACCCGAACTCCGTTTTCGCGCCCGAGTCGCTCTACCGCGCCGGCCGCCTGTACTACCAGCAGCAGCAGTACTACAAGGCGTTCACGACCTACCAGACGATGGTGTCGCGTTATCCGGGCTCGGAGAAATTCACGCAGGTGATCGGTGAGCAATACCGCATCGCGGCCGACCTTTTCGCCGGCAAGCGCCCGCGCTTGTGGGGCTGGATCCCGGGCTTCAAGAACCGGGAACGCGCGCTGGAGTACTTTGAAACGATCGTGGCCACCGCGCCGTACAGCGACTACGCGCCGCTTTCGCTCATGAACGCTTCCCGCGGGTACAAGCAGATCGGCGAAACCGAGGCGGCGATCGACGCGCTTGACCGCATGATCAACACGTATCCCCGCAGCGTGCTGACGCCCGACGCGTACCTGAAGATCGCCGAGACCCATGCTTCGCTCGTCGACGGCCCGTATTACGACCAGGCGTCGACCAAGCAGGCCGTCACCTACTACGAAGATTACATGATCCTGTTCCCCGGCGACGCCGGCATGGCGCAGGCCGAAAAGGGCCTCGCCGCCATGAAAACCGTCCTTGCCAAGAGCAAGCTGACGATCGCCGACTACTACTACAAGTACCGGAAAAACTACAAGGCGGCGAAGGTGTTCTACAACGAGGCCATCACCGTTTACCCGGATTCCGCCGTCGCGACCGAGGCCCGCACCAAGCTGGTCGACGTCGACGCCAAGCTCGAAGCCCAGGCGGCCGCCGCCGCCGGCCAGCCCGCGCCCAAGGCGCCCGAGCCGAAAAAGAAAAAGAAGCTCTGGCTGTTCTAAGCGAAGGGCCGGCTTCGACCGGCCTTTCCCTTTTCCAGCCGCGGCCGGGACCCGCCTTTCCTTCCATGACCCGACTTCGTTTTCTGCCGCAGGTCCTCGTCGCGATCGCCTGGTTCGCGCTGAGCGGCTGCGCCGGGTACCAACTGGGAACGGGCGCGGCGCCGCAATTCACGACGTTGTTCGTCGCGCCAGTGACCTCGGAAGCGCTGATTCCCCAGGCCCGCGAGCTCGTTACGACGCAGGTCCGCGAAGCCTTCATCAAGGACGGTCGCGTTCGGCTCGTCGATTCGCCGGCCGAAGCCGATGCAGTCCTGCAGATCACCCTCGCGGGGTACGACCGATCCGTGGCCGTCTCCCGGCAGGACGATACGGGCCTGGCCCGCCGCTTTGATGTTTCCTTGCGGGCGCTCGCGACGCTCACGAACGAGCGCACAAAGGAAGCCTTATTCGTGCGTCGTCCAATCACCGCGAAGCGCGGCGTCTTCACCGACAGCGGCCTCGTCCCGTCCGAATACCAGGCGTTGCCGCTGCTTGCGCAACAACTCGCGGGTGACATCACGCACAGCGTGCTGGATACCTGGTAAGCACGCATCCGATTGTGGCCTGCGCTTGCGGTCGGGACCGCTGGCGCAAATCCAAGGTTGAGCCCGGACGCGTGACGGTCATCTGTAGAGCATCACGGATACCCTCATGTCGATCGCGCCCCTCATTGCCCCGTCCCTACTCGCCGGAGACCACGCTAATCTGGCGGCCAGCGCCCGGACCGTCGCGGACAGCGGCGCGCGGTGGCTGCATTGCGACATCATGGACGGACATTTCGTACCGAACCTGACGTTCGGCCCCGAGACCCTGGCGGCCCTGCGCCGAGCGGGCAGCAAGCTCTATTTCGACACCCACCTGATGCTGGCCGAGCCGCAAAAGTACATCGAGGCCTTCGCCCAGGCCGGTGCCAACAACATCAGCATCCATATTGAGCCGGGCTATGATCACCGCGGAACGCTGGCCCGCATCCGGCAACTCGGATGTCACTGCGGCATCGTGCTGAACCCCGGCACACCGGCCGCCGCGATCGAATCGTTGGTGGCTGAAGTGGATCTCGTTCTCGTGATGACCGTCCAACCGGGATTCGGCGGGCAACCCTTCCGACGCGACATGCTGCCCAAGCTGCAGGAAATCGACGGCTGGCGCCGGGCCCGCGGACTGAAATTCCGCCTCGAAGTCGATGGCGGCGTCGACCTGGCAACCGCGAAGGAATGTCGCGCCGCGGGTGCGGACACGTTCGTCGCGGGCACCTCCTTCTTCAAAGCCGCGGACAAACCGGGCTTCGTGACGGCGATGGAACGCCTGTAGTCCCCGCCTGTTCGCCCAGCCACATGTCTGGCAAAGCTACTGATTCATCGAGCCCAGCCTTCCGCGAGCAACGGATCGGCGAATACGTGCTCTCCGAGGATCCGGCCCGGTTGGATGCCGTGGCGGTTCATGCCTATCTCACGCGTTCGTATTGGAGCCCGGGCATTCCGCTGGGCGTCGTCGAACGGGCGCTGGCCGGTTCGATTTGCATCGGCGCCTATCGGCAGACCGGCGAACAGGTCGGCCTCGTCCGGGTGATCTCCGATTACGCGACCTACGCTTACGTGTGCGATGTGTATGTGCTCGAGACCGATCGCGCCAAGGGCCTTTCGAAAGCGATGCTGGCGATGGCCCTGAGCCATCCCCGGCTCCAAGGGATGCGCACGTGGAACCTGCGCACCCGCGATGCACACAAACTGTACGAGCAATTCGGGTTCAACGTGATCGAGAATCCCGAAGGCTACATGATCCTGCGGTTTCCCGACGTTTACAAGACGGGCCCGGAATCGAGCCCCCGCCCGGCTTAGCGGGCGGAGCGGGCCAATTCAGCGGCTCGCGCGTACTGGGCGCGGAACTGGCCGGCCAATTCGTTGGCGAGGCGGATTTCGTCGACCTTGTTCTTCGACGTCAGGGCGGGAATGATCCGGGCTTTCAGCTGTGGATAAGCCACCACCGACATGTCGCTCATCGCCGCGATCGCCTCGGGAGGCAGGCCGGCACGAATGATCTCCTTCCAAGCCTCGACCAGCTCGGGGTGCGTGTCCAGGCACATCACCCGGATCACAAATGCCATTGCGCGGAAGTTATCCCCGCCCGTCCACGCGCCGTTGTAGACCAGCGGGTTCGTGCCGGCATACGGGTTCACCTCCGGGTCGGACCGGTACCGCTCGAACTCCGTGGCCGTGTAGAAATCCCGGCGGATCGGCAGCCGACGTAGTTCGTACCGATCCGTGCCGCCCGGGACGCCGGTTTTGAAATTCCACAGCTTCTGGCCTTCCATCGAGAGCGCGTACTCCATGAAGGCGAGCGCAGCCTCCGGATTCGGCGCGCCGCGCATCACGGCGATTGGGTCGGGCGACAGCACCGTGCCATCCGGCGGCGAGTAGTACCCGATGCGCCCGGGCGAGCCGTCGATGCGATGGGCGGTCCCCTGGAACGCGCCGCGGCCATAGAAGTCGATGCACATGCCCACCGCGGAATTGCCCTGGATCACGTCGATCGACGGCTTTTGGGACGTGTCGGTGAAGTAGCGCGCGTTGGCGCCCGCGCGCTGCAACAAACGCAGCCCACTCGCCCACCCCGCCTCCACGGCGGCGGACTCGAGGCTTTTCCGATCGCGTCCGCTCTCCTTCTCGAGGCGCGCCCACTCGCGGTAGATGTGCTGCTGGATGACATTTTCGAATGCCTTCGCAATGGAACTGCTCTTGGTCGGGTCGCACAGAGCCACCTCGCCCTGCAGCTTTGGATCGGCCAGGTCGTCCCACGCGCGCGGCTCCTGCTTCACCCCGAGCCGCTGCAGCGAGTCGCGATTGTAGATCATGCCATAACTGCTGAGCACGTCGCCCACCCATCGGCCCTGCTTGTCCCAATAGGGTTCGCCCGTGAAAGACTGCGGGATGACGTCATCGCGGAACCACTCCGGGTGGAGCTTCATGATCCCGGAGTCTACCAGGCGGCCCGCGTTGGCCTGACGGATGAAATCGAAACTGCCACCGCCGAAGAAGAGGTCGATGCCGCAGGACACCTTTGAGCCGAGAAACGCGCGGCGGGCGGCAATGTCCGGCGTGTCGTCGGCCGGCGTCTGGTCGGGCGTCAGGCGCGGATTGTGAAACGCCGCCTGCACCTCGAGGCTCCACGGCTGGCCGAGTTTCTTGGTCCAGTAGTTCTGGAAGGACGAGACGTACTCCGACTCCAGGAAGCGCGTGATTTCGCTCGTGCCGCCGATCACGCGCCAGTCGATGGCGATCGTCTTGCCGGTGCGGGCGTGGTACCACTCGCGGAAGCCGCGAGTGTACTCATAACGCAGCGCCTCGTTGTGCGGGGTGATGATAACCAGAGTCTCGTCCGCATTCTCCACCGTCGCCTGCTTCGTGCGGAAAATGAACGGCAGTCCGACGACCGCCACGAGCGCGATGATGATGAGCGCGCGTTTCATCGACGGATCAACCCACGAGCACGACCACGTCGTCGGGTTCGACCGTCGCGTAAAGCTCGCCGCGGGTGGCGCCATCCACGAAGCGCGGGTTGCGCTCGAAGATCTTCAGCTGGGTGCCGTTCGCGGTGATGAATTCGTACTGCGCCACCTCGCCCAAGTAGGTCGACTGGCCGATGCGACCGCGCACGACGTTGCGGGACTCCGCGTTGCGGTGCAGTTCCCAGCACTCCGGGCGGACCGACACAGTGACCTCCGCGCCGACCGTCGGAATGTTGGCGGGATCGCCAAAGACGCCGTCGAATTTGCCAACGGCGGTTTCCACCGTCACGTAATTGCCGACCGTCCCCAACACCTTGCCGGGGAGGAAATCGGTTTCGCCAATGAAGTTCGCGACGGTTTTCCGGGTCGGCCGCTTGTAGACTTCGCGCGGTGTGCCGACCTGCAGGATGTGACCGCTCTCGAGGATCGCCATGCGGTCGGCCACCGACAGCGCCTCTTTCTGGTCGTGGGTCACGTAGACGGTCGTGAGCTGGAATTCCTTGCACACGCGCCGGATCTCCGTGCGCATTTCGAGGCGAAGTTTCGCGTCGAGGTTGGAAAGCGGCTCGTCGAGCAGGAGGCAGCGGGGCCGGATGACGAGGGCGCGCGCGAGGGCGATGCGCTGCTGCTGGCCGCCGGAAAGCTGGTTGGGTTTGCGGTCCGCGTACTTTGACATCTTGACCGACTCGAGGGCCTCGCCGACCCGCTTCTTGATCTCTTCGGCCGGCACCTTGCGTTCCTCGAGGCCGAAGGCGACGTTTTCCGCCACCGTCATGTGCGGCCACAGCGCGTAGCTCTGGAACATCATGCCGGTATTCCGCTTGTGCGGTTCGAGGCGGGTGACGTCGTCATTCCCAAACAAAATCTGGCCTTTTTCGGGGATATAGAAACCGGCGATCGTGCGCAGGAGCGTCGTCTTGCCGCAGCCGCTCGGGCCGAGGAGGAAGAACAACTCACCGGGGTTGATCGTGAGGTCGAGGCCGTGGAGAGCGACGATGCTGCCGAACTGCTTGGTCAGTTGCTTAACCTGGATGGAAATCATTGATCGGTGACCGGGAATTCTCGGGCTGGCATCGTCGGGAGTGCGCGTCCCGGCGAGGCAACCGGCGTGCGCCGACCAAGTCAAAAAAATAAACCCCGGGCCAGGAGGTAAGTAACAAGGAACAAGGGACAAGTATCGGGAGCCACGTCCCGGGCGGGATCGCATCTTGATACTTGTTACTTGGCACCCGTTCCTTTGAGCTACCGCCATGCCCACTGTGAAAGGCCCGCCCGAGCTGAAGCATCTGGATCATGTGTTGGTGACCCCGCAGGCGATCAAGCGCCGCATCGCCGCCCTCGGCGCCCAGCTCAACAAGGATTACGCCAAGAAGGACCTGATGGTCGTCGCCATTGTGAACGGCGCCCTGATCTTCACGGCCGACCTGCTCCGGCAAATGCGCAGCCCGCTCCGGCTCGACTGCCTGCGGGCCTCGAGCTACCACGACGGCACCAAGGCCGTGCACGAGCCGCGGATTTTCGACTCGATGAAACTCGACGTCCGCGGGCACAACGTGCTCCTCGTGGACGATATTCTCGACACCGGACGCACCCTCGCGGCCGTCGCGGGCCTGATCAAGGCCAAGGGCGCGTTGTCCGTCCGGACCTGCGTGCTGCTCGACAAGAAAGCCCGCCGGGCTGTCCCCTTCGATGCCGATTACGTGGGGTTCGAGATCCCCAACGAGTTTGTGGTCGGCTACGGCCTCGACTTCAACGAACGCTACCGGAATCTGCCCTGTATTGGCGTCCTAAAGCCGAAATATTACGGCGGATAAACCGCCTGAAAATGCCTTGCACTCCCCCCGCCCGGGGTTTTGCTTGCCGGCTCACCCCGGAGAGATGGCCGAGTGGCTGAAGGCACAGCTTTGCTAAAGCTGCATAGGGGAAACTCTATCGAGGGTTCGAATCCCTCTCTCTCCGCCACTTTTCTTCCCGAATCGGGAGGAAAATATGCCTGAGGTCTTGGCGCGGGGGCGTGATTCGTGTGCGATTGCGGTCCGCCGGCCAGCGGCGACCCTACCCATTGAGATGCCTGCTTCCGCCCCACTCCTGATCGACTTCCAAAACCTCACGGTGGCCCGCGGTGACCGCCGGGTCTTGAAGAACTTCAGCCTGCAGGTGCGACGCGGGGAACATGTCGCCCTGCTGGGCCCGAACGGGTCGGGCAAGTCGACGTTGGTCAAGTTGATTACCTGCGAATTGTACCCGGAAACCGGACATCGCGACACGCGGTTCCAATTGTTCGGACAGGAGGACTGGGCGCTGGAGGACCTGCGCCGACAGGTGGGCATCGTGGTCCTCGATATCCTGCAGAATCTTTCGCACGAGATCATCGCCCGCCAGGTGACGGCGCATGAAATGGTACTCTCGGGATTCTTCAATAGCCTTGGGCTTTGGCCTCACCACCGGCCCACCCGGAACCAGGAGAAACGCACCCGCGAGTTGCTCCGGTTTCTCGAGATCAGTCACCTCGCCTCACGCCCGCTTTCGGCCATGTCCTCGGGCGAGCAACGCCGCGCCATCATCGGCCGGGCCCTCGTCCATGATCCCGAACTGCTGATCCTCGACGAGCCCACCACGAGCCTCGACCCCGGCGCGGTCCGGGAATTCCGCGGCGTGCTGCGCAAGCTGGCGCGCGCGGGCAAGAGCCTGGTGCTGGTCACGCACCACATCTCGGACCTAATTCCGGAAATTGACCGCGTGATTCTGCTGCGCAATGGCTGCATCGTCGGCGACGGCGCGAAGGCGCAGTTGCTGACGTCGGCGACGCTTTCGAAATTGTTCGGGGCGAAGCTGCGGGTGGTAAAACGCGGCAGCGATTACGATTTGGTTTCGGCTTAGGCATGCTGTGATGCCCGTCATCGCGAGGCTGACTCGGTCAGCCGTGGCGATCCACGCGTCCGCACGCGATTGCCGCGTCGCTTCGCTCCTCGCAATGACAGAACTCAAACATATTTACCAAAGACACAGCCCGCGCCTTGCGGCGCGGGCTGGTGGTTTGCTTGGTCAGGTCTGAAATCGCGCCCTCCTTCGCCAAGGCTTCGGAGGGCGTTACTGAGCCGTTGCCGGCTCAGTAACGATAATGTTCCGGCTTGTACGGGCCTTCCACCGGGACGCCGAGGTACTCGGCCTGGGCCTTCGTGAGCTTGGTCAGCTTGGCGCCGATCTTCTCGAGGTGCAGGCGGGCCACTTCCTCGTCCAGGTGCTTCGGCAGGCGGTAAACGCCGACCTTGTAAGTGTCGCGATTCTTCCACAGGTCCAGCTGCGCGAGCGTCTGGTTGGTGAAGCTGTTCGACATGACGAAGGACGGATGGCCGGTGGCGCAACCGAGGTTCACGAGACGGCCCTCGGCGAGCATGTAGATGCTGTTCCCCTTCGGGAACGTGTACATGTCGTACTGGGGCTTGATGTTCGTGCGCTTGGCGTCCGACTTGTTGAGGCGGTCGACCTGGATCTCGTTGTCGAAGTGGCCGATGTTGCAGACGATCGCCTGGTCCTTCATCGCGCGCATGTGCTCGAGCGTGATGATGTCCTTGTTGCCGGTCGTCGTGACGTAAATGTCGGCGGTGCCGAGCGTGGACTCGATCGTGTTGACCTCGAAGCCCTCCATCGCGGCCTGCAGCGCGTTGATGGGGTCGATTTCGGTGACGATCACGCGGGCGCCAAAGCCCTTGAGCGAGAACGCGGAGCCCTTGCCCACGTCGCCGTAGCCGCACACGCAGGCCACCTTGCCCGCGATCATGACGTCGGTCGCGCGCTTCAGGCCGTCCGCGAGCGACTCGCGGCAGCCATAGAGATTGTCGAACTTCGACTTCGTGACCGAGTCGTTGACGTTGATGGCCGGCACGCGGAGTTTGCCCTTCTCCATCATCTGGTAGAGGCGGTGCACGCCGGTCGTCGTCTCCTCGGAGACGCCGCGCCATTCCTTGGCGATCGTCGTCCACTTGAGCGGGTCCTCCTTGTGGACGCGCTTGAGCAGGTTCTTGATCACCTGTTCCTCGTGCGAGCCAGACGGGGTGTTGACCCAGTCGCTGCCCTCTTCGAGTTCGCAGCCCTTGTGAATCAGGAGGGTCACGTCGCCGCCGTCGTCGACGACGAGCTGCGGGCCCTTGCCGCCCGGGAACGAGACGGCTTGGAGCGTGAGATCCCAGTATTCCTCGAGCGTCTCGCCCTTCCAGGCGAACACGGGCGTGCCGGACTTCGCGATGGCCGCGGCGGCATGGTCCTGCGTCGAGAAAATGTTGCACGAAGCCCAGCGGACGTCGGCCCCGAGTTCCTTGAGGGTCTCGATGAGCACGGCGGTCTGGATGGTCATGTGCAGGGAGCCGGTGATGCGGACGCCCTTGAGGGGCTTGCCCGGACCGAACTTCTTGCGGACGGAAATGAGGCCGGGCATTTCGTGCTCGGCGACGGAGATCTCCTTGCGACCCCAGTCGGCGAGGGTGACGTCCTTGACCTGATAATCCTGCGTGGGGCGTTTAGCCTTGGCGGTAGCCATGGTGGTAAGTGGGCTGGAGGGTTACTTGACGGCGTCGCGGAGCGCGACGGCCTTGTTGGTCGATTCCCAAGGCAGGCCGTTCTTGCCGAAGTGGCCGTAGTTGGTGGTTTGGCGATAAATCGGGCGGAGGAGGTCGAGCTGGCTGACGATGTCGGCCGGCTTGAAGCTGAACACGCGCTTGACGGCATCGGTGATGCGTTCGTCGGAGATGCCGAGCTTGGCGGTGCCAAACGTCTCGACGCGCACGGACACCGGCTGCGGGTGGCCAATCGCGTACGCAAATTGGATTTCGGCGTGGGTCGCGAGACCCGCGGCGACGATATTCTTCGCAACCCAGCGGCCCATGTAGGCGGCCGAGCGGTCAACCTTCGACGGATCCTTGCCCGAGAAGGCGCCGCCGCCGTGGCGGCCCCAGCCACCATAGGTGTCGACGATGATCTTGCGGCCGGTGAGACCCGAGTCGCCCTGCGGTCCGCCAATCACGAAACGACCGGTCGGGTTGATGAGGTACTCGGTGTTCTTGTTGAGCATCCGCGCCGGGATGACCTTCTTGATGACGTTCTCGATGAGATATTTTTCGATCGTCGCATGCGGCACATCGGCCGTGTGCTGAGTGGAGATGACGACGTTCACGACCTCCACCGGCACGTCGTTCTCGTAACGGACCGAGACTTGGGACTTCGCGTCCGGACGGAGCCAGGATACCTTGCCGGACTTGCGAATCTTGGTGAGCTCGCGACCGAGGCGGTGCGCAAACATGATCGGGGTCGGCATGAGCTCGGGCGTCTCGTTGCACGCGTAGCCGAACATGATGCCCTGGTCGCCGGCGCCCTGCTCGGCGGTCTTCTTGCCCTTCGCCTTCTTGGCGTCGACACCCTGTGCGATGTCGGGCGACTGGCGGGTCAGGTAATTGTTGATGAAGACCTGGTCGGCGTGGAAAACGTCGTCGTTGTTGACGTAGCCAATCTCCCGGACCGCCGCGCGCACGATGGCCTCGTAGTTGAGCTTGGCCTTGGTGGTGATCTCGCCGGCGAGGATCACCATGTTGGACTTCACCATGGTTTCGCAGGCCACGCGGCTGGTGCGATCCTGCGCCAAGCAGGCATCGAGCACGCTGTCGGAGATCAGGTCCGCGACTTTGTCGGGATGCCCTTCACCCACGGATTCGGAGGAGAAAACGAAGGAATTTGCCATAAGCCCCCAAGAAAGCCCATCCGAGGGCCGACATGCAAGGACATTATCAACATATACGGATTAAATGATGTATCATGAACTAAGCTACTTACCCCATCGGCCCGGGATTGCCATAAGCCGTTTGGCCCTTGTTAATTCCGGTACTCCGATGTCCGGCGAACCCATCCTGAACCCTGCGTCCATCCAAGCCCTTCGTGATCTCAGCCCGGACGGTGACGGTGAGTTTCTCAAGGAACTCGTCGGGATCTACCTTGCGGACACCCCGAAGCAGTTTGCGCAACTTGAGGACGCCCTGGCCCGTGGTGACGCGAGCGTCGCCACGCGGGCGGCCCACACCATGAAGGGCAGTTCGGGCAATTTCGGCGCCGAGGCCCTTATGGAATTGGCGCGTGCCGCCGAAGCGGCCGCGAAGGCTGGCGACCTCGCGGCGGTCGCGAAGCTCTTGCCGGATCTCAAACAGCAGTTCGAGCGCGTCAAAACCGCGCTCCAGGAAGTCGCCGGCGTGTGACGCGCCGCGTTGCGTCCGTCATGTTCCGTCGCCTACTCCTTCCCTGCTGGTTCGTCGCGGCGCTGCCCGCACACGCGCTCGAGTGGAAAGAACAAACGCTTTCCTTCACGACGGCACCCTTCCAGCTCACGCAGGAAGCGGTTTTTAAATTCAAGAACACGAGTGACCGGCCCGTGCGCATCCTCGAGGTGGAGAGCAATTGCGACTGCCTCGATGCCGCCGCGGATCGGCCGGTGTATCCGCCGGGGACAACCGGGGAGATCAAAAGCAACTTTCATGTCGGCGACCGCCTCGGCCTCTACGAGCGCCGCATCAAGGTCGTGACGGACGAAAGCCCCGAACCCGTGCGCCTGCTCGTGCGCATCGAGGTGCCGGAGATCATCCAACTCACTCCCCGCAGCGTGGCGTGGAAACTCAACGAGGATCCGACCGAAAAGAGCGTGGAGTTGCAGGTCATCCCGGGCGTCACGGTCAATTTCACCCAGGTCTTGCCGACCAGCGGTGATTTCCGTGCGCGTTTGGAAACGGTCGAAGCCGGCCGGCGCTATCGCGTCCACCTCAAGCCGCCCGCCACGGCGCAGCCGGCCAACGCCGCGTTCCGCATCCATGGCCGGGCCGCATCCGGGCAGGACGTGATCGTGAGCGCGTACGGCAACGTGCGCTAAGCCGATCCGAGCTCAGCGGTACAGCGCCGTCACGGGCGTCGCCGTGAGCACGTTGTACTGGCGCATCGCGAGGCGCCACCATTCGGAGAGCTGCTCCGCGGGTTGCTTCCACAACTGCTCGTGCAGCCAGATCATCGATTCGGCATCGAGCAGCAGCGCCATCTTTTCGCGATGGGTCAGATTCTGCGGGCCCTCCGCCAGCAGTTTGCGCCGGAGGCGGACGAAATACGAACGCACCGCGTGGCTGCCCTGCCGCTGCCGCAACAGGGAGACGTGGGCGGCGTTCACGTAGGGGTCGAGCACGGCCTGCAGCAGGCCGTAGTCCGCCCGCAACTGCGGGATAGGCTGCATGTGCCGGTAACATTCCTCGAGGTGTCGCTCCAGGCGCACCAACTCCTGCGGCGGCTCGGTCTCGTCCGGCGTGAGGAACAACCCCAGCTCTCGCGCGCGCCGGCCGAAGCTGGCTTTCCCGAGAATGATTGAAAGCGGTGCCGACAGCACCAGGCCGGCCAGGACCGGGCTCAGCCACCAGAAAAACGACGGCACCAGGATGAAAGCGGACACGCCCCACACGAGACCGAACGCCATCTGGCCGGAGTGCGTGATGATGGCTTCGCGCCAGTCCGTGTCGTCGCTGGCCTCGCGGCGCTGGGTTACCCACCCCACGCCCTGGCCGAGCAGGATGTAGAGCACGAACTTCGTGTTGAACATCATGTTCACCGGCGCCAGCAGCGTCGACACCAGGACCTCCAGCACCACGCTGGCGACCACGCGCAACGGCCCGCCATAGGCCGCGGCCCGCCGGTGGCTGATCGCAAGGATCACGCTGATGATTTTGGGCAGGAAAAGCAGAAGCAGCGTGAACAGAAACAGCGCGAATGCCTCCGGAACTTCGAACACGTAGCCGAACAAGGAGACGTACGTTTCGGCGTGATAGGTATGGTAAGTTCCCGCGACCACCTCGCGGAAGACGTGGATGCTGCTGATCAGCAGGAAGAGCATCCACAGAGGCGACGCCACGTAACCCATGATGCCCATCAGCAGGTGCACGCGGTTCACGGGATGGAAGCCCCGCGCGAAGAGCAGCCAGCTGTGCTGTAGGTTGCCCTGGCACCAGCGCCGATCGCGTTTCGCGCTGTCGATCAGCGTGGGCGGCCCCTCCTCGTAGCTGCCCTCCAGGTCGTAGGCGAGCCATACCTTCCAGCCGGCGCGCCGCATGAGCGCGGCTTCGACGAAGTCGTGGCTCAGGATCCGCCCGCCAAATGGTTCGCGTCCGGGCAGGTCGGGCAGCGCCGCATGCTCCATAAACGGGACCACACGGATGACGGCATTGTGGCCCCAGAAATTGCTTTCGCCCTGATGCCAGTAGTTCAAGCCGGCCAAGAACAACGGGCTGTAAAGCCGGTTGGAAAACTGCTGCAGGCGCGAGTACAGGGTCACGCCATTCACGATGCGCGGGGCGGTCTGGAGGATACCGACCGAGGGATTGCGCTCCATCATCGCGACCAACTTGATCAACGACTCGCCGGTCATGATGCTGTCCGCATCCAGCACCGCCATGTAGCGGTACTTCCGGCCCCAGCGCCGCAGGAAATCCGCGACGTTGCCGCTCTTCTTGTTAATCGAGATCCGGCGCTTGCGGTAGAAGATCCGACCGAAACCGTTCAGCTGTTTGCACAACTCGACCCAGGCGACCTCCTCCTGGATCCAGTTGTTCGGGTTGTTCGAGTCACTGAGGATGAAGAAGTCGAAATTCTCCAGCCGCCCGGAAAGTTCCAGCGATCGATAAATGACGCGCAGGCCCTCGAACACCCGGCTGGGATCCTCGTTGAACACCGGCATGACGATGGCGGTCGACGCGAGCGGCAGCGTGGCCACCGGTTCGTCGCCCAGCGAACGCGTGATGCGGTAGGGGTCGCCGTTGCGGTTGATGACATAGAAGCCCAGCAAGGCCGTGCTGAAGCCAACGGCGATGTGCGCGAAAAGGATGACGAAAAGGACCAGCACCACCCACTCGACCGCCGCCATGCCGTCCCGCCAGAGCAAGTCCGCCATGAACCAGGTCGCCAGGGTCGTGAGCAGGAACGTCAGGGTAAAGAACGTGATGCGTCGTCGCATCACCCGGGGCCGGTCGACTTGTTCGACGGTGAACATGGGGATCAGCGGGTCGCGAGGAACACGGCCATCAGCACGGCCACGAACACGCCCCACAACAACAGCACCCGCACGACCGGCACGCGCTCGATCGTCTCGAGGGTCGTGCCCGCCGCCTCGGTGATGGCGCCGAGGTCAATTTCGCGCGGCACCATGCTCGACACCGCGAGATCCGGGCCCGCCTTCAGCGAACTTTGCTTCATCGCCTGCGCAAAGTCGGGCGGAATGTTGGCTTCGTCCAAAAAGGCATAGGGCCAGCGTTCGGTCGCGTCGGCCACCAGCAGCGCCACGCGACCCTCCGCCGCGAGGCGATCGTGCGGCAGGCCCTTCTCACCGAGCAGTCCGGCGAACCAGCTGTCCATCACCCGGTCGGTTTCCTCGATCGCCAGCGTCACGGGATCGAGCCGCGGATCCCGCTCGTGGCGGTCCGCCGCGGCGCTCAACACCCGAAGAATGAGCCGGCTCTGGTGCAGGCGGTTGTGAATCCGGTGCGCGCGCAGGTAGTCCTCGACGCGGACATAAGCCGAGTTCCACTGCTCAAGCGTGCCGGTTTTCGGCCGGAACGAGTTCAGGGATTCCAGAGATAGCTCCATGTCTCCGTCAGGACATGCTGGCCCTTGCGCAGAAAGCAACGGAGTTCCACGGGGGCTCCCGAGGTGTCCGGCTGGATCTCGAAGGCCACGCGCCAGGCTCCATTGAAACGGTTTTTCACCAGCACGGCGGGATGGTCCTGCTTGGCCCCTCCCGTCACCTGCACCACCGCCTCGATTGCCGGGTCCGCCGGCTGCCCGCTCAGGTAGGGCCCGGTGAATTCAATGATAAACCGGCGCAATTCCCCGCGGCCCGGCACGCCGGCCACGCGGGTCGAGGTCACGTACCCCGCCGGCGGGCGCCGACCCGGGTCGGACATCCAGTGCAGATTGTATTCGAATTCGATCGGCTCGCCGGCCGGTGGCAGGGCGTCCGGCACCCAAAAGGCCACGATGTTGTCAGCAAATTCGTTTGCCGTCGGGATCTCCACGAGGCGAACCGAGCCCGCCCCCCAGTTGCCCACGGGTTCGACCCACAAGCTCGGCCGCTGGTGGTAGTAAGCCTCGAGATCGCTGTAGTGCTCGAACTCCCGGTCGCGCTGCAGAAGCCCGAAGCCCTTTGGCGAGTTGTCCCGAAAACCCGCCACGCGAACCCCTCGCGGGTTGGTCAGCGGCCGCCAGATCCACTCCCCCGCTCCGTTCGCAATCAGCAGGCCGTCGGAATCGTGCACCTCGGGACGATAGTCGGACTGCGACCAGCCGCTGTTTTCCCCGTGCGCATACATGCTCGTGAGCGGCGCGATGCCAAACACGGCCGGGTTCTTCCGGCAATAAACGGCGGCGCGCACCCGCATGACCGTCGAGTCACCCGGGGTAATCACAAACCGATAGGCTCCCGCCATGCTCGGGCTGTTGAGCAGGGCGTACACCGTGACATCCTTCGCGCCGGGCGCCGGCCGCTCGACCCAGAACTCCTCGAACACCGGGAACTCCTCGCCCCCCGGCTCCGCGGTGTTCACCGCGAGACCACGGGCGGAGATGCCATAATATTGATCGCGACCCAGGGCCCGGAAATAGCTGGCGCCAAGAAAGGAAACCAACTCGTCCAGTTTCCCCGGCTCGTTGAGTTCGGTGACAACCCGGAATCCGGCAAACCCGAGATCCGAGGGCACCCGACCGGGCCGACCCTTGCGGTACTCGAAGAACCGCGGGGAAAACGGAATCGGGCGCGCCACCCGGTTTACCACTTCATTCATCCGCACGGCGCGAGTGAACAGGCCGCCGGGATGAAAAAACTGCAGCAGGAACGGCAACTGCTCGGCGCGCCACCACGACTGGCGCCCATCGAACTGGATTTGGTTGTACTCGTCGTAACTCAACTTCTGCAACCACTCCGGCACGACCGGTTTCGTTTCGACATAGGGCTGGAAGGCCAGCGACTTGGCGCGGAATCGCAGGACGTCGAAATCGAACAGTTCGTCCGCCGCCCGGCCCGCCAGCGCGAGGAGCGCCAGGCCCAAGCCCACCAGCAATTGCCCACGGAAGTGCACGCTCAGAGAAAGTAGTTTCGCTGCTTTTCGGAAATCGGCACGCCCGCTTTTTCCATCACCGCCAGCATGTCTTCCCATGCATCGCGCTTGATCTTCTTGGCGGTCGCGCTCGTCAGTCCCTCCTGACGCAGCAGGTAGGACGGATGGTAACTCGCCCGCAACGGCGTGTCCGCATAGCTGTGCCACGCCCCGCGGGCGGCCCCCATCGATTTGAAGCGCTCCGCGCCAAGCAATCCATCGACCGCCGTCTTGCCCAGCGCGACGATCACCTTCGGCTGGATGATCGAGATCTGCGCCCGAATGAACGGCAGGCAATAGGCCATCTCCTGGGCCGTTGGCGGACGATTGCCCGTCTGCGAGCCGTCCGGATTGCGCGGCATCTCCGGGCGCCAGTTGAGGATGTTGCCAATGTAAACCTGACTGCGATCCAGCCCCATCGCCTTGATCATCTTGTTCAGCAGCTGGCCCGCGCGACCGACGAACGGCTCGCCCTGGTCCTCCTCGTCACCGCCCGGCGCCTCGCCCACCAACATGATGCTCGCGTCCAGGTTGCCCACGCCGAACACCACCTTCTTGCCGGCATAGACATGGGCGAGACAGGTTTTGTCGTTGAGGACGAGGTCGCGCAGGTGATTCCAACGCGTCGTCTTGTCACCGTCAGGCAACCGGATCTCCGGTGGCGGCGGCATCGCGGGTCCCGCGGGCGCCGCCACGACGCGGGCGGGTTCGGGTAGGACAAATCGAGTGGGCGCAACGGTGGCGGTCGGGGCCATGGCGGCCGGAGTCGGTCGCTCCGTCTCCATGATTGTATTGGGCGCGCTGGTCGGGGCCCGGGCCGAGGCGACTGATTCGCGCAACATCGCAAGGCTCTCCTCCGACACCACGACGACGCGCTGGCCACCCGCCTTCAAGCGGCGCAGTTCGTCGGTCAGGGCCAGCAGTTGCTCGCGCGTCGGCATGTTCAGGCGGGCGGACGCGCCACCAGTTTTTCCACGTATTTGGCCAGCAAATCAAACTCGAGGTTCACCCGGTCGCCGGCCCGCCGGTTCTTCAAATTCGTGACGGCCAGGGTGTGCGGGATCAGCCACACCGCAAAGGAATCGCCCGACACCTCAGCCACCGTCAGCGAAATGCCGTCGATCGCCACGCTTCCCTTGTAAACCAGGTAACGCGCGAGCCCGTCCGGCACTTTCACCTTCAGGTAGTGGTCCTTGCCCCGCGCCTCGAAGATCTCGACGTGACCCGGCGCGTCGATGTGGCCGGTCACAAAATGTCCCCCCAAGCGCGTGTCCGCGCGCAGGCTGCGCTCGAGGTTCACCAGTGAGTCCGCGCGCAATTCGGAAAAGTTGGTGAGCCGGCGGGTTTCGGCGAGCAGGTCGAACCACAGGTGCTTGGCGTCGAACTTGGTCACCGTCAGGCAGCAACCGTTCACCGCGACGCTGTCGCCGAGTTTGACGTCGCCCGGTACCACGTCCGCCGCCACCTGCAGCCGCCAGGACTCCCGGCCCTCGGTGAAGGCGACAACGCGGCCGGTTTCCTCGATGATTCCAGTGAACATGGGTCAGTTCAGCTTCACACGCAGCACCTGTGTCTCTCCGCCGCGACTGACGAGCAACACGAATTCCGCGCGGTTCCGGTCTCCCTCGATCGCGGCCAGTTTCTCCAACGCCTGGGCGTAGGACTTGACCTCCACGCCGTCGATTTCCCGCACCCAGTCCTCGGGCCGCAGGCCCGCCGTCGCCACGGCGCTGCCGGCCTTGACGAAATGAACCGTGACGCCCGCCGCGCCGGGAGCGGCGCGATGCATCAGGGCATCGTTGTACAGGAATTCCCGCACCGTGAAACCCAATCGCTCGAAATAGCGGCGCTCGGACTCGCGAACCATCTTCGGTTCGTCGCCCAGCTTCACCTTGATTTCCTCGCGCTGGCTGCCGCGCAGGACCGTGAGCGTGACGACGTCGCCCGGCCGGTGCCGGAGGATTTCCTGGCCAAAGTAGCTGACGACCACGCGGTCCGGCTTGAGGCCGGGCATCGGCTTGCCATTGACCGCGAGGACAATGTCACGCTCCTGCAAGCCCGCCTGTTCCGCCGGGCTGCCCTTCATGATGTCGCTCACCACGACACCCGACTGCTTGCCCAACTCCAGGAGCTTGGCGACCTCCGGATCCATCGGCTGGAGCCCATAGGCGCCAAACCACGCGATGGGCCGGCCCGTGACTGACTCGGGAATGCGGCTTAGATTGGGCAAGACCTCACCCGCCGCGAGGACGACGCTGCTTTCCTCGACATTCACGAGCACGATCGGGTTGCCGCGCTGGTTGCGCGAAAAGATCAGGAAGTTTTGGCCGAAGGACGTCTGGGCCAGGCCGGCGAACTCGCCCGCGGCGTTGAAGACCGGCAGGCCCGGCGCAGCGACATCGCTGCCCAGAATGGCGGTCCGCTGCGGCAGGCGCATCACCACCGCAACCCGCGAACTGAGGAAGTAAGGTTGGAAATCCTCATCCTTGTTGCGCAGGCCGATGCCCCACAATTCCTCAGTGATCTTCGGATCAGCGGTCATCGCCTTCCAGTGGGTGATCGGCACCAGTCCCGCCCGACCGCTTTCCGCAATGCGCACGAAGTGCCAGCCCGTGTAGGCGTCCTGCCCGAGGTAGGCGCCCGGTGTCGCCTCCGTGTTGCCCGCGCGGTACACCTTGAACTCGCGCAATTGCGAGGCCGCGACCGACGGCATGATGGCGGCGGCGGGCAAAATCACGGTGCCCGCGTCGTCGATGACCGTGCCAAACACGGTGACGGGTTGCCGTTCGGTTTCGGCCTGCACAAAGAACTCCACGGCGACGACCGATTTCAGGCGCTCCGCAAACAACTCGTCCAGCGTCGCGGCAGCGGCCACGACCGGGAGCAGGCAAAGGCAGAACCAAAGGCGAAAAGACTTCATGGTTTGATCACGTAAAGGGAAATGCGGCGATTGCGCTGGGCTTCGACGAGTTGGGGTGTCGGCTTCGCGTCGTAGGCCTCGTAGAGCGCCTTGAGCTGCGCCAGTTCCGCAATGGTCTGGCTGCCGACCTTGGTGACGATGTCGCCGCGCGCGAGGCCGGCCTCGGCCGCCGGGTAACCCGGTTGGACGCCCAGCACCACGACGCCCGTCGCGTCGGGCAGTTGGTTCTCACGGGCGTAGGCGCGGGAAACCTTGCGTACGGTGAGGCCCCATTTCTCGAATGCCCACTCCTCGCCGACGCGGCTCTCGAGTTTCTCGGTCACGACCGCGAGTTCGACCACCTGGTCGCCGCGCTTCACGCCGAGTTTGACCGTCGAGCCCACCGGCAGGCCGGCGATCGACTGCTGGATTGGCGGCAATTGCTCCGGGAAGCGGCCGTCAATCTTGCGGCCGTTGAGGGTGAGGACCACGTCGCCCGCGCGCAGCCCGGCCTTGGCCGCGGGCGAACCGACGTCGACATTCCCCACCAACACCCCGGTGTTCGCGCTCAACGAGTAGAAGCGCTCCAAATCCTGCAGCTCACGAAAGCCAATGCCGGCGTAACTGCGCGTAACCGCGCCAGTCTTGACCAGCGTCGCCGCCACCGCGCGTGCGACCTTGGCGGGGATGGCGAAACCCAGGTTGTCCGCTCCCACAAACCCGCGGGAATTGATGCCCACCACCTTGCCGTCCTCGGTGACGAGCGGGCCGCCGCTGTTGCCGGGGTTGATCGCGGCGTCGGTCTGAAGCCAGGTATTAAACGCGCCCGTCTCGTAGCCGTTCACGCCGCGGCTGTCCTCGAAGTAACGGTCATTGTTCGAAATGATGCCGCGCGTGACCGTACGGGTCAGGCCGTGCGGCGTGCCGACGGCGTACACGGTCTGGCCGACAAAGAGGTCGTCGGAGTTGCCAAACTCCGCGGTGGCGAAAGTCAGGTTGCGACGCTTCACCGATTCCACGTCCAAGCGAAGCAGCGCGAGATCCGTCCAATGGTCCCACCCGACGAGCTTCGCGTTCACGCGCTCCAGGTTTGCGAGGGTGATTGAAATTTCCACGGCCTGCGGGCTGACCACGTGGGCGTTCGTCAGGATGAGACCGTCGGCGGAGATGATGACGCCCGAGCCCACGCCCCCGGTGATCCTCTTGGCGCCGTCGGCAAATTCGATTTCGCGCACGTCGATGCGGACGACGGCTTCGAGCAGGCGGTTGAAACCCCGGCTCATCGACGCCTCGGCGGCGGTGGCCAAGCCGGTCGCAAACAACAGGATCGCGGCCAGACGGGCGGTGATTGACGGTGGAGGGGAATGTCTCAATGTGGCGGGTTTTAACAATCGATGGCTACCAACTGCAAAGACTACGACTTTCTCCAAATTGAGCCGCATTGGCAATCTTTCTGGGAGAAAACCAAGGCGTTCAAGGCCGAGAATGGTTCGACCAAGCCCAAGTACTACGTCCTGGACATGTTCCCCTACCCGTCCGGCGCCGGCCTGCACATCGGCCATCCGGAGGGTTACACCGCCACCGATATCCTGGCCCGCTACAAGCGCGCGAAGGGCTTTAATGTCCTCCACCCGATCGGCTGGGACGCGTTCGGGCTTCCCGCCGAGCAGCATGCGGTCAAGACCGGCACGCATCCCGCCGCCAACACGCAGAACAATATCGTCAATTTTCGCCGGCAGATCAAAGCGCTGGGCTTTTCGTACGACTGGGATCGCGAGGTCGACACGACCGACCCCAAATACTTCCGCTGGACGCAGTGGATTTTTCTGCAGCTCTTCAAGAAGGGGCTGGCCTACGTCGACGAGCGCCCCGTCTGGTGGTGCCCCGAACTCCGCACGGTGCTGGCCAACGAGGAAATCGTCGACGGCAAGTCCGAGGTCGGCGGATTCCCGGTCGAGCGTCGCAACCTGCGCCAGTGGGTGCTGCGCATCACCGCGTACGCCGAGCAGCTGATCGACGGCCTGAAGGACGTCGACTGGCCTGACTCGACCAAGCGCATGCAGGAGGCCTGGATCGGCCGCAGCGAAGGCGCGGAGGTGCGGTTCAAGCTGGAGGATGCCGCGCTCGGCGACCTGAAGATTTTCACCACGCGGCCCGACACGCTCTTTGGCGCGACTTACATGGTCGTTGCCCCCGAGCACCCGCTCGTGCCGGCTCTGACCAAGCCCGCCCAGCGCGAGGCGGTCGAAGCCTACCGCAAGAAGGCGGCGAGCAAGAGCGACCTCGAGCGCACCGACCTGGCGAAGGAAAAGAGCGGTGTCTTCTCCGGCAGCTACGCGATCAACCCCGTGAACGGAGCGCGCATCCCGGTGTGGATTGCCGACTACGTGCTCATGGGCTACGGCACCGGCGCGATCATGGCCGTGCCGGCGCACGACGAGCGCGACTGGGAGTTTGCGCAGATCTACCAGTTGCCGACCCCGCGCGTCATCGCGGCGCCGGATGGTTCCGAACAGCTCCCGTACGTCGGCGACGGCAAGGTCATCAACTCGCCCGGCTACGACGGGCTCAGCTGGCCCGAGGCCAAAAAGAAAATCACCGCCGACCTCGCCGCGCGCGGCCTCGGCAAAGGCACGGTCAACTACAAGCTCCGTGACTGGCTGTTTTCGCGGCAGCGCTATTGGGGCGAACCCTTCCCGATTGTGTGGGTCAGCGAGGCGGACTACCGCCGCGCCGCCGCAAGCCGCACCGACCTGCCCGCGAACCCGGTCACGTTTGCCGAGAATGGCGTGACCCATTATGCGCTGCCGCTGCCTGACGCCGCGCTGCCCTTGGTCCTGCCCGACGTCCAGTCCTACCTGCCGAGCGGCACGGGCGAAAGCCCGCTCGCAAACGAAACCGCGTGGCTCGAGATCTGGCTTAACTGCAAGACTGGCGCGGCGGTGCCTGCGGCCCAGCCCAAGCCGGCGGGCGACGAATGGGTGCGTGGCCGCCGGGAGACCAACACGATGCCGCAATGGGCGGGATCGTGCTGGTACTACCTGCGCTTTCTCGATCCGCAGAACAGCCAGGCCCTCGCCGGCCCGGACGCGTTGAAGTATTGGGACGTGCCTGATCTCTACGTGGGCGGCGCCGAACACGCGGTGCTGCACCTGTTGTACGCGCGCTTCTGGCACAAGGTGCTCTGCGATCTCGGCGTGGTGCCGCAATCCGAACCCTTCAAGAAGCTCTTCCACCAGGGCATCATCCTTGGCGAGGATGGCGTGAAGATGTCCAAGAGCCGCGGCAACGTGGTCAATCCCGACGACATCATCAAGGCCTACGGCACCGATTCGCTGCGCCTCTACCTCATGTTCCTCGGGCCCCTCGAGGCGATGAAACCCTGGAACACCAAGGGCATCGAGGGCGTGCACCGCTTCCTCAAAAAAATCTGGCGCGAGTGCCTCACCGAGGATGGGGCGGTCAACCCGCGGATCGTGACGGACGGCGCGCTGTCGCCTGAGGCGGAAAAACTCCTGCACGAAACCATCAAGAAGGTCGGCGAAGATATCGAGGCACTGCGCTTCAATACGGCGATCTCACAAATGATGATTCTCATGAATGCGCTGCAGAAGGAGCCGGCGGTGCCGCGCGCCGTCATGCTCGACGTGCTGCGCCTGCTCGCCCCCTTCGCCCCGCACATCAGCGAGGAACTCTGGGCGCGGCTTGGCGAAGGCAACTCGGTCGCCCTCGCGGGCTGGCCCTCGTTCGACGCCGGGAAACTCGTCGCGAGCACGATCAAGATCGTCATCCAAGTGAATGGAAAACACCGCGGGGACCTCAGCGTGGACCCGGCGATTTCGGAACAGGCCCTCGCGGAGCTCGCCGCCGCCCAGCCCAAGGTTCTGCCACATCTTGCTGGTAAACCCATCAAACGGACCATCTACGTAAAAGGCCGCTTGATTAATCTTTTGGTCTAGAGTGCTATGCAAAAGCCTATTAAACTGACTGTTTTGCCCTTGCCATAGGTGATACACCCTAGTCAAATTCGGGAAACCGTGTAAATCCAGTTCGCAAAATCCGCGACCAGCGCTTACACGAAAATTCACGAAGCCATGAAATCCCAAACTGCCCGCCTCCTCCTGCTCGGCGTGGTCGCGCTTGCGACCGTCGCGCCGACGGCATTCGCGCAGCGGCAACTCGGCAAAAAGAAAGGCCCGACCAGCAAGATCTATTTGGCGGAAACCAAGGGCGAGAGCCAGATCCAGACCGGTGACAAGATCTACACCGCTCGCCAGGCGACGGCGTTCGACGCACCCGGCACCGTGATCGAAACCACGGCGAACTCGCACAACGCATTTGTGTACTCGAACGGCACGGGCCTCTTCGTCGACCAAAATACCCGCGTCGAAATTGACCGCTTCGTGCAGGAGCCTTTCCGCCCGAACCGCGCGACCACCGCCGACGCCCCGTTTGAGCCCTCGATCTCGCAGAGCAGCGTGCACGTCTCGCATGGCGCCGTCGGCGTTTGCACGAGCCAGCTGGTCTCCGGCAGCTCGATGACCTACTCCACCCCGCAGGCGATGGTGAACATCCGCGGAGGCAAGGTTTCCATCGAAACCAACGCGGACGAGACGATCATCGACCTGCTCGATGGGGATGTCACGGTGCGCGGCGGCTCGAAGGACGTCGGCGGCCAAATCCTCCGCCCCGGTGAACGCGCCGTGGTGCGCGCCAACCCCGGCGGCCAAGCCCCGACCATCACGATCAGCCAGATTCCCCAGGAGGCCCTCCAGGTTTCCGACGAGCGCGTAAGCGTGGCGTGCAACGCCAAGAAAACCGTCACGTTCGAGGCCATCGAAAAGAAGGCCGAGCAGGGCCTGGATACCGGTTCGGGCGACACCGCCCCCGCCGCCGCGGCTGACTCACCTGACGCTGGCGGCGAAGGCGCCACCCAGGAAATCGTGGCGAAGCCCACGGTCCCCGCCGCTCCCCCGACCAACATTGTCGTCAGCCCTGACCGGCTGCCCGGCACCTAAGAATTTCAACCCGACGTGACCGCCCTGCGCCCCGCCCGAGTCATCCTGCTGATTGCCTTCGCGGCGGCGCTGGCCCTCACCCCGGCGCGCGCGCTCCTCAATCTGGATGGCCAGCGCAACCAGCTGTTCGTTTTTGGCAGCGTCAGTTTCGGCTACGACTCCAACGTCTTCGCCGAGAACAAGGGTCGCGGCGACTACACGGTGAACGGCGCCATCGGCGCGGAGCTCAAGCGACGCGCGGGGATCATTGCGGTCGACGCGGTGGGCAAGCTCACGTACCAGGCTTTCAACTCCTATTCGGGCGAGAACGCGTTCAACCCGAACTTCCAAATCGAGTTCAACAAGTCCACCGGCCGCACGACCGGCGCCCTGACCATCAGCGCCTACCGCGAGAGCCGCTCGGACAGCGCGGTCAACCTGCGGACGAATTCCTGGAATTTTCCGGTCGGCCTCAACCTGAAGTACCCGGTCAACGACAAGTACTACCTCACGTCGGAGACCTCCTTCCTGCGGCGCCGCTACGTCGACAACGCCGCGCTGGCCAATCTCACGGACTATTCGGAGGCGGTGAACATCTATTACGTCTACACCTCGAAGCTGGACCTGATGGCCGGCTATCGCATCCGGGTTTCGAACACGTCAATCGGTGAAGACAGTTACGACCATTGGTTCAACATTGGCGCGACGGGCGGACTCTTCGCCAAGCTCAACGGCACCGTCCGCGTCGGGTACCAGATCCGCGACTTCCGGGGCGGGCGTAACGACAGCTATTCCCACCTGAATGCCTCGGCGTCGGTCACGTGGCCCATCACCCGAAAACTCAACCTGATCGGCACCATCGGCCGCGATTTCACGACGATCGCCACGGGCGCATCCGTCGACTCCCTGTCCGCCGCGCTGCGCGCAAGTTACAACTTCACCCGCAAGATCGAGTTCAATGGCGGGCTCGGTTACGGTCGCAATCGCTTCCTCGGCACGCCGCCGCCGGAGCGTCGCGACACCTTCTTCAGCTTCGACGTCGGCGCCGCCTACCGGATGAACGAGCACCTGCAGGTGGGCGCCAGCTACAACTACTTCCGCAACTGGTCGACTCTCGCCTTCTCCGATTTTGACCGCCAAGGATTTTCCGTCGATATTTCCAGCCGGTATTGAGCTTCGCCACCATGACCTCTGTCCGCCCCCTTCGCCTTCTTGCCGCCGCCCTGATGCTGCTTGCCGCCCTGTGCGCCCATGCCCAGTCGGGTAGCAAGGTCGACAACAAGAAGAACTATGTGCACACGCTGAGCCTGGCGGACCGCGTGCGCATCGCGGTTTACCAGGAAGACGACCTGACCACCTTGACCCGCATCGACTCGCGGGGCCGCGTGAACATGCCGCTGCTGGGTGAGATCGCGATCGGTGGCATGACGGTCGTCGAGGCCCAGGCCGCCATCGAAAATGCCTACAAGGAAGGTCGCTTCCTGCGCAATCCGCAGGTCACGATCAGCGTGGAGGAATATGCTCCCCGCGAAGTCTCCATTTCCGGCGCGATCCGCAGTGCGGGCCGCTACACTCTGCCGATCGAGTCCACCCTCACGGTCGTCGAACTCGTGACCAAGGCCGGGGGCATCACCGACATCGGCAAGGGCACGGCGGTGACGGTCACGCGTATCCTGCCGGACGGTACCAAGAAGGTTTTCACGGTCGACGTCGACGCGGCCATCAAGGGCAAAAAGAGCACCAAGGAAGAAGATAGCTCGCTCATGCTGCTTCCGGGCGACAACGTCTACGTGCCGGAACGCCTGATCTGATCCGTTTCATGTCCGCCCCAGACCACCACGGCACGACGCCCCCGCACAAACCCGGGGCGCCTTCCCTGCACGGCAACGACCACCAGGTCGTTGAGCGCCGGTCCTTGCGCGACTACTACGTGATTCTCCGCGAGCGGCTGTGGATCGCCCTTCCCGTTGCCCTGCTGGTTGCCCTGTCGGTTGGCTACTACCAGGCGCAGGAAGTCCCGATGTATTCGAGCACGGCGACGATGCAGTTCGAGCGCCCGGAGCGCGTGGTGCAAAACGAGCAGGTCGTCGACACGACGGTGCGCTCGGAAGTCGACCTGAACACCTACCTCCAGATCCTCAGCAGCGGCCGCCTGCGCACGATGGTCGCGCAATCGCTGACGCCCGACGAGGTGAAGTTGCTGCAGCGGCCCTACCTGAAGGACCTCGCACCCGGCGCCAACCCGCCTTCGGTGGGCGGCCTCCTCGGCGGCATGACCCCTGGGTCGATTCGCAACAGTTTTCTCATCAACATCACCGTCAACAATCGGGATCCCGAGGGTGCCGCTCTCCTGGCCAACCGCTACGTCGAGCAGTTTATGCGGTACCTGATGGAAAACGTGGGCGGCAAGAACGAGTTCGCCGTCGACTACCTCCGCACCCGCGCCAAGCAGCTGCAGGAGGAATCTGAGGCGGCCGAAGCCAAGCTCCAGGACTATCGCCGCAAGCACAACCTCGTGTCGCTGGACAACAGCATGAACATCGTCGGGGAGCGCCTCCGCACGGTGAACGCGACCCTGACCACCGCGCGCCTGGAACGGCTGAACGCAGAAACCCTCATCGCCCAGATTGAGCGGATGCAGAAGGACAACCCCGCCAACCTCCTCGAGATTCGCTACATTTCGGAATACGGCACCATCCCTGCGTTGAAGGGCCAGCTGGCGGACCTCAACAAGACCCAGGCCGTGCTGAGCGAACGCTACCTCGAACGTCACCCGAAGATGATCGAGCTCGCCAACTCGATCGACGTGGTCACCCAGCAGATCAATCGCAACATCGAGCAATCGATTGCCGACCTGCGCACGCAGTACGCGAAGCTCAAGGACACCGAGGCCTCATATATCAAGGAGTACCAGGCGGCCGAGAAGGACAACCTGCGCCTCGGCGACCTCTCCGTCGAATTCAAGAGCCTCGAGAACCAGGCCAATGTCGCCAAGAGCAACTACATTGAGATCCTCAACCGCCTGAACCAGGTCACGACTTCGAAGAGTCTCGAAAACATCCCGGTCAAGCCCCTCGACAAGGCCCTGCCCAAGGGCGCGCCGGACACCCCGAACCTGCGCAACATCATCAAGACGAGCGTGGGCCTGGGTCTCGTGGTTTTCGCCGCCGTTGCGATCGGCCTCAGCTTCCTCGATGACCGCGTGAAGAGCGCTTGGGACGTCGAGGGTTTCATCGGCGCCCACCTGCTCGGCATCATCCCGGAACTCGGCGATGTGCCGGACACCGAGAAGCACGCGCTGGTGAACAGCAACCGCACCTCGCCGGGTTCGGAGGCCTTCCTCAGCGTGTACAGCGCCGTCAAGATCCAGTCGAAGCTCGATTTCCCGAAGGCAATCCTCGTGACCAGCACGATCCCCGGCGAGGGCAAGACGATGATCAGCTGCAATCTCGCCGGTTCCTTTGCGCGCCACGGCAAGAAGGTGCTGCTGATGGACTGCGACATGCGCCGCCCGATGCTCCACCGCCATTTCAAGCTGACCAACGAGGCCGGCCTGATCGCGTGGTTCGAGGCCGGCGCCAAGATCCCGGCCGATCCCTTCACCGACACTTCGCTCGGTCTTACCAAGGTTGACGAGAACCTCTACCTGCTGCGTTCCGGCGGCCGTTCCAAGAGCCCGACGGAACTCCTGGAGACCGCGGTCTTCGGCCAGTTCATCGAGGCGATGAAGCAGCACTTCGACCTCATCGTGGTGGACTCCCCGCCCATGGGTGCCGTTACCGACTCGCTGCTCATCGCCGAGCGCACCGACGAAGTGATCTACGTCTGCCGCTTCAACCGCGCCTACCGGAAACACATTCGTCTCTACATCAAGCAGCTCAAGGAGAGCAAAAACGAGCTGCTCGGCATCGTGCTCAACGGCCTCTCCGCGCGGCGGATCGAGTACTACTCGAACTACCGCTACTACCGGAGCTACAAGAAATATTACGGCTCGCAGTCGTAAGGGCGCCTCGCTTTGGGCCCGGAGCCCTGGGTCGGCCGATGTCGGCATCCCTTGGGCGGCGGACGTTGAAAGTTGAATGTTGAAAGTTGCGCCCCAACGGGGCGTCCTAGTCCCCGTGCCTTCCGCCTTTCTTCCCAAGGATTTCGACGCCCGGCGTCCGGTCGCCCTGATTGCCGGCCGCGGCCGCTATCCGGTCATCACCGCCGCCGCGATCCGCGCGGCCGGGGTGCCCCTGCGGTTGATCGCCATGGACGACGAGACGGAGCCCGAGCTGATTGCGACGTTTTCGGAAAAGGACCGGGTCACCTTGAACGTGGGCCAGGTCGGCAAGATGCTCGACACCCTGAAGGCCTTTGGTGCGGGTTACGCGCTCATGGCCGGCCAGGTTAAGCCCAAGAAACTCTTCCATGGCCTCACGCCGGACCTCAAGGCGGCCGCAATCCTCTTCAAGCTTAAGCGTCGCAATGCCGAGACGATCTTCGGGGCGATCGCGGACGAGATCCAGGCGCTGGGCGTGACCCTGCTGGACGCCCGCTCGTTTATCGACGACCAACTGGCCTCGGCCGGCGCCATGGTGGGAAAACTCGGGACCGACGACGAATACCTGCAGCACGGCATCCACATCGCGCGCGAAATGGCCCGGCTCGATGTCGGGCAGGGCTGCGTGGTGCGCAAGGGCACCGTGTTGGCGGTGGAAGCGTTTGAAGGCACCGACGAAATGCTGCGCCGCGCGGGCACCTTCAAGACCGACGAAAGCCTCTTCGTGAAGACCGTGAAGACGCGGCAGGACTTCCGTTTTGACGTGCCCGTGTTCGGGCTGCGAACGCTCGAAACCATGCATGCGGCGGACCTCAAGGCCGCAGCCCTCGAAGCGGGCAAGGTCATCATGCTGGACAAGCCCGCGGTGCTCAAACAGGCCCGCGCCTGGGACATCGCAATCCATGGCTTCTGACCCACGCTTGAATTTCCCGGCGATCCACGCACCTTCCCCCTCATGCCCGCTGACGTAGTCGAGGTTTCCATCAAAGGCCTGATGCCCACGGCCAACGGCTGCGCCGTGTTCCTCGGCAATGACGAAAAGACCTTCGTCATCTACGTGGATCCCAGCGTGGGCAGCGCGATTTCGATGACGATCAATGGCGTGAAGAAGGAGCGGCCGCTCACCCACGACCTGATCGGGCACCTGCTGATCGGTTTCGAGATCGGCCTCGAGCGCATCATCATCAACGACGTCAACGACGGCACTTATTTTGCGCGGATCATCCTGCACATGCAGAACGAACTCGGCCGCAAGATCCTCGAGCTCGATGCCCGGCCGAGCGACTCGATTGTCCTCGCCCTGCAGCAGAAGCGCCCGATTTTCGTCGCCCGCAAGGTCTTTGACCTCGTCGAGGACATGTCCGAAATCCTCGAGCGCGTGCTGAAACAGCAGAAGGAAGAGCCCAAGGACGAGGCGGACCAATGAGCACGGCCCCCGGAGCCGCGGCCCCCGCGTCCCGCCTGCTGCCCGCGGGAATCCTGCCGGGCCAGCCGTTGACGGCGCTGGCGCCGATGCAGGATGTGACCGACCTGCCGTTCATGCGGGTCATGGCGCACTACGGCGCGCCCGACTATTTCTTCACCGAGTTCTTCCGGGTGCACGGCCAGTCCCGTCCGGAGAAACACATCCTCCGCTCAATCACCGAAAACCAGACCGGCCGCCCGGTCTTCGCCCAACTGATTGGCGAGCATGTACCCGACATGGTGCGGACGGTGAAGGAACTGCTCGCCTACCCGATCGCGGGCATCGACCTGAACATGGGCTGCCCTGCGCCCAAGATTTACAGGAAGAACGTCGGCGGCGGCCTCCTGCGGGACCCCGCGAAAATCGACGAGCTGATTGGCGCCCTGCGTGACGCCGTGCCCGGTCTTTTCACCGTCAAGACGCGGATCGGTTTCGACTCCACCGAGAACTACGAACGCGTGCTGGCCTTGATCAACAAGCACGGCGTGAACCTGCTCAGCGTCCACGGCCGCACCGTGAAGGAGGGTTACCGCAGCGAGGTCCACTACGACCATATCGCCGCCGCGGCCCGGACCGTGAAGTGTCCGGTCCTCGCCAACGGCAACGTCACCTCCGCGGACAAGGCCGCGCAGGTCCTCCAGGAAACCGGCGCGGCGGGCGTGATGATTGGCCGTCACGCGATCCGCAATCCGTGGATTTTCCGGCAGTGCCGGGAGCGGCTGGCCGGTGGCGTCGCGTTCGCGCCCAAGCTCGCCGATGTTCGCGAATACATCGGGCGGCTCTACCGCGAGACCCAGACCCCGGGCATCCCGGAAGCCGCCCACGTCGCGAAGATGAAGAAGTACCTCAATTTTGTGGGCCAGAGCGTCGATCCCGACGGAAAGTTTCTTCACGACATGCGCCGCGCCATGACCGAAGCGGGGCTGTTTGCCGTTTGCGATCGTCACCTGCTCACCGAGCCCGCCAAGCCTTTCGCCACGGAACCGTACCCAGGCATCATTGCCCGGCCGAATTGCGAGACACCTTTGGAGAGCTGCTCGCTCGATACTGTGACGGCCTGAGGCGTGGACGGCATTTCCGCCGCGACACCAGCCCGATCGTTACTCGATCCCGAGCGCCTTCCGGCCGACGTCCGAGATCATTTGGGGCGTCCATTGCGGATCCCAGACAATGTGGACCTTTGCGGACTCGACGTCCGGCAAACGTGAAATCTTCTGGCGCACATCCTCGGCGATGACCGGGCCCATGCCGCAACCGGGGGCGGTGAGCGTCATCTTCACCTCGAGCGCGTGCTTGCCATTCGGGGTGGTTTCGATCGCCAGGTCGTAAACGAGACCCAAGTCGACGATGTTGACGGGGATCTCCGGGTCAAAGCAGGTTTTCAAGGCGTCCCAAACGGCCTGCTCGCTGAATTCGGCGGCAACGCTGGCGGGTTGTTCCGCCTTGGGCGTGCAGCCCGAAAGCGCACCCGTGTCGGCAGTCGCGATCTGGAAGAGCCCGCGATCCGTGCGGACGGTCACATTGCCACCAAGAGTCTGCGTGATGAACACGGCGGTGCCCGCCGGCAGCACGGTCTTGTCACCGGCGGGGATGATGGTGGCGGGACAGTCCCGCGAGAGAGTGTATTCCTGGGCCATGGTCGTCACTTGAGGCGGAGCTCGAAGGGCAGCCGGGCGTAAATCCCGCGCGGATCGTTGAGGCGCCCGAGCGTCTTGAATTCCCCCGTCAGGTCCCGGAAAATCTCACCCAGCGGACCGGCGAAGGCCTGCTCGCGGCGATGATTCTCCAGCGACTCCACGAATTGCTCCGCAAACGGTTTCCGGCGCGGGTACTCGGCCACGCGGAAGTCGTCACCCAGCTGCGCCTTGGTCGCCGCAAACTTGACGGCGTCCGCCAGCCCACCGACCTCATCGACCAGCTTGAGCTTCAGCGCCTCGCTGCCCGACCAGACCCGCCCCTGGGCGATTTCCTCAACGACCTTGCGGTCGAGTTTCCGCGCCGCCGTGACTTTTGAAATAAACTGGTCGTAGACCCAATCGACGGAGTCCTGGAAGATCGCGAGTTCCGCCTCGGTCTTCGGCCGGACCACCGTAGCCGCGTCGGCAAAACGGCCGGTTTTCACGGTGTCGAACGTCAGGCCAAGCTTGTCGGTCGCGAGTCCCTGGAAGTTGAAGAACATGCCGAAGACGCCGATGGAACCGGTAATGGTGGTCGGCTGGGCGAAGATCCGGTCGGAGGCGGTCGAGATCCAATACCCGCCCGAGGCTGCCACGGTGCCCATGGAAACGATCACGGGCTTGTCGCGGTGAATCAGGCGCAGTTCGCGCAGGATCGCCTCGGAAGCCGTGACGCTGCCGCCCGGGCTGTTCACCCGGAGCACCACGGCGGCGATGCTCTTGTCCTGTCGGATTTGGCGCAGCGTACGGGCGGTTTTTTCGCCATAGACGACGCCTTCCTCGTTGCCCGTGCCATCCACGATTTCGCCCTCCGCGTACACGATGGCGATCTTGCCCTTGCCACCGCCGAGCTCGAGTTTGCCCTCACCCTGGCGCGTGGCGGTGAGACCGCTGGAGGAAACAAAGCGGGCGTACTCCTTGATGGAGATCTGCCGGAACGGCTGCGCCGAACCCTTGCGGCCGGTCGCGGCCTTCAATTCATCGAGCACTTCGTCGAGGTACGCGACGCGGTCCACCAACTTCAACTTGAGGGCGTCGTCCGCCCGGATCAGGCCCTTCGCGTCCACGGCCTGCTGGATGGCGCCCGCAGGGAGTTTCCGGGCCGCCTCGATCGAGGTGGAGAGGTGGGCCCAGACGTCATCCAGGAGCTTTTGGATCTGCGCCCGGTTCTCGGGGCTCATCTGCTTGAGCGTGTAGGGCTCGACCGCGCTCTTGTACTTGCCGACCCGCGTGACCTGGACGCCCACGCCGAACTTCTCGAACGCCCCGGTAAGAAACATCGGCTGCGAGGCCAGGCCCGGCATCACGACGGCGCCGTAGGGATCGAGGACGATCTCGCTGGCCGCCGAGGCGAGGTAGAATTCACGCGTGCCGGCGTAGTCGAGGTGCGCCTTGACGGGCTTGCCCAACGCCCGGAATGCCTCGATGGCTTCCCGCACTTCCTTGAGCGCGGCAAAGCCCGAACCGTAGCCCGTGGCCCGCATCGTGCCCGTGAGGTAGAGTCCCTTGATCGCGCTGTCCTGGGCGGCGGCATGCAGGGAGCGGGTCACGTCGCGCAGCTGCAGCTCGCGACGCGGCTCGCCCCCGAGCGCCTCGACGACCTCCGCAAAGCCGTCGTCCGGCACCGGTTCGTCCCGGATGTTGGTGCCGAGATCGAAGACGAGGTAGGAGTCGTCGGCGACCTGGACCGGCTTTTTCTCACCCATCGCCACCACCATTCCGATGAAGATGAAGAAACAAAGGGATGCCCCCACCAGGAATACCACGAGCGCGGCCAGGGTGGCGAAAAACGACGTGAAGAAATTCTTCATGGCCCGGAAGCTAGGCAGGCGTTTTACCTTCGCCAGCGAAAAGGAGCGGTGGCCGCCGTGGCATTAGCCGGCGCCCGAACCGCCGCCGATCGGCTTAATTTTGCCTGCTGACCGCTCGGAAACGCATACGCAGCCTTCCCTTGCGGCCCCAAAACCGCATAGTACGGGCATGAGTGAGAAAAAGGAACTGCTCACAACCAATCGCAAGGCGCTGACCATCAATCTGGATGGCACCCGCTATGGCACCTTTGCCGAAATCGGTGCCGGCCAGGAGGTCTCCCGCATCTTTTTCCAGGTCGGCGGGGCTTCCGGCTCCATCGCCAAGACCATGTCGGCTTACGACATGACGTTCAGTGACGCGATCTACGGCAAAGCGCCCCGCTATGTCTCCCGGGAACGCCTGCAAACCATGCTGGATCACGAGTACCGGCTGCTGAAGGAGCGCCTGTCGGAAAAGCGGGGCGATCGGACGCGGTTCTTCGTTTTTGCGGATACGGTGGTCGCCAAGAGTTTCAAGGGCCCGGTCGATGGCCACGGCTGGCTAGGCGTGCGCTTCCAGCACGAACCGCAGGCGGAACCCAGCGACATCATCATCCACGTTCGCATGTGGGACAAAGAAAACGTCCTGCAGCAACAGGCGCTCGGCATCGTTGGCGTGAACCTGGTTTACGGCGCGTTCAATTACGCCTCGGACCCGGCCCAGCTGATCCAATCGCTGGCGGACAATCTCGGCACGGATCGCATTGAGGTCGACATGCTGCGGGTCAGCGGCCCGGCGTTCGGGACGATCGACAACCGGCTACTCTCGCTCCGCTTGGTGCAATTCGGCCTCACGAATGCCGTCATGTTCGCGCCCAACGGCGACGTGCTGCAGCCGTCCGAGGTGCTGCACCACAAGGCCGTGCTGGTCGAACGCGGCAGCTTCCGCCCGGTCACGCACGTGAATGTCGACATGCTGACCTGCGCCACCGCGCAGTTCATGCAGGAGCCCATCGTGAAGGGGAAGGAAATGGTGGTGCTGATGGAAATCACCATGAACAACCTGCTCGCGGAGGGTGACCTCGACGCGACCGACTTCCTCGCCCGCGTCGACATGCTGGGGCACATCGGCTTCACGACGCTCATTTCAAACTACTCGGAGTTCTACCGACTGGTCTCGTATTTCCGTCGGTACACGAAGGAGATGATCGGCGTGGCCATGGGCATCAACAACCTCCTCGAGATCTTCAACGAGAAGTACTACGAGGAACTCGAGGGCGGCATCCTCGAATCCATGGGCCGCATGTTCCGGCACGCGGTGAAGCTGTATGTGTACCCGATGCGGCAGGACGCCTACGACCGCTATCTTTCCAGCGGTCATCCGGCGAGCGTGCGACCGGCAAACACGGCGCCTGCCAATACCCATGCCTTTGCCTCCGAGATCATGATCACCGCCCAGAATCTCCAACTCGGCGGCCGACTCCGCAACCTGTACGCGTACCTGCTCGAGAACGACAACCTCGACAGCATTCGCGGGTGCAATCCGGACTACCTCAATATCTTCTCCCGCGACGTCCTCCAGCGCATCAAATCGGGCGATGCCTCCTGGGAAAAAATGGTCCCCACCAAGGTGGCGGAATTCATCAAGGAGCGAAAACTCCTCGGCTACGGCGCGAAGGCACAAGCCGCCGGCTGATCCGTCGGGTTTTGCCGCGGGCTTCACCCGTCCGCAAATTTTCGCGTCACCAGCGATTCCGCGCTTCCGTGCGCGCTCATCCAAGCTCTAGCCTCTCGCCTCCAGCCCTTAGCCTCATCCTCCATGCGCTTCCACAAGTATCACGCCCTTGGCAACGACTACCTGGTCATGAATCCCGCCGACTACCCCGGCTGGGTCCAGCCGACCAACGATCAGATTCGGGTCATCTGCCACCGGAATTTTGGCGCCGGTTCAGACGGCATCCTCTGGGGTCCCCTGCCCTCTAAAAAAGCGCGCTTTGGCCTGCGCATCTTCAACCCGGATGGATCCGAGGCGGAGAAATCCGGCAACGGCCTGCGCATCTTCTCCCGCTACCTGTTTGACCAGAAACTCGTCGGCGGCGAGGCCTTCACGATCGAGGTCCCGGGTGGCGTGGTCGAGTCAAAGGTCATGGACGGGGGCCAGCGCATCACGGTCGAGATGGGACGAGTAACGTTCCAAAGCGATGAGATCCCGGTCGCCGGGCCCGTGCGCACCGTGCTTGGGGAAAAGTTCACCATCGCGGGCCGTGAATTCACCTTCAACGCGGCGGGCATCGGCAACCCGCATTGTGTCATTGTCCTGCCGGAAATCTCCGCCGACCTCGCGCGCCAGTATGGGCCGCACATCGAGGTCCACAAAAATTTTCCGAACCGCATCAACGTCCAGTTCCTGAAGGTGCTCGACCGGCGTAACGTCCAGATCGAGATCTGGGAACGCGGCGCCGGCTACACGCTGGCCTCCGGCAGCAGTTCCAGCGCGTCCGCGGCGGTTGCCCACAAGCTGGGCCTGATCGACGCCCACGTCACCGTGCACATGCCCGGCGGCACCATTGGCATCGAAATTTCACCGGATTTTTCAGTGAAGATGACCGGCCCCACCACCCGGGTCGCCACCGGCGAACTGCATGCCGAGCTTTTTGGGATCAAGGTCTGACAATTCGATTTTGACCTGACCCGGCGCCCGCGTAGGTTGCGGGCATCAACCGAGGCGGAACCACGGGCCGGTTCAGCCGTCTGACCTCATCCCTCATGAATGCTCGCCGCTTTCTCCTGACCGGCCTGGCGATGGCACTCGCGGTTTTCGCGCCCTGCCTCCGCGCCACGACGGTGCAACCGCCCAGTTTCGACGCCCTCGTGGCCCGCTCCGACTATGTGGTCCGCGCGGTCGTCAAGACCGCCACCCCCGAGTGGCATGAGGGCGACGGCAAACCCTACATCAGCACCGTCCTCGAACTCGAGGTCCGTGAGGTGATCAAGGGCACGCCGCCCGCGCCGCTCGTGCTCACCCTGCTGGGCGGGCGCATCGGCGACGTGGAATTCGCCGTGAGCGGCATGCCGATTTTCGAAGTGGGTGACGAGAGCATCCTGTTCGTTTACGGCAGCGACAAGAAGATCTACCCGCTCGTGGGCATGATGCACGGGGTCTATCCCATCCTGCGGGAGGCCAAGACCGGGCAGGACTATATGCTGCGGAGCAACGGCATGCCGCTGTACAGCACGACCGACGTCTCGCTCCCGATGGACCGCGCCAGCAACGCCCTGGCAGCGAAATCGAGCGCGCGGCCACTTACGCCGCGGGCGTTCATCGACGCCATCCGCCTCAAGGCCAACCGCGGTCCCGCCACCACCCGTGAAAACTAACCTTCGCCTCGCAAGCGCCCTGCTGGTGGTCGTGACGGGCGCCGTCACCGGGGCCGCGTTCACCTTCATCACCGACGACCGCACCAGCGGAGTGGCGCTGCCGATCAAGTGGCCGTCAGGCACGGTCGCCATCACCACCAAGCTTGGCACCAATTCCGGCGGCTCCCTCAGCTACGATGCGGCCGTGCAGGCGGCCAGTCGTGACTGGAACGCCGTGATCGGCAACCTGCAGATCACCTCCACGGTGGCGGCACCCGGCCCGGCGGCCCAGAGCAACGGGGTCAACGAGGTGGTTTTCGCGGACCGGGCCTTCAACACGGCCTTCGAATCCCAGACGCTCGCCATCACGACCACTTGGTCCATCGGCAATGAGCGCACGCAGGCCGACATCATCTTCAACACGGCTTTCCAGCCCTGGGGCATCTACGATGGGAATCGCCAGGGCAGCGTCGTCGACCTGCGCCGCGTCGCGCTCCACGAACTCGGACACCTGCTTGGCCTCGACCACCCGGACACCGCCACCCCGCCCCAGTCCGTGACCGCGGTCATGAACAGCCGGATCTCGAATCTCGACCGATTGAGCTCCGACGACATCACCGGCGCGCAGCAACTTTACGGTCCGCCAGGGGTGCCCGCGAATGACGACTTCGCAAACGCGACGACCGTGATCCTGGGCCCGAACAACTCGACGACCCTGACGGGCTACAACACCAACGCCAGCCGCCAAAGCGGCGAGCCGGGTCACGCCACCGGCAATCCGGCCGCCCATTCCGTGTGGTGGAAATGGGCCGCCGCCGCGGCCGGGCCCGTGACGGTCGATACACGCGGCAGTTATTGCGACACCGTGCTCGCGGTCTACACGGGCACCGCGCTGAACAACCTTGTGACGATTGGGAACAACGACGACATCAGCGCCAATCCCCACATCCAGGCCAGCACCGTGTCGTTCACCGCCACGGCCGGCACCACCTATTATTTTGCGGTCGACGGCTGGGACGGCGACACCGCGGGGCTCACGCTGAGCGTCACGCAAACTCCGACCTCGCAACCGCTGCCGACCATCACCGCCCAACCGACCAGCGTCACCGTCACTGCCGGCGGCGCGACGAGTTTCTCGGTGACGGCGAACAACGCCACGTCCTACCAGTGGTCCTTCAACAACGCCGCCCTTGCAGGCGCCACCAATTCGACCCTCAGCATCAGCAACGCGCAGACTGCGAATGCCGGTTCCTATTTTGTCACCGTGACCAACGCCACGGGCTCCGTCACCAGCAACACCGTGACGCTTACGGTGAACAATCCCGTGGTGACCCCGCCCACGACCCCGTCCTCGGGAGGGGGTGGTGGCGGTGGCGGCGGTGCGCCCAGCTTCTGGTTTGCCGGCGCGCTCAGTTTGTTGGTGCTTCTGCGGATGCGCCGGCGAAATTGATCCGCGCATGTTCCGAAGCCTGCTGACCCTGCTGCGCCGTCCACCCTGGTTCTTCCTCGTCCTCGCGGCCGGCTCCCTGCTGATCCAACTGGTGCCCGCGTGGCGGGATCCGCTGCTCTATGACCGCGCTGCCATTGCCGGTGGCGAGTGGTGGCGCATCTGGACCGGGCACCTTGTGCATTTTGGCTGGCCGCATTTCATCGCGGACGCCGGTCTGTTCGTGATCATGGGGTGGTTGCTCCACGAGCGGCACCGGTGGTTCAGCCATGCGGCCCTGCTGGCGATGCCGCTGTTTATTTCCGCGGCGCTTTATTGGTTCGATCCCGCCATGCACCGCTATGGTGGCCTGAGTGCGGTCAACCTGGGCCTGCTGTTGTATCTGGCGTTGCAGGGTTGGCGCCGGGATTGGGCGGACTGGTTCTGGCCGGCGGTGCTCCTGATTTACGTGGGCGAGGTCGTCTTCGAAATCATCCAAGGCGGACGGGGCGGCGGCATGATCCGGTTCGATGATCCCGGGGTCCGCGTAGCCACGAGCGCCCACATCGCCAGCGCCGTTTACGCGCTGCTGGCCTGGGTCTCCGCCCGTCCCTGGGTAACAAAAAAGCCGGAGCCAACGGCTCCGGCTTCGTAACGGGCGCGCCCGCTTAGTTGCCGTACTTCACGGAGCAACCATAGGGCTGCGAGTTCTTCGTCTGCACCGGCTTGCCCGCCTTCAGATCACTCAAGGCTGCCGTCACGTAGTTCGTCGCCTTCTCGATGTCCTCCGGACGGCTCGACCGAATGCTGTCGATTCCGCCGGCATAAACGAGCGTCCCAGCCGGATCGATCACGTACATGTGTGGCGTCGTGCGGGCGTCGTAGAGCTTGCCGACCTTGCCATCCTGGTCCCGGAAATAGGCGGTGGCGGCCACGGCATTGCGCTTTTGCCAGGCGGCAACCTTGGCGGGATCGAAATCCCCCTGGGCACCCGAGTGGCCGGAGTTGATCTGCAACCAAACGACCCCATCCGAGGTGGCGGCGCGCTGGGTTTTCGGCATGTTGCCGCTCTTGTCGTAGTGTTTGATCACAAATGGGCATTCCGGGTTGACCCATTCCAGCACCACGGTCTTGCCCTTGAAATCAGCAAGCGAGTGCCTGTTGCCATTGATGTCGGTCAGAGTGAAGTCGGGCGCGGCGCGACCCACCTCAGCGGTGGCGGCCTGCCCGCCGGTGAGCACCGCGAAAGCCGCGGCACCCGCAACAACGAGTCGAGTCAGTGTTTTCATGGAGTAATTGGGACGGCAAATTAGACGGCAGGACGACGCCGTCAAATCGCCTCGGTTTCAGTACGAGTCACCCCACCGGACGGATGCGGCGCCAATTGCGTTGCGGCGCCCGCTCCCGGCCCCCTACGCTGGCCGGCGTGACCGGGTGGATTGCAGATAGCATGCGGTTTGTGTGGGCCTTGTTCTATTGGAACGCCCGCAAGACTTGGTTTCGCCTGCGGGGCGCCCACCGGGACGACTGCCCCTGCCAGATTTACGGTGACTCCGGGCAGGCGTATGACTCCCGCTGCGAGGCGGTTAGCGCCTGGCACGAGCCGGATCGGTTCCGGCGGGTCTGCCCGCTGCTCGTCCAGACCAAGGAGGGCTGGCGCTGCAGCGTTAACGCGGAAAGCGTGCGTCCATTCTGGGGTCGAGCCTGGCTTTACGGCGGCGGGTTGGCGGCCGCCCTTTACTTGATCGGAACCGTCGGGATCTACGTCGGGCTGCGGTTGGCGCACTACGAAACGACCTACCCCATGGTCGCGTGGCCGCCGCATTGGTCCCGATTGCGGATCGCGCAGGAGAAGCTTTACGCAAATCGCGCCCAAAAGGCGCTGCAGGCGGGGAACTACGCGGAGGCGATGCTCTCGCTGGAGATGGTCACCCAGCTCAACCCGCAGAACTACCCCGCCGGCCTTGCCCTGGCCGGCCTGAACCAGGTCGCCGGCCAGCCGGCCGTCGCTGACCACATCTACGAGCGCCTGATGCGCGATGCGCCCGATCAGCGACGGCAAACGGCCCAGCTTTGGTATCGCGCGCTCCTCGCGCGTGGCGCTTATACGGAGGTCAAGCAACTCGCCACGGTGATGCTGAACGAGGACCCGGCCGAGCGCGCCGCATGGCTGCATGCGCTGCTCTTTTCCTGCCGGCAGACCGGTGACGCCGGCTATCTTGGCATTGTCCTCGCGGAGCAACCCCACCTGGCCGACTGGTGCACCGAACTCATCACGACGGAGCAGCAGCTGCTGCTACACCAGCTTGACCGGGCGCTGCCTCGCCTGACCCGCTTCCATCGCCAACCTGCCTCCGGCTATATCCCGTTTTTCCAGATCGATCGCCTGATTCGCCACGGTGAGGCCGCGCGAGCCGGGGAACTGTTGCGGGCCTACGAGGCACAGCTCCCGAACGATGAAATCGCCGTGCTGCGGATTCGAAACTTCCAGGCCCAGGGCTGGTCGTCCCTCGTCACGCCGGAATTCGAGCTCCTGCTCAGCCGCGAGCTCAGCCCCCGGGTGATCGCCCAGGTTTCCGCCTGGCTCGTGAGTCAGCCCGAGCCCACCGCCGGCCGGATGTTTCTTGAGAAATTCAATGCCACCAACATTCCGGTCGGCGGGGGCACCCTGCCCCTCTTCAACGCCGCGTACCTCGTGGCGGCGGCTTGTGGTGACACCGTCCAGGCGCAGGTGCTGGCGGGCCGCCTGGCCCAGTTCACCGGCTCGGATGTTCGCGCGCTGCGCGGTTTGGGCGAACTGCTCAAGGTCGCCGGGCCGGACGAGCGCCTGTTCCGGATACTGCCGCTCGTTCCCTTGCCGACCGAGACGGTGTACGCCAGCATCGAGCGGAAAAGCCTCCCGGCCGTGAAGCCATGACCTCCTACCCACCCAACACCGGCCGCCCCCCGGGAGACGCCCTCGCGATCCTCGGTGTACTGGCAGTTTACGTGGCGGCGTTCTGCTGGCTCCTGTGGCCGGAGTGGAAGACCAATCCCGACCTCTCCCACGCCTTCTTCGTCCCTTTCCTGTTCGCCCTGCTGATCTGGGAAAGCCGCCGGCAGGGGCCGCACCGCTGGATGCCCCCCGGGGGCACCACGGCGATGCTGATCGCAGCAGCCCTGGCCGGCGGCTTCACGCTCTTCGCCCTGGCCGGCATTTTCGCCGCGACACTGGCGTGGACCCATGCGGTCGTCTGTGCCCTCCTGGCGGGGGCCCTCGTCGCGTTCCTGATGGCGGGCCTTTTCATCGTGGGCGATGTGCGGTTGCGGCTGGTTCCGGTCAATTGGATCAGCCTGACCGCGATCTTTCTGTGGCTGCTGGTGGCGCCCATTCCCAATGGCACCTACGCGCGCCTTACACTGGGGCTGCAGCAATGGGTGGCGGGCAGCGTGCTGCAGACACTCCACCTGCTGGGCATCCCCGCCCGCCAGCACGGCAACATCATTGAGCTCGCCAACGCGACCGTTGGCATCGAGGAAGCCTGCAGCGGTATCCGCAGCCTCGTCTCCTGCGTTTTTGCCGGATTCTTCTTCGCCGCGTGGTTGGTCCGCCGCCCCATGGGCCGGGCCATCCTGATCGTGACGGCGCCGCTGCTCGCACTCGCGATGAATTTCCTGCGGTCCCTGACCCTCACGTTGCTCACCAACGCGGGCAAGGACATCAACGGCTTCTGGCACGATGCCACGGGGTTCGCGATCCTGGGTGTCACGGCGGCCGTCCTCGCCGGCCTCGCGATCCTGCTCGAAACCCGCGAACCCGAGCCGGCGGTTGCCGCGACCGCGGCCCCGACCGGCCTGCCGTTCTGGAGCGTACGCTTTTTCTGGACGGCCACCGCGGTCACCGCCGGCCTGGCGGGATTCTACATCTTCAGCACCCGAAAACCCGATCTCCGCGACCACCCGGCGCCGAACCTCGCCGCCCTCCTGCCGGTGCGGGCAGAGGATTGGGAAGTCCTGACCCCGACCGACCTGTATCAATTCGCCGACATCCTGCAGACGAACCACCTGATCGAACGAACGTATGTGCGTTCGATCGCTCCTGGCAAATTCACCCAACTGACGGTGTACGTCGCCTACTGGGCTCCCGGCCAGACTTCGGTCAGCCGGGTCGCTTCCCACACGCCCGACGCCTGCTGGCCTGGGGCCGGCTGGAATTCCCAAACCGTGGACGATCGCCACGAGATGACCTCGCTCCCCGGCCTCAATATTTCCCCGGGCGAACACCGGCTCTTCACGAACAGTGCCGGCTTCGCGCAAAACGTCTGGTTCTGGCACATTCACAACGGCCGGGTGATCAGTTACCGAGACCCGTACTCCATTCCAGCGCTGTTCCAGATCGCCCTCCAATACGGGTTCCGCCCACCCGGGGACCAATTCTTTGTCCGGATTTCGAGCAACAAGCCCTGGGCCCAGTTGCAGGACGAACCCCTCGTCCGGGAAATCCTCACGAACCTGACCAAGGTGGGCCTTTGATCGTGCCTTTCGCCGTTACCAAAAACGAACGGATCATCCTGGCCCTGCTGGCTACGGCGCTGGCCATCGGACTGGCAGTCCTGCTCTGGGGCTAGGCCGGCGCCTGCCATTGCTATTGCCAAGGCCGGCGGAAATCAAAACCTTGGCATCCTCTCCACCCATCCGCGCGTAAGTCATGCGATGCTGCTCGTCAGTCCCTTGCCGCCCGTCTGTTGCGAATCCCTGCGATTCGGGGCGCGGCGCGCGCGCCACCCGATGAGCAGCCCAAACAACCCATCCGCCCAGGACGCCGAACGTCTGCGCGAACAGGCAGAGTTGCTGGCGGCGATGGCCCGTGGCGAGAAGACCGCGCTGGCCCGCCTTTACGACCAACTTTCGGGCCCGCTGTACGCCCTCGCCTTTCGGGTTCTCAATGACGCCAGCGAGGCCCAGGACGTCATCCACGATGTCTTCCTGCAAATGTGGCACAAGGCGGGCGCTTACGAAAACGAGCGCGGCACGGTGTTCACGTGGGCCGCCACGCTCACGCGCAACCGGGCGATCGATCGGCTCCGCATGCGCAAGCGTCGGGCCGAGTTGCTGGCCGACTCCGCACCGGACCTGCAGCCGAGCGCCCCCGCCAGCGATGATTCCGCCGGTTCGCTGTGGGCCCGGGAAAAAGCCGGCGCCGTCCGCGCCGCGCTGGCGACGCTTGCCCCGGAGCAGCAAAAGGCGGTCGAACTCGCCTTCTTTGGCGGCCTGACCCAGCAGGAAATTGCTAAACGCCTGAACGAGCCGCTCGGCACGATCAAGGCGCGCATTCGGCGCGGGCTGCTCAAGCTCCGCGAAACCCTTCCCGCCCGGCTATGATTTCCGAACAACATGAGGAACTCGCCGCGCTGCACGCCCTGGGCCTGCTGGAGGGGGCGGAGCGGGACTCGTTCGAAACCGAGCTGACCCGCAACACGGAGCTCCGGACCCTGACCGACACACTTACCGCGAGCGGCGCCGCGCTGGCCCTCACGGCTTCGCCGATGACCCCGCCGGACTCGCTGCGCGCGCGTGTGCTGGCGAGTGCCGCCGGAACTTCCCCCACCAACGTGACCGCTTTCCCCCTTTTCCGATTCGCTCCCTGGGCCATCGCGGCCGGTCTGGCCGTCGCGGCCACATGGCTCGCGACCCAGAACTTCGCGCTCAAGAGCGAGAATGCCTCGCTGCGTACGGACCGGGAGCTGGCCGAGGCGGCGTATCGCATGACGCAGAACCAGCTCAGCGAACGCTCCCTCCTCGCCGAGAAGATGATCAGCGACCTCGGCAACAAGCTGCGCAAGTCCGAGGACCTTTCGCGCCTCAAGATTTCCGCGCTTGCCTCGCTGGCGGGCAACACGAAGGAAGCCCAGGCCATCGCGGTCTGGGACGAATCCCAACAAGCCGGCTTGCTGACCCTCGAAAAGCTGCCCGCGATCGCCGACACGCAGGACTACCAGATTTGGATCGTCGATCCGGCGTACAAGGATCCGGTGAACGGCGGCGTCTTCCATGTCTCGGCCGACGGCCGCATCACCCTCGCCTTCAAGCCCGACCAACCGGTCGCCCAGGCCGCCGCTTTTGCCATCAGTCTCGAAAAGAAAGGGGGCGTGCCGAAGGCGGAGGGCCCGATCGTCCTGCTGGGCAAGTGAGCCGGAGCGGCCGGCGCGCAGGACAACGGAATCGCCAAGCGCGAGCATATTTTTCCGAGCCAAACTTGACTCTTGTCTCCGGCGTTGGGCCCGAAAAACTGACTGTCGCATGATTATCAAACCGAAGGTCCGCGGCTTCGTCTGCGTGACCGCCCACCCCACGGGTTGTAGTGCCCACATTCAGGAATGGATCGACCACGTGAAGGCCAAGGGGCCGATCAAGCAGGGGCCCAAGCGGGTCCTGGTGATCGGCGCCTCCACGGGCTACGGCCTGGCTTCGCGCATCACCGCCGCCTTCGGCTCCGGCGCGGCGACCCTCGGCGTGTTTTTAGAACGGCCGTCCGAGGAAGGCCGCCCCGCCACCCCGGGCTGGTACAACTCGATCGCTTTCACCCGCGCCGCCCGCGCGGCGGGCCGGTACGCCGGCAATATCAACGGCGACGCGTTTTCCGACGACATCAAGCAGCAGACCATCGCCAAGATCGCCGCCGAAATGGGCGGGCCCATCGACCTCGTGGTCTACTCGCTCGCTTCGCCGCGCCGCACCCACCCGAAGACCGGCGTCGTGCACAAATCGGTGCTGAAGCCCTTGGGCGCGCCTTACACCAACAAGACCGTCGATACGGACAAGGGTATCGTCAGTGAAGTCACGATCGAACCGGCCAACGAGGCCGAGGCGGCCGACACGGTGGCCGTCATGGGCGGCGAGGACTGGGAACTTTGGATCCAGGCTCTCGCCGACGCCAAGCTGCTGGCCCCGGGCGCAACCTCCGTGGCCTACTCCTATATCGGCCCCATCCACACCTGGCCGATTTACAAGGATGGCACCATCGGCCGCGCGAAGATCGACCTGGAGCGCGCCGCCAAGGCGATCGACGCCAGGCTGAAGGCCCACGGCAACGGCCGCGCCTTTATCTCCGTCAACAAGGCGCTCGTGACCCAGGCCAGCTCCGCCATCCCGGTGGTCCCCCTGTATATTTCGATCCTCTACAAGGTCATGAAGGCCGCCGGCACGCACGAAGGCTGCATCGAGCAGATGCAGCGTTTCTTCGCGACCCAGCTCTACAACGGCAACTCCCCGAAGTTTGACAGCGAAGGCCGCGTGCGGGTCGACGATTGGGAAATGCGCCCGGAAATCCAGGCCAAGGTCTCGGAAATCTGGCCGCAAGTCACCACCGAGAACCTCGGCGCGCTCACCGACATTGCAGGCTATCGCACGGAGTTCCTGAAGCTCTTCGGCTTCGGCCTGCCCGGCGTAAACTACGACGCCGAGGTGGAGCCGCACCAGCCGCTCGACTGACGTCGAGGGCAAACGCCAAAGCACACTCTCCAAAGGCCACAGCAAAACTGCTGCGGCCTTTTTCTTTGGCGCTATTTGTTTGGCGTTTGGAGCTTTGGCGTTTGGATTTTCCGCATGCGGGTCGTTGTCCAGCGCGTGAGCTCGGCCAGCGTGACGATTGCCAGTCACGTCACCGGCCGGATTGAGCGCGGACTGCTGGTGCTGCTGGGCATCGAGTCCGCGGACACCGAGGCCGATGGCGAGTGGCTGGCACAAAAGCTGGTCAAGCTTCGGATCTTCGCGGACGACACCGGCGAAATGAATCGCTCGGTCGTAGATGTCCAAGGCGGCATCCTGCTCGTGAGCCAGTTCACCCTGCACGCCAGCACCGCCAAGGGCACCCGCCCGTCATTCAATGCCGCGGCCAAGCCGGCGCACGCTCGCCCGCTCTACGATCAGTTCGTGAACCAACTGTCGTCCGCCCTCGGCCAACCGGTCCAGACGGGCGAGTTTGGCGCGATGATGCACGTCGCGCTCGTCAATGACGGGCCCGTTACCCTGATCATCGATTCCAAAACGCGGGACTAGCACCGACGCTCAGGTCGTGCGGGGGACAAACGGCTCGATGGGCCGAAACCCGGGCAGCCGGCACGCGGCATCGCGCTGGGCGCTTTCCGCAAACAGGTACACCGCATAGCCGCCATAGCCGCCACCGCAGTATTTCCACGCGAGCGGACGGCACTTGGCCAGTTCCGTCATCGCCTTTTCCCCGGGCAGGGCGTCCATCCCCTCGCCCCGCTGCACCGCGTACGAAGCCTGGACGCCGGCGGCGATACCCTCAATGCGCTGGGACCAAACGCCCTCGCGAGCCAGCGCCCCGGCGCGCGCAATGGCGTCGTAGTCCCGCGGCTGGTTGACGACGTCCGGTGTCGAATGAGGCTTGCCCGTCCACAGCAGCGCCATGCGGCCCTGGAGAAAATCGCCGCTGTGCTTGATCTCCAGCACGGGGCGAAGCCCGCTCTTCCAAACACACAAGCCACCTTCCGTGATGATCGCGGGATCCTGCCAACCCACGCCAAGATCGAGCTCGGAGGAGACGCCATCGCGGCCATTCAGGAGCGCCCAAGCCCCGCTGCCACCGAGGCCCGCATTGCGTTCATAAGGCCATTCCCGCAGGGACACGGTGGGTGAAATTGCACAATTGACCAGATACGCGCCCGGCCGGGAGAAACGCGGCACGTCCAGCCAACCTCCGCCAAAGTCAACGCGCATGGGCGCTTCCTGGGGTGCCCGAATGAAACGCACGATGCCACTCGTCGAGACGGGTTCGAACTTCGGCGGCGTCTTGGGCAGAACGACGTATTCCGCACCAACTTCGGCACACAACGCCCGCTTCAATGGGGCATACTTGTCGTCCTCCGTCACCGCGAGGATGTGCGGTCGCAACCTTAGGAAATGGTCCCGAAAATCGATCCCCTCCTCGAGACCGGTGCCGACCACCACCTCGTCCACCGTCCGGAGCGAAGCCAGTAGCGCCCGCTTGTGGTCGTCCGGCAGCGAACTGCGGCGCCGCTTGTGGAACCAGAGCACATCGGTGGACGCGAAGCAGACGGTCAAGTGGTCGCCGAGCGCGCGAGCTTCCTCGAAAAACTGCACATGGCCGGCGTGGATGATGTCGTAGCAGCCGGAGACGAAGACTCTTTTCATGTGGAGCTTCCCTTTATGCCGGCCGCCACCGGGCCGGGACAAGCCCGCTTTTGCCAAGGCCTAGTCCTCGAACGGCGCCACGCTGACCGACTTTCCGTTGTCCTTCGGACCGAGTCCAAGAATGAACGGCGCCGCCACCTTCGCCCAGGCTTCGGCTTTCGGATAACTTGCGGCGCCGTCGCGCCAAGCCTGCCGCAGCATGTCCGTGTCGATCACCCCGGGATTCAACGGCACCGCCGCCATCCCGGCGGGCAATTCCAGCGCCAGCGCCTTGGTCAGGCCTTCAATCGCGTACTTGGACGCGCAATAGGGCGCGACCTCCGCGGACGTGCTGCGACCCCAGCCCGAACTCAAATTCACAATGACCCCGCGGCCGCGCTTCACCATGGCGGGCACAAAATGACGGATAACGTTGGCGACGCCCTTGATGTTGACGTCGATCAGCTGGTTGAACTCCCGCGCCGGCACCTCCCAGAGCGGCGCCGGCGTGTTCATGAGCGCGGCGTTGTTGATCAGCAGGTCGGGCGCGTCATCCGCCCCGAGCACCTTGGTCGCCCAAAGCGACACCTTGTTTTCCTCGGCGACGTCGACGACCGAGAAATCGTGCGGCGCCGGGTGTTCGAAGCGCAGGCTCAACACCTCCGCGCTGCGTCCGCACCCAATGACCGTATGGCCGTTCGCAATATACCACTCCGCCAAAGCCCGCCCGAGCCCGCGGGTGACACCGGTGATGATGATCTTCATGGCAGAAGTTGAAAGTTGAACGGTGAAAGTTGAAAGACCGGAAATCCGCTTCCGGTCACTTTCAGCGCCCCGCTTTCAACTTTCCACTTTCAACCTTCAACTGACAGCGTCAGCGACTCTGCAGCCGGATCTTGTTCAGGCCCTGCTTGCGGCAGGCGTCCATCGCCTCGGTCACGTAGCGCAGCGGCGTGTTTTCGTCGGAGCGGATCACGACGGGAATGTCCTTGGTGACCGAGCCCACTTGGTGGACCAGCTCCGCCAGCTGCTGCATGCTCGCGGGCTTGCCGTTGAAGTCCACGCTGCCATCCTTGTTGATGCTGATCGTGATCGACTCCTTCAGCTCGCTTTTGCCGGCGGTCTCCACCTTTGGCAGCGTGAGGTTCATCGTGGCCACGGTGCGAAACTGCATCGTGACGAAGGCGAAGAAAATCAGCATCACGAGGACGTCGATCAGGGGCACGAGATTCATCTCGGGCCGCTTGCGCCGCTTGCGAAGAAGACCGCTCATGACTTCAGGTTGCGGGAGAGGATGCGTTCCAGCAGGAGGTCGAGTTTGGCCGCGTAGTTTTCCACCTTCCGTTGCAGGAAGCCCGAACCCACGAGCGAGGGAATCGCGATGCACAAACCGATGACCGTGGCGGACAGCGCCAGGGCCACGCCCTTCGTGAACGCCACCGGGTCCGGCAAACCGGTCTCCGGGGAAATCTGCGAGAACACTTGCAGGAGGCCGGTGACCGTGCCGGTCAGGCCGATCAGCGGCGCGGCGGCGTAGATGACGTCCAGGTACGGAATCCCGCGTTCCATGCGGTTGACCTCCAGGCGGGCAAACGCCTTCACCGCCTCCGGGTCATCCTTGTGCCGCTCGGAATATTCCACGATACGGGCGAGCACCGAGTGGCGTCCGGCCTGGGCGGGCTTGCCTTCCACAATGGCGTCCACCAAGTCGTCGGGCAGGACCGCGTCCTTGCGCAGGGCATAAAGGCGTTCGCAGAGGATGTAGACTGCGATGATCGAACAGAGAGCGAGGGGATAGATAAGGACGCCAGCGCCTTTAAAGATGTCGAGCATGGGTGGGCTATGAGTGAAGTGCGGACTCAGACGCCCTCAAGCCGGAAAGGTTCAATTGCCGGGCAATTTTTCCCGTGTTTCCGGCGGATTTCAGGGGTGAACGGCGAACGCTGGTCGCGCGACACCAAGTCCGTTTTTACACGAGGCGACGTCGCACGCCGCTGGCACCTTACCCCTTCCGCAACTTTGCGACTGTCTCGTTTAATTCCTGCTCGAGCTGCCTGCCCGGTTCGACCCGCAAGGTGCGGCGCGTGCGGTCCAGGCACTGCAACGCCGCGGGGATCTGACCTTGGTCGGCCAGGTGTTGGACAAATGGCGCCACCACTTTGTCATAATAGTCGATCGCCTGCCCCTTGCCGGTCGTGTCGAGCACCCGCTGGAACACCTTGATCTGCGTGGCCAGGTCGTCCTGCTGCATGCTCCGCTGCACCGTCGCCGCGGCCTGCTCGATGGCTAGGTCGACCCGGTTGCCCTGGTACTTTTTCCCGAGGCGTTGCTCCTCAAAGCTGGCGAGGCTGGACTCGCCTCGCTGGCGCAGCACCGCCACGAGTTGACGCGAATAATTGATCTCCAGGTCCGGATACTTCGGAAACGCGAGCACCGCCTCACGCAGGATCGCCTCGCGGGCGCGCAGGTCCGGGCTGGCGGCGGCCTGCGCCTCCAGGAGCACGTTCCACGCGTTCAGGTTCCGGCGATCCCGATTCACCGCCTCGCGCGCCGCCTTGAGGGCGAGTTCCGCCTGGTGCTCGCGGAGGTACTCGAGTGCGAAAGCCGCGTGCATCACGGACAACTTGTAGGTCGGCAGCGCCCGAAAGCGCTCGGTAATGAAGCCGAGTTCGTGGTCGTTGATGTTGCCCCACGTTTGCGGGTCGTACGCCAGGCCGACCACGAACTTCTGCTCCGCGTAGCGACCGCAATCGAGCTGCCAGCGTTGGTTCGCATCGAGGTACCCGAACCATGCATGCCGGCCATCCAGACCCGCGCCGCGGAACATGATCGTCGGGATGCCCTTGGCCTTGCCGGCCATGGACGCAAAATACGCCTGGTCCACGCAGATGCCGCCCTGCTGCAGGATGGTCGCCAGCTTGTAGTCGGTCCCCGGCCAGCTGAACTGGTTCTTCTGCAGGCGATCCATGCGATATTTGACCGACTTGTAGGCCTCTTCCAGGTTGGCCAGACCCTGCGGCACATTGCGGCGCGCCCAATCGAGTTCCGTGAACGGCACGGCGATATCCACGAGGAATTTCAATTCGCTCGCCGGCAGGCGGCGCAGTCGCTGCAGGGTCCCGTTGCTGCGATCGAGCTTCGCCCAATAGGCGAACACCTGCACCGGATCGGGCAACTTGCGCGGCAGGAGCTGGTCACTCACCTGCCCGTGCGGCCAGGCCGGCGTCGGCGGCGTGTCGTAAACCACCGCGACCGCCAGCGCGAGGCTGCCGTATTCGGCCCACAGGGCGGCGTCGGCCTGGAAGATGCGCTGCAGGATGCCGAGGACTTCCATCGGGCTGTCCACGGGCGACAGTTGATTGAAGAACTCCTCGGAAAACGCGGTGTTGCCCAGCAGGGCCAGCTGGAGTTCCCGCGTGGCCAGCGCAGAAAGGGAGCCCGGTTTGTACGCATACTCCGCCGGCATGTTCGGATGCGCGACGCCGGCCTTCTCCACGTTCTTTATCCAGTCGTGCAGCGCCCGGTTGTACGGCGTACCCAGCAGGTCCGCCCAGCGGTAGAGGTAGTACCACGCAGGTACGTACCCGGAGTTGGCGGCGTAGGCCTGCAGCGCGGCCGCACGCAGCGTAGGCGTCACGCTGCCCCACCCCTGGCTGGCCGCGCGATCGACCAGGGACGCGATGCGCGCCGGCGTGGGGGCCCGGCTCAGTTCGTCGGCCGGAATTGCGCCGGGATCCTGGGCACGGAGCAGCGGCAGGACGCAACCCAGGGAAAAAAGCAGGACGCAGAGCCGCATCGCCGGAGCCAAAACAAAACGCCGCCGGCACGCAATCCGCCTTCGTCAGGGACGCGGCGGGATGCACGCCTGGCGGCGTCGATCAGCGGGCCTCAGGGCGTCACGCCACTCTCGGCCGTGGGCGACTTGCTCTTGAACTCGAGCTTGTCGCCGTTGCGCACGACGAGGATGGGTTCGCCTTCCTTGACCTCGCCCCGGAGCATGGCCTCGGCGAGCGGGTCCTCGAGATAGTGCTCGACGGCCCGGCGCAGCGGACGCGCCCCGTACTTCTCGTCGTAGCCCTTCTCGATGAGCAGGGTCTTCGACTCGGGCGAGAACTCGAGGTGGATGTTCCGCGCGGCCAGGCGCTTCACCACCTTGGCGGCCTCGATCTCCACGATCTTCAGGAGGTCGTCCTTGTTGAGCGGACGGAACACAACGAGATCGTTGATGCGGTTCAGGAACTCGGGCTTGAAGATGCGCTTGGCCTCCTCGAGCACCTTCTCCTTGAGCTTGTCCATGTCGTGAAAATCCGACGAGGACGCCGCGGCAAACCCCATCGTCGTCTGGCGCTGGATCAGCTGCGCACCGACGTTGGTCGTCATGATGATGATCGTGTTGCGGAAATCGACCGTGCGGCCGAGCGAGTCGGTCAGGCGGCCGTCTTCCAGGATTTGGAGCATCAGCTGCACGACGTCCGGGTGCGCCTTTTCGATTTCGTCGAAAAGGACGACGGAATACGGGCGGCGGCGAACGGCCTCGGTAAGCTGGCCGCCCTCCTCGTAGCCGACGTAGCCCGGAGGCGAGCCGACGAGGCGCGAGACCGCGAACTTCTCCATGTATTCCGACATGTCGATCTGGATGATCGCGTCCTGGGAGCCGAACATTTGCGCGGCGAGCTGCTTGGCGAGCTCGGTCTTGCCGACACCCGTCGGGCCCATGAACATGAACGAACCGATCGGGCGGCGCGGGTCCTTGAGGTCCGCGCGGGAACGCCGGAGAGCGCGGGCAATGGCGACCGTCGCCGGATCCTGGCCGACGATGGCGCGCTGCAGCTCATTCTCGAGCGTGAGCAGCTTCTCGCTCTCCTTCTTTTCCATGCGGCTGAGCGGGATGCCGGTCCACTCGGAGACGACCACGGTGATCTGCTCCTCATCGACCACGATGCGGTGCTCGTCGCGGGTCTTCTTCCAGACCTCGATCTGCTCCTCCTGCTTGATGCGGAGTTGCTTTTCCTGGTCGCGGAACTTGGCGGCCTCCTCGAAATGCTGGGCGGCGATCGCCTGCTCCTTCTTGGCGCAGACGGTCTCGATTTCCTTGCCAAGGGCCTCGATCTCCGGCGGACGGTTGAGCGTCGTAATGCGGGCGCGCGAACCGGCCTCGTCCATCACGTCGATTGCCTTGTCCGGCAGGAAACGGCCGGTGATGTAGCGGTCGGACAGCTTGGCGGCGGTCTCGAGCGCCTTGTCGGTGAAGGTGGCCTTGTGGTGCTCCTCGTACTTGCCGCGGATGCCCTTCAGAATGAGGACCGTGTCCTCGACCGACGGGGCCTCGACCTTCACGCTCTGGAAGCGGCGATCGAGCGCGGAGTCCTTCTCGATGTACTTGCGGTACTCGTTGAGGGTGGTCGCACCGATGCACTGCAGCTCGCCGCGGGACAGGGCGGGCTTGAAGATATTGGAGGCGTCCATGGCACCCTCGGCGGCGCCGGCGCCGACGATCGTGTGGAGCTCGTCGATGAAGATGATGACGTTCTTGGAACGCTTGATCTCGTCCATCACAGCCTTGATGCGCTCTTCAAACTGACCGCGGTACTTCGTACCCGCGACCATGAGCGCGAGGTCGAGCGTGATGACCTTCTTGTCGGCGAGGATTTCCGGGACGTTGCCCTTGGCGATTTCCTGCGCGAGGCCTTCCACGATCGCGGTCTTGCCCACGCCGGCTTCGCCGACGAGCACCGGGTTGTTCTTGGTGCGGCGGCAAAGGATCTGGATGACGCGGCTGATTTCCTTCTGCCGGCCCACGACCGGGTCCATCTCGCCCTTGCGGGCCAGCTCGGTCAGGTCGCGGCCAAAGGCCTTGAGCGCGGGCGTCTTGACTTCCTTCTTGTCGCCCGAGCCTCCTTCGCTGCGGGGCGCGACTTCCTCACCGCCACCGGCGCCGCCGGCACTGGCCGAGGGGGCGTCGCCGCCCTGGCCGGAGGAAAACTGCGGATCGAGTTCGCGGAGGATTTCGTTGCGGGTGCGTTCGATGTCGACCTCGAGGGTCTTCAACACGCGCGCGGCCACGCCTTCACCCTCGCGGAGCAGGCCGAGGAGAATGTGTTCGGTGCCGACGTAAGAGTGGTTCAGCGCCTTGGCTTCCTTGCCCGCCAGGGCGAGGACCTTCTTGACGCGCGGCGTGTACGGAATGCTGCCGACCGGGGTCTTGGATTCCTGGCCGATGCCGACCTGCTTCTCGACCTCACCGCGGACGGTCTCGAGATCGAGCCCCATCTTCTGGAGCACGCTCACGGCCACGCCCTGTCCCAGCTTGATCAACCCAAGCAGCAGATGCTCGGTGCCGACGTAGTTGTGATGAAAGCGATCGGCTTCCTTGCGGGCCAGCGCCAGCACCTGCTGGGCGCGCGGCGTGAAGTTGTTCATGGGTTCCATGGAGTGGTATTGGTAAAGCGAAACGGTGTTAAATCGGCTATTTGTTGGCGTTACTGAAGTCAGGCGCGGTCACTTTAGCAAACTCGGCCCGCAAACGCCCGGCGCGCAGGACGTCGCGCTGGCTCGGCTCGAACGCGCCTTTGGCAGCGTGCTGGACGTGCCCGGGCTGGCATTCGATGAACAGCCGGTCGATGACGGCCCGCTGGTTATCAGGGAAAATCCCGAGGTCGATCCCGAGGCGAATCAGGGACAGGAGGTTCATTGCCTCGCTAGAATTCAGCAGGTAGCCGTTCTGCAGGATGCCGAAGGCCCGGCCGATTTTGTCGAAGAGCTTGTTCGGATCGGTTTCGAGCAGCTTCTCCCGCGCGTTCAGTTCCTGGTCGACGATCGTCGTGAGCACGCCGTGGAGATGCTTGATGATGCCGTCCTCGCTTTCACCCAGCGTGGTCTGATTCGAGATCTGGAAGATGCTGCCGCTGGCGTCGGAGCCCTCGCCGAACAGGCCGCGCACGGCCATGCCGAGTTGGTTCACGGCGCGCACGACCTTTTCCATCTGGCTCGAAATCACGAGCGCCGGCAGGTGCATCATCGCGGAGGCGCGGATGCCGGTGCCGAGGTTCGTCGGGCAGGCGGACAGGTAGCCGAGCTTCGGCGAAAAAGCGTAGTCGATGTGTTCCTCCAGGTCGGTGTCGAGCTGGTTGATCGTAGACCAGACCTTCTTGAACTGAAACCCGGCGCGCAGGACCTGGATGCGCAGGTGATCCTCCTCGTTCACCATCACCACGCAGGACTGGTCCTTACTGATGACGATGCCCGAGCCGGACTTGGCGTGACAAAGTTCCCGGCTGATGAGGTGGCGCTCGACGAGGATCTGCTTCTGGAGCTCATCGAGCGTTTCCACCGGGATCGCGAGGCCCCGCTTCATCTGCGGGAGGGCCGCGACCGCCTGCATGCACTGGTCACGGATGTCGCGCTTCTGCGCTTCCTTCGCCCAGCCGGGAAACGGCTGGCCGGCCAGGTTGCGCGCGAGGCGGATGCGCGTCATGAGCACGACGGCGCTCTTGCTGGCGGCGGTGTCCGTCAACTCGGAGTGGGACTCAATGAGTTCGTTAATCTTCATGTTTCGCGCCGGACTTGCGGCCGGTCGACGAGCGGACTTGGGAAATTTCATCGCGATAGCGGGCGGCGTCTTCGTAGCGCTCGGCCTTGATGGCCTGCTCGAGTTCGGTCTCGAGCTGGGTCAGGCGTTCGTAGAGCGAGCGGCGGTCCAAGGCCCGTTGCGGAACCTTGCCCGTGTGGGTGCTGCCCTTGTGCATGGTGTCGAGCATTGGCTCGAGGATGCCTTGGAAATGGTCGTAGCACGCCGGGCAGCCGAACCGGCCGGTCTTCTTGAAATCCTGCTGGGTAAATCCGCACGACTCGCACTTCACGTCGCCCGCGGGCTCCGGATTGAGCGAGGCCTTCAGCAAAAGGTCAGCCAGCGAGAAACCGCTCGGATCGGTCACACCCTTGGCCTGCGCGCACGCCTCGCAGAGGTCCACCTTGTGTATCTTGCTGTTGACGATCTGGGTAAGGTGGACGGTCGCAGGCTTGGAGCAGAGGTCGCACTTGAGAGGGTTGGCCATTGGAAGTGATTGGAGCGGGAAAATAGTGCCCAACCCCGGAAACGCAAATGCGTCGGGCGCAGGCCCTTTCCTGTCCTGCAAAAGATGTGCCAAGGCGGCGCGGCCATGGCAAGCGCGGACGCGGTTAATGACAGGGAGGACGCCGGCGTGCGACGCCCACCATCCAGCGATCAGTTCGGACTCAGGTCCGGGTGCCTTCGACGAGGACTTTCTTGCGGAAACTCGCGAGCACGCGGCCGGTGATCGGGCCGGGTTTGCCCTTGCCGATGACGCGACCGTCGAGCTTGACGACCGGGATCACTTCCGCGCCGGTGCCGGTGAGGAAGCATTCATCCGCGCACCAGATGTCATAGCGCGTGAGGTCCACCTCGCGCATCGGGATGCCGAGTTCCTTGGCGATGTCGAAGATCGTGCCGCGGGTGATGCCCTTGAGCGCGCCCTGCGACGCGGCGGGCGTGAGGATCTCGCCCTTGTAGATCGCAAAGATGTTGTCGGCCGTGCACTCGGCCACGAAGCCCTGCGGGTTGAGCATGATCGCCTCGAGCGCACCGGCCTGCCGGGCCTCGATTTTCGCGAGGATGTTGTTGAGGTAATTCAGCGACTTCACCGTCGACGGCAGCGCGTCCGGCGCGATGCGGCGCGTGGGCACCGTCACGATGCTCAGGCCGTTGTCATAGTGTTCCTGCGGATACAGGGAGATCTTGCTCGCGATGATGAAGAGCGACGGCTTTTCGCACAGCCACGGCGCCAGGCCGAGGTCGCCGACGCCGCGCGTGATCACGAGGCGGATGTAACCATCCTTGAGATTGTTTCGCCGGCAGGTTTCGCAGACGGCCTCCGCCATCGCGGGCCGGTCGAGCGGGACGTTCAGCATGATGGCCTTCGCCGAGAGCTCGAGGCGCTCCAGGTGCTCGTCGAGACGGAACACGTTGCCGCCGTAGATGCGGATGCCCTCGAAGACGCCGTCGCCATAAAGCAGGCCATGGTCGAAAACGGACACCTTGGCCTCGGCTGCATCGACATACTTGCCATCAAGATAGATCACCATGATGCGGGCATTCCAGCAAAGGGCCCGCGGTTGTCCAGCCCCGTCGCGAGAAATGGACTTGTGTTCATACCTTCGGGCTATGCACTGTGCCGGTCGGCGGGCCGCAGTTTTGCACCACCATGAAAATGCGCCCTACCGCCGGCCGCGCCGGCTTTACGCTCATCGAGCTCCTGACCGTTATCGCGATCATCGGCATTCTCGCCGCCTTGATCTTCCCCACCGTCGGCAAAGTCCGTGAAACGGCCCAGCGGACCGTCGACGCCAACAACCTCCGCGAAATCGTGAAGGCCGCCACGATCTACGCGGCGGACAACAACGACCGCCTCCCCGACCCCGCCGCGCTGCTGGCCCAGAACCCCGCCCCCGTCACTGGCGGAACCGGGCCATTCCTGTGGGCGGGCGTGCTGGCCCAACGCGGCATCCTGACCGACCCGGCGTTCTACTTTGCCAAGAACGACCCCGCCTTCAACGGCGTCTACCCGACCGCCATCGTGAGCCCCGGTAACCGAGCGGTCCTGGACCCGAGCTTCACCACGAATCGGACCCTGAGTTTTGAGTTCGTGGGCGGCCTCCGCATGAGCGACCCACCTTCGACGCCGGTGGCCTTCACGCGCGGCCTCCAGCCCGACGGCACTTGGAGCGCCGAGCGTGGGGTTTATCGGGAAGCGGGCGGCCACGTGGCTTTCCTGGGCGGGAGCGTGCAGTTCTTTCCGAATCTGACGGAGGCCGGCGGCCAGCTCACCCTCAACAACGGTCGCAAGGGCAGCGCCATCCTGCAGGCCCTGCCTTACAACGCCAACGGCACCTCGAATCCCCGGGTTTACGCCACCCCGCCCGCCGGCGTCGGCAGCGTCGCGGGCACGCCCGCGGAGAAGGCCCCGTGAAACTCCTTCCACGGCTCATAACCCTCATGGCCCGGCTTCATAATTCGGGCGGCGGACGCTTTAAATCTTCACCTCCGCAGCCGCCGCCCTAGGCTGCTCCGGAAGTACCCATGGCAACCGCCGCCCCCACTTTCGTCATTGGCCACAAAAACCCCGACGCGGATTCAATCTGCTCGGCCATCGCGTACGCCGCCTTCAAGGAGGCGCGCGGCGAAACCGGCTACGTCGCCGCACGTTGCGGCAACTCCAATGCGCGCATCGACGCGATCCTCGAACGCTTCCACACGCCGCTACCGCTGTACCTGAGCGATGTCTCGCCCCGCGTGCACGACATGATGACGCCGTCGCCGTATGCGGTCACCGACGACGCGACCTGCGCCGAGGCGCTGAAGATGATCGACCAGCACACGATCTCGTTCCTGCCGGTGATTTCGGCGCGCCGCCGGGCCTTGGGCTCGGTCACGCTCGCGACGCTGGGCCATTTCTTCATCCCGCGCCTCAACGAGCCGCGCGCCATGCGCCAGGTTCGCACCAGCCTGGCGCGCATCGTCGAGACGTTGAAGGGCTCGGTCCTCCACGTCGTCGACGAAAACCGGCTCGAGGATTTGTTTGTGCGCATCGGCGCCATGGACGTCGGCACGTTTTGGAAAATCTCTGAGAAGGACAACATTCCCCCCGAGAGTTCGTTGATCATTCTCGGCGACCGGCGTGACGTCCAGCAGCGCGCCATCGAACTCGGGATCCGCGCGCTGATCATCAGCGGCAACCTGCCCGTTCAGCCGGACATTGTGGCGCTCGCGAAGAAAAAGGGTGTAAGCATCGTCAGCAGCCCGCACGACACCGCAACCACCGCCTGGTTTGTCCGCACCGCCGCGACCATCGAGAGCCTGATCGAACGCAAGTTCACGCCGCTCAACACCGACACCCGCATCGCGGAGGTCCGCAAGAAATTCGCGCAAGGCGGCCCGAATGCGATGATTGTGACGGGCGACGACGGCACCCTGCAAGGCGTCCTTACGAAGACCGACCTCCTCAAGCCCGTCCCGACGCGCCTCGTGCTGGTCGACCACAACGAGCTTACCCAAGCCGTCCCCGGCGCCGACGAGGTCACGATCACCGAGATCATCGACCATCACCGCCTTGGGCCCATGGCCACGCCGCAGCCCATCCTGTTCCTCAATGAACCGGTGGGTTCGACGTGCACGATCATTGCGGACCTGTTCCGCCGGCAGGGTTTGAAGCCCAGTGCCGACCTCGCCGGGCTGATGATGTCCGGGCTCATTTCCGACACCCTGCTGCTGCAGAGCCCCACTTCCACGCCGAAGGATGCCGACATCCTCGCCTGGCTGGAAGGCCACGCCGACATCAAGGCCAAGGCCCTGGCCAAGCTGATCTTCAGCTCCGGTTCGGTCATCCTCGCGAGCACGCCGGACAAGGTCGTGCGATCCGACTTCAAGATCTACGACGAGGAAGGCGTGCGCTTCTCCGTGTCGCAGGTCGAGGAACTCGGCTTCGACAATTTCTGGCAGCATGCGAAGACCCTCACCAAGGCGCTCGGCGAATTGCGCAATGACGAGAAACTCGCGTTTGCGGCGTTGCTGGTCACGGACATCAACACGCAGAACTCGCTCATGCTCGTGAAAGGCGACGACGAGTTGATCCGGCGCATTTCCTACGCCCACATCGAGCAGGACGAGATTTTCGACCTGCCGGGTGTGGTCAGCCGCAAGAAGCAGCTCATTCCCTACCTCACCAGCCTCCTCAAGGAGCTCGCAGCGGATGGGGTCACGCTTTCCCAGCGGAGCCGCACCAACCCGCCGCACGGGAAAGCCAACTGACGGGGCGCCCTTGGTAACTTGAGTGGCCCGGCAGCGTTCTCTAAGAACCCGCGTCATTCAATGAACACCCAAATCCGCCCCCGCGGCATCCTCGTCGCCGCCGCCCTGGCCTTTGCCGCCGCCTGCCTCCCAGCCCTCGCGGCCCCGAATGATCCGCCACCGGGCAGCGCCACGGTCACCTTGCCCGCGTTCACGGTGACCGACAGCCCCCAACTGCCGCCGCCTGAATCCTGGCGCTATGGGCAGGTGGGCAGTTTCGAAGTCATCTCGAGCGCGTCGGAGAGCTTCACCCGCAAACTGCTCGCGGATTTTGGGATGTTCACGCGGGCCATGACGCTGGTGTGGCCGGCGCCAGCCAAGCCGATGACCACCCAAACGATCATCCTGTGCGGGCGGAATGGAAAGTTCGACGTGTTTGCCCCGGAGGGCGCGGTCTCCGGCGAGAAAATTGTGCCGAGCGTGCTGCTCCGGAATCGCGACCAGATGGCCATCGTGGTCGACGTGGAAACGAGCCGCATCGCGATCGACACGACCAATGTGGACGTCGCGAATGCCGTGAGTGGCGACTACGACATCGACCACTACCGCCAGCTCTATCGCCAGTACGTCCGCTACCTGATCAGCCAGAGCCAGGTGCGTCCGCCGATCTGGCTGGAGGAAGGCATCGCCCAGATCGTGATGGACAGCGATTTCAACGAGGACCGCCTGATCTACGGGAAAATCAATTCGCTTTCGGGTTTGGCCTCCGGCGGCGAATCGGCCGATTCCGAGGGTACGGATCCCACGGCCAACGCGGGGGCCGTCGTCGGCGAGCAGCCTTTCAACGTGGTGCTGCAACACCGCAAGCTCATCCCGCTTGATCAGTTTTTCGCGATCACGGCGGACGACCCGATGACGCAGAACCCTATCGGCAACAATTTCTGGGCCAAGCAAGCCTACCTGTTTGTGCACTTCTGCCTGTTCGGGGAAGACCTCCGCTACCAGCAAGCGTTGGCGACATTCGTTTCCCGGCTGGCCCGCGAGCCCCTGAGCGAGGCACTCTTCAAGGAATGCTTCAAGACGGACTACAAGGGCATGAGCAAGCAGCTGTGGGGCTACATCCTTCACACGAAGCACAAGTACCAACGCTATGCCCTGAAGCCCGAAGACCGGCTGACACCGAAGTCGATCGAGCTTCGCGAGGCGACCGTCGCCGAGGCGGCTTTGGTCACTGGCGACGCGCTGCGGCTCTCTGGCCGTCACGACCTCGCGCTCGCTGCCTACCGATCCGCCTACCTGCGCGGCTCGCGCGAACCGGCGATTCTGGGCGGCATGGGTATTGCGGAGGCCGCCCTCGGACATGCCGATCGCGCCCGCGAACTCCTGGAACCGGCCGCCAAGGCCGGGGTGAAACGCCCGGCGGCCCTCGCCACGCTGGCACGGTTGCGCCTCGCCGAAGCCACCGCCAAATCCACCGCCAACGGCAAGCTGGGGCCGGCGCAGGTGGCCGCCGTGCTCACCCCACTTTTCGAAGCACGCAAGCTGCCCCCGCCGCTGCCCGAGACCTATGAGTTGATCGCGGCCGCGTGGAGCCAGAGTGCGACCACCCCGACTCCGGAGAACCTTGCGGTACTCGACGAAGGGATCCGCGCGTTTCCTCGCGACAGCGGTCTGTTGCTCGACGCCACGCGGCTTTACAAGCAGGCGGGCGCGGCCCAGACGGCCGCCTCTGTGGCCCGACTTGGCGTTCGTTTCAGTTCGGACCCCACGGTCCGCGCAAACTTTGAAGCGCTCCTTGCCTCCCTTCCGCCGCCCCCGGCGAAATAAGCGGTCGCGCGAACGCGCGCCATTGATTTCCTAGAACCCACGACGTCCTCCCCTTGGTCTAAACAGCACTCCCATGAAATCGTTTCTGACTGTTGCCGTTGGTTTGGTGTTCACCGCCAGTGCACTCGCGGCGGCGCGACCCGCGCCGATTCGGACGACGGGCGAGACCGTCATCCTGCCTGATTTCACCGTCAAAGGCCGCAAGGAACTCCCCCCGCCCGAGTCGTGGCGCTATGGAAAGTTGGAGGACGGCACCGAGGTGCTGTCGAATGCGTCCGAGCGCGAGACGCGGCGCGTCCTCCGTGACTTCCAGATGTTCCAGCAGGCACTGGCGCTGGCGTGGCCGGCGGTGGGCGAATGGAAGTCACCCGTGGCGCGCACCCTCATCCTGTGCGGACGGCGGGACAAATACGATGACTTCGCCGCCGCCATGACCGGCGATGGCGACTTGGGCGCAACCAGCCACTTCGTGCGCAACCGGGAACAGGCCGCCATCATCGTGGATTTGCAGGCCACGAGCATCGCGCTGGGCGGGCTTGATGACGATGCCAGCGGGCGGACATTGAACTTCGAAGTCGATCCCAACAAGCAGCTCTACCGCGAGTACGTGCGGTTCCTGCTGAGCCAAAGCGGCCGCCGGCCGCCCCCCTGGCTGCAGGAAGGCATCTCGCAAATCGTCATGGCGATGCAGTTCGGTGCGGATTGGGTGACGCTTGGGGAAATCGACGAAAGCACCGCTGACACCGGCCAGGCGTTCAACCCCACCGTGGCTTCGCCCGGATCAGGCGGTGGCCGCGAGAACATGGACCAAGCCTACTCGGACGTTGCCCTGCCCACCGCCACCGTGGGCGACCGCCCGTTCAATGTTGTGCTGCGGCGGCGCGCCCTGATCCCGATGGAGGATTTTTTCGCGGTGCCGGCCGAAGCGCCCGAGGCGAACAACCCGCATGGCAACAACCGCTGGGCCAAGCAGGCCTACGCGTTTGTGCACATGTGCCTGTACGGCGAGAACGGCCGGTACAAGACGTCCTTCGAGGAGTTCACCAAACGCCTCGCAACCCAGCCCCAAAGCGAGGCGTTGTTTCAGGAATGCTTCAAGATGAGCTACCGCGACATGATGTTTACGCTCCGGGGCTACATTGACTTCACCGCTCATCGCACCGACATCTTCAAACTGAAACCCGGCTCGCCGCGGTTTGGCGGAGAGCCGGTCGCGCTGCGGGACGCCACCCAGTCCGAAATTGGCCGCATCAAGGGCGATGCGCAGCGCCTCGGCGGACGCGTCAACGACGCCCTGACCTCCTACAGCGACGCCTACGCGCGCGGCGAACGTGAACCGATCCTCCTCGCGTCCTATGGCATTGCCGCCAGCGAAACCAACCAATCCGAGCGAGCCCTGCCCTTGCTGGAAGCCGCGGCCAAGGGACCCGGCACCCGTCGACCCACGACGTACATCGAACTTGCCCGTCAGCGCTTGATCGCGGCCCGGGCGCAGTCCGGCGGGAATCCGATCGGCGAGCCGCAGGTGGTTGCCGTCATGGAGCCGCTCCTGAAGGCCCGCAGCATCGGGCTGCCGCTCCCGGGAATTTACTCCGTGATGGCGGACGCGTGGCTCGCGGCAGCGAAGCCCCCCGCGGTGAAGGATTTCAATATCCTCGGCGAAGGCCTGCGCTTTTTCCCCCGGGACACCACGATTCTGCTGCCGCTCGCGCAGCTCTACCGACGCATCGGGGAAAACAACGCCGCCGCCCAAGTCGCCCAAGCGGGCTTGCGCGTTGCCACGTCAGCCGCCGACCGTGCGCGTTTTGAAGATCTGCTCGCGTCCGCGACGCCGGCTGGCGTGACGAAATAACCGCGAGTCAGGAAGGAAGATCCGCCGGCGCATTCCAACTGCGGAACGCCGGCGCCCAGTCGGCCGGCGCATCCCAGAGCAAAAGCTTTTGCGTTTCCGCCGCCGAACGCGCCCACGCATGCACCGCGCCGTTTCCACGGGCGAGCGCGGCTTCGGCTGAATCAACCAGTGAGGTCGGATAAACCGCCGCCAGCGGCTCCAATTGTCCCGCCACCACCGGCACCACACCCCGCTCAGGAGTCGACAGCGCCATGATCGCGCGCAGGTGCTGTTCGTTCAGCCCACCCATGTCCACGGCCAGGACCATCACGCGACCCGCCGGAGCAGCCCGCAACCCGGCTGCGATGCCCGCCAATGGGCCGGCGTCGGGCACCGTATCGTGCACGCACGTAACCCCGGGCATATCGGTTTTCACTCCGGGTCGCAGCGAAACTTGAATCGAAATTGCGCCCACCGCGCGCAGCAGCGCCACCTGCCGTTCGAGCAACGTGCGGCCGTCTCGCCATGGCAGGAACGCCTTATCGCGCCCCATCCGCGACGAGCGTCCACCGGCCAGGATCAAGCCGCTCAACATGATTCGTCCACCTTGAGCCAGCCGGAAGTAAGGATCCGCGCCCGCAAGCCCCCGCGCCCCTTGAGCCACGCCTCGGCGCCCGGCGCGAAAGCCTGCTCCATCCAGTAACAGGGCGAGCACTCCCGCGTGCCGAGGAAACGCACGCCCTGCAGTTCGAATTCCTGGCCAATGAGCGCGTTGAGGTCCCCGCCGCGCGTCAGGACATTCCGTCGCAGCACCGCCGGCGTGCGGCCGGCGGGTTGCAGCGCTGCCTGGAGTTCGTCGTAGACCTCCCCCGAGAAGAAGGTGATCTGGCCCGCGTAGTCCGGCTTGTAGTCGAGAAAACGATCACCCACCAAGCCGCGGCCGGCCAGACATTCGACGGAAGAAACCGAGACGATGGGATGCTCGCCCGCGGGTTTGCCGTGACGCCCGAAAAAGTTGTGGCCCGGCGAAAGGTAGATGGCCGCGATCTTCATCGGCATGGCGCGAGGCTACCCGCGTAGACATTGAAGCGGTCCCCGCGGAGAAATCCGACGAGCGTCTGGCCGTTGGCTTCCGCAAACTCCGCCGCAAGGCTTGTTGGCGCCGAAATCCCGGCCACGACCCCGACGCGCGCCGCCAGCGCCTTTTGCATGATTTCAAAAGAGACCCGTCCGCTCACGAGCAGGATGTGTTTTTCCAGCGGCAACCAGCCGCTCCGCAACGCATGCCCGAGGACTTTGTCGACCGCGTTGTGCCGGCCAACATCCTCCCGCGCCACCAGCAGCGTGCCCGCCGCATCAAACAGCGCCGTCGCGTGCAGGGCCCCGGTCGCTTGAAAAGTCGGCTGCGCTGAAGCAAGCCTCTCGGGCAGCTGGCGCAGCACGCGCGCGCTCACGCGGACGGCGCGTCGCAGCGGACGGAACTGCTGCTGCACGGCCTCGATCGTCGCCTTGCCGCAAAGCCCGCAACTCGACGCACTGAACACGTGCCGGGTGAGCGCCTTGAAATCGACGGATACGCTTTTCGGCAGGACGACCTCAACCACGTTGCCCTTCTCCGCTCGCTTCGTGGTCCGACACTGCATGATGTCGTAGATGTCCTCTGCGCGTTTCACGACGCCCTCCGTCAGCAGAAACCCCGCCGCCAGATCCGCGTCGTGACCAGGCGTCCGCATCACCACGGCCACCGACCGCCCGCGCACGCGCAATTCGAGCGGTTCCTCGACGGCAAGCACATCCGGTGTCGTCGGGCCCAATCGACCGTTGCGAAGCCGGCGGACCGGCCATGACGTGGTGAGCGCGGCCTTCATCGGCGCTCCACCCGCACCCGCGCGTTGTAGTCCGGCACGCCGCTGAGCGCATCCACGCGACCGCGCGCCACGATCACATTTCCTTCCGGCCAGTGCACCTGGAGGTTGCCCGGCGCCAACGGCGCCAGGAACACGGTGCCCTCGTAGCGCCCGAGATCGTTCACCAAGGCGACCCGATCGCCCTGCTTCAGGTGGAGCCGCGCGGCGTCATCCTCGTTCATCAACACGGCCTCGCGGGGCGCGCCGTTCAACGGGTCGACGTCGGCATAGATGAGCGTGTTGAACTGTTTTCCCCGGCGGGTGCTGACGTGAAAGCTTCCATCCGCCGGCGGCGGCGCCGGCAGGTCGACCGGCCGCAGCGTGGCCCGACCGTCAGGCGTCGGGCACACCCCGCCCGCACAAAGGTGCGGACCACGATACTGGAAAGCGTCGCCGGTCTTTCGCAGGTGTTGCACGCCGTCGTAGAACGGCACCACCCGCGCGATCTCCTCGCGGAGCGCCTGGCCGGTCACACCGCGCAGCGGCGCCGCCCGTTCGGGGAAGGCCGCGGCGGCCACGTCGAACAGGATCTTCCACTCGGCCCGCGCCTCACCCACCTGCCGCGGGATTTCCGGCGTGAACATGACGCGGCGCTCGGTGCTCGTTTCCGTGCCGCCATCGTCCTGCTCGTACCGCGTCTTGGCCGGCAACAAAAGCACCGCCTCGCCGGGTTCGATGAACATCTGGTCGGTCACGATGATGTCCTGGTGCACGCGCAACGGCACGCGCTGCAGCGCGGCCCGGACATACTCGGGTTCGGGCAGCGTGCGCAGGAAGTTGCCGCCAACCAGATAAAGGACGTCCAACTCGCTCCGCGCCGCCGCCTCCACCATCTCGGTGGTGGTGAGGCCCGGTTTGGCAGGCACCGGAAAGCCATAGTGCTGGCTCAGCGCCGCGGCGTTGGCGGGATTCACCGGCAGGCCGCCGGGGAAAGCCGTCGCATATGCTCCCATCTCCGCGCCGCCCTGCACGGACGAGTGGCCGCGAATCGGCATCACGCCGCAAAAATCCCGGCCGAGGAAACCGCGGGCAAGGGCAACGTTGAGAATCATCTGCACGGCGTCGCCGCCGAAAGCGTGCTGGGTGATGCCCATGCTCCAGACAAACACCGCGTTCTTCGCGCGGCCAATCAGGTCGGCCAGTTCCTCGATACTGGCCCGGGGCAGGCCCGACCCGGCTTCAAGCGTGGCCCAGTCGAGCTGGCGCGCCCGTTCCGCGAGCTCCGCAAAACCCTGCGTGTGCTGCTCGACGAAGGCGTGGTCGACCTGCGCGGAATCGATCAGGCGCTTGAGCACGCCATAAAGGAGCGCGATGTCGCCGCCCTGCGTGACCGGAAACCAATAGTCCGCGAGCTTGCTGCCGAAGAGAGCGCTGTCGGTTTCCGAAGGCACCCAGTAGCGTTTCATCCCGGGCTCGAGGTAGGGATTCACCAGCGCGACCTTCGTCCCCGCCTTCTTTGCGAGGTGCAGGTACTTCGTGCTCACGGGCTGGTCGTTCGCCGGGTTGGAGCCAAAAAACACGATCAGGTCCGTGCCGATCCAGTCGCGGTAGCTGCAGGTGGACGCGCTGACGCCCAACGTGCGCTTCATCGCCACGGTCGACGGCGAGTGGCAAATGCGCGCCGCATTGTCGACGTGGTTGGTACCGAGGAAACGTGCCGCCTTCTGGCCGGCGTAGTACACCTCGTTCGTGACGCCGCGCGCCGTGAGGAAAAACGCGACGCGCTGGGGATCGGTCGCGCGGAGCTTGGCGCCCGTGAGCGCGAGCGCTTCATCCCATGATATCCTGGAAAACCCTTTTTCCCCCTTTCGCCGAAGCATCGGGTAAGCAAGCCGCCCCAGGTCGCGGAGTTGCCGGTTGTCGAGTTTCGCCATCGCCGCGGCATCACCCAACTGGGCGTGGTCCATCGCGGGCATGGTATTCAGCCGCAGAAGATTCAGCCGGGTCATGCACAGGTGCACGCCATCGATCGTCCAATCGTGCAGCCCCGCCACCCCCAGCGCGCAGCCATCACACACGCCCTTGCTGATCACCTGCCACGCGTAGCCCAGGTTGTCGCGATTGGCCCACACGACCCGCGCCATGTCGCGGAAATGCTTCGGCTTGGTGACCCCAATTCCGAAAGGCGCCAGCCGCTCCCGGCGGCTCTCGGCGGTCGGACTGATCTGATGGGCGCTCATGCGTGGAAGTCGCTCATGGGGATGCACTAGACCCCGCGGCGGGGGCGAAAGCAAAGGGATATTTCCGCGGCGAATTGCAACGTTGCATCGCCCGGGCCGATTCCGCAATTTGCCCGCTTCATGTCCGCCGAGACCTCCCAGCCTGCGCCCAACCCGAGTGACTTCATTCGCGACATCGTCGCGGCCGACGTCACGGCCAAGCGCTACCCGAAGATCGTCACCCGGTTTCCGCCCGAACCCAACGGCTACCTGCACATCGGCCACGCCAAGTCGATCTGCCTCAACTTCGGCATCGCCCGCGAGCAAGGCGGCCTGTGCAACCTCCGCTTCGACGACACCAATCCGGCCAAGGAGGAAATCGAGTACGTCGAGTCGATCACCAATGACGTGCGCTGGCTCGTCGCCGGCTGGGCCGACCACTGCCTGGCCTTCAAGGCCAAGGGCGCCCACCCCACGAAATCGACGATCAACGGCAAAGCCGACTACTACCTGCCTCCGGTTCAGCCCTCAGCCCTCAGCCTTCAGCCTTCCTCGGCCGCCGCCGCCGAACCCTTCTTCGCCAGCGACTACTTCGACGCGCTCTACGAATTCGCGATTGAGCTGATCAAGCGCGGCAAGGCGTACGTGTGTGACCTGAGCCCCGAAGACACCGAGAAGTATCGCGGCGCGCCGGACAAACCCGGCAAGGACTCGCCTTTCCGCAATCGTTCGGTCGCGGAGAACCTCGACTTGTTCCAGCGGATGAAGGCCGGCGAATTTCCGGACGGCGCGCGTTCGCTGCGCAGCAAGATCGACATGGCCTCGCCCAACATGTGGCTGCGCGATCCCCTGCTCTACCGCATCCGCCACATCCCGCATTACCATGCCGGCGACAAGTGGTGCATCTACCCGCTGTACGACTACGCGCACTGCCTCAGCGATTACCTGGAGGGCATCAGCCACAGCCTGTGCTCGCTCGAGTTCGTGCCGCACCGCGCGCTCTACGACTGGGTGCTCGAGTCCCTCGACCTCGCGCGCCCGCTGCCGCACCAGTATGAATTCGCGAAGCTCGTCCCCACCTACACCCTGCTGAGCAAGCGCAACATCCTGCGCCTCGTGCAGGAGAAGGTCGTCGCCGGCTGGGATGACCCGCGCCTGCCCACGATTTCCGGACTGCGCCGCCGCGGCATTCCCGCGAGCGCCATCCGCAAGTTCGTCATCAGCGTCGGCGTCACGACCTACAACAGCGTGACGGACATCGCCGTCTTCGAACACGCCATCCGGGAGGAACTCAACACGACCGCGGCGCGCCGCCTGGCCGTGCTGAAGCCGATCAAGCTCGTGCTCACCAACCTGTCGGCCGACGAGGTGATCGAATGCGACGCGACCAACAATCCGCAGGACGAGAACCCGACGACCCGCAAGGTTGCACTCACCCGCGAGGTGTTCATCGAGGCGGATGACTTCGCCGAGGTGCCGCCGCCGAAGTATTTCCGCCTGAAGCCGGGCGGTGAGGTCCGCCTGAAGTACGCCTGCATCATCAAGTGCGACGAACTCGTGAAGGATGCGAACGGCGCGATCACCGAAATCCGCTGCACGGCGCAGCTCGACACCCGCGCCGGCCAGCCCCACGCCGACAAGAAGGTCAAGGGCACCATCCATTGGGTCAGCGCGACGAAGTGCCTCGACGCTGAGGTTCGCCTCTACGACCGCCTGTTCACCGTGCCCGAGCCGGGCAACGAGGAGGATTTCATGAAGGTCGTGAACCCGAAATCGCTCGAGGTCGTGACGGCCAAGCTGGAGTCCTCCTTCACGTCCGCCGCCGCCGACCAGCGCTACCAATTCGAGCGCCTCGGCTACTTCGCCCTCGATGCGAAGGACGCCGCGCCGGGCAAGCTCGTCTTCAATCGCACGATCACGCTCAAGGACACTTGGGCGAAGTGACGGTTTTGGAGGAGCCTGTTTACAGGCGATTCCCTGCGCAACGTCGTCGAAGGTCCTGATCGCCTGTAAACAGGCTCCTACTTCAATCCGGCTACGAATAACTCAACGCGCACCACCTTGAACGTGGTCCCCTTGGCGCTGACGATCTCGACCACCTGCGCTTCATCCTGCAACGCCGCCTCGGGCACGGGATAAGTTCGCAACTGGCCCGCGCCGCCTCCGTTCGCCGGACATTCAACACTGTTCACGAAGATCCGGAGTTTGTCGGCGTCACTCGGCGCGGCGAACTCGAGCCGCAACTCCACCGACCGGCCGACGGGCTTTGGCCCGGTTTGGATCCGAAACGCACAACCGGGCGGCCACTGGAAATCCTGCCGCAGGTCCGTTGCCGGCAGTGCGTTGTCCGCGGGTTCCCCGGGTGCCCGCACATCGCGATAGGCCACCGCATGCAGCCTGGGTTGCGCGGCCAGCGTCGCGGCGGACTGCAACGCATGGTTCACCTTGGTGATCGAATCGAGCGTCCACAACTTCCCGCCACTCGCATCGGTCATGCGGAGAAGCGGCAGCGGATCGTAGTTGAAGAGATAGGCCGCGTCCGCGCCGCCGTGCAAAAGCGGCAGCGCCGCGCCGGCCGTCAGTTCGGGTCCCATCATCGTCGCCGGCCCATTGGGCACCGGCTGGTAGCGGATCTCGATGCCCGGGGCGAGGCACACGCGCGTTCCCTCGAGCAGACGCTTCCATTCAACGACCGGCACATCAAAATCCGTGGCCGACCAGAAAGGTGTGGGGACAACCAGGTCCACCAAGCCCTCCCGCGCCCAAGCCACGGCATCCAGCCCGCAGCGGCGCGCCGTCTCGGGTCGCGTTGGCACGCGCACGCCGAGCATGATCGGGTGCCCCAAGCGCTTTGCCGCCTCGTCACAGAGAACCCGGACTCGGCGCATCCATTCCGTGATGATTCTCCCACCCTCCAGTTCGTGACCCGGGCGGAAATGAAAAACGAAGCGCATCCAGTCGAGTTCCAAGCCGTCGACGTCGAGGGTTTCCAACTGCTCGCGCACCAGGCGCAAATAGTGCTCCTGCACCTCCGGCCGGGCCCAGTCCAAACCCCGGTCCGCCCACCACTCTTCCCCGCGGTGCAGCGCCCGGAGCTGGCCCGCCGTCCGCTGCTGCTTGTAGAACGTGCTCAGCAGGGAGCTCTCCTTGAGCAGGCAGTCATGCAGGTCGTTCATGCGCACGCTTACCCAGGCGCCGATGCCCAACTGCCGGCACCGCTTCAGCAAGCGGTCGTGCAGGTTGATGCCGAGGTCCGCCAGACGCATGGCCGAGTCGAGGCGCTTGCGCGTGGCGGCAACGCCCGCCGGGGCCAGGTGGCGAAGCACCGGTTGGTCATCCGGTCCCTTCGGGTCATAGCCGCTCCAGTCCGGCTCCCAGACCTTGCTCGCGTAATTGGCCTTCTGCGCGTTGACGCACGTGATGAAGGTCCGCACGCCCGTGCGGGCCACCAGATCGGCATAAGCGTCCACCGTCTCGGCGCTCATCTCCGCGGCGCTGTGCTCGAAAAAGAACTGCGTGCTATCCAGGTTGAAGATCGGTCCCGCGATGACCGGGCGCTCGCGGGGCACCGCCGACGCCGAGGAAACAAGCACAGCCAACAACGCCACGCATCGAAACGCGCGACAACCGAAGAGGGGCAGAGGGAACATGCACCGTGAGATTGCGAAATCCCTCCGCTTATCAGCAAGCCCGCGTTGGCTCGATCCCACTGCAAATTTCAGTGCGCAAAAAAGCCCGCGCTAGTGTGCGCGGGCCGATTCGACCTGTTCTGAGTATGGCTCAGGAAGTCGCGTGGCGCTTGTGATGATGGCGCTTGTGGTGCTTTTTGGCGTGCTTCTTTCCCTTCCGGGAAGACTTCACCACCTTGTGATGGCCAGCCGTTGGGGCCGGCACGGCTTCCGTAGCCGCCTCGGCAAAAAGCCCCGTCGTAGCCAGGGCGAGCAAAACGAAGCAGTAGCGCAGGGTATGTTTCATAGGCATGCCGGCGAGACGACCCCGCCGCCGGCCGGTTACAGTGGAATCAAGGTTGCGCCCGGCTTTTCGGGACGTCGCTTGACGACGTCCACGTGCGCTCAGGAGGCCGCCAGTTTGGCGAGTCGCGCGAGCACCTTGTCCTTTCCGAGCACGCGGAAAATCGCGGTGATGCTCGGGCCGGCGTTGGTGCCGGACACGGCGAGGCGCGCCACGGCCTGATAATCGCCGAAGCCGAGGCCCTTGCCTTCGGCCAGGGCCTTGATGCCGGCTTCGACGGTGGCGTCGCTGGCAAAATCCATCGCTGGAATCGCCGCGATCAGTTCCGCGAGGCGCGCCTTCGGGTCACCCTTGGCCATGACCTTCTCCTTCACCTTGGGATCGATGGCAAAATCGTCGGTGAAGAAATAGCCGGTGTAAGCACCCAGTTCGTCGACCGATTTGATCTTCGGCTGCGCGAGAAGCATGATCTCCCGGAAATAGGTCCCGTTCGCCAGCACGGCCGCACTGTTGGGTTGCTTCGCGAAGTAATCCTTGGCCAACCCGACAAACCGATCGGCGGGCTGCTCGAGGAGGTAAACCATGTTCATGTTCGCGAGCTTCTTGCCGTCGAACTTTGCATTGGACTGGTTCACGGCGGGCAGGTCGAAGAGTTTCACGATGTCGGCGATCGGCATCTTTTCGCGATCGTCGCCGGGATTCCACCCGAGGAGCGAAAGGTAGTTCACCAGCGCCTCCGGCAGGAAATACCGCTGCTGGTATTCCTCGATCAGCGCGCCCTTGTCGCGTTTCGACATCTTGCCCTGCCCCATCTCAGGCGACTTCAGGATGAGTGGGATGTGCGCGAAGGCCGGCGCCGAGACCCCGAAGCCCTCGTACAGACGCACGTGCTTGCTCGTGTTGGAGAGGTGGTCTTCGCCGCGGATGATGTGCGAGACCTTCATCTCGATGTCGTCCACGACGTTCACAAAGTGAAACACCGGGTTGCCGTCGGAACGGAAGATCACGAAATCCTCGTCCTCCTGGCGTTCCACCCGGCCGCGGATCTTGTCGTCGATGACGACGGGCGCGGTCTTCACCTTCTCGACCTCCTTCTTGCGGTGGTCGTCGAAAACCTTGTAGCGCTCGCCGAGGAGCTTGAACCAAACGGCGCCATCCTTTTCGTACGCGCGGCCGTTGGCCAGCAACTGCTGCTTGTACTTCTCGTAGATCGCGCCGCGCTGGCTCTGGCGGTACGGGCCGTACGCGCCGCGCTCGCCGACGCCATTCGGGTTCGGACCCTCGTCCCAATCGAGCCCCAGCCACGTCAGGCTGTCGTAAATGAGCTTCAGGAACGCCTCGCTGTTCCGCGCCTGGTCCGTGTCCTCAATGCGCAGGATGAACGTGCCGCCGGTGTGGCGGGCATAGAGCCAGTTGAACAGCGCGGTGCGGGCGCTGCCGATGTGGAAGAAGCCCGTGGGACTGGGCGCGAAACGAACGCGAACGTTGGACATGCGGAAGGGTCAGCTAGAAGAAACCCGCGAAAGGTGTCAAAGCCGGAGCCAAGCGCGATTAGCCACAAAAAACTCCCAAGCCCGCCCGCGAACATGGGCCTCAAGGCGCCCGTCGGCGCGCGGAACGCCGGCCCGCCCAGGACAAACCATTTTTGTGTTTCTTGCGGCGATTCCCTGCATTTGATCGGTCGTTCCCATGAGCACCAGTCCCCTGCCCCTCGATCCCGCGGAATTCATCCCGCGATTCGACGCCGCCGCTCGGCGGGCCGGGTTCAAGGCGCAGGCCTACGGGGAAATCAACGGCCATCCCCTGAATGCCTACACCAAGCGCACCGCCGGCGTGCGGCCGCGGGTTTATCTCTCCACCGGCATGCATGGCGACGAACCGGCGCCGCCGCTCGTCTTGCTGCGTTTGGTGGAGTCCGGTTTCCTCGACGATCGCTGCACGTGGTTGATGTGCCCGCTGCTGAATCCGACCGGCTTCGCGCTGCGCACCCGCGAGAACTTCAACCGGCTTGATTTGAATCGTGACTACAAGTCGCTGGCGGCGGCGGAAGTGCAAGCCCACGTGGCGTGGTTGCACTTGCAACCGCGCTTCGATCTCGTGATCTGCGGACACGAGGATTGGGAAGCGAAGGGATTCTATTTGTACGAACTCAACCTGGCGCAGCGTCCGAGCCTCGCGCCCGCGATGATTGCAGCGGCCCAGGCCCTGGGCCCAATCGAGAGCGCCGCGATCATCGACGGCCGGGAAAGCGCGGAGCCCGGCATCATTCGCCCCGTAAGCGACCCGCTGCTCCGCGACACCTGGCCGGAGGCGCTCTATCTCGCGTACAAACACAGCGACCTCAATTACACGATCGAGACCGCCTCCGCCCAACCGCTGGCACAGCGCATCGCGACGCAAGAGGCAGTGATCCGCGCGGCGATCCAAAATTTATTGTAGGAGCCTGATTACAGGCGATTCCCCCGCACGCCACCCCAGGTCGTTCTGAATCGCCCGTAAACGGGCTCCTACAAATCGTCCCGCCCCGCTGCGGGCAGTCTTGCCGCCACAAACGCATCGATCAACGCCTGCGCCTCCGCGGGCGGCAATTTCATCTCGCGTTCCGCGAAACGCGCGAGGTCCTTGGGCCACGGCGCCCGCAACAGGTAATCCATGCCCGCCGGACGCAGGTCGATCGCCGCACAGTGCAAAGCCTGCCGGGTCGTCGCCAGCAGTTCCGAATGGCGCGGCGTCCAACCGTGGGTGGCAAATTCCAAGTAGAGCCCGGGGTCCGGGCCGTAGAGTTTGTCCCCCACCACGCGGTGCTTCAGCCATTCCGCGTGCGCCCTGATCTGGTGCTTGCGGCCCGTGAGCAGTTCCACCCCGACCAGCGTGAAACCGCCCCGCGCGGCGAGCGGGTGGAAAATCGTCTCGGCGGTTTGGGCGCCCGGGCTGTCCGCGGGCACGACGCGTGACTTCACGGTGACGCTGGTCGTGGGATCCGGCCCAAGCGACTCGCGAACCGTGATCGGCGCGGCCACTTCCCCTTCAAGCAAAGCCACGTAGAGCTTGCCGATGCGCCGATTGAGGATCGCCTTGCCGAGCCGGCCCGCGGCCTCGGTGGTTTTTGCGAGCACGATCACGCCACTGGTCTCCCGGTCCAACCGGAAGACGAAGCGAATGACGTCCGGCTTGAACTCCTCCCGCACCGCCCCGGCGAGACTGGACCACGGTCCGTTCTTGGATGGATGCACCACCAACCACCCCGGTTTGTCGACAACCAGCAGCTGGGCATCGTCGACCAGGACCCATTGCCGCAGGTCAGCGGGGTCCACCAGGGGTGGCTCCGCCGGGGGAAGCTCGTCGCCGACATGTGTCATACGGAAGTGTTCAAAATTTAATTCCGGATTTTCCGGCAACAAGCATTGCAAAAAGCGGCATCTGGGGTATCAACTGTGGCTGTCGAATGAAGCGGTTGTACCCAGTCAGGTCCGCGCCGGTCCTCTTGGACGGCAGGGGTGACAAAAAGAAATACAACACTACGGGAGCGGGTCATTTGGCCGATACTTTGTATTGGTACTGTTAACCCAAAGGAAAACCATGAACAACGCGAACCATCCGCATGACGTAATCGTGTCTGGCATCCACCTCGACCTCACCCCTGGTTTAAAAAACCATGTGCGGGAGAAGATGGAGCGCCTTTTCCGGCACGAAAACCATATCGTCCGGATCAAGGTAGAGCTCGAGTGCGATCCCAAGCACGATCACGAACACAAGTTCATTGCCAAGGGCCACATCGTTATCCACGGCCCGGACATCAACGCCACGGTCACGGCGGACGAATGCTACAAGGCCATCGACCTGTTGGTCGACAAACTTGACCAGGGTCTCCGCAAGCGGCATGGCCTGCACAAGGACAAGCGCAACCATCCGCACGCCGTCGAATTTGAAGGCGTCGAACTGCCGAAAGCCGTCTAGGCAAACCTAAGTCCTGTTTCCCAAGCCCGCCTTCCGGCGGGCTTTTTTTGCGCCCGGTGCCCCGGTTCTTACCCCGTCCGGCGTAATCGGCGGAAATACAGTTTTCAAAGCCGCCCACTTCGCTTTCCTCAACCCACCGCACCCCATGCCCGGTACCCTTCCCCTTTCCGGCCGCGGCCTCACCCTCGCGCGCCTCCGCATCGCCCTCAACCAGGACCAGGCGCTCACGCTCACGCCCGCCGCGCGCGCCCGCATCCGCCGTTCCCGCCGCCTGGTCGACTCGCTGCACGATGATCCCACGGCGCACTACGGCATCAACACGGGCTTCGGGGTGCTCGCCCACAAGCGCGTGCCGCCAGCGGACATCGAGAAACTCCAGGAAAACCTGATCCTCAGCCACGCGGTGGGCGTCGGCGACGAGGTCCCCGCGGAAATCGTGCGGCTCATGTTGCTGCTCAAGGTCAACGGCCTCGCCGTCGGGTTGTCCGGCGTCAGCGAACAGGTCGTCGACTACCTCATCCGATTCTACAACGCGGACGCGTTGCCGGTCGTGTACACGAAGGGCTCCCTCGGCGCCTCCGGCGACCTGGCTCCGCTCGCGCATCTCGTGCTGCCCCTGCTGGGACTCGGCGAAATGGACTTCCAAGGCCAACGGCTGCCCGCGGCCGCGGTGCTCAAGAAGCTGCGCTTGGAGCCGCTCACGCTGCAGTCGAAGGAAGGCCTCGGGCTGATCAATGGCACGCAGTTCATGGTGGCCTACGGTGTGCATTGCCTGCTGCGGATCGACAACCTGACGCGCACCGCCGACATCGGCGCGGCAATGACGTTGGAGGCCGCGCGTGGAAGTGCAGCTCCCTACGATGCCCGCATTCACGCGGCCCGCCCGCATTCGGGCCAGATCACCGTCGCGCGCAACATTCGCCAGCTGCTGAAAGGCTCGAAAATCCTGCCGTCGCACGCCGATTGCGCCAAGGTGCAGGACCCCTACTCGCTGCGCTGCGTGCCCCAGGTACACGGCGCCGTGCGGCTCGCGGTCGACCATGCGCGCGCGGTCATCGAAACGGAAATCAACTCGGCCACCGACAACCCGCTGGTGTTCGCTGGCGGCGATGTCGTCAGCGGTGGCAACTTCCACGGCGAGCCCCTCGCGTTCGTGCTCGATTATCTGGCGATCGCGATCGCGGAAATCGCCTCCATCAGCGAACGCCGCATCTATATGCTCCTGCATGGCGACACGATCGGCGACCTGAAGGTGCCGCGCCTGCTCATGAAGGACACGGGCCTGAATTCGGGCTTCATGATCCCGCAGTACACGGCGGCTGCGCTGGTCTCGGAAAACAAGGTTTTCGCCCACCCGGCTTCCGTTGACTCGATCCCTTCCTCGCTCGGGCAGGAGGACCACGTCTCGATGGGCTCGATCAGCGCCACGAAGCTGCTGGAGGTCGTCAGGAACACCGAGACCGTCCTCGCGATCGAGTTCATGTGCTCCGCGCAGGGATTGGAGTTTCTTCGCCCGCTGAAGTCCGGCCCGGGCGTCGAGGCCGCCTTCGCGGAAATCCGCCGGCACATCCCATTCGCCCAGGCGGACCGGCTGTTCCACCACGACGTGCAAACCGCCCTCGCGCTGGTCCGCAGCGAGCAGATCGCGACGGTCGTGCAAGCTTCCATCGGTCCACTGAGGTAGGGCGGTGACTCCCTCCTACCCTAAAAACATGCCATCCCCGAAAAACATCCCCACCCTCCGCGCCCCGCGCGGCAACCAACTGACCTGCCGCTCTTGGGCGGCCGAAGCGGCCATGCGGATGCTGCTGAACAACCTCGACCCCGAGGTTGCCGAACGCCCGGCGGAACTCGTTGTTTACGGCGGTCGTGGCAAGGCGGCCCGCAACTGGCCGGCCTTCCACGCGATCATCGAGTCGCTCAAGGCTCTCGCCCCGGACGAGACCCTCCTCATCCAGTCCGGCAAACCGGTCGGCGTCGTCCGCACGCACCCCGATGCCCCGCGCGTGCTCCTCGCAAACAGCAACCTGGTGCCGAAGTGGGCCACCCAGGAGCATTTTGATGACCTTGAGAAACGCGGGCTGATGATGTTTGGCCAGATGACCGCCGGCTCGTGGATCTACATCGGCACGCAAGGCATCCTCCAAGGCACGTACGAAACCTTCGCCGAGGTCGGCCGCCAGCATTTCGGCGGCACGTTGGCCGGACGCCTGTGCGTCACCGCCGGATGCGGCGGCATGGGCGGCGCGCAACCGCTGGCGATCACGATGGCAGGCGGCACCTGCCTCATTGCCGATGTGGACGCCTCTCGCCTGCAAAAGCGCGTCCACGATCGCTACCTTGACGAAATTGCGCCAACCGTCGACGAGGCGATCGATCGTGCCGTGGCCTGCGCCAAGAGCCGACAAGCGCTCAGCATCGGCGTCGTCGCGAACGCTGTCGATCTGCTCGAGCGTCTGCTGAAACGCAAAATCCGGGTCGATGCCCTCACGGACCAAACGAGCGCCCATGACCCTTTGGTGGGCTATGTCCCGGTCGGCTATGACCTCAAGGCGGCGGCAGTCCTCCGCCGCAAGGACGCCAAGAAATACCAGAAGTTGTCGCTCGCCACGATGGCGCGCCATGTGAAAGCCATGCTCGCGTTGCAGAAACGTGGCGCGAAGACCTTCGACTACGGCAACAACCTGCGCCAGCACGCCCTGAACCAAGGCGTGAAACGCGCCTTTGATTTCCCGGGCTTCGTGCCGGCCTACATTCGTCCGCAATTCTGCCTCGGCCGCGGCCCCTTCCGGTGGGTGGCGCTCTCGGGCGACCCGGCGGACATCGCAGCCACGGATCGCGCGCTGATGGAGCTGTTCCCGCAGGACGAGAGCCTGCATCGCTGGCTCCGGATGGCCGGCGAGCGGGTCGCGTTCCAAGGCCTGCCGGCGCGGATTTGTTGGCTGGGCCTGGGCGAGCGCCACCGGGCGGGACTGCTGTTCAACCAGATGGTGGCCGATGGCCGCGTGAAGGCGCCGATCGTCATCGGTCGCGATCACCTGGATTGCGGCTCCGTTGCCAGCCCGAATCGCGAAACCGAAGCGATGAAGGATGGTACGGACGCCGTCAGCGATTGGGCGCTCCTCAACGCGCTCGTCAATGTCGCGAGCGGCGCCTCGTGGGTCAGTTTCCATCACGGCGGGGGTGTGGGCATCGGGTACAGCCAGCACGCGGGACAAGTCATCGTCGCGGACGGCACGCCCGCCGCCGCGGCGCGTCTCGAGCGCGTGCTCACGAACGATCCCATGATGGGCGTCTTCCGCCACGCGGACGCCGGTTACCCGCTCGCGCAGCAGTGTGCCGACCGTCTCAGCGTCCCGGTGCCAATGCGGAATTGGAAAACCGCGAAAAGGTAGCCACAGCTATCCTGTGACCCGCGCACCCCATACCTCCGCGCCGCCTTGGCCGTCCGACGTCGCCGCCGGGCGCTTCGCCTCGACGATCAGCACGGAATCGCCGGAAGGCTGCGCCATCGCGCTGCTCGGTTTGCCGGACGACACGGGTGTGCGCATGAACAACGGCCGGACCGGCGCCGCCGGCGGCCCCAAGGCCTTTCGGGCCGCCCTTGCCCGGTACGGCGCGGCCAATTCGGCGGCGGGAGATTTATCCCGCGTGTTTGACGCGGGCGACGTAATGCCCACGGGCTCACTCGAGAAAACCCACGAACGAATCACCGAAGCGACGGCTTCGCTCTTGGACCAAGGGCTCTTGCCTGTGGCGATCGGGGGCGGACACGACCTGACTTTCCCGTTCGTGCGCGCGGTCGCAGCCCGCTTCCCCAAAATGGCCGGCGTCTATTTCGACGCCCATTTGGATGTTCGCGAAACTCCGGGCTCGGGCATGGCGTTTCGGCGGCTCGTGGAGGATTGCGGTATCGGCGCGCTCCACCTGCACGGGTTTCAGCCGCTCGTGAATTCCAAGGAGCACCTGGATTGGTTCCGGGCGCACGGGGGCCGCACGCACCTCGACCCGGCGCGCGTGACACTCCCCAAGGGCAAGGACCTGTTTGCCAGTTTTGATCTCGATGTCCTCGACGCGGCGCATGCGCCGGGCGTGAGCGCGCTCAACCCGTCCGGCTGGACCGTACGCGAGGCGGAGGCCTGGGCACTGGTCTGCGGGGCCGAGCCGCGGGTGCGGTGTTTTGACCTGATGGAGCTAAACCCCACGCACGACGTCGACGGCCGCACGGCGCGCGTCGCCGCGCATCTATTCCTCACCTTCCTGCAAGGCTTCGCCCAGAGGAAATAACCACAGAAAACACGGAACACACAGAAAGAAGTAACCCGCGAACCAATCAAAGTACCCGACACCCCCACAGCTGCTCCGGTGCATTCAAATTCTGTGTATTCCGTGTTTTCTGTGGTTTAATCTGCCTCGATGCCTCTCCTGATTCGCAACGCCCGCATCCTCACCCTTGGCGCCGGCGCCCGTCCCAGGCGCGGTAAGGAATTGAGCGACTTGGGCATCATTCCGTCAGGGGAAGTGCTGATTGCGGACGACAAGATCGCCGCGGTGGGCGCAAAAGCGGAAGCACCCGCCGATGTGGAAACCATCGATGCGCAGAGCCGAGTCTTGATGCCCGGCTTCGTCGATTGCCACACCCACGCGTGCTGGGCCGGCGACCGGCTCGCCGAGTGGGAGATGAAACTCCGGGGCGTGCCGTACCTGGAAATCCTCAAGCAAGGCGGCGGCATTCACTCGACAGTGAAGGCCGTGCGCGAAGCCACGCAGAAGCAGCTCGCCGCCAACCTGCGCGACCGGCTCGGTGCCATGTTACGCGAGGGCACCACGACGGTGGAGGTGAAGAGTGGCTATGGTCTGAACACCGAGGCCGAGATGAAAATGTTGCGCGCCATCCGCCGCGCCGCCGCCGAGTGGCCCGGCACGGTGGTCCCGACCGCGCTGCTGGGACACGCTTTCGAAGGCGAACTCGACGAGTATGCGCGCATGGTCGTGAAGGACATGCTGCCGGAGGTGTCGCGCGAGTTTCCGGACATCGCGGTGGACGCCTATTGCGAGCAAGGCGCGTGGTCGGTCGAGGCGTGCGTGAAGTTTTTTGAAAAGGCGCGGAAGCATCACCCGGTGCGCGTCCATGCCGACCAATTTAATTCCCTCGGCATGATTCCCGAGGCGATCCGGTTGCACGCCCGCAGCGTTGACCACCTCGAGGCGTCCACCAAACGCGACCTGCTTGCGCTCGCCGCATCGCCGACCATGGGGGTCATCCTGCCCTGCACCGGCCTGCACACCGACCAGCGCTTCATGCGCTCGCGCCTGTTCATCGACAACGGCGGCGCGATCGCCCTCGCCACGAACTGCAACCCCGGCACTTCGCCGACGCATTCCATGCCCCTGGCCATCGCCCTCGCGGTGCGCTTCTGCCAGATGTCGCCCGCCGAGGCCATTGCCGCCGCCACGGTCAATGCCGCGGCCGTTTTAGGCTTCACCGACCGCGGCGTTCTGAGCCCGGGCCAACGGGCTGACCTGATCCTGCTCCACCACAAGGACGAGCGCGCCCTGGCCTACGAACTCGGCGGCAACCCCGTGGCCACGGTCGTCTGCGGCGGTCAGATCCTTCGTTGAAATAGAGTCGCTGATCGTTCGCCGCGCGGCGACATCACCTCGTGATAGATCCAGTTCTCATGGAACTCTGATTTTGTCCGGAGGATCACTGGCCAAATTCACATCTAGTTCGGCTTGTTTGGCTCAGGCGACGTGACTGGCTGGCTTCTATACTGCCCCCGGCCGGGCAGCTTCGCTCTTACGCAGCCCCACTTAATATGCAGAACCCGCCCCTCCTCCCGCCACGTTTCTTCAGTCACCTCAAGCTGCTTTTCTTGCTGCTCACGGGCCCGATGCTCGCCGGCCACGCCGCCGAGCCACCCGCCTTGATTGTCGTCATCAGCCTGGACCAGTTCCGGCAGGATTACCTGGAGAAATTCCGGCCCTATTTCTCCGCGGGCGGTTTCAATCTTTTTCTCAACCGCGGCACCGCCTTCACCAACTGCCATTACCGGCACTCCCTTACCAAGACCGGGCCGGGACATGCCGTCCTGCTCAGCGGCGTGCACGCCAACATTCACGGCATCATCGCCAATGACTGGATCGACCGGAACACGTTTGTCCGCGTGAACTGCGTCGACGATCCCTCGGTGGAGGTGCTCGGCCTGGCCGAGTCCACCGGCGGCGTGCGCATGCCGGGCAGCAAGGCCATGATCGGGCGTTCCCCGAAGAACTACCTCGTCACCACGGTCGGCGACGAACTCAAGGCGGAGCGCGGCGGGCAGCCCCGGATCATCGGCATCTCCAACAAGGACCGGGCGGCCGTCCTGATGGGCGGCCAGCTCGCCTCGGCGGCCTACTACACCGAAGGGGCCCACTTCGTCAGCTCCACGTATTACATGAAGGAGCTTCCCCAGTGGGTGCGCGACTTCAATGCGGCGGGCAAACAGGATGCCTATTTCGGGCGCGTGTGGGACCGCGTGCTACCGGTGGAGGCCTACGCGATTCAGGGGCCGGATGACTCCCCGGGCGAATTCACCGGCCTGGGCCTGGGTCGCACGTTTCCCAAGACCGTGACCGGCGGCGACGCCAAACCGGGCGCCAATTTCTACGAGACCCTGATCCATACGCCGTTCGCGAGCGAGATCCTCGCCGACTTCGCCCGCGCCGCCATTGAAAACGAAAACCTCGGGCGCCGGGGCGTCACGGACATGCTTTGCCTGAGTTTTTCCTCCACGGATTATATTGGCCATGACACGGGGCCGGAAAGCCATGAGGTCATGGACATGGCGGTGCGCATCGACCGCATCCTGGAAGGCCTGTTCAAGTTCCTCGACGCGCGGATCGGGCTCGACCGTTGCCTGATTGTCCTTTCCGCCGACCATGGTGCCGCCCCCCTGGCGGAGCGCCTGAAGGCAATCGATCCGCGCTTCCCGGCCGGCCGGATCGACAATGCGCTCGTCCTGCGGACGACTGAGGCCGCGCTTGACCGGGCCTTCGGGTCGCTGGCCGGCGCCGGGCGCTGGATTGTGCCCGATGGTTACTCGCTGTTGCTCGCCCCCGAGGCCCTGGCGGAGAAGAAGATTGCGCGCCCGGCCGCGGAGAGCGTGGTGCGCGACGCGCTGATGACGCTCGATTTCGTCGAAGCCGCCTACACCCGCACGCAACTAGAGGCCGGCAACGTCAACACCGAGTATGGCCGGCGGGCGCTCCTCAGTTTCAACCGGGAGCGCAGCGGCGATGTCTTCTACCAGAGCAAACCCTTCTGGTTTGACCGGGATGGCTTCGGCACCAACCACGGCTCGCCCTACAACTATGACACCCACGTGCCGTTGCTGTGGTTCGGCGCCGGCATCCCCGCGGGTGTGCGCAGCGAACCGGTCGGCGTCGACGACCTCGCCCCCACTCTCGCCCGCCTGCTGGGCCTGACGGCCCCGCCGCGGAGCGAAGGCCGCGCCCTCTTTTGAGCCCCCGACGCGGCCCGCGCACCTCATATTCCAGCTTTGGCAGCAATCCGGCGGACTGGGCTAGCTTTTCTTTGCATTGCAGGCCGGGCTGTCCGGAATGAAACCCAAGCGCAACCCCGCGGCATTCACCTCTGCACCCGCGGCCCGCTCACACGGCGCCACCCAACCCCAAAACCAAGCTGCAATGCGAACCTCGTATAGTCGTTCATTATCCATCCTGAGCCTCAGCGTGCTCGGCGTCCTTCCCCTCGGGGCGCAAACCGCCCCGGCATCCTCACCGTCCGCCACACCTCCGGTCGAAGAGAAAGTCTACGAACTTTCTCCATTCGAGGTCCACGGCAAGGAAGACACCGGCTATCAATCGCCGAACACCGCCGAGGTTTTGCGCATGAACACGGCCATCGAGAACGTGCCGATGAACGTGACAATCTTCAACCAGACCTTCATCGAGGATCTGATGGCGACCGACACCTCGCAGCTCCTCGCCTACGAGGCTTCGGCCGTAAAGACCACGGAGAACGACGGTTTCCTGCTCCGCGGCTCGTCGAGCGCGGGCGCCAACTTCCTGGATGGCTTCTCCCAGACCACCGGCAACGGTTCCCAGCCATTGGCCAATATCGAGCGCGTCGAGGTTATCCGCGGCCCGGCCGCCGTGCTCTACGGCGGCGGCGGCTACGGCGGCACGATCAACCGCATCACCAAGCAGCCGAAGCAAAAGGCGGACGCCAGCTTCCGCTTCATGGCGCGCGATACGACCGCCTATCGCGGTGAGTTCGACCTCAACACGGGCGCCTTCGGTCCCGGCAAGAAGCTCTTCTTCCGCGTCAATGGTGTTTATGAGACCGGCGAGACCTGGTTCGGCCAGCACAAGGCGGAACGGTCCATCGCCCCCTCGCTGACCTGGCAGATCGCCGACAAGACCAAGCTCACCTTCCAGTATTTCTGGAACTACATCGAGACCCAGGGCAGTTGGGAAACCCCCGTCCACGCGGGCAATCCGCTGGGTATGTATACCGGCGACGGCGTCTGGCACGAGATGCCGCGCAAGATCAACTGGAACGGCAATTTCAACCATCCTGACAAGGATCTGGAATACCGCCACCAGACCCGCAACGTCGCCAACTACAACTTCACCCACACCTTCAACGAGCACTTCTATTTCCGCTCACAATTCCAGTGGGAGGACAAGAAGCAGCGGATCTACGAGACCCAGGCGCTCTCCGCCGCCCTGACCATCCTGAAGGACGCGGCCCTGATGCCGCGCGGCCTGCGCAACCTTCCGGTGGACACCGTCAACTACCGCGCGCGCAATGAGCTCGTGGTGGAAGGCAACACCGGCCCGCTCCATCACCGGTTGCTGCTCGGCCACGGCTGGACCACCCAGGACGAGAACAACCGCGCCATCCTGGCGACCCGCAGCACCGGTGGCATCACCAATGCCGCCGCCCTCAACGGCAACGGCCTGATCGCCGACGCGACCACCGCCGCCACCAGCATCCAGAAGTTCTATAACTTTTTTCCCGACATCACCTACGCCCAGTTTCTGGCCGACCCGAGGGTCGCAGGCTTCAACCCGCGCACCTACATGCCGATCAATATTTTCGATCGCGAGCATGAAGGCCCGGCGTGGATCGGCACCGAGCGCCCTCTGGAGATCCTCAATGCGCATACCGATGTCGTCAACGAGACCAACGATCTCTATGCCAACGACGTGTTCTCCCTCCTCAAGGAGCGCGTCTTCGTGATGGCCGGCACGCGTTTCGCCAAGAATACGCGCCGCACCAAGACTTTCGTCACCGGCACCTTCCCCAACAAGGTCTACAACTCGAATCCGACGCCGGTTAATGTCTCCGCCGAGTCGCCCACCTACAGCGTCGGCGCCGTCTGGCACCTGACCGCCGCGAAGACCTGGTCGCTCTACGGCAACATGAACACCGCCTTCGCGCCCAACTACCAGTTGCAGCCCGACGGCAGCGCCCTCGACCCTGAGACGGGAAATCAGAAGGAAATCGGCCTGCGCACGAGCCTGATGGGCGGCCGCATCCTCCTCCTCGTCGACTACTTCGAGCTCCTGCAGGACAACGTGGCCCGCGCCGATCCGGCCCGCCCGGGCGAAGGCTGGTTCATCCAGGAGAACGGCGCGTTCAGCAAGGGCTGGGAGCTCAGTTGGAATACCCGCGTGACCGACAACTGGCTGGTCACCGGCGGCTTCAGCGACACCACGGCCTACAACAAGCGCACGGGCGTGGTGCAGGCGCTCATGCCGAAGCATCGCTTCTCCATCTTCAACCGCTATAGCTTCGACCACGGCCCGCTCAAGGGGGTGAACTTCAATCTCGGCGCCATCTACACCGGCGTGCGTCCGCAGACCCCCTCCACGGAGCGCGGCGAGCCAGCCTGGCACGTGCCCAACTGGTGGCGCTTCGACTTCATCGCGGGCTATAACTTCAAGCCGCAAGGCAGCCGCTACCGCTACTCCATCTCCGCATCCGTCACCAATGTCTTGGACAACCGGGAGATCTACTACGTAGCCTCCAACTCCCGTTATACCCTCGACCCGGGCCGCGTCGGGAGCATCGCCTTCGGCGTGCGTTTCTGACCGAATGACCAATCCGGGCCGGCGGAATTTTTCCGCCGGCCTTCTTTTTCCACCATGAAATCGTTGCTCCTTCTCAGCCTCGGCCTGCTCCCACTGCTGGCTCCCGCCGCCGACCGCGCCGCCCTGCCGCTCACCCAACACGGCGGCACCTGGCCCGCCGGCCATGTGCAGGGCATCGCCGTGGACGTCCGCGGCGGCTGCATCTATTACTCGTTCACCACCCTGATCGCGAAATACGATTTCAGCGGCAAACTCATCGGCACCGTCGAGAACCTGCCTGCGCACATGGGCGACATGGACTTCAACCCGGATGACGGCTGTCTCTACGGCTCCTTCGAGAACCTGAAGAACCAAGCCTACTACGTCACGATGATCGACGGGAGTAAAATTGACCGCGTGGGCGTCGACATCGCGCACACGGACATCTTTCGCACCGTTTATATCGGCGAGGTGCTCAAGGACTATCTGGTGGATCTGGACCACGACGGGAAAATCACCCTCGACTACGGCCAGAACCGCGAGCAGGAGGCGAAGAGCCGCGACCATCGCTACGGTGTCGCCGGCTTCGACGGAGTGGGCCTCGGCCCGCAATTCGGCCGCACGGACGGTCCGCGCTACCTCACGTTCGCCTACGGCATCTACAACAATCTCGACCGCACCGACAACGACCACCAGGTGCTGGTGCAGTATGACATCAGCGACTGGGCGCAATACGCCCGCCCGTTCCGCCCGGACGCGCCGCATCGCAGCGGCCCTCCGGCGCCGCACGGCAAGTATTTCGTCCGCACCGGTCACACCACCTGGGGCGTGCAAAACCTCTCCTACGACGAGAGCCTGCAGCGCTGGTTTCTCGGCGTATATCAGGGCAAGAAAAAGGAATTTCCGAACTACCTGCTCTTCGCCATCGACGCCCGCACCCAGCCGGTGATGGGCGACCTGGTTGGCGTGCCCGGTCCCGGCGGTAAAGGTTGGGAGCAGGGTCTGCTGCTTGAGCTGTCCGAGGATGGCCTGAAGGACCCCGCTACCGGTATCCGCGGCTGGAACCAAAAAGCCGACGTCGGTTTCCAGCCGGTTGGCGGCGGATTGTTTTATCTGTCGAAAAACTCGAGCGGCAAGGACGCCAACGGCAAGCCTTGGCAAGCCGCCGACCTCACGTTGATGCGCTGGACTGGCGACACCGCCCAGCCCTTCGTGCCAGCCACCGCCGCCGACCTGCCGGCCCGGCGCTGAATCGTGTCGCTACAGCCACCGGCGTCTCGCCGGTGGGCTCTCGTGTCCTTCCGTGGAAGCTTATTTACCAGCGATCCTGGCTTCCTTCGTTCCTTCGGTTTTCTTCTGTTAAAATCTATCGTCAGTTAAACTCCCCCAACCGGTTGCGTTATTCCAATTTTGGCCACATCCCCCCGGACGAAGCTCCCCCTTCTTTGAATTGCCGGCCGTGTTTGGATTGATGCAACTCATCGTCATCGTCCTCACCACCGACGGAGACAACAGCCCCAGACCAGCCCCCGTCCCCGCCAGCTCCGCATGAAGCCCCTCTCCCCGCTCGTGATCTCCGCCGCTTTCGCCGCGCTCCTACTAGCGCAGGCCAGCGCGGTCGAGCCCATCGTCCTGGCCCACCGGGGCGCCAGCGGCTACCTGCCGGAACACAGCCTGCCCGCCAAGGCCGTGGCCCACATCCAGGGCGCGAACTTCGTCGAGCAGGACCTCGTTCTGACCAAGGACGGCGTGCCGATTGTGCTGCACGATATCCATCTCGACACCACCACCGACGTGGCCGAGCGCTTCCCCGGGCGCCAGCGCAAGGATGAGCGCTACTACGCCATCGACTTCACCCTCGCTGAGATCAAGCAGCTCAAGGCGTTCCCGCGCTTCGACGTGAAGACGCATCGCGTCGCCTACCCGAACCGGTTTCCCCTCGCGGGCCACACCTACCAGCTGCACACGTTCGAGGAGGAGATTCTCTTCCTCCAGGGCCTCGGTGTGAGCACCGGCCGCACCGTCGGACTCTACACCGAGATCAAACAACCCACCTTTCACCAGCAAGAGGGCCAGGACATCGCCCGTATTGTCGCCGACATCCTGCGACGCCACGGTTACGGCACCCGCAAAGACGAGGCTTGCTGGATCCAATGCTTCGAGGAAACCACTCTCAGGCGCCTGCGCACCGAATTCGGCTGGAAGGGCAAACTCATGATGATCCTCGGCGGCAGCAAGCCTGGGGCCGACGGCACTGATTACGACGCGCTTTCCCAGCCCGCCGGCATGCAGCGCGTCGCCACCTTTGCCGATGCCATCGGACCTGGCATCGGGCGGGTCGTCACTTGGGACAAAACCGGCCGCCTCCACGTGAGCGACTTCACCCGCGATGCCCACGCCGCCGGTCTGCAGGTGCACTGGGGCGTGGTCCGTCGCGACGACTTGCCCGCCAATTGTCCCTCGCTCGACGCGCTGCATGCCGCACTGTTTGACGCCGCCGGCAGCGAGGGCGGCTTCACCGATTTCCCCGATCTCACCGTGCAGTGGCTGAAAGCCCATCCGCGCCGCTAACTCCGCCAGCTCTCATGTCCCCCGCCCCAGTCAATTCCCCCAGCGCCCGCACCCGCGTGCAGTCCTTCGGCCGCTTTCTCAGCGGCATGGTGATGCCCAACATCGGGGCATTCATCGCCTGGGGTTTCATCACCGCCTGTTTCATCCCCACCGGCTGGATTCCCAACGAATCCCTCGCCCGCCTGGTCGGGCCGATGATCACCTACCTGCTCCCGCTGCTCATCGGCTACACGGGTGGCCAGATGGTGCACGGAACCCGCGGCGGCGTCATCGGTGCTGTGGCGACGATCGGGGTGATTGTCGGCGCGGAGATGCCGATGTTTCTCGGCGCCATGGTCGTCGGCCCCGCGAGTGCTTGGCTGCTCAAGCGCTTCGATGCCTGGGCCGGCCGGCACACGCCCGTCGGTTTCGAAATGCTGGTGAACAATTTCTCGCTCGGCCTGATCGGCGGCGGCCTCGCCTTGCTCGCCTGCGTCGCGGTCGGCCCGCTCATGACTTCCGCCGCCGCCTCCTTTGCCCGGGGCGTCCAGGTCGTGGTTGAACACCGGCTCCTTCCCCTCGCCCACCTCCTCATCGAGCCGGCCAAGGTTCTCTTTCTTAACAACGCGATCAACCACGGCATCCTCAACCCCATCGCCATAAGCGAAGCCCACACCGCGGGCAAATCGATCCTGTTCATGTTGGAGTCCAATCCGGGCCCGGGCTTCGGGATTCTGCTGGCGCTTTGGTGGCTGGGCAAAGGCGCCGTCCGCCAGTCGGCCCCGAGTGCCGCCATCGTTCACTTCCTCGGCGGCATCCATGAGATCTATTTTCCCTACATCCTCATGAACCCGCGCCTGCTGCTTGCCGCGATCGCGGGCGGCATGACGGGCACCCTGACGTTCTCGCTGCTCGGCGCCGGTCTCGTCGCCGCGCCCTCGCCAGGCAGCATCTTCGCCTACCTCGCCCTGTTGCCGAAGGGCGACGCCCTCCCGGTGTTGGCCGGCGTGTTCACCGCGACCGTCGCTTCCTTCGCCACCGCCGCAGCCCTGCTCAGGTTTAGCCAGCCGGCCGAGGACGCTTCCTCCCTCGAGGAGGCCCGCGCCGCGCTGGGCGCGCTCAAGGGCTCCGCCCTGAATCCGGCCCACGCTTCCCCGGCCCCCGCCGCGCCCGCGCGCGCGGTTCGCTCGATCGTCTTCGCCTGCGATGCCGGCATGGGTTCCAGCGCCATGGGCGCAACTCTCCTGCGCAAGAAATTTCGCATCGCGGGCATCACCATCCCCGTCACCAACACCGCCATCAACGATCTCCCCGTCGATGCCGACCTCGTCCTCACCCACCAGGATCTCACTGCGCGCGCCCGTCTCAAGCGACCGGACGCCGAGCATCTGTCGCTCCAGGATTTCCTCAAGAGCCCGGTCTACGACCAGCTCGTCACCCGCTTCACCACCAAATCCTGACCGTGGCCGCCGCCTCTGACATCGCCCCTCTCGCGGGCATCCCCCTGCGTCAGCGCCTGATCCTGGATCATCTCCTGGCGGCGAAGGATGATGTCACTGCGGGCGAGCTCGCCGAGCTCATCGGCACCAGCGTGCGCACCGTCCGCCGCGACCTTCCGGAAATCGAAAGTTTCCTGCGCCCCTACCGACTCACCCTCCAGAAAAAAGCCGGCGCCGGACTTCGGCTCAACGGCTCCACCGGAAATCGCGACGCGCTGCGCCAGGAGTTGCCCTCCTCGTCCATCGCCTCGGTCCGTCCATCCGACCGCCAAGCCTGGCTCGCGTGCACCCTGCTTGCGGCCACCGAACCCGTGAAGCTTCACGCGCTGGCCAGCGAGCTGCGCATCACGATCACGACCGCGAGCCACGACCTGGACACCCTCGAGTCCTGGCTGGCCTCCTACCGCCTCACGCTCCAACGCCGGCGCGGCTGGGGCGTCGCCTTGGAGGGCAGCGAAACCGACCGTCGCAACGCCATCATCGATCTTTTCTTCTCGCAGTTCGACGAACCCGCGCGCGTCGCCCTCTTCGGGGGGCAAGCCGGCCGGGCGCCCACGGCAGGTGACACGTTCCTTCGCCCTGCCTTGCTGCTCATTTCCGCCCCGCACTTTTCCACCACCGCCCGCCTGCTCCAGGAACTGGAACAGACCCACCCGCTCGCGTTGGAGCCCGCCGCGCGTTTGGAGTTCGCGTTGAATGTGGCCCTCACCTTGGAGCGGGTCGGAACCGGCCGCATCTGCGAACCGGGTCCGACGGCGATGTCGACGCCGGTGCTCAGCGTCCTGGCAGACCGTCTCGGCGCCTTGCTGCGCTCCCCCTTGCCCGCTTCCGAGCGAGCCCGCCTCTCGCTGCTGCTACACGGCGCTGCCGAACCTACCACGACGGGCGAACCCGCGCTGCTGCCTTTGCTACAGCGCTTCCTCCTCGCCTGCGACGCGCGCTTCGGCGTGCCGCTCAGCGCCGATCCGACCCTCCTCGATGGCCTGCTGCCACACCTGACCCGCACCCTGCAGCGTCTTCGTAACCACCTGCCGATCCGCAATCCCCTCCTGCCTGAGATCCGGGAGAATTACCGCGAGCTCTTCACCCACGTTCGCGCGGCCGCCGACCAGGTCTTTCTCGACCCCGCCCTGCCGGACACCGAGATCGGCTTCCTCGTCCTCCACGTCGGGTCCGCCCTCGAGCGGCGCCGCCACCGCCGCTGGCGCGCCCTTGTCGTCTGCTCCGCGGGGGTCGGCACCTCGCGCATGCTGGCGAGCCGTCTCCGCACGGAACTGCCGGAAATCAACATCACCAACCTGCTCGCCTGGCAGGAGGCCGCCGCCATTGACCCGGCCTCCTACGATCTCGTGCTGTCGACCATTCCCTTGGACTGGCCGCGCGACCGCTATTTGGTGGTCAGCCCCCTGCTCCAAGAGAAGGACGTGCGCGAAATCAACGCCCACCTCGAGCGGCTGGCCAGCCAGCACCGCATCACCCAGCCGCTGTTGCCAGGCCCGGAGTCTGCGGCCACCCGCCTGAGCCAGGCCCAACGCCAGCAGGCCTGCGTGGAAGCCCTGCTCCGCGGCTGGCGCATTCACCCGCTGCCCCCGCATGAGGGCCCCTTGGGGGCACTCCTCCCCGCGATTTGCCAGCCGCTGCTGGCCAACGGCACCTTGCTCGATGCCTCGATCGCGGCGACCCAGCTCGCCGCGCGCATCGGCCAGAACAGCCTCGTTATTCCCGACAGCCGCCTCGCTTTCCTGCACGCCCGCGACGCCGGGATTGCCCGTCCGTCCATCACCCTCCATCGCCTGGCCCAACCCTTGATTGTTCGGGGCACCGCGGTCGACCAGTGCCTGCTGATGCTCGCGCCCCTGAAGCTTCATCGCACCGAGGTCGCCGTGCTCAGCCGGATCAGCTCCCTCCTCATGGAGCCCGCCACCATCGAGGCCCTCACCCGGGGCACCGAATCCGCCACGCGCGAACACCTCGCCCGGGAACTCCACCAGCTCCCCGGCGAATGACCCCGTTACCGGCCAAATCCATGCATTCTCAGCCCGCCATCCTTTCCGTCGACAAGATCGTCCTGCACGCCAAGCCGGCTGACAAGGCCGCTGCCATCGAAGCGGTCGGACGCCTCCTCGCCAACGGCGGCCATGTCACACCCGAATACATTCCCGCGATGTTCGCCCGCGAGGTGATCGCCACGACCTACCTGGGCAACGGCGTTGCGGTGCCCCACGGCACCAAGGACGCCCTGGCCTATGTCCGTTCCTCCGGCCTTGCGATCCTGCACGTGCCCACCGGGGTCGACTTCGGCAACGGCAACGTCGCCCGTTTGGTCATTGGCCTGGCGGCCCGCGGCGACGACCACCTGGACATTCTCACCTCGCTGGCCGAGGTCTGTAGCGATGATGAACAGCTGGCCCGGCTCCTCGCCGCGGCCTCGCCCGGCGAGATTATCGCCATTCTGGAGGCCGGCCTGCCTTCATGAAATCGGCCGTCCATTTCGGCGCCGGCAACATCGGCCGGGGTTTCATCGGTCTGTTGCTGCACCAGGCCGGCTACCGCGTTACCTTTGTCGACGTCAACGCCGCGCTGGTGGACGCCATCAATGCTCGCGGTGCCTACACGGTGCGACTGGCTGCCCCCAATCCGCAGCCCTTCACGGTCACCGGGATTGCCGCCATCGCCGGGACTGACGCCGCGGCCGTCGCCAACGCCGTGGCCCACGCCGATCTCGTGACCACCGCCGTCGGACCGGCCGTGCTGCGCTTGGTGGCGCCCGTCCTCGCCCGTGGGCTGCAGCAGCGCACGCCCCACCGGGCGGCGCTCGCCGTGATCGCGTGCGAAAATCTCATCGGGGCCAGCGAACTGCTGGGGCGACTGGTGCAAGATGCCGTGCCCGCCGGCACCGTCCTGCCCGCGGTTTTCGCCAACTGCGCGGTGGATCGCATCGTGCCGCTGCAGACCCCGGAACCGACTGACCCGCTGACGGTCACGGTCGAGCCGTTTTGCGAATGGGTGATCGATGCGTCCGGCTTCGCGCCGGGGGCTGCACCCGTGCTGTCCGGCGTCGCGCTCGTGACGAATCTTCGTCCCTACATCGAGCGGAAGCTTTTCACGGTGAACACCGGCCACGCCGCCCTGGCCTACCTCGGCTATCGCGCCGGACGCCGCTTCATCCACGAGGCCATGGCTGTCCCCGAAATCCGCGCAGTCACCGCGGGGGCCCTCCGTGAGTCTGCCGCCGGCCTGGTGGCCCGCCACGGGCTCGAGCCCGCGGAACACGCCGCCTACATCGACAAGGTCCTCAGCCGCTTCGCCAATCCGCTTTTGCCCGACGAGGTCACACGCGTCGGCCGTTCGCCCCTGCGCAAGCTGGGTCCGGACGAACGCTTGGTCGCCCCGGCCAGCCTCGCGTTGGCGGCCGGCGTCTCCCCCGACAATCTGGCCACGGTCATCGCCTCCGCGTTGACGTTCGACCACGCCGGCGATCCCGAGGCCGTCACCCTGCAGGCCCAACTCCGCACCGAGGGTCCGCCCGTCACACTCTCCCATCACACCGGCCTGCCGGCCAGCCATCCAATCCTCCGCCTGGTGCTGGCACATTATTCCGCGCCCTTGCCCTCCGCATGAACGCCATCGCTCCCCTGCAACTTTCCGGACTGCCAGCCTCGCCGGGCATCGCCTTGGGTCGAGCCGTGGTCATGCAACGGGCGCCAGAGCTCGCGACCACCCACGCGACCGGCACCCCGCAGGAGGAGGACGCTCGCCTGACGGCCGCCCTGTTCCAAGCCGCCCTCGACTTGCGCATGCTCCGCAACCAAACCCGCGAGCGCGTTGGCGCGGCGAAGGCCGAGATCTTCGATGTCCATTTGTCGTTCCTCAGCGATCCCGAACTGATCGGCCAGGCCCGCTCCCTGATCGCCGACGCCGGCTTGTCCGCCTCCGCCGCCCTCGCCGAAGCCAGCCAGGTTTTCGTCACCATTCTGGAAGGGTCCGGCGATGACCTGCTCGTTTCCCGAGCGACGGACCTCCGCGATGTGACCCACCGTCTCCAAGCCTTGCTCACCGGCAGCAGCGTCCCGGCCGGCCGGTCATTCGATTCCGACGTCATCCTGATTGCACACGATCTGGCACCCTCCGACACGGCGCAACTCGACCTCGCGCACGTCCGGGGCTTTGTCACCGCGGCCGGCAGCCTCAATTCCCATTCGGCCATCCTTGCCCGCGCCCTGCGCCTGCCGGCCATCGCGGGTCTGGCCGATGTCCTGTCAGCCGTGGCCGACGGCACGCCGGTGATTCTCGACGGCACCAGCGGCACCCTGACCCTGAATCCCGCGCCGGAGCAAGTGGCCGAGGCCCGCCGCCGCCAGGAAATCCAGCGCGCCGAGGAGGCCGAACTCGCCCGGTTTGCCAAGCTGCCCAGCCGCACAGCCGACGGCCGCTCGCTGGCGCTCGCCGCCAACATCGGACGCTTGGATGAAATGCCCCTCGCCCTCGCCCAAGGCGCCGAGGGGATCGGACTTTTCCGCAGCGAATTTTCCTACCTCGACCAGGCAGTGCTGCCTTCGGAGGACGAACTCTTCCATCTCTATCGCGAGGCCTTGGCACGGATGGCCCCGCATCCCGTCATCATCCGCACGCTCGACATCGGTGGCGACAAACAGGTGCCCGGCCTCAGCCTGCCGCGCGAGGAAAACCCTTTCCTCGGCGTCCGCGGCCTGCGCCTTTGCCTGGCCCAGGAGGAGCTCTTCCGCACGCAACTGCGAGCCCTGCTCCGGGCCAGCAGCCATGGCCACCTCAAGATCATGCTCCCTATGGTCGCCGTCGCCGCGGAGGTTCGCCAGGCACGCCAATGGTTGAATGAGGAGCGCACCCGGGTGAAAGCCGCCGGCCACCGCGTCGCCCCCGACATCGAACTCGGCATCATGATCGAAGTTCCCGCCGCCGCCCTCATGGCCGACCAACTCGCGCGCGAGGTGGATTTCTTCAGCATCGGCACCAATGACCTTGTGCAATACACGATGGCCGCTGATCGCATGAACGGCCGCCTCGCGCATCTGCAGGCCGCGCATCACCCCGCCATTCTCCAGCTCATCAAGCTGACAGTCGACGCGGCGCACCGGCACGGCAAATGGGTCGGCCTGTGCGGCGAGATGGGTTCCGATCCGCGAGCGCTGGCCCTGCTTGACGGCCTGGGCGTCGACGAAATCAGCCTGCATGCCGCGGCGCTGGTCCGCACCCGCGCCGCGCTCAGCCGGATGAACCACGCCGCCAACATCCGCCTCGCGGCCCATTGCCTCACCCTCGGATCCGCCGAGGAGGTCGCTGCCGCCACGGCCCACCCCTGATCTTCATGCCCACGCAAAGCCACACGATCCAGAACACCACCGGCTTTCACGCCCGTCCCGCCCGGCTGTTTGTCGAGATGGCCTCGAGCTTTCCCTGCGAGGTCCGGGTGCGCAAGGGAGAGAAATGCGTTAACGGCAAGAGCATCCTCGGTATGCTCACCCTGGGGGCCAAGCACCGCGACGTTCTCGTCATCGAAACCGAGGGCGAGATGGCCGAGGAGGCCATCGAGAAATTAGGCCGCATCGTAAACCAGGTTTTCGTCGAATGAGCGGCCGCTGGTGATCGAGAGGAATCGCCCTGCCGATCCCCCGCCCGCCGCCGCTGCCTCCAAATCCAAACGGGCGGACCGGTTGCAAAAACCCTGAAAACAAAACCGCCTATCCCTTTCGAGATAGGCGGTTTAGAAAGTGGCGCAGCTGTAGGGAGTCGAACCCCAAACCTTCTGATCCGTAGTCAGATGCTCTATCCAATTGAGCTACAGCTGCGCAAAGGAGCGGTGAATAAGCGGGGGGAACGAGGTGACTTCAAGCAGATTTTTTTGGGCCATCCGGCAGCCCGTGCACCGAAGGCTGGATGCCACGAAGTTGCCTGAACCGGGGCGAGGAGCTTCCCTTCACGGGTTGGAAAACCGACCGGGCGCGCCAGCCCACAGGTCCCTATCCGCTAGGACTTCGCATCGCCTTCATCGTCATTGTCCGCCTCGCGGTTGGCGCGCCGCCGACGAAGTTGAACGATGATCGTGATCAACACCGCCGCGCCGATGGCGACGGCCAAAATCATGGTGAACGTGTGCGTGCGCGAAAGCGCGCGTTCGATTTGGGCGAGATCGTCCTGGAACTTCGTCCAAAGCCAGGACCCCAACCACACGAAGAACGGCACGCTCAGCAACGCGGCGAGGCCGTCGAAGAAAAAGAATTTCCAGTAGCGCGTCTTCAACGTGCCGGCCGTGAAGAAAATTGGCGCGCGCAGCCCAGGGAGGAAACGGCCCACAAACAGCACCATCGAGCCAAAACGTTCAAACTGCGCCTCCACCTTGGCCTGCTTCTTCACCGAGAGAAAGCGCTGGAACCACCGGGTCGCCATCAGGCGCTGGCCCAGGTACCGGCCCGCCAGGAACGTCAGGGAGTCACCCATCATGACGCCGGCGTACATCACGAAGCTGACCTCGACCCAGCTGCGCCCTTCAATCACGCCCAGGGCGCCCGCCGAAACCAGCACGATGTCCTCCGGAATCGGCAGGCCCAAACCGCAGAGCAGCAGCACAAAAAAAGGGCCCCATAGCGACAAAGGGCCTTCGAAGTGCTTCAGCAGGGTTTCGAACATGTGGGGTTGAGGCCATGAACAAGGCCACAGCACCCCGGCCTGACAAGCGGTTTCCGGCAAAAGGTAGGGAGCAGACTCCGTTCCGCACCCCGGCGGGCGGCGGAGGGCCCGCCCTACCCCATGCGCCAGTCCAGCAGCTCGATCTGGAGCGTCCGGCGGCCGTTGTAGTGGTTCCAATTGAGCTGGACGGCCATCTCCAAGGGGGCGCCAACCGGGGGCAGCCGGTCCGCCAGCTTCCAAGCCACGCCGCTGATGCGCCGACCGGTGGCGTCCTCGCCCGCGAAGCGGAAATGCTGCTCCTTGAACACGTCGGGACGGTTCCGCAGGCGGATCCCGCGCACCCCGAAGATCGGCTCGGGGTTGCCCATGCCAAAGGGTTGCAGCTGCTCCAACTCGCCCATCAGCTGCTCGTTCAACTGGGTGGCCTCGACCCAACCGGAAAGTTCCAAGCCGGGCTCGGCGGCATTGGCGTCGCGCCCGCGGCGGATCACCTCGTCAAACATTGCGCGAAACTCATCCAGACGCGGCTTCCGCAGCGCGATGCCGACCGCCATCGGATGGCCGCCCCAGTTCTCAAGGCAGACCGAGCAGGAGCCGAGGATCTCCACCAGGTTGAACCCGATGAGTCCGCGGCCCGAGCCCTTGGCGAGTTCGCCCTCGTTGCCGAGCACGATCGTCGGGCGGTTGTACTTGCGCGAAATGCGTCCGGCCACGATGCCCACCACGCCGGGGTGCCAGGCTTCATCGAAGAGCACCAAACCGCTGGCCGCCGAAAAATGCTCCTCCACGTAGCGCTCGGCGCGCTCGGTGATTTCCCGCTCGATGTCCTGGCGCTCGCGATTGAGGTCGTCGAGCTGCCGCGCGGTGCGCTCCGAAAACGCCCGGTCCTCGCTGAGCAGCAGGTCGACGGACAGGGCCGCGTCCGCCAGGCGACCGCTTGCATTGATGCGGGGCCCGAGGCGGAAGGAAATGTCGCTCGGCACCAACCCCTGCTCGCGCTTCAGGCCGGAGACCTGCATCAGCGCCAGTAGCCCGGGACGGCGGGTTTCCGCCAGCACCCGCAGGCCGTGGCGGGCAAAGACGCGGTTCTCGCCCTGCAACGGCACCAGGTCCGCGATGGTTCCCATGGCCACGAGGTCGAGGTACTCCTTCAGCACAATCGACAGCGCCACTGGGTGGTTTTCAGCGCGTAGTTTCTTCAGGAGGCCGTGCGCCAGCTTGAACACCAAGCCCACGGTGCACAGGTAACGCCAGGCATCGTCGCCCGGCATCGGGTTAACGTGCGGATTGATCAACACCGCGCCGGTGGCCGCGGGTTCGGTCGAACGGTGGTGGTCGACGATGACGACGTCAATGCCCTGCGCTCGCAGGTGGGCCACCTCCTCGTGTGAGTTGGTGCCGCAATCCAAGGCGATGAACAGATCGGGCTTCCCCTTCTCGAGCGCGCGCTCGATCGAGGTCCGGGTGAGGCCATAGCCTTCCTCTAGGCGCCGGGGCACCACGTACGCGGGGTCGAGACCGAGGCGACGCAGCAAGCTGACGAGCAACGTGGTGCTGCAGACGCCATCCACGTCGTAGTCGCCCAGCACGATAACGCGCTCCTTCGCCCGCAAGGCCCGCAGCAACCGTTCGGCCGCCGCCTCAAGGTTCACGAGCAGGAACGGGTCGCCCAGGGTCGCGAGCGTCGGTTGCAGGAACCGCGTCGCCGTGTCGGGATCACCGAGGCCGGAGCGCAACAGCAGCTCGGCCACCACGGGCGTGGTGCCCGCGGCGCGCGCGAGTTGTTCCACACTCTCGGTGTGGACCGGCGTGTAGTTCCAGCGCATGGCTCAGTCGGCCGTCGAGTGAGGCGACGCAATTGCAGCAATCAAGCGGTTTGATTGCTACTTTGCGTCGCGACTCGTCGGGCCAACGGGGGTTACTCGGATGCGCGGGACGTGCCGGCCCACTCGTACTTGGGCGCGATGTCCTGGTGCGCCTCGACGTGTTTACGGTCACCCTTGTGCCACCAGTAGAAGATCTGGGCGGCGATGAAGATGGCCGAGAAGGTCGAGGTCACGATACCCACGAGGAAGGTGAAGGCGATGTCGTGCAGCTGGCCGCCGCCGAACACCCAGAGCGAGAGCGCCGCGAGGAAGGTGGTGGTCGCCGTCATGATCGTGCGGGCGAAAACCTTGCGGATCGCGGTGTTGATCACGTCGCGCAGGTTGCCGTTCGGGTTGAGCTTCAGCTCCTCGCGGATGCGGTCGAACACGACCACCGTCTCGTTGATGGAGTAGCCCGCCACGCACAGGATCGCCGCCACCATGGGCGCCGAGAACTGGTGGCCGGTCAGCACGAAGATGCCGATGTTCATCAGGATGTCGTGCAGCGTCGACGCCATGGCGCCGATGCCGAAGCCGAACTCAAAACGGAAGGCGATGTAGACGAGGATGACGATCATCGAAACGCCGACCGCGAGGATCGCGTTCCACTTGATCTCCTTGCCGATCGTCGCGCCGATCTGGCTGGTGCCCTGCTTGACGAGCCCGGCATCCGGGAACGCCTTCTGCAGGGCGTTGAGGAGCTGGTCGGACTTGCCGTAGGCCGTCTCGAGCTTGAGCTGCTCCTTGCCGTTGCCGAGGTCGCTCACGTAGGCCGGGCTGACTTCGCCGACGCCGGCCTGCTTGGCGATCTCGCGAATCTTGCCGCTGTCGATCTTCTGCGTGAACGTGACGGTGACCTGGTCGCCGCCCGCGAAGTCGATGCCGTAGATGCGGTCACCCTGGTAAACCACGTACGCCAGGCTGACCACCACGAGGGCGACCGAACCGATGGCGCAGGGCTTGCCGAGCTTCACGAAGTCCATGTTCAGGTCGCCCAGCATGCGGCGCATGGTCATCTTCTTGAGCGCGCCGGACTCGACCAGCATCTCCATGAGCATGTGGCCGGTGATCAGGACGGAGAACAGTGTGGAAACCACACCGATCAGCAGGGTGAAGCCGAAGCCCTTGATGGGGCCGGTGCCGAGCCAGATCATGACGCCGCAGATGATCAGCTGGACCAAGTGCGCGTCGAGGATGGTTGTGAGCGCCTTGGTGAAGCCGCCCTGGTTGGCGCTTACCAGCTGCTTGCCGAGGGCGATTTCCTCGCGCATGCGCTCGAAGATCAGGATGTTCGCGTCGACCGCCATGCCGATCGTGAGCACGATGCCGGCGAGGCCCGGCAGGGTCATCGTGGCGCCGATGCTGGCCATGACGCCGAGGATGATGACGATGTTGACCGCCAGCGAGGCGACGGCCACGAGGCCGCCGGTGGCGTAAAAGGTCACCATGAACGCGGCGACAAGCGCGGTGCCGATGACCGTGGCGCGGATGCCGCTCGAGATGGCGTCCGTCGCGAGGGACGGGCCGACTTCATACTGCTCCTTGATATCAAGTTTCGAATCGAGCGGGTTGTTAAGGACGTTGGAGAGGTCGATCGCCTCGCGCTGGGTGAAGGAGCCGGAGATTTCGGCGCTGCCACCGGCGATCTGCTCGCGGACGGTCGGGGCCGAATAGAGTTTGCCGTCGAGGACAATGGCGAGGCGGCCCAGGCGGCCGGTGCGCTGGCCTTCCTCGGCGATCGCCTTGGTGACGTCCGCGAACTGCTTCGAGCCGGTCTCGGTGAACTTGAGGATGATGCGGAAGCGGCCGAACTGGTCCATCGTCGGGTAGGAATCCGCGACGCCCTCACCCGTCATTTCCGGGCGGGTCTTGACGTAGAGCTCCTCCACGTAGCTTTGGACGCCGGGGCGGCCTTCCTGCTCGAGCACCATGCGCTCGTAGCCCGGGGGCGCTTCCTGCGGCGGGGCGATGAACGGGTGCACCATCTTGAAATCGAGGCGCGCGGGCTTGACGAGGTTCGCGGCCACCTCGGGGTTGTCCTTGGTGGAGACGCCGGGCAACTGGACCTCAATGCGGTTGGCGCCGACGGCGCGGATGATGGGCTCGGTCACACCGAGGCCGTTGATGCGGTTGTCGATGATCTCGATCGCCTTCTTGAGCTTTTCCTGGCCGGCCTGCTCGCTGCCCGCGGACACCGCGTTGGCGTCGACTTCGAGCGTGTAGGCCACGCCGCCCTTGAGATCGAGGCCCAGCTGGAGCGGGCTCTTGGAGCGGCGCAGGAGTTCGTTCAGGAGGATTGAATTGCGTTTCTCGACGTTGGTGAGGGTCGACTCCAGGCGGATGTCCGGGAAGAACTGCGACAGGTCGATCTTCTGCTCGGCGCCGATTTGTTTCAGCGCGACGAAGATCGTCGGGGCGCGGCCGGACTGCACGCGGGCCGAGGCGTCGCCAATGAGTTTGGTGAACTCGGCGGGCTTGGCGGAGGCTTCCTTCTTAACGTAATCGCCGAAGGGTTGATCCTTCAGCGGCAGGAGGGTGAACACGGCCCACAGCACGAGGGCTGCGGACAGCGTCAGTTTCCAGAGATGACGACGGAGCATGGGTATTTGGTTGTTAAAGTGTGCTTGGGGTATCGGGGAGCACCCAGCCCGCGGCTGGGTGGGCGGGCGGCGGCGCCGGCGCTCAGGCGGCGTTGGCCTTCTTCACGACGGTGCTGATGAAGCCCTTGCCGACCTCGACCTTCGAATTGTTGTCCCCGATGCGGATGACGAAACGGTCTTCCTTCACACTGGTGATGGTGCCGTAGATGCCGCCGGAGGTCACGACCTCGTCGCCCGGCTGCAGTTGCGTGAGCATCTTCTCGTGTTCCTTCTGCCTCTTGCGCTGCGGGGCGATCAGGAGGAAGTACATCGCCGCAAACATGAGGACCAAAGGAGCCAACTGGGCCAGCATTTGCACGCCGCTGGGGGCGGGCTGGGCGGCGGGAGTGGCTTGGGCGAGGAACAGGGTCAACTTAGTCATTGCTTATTCGGGTGTTTTGAAAAATTGAAAAGGGCGAATAAGCCTAGCGCCTTTCCAAAAAGCAAGCCTAACCCCCACCCTTTCCGCTCCCGTAAATTGAAGAACAAATCCGCATCCAACTGGTCGGCCGCGCAGTCCGAGGAACTCTATGGTTTTAAGCGCTGGGGCGCCAATCACTTCTCGGTGGATTCCGAGGGATTTGTGCAGGTCCAACCGCTGGCCGATGACCGCAACATCCGCCTGATGGATGTCATCGATGAAGCCAAGAGCATGGGCCTCAAGGCGCCCTTGGTCATCCGCCTCCAGGACACGCTGCGTCATCGGGTCACCCAGTTGAACCAGGCCTTCGCCAAGGCCATCAAGGAGGAAGGCTACAAGGGAGAATACCGCGGGGTGTTCCCGATCAAGGTGAACCAGCTCCGCGAAGTGGTCGACGAGATCGTCGCCGCGGGCAAGGACTTCAACTACGGCCTCGAGGCCGGCTCCAAGCCGGAGCTCATGATCGCGCTCGCGATGCATGAGGGCGCCCAGCGCCTCATCATCTGCAACGGTTACAAGGACCACGACTACATGCGCCTCGCGCTGCTCGGTCGCAAGCTGGGCAAGCGGGTCATCATCGTCGTCGAGCAGCTGTCGGAGGTCGACAGCATCATCCAGATTTCGAAGGAGACGGGCGTGAAGCCGCTGATCGGCTTCCGCGTGAAGCTCCAGACGCGCGGCGAAGGCAAGTGGTCCTCGTCCACCGGTGACAACGCGAAGTTCGGCCTGAACACGGCGGAAATCCTGTTCGCCGTCGAAAAGCTCCGCGCCGCCAAGATGCAGCAGTGCCTGCGGCTCGTGCATTTTCACATCGGCTCGCAGGTGCCGAACATCATCACGATCAAGGCCGCGGTCACCGAGGCCGCGCGATTCTACTGCCAGCTGACCAAGATGGGTTTCCCGATGGGTTACCTCGATGTCGGCGGCGGCCTGGGCATCGACTACGACGGCTCGCGCACGAACTTCGAGTCGTCGATGAACTACACGCTCGGCGAATACGCGCGCGACGTCGTGTTCAACATCCGCGAAATCTGCGAAGCCTCTGGCGTGAAGGTGCCGGACATCGTCACGGAGTCCGGCCGCGCCATCGCCGCCCCCCACTCCATGCTGGTGGTCGAGGTGTTCGAGCGCATCAACAAGCACGAGTCGCTCGGCAAGCAGCACCAGCCGAAGACGCGCCACAAGATCGTCGACGACCTCGCGGTCCTGCTGAAGAACAAGGCCAAGCTCGGCCGCCTCGAGCGCTTCCACGACGCGCTGCAAAAGAAGGAGGAGGCGTTCTCGCTCTTCAACCTCGGCTACCTCGACCTCGAGAACCGCGCCGCCGCGGAACAGATTTTCTGGCAGATCTGCGAGAAGATCGACCAGGAGGGCACGCAGTCCGGCTACCAACCGGAGGAACTCCACGACCTCAAGAAGCTCCTCGCCGACCAGTACGTCTGCAACTTCTCGGTGTTCCAGTCGCTCCTCGACTCGTGGGCGCTCAAGCAGCTCTTCCCGATCACGCCGCTGCACCGCCTCAAGGAAAAGCCGAGCGTGAATGCGATCCTCGTCGACATCACCTGCGACTCCGACGGCAAGGTCGGCAGCTTCATCGACCTGCAGGACGTGAAGGACTATATCACGCTGCACCCGCTCCGCCACGGCGAGCCCTACTACCTCGGCATCTATCTGACGGGCGCCTACCAGGACATCATGGGCGACCTGCACAACCTCTTCGGCCGCGTGAACGAGGTGCACGTCTTCCTCGAGGACGACGAGCCCAACGGCTTCTATATTGAGGAGGCGCTCGCCGGGTCCCGCATTGCGGACGTCATCGAGGGCGTGCAATACCAGTGGGAGGAACTCTGCCGCCGCATCAAGCAGCAGATCGACCACGCGACGAAGAAGGACCTCATCAAGCCCCGCGAAGGCGTGCGGCTGGTGGAATTCTACGAGTCGCAGATGCTCGCCAAGACCTACCTCAACATCGAGCAGGCGAACGGAAAGAAGAAGCGGTAACAGCGCGAGGCCGCGCGCCAGCCCTCTTCCCAATGGTCGGCTTCGAACTTTCCCGGATCCGCTGCGTTGGCCTCGCGCTGGCGCTGGCCGTCGCGGGTTTCGCCCAGGACGCACCCGCGGAGCGCTGGGCGCGGTTTGAACCGGAGTTCGTCGCGTTTGCCCAGGCCGACGCGCGGCACCCGCCGACCAAGGGCGGGATCCTGTTCGTGGGCAGCAGCATTTTCCGGCAATGGACCAGCGCCACGGAGATGATGAAACCCCTGCCCGTACTCAATCGCGCCTTCGGCGGTTCCCGCACGGGCGACCAGCTTGCGCGTTTCGACCAGTTGGGGCCGCGCTATGCGCCCAAAATCGTTGTCTACTACTGCGGCAGCAATGACCTGAAGGCCGGTGAGACCCCGGAGGACCCTGCGGCCATCTTTGCGCGGTTCCGCGAGTTCTCCCAACGCGTGATGGCCTTCAATCCCCGGACGAAAATTGTCTTCGCATCGAGCACCCGCTCGCCCGACCGGGTGCCCCGCTGGACCCAGGTGGACCACTACAATGCGTTGGCCCGGGCCTACTGCGCCCAGACTCCCGGTCACACGTTCGTGGACCTCAACCCCGTGTTGGTGGACGCCAACGGGCACCCGCGACTCGACCTCTACCAGGACGACAAACTTCACTTTCATCCGCCCGCCTACGCCGAGTTCACCCGCGTGCTCAAACCGATCTTGGAGAAACTCTGGAACGAGGCAAACACGACGCCCTGAGCATCCAACCGCGCCGCGTGGACGCATGCTTAAGGATAACGGCAAGAACGGGGTTGGCGCGCGTTAAGGGCGAGCCAACCTGTGAATGAATCTGGCGCCCCACGCCGCCGGCATTTTATGTACTCCTCCATGTCTATCCTACCCCGTCTTTTCCGTCCCTTGATCCTGGCGATGCTGGCCACGCGTCTGCTGGCCGCCGAGCAGCCGCTCCCCCAAGTGATCGACGCCGCGCTCGCCACTTCGGCGAAGCAGTATGAGTGGATGCTGGCGAACCTGCCGGCTGACGCGGCGAAGCCGATGCCGCGGACGTTTGAGAAGGGCAAGCTGGTCATGATTCCCACCCGCGACTGGACCAGCGGCTTCTTCCCCGGTTCGTTGTGGTACCTTTTTGAAGGCACGGGCGACGCCAAGTGGCGCGCGGCCGCGGAGAAGTTCACGGCGTTCATGGCGCCGGAGCAGCACAACACAAAGACGCATGACGTCGGTTTCATGCTCTATTGCAGTTACGGCAACGGCCTCCGCCTCACCGGTAATCCAGAGTACAAGCCCGTCCTGCTGAATGGCGCCAAGTCGCTCAGCACGCGTTTCAACCCCACGGTCGGTGCAATCAAGTCGTGGGACCATGGCGTCGGGACCTTCACCTATCCCGTCATCATCGACAACATGATGAATCTCGAGCTGATGTTCTGGGCCGCGCGGGAAGGCCCGGCCGAGCGCTACCGCGATCTTGCGATGCGCCATGCCGACACGACCTTGAAGAACCATTTTCGCGCCGACGGCAGTTCGTTTCACGTCGTGGACTATGACCCGACCGACGGTCACGTGATCAAGCGGGTTACCCATCAAGGCACGGCGGACGACTCTGCGTGGGCGCGCGGCCAGGCGTGGGGCCTGTACGGTTACACCGTGATGTATCGCGAAACCAAGGATCCGCGCTACCTGGCTCGGGCGCAGAAGATCGCCGCGTTCATCATGAATCACCCGCGACTGCCAGCCGACAAGGTGCCGTACTGGGACTTCGACGCACCGGGCATCCCGAACGTGCCGCGCGATTCTTCCGCGGCCGCCATCATCTGCTCCGCGCTGCTCGAGTTGCGCACCATGGTCGACGCGGGGGACGCCGCGAGGTACACGGCGTTTGCCGAAGCCCAGTTGCGGAGTCTGGCCTCGCCGGCCTACCTCGCGACCACGGGCGCCAACGGCGGTTTCCTGCTCATGCACGCCACCGGCAATCACCCGAAGAACAGCGAAATCGACACGCCGCTGAACTACGGCGACTACTATTTCCTCGAGGCACTGCTCCGGGCCCGGGGTAGAAAATAAACCGGCATGCATTTTGGTGGGAAGGGTTTTGCACCCCGACCCGACGGCGGCGCCGCGATCAGTCGGGATATACCCCTCCCACCCTCAATCCCATCCATTGCTGCATGAGACTTGTGCTTCTCTTCTTCGCGGCCACCGCGGTCGCCGTTGCCGCGGGGCGCGAGACCCTCAACTTCAATCCGGATTGGAAATTCCTGAAGGCGGATCCGGTTGGAGCCGAGGCGCCCGGTTTTGATGACTCCGCCTGGACGTCCGTCTCCGCGCCGCACACTTACAACGACACCGATACGTTCGATAATTGGTCGCTGCCCGGACATCGCGGCGAGCAGGAGCAGTGGAGCGGGCGTACCTGGTACCGCAAACGCTTCGACGCGCCCTCGGCGTGGCAGGGCAAAAAGGTTTTCATCGAATTCGAAGCGGTGCGCCAGGTGGCCGAAGTTTACCTGAATGGCGTCAAACTCGGCGTCGCCAAGGGCGGCTTCACGCCGTTCGGCTTCGATCTGACGCCCCACCTAAAGATTGGCGCGACCAACCTCCTGGCGGTGATGGTCGACAACCGTTTCATGAAGGATCCCCTGGATCCAACCACCGCGCCCCAAGCCGCCACGACCACGGCCACCCACCCGAATCTCGCACGGCTTTCCAAGGAGCTCATGGAGAAAATCCCGGCCACCCTCGACGAGCTGCAGGCTGACCAAATCCCTTGGAACAATCCGCATTGGCACCCGGCCCATGGCGGCATCTACCGCAATGTGCGGCTGATCGTGACGGATCCGCTGCATATCGAACTCCCGTTGTACAGCTTCCTCCAGGGCGAAGGACCGTATGCCTACGCGACAGACATTTCGGAAAAAGCCGCCAACGTCTGGGTCGAGGTCCCGCTCCGCAACGAGCGATCCACGGCCGCGAAAGCCAAGGTGAAGATCGACATTCGCGATGCGGACGGAAAGTCGGTCCTGAAGTTCACGGGTGAATCCACCTTCGCGGCCGGAGCGCGCAGCACGCTCAAAAAAATCTACGGCACCCTTCACTACCCACGGCTTTGGGAGCCGGACTACCCTCACCTCTATACCGTGCGGATCACCCTGGAAACCGAGGGCCAGATTGTCGACGCGACCGAAATCCCACTCGGCATCCGGCACATTCGTTGGGATGCCGATCACGGCCTTTTCGTGAATGGCGCGCACCTCAAGCTCCACGGCTGGGGCCAGAAGCCAACGAACGAGTGGCCCGGCCTCGGCGCCGCGCAGCCGGACTGGATGCACTACTTCACGTCGCAGCTCATGAAGGACGCGGGCGGCAATTTCATCCGCTGGGGTCACACCCCGGCGGGGCCCGCCCAGATTGCCGCCGGCGACCGCCTCGGCATCATCCAACTGCAGCCCGGCGGCGACGGCGAACACGACACGGTCGGCGGCGCCTGGGCGCTGCGCGTGGCGAATTTCCGCGATGCGTTGATTTACTACCGCAACAATCCCTCGATTTTCATCTGGGAAGGCGGCAACCAGAAGATCAGCCGCGCACACGCCAAGGAATTGCGCGACCTGATGGACAAATACGATCCGCATGGCGGCCGGGCCTACGCTCATCGGCGGGCGGACGCCATCACCGCGGAGTTCATGGACGTCGGCATCGGCACCGAAGGCGGCCGCGAAATCGCGCGCCTGCCGGTCGTGGAGGGTGAATACAATCGCGAGGAGTCGCCTCGCCGCGTGTGGGACGATTTCTCTCCGCCCAATTTCGGTTATCCCGAGGCCAAGGGCCAAACCTACCAGCTCACCTCCGAGCAGTTCGCGGTGAACCAAGCCGGCCACTACCTGAAGAAACTTGGCGCGGACAACCACGCCGGCGGCGCCAATTGGATTTTCTCCGACAGCACCAGCGGCGGCCGCGTGGCCGTGGAAGTGGCCCGCGCAAGCGGCGAGGTGGACGGCGTGCGCCTGCCGAAGGAGGCTTACTATGTCACGAAGGCGATGTTCCGCGATGAACCACAGGCCCGCATCATCGGGCATTGGACCTATCCGGCCGGGACGAAAAAGACGGTGTATGTCGCGTCAAACGGGGAAGCGGTCGAACTCTTCCTCAACGGAAAGTCCCTCGGGCAAGGCACGCCCAAGGACCGCTACATTTTCGCGTTTACGGATGTTTTGTTTGCTCCGGGAGAGCTCAAAGCCGTCGCGTCGACCGCAGGGCAAGTTGTCGCGACGGATATCCGGCGCACCGCCGGCCCGGCGGTGGCGTTGCGCATCACCGCGATTAGCGGACCGGGCGGACTGGTGGCCGACGGTTCCGACGTCGCTCTTTTTGACGTCGAGGCAATCGACGCCAGCGGCAATCGTTGCCCGACGTTTCAGCAACGGGTCGATTTTGAAGTCACGGGGCCCGCCACGTGGCGCGGCGGTTACAACAGCGGAAAGATCAATTCGATCAATCACCCGTACCTCGACCTGGAAGCCGGCATCAATCGCGTTGCCGTTCGCGCCGGACGCTCCGCGGGCAAAATCACGCTGTCGGCTCGAGCCGAGGGCCTGACCGCAGCGAACAGCACCATCACGTCACGCGAGTATATTGGCGCCCTCCCAGCCGCCCCTGACTTTTCCCTGCCGGCCACCGCGCCGGAACGCACGGTGGCGCGAGCAACCACCACCACGACGCGCGCGAGCGGTCCGGCCATGCTCGGCAAGTTCATCAAAACCCTCAACTACACCGGTCCGAACGCGTCCATCGTCCACGTCGAGATCGGCGCCCGCGAAGGCAAGAATGCCTACGTGAACGTGGATTCCCCCTTCCCCGTCCTGCCGGCGGGCCTGACGGGCGCTGACTGGATCCAAGTCGATAACCGCGATGCGCTCTACAGCGCCGTGGATCTTATCGAACTGGCTGTCACCGGTGGCAGCACGGTCTGGATCGCCCACGACAGCCGTCTACCCCGCCCGGCCTGGCTGACGAAACAGTTCCAGCCGGCCGAAACCACGATCACCTTTCTCGGGCAGCCCATGACGCTATTCCGCCGCGACGTGGCAAACGACGAAAGCCTCACCCTCGGCGCCAACACCGAGGACACAAGCGTGCGCGAGGGAAATCTCTACCTCGTATTCGTGAACGCCCGGTAGGACGCGGACGCCGTTCCGCGCCGCAGCGGCGAAAAGCCGCGCCCTTCCCAGGATCTGCGCTTAAGGAACCCCGTTCGGAAACGTCATTGGTTTCCGCGGGAATTCCGGCAGCGGCAGCCGTCCGTCGGCGAACTCGGTCAGCTTGACGAACGCCTCGTCGGCGCGAATCGAGTCAAAGACCGCGTCGACCCGCGCTTCCATCATCTCCTTGGCGCGCACCTCGTGGTAACGCTCGTAGGTGTAGAAGTGACGATCGAGGAGCGCGAGGGCGCGGGCCTTGTCGCCCGTCTGGGCATATATGGCCGCCAAGTTATAGGAGGCGGCCATCAAGGACTCGTTTTCCTGCGCAATCCTCAGCGCTTCCGCCTTTTTGTCGCCCGCGGCCATGAACACGGCAGCGAACACCCGATTGTAGGGATCGTCGGGAGCGAGTTGTAGCGCGAGTTCCGCGTACTTCGCGCCCTTCACCGGATCGCACTCGGAATTCCAAAACACCGCGAGGTTCCGGTAGGTCAGCGGGAGCGGAAAGGCTTCGATTGACTTCTCCATCAGGCGAAGGCCCTTCACGAAGAAGCCCTCGTGAATCGTCATCTTGCCCAATCCGTGCAAGGCGACCGCCTTCGACAGGGGATCGATTGGCTGCGCCAGCATGTCCTCAAATACCGCGCGGGCCTTGTCCCATTCGCCAGTGTGATGGCGGTAGAGTTCCCCGAGGTAACGCTTGGGCGCCGGGTCAGCCGGGTCCAGCGCGCACGCCCGCAGGTAAAGTCCCTTCGCCAGTTCATAGTCTTCGGCGATCTCGGCCTGGAGGCCGCGCGCCATCGTCGCCACCACCTCGGCGGCGACGGGGCCGTCGAAGACCGGCGCGACGTCGGGCAGTTGCTTGAGGGCATCATCCGCGGCAATCGTCACCCCGAGTTTCTTCAATTCCTTCGCCGCGTCCTTGGCCTTCTTCGGGAAGAGCGCCTTCTCGGCCCAGACGGCTTTGAAGTCCTCGATCGCCGCCTCCTTGTTGCCCGCCTTCACCTTGGCCTTGCCGTCGGCGAGGTGTTGGTTGACCGCGGCCTCGCGCTTCTTGATTTCGCCCCGGACGAGTTTCTCGACGTCCTTCCCCTTGACCTGCTCCTTGCCAGTCGCCTGCACGCGACCAATCACGTTGCCCGCCGGATCGGCCAGGATCGCCTGCGAAACACCCGGTACGGCCTGCACCTGCTTGGCAATCGAGACCGTGAAATCCGCGATCATCATCGTGACGCCGGTCGCAGCCCACAGCCCCAAGTCACGCGAAGTCCGGAGCTGCGAATCCTTCACTTCTTGGATCGAGGTGGGAAACCAATAAAGCACGAGTCCTTCCGTGATCGCCGGCTGCCCCGCCTTGGGGAGCGTCCACGGCACCTGGTAAACCTCCGGCGCCGACATCGGGCCGCCAGACATGCCCCCGGCGCCACCGCCACCACCGCCGCCGCACGTCGCCCCGAGGGGCAGAGAAATCTGGGAGAGAATCAGGACCAGCGCGACCAGGCGCGTACGTATCGGGAGCGGGCGGGTTGTTTGCATGGAACGGGAGGGGCTGCGAACTGCGGCGGACGCTGACAGTTCTCCGCGCCATCGGCGACCGCAAAGTAGGCCCGAATGGCCCGAGCCGGCCGGCCGAAAAAACAGGCTCAACCCGTGTTCTTCAGACCCCCGGCAATGCCGTTGACGGTCAACTCGAGGACTGCGCGGATACTTTCCCGATCGGCTTTCTTCAGGCGGCTGCCCCGGCGGCGCTTGATCATTTCCACCTGCAGGTAGTTCAAAGGATCGACGTACGGGTTGCGCAGCTTGATGGAGCGCGCCAAGACGGGTTCGTTCTCGAGCAACTCGTTCTGGCCGGTGACCGTGAGCACCGCTTTCTCCGCGAGACGGAACTCATCGAGTATGCGACCGAGCACGCGGTCGCGGATGCCTTCGTCCTCCACGAGCGACGCGTACACCTTGGCGATGGACATGTCCGCCTTACACATCGTGAGCTGCGCATTCGCGATCGCCGTCTGGAAGAAGGGCCAGCGGGTGTACATCTCTCGCAGGAGTTTCACGCCCGCCGGACCGCGACGAAGAATCACGTCGAGCCCCTGCCCCAGTCCGTACCAACCGGGGAAGTTGAACCGGCTCTGCATCCACGAAAACACCCAGGGAATCGCGCGCAGGTCGGCGACGCTCATGCTGCCCTTGCGGCGATAGGTCGGACGTGAACCGAAATTCAGTTCGCCAATGTCGTCAATCGGCGTCGCCTGCCGCCAGAACGTCAGGAATTCCGGGTCCTCGTGCACGCAGGCGCGATAGGCCGCGAGCGAGGCGGCGCTCATTTCCTCCATCGCCTGCACCCATTTCTTAGGGAGTTTGCGGGCGCCTTTCTGCGCCTCGTTCGCGCCGAGGAGGACGCCGTAAGCCATCTGCTCAAGCACGCGGTGCGCGAGGTCGACATCATGGTAACGTGTCGACAACACCTCACCCTGCTCCGTCACGCGGATGCCGCCATCCTTGAGGCCCACGGGTTGAGCCAGAATTGCTTTCGCCGCCGGCCCGCCACCGCGGGCGATGCTGCCGCCCCGGCCATGGAAAAGCGTGATGCGGACTTCGTGCCGCTTGCAGACGGCCATGATCGCATCCTGGGCCTGGTACAGCGCCCAGTTGGCCGTGAGGTAGCCGCAGTCCTTGTTGCTGTCGGAATACCCCAGCATCACATGCTGGTGCCGTCCGTGCCGGCCGAGTTCCGCCCCGTAGGCCTTGTTCTCATACAGCGCCGTGAGGATCGCCGGGGCACGCTGGAGGTCGTCGAGGGTTTCAAACAGCGGCGCGATGGGCAGGTGGACGCCGGCCAGGGCTTGCAGCAATTGCACCTCGAGGACATCCGACACCTCGTTCGTCATGCTGATGATGTAGATCCCCAGCGCATCCGGGCCAAAATCGTGCTGCGCCCGCAAAGCGAGCCTCAACGGATCAATCACCACGCGAACGTCGTTGGAAAACTTGGCAACACGTTCCTCGGGAATCTCCTTGGCCTCCGCGAGTGCGGCCACCAACAGGGTCTGCTTGTCGGCCTCCGGCAGTTGCTCGTAGTCAGAGCGCTGGAGCAACTCCGCGACCGCCTTCGCGTGCCACGCGGAATGCTGGCGCAGGTCCAGCCTGGCCATGTTGAGCCCGAAGACATCGACCGCGGTCAGCGCTTCCCGCAGTTCGCCATCCGCCAACGGCGCCGCGCGACCGCGTCGCAGATCCGCCTCGATGGCGGCGAGCGTTTCGCGGACGTCCGCCGCCGTCACGCGCGGCCCTTTCGCGGCAGGCTGCAGGAGGTCGGCATCGGCCTGGGCCATCAGCTGCTCGCGAAGGCTGCTCAGAATGATGCGATAGGGTTCGCGGGGATAACGCTGGCCAACGCGGGCCATGAGGTCGGAGGACTCCCGGCACTGCTCCGCCATGCGCCGGATCACCGGCGCGAACTTCGCGCGGCGGTCGGAAACCGTGATCGAGCCCGCCAGCTTGTAGAGCGTTTCCGCGAGCTTCCGGATCGCCATGCGGCGATTCATCCGCAGCACATCGGCCGTCACCGCGGCCGTCACGCCGGGGTTGCCGTCGCGGTCGCCTCCGATCCACGAACCGAACGACAGCCACCGCCGCGGCGCCTTCACGCCCGGATAGTACCGGTTCAGCGCCCCCTGCAGGTCCTCATGAAGGCGCGGCAGGAGTTGGAACAGGGTGCGGTCAAAATACCACAAACCGGTCCGCGCCTCATCGGCCACCTCGGGCCGCTCGGTGCGGCTGCGATCGGTCAACCAAAGCGAAACGATCTCGCGCTTGATGTCATCCGGGGCGTGCTGGATTTCCTCGAGCGTGTGGCGCCGAAGGATGTCACCGAGCGTCGCGAGCTTCTCGAGCATCGTGCGGCGTTTGGACTCCGTCGGGTGCGCCGTGAAAACGAGTTCAATCCCCAACTGGCGGACCAGTTTCTGGACACGTGCGCGCGGCACGCCGGCCGCCTTGAGTTCACGTACTGCCGCCTCGATCGACTCGCGCATCGGCTCGCTGTCCGCGCCCGCGGCGACAGCCTGGCGATGCCGTTGGTTGCGCTCGCGCAGGAGCCGGATGCGGAAATTCTCCTCGGCCAGGTTCACGAGTTCGAAATACAACGTGAACGCCATCGCCTGGTTGAAGGCCTCGGCCGGGGTCAGGCGGCCCACCGCTTGTGCGAGGCTCCGCGCCGCAGCGGCTTCGCCCGCGCGGCTGCTCTTGGCCAACGTGCGTAGCGTCTCAACCGTTTCGAGCGTCTTCGCCCCTTCCAGTGCGGCGATGGTGCGTCCAAGGGTCGCCCCCAGGCTGCGGACTTCCGCCCGCAGGTTGTTGAGCTGATCCAGTGCCTTGTTCGGTGACGGCATCGGTCGTGAAATACGCAGGTATTATGCCGTTGCGGAAGCGAAAATAACCGCGGCCGGATGTCATAAGCGCCGGGACGGAAGCGGCGGGACCGCCGGCTCGCGAAACCCCGCCGGACGGCAGGCACGGAGGCCTGCCGCTACACCGCCTAGCGCCACTCGTGCCGCGGGTAGCGTCGCGAGAGTTCCGTTTTGATTTTCGGATACTGCTCCTTCCAGAAATTGGACAGGTCGTCGGTCACCTGGATGGGACGTTGGTTGGGCGCGAGCACCTCGATCTTCACGGGCACGCGGCCGTGGCCGAGGGTGAATTTCGAGCTCACGCCGTACAGTTCCTGGATCCGGGCGCTCAAAACCGGTGGGCCATCCTTCGAATAGGTCAGGCGCGCCTTGCGGCCGTTGGCCATGACGAGACGTTCGGGCAGGTACTCGTCAAGGACGGCGAGCTGCTCGGCCAGCAGCCAGTCGCGCAGCACCGGCATCACGGGCTTGTCCTTCAATTCGCGCGCCCCGTGGCTCCCGTAGCAGATTTGTTCGATCAGCGTCGCCCGGTCGGCGTCTGTGATCGGATTGACTTCCAACTCCGGCCACCATTTCGCGAGGCAGTTGACGCGGATGATCCACTGCTCCACCGCCTCGTTCCACTCGGTGAGGACGATGTTCCCCTTCATGACCTCGCGCGCGAGGATCGCGGCCGCCTCGCCCTCCGGCGGTTCCTCGGCGGTCTGCTTCGATTCGAGCACGAGGTCGCGGAAGCGCCGCTCCTTGCGCGCCAGCACGCGGCGGGCCGTCTCGTCGTAGGTCACGCCCCCCGCATCGAAGAAGTCCCCCGGGAACAGTTCCTTGAGCCAGGCCTCCTCGATGGCCGTACACAGGTTGAGCAGGACATTGACCTCACCCCGACTCTCCACCTCGGTGATTTCGGCCGCCACGAACAGCGTGGCCTGGTCGATGCAACTCTCGCGGGCCAGGACGCCCTTGCGTTTGTGCACCAATTCACAGCGCAGCGTGCCTTGGTCGAGGCGGCGCGCCAGTTGGTCGCTGAAGCCCACCAACACGCATTTGCGCACCGCGACGCCGTCGATGCGTTTCTCGCTCACGTCGAGCTTCTCGGCCGCCGCGATCTCGAGGAACTGCTCGAACAACGGGCCCACCTGACGCACGCCCTGGATGTGGATGCCGATCCGGCGGCAGGCGTCGGGATTGTAGCTGGCCTTGTCCGCGTAGCGCCACGCTCGCATCAGCAGGAAGAAATCCGACTCGTGCTCCTCGCCGAACAAGTCGTCGCGCGCCTCCTGCGTGCGCTTGTCCACATTGCGCAACAGGAAATTCCGGCCCTGCGTCAGCGCTGCCATCAACGCGACCGAACGCACGCAGCCATATTCCTCCGCCGCCAGGAACATCCTGGCGTAGCGCGGGTGCATGGGGAACTTCAGCATGCGCCGGCCGATGTCGGTGATTCCCAATGGAGGCGGGGTGCCCTCACCCCGCTTGCCGGACGAGGGTGTCCGGCCTCCAAGCGCGCCCAAGTCCTCCAACAGCGTCTCCGCCCGTTCCAACGCCTTGGCCTCGGGCTTCTCAATCCACGGAAAGTTGTAGATGTCGTCGATTCCGGCCGCCTTGAGCGTCAGCACGACCTCGGCCAGGTCCAGGCGCTTCACCTCGGGCAGTTCCTGCAACGGACGCTGGGCATGCTCGCGTTCCGTCCAGAGGCGAACGCACACGCCCGGCGCCGTGCGGCCGGCGCGGCCGGCGCGCTGGTCGGACGAGGCCACGCTGATCTTCTCGATCAGCAGCGTGTTGATGCCGCGGTGCGCGTCGTAGCGCGCCACGCGGGCCAGGCCGCAGTCCACGACCACGGTCACGCCGTCGATGGTCAGTGAGGTTTCGGCCACGTTGGTCGAGACAATGATCTTCCGTGTGTCGTAGCGCGCCACGGCCCGGTCCTGCTGATCGGGAGGCAACTCGCCATGCAGCGGGAAACAGATGAACCCGCGCAGGCCGTGCGACCCCTGCACCTCCTGCACCGTGCGGCTGATCTCATAGGCGCCCGGCATGAAGACGAGGATGTCGCCCTTGGTCTGCGTCGCCACGCGTTCGCATTCACGCGCCGCCACCGCCCAGACCGGATCGTGTTCGAAATCCACGGCCTTGGGCAGGTATTCCACCTGCACGGGAAAGGTGCGGCCCTGCGAGGTCAGCACTTCGCACGGCGCGAGGTAGTTCTTGAGCAACGCCGCATCGAGCGTGGCGGACATCACGACCAGTTTCAGGTCGGGGCGCTTCGATTGCTGGATCTGCAAAGCCCGGGCCAGCGAAATGTCGCCGTAAAGATGGCGCTCGTGAAACTCGTCGAACACGATGGCGCTGATCCCGCGCAGCGCCGGGTCAAACGACATCTGGCGCAGCAGGATGCCCTCGGTGACGAAGCGAATGCGCGTGGCCTTGGAGACCCGCGAGTCCAGGCGGATCTGGTAGCCCACGACGTCGCCCAGTCGGGTGCCCACTTCCTCCGCGACGCGCTTGGCCAGCATGCGCGCCGCCAGCCGGCGTGGCTGCAGGACGACCACCTCCCCATCCCCCAGCAGGCCATGGTTCAGCAACATCTGTGGCACCTGCGTCGACTTACCCGAACCGGTCGGTGCCTGGACGATCAAACGCCCCTGCGCCCGTACCGCCGCGATGACGCGGTCCTCGAGCTCGTAGATGGGCAGTTCGCGTGGCGACATCCTCATGAAATGCCCCGCGTCCAAGCCCCCTTGCAAGCGATTATGACACCCTCCTTGGCGCGGCATATGGTCAACGCGGACTTGTGCCCTGCGCCCGGGGAGAGTATTCCCCTCCGGTCCGATGAGCTCAAACGCTCCATGGTCGCGCTTGGGAATCCTGCTTTTGGCCGGCGGGCTGAGCCTCGGCTCCATCCGAACCCCGGCCGCCGAATCGACCCCGGTGGTCCTGACCGCCGAGGAGCAGGCGTGGATTGCCGCGAACCCGGTGGTCAAGGTCGGTTTCAGTCCCAGTTTTCCACCGTATTCCATGGCGGCTGCCGACGGCCGCATGGAGGGCATGGACCTTGACTACCTTGCGCTGATCAGCGGTCGCACCGGCCTGAAGTTTACCCCAGTCGTTGCCAAGAACTGGCCCGCGGCGGAGGAGGATTTCCACGCCGGTCGGGTCGGCATGCTCACCGCGCTGATCGGCAGCACGCGCCAGCGGGAAACCATGCTCCTATCGCGTCCGTACATCCGCGTCCCGATGGTCATCGTCTCGCGGGTCACCAGCGCCTACCTGCTGCAGGTGGAGGATCTGCGGGGTTTGGAAATCGGCTCGGTCCGGGGCACCCTCGCGGAGGATGGCGTTACCCGCCGCTATCTTTCGGGCAGCCGGCTGCATGAATACGAGAGCACGGCCGAGTTGCTCAAGGGTCTGGCCCGGGGTGAAGTCGATGCCACCTTGGTCGACGCGGTCGTCGCGGCCTACAACATCAAGTCACTCCACCTGACGAACCTCCGCATGGGGAGCGTCATTGGCGAGCCCTTTCCCCTCCATCTCGGCGTGGCGCGGGGGGAACCCGTGCTCGCCAGCATTCTGGACAAGGCCATCGCCAGCATTACCACCCAGGAACGCCGGGCCATCGACGAACGCTGGATCAGCGTCGAGGCGGCGCCTTCAAAGTGGATCCTCGCATTCCGGATCACGGCCGCTGTCGCCGTAACCGGCGCCATCGTATTCCTTCTACTCTACCTCCGTCACCGCCGGCGGGCCCGCGAATTCGAGGAGCGGCAACGCATCCTGGCCCAGCTGGAGGATGCCCACCAGCGACTCTCGCGCTTCAGCGAGCAGAAGTCCGCGCTGATGCGCATGGTGGCCCACGATATTCGCAGCCCCCTGACCGGCATCATGCTGGCCGCCGACTGGGCGCGCATGGCCCCACCGGGTGACGAGGCCGCGCTGCGGGAAATCATTGGCGGCATGCGCAGTGCCGCGCAGCAGTTGCACCGGTTGGCCAGTGACCTCGTCGACGCCCAGACCAGCGAGGACGGCCAGCGCGTATTCCGCTGGGAGCGCACCGACCTGCGCCAACTGCTGGACGAAGTGCTGGCCACCCATGCCGAAGCCGCGAAACTCAAGCGGATTCGCCTGACCGGCCCGGAGGCCGACGGTGTGAGTCTCGTTCTCGTGACCGACCCCGCCGCGCTTCGCCAGGTTTTGGACAACCTGCTTTCCAATGCCATCAAGTACACGCGGCTCGACACCGAAGTGCGGATCACCGCCCGTTGGATCGACGGCAAGCTGCGCGTTGCCTTTGCGGATCACGGACCGGGCATCCGCCCGGAGGACCTCGAGTACATCTTCCTGCGCTACGGCAAAGGTGCGGCCCGGCCGACCGGCGGCGAACAATCCACGGGCCTCGGGCTTTGGATCGTCGAGAGCCTAATCACCGGCCTTCAGGGCTGGGTGTCCTGCGAGAGCACCGTTGGCCGCGGCTCGACGTTTGTGATCGAACTGCCCGCGGCCCCGACGGACAACCCGCCGCCCCCGCGACCGAACTCACGACCGCAGGTCTGAACTGGCGACGGGATGTGAACAACCTGCGGGCAACCGCGGGGGCACAAGTTATTCACCGTCGCTAATGCAAAACTTCGGCGGGCAGCAGGTGAATAAGATGGGAGGAACAAACCCGTGACATTCCGGGGGTTCGGCCGCATTTCTTTACCGTTCCTTGATAGAACAGTCGCAGTGCGGCGGCATGAAAAACCCGCCGAGAGCGCGACTGGGATAATCCCGGGCAACCGGGGAAAGGAGAGCGTTAATTGGTGACGCCCTCCCCTCAGCGGCGCGAGCCGCAGGCAGGCAAATATCACCAGTTCCTCTGGACGGCGTCGCAGCCGATCCAGTTTTGCGACAAAGGAACTGTGCGACCAGGCGCGAATTAGAAACCGCGTCCAAGTCGAGTCAGGTGACGGGCCAGTTTCGGGCCCGGCACTGATGCAGTTACCCAGAGGGTTATGGTTGCTACTGTATAACCAGGACGCAGCGCAGTGTCTCGGTGGGTCCACCCCACCAAAAGGCCCGGCTTTACCGCGGGGCGCGAAAGGGGCACGGCGCAGCGGGGAGCGGGCGAGTCTGGCAAAGCTCGCAAAACCTCCTCCTTGGGGCGGCGCGTAAAACCGCGTCACCCAACCGCAAGTCGAAAGCAACCTGAGAGGTAAGAGGTCAGACCCGTTACACGGGGCCAACGCCCGGCCAAAAGCCGGGGCCGTCCCCGTGACAAGGTGCTGGTGCGAAATGCAGACGTTGCAGGCGTGCCAACACCCGTCCGGCGAGCCAACCATCGGCAGATGGAGCCGAACCGGGCGCAGAGGCCTCACTCGAAAGATTCCGGTGCCGAAAGGACCGGGACGGTCCCGCTATGAGACCGACAGCATCGCATGCCGCGGTGAGTAGCGTCGGGAAGCATCCGGCCCGCGAAAGCGAGGCGCCCAATGCGATGCGAATGGAGAAGAGTGCGTGGCGAGCACCCACTTCCGATTTTGGCCCGGGCCCCGCACGGAGCCCGGGCCTTTATCTTTTGTAGAGGCAGCACACTTTGTCAGTGCGCTGGGTTGGTGTGATGTCCGGAACCTAAAGGCGTTCACCAGCCCGGCGCGCTGACCGTATTTCTGCTAACCCGGAAGGGGCGGCGCTCGCCGGCCAGCCATAGTTTGGCGAGCGCCGGCCCGCTTCTGGAGAATGGCGCAAGCGCCCGCGCCACACGGGGTTCCGGCCACCGGCCGCATGCGGGATCGCCTGCGGAGTGCGCCCGCCAAGGTTCTGCTTGCCAAGCCCCATGGCGGCACGCAGCGTGACCGTTTTCCCACTTTAAACAGGTCCGCCCGAACATGAACCAGAACATCCGCAATATCGCCATCATCGCCCACGTCGACCATGGCAAAACCACCCTCGTTGACCAACTGCTGAAGGAAGGCGGCGTCTATCGCGCCAACCAGCAGGTGCAGGAACGCGCCATGGATTCCATGGACCTTGAGAAGGAGAAGGGTATCACCATCAAGGCCAAGAACACCTCGGTTCACTGGAAGGACAAAATCATCAACATCCTCGACACCCCGGGCCACGCCGACTTCGGCGGCGAGGTCGAACGCGCCCTCCGCATGGTCGACGGCGTGCTCCTCGTGATCGATGCCTACGACGGCCCCCAGGCCCAAACCCGCTTCGTGCTCCGCAAGGCGCTCGCCCACGGCCTGAAGGTCGTCATCGTCATCAACAAGATCGACCGCGACAACGCCGACCCGGCGAAGATGTACGACAAGGTGCTCGAACTCCTGATGGAACTCAACGCCACCGAGGAACAGTTCGACGCGCCCGTCGTGTACGGCTCCGGCCGCGACGGCTACATGATGTACCACCTCGGCGAGGAGAAGAAGGACATGACGCCCCTCTTCCAGACGATCATCGACCACGTCCCGCCCCCGTTCGCCAAGCCGGACGAGCCGTTCCACATGCTCGTGTCCAACATCGATTGGAGCGACTACGTCGGCCGTATCGCCGTCGGCAAGATCCTCGGCGGCAAGATCAACGTCGGCGACCCGGTCTTCGTCATCCGCCACGCGGAAGCCGGCAAGAAGGTCCGCGCCAAGATCACCAAGATTTTCGAGTTCACCGGCCTCGGCCAGCGCGAAGTCGAAAGCGCATCCGCCGGTAACATCGTCGGCTTGTCGGGCTTTGAAGACGTCGACATCGGCGACACCCTGGACGTGCGTGAGAATGCCCACGCCCTGCCCTTCCAGCAGATCGACCCGCCGACCCTTGAGATGCAGTTCTGCGTCAACGACGGCCCGCTCGTCGGCCAGGAAGGCAAGCTCGTCACGTCCCGCCAGCTGCGTGAGCGCCTGATGCGCGAGCTGAAGACGAACGTTTCCATCCAGATCGAGGATTCCGACAAGGCCGGCGTGTTCAACGTCAAGGCCCGTGGCGCCATGCAGGTGGCCGTCCTCGTCGAGACGATGCGCCGCGAGGGCTTCGAACTCCTCGTGTCCCGCCCGACGGTGATCGAGAAGAAGGGCCCGAATGGCGAGCGCCTTGAGCCGTACGAGACCGTCTGGATCGAAGTGCCCGACGAGTGCGTGGGCGCCATCATGCAGAACCTGGCGAACCGCAAGGGCCGCCTGACGAACATGGAGAAGCTCCCGCACTCCACCATGATCGAGGCGACCATCACGACCCGCGGCCTCATCGGCCTCGAGATCGACGTGGTCAACGCGACCTCCGGCCGTGGCGTGACCTCCCACCTCTTCAAGGAGTACGGCCCCTACGCCGGTGAACTCCTCACCCGCATCACCGGCACGCTCATCGCGACCGAAGCCGGTGAGACCACCGCGTACGCCCTGGTCATGTGCCAGGAGCGCGGCAAGTTGTTCGTGAACCCCGGCGAACAGGTCTACGAAGGCATGATCGTCGGCGAAAATCCCCGCAACGAGGACATCGCGATCAACGCCGTCCGCGAAAAGAAGCTCACGAACTTCCGCTCGCAGGGTGAAGGTGTCGCGGCTGGCCTCACGCCCGCCACGAAACTCTCCCTCGAGCGATCGATCGAGTACATCGCGGCCGATGAATTCGTCGAGGTGACGCCCAAGAACTTGCGCCTCCGCAAGCGCATCCTGAACTCCGGCCAGCGCCAAAAGGCCGCCAAGGCTGCGAAGATCGCCGAATAAGGCCGGATCAGTCCCTACGCTCCATCGCCGCACCTCGGGTGCGGCGATTTTTTTTGCCCGCGGCCGGCGGACGTCAGTTCTGCTTTTCCAAGGCCGCGACCTTGGCCGCGGCTTCGACCAGCTTCGGGTGGTTCACATCGTAGCGGGCGCTGTAATACTCCTGCATGGCCCGCGCCAGTCGCAACTCGACGCTGTCCGTACCCGGTCCAAGCAAGTACTTCCGCAGTGCGGCCACCTTGCGCCCCTGGTCGATCAGCTTGGGATGATTTTCCCCAAAGTGCGTCGCCATCGCCGCCTGCTCGCCAATCGCTTCCAACAACACGTCAGGGCTGCCCGGCGCCACGGCGTACTGCGCTTCCATCGCCGTGACCCGCGCGCGCTGCTCGACGACCTCGGGGTGTTTCTCTAGATACTTGAGCCGAAGGACATCCTGCTCCACCCACGCCTGCTGGAGAATGAGCGGTTCGGAGCGCTGCTGCTTTTCAAAGCGCGACCACACCGCCAGTCGCAACCGAGCCTCGGTGAGGCGGGGATGCTGGTCACCATAACGATCCTTCAGTACAGTCAGCGTGTCCTGCGCCTGCTTGAGTTCGTCGGCCCGCGTGCGCCCGAAGGCCGCGCCCGCAAGCACCGCGGCCAGAATCAAAACCAGGGTTGTAAGGCGATGCGTCATTTCGCGTGGGCCGGTGCCGGCGCGATTCCGCTCGTTTCGCGTTCAATTTCCGCAGCCTTGATGAGGCCTTGGGCGCTGGAGTGGCCGGTGAACCGCACACAAAGCTTGTCCATGATCACGTACACGATCGGGATCACATAGAGGGTGATCACGGTTGAGAGCATCAGGCCGCCGACCACGACGATGCCCATCGGGTTGCGCGTCTCCGCACCCGCACCGTGCGCGAAGGCGATCGGGACGGCGCCCAGCACGGTCGAGATTGAGGTCATCAGGATTGGCCGGAAGCGAATCGTCGCGGCTTCGAACGCCGCCTCGATCGCGCCCACGCCCTTCTCCACCTGGAGTTGGTTGGCAAATTCCACGATCAGGATGCCGTTCTTGGCCACGAGGCCGATCAACATGATGAGTCCGAATCGTGAGAACAGATTGTCCGTCATGGCGACACCCCAGAAGCGTGTGCAGTACAGCACGAGCAAGCCGCCCGCGATCGCGATGAAAACGCCCGTGAAGATCGTGGCGGGGTGAATCCATGATTCAAACTGCGCCGCGAGGATCAGGAAGGTAAACAGGAGCGCCAGACCGAAGAGGATGAAGGTGTCGTTGCCGCTCTCCACGAATTCACGGGTCTCGCCATCCCACGCGTACGTGTAGCCCGGCGGCAGCGTCTTTTTCGCCAAGGCACTGAGGAACTCCACCCCGTCGCCAATCGTGCGTCCCTCTGCCAGCTGGCCGGACACCGTCACTGATCGCAGGCGGTTGAAGTGAGGGTAGCTTTCCGGAACGGTGGTCTCGGACCAGCTCACCACGTTGCTCAATTGGACGAGAACCCCGTCGGTCGACCGGACATACAGCCGCGCGAGATCGCTCGGCGTCGCGCGGTTTGCGTCAGTCACCTGCACCATGACGTAATACTGCTGGTTGCCCCGCTGGAACTCCGTGACGCGGCGGCCACCCAGCAGCGACTCCAAGGTGGAGGCCACCGCGCTGATCGGCACGCGCAGATCCGCCGCCTTGGCGCGGTCGATCTTCACATCAAGCTGGGGCTTCGTGGGTGACGGATCCACGCGCGGCTGCATGAATTGTCCGCTTTCGCGCATGGCCTTCATGAACTCTACGCCGATCCGTTGCAGTTCGGTGAAATCGCTGCCCAGCAGCACAAGCTGAATGCTGCCGCCCGCGTTGCCTCCGCGGCCGCTGCTGAACGGGCGCACCGGGTTCGCAATGGCCTGGCCGCCTGTGACGGTCTTTTGGAAGTCACGGCGCAACTGGCCCACGATCTCCTGCGTCTTGCGGGTGCGCTCCTCCCACGGCTTCAGGGTGGCAAATACAAAAGCGCGGCCGCCGTCGCCTGTCCGGTGGAACGTCCGGTCGATCTCGGGAATCTTCAGGATCATCTGCTCCATGTCGTAGGAGTAGAGCTTGAGGTACTCCGGCGTCGCCCCGATGGGCGCGATGAGATTGGCGGTAAAGATACCGCGATCCTCCGTCGGGGTCAGCTCCCGCTGCAGCTGCGTGTAGAGCCCAAGCCCCGCGACCGTGAACAGCAAGGCACCCAGCAGCACCAGCGGCTTCACCTTGAACGCGGCCCGCAGCGTTCCTGAAAACAAGCCATTCAGGCGCACGAAGAAGGGCTCGGTCTTGTGGTAGAACCATCCGTGCTGGGCGACGCCATTCACGAGCCTGGCCTTCAAGACCCGCGAGCACATCATCGGCGTCAGCGTCAGGGCGACGAACGCGGAGACCAGCACCGACACCGCCAGCGTGATGCCGAACTCGAAGAACAGCCGGCCGGTCTGGCCGGACTGGAAGGCCACGGGCAGGAACACCGCCGCCAAGGTCAGCGTCGTCGCAATGACGGCGAACGCCACCTGGCGGGCGCCATAAATCGCCGCATGAATGGGCCCCTCGCCTTCCTCGATGCGGCGATAGATGTTTTCCAACATCACGATGGCGTCGTCGACCACCAGACCCACGGCCAGCACGAGTGCCAGCAGCGTGAGGGTGTTGATGGTGAAACCCATCCAGGACATCACGGCAAATGAGCCGATGATGGAAACGGGGATGGCAAAAAGCGGCACCACCGTGGCGCGCCAGTCGCGCAGGAAGAGGAAAATCATCAGCACCACGAGGGTCGCCGCTTCCCACAGAGTCTTGTAGACCTCGCGCACGGAGCGATCGACGAATACCGAACTGTCGAAACCCACTTCCACGTTCACGCCCTCAGGCAGATCGGCCTTGATGAGCGGGATCATCGCCTTCACCCCGCGGGCCACATCCAGCAGGTTGGCCTGCGCCTGCCGCAGGACTTGGACGCCCACCGTGCGCTTGCCCTTGAAGTAAGCCTCGGAACGGTATTCCTCGGAGCCGAGTTCGACGCGGCCGATGTCAGTAAACTTCACCTGGTGCGTGCCCCGCGTGGCGACGACGAGGTTTTCAAATTCGCTCACCTGGGTCATGCGGCCCTCGATGCGCACCGGGAATTCGCGGGCCGTGGATTCGATGCGGCCACCGGGAATTTCCACGTTCTGCTGGCGCAAGGCGGCCTCCACGTCGGCAACCGTCAATTGGTGCGCCGCCAAACGATCGCTGTCGACCCACAGCCGCATGGCGTAGCGCGGTCCGCGCACGCTCACAACGCCGACGCCCGGAATTGTCTGCAACCGCTGGATTGCGACCCGCTCCACCATTTCCACGATCTCGAGCCGGCTGTAGAGATCGGAGTTAAATGCGAGCGTGATGACGGGGCTCGAATCCGCGTCGGCCTTGGTGATGACCGGCTCGTTGATCTCGTCCGGCAACCGCCCGCGCCCACGGCTGACCCGGTCGCGCACGTCGTTGGCGGCTTCGTCGACATTGCGACTCAGGCCGAATTCGATGGTGATGCGGGACTGCTCCTCCTGGGAGCTCGAGCGGATGACCCGGATGCCGTCGATCGAGGCGATTTCCTTCTCCAACGGCTCCGTAATCTTGGCCTCGACCACTTCCGCCGAAGCCCCGCGGTAACTCGTCTCCACCGTGACGACCGGCGAATCGATCAGCGGGTACTCGCGCACCGGCAGGCGGGCGAAACTCAGGATGCCAATGAGCACGACCACGATGGAAGCGACCAGTGCCACCACCGGCCGCTTGATGGAAACGTCGGACAGCACCATGGGTTTATTCTCCCAGGCGGAATTCCGCGCGCAGCGGACGGGGATCGAGTTTCACGCCCTGGTAGAGCACCACCGCTCCGACGCCCGAGGCGACGATCTGCAGGTTCTCCGAAAGCGCGTCCGGCTTCAGCGGGGTGATCTCAACGAGACCGCGCTCCCGCAGGCCCAACTGCACCGGCACCAGGTCCGCGACCTTGTCGCCGCCCTTGTCGCGAACGACGACGACCTGCGAGCCGCTCGCGGTCGTCAGGATCGCACCTTCCGGCACGGCCAGGACGCCGCGGTGAACTTCCAGCACGAGATTGATGCCGGCAAACATCCCCGGCTGGAAGCCGGCCGGCGCCGTGCCGACATATCCCTTCACCTGGCTCGAGCGCGTGGCGCGATCGATCACGGAGGAGATGAAATAAACTTCGCCCTGCGCGGTCGCTTCCCCCGCCGGAGTTTGCGCCCGAACCGTGAACGTGGTGCCCGGCTTGACCTTGGACGTGAAACGCTCCGGCACTTGGAAATCGATCTTCAGGCGACTGAGGTCATCGAGGGTCGTGATCACCGTGGCGGCCGTGATGTAATCGCCCGGGGAAATCGTCCGGGCGCCCACCACGCCATCAAATGGCGCCTTGATCTCGGTCTTCGCGACGCGAACGCGCAGCAACGAAAGCGCGGCTTTCGCCGACGCGTGTTCGGACCGCATGCGGTCCGCCTCGGCCTGCGACATCGACTTGGCCTCGGTGAGGTTTTCGCTGCGCTTGAGATTCAGTTCGGCCAGGTGAAACGTCGCTTCCGCCTGGGCGAGTTGCGCCCGCAGTTCATCGTCGTCGATCCTGACGAGCACCTGGTCCTTCTTGACCTGGTCACCTTCCTGAAACTGGACCGCACGGACCTGCCCGGCGATCTCCGCGCGGATCTGCGCGGTTTCGTTGGGAGCGAGTGAACCAACCAAGGAAAGCGATTCGACCAAATCGCGCCGCGCGATCGTGGTGACTTCGACGGGCTGGCGCGAATTCGCGGCGCCGCCCGGGCCGCCCGCGGTCGCGGATTTCTTGCCACAACCAGCCACGAGGCTGGCGCCCAGCAGGGCGAGGAGTGAAAGCGTGGAACGGACTGGAAATTGCATCCGGTGGGGAGATCTTGAGGTCTGAATCAGAGCGTCCCGGAAAGACGCAGCCTCAGCCCACAAGTTTCGCGTAATCTGCGGCGCTCAGGAGGGTTCCGGCATCGGCCGCGTTCGCCAGCTTGAGCTTCATCATCCAGCCGTCGCCATAGGGCGCCTGGTTGAGTTTCTCCGGGTTCGAATCGAGCGCCTTGTTAACCTCCAAAACGGTCCCGGCAACGGGCGCATACACGTCCGAAGCGGCCTTCACCGACTCGACCACGCCGAACGTCTCACCGGCCTTCAGGGCGGCACCGACCTTGGGCAACTGTGCAAACGTGATGTCACCGAGGCTGCTCTGGGCATAATCGGTGATGCCCACCACGGCCGTGCCATCGGCGGCGACTTTCAACCATTCGTGGGACTTGGCGTAACGGAGGTCTGCGGGAATGTTGCTCATGGGATGCGGAAATCAGCTCTTCTTTAACGGGACGAAGGGCGGCTTGACGAGGTGCAAATTCAGCTTGGTGCCGCGGATGTCCACCTGGAGGGTTTCCTTGGCGGCGGCCGCATCAACCAGCGCGGAACCAATGGCCTCGTTGAGGATCGGCGACAAGGTGCCCGAAACGACCTGACCCACCTCGGCACCGGAAGCGTTTAGGACCGGCGAACCCGCGCGCACGATGCGCCGATCGCCGGTTTTGAAGAAAACGATCTTCTTGGCCGATCCTTTCTCCTTTTCGGCTTTGAGCACGTCGGACCCGATAAAGGATCCTTTGTCGAACTTAACGACCCAGCCAAGCCCGGCCGTGATGGGCGTGATCTGGTCGGTGATCTCGTGACCGTAGAGCGGAAAACCCGCTTCCAAGCGGAGCGAATCCCGCGCGCCCAGTCCCGCCAGTTCCAAACCGAACGGGCCTCCGGCGGCCACCACTGCCTCGGCCAACCGTACACCGTCGACGGCGGCGCAATACAACTCGACGCCGTCCTCACCGGTGTAACCCGTCCGGGAAATGAGGCACTTCACCCCAGCGACCTCGCCATCGGCGAAGTGGTAATACCTGATGCCAGCGAGATCAGTCTTGGTGAGGGTCTGAACCAACGCCGCCGCCGTCGGCCCTTGGATCGCCAGCTGGGCGTAGTCGGGCGATCGATCGGTGACCGTGACGTTAAAACCCCGGGCCTGCTCCTTGATCCACGCGATGTCCTTCGCGATGTTGCCGGCGTTGATGCACAGCAGGTAGTTCCCCTCGCCCCGCATGTACACGAGCAGGTCGTCCACCACGCCGCCGTGCGGGTAACACATCACCGTGTAGAGAACGCGACCCGGAAAGAGTTTGCTGCAGTCATTCGTGACGAGGTGCTGCAGGAACTTGAGCGCCTCGGGTCCCTGCACATCGGCCTCGCCCATGTGGCTCACGTCAAACAAACCGCAGCGCGAGCGCACCGCCTTGTGCTCCTCGAGGATGCTCTTGTATTGGACGGGCATGTCCCATCCGGCGAAGTCCACCATCCGGCCGCCGTGCGCGCGGTGGAAGGCGTTGAGGGGGGTCGTCTGGGGAAGACTCATCCCCTGAATAAGCGCCGGCCCGCGGGAACCGGCAAGGAAACATTGGCCGCCGGACCAACCATTAATCCCGCGCAGGGTGATTGAAAGAAATTGTGTCCCCCGCCTCCGCCCGCTCTTTTCTGAACCCTGCCATGCTCGCCTTCTGGGTCCACGATCTCAGCCCCTTCGCCCTTCGCTTCAGCGGCAATTTCGGAATCCGCTGGTATGGCCTCGCGTACCTGGCTGGTTTCGTCGGCGCGGCGTGGCTGCTGCGGCGCTATCATCGCGCCGGGCGCAGCCCGATGGATAGCGGCGCCATCCTCGACCTGATGACCGCATTGGTCGCGGGCGTGATCGTGGGCGGTCGGCTGGGCTATTTCCTCCTGTACCAGCCGGCCGCATTTTTCAGCGACCCGCTGATGCTGTTCCGGGTGTGGGAAGGCGGCATGGCGAGTCACGGCGGCATGGCCGGGGTCGCGGTCGCGCTCTGGTGGTTCACCCGGAAACGTCCGGAAAGCATGCTCCAGGTGGCCGACATCGTCCTGACCACCGTGCCGATCGGACTATTTTGCGGCCGGGTCGCGAACTTCATCAATGGTGAGCTCTGGGGCAAAATCTCCGTCGTTCCGTGGGCCGTGATCTTCGCCAACACCGGCGCCGGCCCCGACCCGCGGCATCCGTCGCAACTCTACGAGGCGGCGCTTGAGGGGGTCCTGCTTTTTGCGTATCTCCAGTGGCGTTTTTGGAAAACGGACGTCGCGCGCCCGGATCGCCGCTCGCCCGGACATCTCACAGGCGAGTTCCTGATCGCTTACGCCCTCGTCCGCGCCTGGTGCGAAGTCTATCGGGAACCCGATGCCTCGCTGATCCTCGGGCTCAGCCGCGGGACCTTTTATTCGGTATTCCTGATCGCCGCGGGCTTGGGCCTCATCGCCCAAGCC